>JAXMBV010000002.1:0-488150 GCA_046349695.1 Planctomycetaceae bacterium | reverse complement strand
CGCAGATGCGATTCACGCCATTAAGAAGCCACCAAGCGATATTCGCGTATTGAGCGTCGGCGTAGGTGTTTATCCAGAACCCAAGCCAAGTTGGAAAATGTGGTTCGCAAAGCGTTATCTCGTCAGCGTTCAACTGCTTCAAAAGACACTTGAGATAAACGCGCAATCGATGGAACAACTGCGTGCTGTGCTCTTTAAGGAGATTCAGACCGTGAGAATTAGCGACACATTTCAAAGACCCGAGCTCGCCTGTGACTTCATGGAATGCAATCTCTCGAAGCTCAATCAGTTGCGGCAGCAGGGCAGCGAATCGTACGCGACGCGAGAAAAGGAGATTCTCGCTTGCCTATTCAATTGATCGACTTTAGAGCGGGAACCTGTGTTCTCGTATCCTTCGATGTGTCGCGAGTGTGACGTCTGGGGGCATAGGCCCATCACGTTACGTCGCGTAGTCAACATCGCTGTCCTCTTTTCAAATTGAACTTCACTGGGTGAATACCGAATCAATCGCCTGCTTCTGCGAATCAGGAAAGAGATGCCGATAGCGTCGGCGTTGCTCATCGGTTTGATGGCCGACCCAATTGTCGATGAATCGCTGATCGACATTCTTCGTGGCACAGTTGCTGATGAAGCTATGACGAAACACGTGCCACCCTCCAACGTGCTTCCACTCGCCTTTGTCGAGAACTTTGGTCAGATGATATCCGGCGTCGTATGGGTCCAACGCGAACTCATTTTTCGGATCATTCGTGAATCCGTTCACAGCCGGATCAAGAAACAGGAACGGACTCGCTGGCTTCACCTTGAGCCAGTCCTGCAGGGCTGTGGCCAATGCACCGGACACCGGAACTGTACGAGTTGTCTTTCGAGACTTCATTCGCTTTCGTTCGCGAATCAGCAAAGTTCGATCCTTCATGTCGACGTCATTCACCAGCGTTCGGCAGAGTTCACTTCGCCGTGCTCCGGTATGCATTGCAGTGAACGCCATCGGATAAAGATACGGATGCGGGCTTCGCAGTTTGATAAAGTCCAGAACCTGATTCAGTTCATCGACGTTCAGGTAAAGACAGGCCCACAGTGCTCCGGCCTGTTCCTCGTTCAATCCACCCTGCTCAATCTGGCGGCGGATCTGAGCCACGGTCTGGAATGGTGGCTTCTCGGAGTGCTTGGGAAAGACGATTCCTCGGCGTGGATAGTTACCGGTGACGAGTCCCTGAGCGACGGCCCAGTTCCAAAGCGATCCAAGCGTCGCAATCTCCTTCCTGATTGTGGCGGCACTGACGTTGTTTCCTCGTCGACCATTTTCGCGAGATCGCGTTGTGACGTACTTCTGCAGGTCTGAAGCTGTCAGAGATCGGAGAGGTTTGTTCTTGCCGAGCACCCGAACAAAGTGCTTCATGTGAATCTGATTCGTCTCAACTGAGGTCTTTTCGATCGCTCCTTCGGGTACCGCATCCAGGTACTTTGGAAACAGCTCGGACAATGTCAGGGTACATACGGGTTCGGGTTTCGACGCAATGACACCATCGGACAACAGGAATGTCGGAACGTCGGCATCGTCAGGAATCGCCATTCGGCCCAACGAAACCATCCTGAGATTCTCGGCAACTCGAACTGTGGCGGCAGTGGCCTTCTTGAAATCGCTTGTCTGCAGCGAACGCTTGAATCGCTGCTTTCCATAACGGAAGCAGATGTGGAAAGTGCCGCTTGGATCTTGCTGAAGTGACGCCATTTGAGGTCTCCCGTTTGCCTTGTGAAAAGCGTACGAGCGACTCAGACCTCAAACCAGCCCCGACAATTCAACGCAATTCCAACCTCGGTTCAACGCGACCAACGTCAATGCAACGCAGGGGCACTGCGAATGCCACCCGTGTCACTGATTTGTCACTGATTCAGATTTTCAAAAAAAGAAGGACCTGAAGCTCATCGCTCCAAGTCCTTCAGGCTTTTGACGTTGTGGCAGTTTTCAGGTCATGAAAACTGATAACCCGGCCAGGACTCGAACCTGGAAAAACAGAACCAAAATCTGTTGTGTTACCGATTACACTACCGGGTTACTTTTGCTCTGGATCGTCGGATGTTCGACCGATTGATCCTATGCCTCAGCCGGCGTTTGTCCGTGTGGAAATTGAAGGGTTCCGTGGGAACCCTTCAATGGTCCTGCTGGACGCCGGAGGAATATTAGTCGTTTCGGAGTCGGAGACCGACTTCGCCGAGTTTCTGGCGGATTTCGTTCAGTGATGTCACGCCGAAGTTGCGGCTGGCGAGCAGTTCGTCCGGGGTTCGGGAGAGCAGCTGGCCGATCGTCTGGATGTTCAGACGAGACATGCACTTGCGTGATCGAACGGACAGATTCAGATCAACGACCAGCTTGTTCATCATTGCCTGCTCTTCCGGTGACAGGCTCTGATCAACAACATGATCGCGAGAATGAATCTTGTGCAGGTGCTGACCAATGCGCAGTCCGTGTGCCTGCAGCAGTTCCCGGATTTCCATCAGCGATGTCTCGCCGAAGTTCTTGCCGGCCAGCAGTTCCTGTTCGCTGACTTCGGTCAGGTCGCCCAGAGTGTTGATGTTCATCGCAGCCAGGCAGTTGCGGCTTCGCACTGACAGTTCGAAGTCGGTGACCGGGCGGCCAAGCAGCTGCTTCATGCGAGCTTCCTGCTTTGCCTGGTCTTCATCAATGTACATGCCGTGAGTTGCTTCGATGTCCTTCAGGTACAGCGTCGCAAACTCATTGTTCGGATCGTAGTCGCGAATGCGTCGGAAGCAGAATGCCGCTGCCTGGTAGTTTTCACGGTCTTCGTACAGAAGGCCCAGGTTCAGCAGAGCACCCACGTAGAACGGTGGCTTTGACAGAGATCGCTCATACAGACGAATTGCTTCGTCGTCATTGCCTCGCAGAGCATTCTCGGCCGCCAGCCAGAACAGCGCGCGAGAATGATGAGGATCCATATCCACTGCACGCTCGAAATATTCGACCGCGGTCAGTGCATCGCCACGGTCTGCCCAAATGCAGCCCATCTGGAACGAATATTCCGCTCGGCTGGCCGCAGAAGCCGCAACGCTGCGAAGAAGCTTCTCTGCTTCGTCAACGCGACCTGAAGCACGAATTGCTCCGGCACGTCGAAGAGCACATCCAACTGGATCGAAACCGGCCTTGGAGGCTGCGTCGAATCGCGCTGCCGCATCTTCCGGTCGGTTCAGCGAGGTCAGGCACTGGCCATGGACAAACATCGCCACACCGTCACGAGTCACCTGTGACAGAAATCGATCGGCCTGAGACTGGCGCGACAGCAGGTAGGAACCTACGCCAGCACGAGCCAGCACGGCTTCTGATTTTTCGCCGCTGTCGAGCCGGCGAATCAAGTCGCCCACATACTGACGCAGTTCCGTCAGCTGTGAACCTGCAGCCGCATTTTCAAGCTGATTAAGATTGTCCGCCGTCAACAGACTTTCGGAATCCAGAATCTCTTTGACGTTAACCATAATCGCTGGAGGCACTTCGTTCGCTTCCTGACAAACAGTGAAACTTCGGGCAGTGAAACTTCAATGACTGAAACTTCGAGTACGGAAACTCAAGCCCGGGACGGACCAACTCTCATTCCGCATGGCCAAATCGCCGCTTTGGAGCTGCTGAATTCGCCATGGGTCGGAATTTCGAAACCGGGAAGTTTAACCTTGCTCCGTGTCCGAAACAAGTCTCCACAAAAACATCCGACTTTTTCGAATTTGACGCAATTCCCAGTCAGGCAGTGGTTTACGGATCGCAGGTGAGTGTGGGTTTCCTTGATTTGAGCCGGGAAACTGGGCGAATCTGCCGTTCGAATGGTTGTTTTTCTCCCATTTCCGGGCAATGTATCGACTTCTCGCCTGCCTCCAACAACCTTCAGTGGCCCACCTTGCTGAACACCAGTGTCGAGCAGTTGTCGCCCACCGTCGTCGATGTCCATCGAAAACGGCGGAACAGCGTCGCTCTTCACAGATGACGAAACTTGCCGGGAAATTCGTCCAATGCGATTTGATCTCATTCGCTGCTCAGTGGCTTCGACCGCAATCCTCGTTGCATCAGGCATTTCCCATTCCTCGACGTTTGCTCAACAGGCTGCGACGCCCAGTCCGGCTCCCGCGAGTGCTCCTGCTGAAGCTAAGCCGGAACAGCAGGGCTCGGATGCTGCGAAGAAGGACGAAGCCAAGCCCGCGGATCCCGCTGTACTTAAGGAAGGTCATTCCGTCCACGGGGAGATCTTCAACGAGGGGCCTCGACAGGCGGCTTATCTGATGTCGGGTGTGGGGCGAGTCCGCTTCCCGACGACTTCGACGAACGAAGACGCTAAGAAGTTTGTCGAGCAGGGTGTGGCTCAGCTGCATGGCTTCTGGTACTTCGAATCAGAGCGATCGTTCCGTCAGGCCGCGATGCTGGACCCCGACTGCGCGATTGCGTACTGGGGCATGGCGATGTCCAATCGCGGCAATGCAACGCGAGCAAAGGGCTTCATCGCTGAGGCCATGAAGCGAAAGGACAAAGTGTCTCGCCGCGAACAGCTTCTGATCGCTTCGTTTGAAAGATACATCAACACGAAGGCAGAGAATGAGCAGGAACGAAAACGTCGCGCGGATCGTTATGTCGATGACCTGGAAGATCTGCTGCTTGAGTTTCCGGAGGACATTGAAACGAAGGCGTTCCTGACAGAATTTTTCTGGTCCGGCAAGCGCGAAGGCCTTGAGATGCCTTCCAACCTGGCCGTCGATGCACTGATTGAAGAAGTGCTTGAAGTCGAACCTCTTCATCCGGCTCATCATTATCGCATTCATCTTTGGGACGGCAAGAAGCCAGAGAAGGCGCTCGAATCCTCCGCGCTGGGTGGACTTTCAGCTCCCGGTATTGCTCACATGTGGCACATGCCCGGCCACATCTATTCTCGCCTGCGTCGTTATCACGATGCTGTGTGGCAGCAGGAAGCGTCCGCGCGAGTGGATCATGCTCACATGATGCGTGACATGGTGATGCCGGACCAGATTCATAATTTTGCTCACAACAACGAGTGGTGCATTCGGAACATGATTTCCATCGGACGTGCTGAAGATGCGGAGCGGCTGGCTCGCAACATGCTCTCGATGCCCCGGCATCCGAAATACAATCACATCGGCAAAGCCGGAAGTTTCAAGTATGGTCGTGAACGTCTGATTGACGTGCTGACTGCGTTTGAACGATGGGATCGGCTTGCCGCACTGCGGAATGAAGGGCTGATGGAGGACACGGGCAACGAAGAAGAAGATCTGAGCCGCGATCGGGCCATCGGAGCAGCGTTTGCATCGCTCGGAAACGCCACGGAGACTCAGCTGTATCGTGACAAGTTCCAGAAGCTGCTGGATGCTGAGAAAGCAAAGCAAGCAGCAGCGGCGACCGAAGCAGAGACCAAGGCGAAGGAAGCCAAGTCAGACGAAAAGGCTGTGGAGAAAGCAAAGAAGGACGCTGAGCAAAAGTTTGCGTCCAACATTCGTCGGCTGGAAAAAGCCATTCAGGAAATTGACGGTCGAGCTGCACTCGCTGCGGGTGATGCTGCGAAAGCTCTGGAGCTGCTTCAGGGCGCCGAGATTTCTCCGGACCAGTTGGCACTGGTGATGCTGAAGGCCGGCAAGACGGACGATGCGATCAAGAAGGCAGACGGGCGAGTCAAATCCAATTCGGGCGAAACACTTCCACTCGCGGCTCTGGTTGAAATTCAGTTTGCAGCTGGAAAGAAGGACGAAGCAAAAGCGACTTTCGAATCGCTTCGAAAGATCTCGGAGACAGTCGATCTCGCCGCGAGTCCGTTTGCGCGACTGGCACCGATTGCTGCGGAGTTTGGATATCCGGGTGACTGGCGTTTGCCGCTGGAGAAACCGTCGGACCTGGGGACTCGTCCTGATCTGGATGCACTCGGACCATTTCGCTGGTCACCGAGCACTGCTCAGGACTGGACTCTGACCGACGTCGAAGGCAAACCTCGATCGCTTCACGATTATCGAGGGCGTCCGGTTGTTGTTGTCTTCTACCTTGGATACGGATGTCTTCACTGTGCCGAGCAGCTCAAGGCCATCGCGGCGAAATATGAAGACTTCAAAAAGGCGGGTCTGGAAGTGGTTGCGGTCAGCACGGACAAGCAGGAGAACCTGAGCCGCGCGTGGAAGGACCTGGAAACTCCGTACCCGTTCCCGCTTGTCGCTGACTCGGAGATGGCTGTGTTCCGTCAGTACCGATGTTACGATGACTTTGAAAAGGCCGCGCTGCATGGCACTTTCCTGATCGATGCTCAGGGACGCATTCGATGGCAGGACATCAGTTATGAGCCGTTCATGGACACCGATTTTCTGCTGAAGGAATCCGGTCGACTTCTGTCGTTTGATCCTTCGACCCAGGAAACGAAACCCGCGACGAGTGTTGGTGGCGGTCAGGCGGTGACGGGGTTCTGAGGTGGGTTGCGAGTGTAGAGCAATTGTCCTCAATTGCTTACCTGCCTTAACTGCCTGTCGAGATACACAATTCGAGAGGCCAAAGGTGAGTGGCGGGGAGCAGTTGGGGACAACTGCTTTACAATGGCAGGGAGCAGTTGAGGACAACTGCTTTACAATGGCCGGGGGCAGTTGAGGACAACTACTTTACAATGGCCGGGGGCAGTTGGGGACAACTGCTTTACAATGGCACGGAGCAGTTGAGGACAACTACTTTACAATGGCCGGGGGCAGTTGGGGACAACTGCTTTACAATGGCACGGAGCAGTTGAGGACAACTGCTCTACAATGATTGGAGCGATTGAGGGCAATTGCTCTGCACAGAGTGATCACATGACGAACACATCCATCGAATCAGAAACGGAAGACACGGTATTGTCTCCGTTTCTATTGCTGGGGCTGGTCGGGATCTCTCTGGTGATTCTCTTTACGCCTGTTCCTGCGGGGATGACGCCGGCGGGACATCGGCTCCTTGCGATCGCTGCACTGATGGCCGGGCTCTGGATGACTCAGGCCATTCCGATCGCAGCAACCAGTCTGCTTCCGCTGGCATTGTTCCCTCTGTTCGGAATCCAGACAGCCAAAGACACCGCTCGATCCTTTGTCGAAGACAGCCTGTTCCTGTATGTCGGCGGGATGATCATCGCTCTGGGAATTGAGCGATGGAATCTGCATCGTCGCATGGCACTGACGATTGTGAATCTGGTGGGAGTCAGTCCGCGGCGGCTGGTCATCGGGTTTTCCATCGCCACCTTCACTCTGTCGATGTGGATCAGCAACACGGCGACGACGATGCTGATGCTGCCGATCGGACTGGCAATGCTGAAGGTGATTGATGAAGTGGGCGAGAACGAAAGCCGTTCGTCCGCGCTGGCGGTTCCTTTGCTGCTGACGCTCGCGTACAGCGCGACACTGGGAGGAATGGCGACTCCGGTCGGCAGTCCGACGAATAGTGCGGCCATCGGGATCTACCAGTCGAAGCTCAAAGATGCACCGCCCGTGTACTTTTCGGAATGGCTTCTGAGTTGTGGTCCGATCGCGTTTGTGTACGCCGCCATTGTTGTTGCCATCCTGATCCGGAAACTGCCGTACGGAACGACGCGCGATGGCGATCTGAAGCTGATTCTGAAGCAGCGATTGACGTCGCTCGGTCGCATGACGACTGCAGAGCTGCTGATGACTGGTGCTTTCGGTCTGACCGCGATTTTGTGGGTGACTCGTGACAAGATCATGCTCGGGGACTTTGAGCTGTTTGCCGGCTGGCAGCGAGCCTTTGGAAATCTGGCTGCTCTTGTCGCGGGTGAAACAGACTCAGGAAGTCTCTGGAGAACTCCCAACACGGTCACCGATGCAACGGTGGCCATGTTGATGGCCGTGCTGTTGTTTGTTGTCCCTTCAGGACAGCGAGACGCGCGAGGGCGTTTGATTCCGCTGATGGACTGGTCGACTGCGTCGCGTCTTCCCTGGGATATGATCCTGCTCTTTGGGGGCGGATTCGCGCTGGCGAATGCGTTCGAGACAACCAAACTGGCCGCGTGGCTCGGTGCAACTCTTCAGGGCCCGTTGCAGTCGTTTCATCCGGCGGTGGTCATTGCGATCATCTGTTTCATTCTGGTGATGCTGACGGAACTGACCAGTAACGTGGCCACGGTCAACGCAGTACTTCCAGCCATTCTTGCTCTGGCCGAACCACTGCACCTGGATCCTCGAATGCTGTTTGTTCCGGCAACGCTTGCCGCGAGTGCGGGGTTTATGCTGCCGGTCGGGACGCCGCCCAATGCGATCGTGTTCAGCACAGGGCGAATTCCGTCAGGCCAGATGGCGAGGCAGGGGTTTGTGCTGAACCTGATTGGTGTGCCGCTGCTGACACTGGGCACCTGGCTGCTGATTCGCCCAATCATGGGAATCAAATAAGACGCGTCGGTCCGGCGAAAACTGCCGCGACGTGTCTGGCCGGACGCGAAGGCCGAGTTCTGCTGGCTCATGGCCAAAAACGAGCCGCAGTTCGGGTGTTGAACTCGAGATGAGACTCTAACGGCTGGCAATTGCGTGAGTGTGGCGGTTTTCTACAATTCCGGCTCCCCGGAAAATCCGATGATCCGATCTTCTGAGGCAAGCGTATAGCCGTTCTCGTCCATCTCGAGCCATTGATGGCTCTTCGATACCCTCCTGAATCCCCAGAGTCGACTCATGAGCAACAATCCGTTCGGTGCTGAATCCACCCTGTCTACCTCAGCAGGTACCGTGAAGTATTACAGCCTGCCTAAGCTGGCGAAGGACGGCATCGGCGACATTGAAACTCTTCCGTATTCCATTCGGGTCCTGCTGGAAGCTTGTCTTCGCAACATCGACAACTTCGTCGTTACAGCGGATGATGTGAACAACCTCGCCAACTGGAATGCCGCAAAGCCTGCGGAGATTGAAGTTCCTTTCAAGCCGGGTCGAGTCGTCCTGCAGGACTTCACCGGCGTACCGGCCGTCGTTGACCTGGCAGCTCTGCGCAGCGCGATGGTTCGTATGGGCGGCGATCCAAAGAAGATCAATCCTCTGGTCCCCTGCGATCTTGTGATTGACCACAGCGTGCAGGTGGACGAATTCGCCAGCAAGTTTGCTCTGCAGCGAAACGTGGAGATTGAGTTTGAGCGAAATATGGAACGATACCAGTTCCTTCGCTGGGGGCAGAAGGCATTCAACAACTTCCGGGTTGTGCCTCCGGCAACGGGCATCGTGCATCAGGTCAACCTTGAGTATCTCGCGACGGTTGTAATGACGACCAATGGTGTGGCATATCCGGACAGCCTTGTGGGAACCGACAGCCACACAACAATGATCAACGGCCTTGGCGTTGTTGGCTGGGGCGTGGGCGGGATTGAAGCCGAAGCCGTCATGCTGGGTCAGCCGATTTACATGCTGACCCCTGAAGTGGTTGGCTTCAAACTCTCAGGACAGCTGCCTGAAGGTTCCACCGCAACGGACCTCGTTCTGACAGTGACTCAGATGCTGCGTGCTCACAAAGTGGTAGGCAAGTTTGTGGAGTTCTATGGCCCTGGCCTTGATACTCTCAGCCTTGCGGATCGCGCAACACTGGCCAACATGGCTCCTGAATACGGAGCGACGATGGGCTTCTTCCCGGTCGATGCCGAGACTCTTCGGTTCCTGGAGCGAACCGGCCGGCCGAAGCACGTTGTCGACCTGGTTGAACGCTACTACAAGGAACAGAGTCTGTTCCGTACTTCCAGTTCACCGGATCCTCGTTTCACCAGCACACTGCAGTTGAATCTGGCAGACGTTGTTCCATCTCTGGCAGGCCCCAAGCGTCCTCAGGACCGGATCCTGCTGAAGGACATGCTGCCTGAATGGAAGAAGTCGCTGCCGACGTACGGCAAGACGGCCGCGTCTGCTCCGGTGAAGGTGGAAGACAACGGCCACAGCAGCGAAATCACAGACGGTGCGGTTGTGATTGCAGCGATCACCAGCTGCACGAACACCAGTAACCCAAGCGTTATGATCGGCGCCGGTCTGCTGGCTCGGAACGCTGTGGCGAAGGGGCTGGAACGCAAGCCGTGGGTGAAGACCAGCCTGGCTCCTGGAAGCCGAGTTGTCACTGAATACCTGCAGAAGTCGGGACTCGACACAGCTCTTGATTCCCTTGGATTCCAGACGGTCGGCTATGGCTGCACGACCTGTATCGGCAACAGCGGTCCTCTGCCAGAGCCTGTCGCGAAGGCCGTGACATCGGGCGACCTCGTTGCGGCGGCGGTGCTTTCCGGCAATCGTAACTTCGAAGGGCGAGTCAATCCGCTGGTTAAGGCGAACTACCTGGCCAGCCCGCCGCTGGTTGTCGCTTACGCCATCGCCGGAACTGTCGATATTGACCTGGCCACACAGCCGATCGGGAAGGGCAAAGATGGCAAAGACGTCTTCCTGAAAGACATCTGGCCGACTCAAAAGGAGATTGCCGACACGATTGCTTCGTCCATGACGCCGGAGATGTTCACAGAGCAGTATGGTCAGGCGACTCAGGGACCACCGGAATGGCAGAAGATTGCGGGCATCGAAGGAGACCTGTATCAGTGGGATGAAAAGAGCACCTACGTTCAGGAGCCTCCGTTCTTTGTTGATATGCCGGCAGAACCAGCACCGATCAAGTCGATCGAAGGAGCACGCTGCCTTGTGTCCGTTGGTGATTCAACCACCACGGACCACATCAGTCCAGCCGGTTCCATCAAGGCCAACAGCCCGGCCGGCAAGTACCTGCAGGCTCAGGGTGTGAAGCCTGAAGACTTCAATCAGTATGGTGCACGCCGAGGTAACGACCGCGTGATGACTCGCGGAACCTTTGCAAACATTCGCCTGAAGAATCTGATTGCTCCAGGAACGGAAGGCAGCGTTGCCATTCACTTCCCAAGCGGCGAACAGACTTCGATCTATGACGCGGCGATGAAGTACAAAGACGAAGGAACTCCGCTGGTTGTTCTGGCCGGGGCCGAATATGGCACCGGGTCTTCTCGTGACTGGGCCGCGAAGGGAACCTACCTGCTGGGCATTCGAGCGGTCATTGCGACAAGCTTCGAGCGAATTCACCGATCGAATCTGGTCGGTATGGGTGTCCTGCCATTGCAGTTCCGCGAAGGTGAAAGCCGCGAGTCACTGGGACTGGATGGCACCGAAGTGTTCGACATCAGTCTCAGCGACAAGCTGGCTCCTCGACAGGCCGTCGAAGTGATGGCTCGCAAGCCAAATGGTGAAGTCATTCATTTCGTGACAACCTGCCGCATCGACACGCCTGTCGAAGTCGTCTACTACCGCAACGGCGGAATTCTTCACACCGTCCTGCGTCAGCTGGCAAAGGGGTAGGTTCGGGGACAACAGCCCTGCGTCGTTGGGCGACGCAGGGCTGTTTTGGTTTTCAGTATTCGGTTTTCGGTTGAGTGTGTGACAATCGGGTAGCACGCCTGAAGGGCGTGTGCCGCAGGCGCCGGAAGCCACTGAGTGCTCGTGGTATTGCCAATGGCAGGTGCGCTGATGCGACGGCTTGCGTCGCAAGCTTCACCTGTGCTACCCAGTGTAGAGCGATTGTCCTCAATCGCTTTCACCAAACAAATTCTTCTGCTTTCGTTCTTCTGGCATTCGCCCGCCATTAAGGAATCGCAATGCGTCACTCAGAGAGTGACGGCTACTTTGGCGAGTGCCGCTTCGCGTCACAGGCTGCACCTGTGGTACCCAGTGTTGAGCGATTGTCCTC
The DNA here is from genome assembly GCA_046349695.1 of Planctomycetaceae bacterium. Lineage (GTDB taxonomy): Bacteria > Planctomycetota > Planctomycetia > Planctomycetales > Planctomycetaceae > SXXK01. The sequence goes on along the minus strand of JAXMBV010000002.1, from coordinate 476,410 downwards.
AATCGCTTCCACCGAACACACATCGCAAACGGCTGAGGACAGCCGTTCTACACAACACTCGCCCCTCCTGCGACTATTCTCCTGACTTCATTCTTCTGCCATCGACGAATCGCAATGCGTCACTCAGAGAGTGACGGCTACTTTGGCCTGGTTTTGCCAAGTTGCTGTGGAACAATAGAATGCTGGCCGAACAGCATCTGGCTGTTCCGTCCTGGCGCTTACGTGATTTGTTGAATGGCGCTGGCGACAATTGCGTTCCCTTCCGTCAACAAGCTTGAGCCGTGCCCTATGCGATGTCCGTCGAACTCGGTGCAGTGGATCAGTGCATTTCTGTCACTGCTGACTGCTTTTCTTGCGACCGGTCCGTTATCTGCTGCGCCCTGCGATGATTCGCCCCGTCAACCGAACATTGTGCTGATCCTGGTGGATGATCTTGGCTATGCCGACTGTGGATTCAATGGTGGCAAGATCATCAGGACGCCGCGGATTGACGAGCTGGCAAATTCCGGTGTGATTTTGACGTCTCATTATGTCCAGCCCGTGTGTTCTCCAACACGAGCTGCTCTGATGACAGGGCGTTACGCCACAAGAACCGGCGTGTACACAATCGTCAGGCCAAACGCAAAATGGGGCCTGCCACTGGCGGAGCGGACTCTGGCTCAGGGACTGCAGCAGGCCGGTTACGAAACCGCGATCACGGGCAAATGGCATCTGGGAGAATTTGAACCGGCCTACCGTCCGACCTCTCGCGGATTTGAACATCAATACGGTCACTACTTCGGAGCCATCGACTACTTCACTCATCTGCGCGATGGAGTTCACGACTGGCACCGCGATGACAAGGAGGTTCACGAAGAAGGGTACAGTACGGAGCTGATTGCTGCAGAGGCGTGTCGCCTGATCGATGCTCGCAAATCGGCCGCTTCAAAGCGTCCACTGTTTCTTTACGTTCCTTTCAATGGAGTGCATTCTCCGTTTCAGGTTCCGGAACGCTATATGGAGCCCTATCCTGAACTGACGGGCAATCGAAGGAAGATCGCCGGTATGCTTGCGGCGGTCGATGAAGCGGTCGGTCGCATCGTGGATGCGCTGAAAGCAACCGGCGAGCTCGACAATACTCTGATCGTGTTTTCCGCAGACAACGGGGGGCCAAACCCAGGACCGGTTTCTGACAACGGTCCTCTCAGGGCGGCAAAAGGAACTTTGTATGAAGGCGGCATCCGAGGCTGTGCGTTTGCCACATGGCCCGGAAAAATCCCGGCCGGACAGAAGATCGATGTGCCCGTGCACGTGGTTGACTGGTATCCGACTCTGCTGAAACTTGCGGGTGCAGAACAGGAGCAGCCGCTGCCGGTGGATGGACGCGATCTGTGGCCCCTGCTGACACAGAAGGCGGAATCTGTGCATGACGCGATCCTGATGGTGCAGTCTCCTCAGCGAGCCTCCGTAAGAATGGGCGACTACAAACTTCTGCGCCTCAATGCTGCTCGGCCGGCTGCCGCAAAGAAGAAGAAACAGGCTAAGTCGGAAGAACCATCGCTGGCTTTGTTCAACCTTCGAAATGACATCGGAGAAACGAAGAACCTGATTTCGGAAGAGCCGGAGCGTGCTAAAAAAATGGAAGCGGTTCTGGACGAACTCCTGAAAGACGCTGTTCCTCCGGGCAACGGAAATTTAGACGACGCAGACGACCAGGCGCTAATGGATCCGGCGAACGATCGACAGGACATCCTGAAATCGACGTCCGCCGAAGTGGAGCGAACGGACGGAATCAAGCGGGGATCCTTCGTTCCGACGTCGTTCGCTCAGGGAGAACCTGTGACGGCCGCTGCGGACCCGGTGGAATCCGGCATCCTGCAGTCCATTGAGAATCGACGTGACTCCAGCTGGCAGATGGCTCGAGCGATCTGGCAGGCAGCGGAGCCGGGCTATCAGGAGCAGAAGTCTTCCCAACTGCTGGCTGATGCCGCGGAAGCAGCAGGACTGCGAGTCAAACGTGGCGTCGCCGAAATTCCAACAGCGTTCACGGCTGAATTTGGATCAGGCAAGCCCGTGATTGGAATCCTCGGTGAGTTCGATGCGCTGCCTGGCCTGACGCAGAAAGATGTTCCCGAGCAGATGCCGCGCGACGATCAGAATTCCTATGGTCACGGATGCGGGCATCATCTGTTTGGTGTTGCGTCCCTGTCGGCCACGATTGCAGTGGCGGAGCAGATTCGGTCGGGAGCCATCAAGGGTACCGTTCGATTTTATGGATGTCCGGCAGAAGAAGGCGGCAGTGCGAAAGTCTTCATGGTCCAGGCGGGACTCTTTGGGGACTGTGATGCAGTTCTGCACTGGCATCCGGCAAGCCGGAATTCTGCGGGTGACCGATCCAGCCTTGCTCGAATTGCCGTGAAGTTTCAGTTCTCGGGGAAAACGGCCCATGCGGCCGGTTCACCGCATCAGGGCAGGTCTGCTCTGGATGCAGTGGAGCTGACAGCACACGCTTCCGAGCTGATGCGGGAACACACGCCGGAACAGGCTCGCATTCATCATGTGATCACGAGCGGTGGTGAAGCACCGAATGTGGTGCCTGCGTTTGGCGAAATCTACTATTACATTCGCCATCCGGAAGCGAAGTATTTGAAGCCTCTTTATCAGCGGCTTGAACTGTGTGCGAAGGCCGGAGCACTGGCGACGGAAACGGAACTGACCATCAAATATGAAGGTGGTATCCGGGAGATTATGCCCAATCGAACGCTGTCAGGCGTGGTGCGAAAACGACTGCAGCAGCTGAATGACCTTCGTTACAGTGAAGAAGAACGCCAGTTTGCCGCACGGCTTCAGCAGCATCTTCAGGAACCCGAGTCACTGGAAACGCTCTCCAGCGTTGAGAACGTCGACGGGACCGTCGGCAAGGGTTCAACGGATGTGGGCGACATTTCCTGGGTCGTCCCGACGACCGGGTTTTCGACCGCGTGCTGGGTCCCTGGAACACCAGGCCATTCATGGCAGGCTGTCGCCGCAGGTGGAACGTCGATCGGTGAAAAAGGAATGCACCTGGCGGCACGAACACTGGCGACCAGTGCCCTGGATCTGTTTCGTCAGCCGGATGTGCTTCAGGCTGCTTCACAGGAACTGAAGGAGCGACGTGGTAAGGACGCGTACGAATCGCTGATGCAGCCCGGACAAAAGGCGCCGCTGGATTATCGAAATCCACCGATGAGGAAGTAAGGGGGTTCTTGGTTGTTGGTTCTTGGTTTGGCGTTGTTGGTTTGTTATTGGGCTGTCGGGTCAGGGGGCGTGGGTTTGGTCACGATGGCCCAGCGTCCTTCTTTGAGGGAGGCGAAGGCGAGGGCGTCGACGGGGCAGGCGTCGATGCAGCCTCCGCAGCCGATGCACACGGTTTCCAAACCGAACGCCACTTCGATCGGTTTGCGATCGCGATGCGCGTAGCTGGCAACGTCGATTCCCATCGGGCAGGCTTCAGTGCACAGGTTCAGACCGCGACATTTGTCGTTGGGGACAACTGCAAATCGGCTTCGAGTCAGGAATCCAAACCACTGCATGCCGCGTGCCATGGGGCAGCCGTAGCGACACCAGATGCGAGTCCCCAGAATGGGGTAGGCTCCCAGTCCGACGATTGAGCCGAACAGAAAGTCGATGAGAAAATCCTGCGACGACTGCAGCGCTGAAATCAGCGACGGGGCGGTGAGGATTTTCATGCCGTCAAGAAACAGCATGATTCCAAAGAAGACGGCGAAGGCGAGTACCCAGTACTGAGTCACTTCCAGTTGCTTTGCCTTTTCACTGCGAGGCGTGTGCAGACGCACCCAGCGACTTCCCCACGGAAGCACTCCGACAGCTTCGGCCAGGTTGCCGCAGGAGCAGAACCAGCTGCAGTAGCGTTTGCCAAAGAACCAGACCGCAACAGGGATGACCAGAAACATGTAGATCGCAAGCCCGACACTTTGGAACGCCGGGTACACATAGACGTGAGCTGCCTTGGTGCTGAGTCGACCTGGATCGTTGAAGAAACCGCCGGGCTGACGCAGGGCGGGAAGGACAAACGGAATCAGGTAGAAGGCTATCGTCTGAGACAGCAGGATCGAGAGGAATTTCGCCCGCTGATAGCCGGACAGTGCTTCCTTCTTTCGACTTCGCTGATAACGGTTTTGATTTCGGATCAGGACCCACAGACAGGTGCCTGCGACGATGGCGGTATACACCGTCGCGTACCAGAAACCGGGGCTCTTACCCAAAAGGTGAAAGCACTGAAGATTCGTTCCTTCCGCGACAAACCACCGGGGATACTTGTAGATGCAATAGAAACCCACAAGTGCCGGGTAAAACACAGCCAGGAACACAAGTTCGGCCGCGGATCGTTTCTCCCTGTCTTTCTGAGTCATGCCGTCTGAAGGCCTTCCCGCTGGAGACAGCAGCAACATCGCGCAACTTCGTCACTGCCGGAATCTGAATAGCTGAGTGTAGCAGGGAGTTGTTTGCTGGCACCGGATTGCTCGGACAATCACGCGTCATTTTCCGATCTCGACGGGCGAATCAGGCAATCGTGCATGCTCATGGCCATTTCCATCGCAATGGTCGCGCTGGACGCGAATTCCAAAGTCTCCGGATCAACGATTCCGAAAGCATGGGCGAAACGCTGGCCCAGATCTGCTCCGCTGGAAGCCGGTGAAAAGAGTTCAGCATCGCTGTCGTTTTCTATCGGCGACGACCATGTGATTTATGGCCTGATGGGCGCGCCGATCCCGTGGTCTGACATCGAACCTCTGTGCACTCATGCTGCGTTCTGGCCGAACGCGGCCAGGGAAATGAAGAAGCATGCTCGACACGTCATCGTCACCGTCATGAGTGAAGGTGATCGAGCGAAAATGATGACGATTCTGACTCAGGCAACCATCGCCCTGATCGATTCCTGCGAAGGTGTCATCGGAGTCTATTGGTGCAACTCCGCTCACGTCTTTCCGCCCGGTGACTTCACTGAGATCGCGTGTACCTTCCTCCCGAACGGAATGCCTCTTCCAATCTGGGTGAACTTCTGTGTGTCACAAAACCCGGACGGCTCCAGTGCTGGTTTTACACAAGGGCTGGCGGCGTTTGATCTGATGGAACTGGAAACTGTGAAATCTCCTGAGCCTGCCGAAGAGCTGCGGAACAGATTTCTCGGTTTGGCAGACTACCTGATCAGCAACGGACCGGTCATCAAAGATGGTGACACAGTTGGCGAAGATGCAGTCGAAAAGATCCGGGTCACGTATGAGGTTTCAGCGTTCGGAAGTGAAGGACGCGTCATGCGTCTGAATTACGAGCAAGCCGAGCCATCCATGAAGATGACCACCTACGGTTACATTCACGCGCTGGGCACTCTGATCTGTACGGTGGGTTTTGGTTACCTTCTGTACGCAAAAGTCCCGCTGCTTCAGGGCAGCTTTCTGCGGCACTTCCTGTTCATTCCGGCGACTCTGATCTTCGGATTCGTGCTGCTGCTGGTCTCAGACAAATTCCTTGAGAACACTTTTGGTCTGCAGGCTTTTAAGAAACAACAGCCCTGACATGCCTGTGTGAATCCGTCAGACAAAGGCTGTTCAGAAAAGCGTCTTTTGCTGGCGAGTCGACGTGCTTTGGATTTCGCCTGGCCATTGCGGCATGGCCGCCAGTTCCGGCAGATGGTGGCTAATTGCTCGATGCATGCGTCGTGCGAATTCGGGGGCGAACTGATCATCCGGGGCGTGAGTGAACACGAAGGGTTCCAGTTCCTGCTGCAGCCAGTGAGCAATCGTCGGCGCCCATTCATCGATCCAGCGTTGAGTTTCATCCAGGTTGTTGCGACCCACAATCCGCAGGAACGGATGTTTCGACGTGACCGTCTGTCGAATGGGTGTTCTTGGCTTGCGTGACTGAGACACTTCTTCGACGGCATCGGAGGGCGGTTTTGAAAACAGACAGCGACTGTCGAAGATGACTTTGTCCATTCGCAGGTACTTCAGCAGGCCATCGAGCCATTCTTCGTTTTTCGCAGAGTCGTACCAGTCCTGATGTCGCACCTCGACTGCCCATGGAAGATGAGTTGGCAAAGACTGCAGGAAGTGCCGTAGAGTCTCCTTCTCCGCCGGGGAAAAGTCCGGGGCCAGTTGCAGAAAGGATGGGCCAAGAACCCTGTGTGAATCCAGGACGTCGCACACATCAAGGAATGCGGTGAGTTCCTTTTGAGCATTCCTGAGACGGCACTCATGAGAAATGCTGCGAGGAACCTTCAGGGCGAATCGAAAGCCAGGCTGCACTGATTCTGCCCAGCGTTTTGCTGTCTCCAGCGACGGCAGAGCGTAGAACGTGCTGTTGCCTTCGACAGTCTGAAAGACCGACGAATACTGTCGGAGCCAGTCTGCTCGAGGAGCCTTCTGTGTGAACAAGCTCCCTTTCCAGTGTTCGCACGCCCAGACCGGGCATCCAAGGAACAGCCGAGGGAGTTTCTGAATTCGCTGGGTTGTGTCGGACATGAGGGAACATTAACCCTTGAGCTCGTCACGGATGTCCGATCGAGTGAACTTCCACCTTGAGCTTAGATGCGGAGCCGGATGCCACCTGCCGTTCACCGGCGGCATTTAGAAGGTCGGAACTGGTGATCAGCGGGAGATTCGGGGATGAGCGTGATTCGAGTGGTGGCTCTGGTTCAATTCTTCGTTCGGGCACTCGAAGAGGAATGCGAACGCTGAAGAGACTGCCTCGACCAAATTCACTGATGAGAGAAACGTCACCTCCCAGCAGTCGAGACAGTTCGCGCACGATGGAGAGCCCGAGTCCTGTCCCTTCATATTCTCGCTTGGTGTGATCGCGCCCGCCGGGAGCCGTCGTCCCCTGGCGAAATTTCTCGAAGATGTGTTCCTGTTCCTGCAGCGGAATCCCGATGCCCGTGTCTTCCACGCTGAATCCGACACTGTCGGCATCCAGCAGTTTCGACGCGACTCGGACTCGCCCGCCTTCCGGAGTAAACTTGATCGCGTTGGACAGAAGGTTGGTCACGATTTGTGAGATCTTGCTTCGATCCTGATACAGCAACGGAAGAGCCTGCGGCGGCGGTTCGATGCGCAGGTCGATATTCTTGCGATCTGCGAGCGGCATGATCTGTTGAACCTGCACTTCCAGAATTTCGGCCAGGTCCACACGGTCCGGATGCAGTTCCATTTTTCCGGATTCAATTTTGGCCAGGTCTAGCAGGTCATTAATTTGAACCATCAGGGACTGACCGGACGTCTGGATGTTGTGCACATAACGCTTCTGGCGATCATCCAGATTGGCGGCCGTCTGCAGAATGTCGCTAAAACCGAGGATGCTGTTCAGCGGCGTTCGAAGTTCATGGCTGATCGTTGCCAGGAAATCGTCCTTGAGCCGATTGTTGTTGAAGAGTTCCATATTGGCCTGAGCAAGCTGGTCGATCTTTCCGTCGAGGCTTTCATTCAGTGTGCGCAGTTCGTCGTTGACGGTCATCATGTGACGCAGCATGCGGTTGAACGCGTGGCTCAGTTCTTCAAATTCGTCACCCGTGCTGATGTCTGCTCGAAGATTCAGATTCCCTCGAGCAATCTCATCGCTGACATCTTTCAGGTGCAGAACGGGCTTCACGATGATGTAACGAACGATCGCATAGGCGGCCAGCATCGCGAGAAACGAAGTCACGATCCCCGTCGCCAGCAGCACCGCTCGATTTCGTGCCAGCTGCGCATCCACGCTTTCCAGTGACAGCTCCATGCGGGCGATACCTCGCAGGGGGAACTGTCGTCGATTGATTTCCTGTGACTCCGGGGTTTCCGCGGTCTCCGGTTCGGAAGCGGCAACGCCGGTCGCTTCCCCGGCAGCACTTTCTTTCTGAGCGTTGGTCTTTTCCTTCGTCGCTTCGGCCAGCAGGAGATTCTCGATCTCGGACTCGTCTGCCATCTTGCCATTGTCCAGATGGCAGACTCGGCAGGCCGTTTCGATTCGAAGAGCTGTGTAGTAAAGAAGAGTGCGCGAACCATCCTCTTCGTCGCGGATCATCCAGTATTCGTCCTCGGTTCCTTCGGTATCGAGAAACTTCTCGCGGGCATCAAAGTCCTGGTCATTACCCGGGATGACATTGACGTCGGTGATCGACCATTTAAAACGGTCGGAGGCAGACGGCAGCGAGTCCAGAGTTCGCCGCAACTGTTCCATGTACGGAATTCTGAGGTCCGCTTTTTCGGAAGCGGCAGCCGGTTCAGCCGGAGCTTTCAGATCTGCAGCGGCGACGACATCTGTTCCATCTGAGGCAGTTGGGGATGAATCCGACACGGAGGCTTCGGAGCCTGCCGGTGGTTCGGGCGGATTTGTCGCGGCAGGCTCAGGAGGACTTTCCGTCGAAGCAGGAGCGGGCACCGGTTCGTTCGTCGTGGACGGCGCGCTGGCTGTTCCAAGAAGCCGCTTTCGTTCTGATCGTTCCAGGAACTTTGCATAGTGCCGTTGCTGGAGCAGGCGGGTCACCATCGTGCGAGCAGAAATCAGCTGCTGGTATTCGACAAGCCGTCGGGTTCGTGAGGCGTACCACCAGAAGCTGGCTGTGATCAGAAACAGCAGTGCGATCCCGAACAGGAAGCGGCACTTCCGTTCCAGACTGGTTTCGCCGATCAGCTTCTTCAGTGCCCGATACGAGATCACGCCCTGATCCTTCGAGGAATGAGGAGACGGTCCGTATCATCATCAGAAGTCGACTCCGCTGCAATCGGTGGGTGAATGCACGCACAAATTTGCAACACAATCTCTTTCCTGACGACGGGCCGTGAACTTCAGCAGAAGATGCGACAGGCCCAGTGGAAATGACGAAAAGTGCACTCGTTTTTTGAAACGTGAAACGGCGAATGCGCACGGGTCCCAGGTGAGCTTGCAAGGAAACGTCGGAGAATCCAGGATTGTGTCGCACTGGATCAGACCACCCGGCGTGGAAAGACTTCAGCCGTGTGACGACTCCAGTACGGTGCATTTCTGAACGGCCCGCGACGGCACCCAGGGCCAGCCGCTGATTTGAGGACGTACATGACTGTCATGCGATTCACTCCGAACGCGAGACCGACGATCGGAGTGGAAATTGAACTGCAGCTCATTGATGCGCGCGAACTGGGATTGTGCAGCTGCATTGATCAGGTGCTCGGCGCTTTGCCGAATGACCTGAAAGACTCCGTCAAGCAGGAGCTGATGCAGTGTTACGTGGAAATCAATACGCGAATCTGCGACACGGTTCGGGATGCCGGTGATGACCTGAGGATGAAGCTTGGCCAGCTTGAAAATGTGCTGAACCCGATGGGCATTCGAACGCTGTGGGCGGGGACTCATCCGTTTTCCTCCTGGCGTCATCAGAAGATTACGGTTCATGAGCGATATCATCGCCTTGTCACACTGATGGAAGACGTCGTGCGAAGGCTGGTGACATTTGGGCTTCATGTTCACATTGGAGTGGATTCCGGCGATAAGGCGGTGATGGTGTGTGACCGGATGCTGCATTACCTGCCGCTACTGCTGGCTCTGTCAGCCAACTCACCGTTCTGGGAAGGACGCAGTACGGGACTACAGTCGAACCGTTCGAAAATCATGGAGGGTCTTCCAACCGCCGGGCTGCCGTACCAGATGAGAAACTGGAGCGAGTATGTCTGGCTGGTGAAGCATCTGATGGCAACGGGCTTCATCAATTCGATTCGGGAAATCTGGTGGGACATTCGACCCCATCATCATTTCGGAACGATTGAAGTTCGAGTTTGCGATGTTCCTCCCAACCTGGATCACGTCCTCGCGCTGACGGCGCTCATTCAGTGTCTGGTGCACACGATTTCAAACGACATTGATGAAGGAACGTTCCTTCCCGAATACCACCCGATGATGGTGGAACAGAACAAGTGGCGAGCAACTCGCTACGGAGCGGATGCTTCGCTGGTCAGCTATCGCGATTTCCAGCAGCGTTCAGTGCCTCAGCTTGTGGATGAACTGATTCAGCGACTGTCTCCGACGGCCCGGGAACTTCAGTGTCTCGCAGAGCTGGAATCGCTGGCGAACATTCCTCAGAACAGCGGTGCTCGGCGGCAGAATGAAATCTATGAAGCGACCGGCAGCCGTCGGAAAGTCGTGGAAAAGCTGCTCGAAACGCCGGCCTGGTAGTCAACGCCTGTGAATTCGCTTGTGGTGGACTTCTCGAGGGCCCCCCGCGACTCTCGTGCAGTATGGAGTTGCTGTGCTGGTGAGAAGCTTGCAGCATTCTCTGCTGTCTCACGTGAAAAATCCGGCCAGACGTCTAGACTTCGGCCGGAAGTAAGTGCAAATCGAAGTCTGCGGAGAATACGCCAGGATGCTGGAACGTCGTGAACTGTTTCCCAACGTCATTGAACTCAACTACCAGGCACGTCGACGACTCGGGTGCTGTGTGTATCTTGTGTTTTCCGGCAGTGAGTGGCTGTTGATGGACATCGGCTACGAAGACACCGTGGACGAACTGATCGAACTTATCCGCCAGATGGACTTCCCCCTAGCCAGCTGCCGGTATCTGATCGCGACGCATGCAGACGCTGACCATGTTCAGGGGTTTGAGCGAGCAAGGCAGCTGCTTCCGAATGCAAAGTTGCTGGCTCATCCGCAGGCTCGGACGATCCTGGAGACCAACGATCGGATCGCCGCATTTGCAGAGATTCCGGCTCAGGAAATCTCAATCGATCTTCCGAAGCTGACGATCGACCAGGAAGTGAATGAAGGTGATATTCTGCAACTGGGAGATCTCAGGATTGAAGTGTGGGATACTCCGGGCCACGCCGTGGGACAGTTGTCATTCCGGCTTGGGAAGCTGCTGTTTTCCGGGGATAACATTTTCCGTGACGGCTGTGTTGGCAGCATCGATGCTCATCACGGCTCAGACCTGCCTGCCTTCATTGAATCATTGAAGCGAATTCAGGGCAGCGGAGTGGAATGGCTGCTGCCAAGTCACGGGCCGGCCTTTCGAAACGACCGCAAGCTGCTTCAGTCCGCGATTGATCGGCTGGATAAGTATCAGCACATGGCGGACTTTGGCACGTGTGCCGTTGACTGGCCGCTGCTGGACGAATGGGAGCAGGAACTCGCACGGGGTATTCATCCCGCCGGCTGAACAACACCGTCCAATCGATGTAGTGGATCTCGCCAGAGATCCTAAGACTTTGGGAGACAGGAACTCTGGCGAGTTCCGCTACGGCGGGGTTGGCGACAGGAACTCTGGCGAGTTCCGCTACGGCGGGGTTGGTGACAGGAACTCTGGCGAGTTCCACTACATGGTGTTGCTGAGCATCATCGGCGTTGTCAACAGAAGACGCACAATAGGTACCATCGGTTGCCCTCTCGCAACATTTGTTGCAAAGAATTTGGTTGGCGAGTGGCGTGGTAAACCGGGGGGATCGGGAGTTTTTGCACGTTTTTACAGTGAAATCCGGGTCTGCGCGTGAGTGAAACCGTGCGGAGGATGGCTGTTTGACCGCCTCAGATTCCCGCCCTATATTCGTTTTGAGCTTATGGGCTGGACATGAGCTTTGTTACTGTGACTATTGTGAAAACGCTGAACCACAGTCCGGATATCGCGGCAATGGCAGTTCGGGGGAATGTGCCATTTGCAGGGTCTGGACTCCGCAAAGGACTTCGTGGGAAGCATTCGGCATGACGCCACAACGAACGAACTGGCCTGAACGCCAGTTCCGGTCTGATGCCTCGCATCAGTCTGACCGAGGGGAACGTCATGCGGCCACTGCGATTCGTGCGATTCTTTGCGCTGTTTCTTGCTGCTTTGATGGCGAGCACAGCCGTTTATCTGCGGGCCGATGAGCAAACGATTGATGTCGAACAGTACCCGGATGCAGCGGCAGCCCTTTCGGCCGGAGAGAACCTTGAGAACGGTCGACAGTGGGTTGAAGCAATCACTCTGTACGAAGCCTGTCTGAAGAAGTTCCCCAAAGACGAATCTCTGACGTATGCCCTTCGTCGCACTCGAATTCACTTTGGCGTGGATCGTCGCTACGCCGATCGCAGCTTTGAAGAGAAGCTCCTGACCAAAGGCCGCGCGGAAGCGCTGAACCTGTTCGAGGATATTCTGACTCGTGTGCAGTACGAGTATGTGGAGCCGATTTCCGCGTCCCGTTTTGTCGCTCACGGAACTGAGAGTCTGTACATGGCTCTGCGAAACGAGCGATTTCTGGACCGACACTTTCGCACACGCAACGAGGCCGCGATTGAACGCGTTCGACAGTCATTGATCAAGAACTACTGGAACCGCAAAGTCGATGGACGAATGGATGCTCGCGCCGTTGTGACAAGCGTCTGCGATCTGTGCCAGAGAGAACTCTCATTGCCAGGTACAGCAGTCGTCATGGAATACATCTTCGGCGGCTGCAATGCACTCGATGAATACAGCAACTTCCTGACGCCTGATCGTTACAACGATATGTTTGGCAGCATTCAGGGAGAACTGGTTGGCATCGGCATTGAGATGAAAGGCGTCAAGGGACGCGGCATGCACCTGGTGAATGTGCTGCTGGACAGCCCTGCTGAAGCCGGCGGTCTGAATCCGGATGACTACATTGTGGCGATCGACGGTCGTGATTGCCGCGAACTGACGACGGACGATGCGGCAAGGCTGCTTCGAGGAACCGCTGGTTCCAAGGTCAGCCTGACCTACGAAACGCCTGAAGGGAAATCCTACACCGGCGACTTCGTGCGTCGGCGCGTCACGATTCGAAGCATCACGCGAAAGATGATGCTGGATCAGGATCAGGGAATTGGTTACATCCGAATGGAAGGCTTCCAGAACAATACCGTGGATGAGCTGGATGAAGCACTGAGAAGTCTTGAACGACAGGGCATGCGAGCTCTGATCTGGGACCTTCGCGGAAATCCTGGTGGCCTGCTGGAAACGGCAGCAGCGGTGATCGAGCGATTCATCGATCAGGGCGTGCTGGTATCAACGAAGGGCCGTTCTCCGGAGCAGAATCAGACCTTTCAGTCGCATGGCATCAATACTCGCAACTACCCGCTGGTACTGATCGTGGATGAAAACAGTGCCAGCGCAAGTGAGATCGTTGCTGGCGCGATCAAGGATCATCATCGCGGCACGATCGTAGGACGAAAGACGTATGGAAAATGGTCGGTCCAGAGCATCATTCGGCTTTCCGAAGATACTGCTCTGAAGCTGACGACAGCGAAGTTCTATTCGCCTGCGGACCAGAATTACTCGGGCAAAGGTCTTGAGCCTGACGTCACCGTGCCTGAGCCTGAAGATGCTCAGGTAACGTTCTATCGAGATCGAACGTCTGACGAGATTAGTGCAGACCCGGATGTGGCTGAAGCTCTGGAAGTTCTGCAGACTCGCCTGTCACGCAACTGATTGCAGATTGTGTGTTCAGGACCTGCGAGGGGGCGGAGTCCTGTTTTGTCGGCATTCGCTGTGGTGATGGATTGCGATTCAGGCCCGACAGGCCGTCACAACCCCTGCCGGTGTGCGTAAGCCACCGGAAGCGAAGTGAAATCAGTCCATAAGGCCCGAAGGGTTGACACATTCACGCGATCAGGCCAACGGGTGGTGTCGGCCTTTGTCGATCATTTGGCGTCTGTCGAGACTCGTGAAAGCCATTTTGCTGTGATACTCTGCGGGCGGAACAGAGTCGTCTCGTTGCTTCGCGGGCCTGTAATTGCCGAGGTTTAAGGTGGGCTCACCCCTGCTGCAGAATTGTGTTGGTTCCCGTCCGGATACGATCTTTGAAGATTTCTTTCCCGATGGGATCAGCGGGCTGACAATCGCACGGGAAGCAAGAACCATTGCTGCCGGAACTCGCAACGGCCGCTTGTGCCTGATGACTCAGACGGGTGACCGCATTCGGGAGTCACTGAATTTTGGCCAGCTGAGTCGGGTGCTGTTGAGTGACAGCGGGGAGCTTGGTGTTGCCGTCCTTGGATCGAGTTCGCTGGCACTGTTCGACAATTCTCTGAAGACCCTGTGGCAATCGTCAATTACGGGTCGCATTACAGCCGTTGCCATTTCTCCGTATGGTGGCCATCTTGCGTTTGCGACTGACGCAGCGCGTATTCACATCGTGACGAACGAGAAGAAAGAGGTCGCCACGATTGATACTCGAAGGCCGATGGATCACCTGGCGTTTCTCACCGAGGAGCCTCATCTGATCGCGGCGGCCGAGTTCGGGCAGATGTGCCGTTATGATCTGAAGGGGCGAGAGGTGTGGACGGAGCACATCCTGAACAACGTCGGGGACCTCTCAGTTTCTGAAGGTGGAAAGCGGCTGTTTCTTGCCGCCTTCAATCATGGGGTTCAGGTCTATGGGCTGGATGGACAGCAGCTTGGCTCCTATGCGATCGACGGAATTCCCTCGCGCGTTGTTTGCTCGGCGACTCGGGGGCGTGTGGCCGTGCTGACGCTGGAGAACCGAATCTTCCTGCTGAACTTTGAAGGGTCGATTCAGTGGGCCGTGGATATCTCGCAGGATCCTCCGGAACATATTGCGTTGGGACCGCTTGGGGATCGACTGATTATTGCGAGCAGTTCGGGATGTCTGCTCGCGGCCACCTGGTAGCCGACGGTCGTTTCACTCTGTGTTGGAAGAACGGCTGAGGACAGCCGTTCTACACTCTGTCGGTGCGAACGCAGCAGACCCGCAAACTGAACACATGGCCATTTCTATCGCTCGCAAAATGTCAGGTTAATGGCCTGTGGGGTGGGGATTCCAGCGTAGTCCTCGTTATGGTGTTAGTTGTTCCCGTTCGTTTCGTCTTTGAACCGGCAGAGCCGGAAATTGCCTGAAATCTGACTCACGTCAGGCGTCAGGTCCGACGCTGGAAAACTGCATGAACCGTCCACGTTCTGGACAATCCAATCCCGAAAGGGATGCTGAAATCGAGACCTACTACCGGGAGCATTCCCGGGAGTTATGGGCTTTGTTTTACGCAATGTGCAGTGATCCGGAGCGGGCCTACGACGCGGTTCAGGAAGCGTTTCTTCGTCTGTACGACTATCGGGGTGAACCGGTTCGGGATCTTCGAGCATGGTTGCTTCGAGTTGGGCAGAACTGGCTTCGGGATGTGGCCAGAAAGAAAAGCAGTTCCTGTCGGTTGCTTCCCGGTCTGGACGACATGACCGGAAGTCCTGACTCTGCCGAAGATCGAATGGCTCAGGAAGAGCGACAGATTCAAATCCGCGGTGCTCTTCAGGAACTGAATGAAGATGACCGCAAGGTTCTGGTAATGAAGTATGCGATGGACTGGTCAGCGGCGCAGATGGCGACCGTGATGGACTGCAGCCCAGCCGCAATTGACATGAGACTTTCGCGGGCACGACGCCGACTCGCTGAGATCTTAACGGAGCGAGGATTTGTTTATGAATGACGAACGAGACAATCGAGTATCTCTGAACGACGCTCAGCTGGAAGGAATGCTCCGGGAGTTCTTCCGGAATGAAGTCCCTTCTGAGCTCAGTCGACCCTTTGTGCCACCGTCGCGTGAAGGATCGACGACGCTCACGATCGTTGCTGCTTCGGAGAGCATCAGCACGCCGAAGAACCGCCGATCTCCGATGGCGGTAATTTCGGCTCTGGCGGCCATGGCTATGACCGCAGTCGTTGTGATGAACTGGGATTCGTCAGCATCACAGGTGCCTCAGACGAGCCAGAAAACGCCGGTCGTGTCACCTGATGAAAAGATGATGGACGTGTCGAAAGACGGCGGAGCCACAAAGAGTACTCACGTTGTCGGTGAAGATGGCGTGACACTGGAAGAAACAGACGGAGTGGATCTGTCGCCTCGCAAATAGACATTGCCCGATCGAGTCAAAATAAAAAGAGCCCCGGTGATTGATTCACCGGGGCTCTTTTCGATTCCGTCTTTAAGTTGCGGCCTATGGGAGAGGCTTGATGCTGATGTTGCGGAATGAAACCGCATCACCGTGTCCGGCGAATCCGAAGAAGCCGGACTTGCGATCCTTGCCTGGGTGAGCCGTATTGTTCATGTATTCGGTCACGGTCGACAGGTCTGCATTCAGGATCACATTGCCGTTCAGTTCGACCTTGATTTTGCTGCCGTCAACGGTCACTTCCTGGAAGTTCCAAGCGCCGGCTGCGCGGAGGAATCCTCGCTTGGCCGGCACCATACCATAGGCGGAGCCGTGGTACTGGCGTGGGTCCAGTTTGGCATAGTTGGCATGTTCTGAATCCAGAACCTGAAGTTCGCACATCGCCGCATAAGCCGGGTCACCGGTTCCATCAGTGCGAATCGCCAGTCCGTTGTTGCCGGATGGCGGAAGCTTGAATTCCAGTCGAACGACGAAGTTAGCGTATTCGTCGCTTGTGTGCAGGATGCCGCCTTTGCCTTCTTTGCATCGGATCGCACCGTCGACAACTTCGTAATTGTCAGAGGCACCACCCCAGCCGGTCAGGTCTTTGCCGTTGAAGACGCTCTTGAAACCATCTGCCGCGCTGGTGGCCAGAATTTTGTTGGCCTCTTCAGCCGGAATCTCTCGCAGATAGATGTTCTTCCAGCGAATTTCCCCGCCATGAGTCTGAAGGCAAATGGGGCCTTTTGCGAACAGCGGATTTTCACGGTCGAAGTAGTTTTCCATGATGGCGTTGTCGACCACCAGTTGACCATTCAGCCAGACGCTCGTGCGAGCACCAATCTGGCGGATCTTGAAACTGTTCCATTCACCGAACGCATGGTCGGCTTTAACCAGTGGATCTTTGCCTGCAGCTCCAGTGCTGTTGTTCCAGAGTCCGCCGCTGCCTTTGTCTGCGCCGAGATTGAACTTTGCCTTTTCGGTGAAGTCCCAGATCTGAACCTGAGGATTTGCCTTCAGGTAGATTCCGCTGTCAGCCAGCGGCACGGTCTTATAGTCAATCAGCAGTTCGTAGTCTGTGTATTCTTCATCGGTCACCAGATACGCACCGTGGCCATCATTGACGAGCTCTTCGTTTTCCACGGACCAGTGCTTTTTGGCATCTTCGGTCCATTCGGCAATCTTCTGATCCCTCATTTCCTTCGGCATCTTCGCCAGATCACGAGGGTCAAAGTGTGGCATTCCGTGCCAGCCGGTCAGATCCTTGCCATTGAAAATGGCTCGGTAGCCTTCTGGCGGAGCCGCCATACCAGTCGTTGAAAATGCTGCAGCTACTACCGCGGCAGCGGTCAGCATGATGGATTGCAGTCGCATAGAGAATCTCCAGGAGGGATGCAGAGGAGGGAAGACTGCCGAAGCGAAATCTCCTGTTCGTTCCGGCGGCAAACATCTCGAACCCAAGAGTCCAAGAGGCAAATCGGACCGGAGGGTAGCGAAATTTCCCCTCGGAGAAAACGATCCTCAGGGATGCTTTGCAAACCGGGAACATTTGGCAGGTGATTTTCGCGACGGAGCAACCGTCTACTGCTCGCTGGTCATTGGCAGATCGCGAACAAACAGAATGTCGCCAAGCGGTTCGCCGCTGATGTCCGAATCCAGCATCAGCTCCCGTGGCATTGGCATAAACACCAGAAACCGGATCTTTCCGGGTGGGAGTGACCAGGCTTTCAAGTCGACAACTCCGGTGCTCGTCAGACTCCGCTGCAGCAGTCGACGCAGTGATTCGTCACGAAATTTGAGTTTCGGGTCGACGATCCGAGTGGGCCGCTGATAGGCTGGCACAGTGTAGTCTTCGTCGTTATTGCTCGTCGAAACAAAGCTCTGGACGGCTTGTTGCTGGCGAAGCATCACCAGGGTGCGGTCTGCCGCATTGAATGCCACCGCGTAGACACGACTGCCATAGATCGCGTAGCAGAGCACATCTTTGGTGGGAAACTTGTCACTGCAGCTCAGCTGCAATTCGGTGAGATCATTGGCCGTGGCAGAAAATGACTTTACTCGAATCCCCCAGTCCGGCGTCTCAATCCGACGCCGGCTGATCACAGGCTGACTGCTGAACGGTGGCATCAGGCTCTCGAACGTTGCCGTATCACCCTGGGTGGTTGTCGAGTCGGTCGCTTCATCGCTGGAGCCCGAAGCGATCAGTGCCTGTTGATTTTTCGAACTGACATGGTACTCACCGCCACTTGTGACAAACACGTGAGTAAAGTCCAGACAGCTCCAGTGAGTCTTGTCCTGACCCATGGCGATCGCCAGCGTTCGGATCGATGATTCCTCGTTGTATCCTCGCTGACCAACGAAAAGGAACAGTCCGCTAAACACCACAACCACGGCCAGGATCGCGCCGTATGGAGCAAGGTAGTTCTTGCGTCTCTTCTGAGAGAAGATCCATGCTCCGGGGAAAAGAAGACCGACATAACACAGGGACAAAAGCAGGATGATCGCCCATGCATGATCCGGTTCGGTCAGCTTCCTCAGGCTGTGGTAGAGGTCATCATCATTCAGAATCAGGTCTTCCCAGGAAAGTCCGGAGCCGCCGGTAGAAAATGCCTTCTGGCTGTCTTCGTTCGTAATGACCGGCTTTTTTCGGATTCGTGAAATGGAGGTGACGGTCTCCCTGGTCAAATCTCCCCGCTGATAGTCGTGACGAATCACAGTGCCGGCTTCAACGGAGAATTCCGGGAACGGTTCATTCAGTGCCGCAAGGATCCCGGAGAATCGAAGAGTCTGTCGGTTCTGGTCCAGCAACAGATGCAATTGCCCGCCGGTCTGGAGCCAACCGAGGAGAGCAGCCTGCCGAGGCTCATCCCAGTCCGGAACATGGTCCAGAAAGACCGCATGCAAACCATGAGTGGCCGTGCTGTATGGCGGAAAAATCTCGGACGGCAGGTGCTTGATCGTCGTAGGCGATCTTTGCAGCATCCCGACCGGATCCAGAATGACGGTGGCTCGATACGTATACTCTTTTTCTTCCTCACTCTGTGTGTCGGCAATCAATCGAGACTGATCGATGGGATCAAATTTGATGGTTTCCGTCTCTGTTTGTAACTCCAGGTCCCATGAAACCATCTGGCCAAAAATGTACGGATAGAACTGCACCCATCGGCGTGAGTTTGGTCCGAGAAACAGCGGCTGCTGCATGACACCGCCAACCCGACGGACAAGGCCCGTGTTGCATCGAAGTTCAACGGTTCCGTCGATGGTCTGATCCGACAGATTATCCAGCAGAATCGAGAGGGGCTGAAATTCCCCCTTCATCGTGCGTCCATCGAAGCCCCAGATTGTCTCCACGATTCTGACTTTGCCCGAAACCTGGCCGTAACACGCCTGCTGGAAAAACAACAGTCCAACGGCCAGCATGGCAATTCGGACGCCAAGTGAGCCGAGGATCGGACAACAGGTGAAAGCCGAAGCCGCAGCCTTCTGCGAGGAGCCTGCCGGAAATGGTTGACTGTTCTGTGACACGGTGTGATTCATCCGCGAGAGCGATGGAGGTTGGCTGACAAGTCAGTGAGTGGCAGCACCGGACTTCCATCGTCAAGGTGAGGAAATCGTCGTCCCTGCAGCGCATTCGAAGGAACCTCGTCGCGACGATTCAGCAGCCATGGAGCAAGCTTCAGAACGAGATATCGAATGGCAGCGAACCAGCCGAGATGAACGAGCCCGACAAAGAACACAGACAGAGTTGCTCTGGCTGTGTTCTGGCCAAGGTACTGCCAGATCATCATGCTGCCATATCCCCGATAAGTCGACAACGAAGTCAGAAGCCCTTCATTGGCACAGATCCAGCCATCATGGCGAAACAAACACTTGACAAAAGCTTCGGTATGAAAATCTCTGGCGTAATACGTGTCTGAATAATAGCCCTGAGGTGAACCAAGGACTGTGTAGGACACAAACATCCATGCGCCGATCAGGATGACCGCGAATGTCACCGACTTTGCCTGCGTCGCACATCTGAGACCGGCGATAATGGAAAGCCACGCGACTGTGTGCATCAACGTCGCGGTTGCGATGGCCGAACTTACCAGATACAGCAGCAGGCAGAGCGCCTCAGTTCCGCTGTTGTTCCAGAAGGAGCCATACATAATGACGAGCGTGAGATGAACGGTCAGGATCGGCGTTGCCAGGACGATCATCATTCGTCGCATTCCCTGCACCTTTTCACGAAGCAGCTGCGACGATGTGATAGGCGTTGATAAAAGCGCATCCAGAGTTTCCCGCGATCGTTCCGCGGAGATCACAGTCGATGCCTTGACCACCAGCACCATAAAGGCAAGCCCCCAGACAACGCCGAGAAGAACCCGCAGGACGTCAGAATTGGACGATTCGGACATCGTGATCGACAGAAGGCACATGAACAGAACGGGGCCTTCAATCAGCACCAGAATTCGAATCAGATAGCGGGCTTTGCCAAGCGATTTCTTGGTTCGTTCCCGCCAGGCAACCGGATCAAACGCAGGAAGAGATTCCCCGTCCTGCACCAGGACGACACCACCCGTCGTTCGATTATTCAGGTCGGTAAAGAACCGGTCGATCCGCCGGAAGATTCTCAGCACGAAGGAAGATTGCCCAACGAATGCTCTCCGGAACAGCAGAAACCGAGTCATCATGAGGCAAACGACGACAAACAGAATGGAAGGAAGTGACAGCCAGAAACAGGCTGAGAACAGTCCCCACTGGGCAACAAGATTCAGGATCGAATCGCTGAAAACCCGCATCGGGCCATTCACCAGCGAATAGGGAGTGAGCAGCATCTGCCAGATGCAAAATGGAGACAGCAATCGAAAACCAAGAACCTGCGTGATGACGACAAAGACACCGGTCAGCACGTAGGCCCCGATAAAGGCGCTGACAGTCGTCCCAAACCAGGCGCTGCAGAGGAGACCGACAGCCGCATAGCACATGCATTCAGCAACCAGAAGCCAGGCTGCCGAAAACACCAGCTGTGTGTCGACACCTCCAAACGAATAGGCAAATGCCAGCAGCGGAAACGTCAGCAGCAGGAACGTGAACATCGGAATCAGACGACTGCCGAATTTCTCAAGGACAATCGTCAGCGGCGAAAGTCGAGTAACGAAAAGTGTCCCGAGCGTGTTTCGTTCCTTCTCCATGGCGATGGACCCGCAGACCAGCGCAGGCATCAGGATCTGAATGAAGTGGAACAGCGAGGGGACGATCGAATGGATCACCAACCCTCCCATCCCGAGCATCGACTGTGCCCTTTGGGACGGCGATATCGTTGGCATGGCACCAACAGCCCGCTGGATCACCACATTCATCACATAAAACACCCAGCCCAGCAGCACAATGGCACCGATGAAGCGAATGACGTAGGTTCGCTTTCGCGCCGACAGTTCCGTCAGCTCGCGACGCAGCAAAGGAAGTTCCGGTATGAACCGAAGCAGGCTCATGCAGTCTTCCCTTCGGTGAGTTTCATAAAGGCCGTTTCCATGTCCATGGCTTCCGGCTGGAACATGGTCAGCCTGGCTTTGGCATCAACGAGTCCCTGGTGAAGATCGGCAATCGAAGTCTCTTCTTCGTGCAGTCGAATCGCCCATCGATCGATCTGCTGCTC
This sequence comes from Planctomycetaceae bacterium, assembly GCA_046349695.1. Taxonomy (GTDB): domain Bacteria; phylum Planctomycetota; class Planctomycetia; order Planctomycetales; family Planctomycetaceae; genus SXXK01. The sequence continues at coordinate 454,928 of JAXMBV010000002.1, read as the reverse complement.
CACTTCCCCCACTCCCTGAATCCTGCAAACACGCTGGTAAAGTTCATCCGACGGGTTTTCCACTCGAATGTGGACGACTCGCATCAGCTGAAGCTGTCGGTAAATATCATTCAGTGAACCCTGTGCGACCATCTGGCCCAGTTCAATAATGCCAATTCGAGTACACAGCTGACTCAGCTCTGAAAGGATGTGGCTGCTGATCAAAATTGTCTTCCCAAGTTCCCGCAGCGCTTTGAGCAGTTCCCTCATTTCGATGCGCGCTCGCGGATCCAGTCCGCTGGAGGGTTCGTCAAGCAGCAGAACTTTCGGGTCGTGAAGCAGAACACGAGCGAGAGCCAGTCGCTGTTTCATACCGCGTGACAGACCATCGACCGGTGAATTGGCCTTGTGGGTCATGTCCGTCAGTGAAAGCACATCGTCAATCGTCGCCTTGCGCCGTGAGACGGGCAGCTTGTACGCGGCGGCGAAGAAGTGCAGATACTCCAGGGAGGTCAGATCTTCATAGACACCAAAAAAGTCCGGGACAAATCCCATCACATCGCGGACTTTCTGTGCCTGACTCAGCACGTCCAGTCCGCAGACCAGAGCCATGCCGCGAAACTTAGGCTGAAGTGTGGCAAGGACTCGAAAAGTGGATGACTTTCCGGCACCGTTCGGTCCGATGAAACCGAACACTTCGCCTTCCGGAATGTCCAGGTTAATGCCTTTGACCGCATCAAACTTTCCATAGCTCACCCGCAGGTCGCGGACGCAGATTGCCAGTGGCTTTGCGGGCGAACTCTCATGACCGCCGAGTGATGCTGACGTTGTGGATGAAATGCTCATGGAGTTGGCTCGACAAAGAAGCGTTTGCGAAACAGTTCGATCCGGTTACCGTCGATTCGGGCAATGATCAGCACCTTCTGACGCTGATCCGTTGCGTCGGAAATCGACAGATCCTCCAGCAGCGGCGCTCCTTCCGGCGACACCTGACTGACCAGAGAAAAGAACCCGCGACCATCCATGCCAACAGTGGCAATCATGCTGAGTGACTGCTGCAGGAGTGTCTCACGGCTCGTGTAGCCGTAGTAGAACATCCGATCGTCCTCTGTCGGACTGCTCTGGAAGTACGATCCCACAATATTGTCGATGGAACGTGTACCGCCGTGTATCACACAGCCTGCATATTTCACCTGTGATTCCGCCGACAGCTGTCGCAGCAGATTTGACAGCCGGATCCGTCCCTCCGGCGTGCTGACGAATCCTGAGTCGTTCCAGTCGATGGCCGGCAGGCTGACGTTTTCCGGGCTGAGTGTGAAACCGCGAAAGGTGACAGGCGACCATTGCGAAACAGACTGCACCGATTGATAGTTTTGAGGAAACGTTCCGTTGATCTGCATTGGCGTATCGATGTTCGTCTGTGCGGAACGATTTCCTGAAAAGATGTCCTCCGGAGGCAGCTGATCCGTGGCCTGCACATAGAAGCTCAGGCGATGATTTGTCACATCCTCTGCAGAAGTGCCATAGAACTTTGTCTCAAAGCGACTCTGACGAACCGGAGTATTGTTCTGGTCAAGGTCTGTCACTTCCAGATAGCCGCCGGTGTCCTCGCTGCCCATGTAGATGTTGGCGACCCAGATCGTCAGGACCGAAAAGAGCAGTGTGACAAGCGGAAACACAACCCATGTGTATTTCCGCATCTTCAGCCATCCAAGAACAAAGTAATCAACCGGGCCAATCGCCAGAACATAGCCCACCAAAATCAGCGCGATGACGGACGTCGGAACCATTTCCACATCCACCGGCAGCAGTGCTGATTCCAGGCGTGCCATGCCGCTGTCGGTGGCAGGGAAAAGGTCCTCCGTTTCAGTGAGGCTCTGTAACATTTTCGGGTCAAAATACACTCGGTCGCCACGGACTGAGGATGGTCCAGGAAGGCCGCTCATCCTTTGAGAAGCCTGCAGGTATTCTGCATAAGAGATGGAGAGTCCGTTTGCATCCTGCAAAATTCCCGGGTATTGGCTTCGAAGAACTTCCATTGCATCAGGAACAGTCCACTTCTTCCCTTCCCAGATCGGGCTGTTGGATCGGACCTTCCACAGAAACGCGACGACCTGACCAAGCACCGCCGGATCGCTCATTCGAGCCGCAAGGTCATCCACAAGAGGCAACAGCACCACGCGCCCAATTCCGAAATGCGATTTCAGGATCGGTGCGTTCTCCTCATGAATCAGCAGCAGCTTTCCTTCGCTGTCCAGAGTCAGGTCACTCTCAGCACCCAGCGAGTCAGCACAGACCGTGCGAAGAAACTCCAGGTGCAGAGGCTGCAGGCGACCGTCCGGTATCACACAGAGACTGCCACCCGCACGAATCCATGTCTTCAAACCAGCCAGTTGAGTTTCATTGAGCTGCGCGAGGCCACCGTCGGACAGCAGTACTCCGTCGAACGAGCAATACGTCAGCGGATCATCCGGCAGAGTCTTTGCTTCAAACTGTGACGCGAAGAAGACCACGGTCTTGCCGGTCTGAAGCTGATTTCTCCGTTCCTGAGACACCTCAACCGCAGCCTCAGCACTGACAGGTTTTTCTCCATAAGGATTGTAGTTATCCAGTGACAGCGCATTCTCAAGGAACTTGCGATTTGGCGATGCGGCGAGGTTCGCTGGATCCTCGCTGGCACTGCAAAGGACCATCCCGCGTTCAAGGAAACTCGTCACCAGAAGTTCGAATGGTTCCGGGGGATTGAGTCGCTGAGGCCGCAGTGACAGCGGAATTCGCTCGTTCTCGGTCACGAACCAGGCCTTGATCGACCAGTTCCGGGTTTCCGGCGGGTTCAAGGGCGGCATGATCAGGATAAATTCATAGTCCTGGCCCGCGAGCACAATATCATCGCGTCGCAGTGTCAGAACTTTTGCGGCATCACTCGGGAAACCGATGGCATCGTGGATATGCAGTTCGAGGCTGCCTTCCAGAAACTGCGGTTCGTTGTATTCCAGGCGAACTCGAACCGGAACGGGACCGGCGGATCTGTTGCGAATGGAGACCAGCTCCATCTTCATGCGAATCTTTGGCTGCACTGCTTCGACGCTGCCACTGGCCAGCAGTGCCATCACAAGGCACAGAATCTTCTTCAATACTGAAGTGCGAAGTGACTGCATCTCTACACCACCGATCCGCGTGCCCGCTGGAAATACCACCACTCAAACAGCATGACTGCGAATGCGGCCGCAGCAAGGGGCCACCAGATGGGTCGATCGCTTTCAAGATCGCCCATCTCTTCCGCCTTGACATCCGCTTCCGCCACTTTCAGATCTTCAACGACTTTGAGTGCGGTTTCATTTCCGTTCAACAGACCTGTTCCCACCGCGCTGACAACGTCTGTACCTTCCAGGATCTCGTACTTTCCGACTCGGGCCGCCGGAATTCCCACCAGAGTTCCCGCAGCGTTCGACCGAGCGGCAATCTGTCCTCCTTCGGGAGTCCGAACAACATAGTCTCGGTCTGCCTGCAGCGTCACAGCCGGCAATACACCCGTTGGAGCTGCAGCAATCTCCGACAACGACGCCTGTCTCAGCGATGCATCCACCGCATTCGCCATGATGATTGGAAATCCGACGCGGAATGGAAGGGTCGACTTGTCTGTGTGAAACAGAAACCACCACGACACCTGAAGTCCTTCTCGCTTCTGCAGCAGAAGTGGACCGGCATTTCCGTCGGCCAGAACTTCATAACCGCGGTCTTCAATGTCCTTGACTCCGAAGCCCTGCAGATACGCAGGCTGCTCACCCATCTGAACGTCAGCCATCTGCACATGCCGAAGCAGAGGTGCCGTTCGATTCCAGTCCACCACCGAAGCCACATCGTCCCGAACTTCCACGATCCCTGTCAGGTCTGGCGGCACAACTCCGACAAAGACTTTCACCGCGGCATTCAGGCTGTCGACCTCTGCACTGTCGGCGACAATCAGGTCGTAGTCAGAACCTTTGGGTTTGTCTGCGTCACCTTCTTCAACCGTCAGGTTCTCCAGGACAGAAGCCGCACGCTTCCAGGTCCCCAGTTTTGGAGCGATCCAGACGGACAGCGGCCTTGCAGCAGGCAGCGACAGCCAGACACTGTTGTCGGTCTTCATTGAATCGAAGCCGGATGGCACCAGGCGAGCTTCCACAAACCGAGCTTTGTCCGCTGCGACCGGGATTACCATTCGTTCCGCTTCTTCCAGCGAAACTTCTATGGTTTCCGAATGAGTCTTTTCGCCATTCTCCCAGATCTCAAGTTCCGCGCCTCGCAGGTCATCCGTGGACCCGAGCACTCGCAGGAAGATCTCCCATTCGGTCGGGCCACTGCGGCGGGCTGTCATTTCCGTGATACCAACATTTGGCCCGCCGGTGTCGACTCGCTTCACGTCCAGTTCAAAGGGAAGTTCAAAGTTGGCTCGTTCCGGAAGGTTCCCGTCCGTCAGCACTGTGACCTTTTGAATCGGAAAGGATCGAGTATACGCTGCGGCCATCCGAAGGACGTCATCCAGCTGAGCGGGCAGGTCGGTTGGCTGGACTTTTTCCAGAGCCTTCAGCAAGGCTCGTCGATCATTCGTGAACTCCGTCAGTCGTCGTCCCGTCGCAGCAAAGGAGAACAGAGAGATCTGCTGGTTGCCTGTCAGGTTCTCAATCTGCTCCCGAACCTGATCGCGAATCAGATCCAGTCGCGACTTGCCGGTCGCCTCATCAATGGACGACATGCTGGCCGAACAGTCGATCAGGATGGGAACATATTCCGACACCGCCGCTTCCGATTTCAGAAACGGCTGCATAATGGCCAGAATGACCAGGCACAGCAAAATGATCTGCAGCAGAAGCAGAAGGTTGCGCCGAAACTTTTGGAAGGGCGAGTTGACTCGCTGATCATTAACAACACTCTGCCACAACACCAGAGACGGCACTTCCAGTTTCGGACGCCGCAGTTTCAGGAAGTACAGAATGATCAGAGGAATCAGGGCCAGGAAAAACCAGGCTCCATAAAGATTCACGAACTTGAGCAGGCTCATCGCTGTACCCACCCCTGTCGACAAAGATGTTCAAACAGAACGGTTTGAATCGACATGGAAGAACTGACCGACAGGAATCGTCCCTGTCGACTTCGGCACATCGAATCCAGATTCTGCTGGAGCCACAATCTCTGATCGTGGTAAACCGACAGGAGTTCCGATGCATTCGTGATGTCCAGAGTCTCCTGGGTTTCGCTGTCGATGAATCGAAGATCTCCCTGCACATTGGGGTTGATCTCCGCGTCGCTCAGTACCTGCAGCCCCCACACTTCAAGCCCCGAACTGAACAGCAGATTGAAAGGCCGTGCGAGTTCTCCGAAGGTCAGAAAGTCGCTGATCAGAATCGCAACGCCGCGTCCCCGATGAAATCGCAGCATGATTTCAATCGCCCGTTCGACAGGAATATTGCCGCCCGCTTCCAGCTGTTCGAGAAACTGAAGGAGCTGGCGAATGCGAGTGCGTCCGGTTCCGGGCGGCAGCATCCACGGCTTCCCCTCCTGACCGTGCATTGCATACGCGCTGACGCGTTCCACATTGTGCAGCCCCATGATTCCCATGGCGGCCGCCGCCTGTTTGGCAAGAAGGAACTTGTTGTCAAACAGCATGGAGGTGGAAGCATCCACCATCAGCACCACATGCATTTCTTCTTCATGCTGAAACTGCTTGATGTATGGCCTGCGAAGGCGAGCAAAGATGTTCCAGTCGACGTAACGCAGGTCGTCACCGACCGCGTAGTCACGGAAGTCAGCAAAGTCCGTGCTGCTGCCGCCTTTGCCCGACAGATGTTCGCCGCGGGCTCGGTTCGTCAGCCGACGCAGAGGCCTCAGCCGCATTCGCTCGATCTGACTGAGCGTGCTGTTATCAAACAAACTGGTAAAACGCGTCGCGGTGTCAGTCACAACCGTCACGCCTCCGTTGGCAGTTTGCTGATGCACTCTTCGATCACATCGCGGATCGAGACATTCTCGGCCTGCCCGTCATAGTTCAGCAGAGCACGATGCTGGAGCACCTCCGGAGCGAAGTAGCGAATGTCCTGAAACGAAACATGTGCTCGCCCCTGGCTGAGTGCCCTGACTCGAGCGGCTCGAATCAGCGCCTGCGCGGCTCGCGGACTTGCCCCCCATCGCAGAAACTTGCGAATCCGTTCCGTCGCGAACTCGGAGTCCGGATGTGTCGCAAGCACCAGACGACATGCATAGTCTCGCATCGGATCGCTGACAACAACGCGATCCAGCACCGTGCGAAGATGAAGAATGCGAGCGCCATCAAGGACAGGTGTCGCTTCGTACCGTTTCTTCAGGATCGTTCGGTTCACGACTTCGTTCAGTTCTGTCCGGGACAGAAACGGAACGACCACCTTGAACATGAATCGGTCCAGCTGAGCTTCCGGGAGCGGGAACGTGCCTTCCTGTTCGATCGGGTTCTGAGTGGCGAGGACGAAGAAGGGCTGTTCCAGTTTATACGTGGTGCCGCCGGTCGTCACTGTCCCTTCCTGCATGGTTTCCAGCAGCGCTGACTGCGTTTTCGGAGTTGCTCGGTTGATTTCGTCGGCCAGCAGCAGCTGCGTGAAGATTGGCCCCTGACGAAATTCAAAGCGATACTTGCCGGCATCATCGGTCGTCATGATGTTTGTCCCGATGACGTCCGCAGGCATCAGGTCCGGAGTAAACTGAATTCGTCGGAAGTGCAGTTTCAGCACCTGAGACAGAGCTTTCACAAGTTCAGTTTTGCCCAGTCCCGGGACACCTTCCAGCAGGACGTTGCCGCCGCAAAGCAGCGCGGTCAGTGTTGCCTCAACAACGCGCTGCTGCCCGACAATGACCTGTCCAACAGCATCACGGACTCCTTCAAATTCTTTGCGAAACTGATCCGCTTCGGTCTGCAGCTGTTCGGGTGTCGTCGGTGTATTCATGGGTTCGATATCTGGATTTAGGTGAATGAAACAATGATTTGTTGACTGGGAGGATGGCTTGATTCCCATCCATCCAATGAATTACTGAGACTTGCCTTCCTCGCGTTTTTTCTTCAGCGCCAGCAGTCGTGACGTTGTGGCATCCGCATCTCCCTGTGCTGAAGCGGGCGTAGCAGAACCGGAGGATTCGGTCTGAGGCTGTGGCTTTGTGGTCCCGGATGTCGGCTGTGCTGTCGGCCTGTTCTGAGTTCGAACCGGCATCGGGCGTCCTTCCGGCAACGGTGCTCGCGGACCGTCGGTTCCTTCCTTCTGAGCATTCATGTTGGAACGAACCGCCTCCGCTCGCTGCAGCAATGCTCCAATCGTCGCTGCGGATTCCTTCTTTTCACGACGGAACAGGCGCAGGAACCATCCGGCATCCATCTGAACTCTTCGCACTGCCACATCAAGAGGAAGAAGCAGCGCAAAAAGCATCAGAAACCACTCGAAGATCGCCCGACTGCTGCGGCGCGGCTTGCGATTGCCATACAACTGTTCTGCGATCTGTTCCGGTTCCTGATTCAGATCGATCTCGTTGCCCCCGGTGGCTTCTGCAATTTCTTTCAGAACAATCGGGTCTGCTCGAAACCGAAGATACTCGGGGGAATACGACACGATAAACCCGGCATAGGCTGTTTCGTTTCGTTTGCCATCCGATGCTCCGATCATTACCTGATAACGGCCTTCGCCCTTCAGAGGCATCGATGTCTGGTAGCGTCGAGGAGCAATCTGACGCACAGGCTGCGTCTGCTCGAACTCATTCGGACCTGTCACGGACACGTTGATATCAAGCAGAGTTTCTTCCGGATGAAAGTCCTCAACAACAACCACGCCTTCGTTACCGTTCACATAGGTGTAGACTCGCAGAAACTGTTCTCGACGAGTGCGGCTGATTCGAGTGACGATCTGATTCACCATCTGCTGGAACTGTTCCCAGCGAACCCAGTCCTTACCCCATCGGTTGGTGAAGTCTGCCGTGTAGGCCGCTGTGACTCCCAGACCATAACGCCAGACGGCAAGGATCGGGTCACGTTCGCCATCACCGGCGGCCACTTCTGTTTCCGTCGGAGGAGCAGCCAGAACAATGGTCGCGCGGGGATCATCTTTGGGAGACGTCAGCACATAGCCGTAAAGATCCGGTGAGCTTTCAATTTCCCGCAGCATTGCGTCAGGAGCCATCATTTCCGGAACAAACTTCCGGTTTTGCAGCTGACTGCGTCGAAGTGTTTTTGCCTCTTTCACGAAGATCGACGGCAGCTGATTCGGGTCACTTGGGAAATGAAATCGCCCCTTCGTCAGCGCTGCGATTTCTTTCAGTGTGGTTGCATCTCCGTTATGCGGGAACACGGCCACTGTGGACACTGAAATTTGAGCTTCCTGAAACTTCTGGATCAGTGACGGAACGGGCGCCTGAGCATCCCCGTCGGAAATGATGATCATGTGCCGAGTCGATGCGTCAGACTTCACGAGTGCGTCATAGCCCATCTGCATCGTTGTGCCGAATGTTCCCATGTCGCCGATCTGGGCGTTGTTGATCTTTGTGGCGAGCTCCGAATATTTGGAAGCAGGAGTCAGCTCAAAGATCCACTCGTCGCCGTTCATCGTCTGAGCCATCACGCCAACCAGGTCCTCAGAGTTCAGCACCTGAATAGCTCGCTTGGTGATTCGCTTGGCCCAGGTATTTCCCGAAGGAAACTCACAGGTGTGAAGAATGATGGCCAGCGCACCTTTGGGCAGAATCTTCTTGTTGGTGATTTCCATGGAGATGGGAAGAGCATCTTCGATCACTGAGCCCTGCCAGCCTCCGGGGCCAAAACTGTTTGGACCGCCGACCATCAGGAAGCCGACGCCAAGGTTCTTGATGGCGTCGTGCATTGCCTGGATCTGCGTTTGCAGCAAAGTGTCTTCCGCCACATCCGCAAAGATCACTGCGTCATATGGCATCAGGTTCATCGGATCATAAGGAAACTCCTGAGCATTAATCACTTCAACTTCGCGTTCACCCTGTTTCAATGCGAGTTGCAGAAAGCGGGTTTCTTCATCGGAGCTTTCCGGATTCGTTACAATCAAAATCCGGCCGGGGCCATCGAGGTACAGATAGTTGCGGACAACGTTGTTCTCGACTCTTCGATCGTCTGCTGGATTCACTTCAATGCGAGCGGAATACTCGTAATAGCCCGGCTGATCCACTTTGATCGGAAATGAGTAACGGCTCTTTCCCGCCTCAAACTGCACTTCTCGTTCAGCAATCTTCTTTTCGCCGTCCATCAGCACCAGAGTGCCTTTGCCGGCAGCGAGTGACTGAAGCACCACAGACGCTTCGTAGGTTTCTCCGAGCCGGACGAAGCGAGGAAGGTCGAGTCTTTCGAGCAGAACTTCTTTCTCGTATTCGTAATCAGCGGCAGCCACATTGACCTCGACGCCGCGCGCCTGCAGATCATCGATCACGTCTTTGAGCTGCCCGACAGTCTCCGTGCCGTCGCTGAGCAATACGATGCGACCAAGATTCTCTTCCGGAAGCATGGCCGCACTCAGGGCCAGCGATTGCTCCAGGTTCGTCGCGTCCTGACTGACCTGTGAATTGATGAACTTCTCAAACGGGAACGTTTCTTTCGGTGGATACTCCACAGCGGCCGTTCGTCCGAACACAACCAGGCCGGCCTGATCGGAACCAGGTTTCTTTGCCGCGGTGTCGGCAACGAACTCCAGCATCTTCCCCCGAAACTGATTCACGGAGTCTGACACGTCGACGTTGTAAACGACAGAAACCACATCGCTTGTTCGAACGGCTCTCGGCTCGGCCAGGACAACAATCAGCAGGCCGCAAAGGCACAGTCGGATAAAGGCTGCCATCATCCCTCGACGATACGGCAGCCCCGCATGTCCGGCCGCCTGCATCCACCAGATCCACGGAGTCAGCAACAGAAGCAGGAACATCCATGGCCGAGCAAACTCGAGTTCACGGACCAGCTCAAACTGAGGAAAGCCGACACCCCAGTTCGCCAGGAACGGAAATCGGATCAGATGATTCTTGTGATTCCACAGCGAAGGATTTGCAGACGTGATGATGAATGTCGGCAGGATCGAAAAAACAATCAGTGCAAACAGCGACAGGAACAGTACCAGCGGAATTCCGGCCTGCCAGCGCACGGGACGATGGGGACGCGGCACCAGCCTGCGAAAGAAGGCGATGATTCCTTTCATAGTTTCAGCTCCACCAGCCTGTGATTTCCTGTGTCGGCGATCAATACTCGTCCATCACTCAAAACCGTCAGGTCCCATGGCTGATAGAACTCATTGAGTCCTCGACCAGGGTGACCATAGCGGCCCACCATTGTGCCGTCTGTTCGCATGACCGTCAGCCGCGCCGCCTTATTTTCAATGATGTAAACCAAATTTTCTGCCGTCACACGGATATCGTACGGATACGCCAGCGGATCAGAATTGTCCGGCAATTTCAAAACTCGAAGGAATTTGCCCAGCTCATCGAAGACCTGAATCCGGTTGTTAAACGCGTCCACAACGAACACTTCACCGTCTCGAAGAGCAAGTCCGCTGGGACGCTGAAACTCGCCGTCTTCCGTTCCATGTTGCCCGAACTGAAGAACAAACTGACCGGATTCGGTGAATTTCTGGATCCGCTGATGATCCCCATACTCGCCAACGTACAGGAACCCGTTCTTGTCCTGAGCAATGGCAACCGGAAAATTGAACTGTCCGGGTTCCCGTCCTTTTGAGCCAAAGATGAAGTCCACTTCGCCCTCGGGCTTGAAGACAACGACGCGGTGATAATGAGTATCCGCGACGGCAACGCGGCCATCCCGCAGCTTCCAGACTCCTTCCGGCTTCCCAATTTCGTATTCAGGCATGTACCACTGCCGAAGGATTTTTCCGGAAGAGTCGTAGACCAGGACTCGTCCCGCGTCATCCAGCATGTAAACGTTGTCATTTTCGTCCGAGTACAAGCCGCGGGGAGCTGGCAGGAACCGACCTGAAGCAGGAACTTCCCAGCTGCGGATTTCATCCACAAAAAGTTCCGGATCCGGATTGCTCTCAGCGCATCCGGGCAGAGACACGAGCGCTGCCAGCAGGATCAGCATCAGGCGAACTTCTCGATTCGCCGTTTTGCTCACGTGTTCGTGCGGGCTCTGAGGTGTCATAGAAGTTCGCTATTCACAATCGCGTTGTCGAAATTCGGTCGATGGTCACTGAAACTCGAGTCTTCGCGGCCAATGGTGAATGCCCACGGTGGATCAGGCTGAATTCCATATCACCGCGGGCAGTTGTCAATGACGTTTCCTGGAAGAAGCCCGTTCGAAAACTTCTTACCACTTCAAACTTCCCTGACGGATCCTCTGACAAAGCAATTCGTTCCGGGCGAATCCCACAATCCCGGTCACTGAATCCCCCCAGCAGTTTTCGAAGCGGATCCCCAAGCCAGTTGACTGGCCCAAGAAACTCCGCCACTCGCTTTTCAGGAGGATTGTCATACAGCACAGAAACAGGTCCATCGAAAATGACGCTGCCCGTTTCCAGGACAATGACCCGTTCCGCGTGCCTCAGGACAACTTCCGGCTCGTGACTCGAAAACACGAACGAACACCCTGCCCTCGAAACCCATTCGTCGACGACTTTCCAAAAATCCGGCTTTCGAACGATATCCACATGGGCCAGTGGTTCATCTGCCAGCAGCACACGAGGATTGGCCATGAGGGCTCTGGCCAGGGCTAATCGAGAACGTTCTCCCTGTGAAAGTTCGTCGGGGAACGCATTCGCTCGGTGCCTCAGATCAAACGCGTCCAGGATTTCGTCTGACTTTTTGTGGATTTCTGAATCGGCAGCTCCGCCAGCGACCGACCGCAGATGCCCGATCAGCTCAACATGCGGCCATAATCCACCATTTTGCGGGACCCAATACCGAAAAAGACGAGACTCGGTCGAAGGGGGGCTGAGCACGATTTGTCCAGACGTCGGGACCTCAAATCCCGCGAGCACATTCAGCAGCGATGTCTTACCTGCCCCCGAAAGTCCAAGAATGGCCGTCTTTTCCACGCCGAGCTGCAGCGAAATTCCGTCGAGCCGGCGGTGCTGCGTCCCCTCCAGGACGACGTCGGACAGCGTCAGAAAAAACGGCGCGGTCGGGGAAAAGTTCGGTGCAGGCAAGAGTCACCTGAGTTTTTGCGGCTCTGTGCCGAGCCAATGCCGTGCGAATTGCCATGACAGTGCAAATCACCTGAGGCAAGATGGTAAGGCAGTCCGCATACCGCTCGCAATCCACTGCGAATCGAAAGTCGGTGATCCGGAATTCTCGCGAACCGTACAGAGTGGCGGAATGCGAGGAGTTTTGCCTAAACTAGTGGGGAACTTTGAGCGAAGGTCAAAGGTGATTGGCCTTCTTCCAGCAATCGTTTGTACCGCCAGCACTGGTGACTCATGGATGCATTGTTTGATCTCTTCAGCAGCCTGATCGACGTTCTCTCGGCATTGCTGAATGTCGTCGTGAATCTGGTTCGCGTGGTCCTGCCATGGCTACCTCTGCTTGCCTGGGTTGGTTACTGGGCCTTCTGCGTGAACTGGTCGAAGGCTTTCCCAATCCTTCGACGCGGAGGAATGATTGGCGTTCTGCTTCTCATGCTTGCTGCCGTCCTGGTTTGGGGCGCGGTGGCACCGCCGGAAGGTGGAAAGCACTACATGGTCGGCCTGGCTGTGTCCAACTTCGCAGGGAAGTTCATCTACGTCACTATGCTGACATGTATTGCTTTGCTCTGCGGGTCAGCTCAGCTGTCCGGTGCATTTGGACGCTTTGGGGAATTTCCTGAAGAGCCGGCCGAAGACGATCATGGCCACGGGCACGATGATCACGGTCATGGCCATGATCATGGTCACGGTCATGACGATGGCCATGCTCACGGAGATCACGGACATGGTGGGCACGGTCACGATCACCATGCCGCACATGCCCATTAGAGTTCCTGAGTTGTAGTGGAACTCGCCAGAGTTCCTTTCATCAGCAGCTTGTAGTGGAACTCGCCAGAGTTCCTGGCATCAGCCTGTAGTGGAACTCGCCAGAGTTCCTTTCCTCAACGATGAGTTCAAAAATCTACGAGGGCTATCGGATCTCTGGCGAGATCCACTACGTCACTTGTGGGCATATCAAAAAAGTTCCAGCGACGGGGTGTTTCTCCGTCGCTTTTTGTTTATGGTCCATACGGTTTCATTCAGCATCGGCCTGTTCTAGTCCCTCCATTCTGTTCTCACGAACCCTGCCCGCCAACATTTTTCAGGGTGAACTATGAAGACTCTTGTTCTGTCGTGTGCGCTGCTGTTTTGCAGTCTGTCTGTTTCGCTGGCTGGTGACTGGCCAACATGGCGAGGACCGCATGGAAACGGCGTGGCTGATGGGAGTGGCTATCCGCTCGAATGGTCGGCCACGAAGAACATTGTGTGGAAGTTTCCTCTTTCGATTCGAGGGGCATCCACGCCTGCAGTTTCAGGAGACCGCATCTTTTTGACCGGTACTGAGAATGGTCAGAACGTAGTGCTTTGTGTCGGCCGCGATGGCAAGCAGCTGTGGTCGAAACCTCTCGGAGATGCCGTTGACGGCAAGCCTGGCAAAGATGGCACGGGGGCAAATCCTTCGGCCGCGACGGACGGGAAGTTTGTCTTTGCCTATTTCAAAAGCGGTGACTTCGGCTGCTTCACGGTCGATGGAGAACAGAAGTGGCATCACAATCTTCAGAAGCTCTACGGTGAAGACACGCTCTGGTGGGACCTGGGCACTTCGCCCGTGCTGACATCCGATGCCGTGGTCATCGCCTGCATGCATTCCGGCCCTTCGTACCTGGCTGCGTTTGCGAAGGATTCGGGCGAACTCAAGTGGAAGCAGGATCGCAACCTTGGAGCCCCTGAAGAAGCGGCTCAAAGCTACGCGACTCCTGTGGTGGTCACTGAAAATGGCCAGCAGACGATCGTTGTGCTGGGAGCCGATCATGTCACAGCGCACTCGGCGGCGGACGGACATGAGATCTGGCGTTTGAGTGGCATGAATCCGAACAATGACAAGTACTTCCGATCGATTGCTTCGGCGGCTGTCGCTGACGGAATTGTTGTGGCACCCTATTCACGAGGCGGCACATTGACTGCCATTCGGATGGGCGGACAGGGGGATATTTCAAAGTCCCACGTGATCTGGTCAAACGAGGGCACATCCGCCGACGTTCCGACACCGGCAATCTGCAATGGTCGAATCTATGTGTGCCGGGACGGTGGTGAAAACCGCGGCGTGGTTGATTGTCTGGACCTTCGGACCGGCAAGACCATCTGGTCAGGGCAGTTGAAGAAGAACCGCCACACATTCCGCTCGTCACCGGTCGTCGCCGATGGCCGAGTTTATCTGACTCGACAGGACGGAACGGTCTTCGTCGTTGATGCTCAGTCGGACAGCTTCAGCGTGCTGGCAGAGAATACGATCGCGGATGAACACACGACGGCCACCCCCGTGTTTGTCGATGGAAAAGTTCTGCTTCGCACTGACAGTCATCTCTACCTGATTGGCGGTTGAAGTCGGTTTGCCCGGTGCACTGACCTGCCTCAGTCTCGAGTCAGGTCGTTTCCGCGTTACGTTGGCTGTTTGATCCCACCTGCTGTTTCCTACCTGGAGTCCGCTTATGTCATCCTTGCGACGTCGTACCTTCATGCAGTCTGCGGCAGCTCTCTCGGCCGGACTGTTTATCACCCCGGCTTCTCAGGCGACTTCCTATTACGACAAGCTGCGGATCGCTGTGATCGGCTGTGGAGGCCGTGGCGGCGGCAACCTCCAGTCCGTGTCATCGGAACACATTACTGCTCTGTGCGATGTCAATCAGGGCAATCTGAATCGAGCAGCAGCCAACTTCGCGGAAGCTCGAAAGGACAAGGACTTCCGGCGGATCTTTGACAAGCCCAATGAGTTCGATGCGGTCGTTGTCAGCACCTGTGAGCATACTCATGCGTTTGCGACTCTGCCGGCCCTGCAGCTGGGAAAGCATGTGTACTGCGAAAAGCCACTGACTCACAGTATTTCCGAAGCACGCATCATTCGTGAAGCGGCCGCTGTGGCCGGCGTCGCGACTCAGATGGGAACTCAGATCCACGCGGGGGACAATTATCGTCGCGTTGTGGAACTGATTCAGACCGGTGCCATCGGCGCTGTTTCGGAATGTCATGTCTGGGTGGGACGATCGTGGGGACTTCAGTCTGAAGAAGATGCAAAGAAGTTCGGTGATATCGTGTACGTCACAGATCGTCCTGCGACCGCAGATCCGATTCCTGCAGATCTGGACTGGGACCTCTGGCTTGGACCAGCTCCGGAGCGACCTTACAACAATGTGTACTTTCCTGGCCCCAAGTGGTACCGATGGTGGGACTTTGGAAATGGCACAATGTCAGACCTGGGAAGTCACTGGGTGGATCTGCCATTCTGGGCATTGAAGCTGCGTGCTCCAAAGACCATCGAAGCATTCGGGCCACCAGCGCATGCGGAGATTGCACCTGCTTCGATGCATGTTCGCTACGAATACGAAGCGGATGGTGACCAGCCAAAAGTGGCACTCACCTGGTATCAGGGAACTCACAAGCCGGAACTGCTGACAAACGGATCCATTCCGGCGTGGGACAGCGGAGTGCTGTTCGTTGGCGAAAAAGGAATGCTGCTTTCCGACTATGGCAAACATGTGCTGCTGCCGGAAGACAAGTTCCGGGATTTCAAACGACCGGACCCCTTCATTCCCGCCTCAATCGGGCATCATGAAGAGTGGATTCGAGCCTGCAAGACGGGCGAACCCACGACCTGCAACTTCCAGTATGCCGGCTGGCTGACGGAAGCAAACCACCTTGGTAATGTTGCCTATCGAGTTGGCAAGAAGCTGGAATGGGACGCCGCAGCGATGAAGGCAACAAACGCTCCGGAAGCCGATCCGTTGATTCGCCGAGCGTACCGAAAAGGCTGGGAACTGACATAACCGACGGGAGGGGCGATCGCCTGACGCTGCTCGCGTATTTGTACGACTGCGTCCTGG
Source organism: Planctomycetaceae bacterium (assembly GCA_046349695.1). Lineage (GTDB taxonomy): Bacteria > Planctomycetota > Planctomycetia > Planctomycetales > Planctomycetaceae > SXXK01. The sequence goes on along the minus strand of JAXMBV010000002.1, from coordinate 438,901 downwards.
TGGTCAACGCCGTACCGGAACACAAAAACGCCGGTGGCTATCGTTTTTTTCAACGACGGCCATCGGCATTTTCGTTGTCATGAGGCCGGGGTTCTTTTCGGCAGGGGCTAGTTTTCAGGGTGTCTGAACAGAACATCCCTTTCGAAGACCCTGGACTGCCGCAAATGCCCTACACCGTACTGACAAACCCGTCTCGCGGTACCAAAACGTTCATTTCGACAGCAGTCCTGCGTTGTCTGTGGGCTGGCCTGGTCAGCATCATCGCAAATGCTGCCCTGCTGGTAGTTCAGCAGTGCTGCTTTCGAATGATGTCTCCTCTGATCGGGTCTTCGATCGAAACGTGGTCGTGGATCATTGCAGCGTTCTTGCTCGGCATTGCCGCCGGAAACTGGCTGGCTTCGGTGGTGTCCGCGCGAGTGAACTACCACTGGCTGCTTCCGGCTTCTCTGCTGTTCTCGGCCGTGAGCGTCTTTCTGATGCCCGAAGCAATTCAGGTTCTGTCGGATTCCCTTTGGTTTCAGGATCTTCCGCTGTTCATCCAGATTGCATTTGCTTCGATCGCAGTCTGCCTGATTCCCGGAATGCTGCTGAGTCTGGTGACCGTGCCGACGATTCAGTCAGTCGCTCACACATCGGAACCGGGAACAGTGGCCGGGCGTATTTTTGCCTGGGGCACCGTCGGAAGTCTGGCCGGGAACTATGCTGCTGGCTTCTGGCTGCTTGCTCAGTTCGGCACTCATGCAATCATCTTCGGAACATCGGCAACCCTTGTCATTCTTTCGCTGCTGTGTCCCGTGATCGACGCGCTGGCGTTCTGGCTGAGTCGAAAAGAGTTGCCGGAGATTCTGAGCAGGACAAAGTTGGCGGAGAATCGTGGTCGAGATGCGGAAGAATCTTCGAAACAGCCTTCTGATCTTCGCCAAAGCGAACAGTGGCCTCTGGCAGTTCTGACTGTCGTCTGCTGCAGCTTCGTGACGGGATCGCTGGAAGGAGCCGCGTTCCGGGTACTGGCACCACTGGTCGGCGTTTCCCTGATCCTGTCTGCGGGAGTTGTCGGAGTTGTGCTGACCGGCATGGCTCTGGGAAATCGCTACGGCGGACGTCTGGCGTCATCGAACGATCCGGTCATGCTGCGAAAGACTCTGATCGCTTCAGGGGCTTCCGCGCTGATGATCGGTCCACTGTGGAAGATGCTTCTGGCTGTGAATCTGTTTGCCGAACTTCCGCTGATGATTCAAACCGTGTGCTGGTCATTTTCACTGTTCTTCGTTCCGTCCTTTCTGCTGGGAACCGTTTCGCCTCAAGTCATTCAGGCATTCAGCCGTCAGTCTCAGAATGTCAGCGATGTTGCCGGGCGACTGTGTGCCTGGTCTACTTTGGGGTGTATCGCGGGAATTCTCGTGACGGCCTGGTTTGCGATTGAGCAGTTTGGAGCAATCCGCACCTGCATTCTTGTTGGGACGCTGCCCATCGTGCTGTCCATCTTTGCCGCACGGACGTCGCCCGCGGAAGGCACTGAGCTTCACGACGTACAGGCCCGCGCCCGACAGCACAACTTCTTCCCGAAAGCTCTGCTTGTCACAGCTGCATTGCTCGTGCTTTTGTGTCCGTCACCGTACCTCTGTGAGACTCGCTACTTTGCGATCAACGTGAACGAAGAGAAGATCGGGGAACGTCAGGTCTCTGTGATGGTGCTCGATCGCCTTGTGCATTCGGCCATTGATCTGAAGGACCCATCGTTCCTGCATTATCCTCACGAAAAGATCCAGGGCGATGTGATTCGCTGGGCAACGCAGCGGGCTGAATCCGAAGGCCGACGAGCCAGCGTTCTGGTGATTGGCGGTGGTGGCTATTCACTTCCTCGCTGGATTGAATCACAGCAGGATCTGAAGACCACGAAGATTGATGTGGTGGAAATCGATCCGGGCGTGACGATGGTGGCACACGACCATCTTGGTTTGTCCCGGCAGACTCGCATTCAGTCTCATCACATGGACGGGCGACAGTTCGTTCGAAACGCGGAAGAAGAGTCCTACGACGTTGTGATTCAGGATGCGGTCAATGACTTTTCAGTTCCGTCCCACCTGATGACGCTGGAATACAATCATCTGATTCGTCGGCTGCTGAAGAAGGATGGAGTCTATCTGCTGACTGTGATCGACAGTCTGGATTCCGGAGTCTTCGTGGCTTCGGCAGCGAAGACAATGGATCACGCGTTTCCGGAAACAAGGCTGATGATTCCAAAGGAGACGGAGAAACTGCGTGACCGAAGCGTCTTTATCATTGCGTCGACGATGAACAAACCGTCAACGGAGTTTGCGGACATACCGAATGGAGCAGCGATTCCTGTATCCCTGTCCGACTGGTGGAGCCAGTGGACCAGTGCCATTGTTGTTCCGATCGCGGAGATCAGAAATCGTATTCGTTCCGACGCTTCGAAAGCCGTTCTCCTGACAGATGATTACGCTCCGGTCGATCAACTGATGATGCGCAACTTTCTTGAGTAAGCTTCTTTCGGCCCCACGCCGGTTTCCAAGCCACGTACACACGGCATAGGGGTAGGGAAGACCGGTTGATTCCGGTCTCCCCTCCCTCCAAACCGTACGGGCGGTTTTCCCGCATACGGCTTTCCGGTCAGTAGTTGCCGGGGACGGATCGAGCGAAACGAAAGTGGGCCTCGCGCAGACTATACAGACCCGCTTTCGCAAAGAAGGCATTCGGCCAGCGCTGTGCGCGAGGTAAACGCAGGGGATTCTTCCGGTGACGTTGGAGCAGCAGACGCCGTAAGCGACTGCGGATCTTCCCGTCCAGTTCCCTGAAGATCGTCCAGCGACAGTGGCGAAAGTAGCCGAACCAGCCTTTTAACACGCTGCTCAGTTCCGCCACGATCTGTTCCATCGAACCAGGACGCTTGCGAGGCGTCAGGGTTGTGATGCGCGTCTTCATCTTTGCCAGGCTCTCGCGGCGAGGATAGATCTGGTCCCCACGAAACGAGTAACCAAGAAACGCAAAGCTCTCGACGCGACTGTCAACGATCTTCGTCTTCGTCGGATGCAGTGTCAGACCGGCATCAGCGACCCAGGCAGTGATCCGCTGGAGAGCCTCCGCGGCTTCGCTGGCACTGCGACACAGAACGATGAAATCGTCCGCGTAACGCACCATCTCAAAACCTTGAGCGGCCATCTGATGATCCAGTGGGTTGAGGTACAGGTTTGACAGCACGGGAGAAAGAACCGCGCCCTGGGGAACACCGGCGATCGGCGTCCATTCGCGAAGTTCTTCCAGAATATTCTGATCAAGAAACAGCTTGATCAGCTCCAGCATCCGTGAGTCCGAAATATGCTCGCTGACTAAGGCCAGCAGGCGATCTTTCGGAATCGTGTCGAAGTAGGATTTCAGGTCCGCATCGACCACGTAAACGTAGCCGGCCTGAAGCTTTTGCTCGACAACGCGCAGGGCGTCATGAGCTCCACGTTCATGGCGGAAGCCGAAGCTGCGCTCATGAAACTGGTGATCCAGGATCGGCTCGATCACGTTCACTATCGCCCGCTGGACGACGCGATCGCGGACTGTCGGGATACCCAGGGGACGAGTTTCGTTCGGCCTTCCCGGTTTGGGAATGTGGACTCGACGAACCGCCGCTGGGCGATAGGTCCGGGCTTTGAGCTGTTCGCTGAGTTGCCGTATTTCCATACGCACATCCTCTTTGAACTCCTCACAGCTCTGACCGTCTACTCCCCCGGCCTTCTTCTTCCCGGTCACCTTCACAGCGGCCGTGAAGAGATTCAGCTCAGCGTAGACCTTGTCAATCAGTGCGTGCCATCGGCCTCCTTTCACTTTGTTGTCTAAAAGTGTCGTCAACATTCGGTCAGTCCAGACTACACGCTGAGCCCACCGGCGAATGTCCGGTGTCTCGCCAGACGGTATAGCCGAAAACGGCACTCGGTCTGGTAAAGAGGCTTTCGCTTTTCTTGTCATGTGTCCTGGTCCTTCCGAATCTACCTTCCTGCCTCCCTTCGCTCGCGACAGGTTTGGTTCCTGTCGGTCAACACTACTATGAAGGCTCTGACTCCTCAGCCGAGCGCATCAGTCGCCTGCGGCGCTGCTGAGGTCTCCCTGCTTATCGCGATTGAACTTCTGGACATTCCGTCTCCAGGCACCTTACTGCCATTTCGCTCGCCTCGGTTTGAGACGTTACCGGTTTCGTTACCGTGCGAGCCGCCTCACTCACCTGCGGATGTCACTCCGCCGCCCGGAGTCGGGCCTCGTCTGGGTGATCGCGTGAGGTCAGGGGTTCGCCGTATGCTCGCTAGCTCCCCGACAGGCTTGGCCGAATCGAGTTCACTTGTGTTACAGACTGTCCTTCCGCCTCCAGTTGCCTCCCACCCTTTCTTTCGAAAACGCAGTTACCTTCGGCTGCAGAGCGGTAACGATGCTCTGGTCAGGACTCTCACCTGACTGTTCAATCGCCTTCACAGGCGCACGAGCGGAGTGTGTCACCGCTCCGGTCTCACGAACTTCGGGTAGCACAGGTACAGCCTGTGCCGCGAAGCGGTCGGAAGCCGATGGGACCGCGTGGTTTTCCCAGTACACCGTGTCTGGGCAATTCCGCATGGACTCTTCGGCTTCCGGCGCCTGCCGCACACGCCCTTCAGGCGTGCTACCCGTGAGCGCCACCTGTCTCGGCGAGCGGGATGCGTCAGATTCCCGGTGTGCGACTCGTCTTTGTGGAACATATTGGAACCGCGAATGGACGCGAATGGACGCGAATAAAACAGTGGGCAGTCACATCATCTTTTTGCCCAACCATGCTTTTTGCCCGCACCTGAACTCAGCCCATTGTGGCAGTGGATGTCTGACAAAAGATGGGCGACGGAAAATAATCGCAGGCTGTGACTACGACCGGCATGCCTCTTTTCGATTTCTTCCGTTCCTTTCGGCTCCAAACCAACTCACTCGGCGAGCGGTGTGTGTCAACGCTCCGGTCTTATGATGAAAGCTAACGATTTGGTGCGCGTGGTGAGTCGAGTGCACCGTGTCTTGGCAATTCCGCATGCACTCAACGGCTTCCGGTGCCTGCGGCACACGCCCTTCTGGCGTGTTGCCCGGCAACTCCACTCGCTTCTGGCGATTGGGATGAGTCAGCTTCCCGGTATGCGATTCTGCTGTTCCGACTCAGGCGAATGACATCGCAGTAATGCCGTTGATCAGCGCCAGCAGTTAAGCCAGGCCCGGGATGGGTTCGCCGTAGTAGACCTGATGAGGCCGCTGCACTTCGTCATACCATGCGACCGTTCGCGGCAAGCCGAGTGCATCGTAGATCGTGGCGGCCAGGTTTTCCGGGCGCTGAAGATCGGCGACGGGGTAAGCACCGATGGCGTCTGTCGCGCCGATAATGCGGCCGCCCTGAATTCCTCCACCCGCCAGGAATACGCTCTGAACGGCGCCCCAGTGATCGCGTCCCGGCAATTTGTAATGCGAAGGCAGAAGCGTAATGCGCGGCGTTCGACCGAATTCGCCGGCCATCACGATCAGAGTCTGATCCAGCAGGCCGGATTCACTGAGATCATCCAGCAAGGCCGCGAGTGCGCGATCGGTTGGCGGGAACAGATTGTCTTTCAGATGCGGAAAGGCATTGCCGTGCGTATCCCACGTTTCATCATTCCCAAGATTCACCTGTACCAGATTAACACCCGCTTCGACCAGGCGACGCGCCATCAGAAGGGACCAGCCGAATGAGTTTCGTCCGTAACGCTCCTGCACTGCGTCGGGCGCGCGAGTCACATCCAGAGCTTCTCGAACGTGTGAGTCTGTCAGCAGTGAGATGGCTCCTTCGCGATAGCGATCGAATCGAGCAGCCGTGGCGGCCTGTTCAAGAACGCGCGACTGCCCTTCCAGCTCATTCAGCAGAGAGACTCGACGGGAAAGCTGAGGATTCGTCATGCCGTGCGCGAGTGTCAGGCTTGGCGCTTCGAAATGACGTTCGTCTTTGTGTCCCCGATCCTGATGATCAAACTTATGGGACGGAAACGCTCCGTAGGACGTGGAGTGAAACGGAGATGCTTCAATGAACCATGGATTCCGATTTACTCCCAGCTGGCCCGCGAATTGTCCTGGGATCACACGTCCAGAATAATGCACGAGCTGTTCCGGGAGCACGGCCGCGGGCGGCAGGTTGTTTCGAGTCTGCGTGACCGCGTTGGCAATCGCCGCGATGCTTGGCCAATCCTGGGGGCGAGGAGTATTCGGATTAAAACCGGGCGGCAGTTCGGTTCGACCGGAAAGCATGATCTGGTGACCGGCCGAGTGATCGTTCGATGGATGGCCCAGCGATCGGCACACCGACCAGAGATGACTTCGAATGGCAAGTTGAGGAAGGTGTTCGCAAATCTGCAGACCGGGCGTCGAAGTCGCGATCGGCTGGAATTCTCCTCGCACTTCGGCAGGAGCGTGTGGTTTGGGATCGAAACTGTCCTGTTGCCCAAGACCGCCGGACAGAAAAATGTAGATGCAGGCGCGGAAGGGCTTCTTCCGAACACTCTCGTCACCCATCGCCCTCAACCCGTGAATGTGGTTCATCCCCAGACCAAGGATCCCAATTCCGCCGGCCTGAATGGCAGTGCGGCGAGCAATTCCAGGATGGGTGGGAACGTGCCTTGGAGGCATGTGGTACCTCACGGAAGTCGAGGAGGAATTGGAGGGCAGACGAGGAGTCTGGTCGTTTGTGCAGTGTTTGGAGGTAGGATTGTGTCGGGCACAGGTGAGATCAGCGCGGCAATCAACTTCAGAGATCGGCTGGATGGTAACCATCTGACCAGCAAACGGACAGAGGCGAGACCCGAGTTTTGACCGGAAAAGCAGTAGTGCCGGACACGTGGAAGGTGCTGGCTGGGCAGAGCTGTGAAGGATTTTCTGCAGCGAATTTCCGAGGCTTCGAGCTGTAGTGGAACTCGCCAGAGTTCCTGTTATCAACGACGGTCGTGGGATCTCTGGCGAGATCCACTGCAGAATCCTTCACAGCGTTGCTGGCTGGGCAGGAACACACCTTTGCCCCGAGCGGCGGGATCTCCGTGTGGAATGCTTATTCGGGTTAGGTGCCTCCCGAATCCCGCGACGGCGTGCGAAATCAGGGGCAAACTGCTCACAAATCTGGTTTTTTGTGCGTAAGATCCTGTGAGAATTCAACTCAGGAGCGATTCAGATGACCGAGCAGACGTTGGAACCCGAAGCAAAGACCGAACAAGCCTCAGCCGTATCGTCGGTGAGCAGTTCCGATCCTGCGCCTGCGGTGGACCAGACAGAAGCGGGGCAGAAGCTAGGCTGGAGTTCTGACGAAGGCAATGACTTCGACTATGTTCCGATCACGCCGTGGGCTCCGCTGGCCCTTTGCCTCGGACTGCTGTCACTGACAGGGTTCATTGGTCTTTTCGGGCTCTACGTCGCCGCGTTCGGGATCTTCATTGGGATCGCCGCGTTTTTCAGGGTGCGAGGTGCAGCTGGAGCGGTCAAAGGCGGTGGAATGTCGCTGATCGGTCTCGTGTTGTCTGCTGCCAGTCTGATTCTGGGCTCGGCAAAAATGGCTCATGCGTATTCCACAGAAGTACCGGATGGCTACCTGCGAGTGAATTTCCCAAAGGAAATTGCTGAAAAGCAGTTCTACTACGTCGGCGGAAAAAGGAAACTGGACCCGGACGTTGCCAAACTGGTTGGAAAGAAGGTCTACCTGAAGGGCTTCATGTGGGCGACACAGGCGACGGAAGGTCTCCCACGGTTCATTCTTCTGAAAGACAATGGGGAGTGCTGCTTTGGTGGAAAGCCAAAGTCGCACGACTTCATCACAGTCACATTGAGCTCCTTTCCTGAAGGTCAAAGGCCTCCACTGTCATACCGGTCATCGGGCATGTCAGCGATGGTGCTCAGCGATGAGCAGAAGGAAAAGCTGGGTGTTGAGTTTTCCAATCAGCTGACAACAAAGGCTTACATTGGCATGGTGGCTGTTGCTGGCGTGCTCAAAGCTGACGTCAAAGCCGGAGAAGGCAAGACTGGCGAAGATTACGAGTTTGCTCCTGTGTATTCGATGGATGCGGAGCTGGTCGAAGACGCGTGGACCCGATTCTGATATTCCGAATCAGACGACCTTCGCGGCATGACAAAGCGAACGGATCAGCGTACTCTGTAAGCAGCTTTTGCCGTCACGAAGGACTGATTTCATGAAACACTTTCCGCTTGAATCTGCGTTTCTCGCAACCCTCGTGATCGTGACCGGGTGCGGAGAAAGTGCGTCACCGGAGTTCGTGGATTTCAAGCAGACCGCACCGTCGGAACTGGATCGTGAACTTCAGAAGCCGGCAGAGGATTCGCCGGCAATCAACGGCATTGTCAACGTGGCTCCGGTATCGAATTCGAAGGAGAGCAATCCTTCGGAAACTGCCAGCGTGGGTGGCGCTGTTCCGAATTCAGCAAACACCAGGGGGAACGATGTTGTCGCTGCACTCCCCACGCCGGATTCCCCAGTTCCGGCAGCAGATACTCCGAAAGATCCCGTCGCGAACTCCGCCGATGCTACCGGCGAGAAACTGATCGTGTCCCGGCAGTCGGGGCTGACCGGTCCGGCGGATGCACCTGGGGTGGATAACACCGCCGCAGGGGAGCAGCGGGAAATCCAGCTGTTGATTCCCGAAAAGCACTTCCGCAAGGAGCTCGGGGAAGCGTTTCGAGTCTCCTACGATGATCTGGACCTGTTGAAGGTCCTGAATATGGAGCCCGTTCCGGCAGACGCGGTGTCACATTTTCCGAGCTGGCTTTCGAGTCTCGACGGGAAACCCATACGAATTCGCGGGTTTATGTACCCGACATTCGCGGCGACCGATTTGACGGAATTTATCCTCGCACGCGACAATGGCATTTGCTGCTTCGTGCGAAAGCCTAAAGTTTACGATATCATTGGTGTCACACTGGCGGACGGAGAAAAGACTGATTACATCGAAGGACGTCCCTTCGACGTGCAGGGGATTCTTCGAATCGATCCCGCCGCTGACGACAACAACTTATCCCGCCTCTACCGGATTGAGCAGGCCAAAGTCATTCACTAGGCAGGCTCATTCCTTTCTCTGAAAGGGAGCCTCATGCGAACCTTGCTCGCACTTGCCGCTCTTGTGTTGACTGCCACGAATGCTGCCGCATCCGGCGCGAATTCAGCGGCTGCTGTTTGTCCATTTTGCGACGCACCGACTCTGGTTCTTGCGGAACAGATTCAGATGTGCGACCACCTGTTGCTGGGGCGCTATCTCGGCGGCACCAAAGCGACCGATGTGACCGGTGGATCGACTCGATTTGAGATCCTCGAAATCGGTTTTTCGCTGGGAGATCGCTTCCAAAAAGGACAGGTCGTTGAACTGCCAGTCTACTACGGTGGGAACAAGGACGGCAAGTACACGCTGATGGGGCCGAACGATCGGCTTGAAGACTGGCATGCACCTTCCGAAGTCACTGACACCGGATGGACCTATCAGGCAAAGATGCCAAAGCTCGTGACCGACACAAAGGAACAGTCTCAGCGACTGCTGTACTTTGTTCCTTACTTCGAACATCCGGATCAGATGGTGGCCAATGATGCGTTTGCGGAATTTGCGGCCGCGCCGTACAGCGTCATTGTTCCGTTGAAGGATCAGCTTCCCCGCGAGAAGATTCTGCATTGGCTGGTGGATGAAAAAACTCCTGTGAACCGCATCGGCTTCTACGGACTGATGGCTGGGCTTTGCGGGAAGCCGGAAGATGCACCAGTCCTGGAAAAGAAGATCCTGGTGCTGGATGCTGACTTCCGGCTTGGGATTGAAGGCGTCATGGCTGGCTACCTGCTTCTCAAGGGCGAAGATGGACTCAAGGTTCTTGAAGACGCCAAGATGCGAAGCAAAGTCGCGGTGGACAAGAACGGCAAGGAGATCAATCTGCCGTTCAGCGAAACCTACGCGGTCATGCAGGCATTGCGATTCATGTGGACCTACGAGCCGGATCGCATTCCCAAGGACCGGTTGAAGCAATCCATGCATATCCTCCTTGACCGGCAGGAACTGGCTGATCTGGTCATTACGGACCTTGCTCGATGGAAAGACTGGAGTGTTCAGGACCGGCTCGTGGCGCTCTACGATGATCAGGAATTCGCGATCCCCGCAATCCGTCGTGCGATTATTCGCTACCTGATTACCTGCAGTCAGGACAAGGGCCCAAAGAACGCAGATGGCACACAGGAAACTCCTGAGTTTGCACTGAAGGCAGAGCAACAGCTGAAGGTGATCGAGGAGAAGGATCCGAAGACGTTTGCTGACGCCAAGCGTTTCCTGGTTCGCTGACATTTCAATGAGCCGTTAAGCGACGGTCAGGCTTTCTCGATCCGCCAGGCTTCGGTCCGCTTTTGTGCGCAGAGGAGATTCCGGTGGCGGTCACAGTGAATGACCTGCAGAGCTTCGTTGTTCGTGCTCTTCAGTCCTGTGGTGTAAACGAGGCCGATGCAGCGATCGTTGCCGATTGCCTTGTGGGCACCGACTCCATGGGCGTCTTTACTCATGGGACAAAGCTGCTTGCCGGATATCTTCGCAAGCTGAAGGGCGGAGGCTACCGGGCGGATGCCGTTCCCGTGATCGAACGCGAAGGACCGTCGTGGGCCGTTGTGGATGGAGCCTCCGGGCTCGGGCAAGTTGGGTGTCATTTTGCCACAGACCTAGCCATTCAAAAGGCGAAGCAGACCGGTGTAGCCTTCGCCGCGGTCCGCAATACCGGACACATTGGAGCCGCCGGGCAATATGCTCTTCAGGCGACTCGCGCTGGTTGCCTGGCAATGATTACCGGGAACGACATTCCCAGTGTCGCTGTACCAGGTTCGCGCAAAGCGGTGCTCGGAAGCAATCCGCTGGCGTATGGAATTCCAACAGCGACAGATCCCATTTTGCTCGACATTGCCACAGCCGCGGTCGCCGGAGGAAAAGTCTACGCGGCCCTGCAGCGCGGCGAGTCCATTCCGTCGACATGGCTGATCGGACCAGACGGGCACCCAACGACGGATGGATCGTTGTATCCTCATTCGGCCGCATTGGCACCGATGGCCGGGCACAAAGGTTACGGGCTTGGGTTGTGGTGCGAAGTTTTGTCGGCTGTGATTCCGGGCGGCAATCTGACGTGGCAGGTTGGAAGCTGGATCTTTGATCCGCCGTCACGGCCGTCCTGGCATAATGCCAGCATCATGATCGTTGATGTTGAAGCCGTCTGCGGACTGCCGGCATTCTTCGACCGGATTCAGCGTCTGATAGACGAGATTCATCAGTCACCTCCGGCAGACGGCAGCTCGGGTGTCCTGCTGCCTGGTGAGAGGGAGTTCCAGATGCGGCGACTGGCAGCGGTTGACGGAATCTCGCTTCCGGAAGATGTGCGTGCCAAGCTTCTTGAGGCTGCTGAAATCTCCGGCGTTGAACTTCCGACTCTTTGAGACATTGTGTTGTAGTGGAACTCGCCAGAGTTCCCATCATGAACGGATGTCACACGATCTCTGGCGAGGAAGGTTTCAGGATCTCTGGCGAGATCCACTACAGGTTGCACTTTGTCATTGGATTTTTACATGCGTTGTCTGGGTATCGACATTGGATCCTCTTCGATCAAGGGGGCAATTCTGAACCTGCAAAGCGCGCAGGTCGAACGCATCGTGAAAGAACCGTTTCCGGATCCCATTCCAGGGTTGCCGCCAGGATTCCACGAAGTCGATGCGTCGCTTGTTCTCAGTCGGACACACTCTGTGATCCGCCAGCTGCTCATCGATGCGCCGGAGGTTCGGCAGATCTTCTTCTGTGGACAGATGGGAGGCATCATTCTGACGGATGCTACATTGCATCCCGTCACCAACTATCTTTCGTGGCGAGACCAGCGTTCTCTGCAAGCGCTCGATGGAAGCAGGACATCACTGCTGGAAGAGATTGAACAGCGTTTGTCGCCCCACTTGTTCGCAGATCTTGGACGCGAACTCAAGCCCGGCACCGCAACCGTTCTTCTGCACTGGCTGAAACAACACAACCAGCTACCAGCCGGGACCATTCCGATATCGATTGGCGACTTTGTCGTGGCGAGCCTCTGCGGTGTGGCTCCGACCATGCACCGGACTCATACCATCGGCATGCTGAATTTGCGGACGGGAGACTGGCATCGGGAAGCATTCGATCTTTTGGGGCTGAATGAACTTCACTGGCCGGCGCTGGCGAATGATCAGTTGCCCGTCAGACAGTGCACTGTGGATGGTCGAACGCTCGATGTCTACACCGTCATGGGAGATCAGCAGGCAGCTCTGAAAGGAATCCAGCTGTCCAAAGACGAGCTCTCCATCAATATCTCCACGGGGTCGCAGGTCAGTCAGATCACCTCAGAGTTCCAGCCATCCCGCTGCCAGACTCGCTGCTGGTTCGGCACTGAATTTCTCAACACGATCACGCATATTCCCGCAGGTCGTTCACTCACCGTGATCGAGGCGCTGCTGACGGAACTTCCGCGTGCTGCAGGGATCGCCGTTCCGAATTCATGGCAGCTGATCAGCGAAGCGACGGAACGATCTGGCGGCGATGGCCTCGCCTGCGATCTCAGCTTTTTTGCAAGCGCGATGGGGAATGATGGCCGGATTGATCATATCACGACAGAGAATCTGACCGTGGGGAATCTGTTCCAGGCCGCGTTTGAATTCATGGCTGACAGCTATCTGACCTGCTCACAGCGACTCAGTGACACACCCACATGGTCGCGGATTGCGATCTCCGGCGGATTGGTGCAGGCGTTTCCTTCGCTTCGAAAGAAGTTGCAGAAGCGATTTTCTCTCCCGATGCGGGAAGTGGCGGAGCAGGAAGAAACGATGCTGGGGCTGCTGTACTGGGCGAGAGAAGTCACGTAACCTCAGGCAGCGTAGTGGAACTCGCCAGAGTTCCTGTCAGAAGCGAAACCAGTGTTCTCATCAGCTGCGAAAGGCGTGGGGATCTCTGGCGAGATCCACGACGTCTGTCATGATGACAGCGCAATTCTCTTGAATCGCTCGGAATGCCTCGACGGCATTTCGAGCCAGCCCGCCTTCTCCTGTTTCCCGCCGAGGCCGTTATGTCGCGCGTTATTGTTCGCCCTGAACGTCTGGATCTGGATTCTCCCGGCCGTCGAGATTACTGGGTTGCTCTCGAGCATGACAGCATCTGGGGCGATCATCTGCTCCCGCTGACGGTTTGGGTTGGGCCGGAGACGAAAGATGGCCAGGGCCTGGCATCGTTTGGCTCGAACCACGGAAACGAATACGAAGGTCCGGTTGCTCTGAAGCATCTGGTGCGGGAAATCAAGCTGGAAGATGTTCGAGGACGGATCATCTTTATTCCCGTTCTGAATCCTGCCGCCTTTCTCGCAGGAACTCGTGAGAGCCGTCTGGATGATGGAGTGAATCTGAATCGAGCCTTCGTGGATGGAGCCGGTGTGACTCCGTCATTGTCCGGGATTACTCACCGCATCGCGGCCTTTGTTCGAAAATACATCTGGCCTCGGGTTCACATTGTGCTGGACCTTCATTCCGGCGGAGATGTCGCACGTTTCTCCATCTGCGCGAACTATCACCCGATCGATGATCCGGCGCTGAGCGCGAAGATTGAAGAGACAGCGCGATGGTTCGGAACTCCATCGCTGATGATTTACCAGAATCAAACTCCGGGGCTGCTGCCTTCTGAAGCAGAGCGACTTGGCAAGATCACCGTTGGCACAGAACTCGGCTGGGGACGAGCCATCAATCCGGAAGGTGTGCGTTATGGAAAGCAGGGAGTCAGGGCAGCGCTGATCAACAATGGCCTGATGCATGGAACGATTGAGCCGATTGCATACCACAAAGCCGGAACACAGCGCAAGCTGGAAATGGTGGACCGTGATTGCTTCATCCCGGCGCCGTTTGCTGGCCACTACGAGCCGCTGGTCGAATGCGGAACGGTGGTGAAGCGAGGACAAACCGTTGGGCTGCTGCACGACTTCGATCAGTTCGATCTGGAACCGTATCCGTGTGTGGCAGCGCTCGATGGAGTTGTGCTGGCTCAGGCCTGGGCTGCACCGGTGCCCAAAGGCCAGCACATCGTGGTTGTTGCAAAAGATGTGACGAACTTGTAAACCGTCGGCGAGAATCGATCGGCATCGCGAACTGGCCGCAGCGATTGATCGTGATCTGTGCCAAATGAAAAAGGCTCGAGCAATCGCTCGAGCCTTCTCGAAAAACTCACTCAACAAATAAACCGAATTAAAACTCACCGCTCAGGCTGCGATACAGCCGTCGCAGAGCTTCGCTTTCAATCTGGCGAACGCGTTCTCGTGTCAGACCCAGAGCTTCTCCGATTTCCTTCAGTGTCTGAGGTTCGCTGTCGTCCAGGCCGAATCTCATCCGCAGAATTGTAGCTTCACGAGGATCCATTTCGTCCAGCAGCCGTGAGACGTGGACGAGGTTATCGGAATTGATCAGTTCGTCTTCCGGACCACGCACTCGTTCGTCGGGAACGATATCGCCCAGAGTCAGGCCACTTTCTTCCTGCTCCGCCTGAGGCGTAGCGTTGTAGAGTGTAATGGCCTTCTTGACGATGCGGAGTTTTTTCTTGGGGATTCCAAGTTCGCGAGCAATGTCTTCCGGAGTCGGAGTGCGGTTCAGTTCTTCCGCCAGCTTTGCGGACGCACGTCGCCACTTTGACAGCAGCTCCACCATATAGGCTGGAATGCGAATGGTCTTTGCGGAATTGACGAGTGCTCGCTTGATGGACTGTTTGATCCAGTAGCTTGCGTAGGTACTGAAGCGAGTATTCATGTTGGGGTCGAAGCCCTCAACAGCTCGCAGCAGACCGAGGTTGCCTTCTTCGATCAGGTCCTGCAGAGGAAGACCCTTGCCCGTGTAACCTCGTGCGATGTTCACAACCAGTCGCAGATTCGCGCGGACCATTCGATCGCGGGCACTCGCATCTCCGTTGGAAATGCGGTTCGACAGTTCTTTTTCATCGTCGGCGGTCAGAAGAGCGGTTTCATTGATTTCCCGCAGATACGTTTCCAGAGGAGTCTGGAGACGAGAGGTAACGCGTTTCTTACGTGTGGTCTGTGTCATGTGTGTCGGCCTGAGCAGGGAGCGGCACAAAAGTAATCCCTCTCCTTTATCGTCGGCGATTCTCGCAGCATTCATTCGGAGACCTGCAGAAACTGCCGGACACCGATGATGGTTTCCCCGTGCCTGCTCATGCGTTTTTGCCCGTCCAGACGGAACAACTGGCTCGTTCCGCAAAACCAGACTTCCCGCTTCCATCCTCCAGGCCGGTTTCCAAATCCCGTTAAATGGCGTAGTCTTTGTGCATGAAGAAGTTTCGGGTTGCTCCCCTTGTTCTCTGTTCGTTTGTTCAAAGTGCTTTGTATGTCCAAGCGTGATGCCAAACTGCTGGCAGAAGAATGGAATGATTCGCCCGTTCAGCTGAACAGTCTGATCCAGCCATTTGTCCAGGCTCTGAAGAGTTCGGGCGCGGAGTCTCGTGAAGGTTCCGGTTCGCGAAGTCCGCGAGTCTGGAAGGTTGCATCTGGCGAGGAAGTTCAGCTCCTGCAGATGTTGACACCGTCGCGCCCCTCGCTGAATGAATACCGCCGAATCGCATCACACAGCCCGCTCGACGTGCGCCTGCTGCTGGATGTGCTGGATCGTCTGGAACATGACCGTTCTGACGATCATGCTGTGTTGCCAATGCATGTGATCGAAGAGTTTGAAGGGAATCTGGAAGAGTTTGATCGGTGGTGCCGCTTTCAGTCTCGTCAGCAGACGACGCCTCTTCGCAGCGAAATGCTGCAGGCAACGATCGAGATTCTGAATGATGACGAGATCATTTTGCGAACCGATCTGGACGGAAGTGTGAAGCTGCGAGGAACGGCGAGTGTTCCCATGTTTCTTGCCTTTTGGCGTGCTCCTGGCCACCGGCTCAGCACGGAGATTTTCCAGGACATCGACCGCGGCAACACTCTGTCCGGCCTCGAACGCCAAAGCACTCGCCTTTGCGCACGACTGCAGGATGTCCTGATCGAACTCGTCAAAACGCCCAACGGATTTCGCATGCAGCGCTGTCGGCGAGGATGATGTGTGCTCTGGAACCTGAATCCATCTGCTCTTGAGGAATGGAAGACGCAGGAGACATCAGATATGTCAGGACTGTTGACTCGCATCTGGATTGAAGTTCGCTGGCCTGTGCTGTGGTTCTGCCTGGGGCTTGCGTCCATTATGGCTCTGCTGACGCGATTGCTCCCCAAGGTGCTTGGCAATATTCATGAGATGTTCAGCAAGATGCCGATGGTGAAGCCTCTGCTGACAGCGATGCTGGGAGTCGACCCGGGCGACAAGGTCTCGACGGAACTTTCACAGGCATTCCTCTGGGTTCACCCCACGGTCCTGACTCTGCTCTGGGCTCACGCCGTGATGTACTGCACGCGAGTTCCTGCGGGAGAAGTTGACAGGGGCACCGCAGATTTTCTTCTCTGCCTGCCGGTCACTCGTGCTCAGATCTATCTGGCTGAAACTTTTGGCGGCATTGCATCAGGGCTGCTGATCCTGATGACTGGCTTTGTCGGGCATCGGCTGGGTTCTATCCAGTCGCCGCATGATATGGTTCTTTCGGCCGGTGATTCACTGAGAGTTCTGTTGAATCTTGGTTGCGTCAGCACGGCCGTCGGCAGTCTGGCCTGCCTTATTTCCGCATGCAGTGATCGGCGAGGAAAAGCGATTGGTGTTGTGTTTGCAGTTTTGGTCGCTTCGTTTCTTTTGAATTTTCTGGCGCAGTTCCAGGACTGGGCGAAGTCGATTTCATGGCTTTCGGTGATGGAGTATTACCGCCCCGCGATTATTATTCAGACCCACGAGCTGCCGTGGAAAGATCTGGCAGTGCTGGCTGGAATCTCCGTTGTGTGCTGGACCGGTGGATTGCTTGTGTTCAAGGAACGAAGTATTTGCACCGTGTAGTTGAAAGCGGAAAGCGGAAAGCGGAAAGCGGAAAGCGGAAAGCGGAAAGCCTGAAGGTGAAAGCGGAAAGCCGAAAGCCGATCTGAACACTGAACACTGAACACTGAAAACTGAACACTGAAAACCGAAAACCGTGTCAGAAAACAACGATACTCAGATTCAGGGCGACGACGATCGGGAGATTTCTCGCCGCTTGAGTCTTCAGGGGAATCGTCCGCCGGCTGAGATCGAAGGTTATTCGATCGTTCGGCGGCTGGGGACGGGGGCCTACGGAGCCGTGTGGCTGGCGAGGGAAGACCGGACGGGGCGAATGGTCGCCGTGAAGTTTTATCCTCATCGTCGCGGGCTGAACTGGTCAATGCTCAGTCGCGAAGTGGAGAAACTGGCTGCGGTCTACACGTCCCGCAATATCGTGCGATTGCTGGATGTGGGCTGGAATGCGGAACCGCCGTACTTCGTCATGGAGTTCGTCGAGAACGGATCACTGGGAAATTATCTCGCGCGCGGCGCGCTGTCGGTGGATGAATCAATCCGGATCATTCGAGAAGTCTGCAGTGCACTGATTGATGCTCATGGAGCAGGCGTGCTGCACTGCGACCTGAAGCCTGACAATGTTCTGCTGGATGCGCAGATGCATGCTCGCATCTGTGACTTCGGCCAGGCTCGGATGTCGCACGAGCAGAGTCCGGCACTGGGAACTTTGTACTACATGGCACCGGAGCAGGCGGATTTGGAAGCGCTTCCGGATGCTCGCTGGGACGTCTACGCCATCGGTGCGCTGCTGTATCACATGATTACCGGGCAGCCTCCGCATCGAACTCCGGAAATCCAGAAGGCGCTGGAGAATGCCGGGACGCTGGAGAAACGACTCGAAATCTATCGGCAGCTGGTCAACGCTGAGGGACCGCCGAAGGAGCATCGCAGTGTCAAAGGCGTCGACAGCCGACTGGCCGAGCTGATTGAGCAGTGTCTGGCCGTCAATCCTGCATTCCGATACCCAAATGCTCAGGCTGTGCTGGACGAGATCGATGCACGCGATCGACAGAAAGCACGTCGTCCGCTCCTGCTGCTGGGGTTCCTGGTGCTTGTCGTCCTGACGGCGGCGATGGTTCCTGTGTTCGTGAATGCGCTCTCACGGAATTTGAAAGTCACCGAACAGCAGATTACTCAGCGAGCCCTCGAAAGCGATGCACTTTCTGCACGACTGCAGGCCGCGGCACTGGAAGACGAACTGAATACGCGTCTTGAGGAATTGCAGAGTATCCTGGAGGGCGAATCGGTTCGGCAGGAACTTGAGCTGCTGATGAAGAGACCGGTCGATGACGTCGTGACAGAAACATATGACACTGCTGAAAAGGAGTTTTCGCAGCGCCCGAAATGGATGCAGCTTCTGGATGCCGCATGGGAACGGTCGAACCGGCTGAATGAGAATCGTCAGCGGGGACAGGATACAAGCTGGTTCCTGACAGATTCGACCGGAGTTCAGATCTGGCGGCGAGACTATAGCCCGGTGACTCTGGGAGTCATGTTTTCCTACCGAGACTATTTTCATGGTCTGGGTCAGGACTTCGATTCGAACAATGTGCCGGCCGGAGTCAAGCCGCTGTCTGCTCCTCACGTCAGTGTGGCGTACAAAAGCACAACCACTGGACGTCAGACCGTTGCGCTCAGCGTGCCAGTGCGAGATTCATCCGGCAAAGTGATCGGGATCTTTGCCCGCACCGCGCATCTTGGGGATCTGCAGG
The DNA here is from genome assembly GCA_046349695.1 of Planctomycetaceae bacterium. Taxonomy (GTDB): domain Bacteria; phylum Planctomycetota; class Planctomycetia; order Planctomycetales; family Planctomycetaceae; genus SXXK01. The sequence continues at coordinate 420,145 of JAXMBV010000002.1, read as the reverse complement.
CACGGCTTCGCGGACGAATGATGACATCGGCAAAGCAGGGTGTTCACCGAGTCATTGCGCTGGCGGAGGTGCGGGACGAAAATGAAGTTCGCCTGCTGGACCATCCGTGTCTGACGGAAGAGTTCGTGCTGGAGGCTGAGCGAGCGAATACGGACCTGCAGCTGTTCGCGCAATTGCGGATGGAAGCTGAGACGGCCGGCCAGATCGCCGCCGCCAGGAACAAGGACGGCGGGATGTCCGAAGTGCTGCTCGAGAACTATGTGGACCCGGTGAGTTCCATCCAGATTCCTCAATCCAGGGAGTATGGCGGCGAGTGGATGGCAGCGCTTGCCCCGATTCGTAATACCCCGTGGATGGTCATTGTTCAGGAGCATAGCGAGAGCGTCCTGCAGCCCGTTCAAACGATGGCACAAAAGGCCAAACAGCAGGCATGGCTGGCCGTACTGATTGCTCCGAGTTTGGTGGGGATGGTCTGGTTCTTTGTCTGGCAGGCCTCCGTCAAGCTGTCGCCCCGTTCCGCTTCCCTTCGCGGCAGCGGCCCGAAAGAACGGTCCGCCGAGGCGGGGTCGAGTGACGCGGACGGCACGAAGTCCTGAAATACCAGTGATTTGCGCGCAGCTGAACTGGTCTTGTGGCAATCTTTGCTTGTTCGCTAAAACGCGGGGTTTGCAGGGGCGGCAGGAAGCCGAATGTTCTTGGGGTGGAAAGGATTCCGCTGGGGATGTGGTGTCGTCATTGTCTTCGCGAGGTAAATGCCAGCAGCACCGGACTTTCCGGCGGCACGTGCCCTCTGTGTGGACATAAGACGGAACCCGTCACACGGCAAACCGATGCCATTCGCCAGGCGCGCGAAATTCTGGAGCGATGGCAGTCCAGCGACCTGTTCGACCGCATCAGCAGTACCGAATCGCTGCCGGAACGAAAACAACAGGACACAGGTCCTCTGCCCGGTCTGCCCCTGCATCGCACTCCGTCAGCCTCCGTAAAAAATGAAACGGCGAAGAACGACGGGGCGAAAAACGACGCTGCGAAGAATGATCCTGTGTCATTGAAGATTGCTCCAGCGACGACGGCGGATTCCAGCGAGTCATCAATGGTCGCTCAGACACCAGTTCCCGTTCCGGTTCCAGGTTCTGCACTTTCAATGAATGAAACGGGGCGGCGATCGATTTCCGCGTCTGGCGGCCAGCGCATCGTTCGTCCGATGGATCCACTGTCAGCGATTCTGGGAGACCTGATTGCTCCTCGGCCGTTTCTTGCGACAGCAGCTCCGCCTGTGGAAGAATCACCCGGCGCACTGCTGCCGAGCCCGGTTGCTCCGGCATCCGTGGAACCGCCTGCTGCCGCAGAAATTGAAAGTCCACAGGTCTCAGAGTCAGACGAAGCAACGGCTCGACTGTTCTCAGAGCACGTTGATCTGGATGGGGAATTGTCCCAGGGCGAACCAGAAGCCGAAGGAAGCGACGATCATCATTCGGTGGAACAACTGACAGAATCGCTACCAGCGGCAGCACCGTCCCTGCTGTCAATTGCATCGATTCATGAGGAATCGAACGTGAGCGTGCCTGTTTCGGCAGATTCTGCCAATCATCAGCAATCGACCACATCCGCTGCGCCGATGAAGACTCAGAGGAATCCCTTGAAGCGTCCTCCGCTGCAGCGCCGTGTTCAGTCCGCCAAACCACCGGTCAATTCGGTTCAAAGCGAATCAGGAACTGATCCCATGACGAAGAAGTTTCGAATCGACGTGCCTGGTGAGCAGGAATCGTTGCAGGAATCAGCACCGGCGACAGGGCCGATCAATTCTTCGGTGGCGCCAGAGACACGGATCGTGTCGAACTCGCCCAAGCCGGGACGACGATTGCGAATCGATTCTGCCGAGAGCCTGGATGACGTGGCTGCGACGGACGGCCGTCGCGTTCGGACTCAGGGACTTCCTCACCATCGTTATATCGATGAACCTCACGGCAGCGGTGTGCGCGGGCCTCACTTTGAAGTCAGCACTCCACGCCGTTCAAACCTCACTTCGATCATTGGCCAGAGTCTGGCCTATCTTGGAGTGCTGGGACTGACCATTGGCACCTCGATGGTCATCTATGGGCATTTTGGTGGCTACGCAGAATACACACCAACCGGCTGGCTGGTCACCACCGTGGCTCAGATGCTGCTGTTCCTCGGCGTGATCAATCTGGTCTCGGGAGGAATTGAACAGAACAACGACGAAGTCTCGCGTCGTATCAATTCTCTGGGCGAGCAGCTCGTGCGCATTGAGCAGGTCACGTCTGAAGTCCTCCGCGGCCCGAAGATCTCTCCTCGCCTGTACGCTGATCCGGATGATGCAGAAGCCGCTGAATCTGCACGCGAAACGGTCGGTGTGGAACGCGATCGCCAGTAGATCGTTCCGGCCTGAAATTCCCAGGGCTGACTTTGTAAGGCTCACGCGATGGAGTAACATCGCTGGTGAGCCAAAGGCCTGGTGTTGCGCGATGCTGGATGTTCGCGGCCGCAGGTTCTCCGGAAGCTCGAATCGGAGTGATTCATGAGCCCTCGAAGATTCTTCACGCTGCTCGTGTGGTGCATCGCTGTGATGAGCAGCCCGATGTGCGCTGCTCAGGATCCAAAGATCACCGTGACAGAGATTGACGCGGGGCTGATGCTTGGAAGCACTCGTAACAACTGGAGCGTCCGGCTGGGGCTTCAGGTCGAAGTGGAGAATACCCGACAAGAAAATCTGCGGCTTCAGGCGTCCCAGTTTTCGCTTCTGGTGGACGGGAAGCCTGCTGGTACTCTGCAGGATCAGTCGACGTTTTCACAGATGTCATTGCAAAACGGAGGAAAGAGCAAAGGGACTTGCTGGTTTACCATTCCGGTCCCGGCCTCTGAACCAAAGCTGGTCCTCCAGTGGGGAGCCTCAGCGGATGCTGATGCGGGTTCCGACGGAAAGGATGAGCCTGGTCGCGAAGCGGCCGAGGTGGAAGGCGTGGAGATCGACATCAACAAAGTCCTGCGCGAAATCTGCAAGTTGAATGTGAGTCGCACGGGCCCGGAACAGTGTCTGGCGATCGTTTCGATTTCCCGAAACCTCGACGTTCCGTCCACTTGGATTTTGACCGATACGCTGAAGACAGTTTCCGCCGAAGGCGTTGAACGTGTCATCATCGTTCCCGCCTCGGGTGCGAAAGTGGCCATGTTTGACGAAGTGTCTGTGTGGCTTTCCACGATGATTGAACAGCCTGTGGGAACTCCAGTTCCCAACACACCGCTGTCGCGGCCAACATTTTCGTTCAAGGCTCTGGCTGTGGCAGGACTGACTCAGGGCACACCGACAAGCCCGTTTCGCAACCGCCGAGTGATTCGACAGTTTCGAACGGAAGACGAAGCGACCGCGGACCTGCTGACTCCCGTCTATCGCTTTATTCCGGTCGATCAGGCCATTGCCGACCTTCGAAATACCAGGACGGGGATTCGCAGGGCAGCGCTGGCCGGGGCGATCGATCGACTGACCGAAGCCCAGGCGGCGGCCATCATGGAACAGGCACGATCCGGCTCCGAAGATTTGCAGCTGGAAGTGGCATCCTATCTCAATCTGATCCCCGGAACTCAGGCGGTGGATGCTCTGCTGGAACTGAGCCTGAAGCCTGATTCGAAAGTCGCACCGGTTGCTCTCACTGGTCTTGCCACCAGCCGGGACGAATCTGCGGTCAGGGCGATGGCACAGGTCTGGGAAGCCGGCGGCGACCGCCCTGTATTGCGTTCGACGGCTGTTCTGGCGATGGTTCGAGCTGATGATGATCGATGGACACCTCTCGTTGCCGCATTTGTTGATTCGGAACTGAAAATGGCGGCGGCCGGAGATTCGGGCGGCTCACCACTGGAGCACTTTGCGGAAGCCATTGAATTCCTCCGGCAGCGTCAGCACAGTGATACGCTGCTGCGAGTTCGGCAGCAGATTGCCAGTGTGAAGGCTCCGGCGTTTCAGGACACATTGATTGAGTACCTGAACAGGACCAATCGTACGGAAGACAGAGAATTGCTTCGGGCGGTTGTCAGCGACCGAATGAAGGCCGGGCAGATTTCCTCTCCGGTTCGCTTTGCGGCGATGCAGATTCGCGATTCATCATGGACGGATCCTCTTCTGAACGAATACCGCAAGGTCAGCGAAACTCGAAGCATGGACCGCGTTTCACTTCACGCGGCACTGCTGTGTGCGTCGTCCGAACAGCTGGATGCGCTGCTTAAGGATCGAACGACTCTTCCGGCAAATGCTCGCGGTGAGCTGCTGACCTATCTGTATTCGATCGAACACGCACAATGGCGATCGCTGGCATCCGAAATGCTCTCCACGGCCAACAATGAATCGTCCGTGGCCATCCAGTTGCTGGGGCAGGATGCGTCTGAGGAATCGCTGCAGATTCTTCGGCAGCGACTGACTGATTTTGTTCAGAGTCTGGAAGGCACTCCGGATGCGTCCGTTGAAGGCCAGCACCATCTTCAGATGCTGCTGGCTCAGCTTGCTGCTTTTGTTCATCCGGAATGCCGTCGTCAGATGAACCAGATGACTCGATCTTCCAATGACTATGTTCGTGAACGCGCCGCTGCTCAGGTCGAGAATGCTCGCCGCCGGTCACCGGCCTATCGAAACCTGATTGATGAGTATCAGCTTCGAAAAGCCGGCAACATCAAGGAGGCAATGGAGGCGCTGGAGAAAGGAATCAAAGCGGATCCGTTTTTGCCTGAAGTCTGGCTCCGACGTGCCTCCAATCTGATGCATGCGGGAAAGTTCAATGAGTCGATGGCGGACCTGGAAGAAGCCGAGCGACTTTCTCCGGAAGACTCGGAAGTACTCAGCATGATTGCTCTGGTCCGTGTCCGTCTTGGAAAGACAGAAGAAGGTCTTAGTGCTGCAGAAGATCTGATCGCACAGGGCGGGAAAGACTGGACGGCCCTTTATAACGGGGCGTGCACCTATTCGCGCGCGACCGAAAATTCAGGTGTGTCCGCTGAGGACAAGGTTCGCTATGCAGACCGGGCCATAGTGTTGCTGAACCTGACGGCCGATCAAAAGTTTGGGGATCACGAACACCTGGTTGTTGATGAAGACCTTGTGTCGCTCCGCAGTCATCCCCAGTGGTCTGCGGTCGTTGAACGAGTCAAAGCGAATGCGGCCGCGGCCGGCAAGTAGACTCCTTCCCGATGTGAGACGCATCGCCGGGGCCTGTCAGTGTCTGATTCTTCGGAAAACACTGCATCCCGGTTGATGGCTCTTTCGATCAAGGTAGGTATGAGCCAGACTCTGAGATGGCCGAGCAACACGTTCCGGTCACCCTGCCTTTGATTATCCCACCAAATTCCTTCCCTTTCGCCTGAACGCCCGGCACGATCTTTCGCCGATCGAAATCAGGACCCATCGTAGTCCCGGAGCATCTCCATGAGCCTGTCGCGTCGTGCCTTCCTGTGTGATCAGGCGATGGGATTCGGCAGCCTTGCACTGGCGTCGTTGCTCGCAGGGGAAGCCAATGCGTTTGCATCGCCCCCCGAAGTGAAGACTCGACCCGATCATTTCGACATGAAGCCAAAGCCACCGGGATCATCGGCACGGGCGACCGCGATGATTTCCATGTTCATGCACGGTGGGCCGTCGCATGTGGACCTGCTGGATCCGAAGCCCGAGCTGACTCGACTGAGCGGCACGGATTTCTCCGGCGAAGTGGTTTACAGCTTTGTGAATCGAGCCAGCAAGAAGCTGATGGGAAGTCCATGGAAGTTCCGTGCTCACGGACAATGCGGGACTCAGGTTTCCGAGCTGCTTCCTCACACGGCCAGCATTGTCGATGACATCTGCGTCATTCGGTCTATGCATACCGGATTCAACGGCCATGAAGTTTCGATTCGCTACATGAACGCCGGGATCCCGGCAGTCACGGGGCGGCCTTCGCTGGGGTCCTGGGTCACGTATGCTTTGGGATCGGAGAGTCAGAATCTTCCCGCCTATATGGTGCTGACGGATCCGGGTGGGCATCCCGTTGATGGCGTGCTGAACTGGTCCAGTGGCTGGATGCCCGCGTTGTTTCAGGGAACAGTCCTGCGTCCTCAGGAACCTCGCATTCTGAATCTCGACCCGCCGCCGCATCTGTCCGGAATTCCTCAGCGTCAGAATCTTCAGCTGCTGAATCAGCTCAACCGTCTGCACCTCGCTCGTTATCCAGGCGAAGCGGATCTTGAAGCCAGAATCGCCAGCTACGAACTGGCCGCGAGAATGCAGACGGCCGCGAGAGAAGCTCTGGACATCAGTCAGGAAACGAAGTCGACTCAGGAAATGTATGGGCTCGATCGCGATGAAACGCGTGAATACGGAACGCGCTGCCTGCTGGCTCGGCGACTTGTTGAACGTGGCGTTCGTTTCGTGCAGCTGTTTCTTGGCGGCCAGCCCTGGGATACTCACAACCATATTCGCACGGGGCTTCCGGCCATCTGTCGCCGCACCGATCAGCCCGCGGCTGCACTGGTGAAAGACCTGAAGCAGCGAGGACTTCTGGAGACAACGATCGTCCATTGGGGCGGCGAAATCGGACGCCTGCCGGTCACGGAGAACCACGGCGACGAAGCCGCTTCAGGCCGCGATCACAACGGCCAGGGATTCAGCACATGGATTGCCGGTGGCGGGTTCAAAGGAGGATTGACGTACGGCGAAACGGATGAACTTGGTCATTCCGCTGTGGTCGATCGAGTCACTCCGAACGACTACCAGGCGACGCTCTTCCACCAGTTCGGGTTCGACCATTCCAAACTGACCTTCCTCCACAACGCCCGGCTCCAGACGATCACCGATCAACGGGAATGCCGGGTTGTTTCGGAGATCCTGAGGTGACGGGCGGGTGTCGCGGTTGCGCGGCACCGGACGGCTTGCGCCGTACCGCTATTTGAATTTTGAATTTGCGTTGACGTGCTACCACATCCCAATGGCGCGGCCGGGGCTGGCGTGGGCGTCGCGGATGCGAGTGGCGGCGAACAGGAAGTAGCTCTTCGCAGGGAGGTTTCCGACGTTGTTCAGGAACTCGATCCCGACCATGTCCGCGCTTCCGAGCGCCCAGTAGGTCATGGCGGCCTGCTTCGGATTGACTCCGCCCAGGTCCGGTGCGTCCGTCGCAACACATCGAATTCCTCGTCGCTTCAACAGCTGAATAGCGGCAGCATCGGGTGCGGCCCAGCCTTCGGATTTTCCAGTCAGAGGATCCGCCCACACGCCTTTGTCCTCAGGCGCCGCTTTGAAATGCCGATCGAGGTGGCCTGTTCGGAAGATCACAATCTGGCCCGCGTGAAACTTCCCGTTCTTCTGCTCATCCAGTTCCAGCAGTTCCGCGGTGATGACCGGTGATGCCGGCCACTGAGCTTCCTTTGTGGTTCCTGTCAAAGCTGTTACATCAACGATGCGAGTTTCGCCGCATGTCCAGTCCAGAGGAACCTGTTCGGCTGTTCGGCTGCTGAAGCCTCGCTTGCCAAACTTTGCTTCATACTCTTCCAGCCAGCCTCGCACTTCCGGACTGTATTCGACCTGTGCTCCTTCCGGAGGAAGTGCGAACGACGGTGTAATCAGATGAGTGCCAGCGGTGGCGTCCATCAAATGCGTATGGTGCCAGAGATCCAGATCCGGTGAATACAGGAAGTCGACTTTCACATACACCTGTCGGTGACGCCCGGTGAGCGAACCTGGATTCGTGACAGGATTCTTCATGTCCAGGACCGGTGAAAGATCGACCGCACGCTTGCCTTTCGCAGCATCGATCAGTCGCATTGGAAGTTCGCCGCCGGTGATCGCGAAGGCTCGCGTTTCCGAATACGGCCCGTTTGCATGGCGAGGCGACAGCATGCAGTAGAAGGCTCCTGTTGATGGAAGCTGGCCAAGCGAAGTGGCACCTTCCGTCCAGATCATGCCATGACGAAGGCCGGCATAATGAGTCGGCTCGGCGAGATTCGGCATTGGTCCCATGCTGGCACTGTCGGTGCCCAAGGTCATGACTCCACGAGTCGCCAGGAACTCCATCGTCTCCGGACCAGGATCCGGATAGCCCGGTGCCTTGCGATCCACAACGTCCGCGATGTACCGATGTCCTTCCGGAAACGGTCGATAGTACTGATCGGAATAGTCGCTGCGGAAAAGAACAACGTCACCGAAACCAACCTTGCGGTGCTGCTTCTCAAACGCTTCCACATCGGACGGCATGACCAGCGGACTCACACCATTGGCAGCCTTGTCCAGCAGGTGACGGACATCCACGATGCAGGCTTCGCCACCGAACTGCCACGCTTCAATCTTGTCGGTCCATGCGAGTCCAAACGGCCCGGATTTTTCTCGTTTGAGTTCCGGACGCACGACCGAATGAGGAGGCACGTCCATCTGAGTTCCCGTGTTCCCGTCAATCAGCAGCACATCGATGTTGTACGGACTGGTCGGCCCGATGGTCTGTTCGTGGATGAGCTGAAACCTGGGAAACGGATGCGTCGGCCACGTCGCCGGATATTCGGGCGCGACCAGCAGAGAACAGTCAACGAACCGAGTTTCCTGAGCATCCAATGAGGATGCCCCAGCCAGAATGAGCGCGCAAACAAACAGCAATCTGCATGACGAGCGGATCATGCCGAGGTTCTCCGTGGGAAAGAGGACGGTTCGCAGATTTCGGGTTCAGGCCAGATCAGGTCGTGGAAGTGGTCAGGCTTCCGGATGATGAGCCAGCGTGGTTGGTCAGGTGGAGGAACTCTGGTGAGTTCGTTTACGGTTGGGGGGGCAAGGAACTCTGGTGAGTTCCACTACATTTGGAGGCACGGAACTCTGGCGAGTTCCACTACGGTTATGTTCTGATCCAGTCGGCGATGGCGTTGCGGTTGCCGAGCCATGTGATGGACGCACTGGCTGCGGCATAAGCCTGAGCAGTCAATGCGGCCGTGGATGCAGACTCACCAGCAACGGCAAGCTTCACCGGTGCACACAGGGCCAGGATCGCAGGGACGTCGCCATACTTCACGGCACCAGGCAGCAGGTTAACGTCGCGAATCTCCGTGATCGAACCGAATCGATATCCGGCCGTATCCACCGCGGCGCTTGTCACCTTCGCTCCGGCAATTGCGCAGGCCGCGGCGACCATCGGACCGGCACCATTCACCCCGACCAGATGGACTCGTTCCGGCTTGTGAGCATGGTAGAGCGTCGAAGAAGTCAGCGTCAGGATGTCGTGGACTCGCTGACTGAACAGCGGATGGTTGTAGCCCAGTGTGTAGCCGGCAAACTCACGAGGATTGTTCACGATCGGCATCTGGGACACCGGCTTGCCGTCGTCCGTGAAGTCGCCCGTCAGGTACAGATCAATCGCCCCGATGGCGTAGCCCTCTTTGATCAGTTTCTGAAGGTCGGCAATCGGCTTGCCTTCAGATTCATAGGCTTTGCTCTTGCCTTCGCCATCGATCCAAAGAACAACCTGCTTGTTCCAGTTGGCTGGCAGGAAGTAAACGGCAGGCAGAACTTCACCCTTGGCCGTCAGCTTCAGAAGTCCGGTAAACTCGGTGAAGCCATCACGTTCTGTTTCCGTGAGCTTTTCGAATTCTGTCGAACCTGCTTCCGGCAATGATCGACCAATCATCACCTCCAGCGCGCCGCCGATGACTTTTCGGAACTCCGCAAGCTTGCCGGCGCTTGTGGGGGCAACGGCCGCGATTTGCTTTTGTGACGCGGCGTCCAGTGACTGCAGCAAACGCACTTCGGCCGCTTCTGACGTGTCCGGTGCCGGGTGACTGGCATCGAAGACGGTTGCTTCTTCGCGAGTCAGAGGCACATATTCGCGTTCTGCAATCGCCTTCACGCCGAGGTTCAGAGTACGGTTGAAGAACTCGTACATCATCATGCGGCTTGGGTGATTGTAGTTGTGCGGAAACTTGAAGTACTTCGCCTGAACGTTGTCCGGCACGCCCATCATTGCATAGTGCTTCTTCAGTTCCGGCAGGCCCTTGGTTTCAATCTCCACTGTCCAGTCATCGGCGCCGCTCATGGCAATTGGACGAGGAGCAGCGAGTGCAGCAAACTCAATGTTCCCCGTGTTGACTCGAAGGTACGACGCGTTTTCGCACGTACATCCTCCCTGCATCGCCGTCGACACCATCACGGCGGGGAACGCCGCTGTCACTCGTTCGTCCAGAGCCGTCAGGATAAACGTCTGAGTTCCGCCTCCGCTTGCGCCAGTCACGCCAATGCGTTTGGTATCACAGTCGGGACGGGACGTGATCCAGTCGAGTGCTCGAATGGAATTCCATGTCTGAAGTCCCATGGCATTCAGGCATCGCAGTTCTGACTGAGCACTGAACATGCCCCAGTGATCCGGAGAACTCAGATTCGGTCGCTGCTTCCCAAAGCCATGCGCCAAAGCCTGAGTCAGCGAGCTGCCGTCGGCGTATCCAAGCATGTCGTAGATGAAGACCATGCAGCCCATGCGAGCCAGCTGAACGCAGCGGGACTGAAGCGGATGCCGACCGGTCGATTCAAAGATCTCCCCGCCTGACGCCAGTTCCTTCTTCAGCTGATCCGCACCATGATCATGAAAGCGTCCGTTCTGCCAATGGCCATGAGGACACAAAATGGTCGCCATCTTTCCGGATGGATTCTTCGGCAGGTACAGACTTCCCGTGACCAGAAGCCCCGGGCTGCTTTCGAAGATCACTCGATCGACCGTGTAATCATCACGCTCGACTCGGCCGTGAACCGTCGCCTCGATCGAAGGACGTTCCGGCATCGGCCAGAGCCCACAGGCGACCTTCATCTGGCGGATCACGTAGTCCTTGCGTTTGTTCCATTCCTCAACGGAGCCCGATGGAGTGAACGGAAAATAGCCGTTCAAATCCTTGAGTGCTCCAAGGCGTGCATCGTTCGGCTTGTTATTTGACGCGCCGGTCATCGCGGCGAAAAGAGCTTCCGGTGCGGTCAACCCGGCTGCCGCGAGTGACGCAGAAAACTTCAGCAAAGAACGGCGACTAACAGGAGTGGTCATAGCAAGTATCCTTCAACGATCAGGGGTGGGATATTGGGGGAAGTCTTTGAGCAGGCTGAAATCAATGAGCTGACATGGAACGCGTGACGGCTTCAATGACCGCCTCGCTTCATTCGTTTACGGAATCATCGCGCAATTGTTCAGACGGCGGATGTACAGATTTCGATACCACACTTCGCTTCCGTGATCAGTCAGCATGAGCCGGCCGCTGGCGTTTGTGCCGAAGCCGGTTTCGGATCGGAACTTGCTTTTCTGAATGGCCTCCTGGAACCGCGGTGAGTCATCGCGTTCATCAATGATCAGGTTGCCATTCATCCAATGTCGGATCCTGTGATTCTGGACGATGATTCGTCCGACACTGAACTCCGTCGGAGCCAGGTAGCGGCGTTCCAGGATAGGGCTGGACTTGTCGAACACGTCATACAGCGATGCCGTGTAATGTTTGGCTGGAAGCTTTGGGAATGCGGAGTCGTCCTGAATCTGATACTCACATCCGAGCCAGGAATTGCCAAACTTTGCGACTCGATATTTGATCCCGCTGTTGCCCTTCTCTGAGATGCGATACTCAAACCAGAGATCGAAATCCTGGTACTCATCTTTAGTGATGATGTTGTTGCCTTTGCCGGCCAGATGCAGCGTCCCATCCGGATCGAACTGCCAGCCTTCCTTGACGTCTTCCCCGTTTGGCAGCATCCACTGACTGAGGCTCTTTCCGTCCAGCAGATTGGAATACTGTTGAGCCAGCAATTCATTTGAGCTTGCGAGAGAAAAACACAGCGTCAGGAGCAGACCAGCAGTTCGCATGAAGGCAGCCTTCAGGGGGGCAGAATTCCAGGGGAATGAGAAAAGTTGCAGACCGGAGATTCTGAAGAAGCATGGAGTCAGGTGCAAACCGACGGAAGCAGCCGTCGTTCGACTCGGGCAAAAAAAATCCCGGAAGCAGCGAATCCCAGGGGGGCGGAGGACTCTAGCTGCTTCCGGGGGCGATTGGTTTCGATTCACAACCTGATTCACAGGCTGCAAACAACGAGGTGAACAGTAGCGCGATCTGAAAAACAGGTCAATAGGTGTTCAGCCGCCAGATTCAGAGGAAAGCTGCGGTTAGCCCCAGGGGATTGATTTTTGCCAATGCGACTACGTTTTTTCAGCAGTTTCTGCCGGTTGAGCGATGCAGTGACAGGCTTTCGGGATGAGTGCTTTTCCGCCGGTCGTTAAGACAGCGAATTTGGGAGGACTTTTTTTCCAGGGGGGACTTTCACTTTCTCAACGATTCTTTGCATTGGACCAGTCAGCTTGAGTTGGCCATTGGTGGAGTCGATAGCTAGATGGCAGTTGTACAGCAATGGACAGACATCATCAGAAATTTCCCGAGTACGCCTCCGGGGGGAGACGAACATCATGCGAAACACCTCCGCCAACTCGGCCGTCAGCCGTGCAGAATTGCACGGACCTGACTCCAGAAGCGGGCGGGCGTTGTCGCAGAAGCCGGTTCTGGTTCTGTGTGTCATTCTGCTGCTGAACGGGACCATTCACGGAAGTGACGGTTGGCGGAAAACGGGTTCTCCAAAACCACTCAAGCCAACTCCTTCTTCTTCTGTTTCTGCTGATGCTTCTTCTGTTTCTGCTGATGCTGATGCCTCACGACTGAGTCCGTCCGTTGATGCCAGTTCGACCGATGTCAACACGGGGCGCCAGGCCGCAGCTCAGACAACAGCACCACGGGTCAAAGCGCCGGCAAGCAAGGCCAGTTCGAGTTCACGAGCAACGCCGGTTCGGCGTTCCGGGAATGCACCTGCTCCTGTGACAGGACCTCAGCGCACCGGCGACCAGTCTGCCAACTGGCGATCCACGGATGAGCGCACGATCCGAAGAACGTCGGCGGTTGTGCGACAGGCGGTGCCGCGGCAAGATCAGGTGCAGAGCACTCCTCGGGTTCCCGAATCCACTCCGGAGGCTTTGGACGAACCTCCGGAGAGACTGATCCAGGGAAGTCCGTTTCAGCGTCGGCAGACATTGCCACCTCAGGACGCAGCGTTCCCTGAAGCATCTGGAGCCACGAACGCCGAGGACGCTCGGGATCCCGAGACCACCGCGAATGCCGATGGGCGGTTGCCCCTTGAAAATCTGTCGGAAGCCGCTGACGCGGAATTCGACGCGCGAGCATTGGAACCGGCACCTGGTGATGGCCAGAACGTTCCTCATGGGCAGTTGACTGTTGATGAAGACGGAGTGGTCAATATTCCGTTCAGCAATTCGGACACAGTCGTGACTCGCAAGGATCTTGAGTTGCGAATGAACAACGGTCTCATCACTCTGATTGCCCGGGAAGCCAGCCTCAGCGACATCCTTGCCATTCTTGCTCAGGACCATGGCCTCAATATCGTGTCGTCAGAATCCATCACGGACAAGGTTTCGGTCACACTTCGTGACGTGCCACTCGCTGATGCTCTCAACGCGATCCTATCGATTCAGGGACTTTCCTGGAGCCGTCGCAACAACATCATTTCGATCTCGAAGCTGTCGAATACCAGTGGCGGATCGGCCATCGTTCAGGGACGCGTCATTCGAGTTTATCCACTAAGCTACGTTTCCAGCACAGAAGTGGAAGGGGTCATCAAGGATTTGATTTCCCCGGTCGGTCGCGTGAAGTCCATGGTGTCCGAAAAAGTGGATACAAGAAAATCGGCCGACCGGCTGATTGTGGAAGATCTTCCGGAGTACCTCGATCGAATCGATTTGTGCATCCGGGAGCTTGACCGACCGCCAAAGCAGGTGCAGATCGAAGCTCACATTCTGGAAGTGGATCTGTCGGCAGAGAACCGTCATGGGGTCAATCTGGAGTTGCTTTCCGACGTGTCTGGTTCTCGATTGTTCCTGAAGACCCCGGGCTTCGGAAAAAGCTCCAGCAGTCCGGCGATGCTGTTTGGTATTGATGGCAAGAATATCGATGGACTCCTCGACGCTCTGAAGGCGACCGTGGACGCAAGAACTCTTGCGTCGCCTCATGTGCTGGTGACTCATGGACAGGAAGCCAAAATTCAGATTGGCGGCAAGATCGGTTACCGCCAGAGCACGACGACGGAGACAAGCACTGTGCAGGGTGTGGAGTTCCTTGATGTCGGTGTCGTTCTCACCGTGACTCCTTACATCGGCGCGGACGGACAGATTCTGATGAAGGTGAATCCCGAAGTGTCGGACGGGCAGATCAACCAGAACACTGAGCTGCCGGACGAACAGATCACGACGGTGAACTCAACAGTGCTGCTGAACGATGGGCAGGGAATGGTGATCGGCGGGCTCATTCGGGAAGTGGATGACGATCAGCGAGCCAAGGCTCCGTTCCTGGGTGAGTTCTGGATGGTCGGAAAACTCTTCCAAAGCGTTCGCCAGATCAGATCTCGCAAAGAAGTGATCGTGGTTCTGGTGCCACGAATTGTAGAGTGCCCGTGTCCGACGAGTGATCGCGAGAAGGTGCAGCTGGATCGAGCCCAGACCCCGATTTTCCGTGGGGCATTGCAGCGAGAATATCGGCCATGGGAGCCGGAGTTGCCGGAAGTGCATTACCGTCCAAAGGACTGGAAGAGGTCATTTGATGAGTTTCGTTCATCCGAGGGAATGCGGCTGACCTCCGAAACACCTCGGACGATGGATCCTTATCTGGACGGAACCGAGGTCTACACCGACGATCCTGGAGTCACAGTGACGGTCGAACCGGAGGGCTCCGGAACCGGTCCGGGGGCTGTCTTTGCACCACCGGAAGTCCCGCCGGTTCCCGCAGAATATGATCGGGCAGCCGCTCCGGATGATGGTTCGAGAGTGCTGCAAATTCCGGGCGAAGTCTCATCGGGATCCGCCGTTCGCCAGACCTCGGGCACATCGACCGCTCGAGGGGCGAATCGGCAGAAGTCGCCGGATCGCAAAAATCAGGCTTTTCACGGGACGCAACAGAAGTCAGAATTGCCCGCGTCATCGAACTCGACAACATCTCACCGGCGTGCTGCTGCAGTTGGCAGTGCCTCGAAAGGGCAAAGGCTTCGCTAGACGTGCAAGACGTACGATACTCCATGACACGGATGATGGTTTCCTGAAAGCATGCAGGCGGACATCGTGTCCGCAATTCTTACGGTACTGATGAAAGGCCCTCTGTACTTCGAGTGTTCTCATGCCAAACGAACTTCCCCTGCCAGATGACCTGCAGAAATTAATTGAGAAGCGAAGTGGTAAAGATCGACGTCGTCGAAACGAAACTCGTTCCGACGACGATGATAGTGGTAATCGAAGAGCTGGAACGCAGCGCGATCGTCGGCAGAACAAAAACTACCGCGATCTCCTGTACGATGAAGACGATGAGTAACCGGTCGTAGTCGACTTGCCGGAGTTCCTGTTGCGACGCTGTGCTTCGAACGGCATCCTTGTGCTGTTCGAGGTGCGTGATCAGCAGCAGCCTTGAACCACTTGATGTCGATCAGGTGGAACAGTGGCGTCGTCGGCAGAGGTTTAGGCACGTGTGTGCAGCTGTCATCAAAAAAGCCCGCCGGGATGTTCGGCGGGCTTTTTCTTTGATGTGCATGATCCGGATTGAACGACGAAAGCTAACGGGGTGCCTTCAGCGACGTTCTGACAAGGCCAACGCAAACCCCTCGTATCTCTACCGCTGAGGCGGGGAATTCCATGGGCTTGAGTGTTTCGTTGGCAGGAACCAGCTGGATACGCGATCCATATTTTTTGAATGTCTTCAGTGTCGCGTCCTGTCCTTCGACAACCGCGACAACAATGTCACCATTCTTCGCTGTGGACGCAGATCGAATAATAGCGAGGTCGCCGTCGCTGATTCCCGCGTCAATCATGGATGAGCCGCGAATGCGAAGCAGGTAGTGCTGATGTGGGTCATACGCCTGGCCAAGATCAAACGTCTCCACGTCTTCGATCGCCTCAAGCGGATTTCCGGCAGCGATGTTTCCAGCAACCCGAAACGGAACGGCCTGGTGCCCCGCCTCGCCCAGAAGCAGGTCTGCGTCAAGCCCCAGTGATTCAGACAGTCGCATCAGCGATTCTTTGCTGGCTTCGTCCTGTCCATTTTCGATCTTCGAAAGGTGGCTGAAGTGCAATCCAACCGCCGCCGCCAGGGCGCGCAGGGAGAGTCCTCGTTCCATCCTTGCCTGTCGGATCAGTTGCCCGGTTCGCTGGTTCATACGATTTCTCGCGATGGCGATCTGTTCAGGGAAGTTAAGACTTCCTGTTGGGATAATCCCCAACATCCATCGTAGCACATCGCACCACGGCGAGCCAAGTCCAGGCCGTGCCGACGATTCCTTCGAGGTCGATAATCGCTCCGCGGCGGTTCCCCTCACCCCCGGCCCCTCTCCCCGAATCGGGGCGAGGGGGGCTTTGATTGCAGTGTGCTCATACTTCGAATGCACGCTGGCTCCTTCTCCCTTTCGGGGGAGAAGGGCCGGGGTTGAGGGGGCCGATGGCTCAGACTGAATGCCAGGAATTGGAAGTTCCCAACTGAGCAGGTTGGTGGAAAATCCTTCGTGGTATTCGGCACGCAGCAGCATCAAAACGGTTCCTCTGGGGAAATGTCTGCCTTAGACCGGCTTGAAGAAGATGGCAGCCGCGATGAGGACCACGAGAGAAGCGCCCAGCAAAAGCAACGGGAACTTCGTCGTTCCACGTCGCAGAAAGTACAGAGCGGCTATATTCAGCAGGACACCAACCGCAGCAATTCCTCCGGTCACGGCACTGCTGCGAGCAATAGCGGCATGTCCCGGCTGAGCTCGTGGTGGAAGTCGAGGTGCGGAGTAGGGATTGTCCATCGACATGAAGCTCCCTCACAGGAATCTTTGCAGTCCACGTGGACCTCGAGGATGATCCGATGCGCGGGTGTGTAATGTCTGTGTTGCTGTTTTCTGGCGTCATTCAGCATCGGCCGGAGCCGGCGAAGCATGGAACGCGACGACGCGCCACTTGCCGTCAGCCTTTACATAGGTTTTTGTGTAGAGCCAATCGTCTTCCAGCTTCCGTTCGCCAAGGGTCCGCGTTCTTTGCAGCCGCCCTGTCACTACTGCAGCATCACCATAGACACGAATCTTCACGTTAGATGTCTGATAGCGGTCAAATTTGAATCGCCCCGTTTTCCAGACAGCAAGGGACTGCGCCTTGTTCATCGAATTCATATTTGGAACCGTGACAACGAGGTCATCAGCCCACAACTGATCAAGCGCACTGCTGTCGCCATTGAGGTGTGCATCATTCCATGACGTTTCAAGACGCGAGAGTTCGTCGACTTCATCCTGAGCACAGAAACCGTGAGGTCCCGGATTCAGCGTAAATGCACACAAGAGCACGGTCATGCCGTAAATCATCGATGCTGTCTCCCTGGAACCGGTTGAATGCTGGCGTGGACATTCTGCCTTGCGGCTTCACCACCGAAGGATCGGAGTGTGTCAATGTCAGCACCGGTTTTCAAGACGAACATCGCCAGTCGGCCAGGAATCGCCGTCCGACTGATCCAGTTATCGACGCCGCTGCAATCGCATCATCATTGCGGCCGGCTTCTTCACGATCGAGTATTCCGCCAGCGTAACGGATCACGCTGGGCGTCAGGCTTTCCAGTTCTTCAGCGCATTGTCGAGGGCGACTTCGATCGGGCTGATTGGCAGTCCGGCGTTGACGGCTTTGGTGCTGTCCAGCACACAGTTTGACCGCGGGGCTCGAGCAGCCATGGTCATGAACTGGCTCTCGGAATCGAAGAACTGAAAATTCCTGTCGCTCAGTCCATACTTCCTGATCAGGCCGACGACCTGTCGAGTTGTCACGAAGCCTGGGTTGGTCAGATTGTAGATGCCGAAAGGTACTCTCTGAGTCCAGCTGGCGATGCAGCAGTCGGCAAACTCATTCAACTGAGAAAGGCTGTTGGTGGCTTCCAGCAGCCGATCGTAACGCATCATCTTCGAGATGTAGTTGCGAGGTGAATTCTCGTTGTTGAACGGAATTCGCAGTCGCCAGATGTAGCAGTTCTGAGCGCCCTGAAGAACTTCTTCTCCCAGCGCTTTGCAGCCGGAGTAAAAGCTGCAGTTGTTCTGGCGAAAGGAGAAATTCGGTGGGTCGAGTTCCGTGAAGCCATGGCCGTCCGCGCGAGTCCCGGTAAAGATGCACCCGGAGGAAACGTGGCCCCACGGCGTTTCGGTCGCCTCACAGGCCGCTCGAATTGTGCCAGGCAGGACCGCGTTGCCCAAAAGGCATTCTGTCTTTTCATCTTCACATTTGTCGACGTTTGGCTGACCAGTGTAGCCGGCGGCGTTGATCAGAAACTGTGGCTTCGTCTCGCAAATCAAATTGATCAGTTCATCGCGCTGCGAATAATTCACCTGACTTCGGGAAACCGTTCGGTAGGCCATTCCTTTCGCAGCCAGCGCGCTGGCAATCGCTTTGCCAACGTAGCCGGTTCCTCCTAACAGCAGGATCATTTCCAACTTCCTCTATTTTGCTCATCCGGCATTCACAGACTGCCATTCCGCAGAGGCAATGGGCAGTTGATTCAGCCAGGAGCCATGGATCAGGTGAAGATTTCCGACCGGGCGGTTTCCATTTCAGCCGGGCGTCCCGGTCAGTCGATCTGGCAACTATAGCCCGCAATCTGTGTCCAGGTGACAGAACATTAGCAGCTTGATCTCTTTGGAAACATCCTGACCTGAACCCGTGGGAAAGTCATTACCGGAATAATCGCTCTAATCGTTTCACTGGCCAACCCATGCCGATTCTCGCTAAAGAACCGGATCTCTATCCGGAGAATCTGTTCGAAGATTCGATCGTGACTCCACAGGATGAAGCGTGGTTTGCCATGTACACCCTGGCTCGTCACGAAAAGGAGCTGATGCGGCAGCTGCGTGATCAAAAGATCGCTCACTACGGCCCTCTCGTCGCACAGCGAAAGCGAAGTCCTCAGGGGCGAATCCGAACCAGCTGGGTTCCTCTGTTTACCGGATACGTGTTTGTTCGCGGTGATGAGATTGCGCGGCACAATGCGGTTTCGACAGGCTGCATTTCACGATGCCTGCCCGTATCGATGGCAGAAGAACTGGTAGCGGATCTTCAGAAGATTCGCCTGATGCTGATCAACGGCACGGAAGCTCGACCGGAACCCAAGCCTGTCGTTGGTCGCACGGCGATGATCCGTCGAGGAGCGATGGCAGGTCTGAAGGGAACTGTCACCAAGGTCAACAATGAGCATCGCCTGACGGTCCTTGTTACCTTCATGCAGCAGGGCGCGTCTGTGATCGTCGATGAGGCCGACGTCGAACTGCTTTGAGGAATCACTGCCACGGAAGTTGGCCGGTCTTCAGCCAGAAGCCCCAGACGACGGCGCATGTTCCGCCGACGAAGATTCCGACAAGTGCATGCAGGCTGCCCCGCGCGGCTTTGTTGCGAGCCCGATACCACAGTCCGGCGCATCCCAGCAGAAAAGCAACGACTCCCATTGGGCACGTCACGATGGGGTACGGAATCAGGCTAAAGACTCCCAGGTAATAGCCCAGCAATGCCGGCGGATTTTTGTACGGAATGACTCCGCCGGTCGCATCTGTCTTCGGGGAGGCGGTTCTCTTCACCACGATTTCTCGCGCTGCCGGAGCCTCGGTGGATTCCTGCGTCAGAGCACCGCAGTGTGGGCAGGCTTCCGGAGTTCCTTCGATTGCTTTTCCGCAAACCCAGCATTCCATGGCGTCTTGTTCCTATGCGTTTTCTGAGTTTCGGAGCAACTTTCTGCCCATTCCAGTGTCACCGGAATCATGGTTCAGTACGCCAGAATTATGGCAACCACAGGCGCTTCCGAGAACACCAGCTTTGAAAACACGAGTATTCCGAGGGCATTCGTTCGGAAGTCGATTGGGCGGATGGATACAATCCGGCCCGCATCCGATGGAGGCAGCGAAACATTCTGTTTTACCAACGCGTGGCTCAATTCCATGACCCTTTCCAATCCTCAGTCATCTCCCAGTGCGACGGAACAGCCGATCGTCAATATCTCGTGCTACAAGTTTGTGCCGTTCGATAATCTGGAAGAGCGTCGCTCCGCCATTCGTCGTCGGGCTGTCGAGCTGAACCTCAAGGGCACGGTGCTTCTCAGCGAAGAAGGCATTAATCTGTTTGTTGCCGGCCCCAAGGATGCCATCGACAGTTTCGTGGACTTCCTTCGCAGCGACCCGGCACTCAGTGATCTGCAGCCGAAGGAAAGCGTGAATGAGTATCAGCCGTTCAATCGTATGCTGGTGAAGATCAAAAAGGAGATCATCGCGTTTGGAATTGAAGGCGTTGAGCCGGCGGCGCGAACGTCTCCCAAACTGCCCGCACACGAGCTGAAACGCTGGCTGGATGAAGGCCGCCGTCTGCATCTGCTGGATACTCGAAACGATTACGAAGTGGGAATCGGCACGTTTGAGAACGCGATCAATCTGCACATCGATCACTTTCGCGAATTTCCCGACGCGGTGGCCCGTCTTCCCAACGACATGAAAGACGAACCGATCGTCATGTTCTGCACGGGAGGAATTCGGTGCGAAAAGGCGGGGCCGTTCATGGAGATGGCCGGCTTTCGCAACGTTTACCAGCTGGATGGCGGTATCCTGAAGTACTTCGAGGAAGTTGGGGGCGACCACTGGAACGGCGAGTGTTTTGTGTTCGACCAGCGAGTGGCGGTTGATCCGGCGCTTCGCGAAACAGGCACGACTCAGTGTTACATCTGTCAGGCCGTTGTCACTCCTGAACAACAGAAGCCGCCCGAGTACGTGCCGGGGAAATCGTGTCCCTCATGCTTTCGTTCGCCCGAGGAGCTTGGTGCTCAGCGATTGGAATTTCGCCGGAAGCAGATTGAGCAGCTGACGAATCCGCTGCCAGGCAGTATTCCGGATCTGAACCGTCGGCCGTTGAATGTGCCGCAGCGATGTGCCGGAATGACGCTGATTGATTTTCTGACGACCGTTCATCCGCAGATCTCCGGAGACGAATGGCTGCAGCGCATTCGTGACTGCCGAATTGTGCCCTCTACGTCCACTCGTCGACGTCGTGGTCGAAAGCACACTCCGGAGACGCTTCCGCTTGATGCACACAGAATCGTCAATGAGGGCGAACGCTTCGATCAGCTGGAGGAACATTCGATCGAACCGGACGTAAATGCAAAGGTCCAGTTCCTGTTCGAAGACGATGAGTACATCGTGATCGATAAGCCTGCACCGTTGCCCGTTCACGCGTCTGGCCGGTTTGACCGCAATACTCTTCGTCACCTGCTGAATGCAATTTATGCTCCACAGAGGCCACACATTGTTCATCGTCTGGATGCCAACACGTCAGGCGTAATGCTGTTGTGCAAACGAAGTCGCGTTGCGACCGTGATTCAGAAGCAGTTCGAAAACCGAACCGTACGCAAGACGTATCTGGCTCGAGTGATCGGGCATCCGGCACAGGACCACTTCGAATGCCATGCGTCTCTTGGACGCGAACCGGACCAGGGTGGCATCCGGCTAATCGATCCCGCAGGAGACGAAGCGCATACCGTGTTCTCCGTTGTGCGCCGATTCAGCGATGGAACGACTTTGCTGGAAGTCCATCCACAGACGGGCCGGACGAATCAGATTCGTGCTCATCTCTGGTCGCTCGGACTTCCCATCAGCGGAGATCCCGCGTACCTGCCATCGGGGAAGACCGGTCAGAATCGCACGCTGCTGCCGTCGGAGCCGACGATGTGTCTGCACGCGAAGCGGCTGGAGTTTGTCGATCACCTTGGTCAGACTCGCATCTTTGAAGCAGCGTCCCCCGGGTGGGCTGCCGACATCAGTCAGGAATAAACCATGCCCATTGTGTTTGACAAGGCGACTCAGGAATCGGCCGAGCATCTGATTGAGCTTGGCCTGCAGGAAGACCTGAGAGAACGCGGGGATCTCACGTGCCAGTCAACGATACCGGAATCGCTCAGCGCGTCCGTGAATATTGTCTCGCGGCAAACCGGTGTTCTGTCCGGGCTCGTCGTCATTCCCTGTGTCTTCAGGCATCTGCCGGGAGAAGTGACATGGAAGTTGCACCTTCAGGATGGAGATCCGGTCGAACGAGGAAGTCTTGTGGCAACGATCAGCGGTCCCGTCAGAAGTCTGCTGATTGGCGAGAGGACAGTGCTGAACTTTCTGACGCATCTCAGCGGCATTGCGACTCGCACAGCAGAGTTTGTGCGTGAGGTGCAGGGGACCAAAGCCGTCATTCTGGATACTCGAAAAACACTGCCGGGCTATCGGCTCCTGCAGAAATACGCTGTCCGCTGCGGTGGCGGCACGAATCATCGCATGGGACTCTATGATGGTGTGCTGATTAAGGACAATCACCTGGCAGCTCGAGGCGACGCGTCCTGTGCTTCTGCCGTGGCGGATGCTCGTGCGTTCCTGAAATCCATCGGCCTGCCACCCATGGTTGAGATCGAAGTGGATTCGCTGGAACAGCTCCGTGATGCACTCGCGCAACAGCCGGATATTGTGCTGCTGGATAACATGAGGCCGGACATGCTGACGCAGGCGGTGGACATTCGAAATGCCATCGCCCCGGCAACTCGGCTGGAAGCGTCCGGCGGAGTCACTCTGCAGACTGTTCGGGCGATTGCAGAAACCGGAGTCGAGCGGATCAGCATTGGCGGCCTGACTCATTCGTCTCCAGCTCTGGACCTTGGCTTCGACTGGCCATGGTAGGTAGAACGGCTGTCCTCAGCCGTTTAGCTTCGATTCTTGCGAAGCTGGCGGCTTGCCTGAGTCAGGATGTTGCGTTCGCGTGCGGTCAGGCTGGCTTCGCCGTGCTGGCTGATTTTTTCCAGAATGGCATCCACCTGCTCGTCGAGACTTGATTCGGGCGGTTCGGTGGGAGCATAGACCTTCAGCTTGCCGGGGTTTCGACGTCGAGTCATCACGCGACCGGCAAACCGGTCCCACCAGCGGCTGATGTTCATGTGCCACTTGAAGTACAGGTAACCAAACAGAACTCCGCCCAGGTGACAGCTGCTGGCCGTCTCACTGAATCTGGCCTTGCCCATCAGGATCGGGAGCAAATCCAGGGCAACGAAAAGCCCGAGCAGCCATCGCATCTCCATCGGGATCGCGCCCATGAGCAGCACGGTTTGCCGAGGGTAATGCATTGCGACGACCGTAAAGACAGCAAACACCGCCCCGGAAGCGCCGACGATTGAAGGAGTCATTCCAATCGTTCGATAGAACGTCAGGCCGACGATGCCGGCGAAGACGGCGGACGTCAGGTAGAACCACAGAAACTCCTTTTCTCCAACCAGCAGAACCAGCGTCCGCCCGATGAAAAACAGAGTGGCCATGTTCATCACCAGATGAAACAGGTCGCCCGTGCTGTGGCAGAACGCATACGTCACCAGACGCCAGATCTGTCCGCCGAAGACAGTGGAATTGAAGCGGAGTTCCATCCATTCCTGAACAATCGATACGCCGTTCCGAATGGTGAAGAGCTGTGCCAGATAGCAGATGACTGTGATCGCGATCAGCTTCCGGATGATTCCGGCGGTCGCAAAACTCATCCGGGGAGAATCATCGTGGTAATCGTCTCTCAGATAGTCGCGATTCTCGAGTCCCATAGTGGATGGCATCTAGAAGGGATAGGGTTCGGCCTTCGAAGCTCGCAGCTTCGAACCTGCAGCCGGCTTCCGTCCCGGCGCTGTTCAAGGAGTGAACAGCAGAATCTTAGGTCGGAATTCCGGGATCGTCGATGTGAGTCTGGAATTCGGGGTCCGGAGTGACGTTGAAGGATCCCTGAATGCAGGAGTCCCGTCGCCGAAAAACTGGTATTTTCGACACACCAGGCACGGATGACCGGGCCGGAATGGCGACCGTCGCTGGGCGGCTCGGTCCATTCGGTCATGGGAACCGTCCATCTTTGCTCACATTTACGTGTTTTCCATCGCAGGAATGACACGGAGTTCAGTGAAATCAGGGCTCTTCCTCTTTCGAAATGGTGAAATGGCCGATACCATCCCCCATCTCGAAAAACGAGTTGATGTACATGTGTGCGCGCTGGTGGCGGAGTGGCGGTTGTCGAAACTTCGCTGAAATCAGCACCGTTCGCGTCCTGATGAACTCTGCAAAGAATCTTCATCAGTGCGAAATGACGCCTCGGAACTCAGTTGACACGATCCTGAGTTCTACCGTTGGTCAGCACTGCTGGGACGACGGGACGATCTGGGGTTGACCCCCGTGCAATAATGGCACGGGATGCGAGCACTGAGCATCAGGGAGGTTGCAAATCTTCGGCGTGATGGGCACAGCCTGGCTGTGTTGCCATTGGGTCGGCAGACCATTCGCAGTCTCTTGACTTCCGGTGCGGCCCTGCCGCGATGACTGTCCGTTTTCTTTCATTCTAAGGCACATTGTTCAACCATGGACATTACCCGACTTCGCAACATCGGAATCTCGGCTCATATTGACTCGGGCAAGACCACTCTGACCGAGCGAATCCTGTATTACTGCGGACGTATTCACAAGATTCGCGAAGTGAAGGGTGGCGACGGCGGCGCGACCATGGACCACATGGATCTGGAGCGTGAGCGAGGCATCACGATTACCTCCGCTTCAACTCGCGTCGAGTGGGAAGACAAGGAACTGGGCACCAGCCACCCGATCAACATCATTGACACTCCGGGACACGTGGACTTTACCGTCGAGGTGGAGCGAAGTCTTCGAGTTCTGGACGGAGCCATTCTGGTTCTGTGTGCGGTCGGCGGGGTTCAGAGCCAGTCTCTGACCGTGGACCGTCAGATGCGTCGTTACGGCGTTCCTCGAATTGCCTTCATCAACAAGATGGACCGAATTGGCGCGAATCCGGGCAAGGTCATCGCAGCCATGAAGGACAAGCTGAAGTGTAACGCTGTTCCACTGCAGCTGCCTATGGGCGCTGAATCTGCCTTCAAGGGAGTGATTGACCTCATTCGAATGGAAGCCGTCACCTTCGAAGGCGAAAAGGGCGAAGACATTATCCGTGGCCCGATCCCGGCAGAGTACAAGGACGCTGCCGACAAGGCACGTCGCGAAATGCTGGAAGAACTGTCATTGCATGATGACGACCTGATGAGCCTCCTGCTGGAAGAAGCAGAAGTGTCCATCGAGCAGATTCGTGCGGTGATTCGAAAGGCCACGATTGCTCAGCAGATCACTCCGGTTCTGATGGGAAGTGCTTACAAGGACAAGGGCGTTCAGGAAGCTCTGGACGCGGTTGTTCGGTACCTGCCTTCTCCTCCAGAACGTGAAAAGTACGCGATCGACAACAGCAAGCCGGTTGATGAGCATGGTCAGCATCCAAAGATCCTGCTGCAGGATTCACCGGACGCTCCGCTCGTCTGCATGGCGTTCAAGACCGTTGTCGAAAGCTTCGGCCAGCTGACTTACACACGACTGTATCAGGGCAAGATCATCAAAGGTCAGTCCTACGTGAATGCTCGTACGGGCAAGTCAGTCCGCTTCGGCCGTCTCGTACGTATGCACTCGAACGACCGTGAAGACATCGACTCCGCGGAAGCGGGCGACATTATCGCCCTGGTCGGCGTGGACTGTGCGTCGGGCGATACATTCACCGCAGACGGGATGAATGTCTCACTGGAAAACATCTTCGTGGCTAACGCGGTGATTCGGTTGTCGATCGAACCCAAGAAGCGAGATGACGCGGATAAGCTTAGCAAAGCTCTTGAGCGATTCCGTCGTGAAGACCCAACATTCCGAGTTCAGACTGACGAGGAAACCGGTCAGACTCTGATCGCGGGAATGGGGCAGCTTCACCTGGAAATCTACGTCGAACGTATCAAGCGCGAATACAAGTGCGAGTGTATCGTTGGCGAACCTCGCGTGGCTTACCGCGAATGTCCAACGAAGGCGGTCGAATTCGATTACAAGCATAAGAAGCAGTCTGGTGGTTCAGGTCAGTATGCTCACGTGAAAGGCATTCTGGAACCACTTCCGGAAACTTCCGAAGTGCCCTACGAGTTCGTTGACGAAGTGACCGGCGGACGAATTCCTCGCGAGTTCATCAAGCCTTGCGACGACGGTTTCGAAGAAGGCCTGAAGAAGGGTCCTCTCGGCGAATACGAAGTTGTAAACGTCAGGATGCGATTGCAGGACGGTAGCTACCACGACGTCGACTCGTCCGAAATGGCGTTCAAGATCTGTGCTCTGGGTTGCATGCGTGAAACACTGAAGAAGGCCGACGTGGCTCTTCAGGAACCATTCATGAAGCTGGAAATCGAAGTTCCGGATGAATATCAGGGACAGATTACCGGCCACCTGTCCAGCAAGCGAGGACTGGTGACTGGCTCTGAAGTCAACGGCGGCATCTGCGTCATCAATGCAGAAGCTCCGCTGGCCAGCATGTTCGACTATGCGAACGAACTTCGCTCAATGACTCAGGGTAAGGGCACCTTCACCATGGAATTCCTTGCCTACCGCCAGGTTCCTCGCGGTCTGCAGGGCGAAATTCTTGAGAAGCGTCGCAAGGAAAAGGAAGCCAAGGCTGCTATGAAGTAAGCCTCGGCCGTCCAGCAGTGAAACAGGAAAAGCTCAGCCTTCTGACGGCTGGGCTTTTTCTTTGCGCTGACCGGTGAAGCAGGAGTCTTCCTTTGGTTTCGAATCGGCAACGATTGCGTGGAAAGCAGGAACCGTGACCTTTCATTCGTCCGGCAAATTTGATCTGGTCATCTGTGACATTGATGGCTGTCTGTCCCCCGAATCACATGCGCCGATGAATGGTCCGGCGTTGATTGCGATTGCCGAGCATAATCGTCGGGCGATTGCCGAACGGGATCGTCCGGTCGTGACATTGTGCAGTGGCAGACCGATCGGGTTTGTCGAGTGTCTGACGCGACTCACTCACAACACGGTTGTTCCATGCATCGGTGAGAACGGTGTCTGGATCTGGAGGCCGCAGGATAACTCATTCGAGTGTGACCCGGCGATTACCGACGAACACCTGGAAGTCATTCACGAAGCCCGCAGGCTGCTCAGATCTCTGTATCAGTCGAAAGGCGTGATTCAGCAGCCTGGCAAAACTGCGTCCGTCGCGCTGTATCACCCGGATACAGACTACCTGAGATCCATTCGACCGGACATAGCCGATGCTTTTGAAGCAAGACGCTGGCCGATTCGAGTTTCGATGACCTGGCTGTACATCAACTGCGACTTGCTTCATGTGAATAAGGGAACAGCCATCGCACGACTGTTCACCGAAACCAGAATTGCTCCCGAAAGGACGGCCGGGATTGGTGATACCATGGGAGATCGGTTTATCGCGGAACGAGTCGGATGGTTCGCATGCCCGGCCAATGCCGAAACGGAAATCAAAAACTTCGCATCCTATGTCTCAAATCACCATGAGGTCGGTGGAGTACTGGACATCCTCAATCAACTGTCGGGTTGATCAGAAGTCTGCCGTTTCCGAATTATCTGCTCAGCTGAGAAATGATATCGAGCCTCAATTGGAATTCAGACGCAACCGGCACGATACCTCGATGGCTGTTCTCCGTTGAGCCCTGTTTTGTCCAAAGGAACGGATAGAACGAGAAGCACTGATCTCCGGAAAGACTGGCTGTGTCGTGCCGCCAGGTGCTCCACCGGAGATCCTGGTAGAAGCCCTCCAGGTCACCGGCAAACGCCCAGCGAAGCAGTTCAGAATATCCGATCTCCAGTCCTTCCCATTCGAGGTTGTCAGGGGCGAGGTAGTAGACTTCTCCGGTACCATCGGAGAACGCTCCACCATCAATGGCAAAAAATCCGCCAGCCATATCGTCAGCGACCAGATAAAAGCCGTTCGCTCTGTTTTCGTTCCAGTCAGACAATGTTCGTGTCAGCTTTGTATGTCCGGAGCCCAGGAAACGGAGCCATCCATGATCAACTAGAATTCCTCCTGTCTCATAGGCAACAGCTCCCATCGGAGATCGAGTTGTCACCTGCACCCGGAGCAGCACGTCTGCGGCTTCTGCTGATGGAGGCAGGAACTCAAGTGCGTTCGATGCAGATTCCGCCCATTGCCGCACAAGCAGAATGCCCGGTTCGTCATGATTAATCAGTTGTTCCAGGGGTTTCATCTTGATTCTCTTGTCTCCTCGACCTTTCATGCCTTGCGGAAGCTGTTCAAGTAGGAATGGTGGACCGCTACTTCCTGTCAGCGTGCAATAATGCTGCTGCGATCTGCCGAACACGGTCCATCGTGATGCCGTTCCTCTGTTCAATCGCCAAAGGATGATCAGTGGGTTCCAATTCGATGTATGGGCGATGCCCAATCGGACGGGTATGGACATTCGTTTTCAGCAGCAGAGTCTCCGGGTAAAGCGGTAGTGAGGTACACAGCCAGCCGAAGTACGGTGGCTCCGTCTCGCGCTGTGCCGATTCCCAGAGCTGCGTCATTCGTTTGAAGTTGTAGGGGCTGATCGAAGTCCAGACACCCCAGACGAATGGTCGCGGTCCGTCTGTCACAGGAATCTCCAGACAGCCTCGAACGAAGAACTCTTGTTCGTCGATCACACACAGATCGGGCGTCAAGTCACATCGAGCCTCCCGTTCCGCCTCAGGAATCGAGTCATACGCCGCTGGTGCGTCGGCCCCGAAGTCCATCGGAAGCTCGGCATGGAATTGACCACATTTGCCGCACAGAAAGCCCGAGGGCGATTCGTTGCGTCTTCTAACGACTTCATAACACCCAGCGCAGAGGAGGCTTACCTGAGCAAATGCTTCGGACGTGTTGTTCCATCCTCCTTCCGCTGATCGCACTGCTTCACATTGGGAACACCACGCGTCTGGTTGAGGATCATTGGAGTCATCCGCACAAACGAACCCAAGCCCCTGCCCATTAAGAAGGTGATGGCAGACGAACGTGGCATAGCTGGTCCCATGACTTCGGCACTCAACCTTGACGTTCCTGTCGCTCATGCGATCGATCCTCTCGCTTCAGGCACCAGAATGGCATTTGATGTGCGGTTGAGGTCTCCCGGATCTCCCAGCGCCGTTGGCCGGCGCAGTGATTCTCGAAGCTTTGTCGGTCATGGACGGGCATTGTGGTGGATCATTTCGGCAGTAGGTCACGAGCAGGCTCGTCGTATCGTTATGGTTAGCCTCAACATTTGCCAGATCAAACTGCGGGGAAGTGGTTCATCGAACGGAAACTGAAGATCCCTCTTCGGACCGATGGGTATCGCCGAAATCGTGTTGCTCTGCCGATCCCAGCGACGCAAGGGAATGGCAGGCGGGAGGCTGGGAAAAGAAGTTCAAATACTCTCTGGAAGAACTGGCGTGGAAACAGTGACCAAGTCCCCGTACAGTCCAGGGCCCGAAGCGAAAGTGAAGTCGTGATGACGGCAAACATCTTTGATGATATCCCGCACAACATGCCTGCAGAAGTCGTCCAGACGCTTCTTCTGGCTGACGACGTACGTATCGAACGAATCGTCTCCCACGGCCATGCCTCGCCTGCCGATTTCTGGTACGACCAGTCTCAGGACGAGTGGGTCATCGTCCTGACAGGAGCGGCGAGGTTGCAGTTCGAGGATGGCGGGGTGGAAATGAAGGTCGGCGACTTCATCCATATCCCGGCGTTCAGGAAACACCGAGTCGATTGGACAACGCCCGACGAACCGACGATCTGGCTGGCGGTGTTTTATGAAAAAGTGACTGCCAGCCAGAAGGACTCCGCCACATGAGGATCGCGACCGCAATCTACCTCGGACTCGTCCTCGTCATGAGCCTCGTCTGCTTTGTGACTTACGGCTGGGACAAGAGGCGAGCTACCAGTGGCGGTCGACGAGTGCCCGAAAAGACCTTGCACATCCTGTCGCTGTTAGGCGGCTGGCCCGGTGCGCTGCTGGGCCAGCGATTCTTCCGGCACAAAACAAAGAAACTGTCGTTCCTGATCGTCTTCTGGTGCACTGTTGCGCTGCACGTTGCCACCATCGGGACGGTGGCGTATCTGTTCTCCAGGAGCTCCGGGCAAGAAGTGACGATTAACGGACAGGGAATGACGCGCGGAGGAACAGACTGATCGGTGCTCTGCCAGTTTCCACTTGTTCTGAACGAACTCGCAATTCGTAACTCAATGACGCTGAAGCTGATCGGGAATTCGTCATTCGCAGTAATGCAATGCAATCAGGCAGTAGGCAGTCACAAGGTTTGGATCCCCTTCATACCAGCGGTCTGCGGTATTGATCCAGCTGCCGTTGGTCTGCTGGAGACCGGCGAGCTTCGTGACCAGCTCCTTCTTCCAGTCATGGCCTTTTCCCGCTGCGTCCTTGAATTCGCCGACCTCGAGGACAGACATCGTCTTCGCAAAGGTCTGGTAGTAATAGTACAGGCCCTGCTGTCCCATGCCGGGGTTTTCTTCCAGAGTATAGTTCTTGCGAATCCACTCGGTCGCGGCTTTCACGCGAGCATCGTCGGCGGTCAGCCCGGCGTAAACCATGCTCTTCAATCCTGCATACGTGATACTTCCGTACGACTTGTGTCCGCCGTTCTCGGTAGTGCCTGACTTGGATTCCCCACCCTTTGCCGGTGTGTAAATGAAGCCTCCGTCATTCACCTTGCCCGCGTAAGGAAGCGGGTTCGCTGGTGATTCCAGATTCTGAGCGCGCGAAACAAAGGTGAGCGCCTTTTGCATGGCCGGATCATCGGCGGCGACTCCGGAAACTTTCAGTGCTTCGATGAAGAACTGAGTATTCGACATGTCGGGACGCTGCTTGCTGTCATAGCCAGCTCCACCATACGCTCCGTCTGTGGATTCAATGCCTTCCCCTTCGTCCCACTGCAGGCCACGCAGAAAGCTCTCGGCCTTCTTCAGGTTCTCATTGTACTTGCCATCCTTGTTGGCTTCGGCAAGAGCGAGCATGGCAATGCAGGTCTCATAGTTCTGATGGCGACTCGTCGGCGCGTGAATTCCGCCGGTCGGCTGTTGCTGAGAAACAAGAAAGGCCAGAGCCTTCGCGACGACCGGGTCATCGGCCTTCTTCCCGCTCTGCAGCAGTGATGTCGTAACGAGCCCGGTAATGCCGACCGCATCGGACTTGGTCCACGATCCACCAGCATCCTGAGTCACTTCAAGAAACTGCAGCGCCTTCTGCCTCATCGTCGCGACATCCTGGGCGACCGCCGTCATCCCAAGCCCCGCAGCAATCACGAACACAACCATCGAACGTATTGCACGAACCATGTTTCCAACCATTTCTATTGCCAATACGGAAATGCTGACCACCAAACACGAAATGAGTCTTCAGAACCACCCTCGGTTAAGCGTCGCCATTCACTCTACCGTCGAATGCCACAACAAGCGTAGCATCGAGACAGGATTTCAATGAGAACTCTCAATGCCACACGCTTCGGCCCAATCGCAAACGGCATGCCGCCGGCGGCAGTCCTCTCAACCTCCACAAACTGTGAAAACTCGCCCGTGACGCTGATCATTCCGCCTCGCGCGAGGCGGCGTTTTCGCCAGCATGGCGAAAAAACCGCCAGAGCATCAGCCACTCATTGAGCATCGTTCTCCAGCAGTTGTTCAAACGTCTGGTTCCCGATGCGGTATTTCTTCCAGTCCCGATAGTCGAAATGCCACCACTCGAATTCATAAACGTCGAAGCCAGCAGTTTCCATTTCTCGCCGCAGTAGTTCGCGGTACCACCGTTCTCGTGACGTCCCGCCGGGATACAGCGGAAACGAGCGTTGAGAAAACTCGTCGTAGCCCGAGACCATTTCCACGGCCTGCCCTGTTTTCAGATCGCATAACGTCAGATCCACGGCACAGCCACGATTGTGCCTGGACCCACGTTCGGGATTCGCCACAAAATCCCTCATCGATTCCGGAGTTGCATCCCAGAACATTTTGGTGACATGCCATGGTCGGTAGGCATCATGAATCAACAGCCCCAAACTTCGCGCTTCAAGATTCTTCTGCACTCGAAGCAATGCCTCAGCCGCGGGTCGCTGCAGGAACGCTCTTGCCTGCCGATAGAACACTTCGCCCATGAAGTTATTGGTCGTCGCATAGCGAACGTCCAGACGGATGCTGCTGTCCAGCGCCGCCGGTTCGATCAGGTCTGAGTCCAGGAAGTCTCCACGTTCAACCGGCGGAGTGGCCTTCAACGCTTCGTCGCGAAGCTCCGCGACAGGACGCAGCGGCTGGATTCGAAAGGTCTCGCCATGCAGAGTGCCAACCTCACGCCGTTTGAAAAGCACTTCGGCTGCAGTGACCGAAGTTGCCCGTCCATCCGCGTCGCGAACAAATCGAAGACGCTCTCCGTGATACAGCCCAGAGTCCGGAAACGCAAATTCGACATCGGATAACTGCGTCAGCGGATAGTGATAGAACCATTCGATCAGGACCCACAACTGGCCATGGTCTTCATACACGTACAAAACGTTGTGGTCCGGACCGTATTCGCCGATCAGCCCTTTCCACTGCGAAGGACAGTCTTCGGGCGGGACATCGGCTTCCCGCGAGTACTCCTTTGTGCCGATGCGAATTCTGGTTCCATCCAACGGCACCAGTGCATTTCCAAAACTGTTCACATCGTCCACGACAATGGTCCCGTCCGCAGTCAGCCGAAGCTCGCTCCGGAACACTCCGTTCTTCAAATAACAGCGGCCTGCGAGTTCAGTGATCTCAGCAAACCCTGTCTCGGACTTGTAAATGCCGGCAAGATCCTGAGCTCTGTCACGCGGGATGGGAGACGTGCGGGGCCAGGTCGGAAGTGGCTGCTTCTGTTTTGAAGCCAGCATCAGGCGAAGTGCATAGTCACCAAGGCGGCTGACGATACCATTGCTGCCGTCCAGTGAAGAAACAGCAACAACCGCAAGGTCATCATCAGGCAGGATGGCCAGCTGCGTCGAGCATCCATAGATCGCTCCGTCATGCCCGATCCTGCGGCGCCCATCCAGCTTGCCCACCGCGAACCCAATCCCAAACGGCAATGGCCGACCGTCGCCGTCGACCTGAGCCGTTGTCATCTGTTCGAGTGTTTCCGGCTTGAGCAGTTGCCCGCCATTCGGCAGTTTGCCGTTGTTCAGAATGCAGCGGGCAAACCTCGAAAGATCCATCACGCTCGAATACAGATTGCCCGCCGGCGACATTCCCAGCTCAAAGTTCGGCGCCACAAAGCGCCGACCATCCAGAGTCCACATCCACGACGTGCAGTAAGTCGCCTGCACAGCGCTGGAAAACACAAAATCACTGTGCTGCATGTCCAGCGGTTTCAGGATGGCATCCTGAATGCAGCTGCCAAAGGACGCGTTGAGCTTCCGTGCAAGGACGCGCCCCACCACCGCAATTCCCGCGTTGGAGTACTTGGTGCGGCTGTTGGCCGGATACGTCAGCGCCGTGTCATTCAGGCTGGCGATGGTCGCGTCGAGGCCCGTTCCGCTGTCGTCAAAGTAGTTTCCCTTCGGCGGTTCACGCACGAGCCCGGATCGATGCGACATCAGCATTCGCAAAGTGATTGCCGGTTCCCCGTCCTTCTGCCGAGGAAGAAACGCCGGAAGCACGTCCGAGACCGGTGCATCCAGCGACAGCTTGCCCTGTTCGACCAGCTGCATGACGGCAATGTCGGTGAACAGTTTCGACACCGAGCCGACTCGATACACACTGTGCTCCGTCGCAGGCTTCGACTGCCGTTCATCACTGAACCCAAATCCCTTCGCCCAGACGACGTGGTCCCGGCTGACGATCGCGACGGACATCGCCGGGATGTTCTTCGCGACTCGTTCATGTTCAATCGCTGCTTCCAGCAACTTCACTTCCGAGTCCGGAATGTCGTCCGTTGCCGAAGCACTTCCCGAAGACTCAGACGGCGCTGTCTGCATGCAGGTGGCAAAGGCCTGCTGCGAAAACACGAGCGTCAAAATTTGAACCAGTGATTTCACAAGCGGCCTGCGCGTTAAGACGATCTCTTTCATTCAGCTTTTCCCGCGTCTTTCTTTGTCAGTGCCGGATCCTTTTTCGCGTCTTCCTGATAGTACAGGCTGGAAGGAATCAGGATCTCCGGCGGAATGTCGTCACCGGCTTCAAACTTCTTGATCATCTCAATCGTGGTCGTCCCCATCTTTTCGGGGAATTGAATGGGATCGCACACGATCTTGCCTTCCAGGATCGCTTCCTTACCCTCGATCGCCCCGTCGAATCCAATCAGCTTCACCTGATCGGCCTTGCCAGCGTCTTCCAGTGCGACTCGAGCACCAAGGGCGGACGGATCGTTAATGGCAAACATCGCAACCAGATCCGGATGAGCCTGAATTGCATCGCGAGCGGCGGCGTGACCAGCCTCGCGGGCCCCCTTTCCGCTCAACGTGGTCGCGATCTCAATCTTTGAGGCGCCTTCCTTTGCGTTGTGAGCTTCAATGATCTCATTGAATCCCTTCACGCGCAGCTGACAGGACTCCACATCGGGATAGTGAATGACGGCGATCTTTCCACCTGTCTCGCCGACAAGCTTCACCATGGCTTCCCCGGCCAGCTTCCCTCCCTGGTAATTGTCGGTCGCAATGTGACACACCACCTTGCCGGAATCGCCGTCGTACTTGATGTCGTTCGTGAAGACCGGAATACCCGCTTCATTCGCTTTTTGAATGGCTGCGCCGATGGCTCGTGAGTCACAGGGATTCAGCACAATCGCACTCACACCCTGAACGATGAAGTCTTCAACCTGAGCCGTCTGACGATTCACATCCTGGTCGCCCGAAACCACGATGACTTCGTAGCCATGCTTCTTTCCTTCTTCCACCATCGTGTCGGCAATGATTTTGAAGAACGGGTTTGTCAGCGTCAGAGCAGAAAAACCGACTTTGCGAGTGGCTCCTTTGGTTGTCGCGGAACCAGCATCGGTACCAGGCTTTGATTCAGCAGCAGGCTCCGATTTGGCGCAGCCTGCAAGAACTGCGAGACAGACGGTCAGGAGAAGTTTCCAGTGTTTCATGGGAGAAGGTCCGGAAGAAGGATGTGAATAGTGGGAAGTGCGATTGATCCGAATTCGAAACTCTGCAAAGTCCGTCATTCGATCATGGGATCCTTGCGTCGAACAAGCTGAATCGGAAGACCCCAGGGATCACGCAGCATGGCAAACTCATCGCCTGTGGGCATCGAATGGACGTCGGCAACAATCGTTGCTCCCGCCGCCGTCAGTCGTCGAACGTCGCCCGCAAGATCGCGCGACAGAAACGCCAGATGAAGCGCAGGTGGCTGAACGTCAGGGAAATTCAGCGACGGTGCCTGAGTATTCCCGTAGATTTCCAGCATCACCGTGCCACTGTCGTCCGCAAGGAAATGAGCATACGGAGGCTCAATCGTTCTTCGCTTCACGACGAGGCCAAGATGCTGGGTATACCAGCGAGCCATGTTCAGGGGATCAGGCACATTGAACGCAAGATGTTCAATCTTCATTTCGGGACATCCATCAAGTCAGGGATTGATTCTCAGTGAGCCCGAATTCTGGCGACTCCGGGGCCGAAACAAAAGCATACGTGGGTTCAACGAGACCGCTCGGGGCACAGGACGATCCGGAGTGAACCAGCACAGCTGCCGCGATTTCAATCAGGCGGCTGCTGACTCGCCGCACGCAATGAGGAACGATAAGCTCCGAAATCGCGCCGCATGTCCTGGCCAGTCCATTTCACGACTCTTCAGCGGCCAATACCGTGACTATCACAAGCTAACGTGCTGAAGTCGACATGATGAGATGATATGACGACCAATCGCCCACACAGATCGACTAAGAACATTTGGCTGTTCGCCCTGTTCGCCGCCACTCACGCCGGAATCGCGTACGCTCGTGGACTGCATTTGTTTGGTTCCAATATGGCTACCCTCTATGCGGTGGTCTCACTACTGACCACGGGCCTGCTTGGATACGCACTGCTGAACCGTTCCGAATCAGGCTCCCAGGCTGTCTCACGCATCGTTTTCCTGATCTTCGTCTCCATCGTGCTTGCAGTGCCGGCAGTGTTCAATCCCCAGATACAACGCTTCATCGACCTGCAGTCCACCGATCGCCGGATTCGCTCAGAACTTGAGGCGGTCATTCAGAGCGAACCTGTTTTTGCCAGCGTGACCATCACGACTAAAAAGACCAAATGCGTCTGCGTGGAGATTTCCGGCTCTGTTCTGTCTCAGGATGACTACGATCGCCTTCGATCGCAGGTCTCCAGCCAATGCCCGACAGTATCCGACGTGCTCATCGACTGGGACCTCTCGATCCTCCAACAACCATCCATGAACTGAATGTTCCGCAGGGCGGTGCGACGTCACTATCGCCCGATGCTCTGTCCCGACGGACGGCGAGTCTTGGCCGCTTTCAGGTCAAAGTTGGCTTCCCCAATCGTTTCGCCAAGCGCCTGCAGAAACTCCGGACCGATGTTGACTTTGCAGTCGCTGCCAGTCGTCAGAATGTATCGCAGACGCTGAGCCCCTTTGTCATCTGCTTCGCCGGACCCGTTGCTTCCGTTCCCATGATGTCCGTTGCCGTTCTTCTTCACGGCGTCGGCCCACGAATCCACAACGAGGATCACGTCCGTCGAACCTGGATACTTGGACAACAATACTCGTACGCGATCCACATCTTCGGGCGAGTGCATTCCGGTCTCAAACTTGATCGCAACCTGCGAAGTGAATTCCTTGTCCGCCTGATCCAGAGTGTAAATCCGGTTCACGACCAGGTTTGGCTCGCGGCTTCGACGATCCACTTTCCCCGCGACGATCACGACGTTTTCGGTTTTGATCTGCTCCTCATAACGAGCATAGTCTTCCGGCCATGCAATACAGCGCACGATGCCCGATGGATCTTCGAGGTCGAAGTTGGCATACCGAGTATGTCCGTTGCGGCTGGTCTTTTTCGCTGTCGCGAGCTTGATCGATGAGATCATTCCGCCGACGACGACCTGTGACCCTTCCTCCATCTCCGCCAGTTCTGCATTGCGATTCTGAGCATAGCGCTCAACGCGGCGTGAATGCTGAGTCAGCGGATGCGATGTCAGGTAGAAGCCGATCGTTTCCTTTTCGAACGCCAGCTTCTGCGAATGAGTCCAGTCGGGAACATCCGGCAGGCCTGTTGAAACCGGTGCTCCGGCGTCATCCGTCTCTTCGTCATCATCGCCGCCGAACAGACTCTTCTGCCCACGCGCTTTGTCTTTCTGCTTCGACAAAGCCGACTGAACAGCTCGTTCGACGACCGCCGTCTGCTGGGCTCGCGTTCCCGGCAGACTGTCAAGTACACCTGCTTTGATCAGCGTTTCAAGAACAGACTTGGTCAGAATCTTCGGATCGACTCGTTCTGTCAGATTGAAGATGTCGCGATACGGACCATTCGCCATGCGCTCTGCGACAATGGCCTTCACCACGTTTTCGCCAACGCCTTTCAGCGCTGCGAGACCGAATGTGATTTTGCCGTCGAGGATCCCGAAATCCACTTCGGACTGGTTAATGTTCGGAGCGAGGATTTCGATCTTCATGCGGCGAGCATCATCGATGTGCTCACTGATTCGCTCCGTACTTTCCATCTCGCAGCTCAACAGCGCTGCCATGAATTCAACGGGATAATGAGCCTTCAGGAAGGCGGTCTCGTAGGCGATCAGTCCGTACGCCGTCGAGTGGGATTTGTTGAAGCCGTATCCCGCGAACGCAACGATCAGGTTCCACAGCTCCTGCGCGACCTGTTCAGAGATGCCATTCGAAACCGCTCCCGCGATGTAATCCGAGTGGAAGCCCTGAATGACCTTTTCCTGCTTCTTGCTGATCGCCTTAATGCACTTGTACGCTTTGGACAGTTCAATGTTGCCCACGCGATTCAGAATGCGCATCACCTGTTCCTGGTAGACCATGACTCCGTAGGTCTCTTCCAGAACCTGGTCCACCAGCGGATGAACCTTGCGAGGCGGCTTGCGTCCGTGCTTCACATCAACGTATTCCATCACCATCCCGCCTTCCAGCGGACCTGGTCGGTACAGAGCGGACGTCGCGATGATGTCAGCGAAGCAGTCAGGCTTCATCTTCGTCAGCAGGTCACGCATCCCGCCGGATTCCAGCTGGAACACCCCCTTCGTTTCGCCTCGCTGAAGCAAAGCGAACGTTCGAGCATCCGTGAGGTTGTTCTTGACGTGCTCCAGATCGAAGTCCGGATGACTGCGTTTGACGTTCTGAACGGACTTGTCGAGGATTGTGAGGTTTCGCAGGCCCAGAAAGTCCATCTTCAGCAGGCCGACTTTTTCAACCGTCGGGCCGTCCCACTGAGTAATGATGTCTTCCTTGCCGGTAATCGTCTGCAGCGGCAGCACTGTCTCCAGTGGAACGTCCGCGATCACCACGCCGGCCGCGTGAGTTCCCGCCGAACGAGCCAGGCCTTCGACCGCGATGGCAAAGTCGAGCAGCTTCTTCGCCGTTGGGTCTGTGTCATACGCCGCCTTCAGATCCGCGCTTTCGTCGATCGCGTCTTTGAGCTTGATGTTGAGCGTATCCGGAACCATCTTCGCCAGTTCGTTGACTCGCGGAAGCGGCACATTCAAAGCTCGGCCGACGTCACGAATGGCGTTCTTGGCCTTCAGTGTTCCGTACGTTCCAATTTGCGCGACGTTGCGTTCGCCGTACTTTTGCTTCGTGTAATCGATCACCATCTGCCGACGATCGCGGCAGAAGTCGATATCGATATCAGGCGGCTCGTTTCGACTCGGGTCCAGGAATCGTTCAAACAGCAGGTCATACTTCAGCGGACACACATCGCCCAGACGAAGCAGGTAGGCCACAATCGCCCCGCACGCAGAACCTCTCGCGCCGCACGGGATGCCGTTCCGACGAGCAAACTCCACGAAGTCCCAGACGATCAGGAAGTAACTGGCATACCCCTTCGATTCGATAACGCTCAGTTCATATTCCAGACGCTTCCAGTGCTGAGGCGTCAGTTCATCGCCGTAACGCTCATACATGCGTTCGTTGCAAAGGTCCTTCAGATACTGAATGTCGGTCTTCTGATCCGGCGGACGAAACACGGGATACAGCTTGCGGTCGCCCAGCTGAATGTCGACTCGGTCTGCGATTTCCTGTGAACGAGCCACAGCGTCGTCCAGTCCCGGGAAGCGAGAGTACATTTCATCCGGCGTGCAGACATGGAGCCCGTCGTGCTCCATCTTCATACGCTTTTCATCGTCGATGGTCGTGCGAGTATTCACGCAGAGCATCACGTCCTGAACTTTGGCGTCGGCCTGAGTCAGGTAATGAGCATCGTTGGTCGCGACCAGCGGTAATCCCATGCGGTTGGCAAGATCGACCGTCAGCTCCAGGCACTGCCGCTGAATCTCAAAGCCGGAGTTCTGAATCTCCATGTAGAAGCGATCGCCGAAGACTCGCACAAACCACTCAACCAGCTTTTTCGCTTCGTCCTGATTGTCGGCCAGCAACAGGCGAGACAGATCAGACGACGCACAGCCGGAGAGGCAGATGATGCCTTCATTGCACTCTTCCAGCAGTCCCCGGTCAATTCGCGGCTTGTAGTAGAACCCATCCAAATACGCCAAAGACGACATCCGAATGAGGTTATCGAACCCCTTGCGATTCATCGCCAGCAGAGTCAGGTGGGACGCGGCATCCTTCTGGCGGCTTGCACTTCGATCAGTTCGCAGACCTGGCGCGACGTACGCTTCGTAGCCGATGATCGGCTTGACTCCGCCGTATTTACAGGCGTTATAGAACTCAATCGCGCCGTAGAGATTTCCGTGGTCGGTGATCGCGATGGAGTTCATTCCATTCGCCTTCACGTGCTGGACCAGATCCGGGATGCGGTTCACTCCGTCGAGCAAACTGTAATGAGTATGGCAGTGCAAATGACAAAATGGCCGCGTGCAGGTCGCGGGATCATGAGTAGCAACAGGAGCAGGGTCAGCCATGACAGGAAATCCAGATTCACAGAATCGCAGGGTGCAGAGAAATCACCGTTGTGGAATGGCAAAATCCCATTCCGCAGGCATTTTACGCCGCAAAGGTTCAATCGAAAACTCATCACCAAAAGATCGCCGGAAACCACAGGACATTCAGTTTTCAGTGTTCAGTAAGCCGGGTAGCACGCCTGCAGGGCGTGTGCCGCAGGCGCCGGAAGCCGATGAGTGCATGCGGTATTGCCAAGACACCGTGCACGAGACAGGTGGAATGCCGGAAGCCAGAGCACACGGAGAGCGGTGCGGTGTTAACACACGCCCTGCGATTCCACCACAGTAGGTGCTTTCTGCCGGAAAGCACTTTCGCCGCCAGGCGAACCTTGTCTCGCATGCACATGATGCCAAAGCCGTTCGCAACAAGAGAACACACTCGGCGGTGCTTCGTTCCACGGTCACCGGCACTCACGTGGACACTGGTCTGGTCGCTGGTCGCGGCAGGCCGCGAAGTGCCGCTCGGCAAGCGGCACCTACATTAGTGCCAGGACGCCTTGCAGTCGTTTTACAATTTTGTATCGCTGGTGTAGGGTCCGTGTTTGCAACCCCTGCGGTGAGGGAGTCTGAACAGTCTGATGGTTTGCAGCCGCTGACGCTTCGCCGCGAGGGATCTTTGAAAGGAGTGTCGAATGAAGTACGTCATGCCGTGTCTCTGCCTGCTGGCAGCGGCCATTTCTCTGAATCTGCTCAGCGGAGCAGACGAATCCGCCTCAAAAGACAAGTCGGCGGTGGCGCCGGAATCGCTCCTGCCAGCCAGCAGTGTCGTTCTGGCTCGATTTGATGGCACCGACGCTCATCTCGACGGGCTGAAAGAAACCGCCGCATGGAAATCTCTGGAGGAGTCAGGCCTGATTCCCAGGATTTTGGATCTGGCTCAATTCTTCGTCTCAATGGCTGGCGACGAGTCCGGCAAGATTGCTCGAGCTGCCATCGACCATGTGCGTTCCAATGGTGTGTCGCTGGGAGTTGCAACCTCCGGCAGCGGGAAGGAAATGTCACCGTACGGCGTGCTCGTGGTTCACAACGCTGCTCAGTTTATCGAAGTCCTTCAGTCAGAAATTGAGATGGTTGCTGAACGAGAAGGTCATCCGGTTTCCACATCCACTGTCAACGGTCGTGAAATTTCAACCGTCGACACCGAAGTTCCAGGCATGCAAGTCAGCTGGTGGGATGAATCGGGGCACCTTGTGGTCGCTGTTGGAATGAATGCCAGCCAGCAGGTGATCGCGACAGCCACGGGCAAAACTCCAAACGTGACAACGTCTGAGCTCTGGAAGTCCCTGCGAACGTCTCCCAGGTGTACCGTTGATTCCTTTATGTGGATGAACACAGGAGCGCTGATGGACCAGTTTGGTTCGCAGCCGCTGCCTCCGACTCCGGCCGGCGAAGAGATGACGGTGTTTGATTTTGCGAAGCTCCTGGGCATTCACAACATTCGACAGTTGACCATTCAGGGTGGCTTCAAAGGGGAAGTCACGTGGAGCGAAGTTCATCTGGATGCGTCCGGTCCGCTTGAAGGACTTGCGGCGATGATGCAGCAGCGAAATTTTGCTCTGAGCGAATTGCCGCCTCTGCCAAAGAATACGACCGGCTTTATGGCATTTACGTTTGATACCGTAAAGGCCTGGGACACGGCCATGGGTGTCCTTCGAGGTGTTGTCAGCAAGGTTGAACCGAACGGAGAAGCCAACATCGACATGGCTCTCGGAGCAATCGGGCAGACACTGGGCGGAGACATCCGTGAAGATTTCCTGAGCGGTTTTGGCGACGTCTGGTGCGGCTGGGCAGATCCCGCGGCACTGCCAATTCCGGTCGGGTTTTCTCCAGCGATTGCCGGAAGTGTGAAGGACAAAGATCTGATCCTGAAGACGATCGAGCGGATCACGGAGCTTGCTGAATCTCAGGACCGACTCGACGAATTCACCGTGCGACACACCACCAAGGACGGTCGTGATACGTTCTCGATCCAGATTCGCGAAGTGCCCATCGTTCCAACGATTCTTGTGACAGACAAGTGGATTGTCGCCAGCATTACTCCAGGAGCCATCCAGTCGTTTGTTCAGCGCGAATCGGGCAAGGGTGCCTCATGGAAACCTGATGGCAAAGTGGCCGAAGCACTGGCAGAGCTTCCGAAGGAGTTTACTTCACTTTCGGTCTCAGACCCGGCTCCTGGCTACCAACAGCTGATGACCTACGCACCGCTTGGGTTGTCAATGCTTGAACAGCAGCTGCCTGCAATGGGGCGTGGCAACATGGAAATGCCGTTCGGAGTCGAAGACCTGCCGGCACTCGAATCGATCACCGACCCGATGTTCCCCAACGTCACGGTCGGCTTCAACACTGAAAACGGTGTCGGCTCGCTGTCGCGGCAGTCTGTACCTTCAAATCCGGCCGGAAGTGTCTCAACGACCGTCGCTGTCCCGGTGATGATTGCACTGCTGCTGCCTGCAGTTCAGCAGGCACGCGAAGCAGCTCGGCGGACACAGTCAAAGAACAACCTGAAGCAGCAGGCATTGGCTCTGCACAATTACCACGACACTTTCAATCACTTCCCTCGCGGAACTATTGAAAATGACGACTTGAAGCCCGAAGAACGACTCAGCTGGTACGTTTCGATTCTGCCATTCATTGAACAAGCCCCCCTGTATCAGGCCATCGATCAGAAAGGCGGCTGGAAAGATGATGCAAACGCTCAGGCAGTGCAGACGGCTTTGGAGGTCCTGAGAAACCCCAGCCAGCCAAATAACAGAGAAAACCCGTCGTCCAGTGATTACGTGGGTGTCGCGGGGATCGGTCCCGATGCAGCGGCGCTGGAGAAGGATGATGACAAAGCAGGGATCTTTGGCTACGACCGCGA
Source organism: Planctomycetaceae bacterium (assembly GCA_046349695.1). Classification (GTDB taxonomy): domain Bacteria; phylum Planctomycetota; class Planctomycetia; order Planctomycetales; family Planctomycetaceae; genus SXXK01. The sequence goes on along the minus strand of JAXMBV010000002.1, from coordinate 377,291 downwards.
GACAAGCCTGCGGGACATTACAGACGGGACTTCCAATACGCTGATGATCATTGACGCGGCCAAACCCAACTCAAGCTACATGGCTGGCGGTGAAGCGACGATTCGCGGGTTCAGCCAAAAGCCCTACATCAATGGTCCCGACGGAATCGGTTCACCACACACAGGCGGCGTCCAGGCAGCACTCGCAGATGGCTCTGTCAGGTTCCTCTCAGAGAACATCGATGATGAGGTTCTGGAAGCACTGGCCACCATGCACGGAGGCGAAGTTGTTGGCGACTTCTAGCAGCCCGCAAGAAAGAAACGATTCTGGAGAGTGACTGCTCTCCTGAGCCGTACTGAACGTTAATCAGGAAAGGCCGTCCCTGCCCAGGGAACGGCCTTTCTCTTTGCAGGAGACGTCTGACATGGAGACTGAAACAGTAAGAGCAATTCAGCAGCGATACGGGTTTTCGTTGCCTGAACTCTATCTGAATCTCGTTTCCAGCGGACATTTTTCAGCCGTCACCTGGGACAACTATTTGAGTCTTGCTGATTGCGAATGGCTGTCGTTGCCTGCGATCGCTGATCGCAAAAGCAGAACTGAAATGCATCATTGACAGTCAGCTTGCGTTCGAACACCTGAATGAGCGATTCAGTCTCTGTTCCCGGTAACGGTATGTCCGCCGCCCCTCACCGCCTCCACAGCTTTACACCATCCGAAAGCAGACAGCAAAATCAACATCGGCATCACCGGTGTTCGCATCCTTGTGTCGGTCCAGTACACCGTATGCATCAGAACGAATGCCAACACACAGGCGCAGAACAGCCATTCGGAAGCAGACAGCTTCCGCCGACGAATGAACAACAGTCGAAGAATCAAGCCCGCCCAGAGAAACCCATACCACAGACTCAGGCTGATTGTCAGAAGTCGACTGTTTGAATCCGCAGTCGAAAGTGCCCAGAAGCGTCGCAGGCGCAGTCGGATCGCATGGTAGGCCGCTGCAGGATTTTCTCGCATCGAAGCTTTTGCATAGTTCGAATACCATGCGTCCAGTTCCGTTTCATTCAGAACATTGGTCCCGCCGGCCCTGGCTTCCGACAGAGTTTGCTGCTGCCATCGATCCAGCGCATCGCCGTCCCAGGGGAATTCATCTTTTCCGTTGATCACATCCCGATAAAAATTCGGGTTGTTGCCAAGTGCCAGTGTGTAGCCTCCGTGAGTCGTCGCGGGAATCAGTTTCTGAAACTGAACATAGTTGCGAATGATCCACGGACTGAGACCGATCCCAAACAGCAGTCCCGCAACAGTGGCTCGACGCAGCGCCGCACCAAAGTCGTGCCACGAAACTCGAAGTCCCAGCATCACGTCCGTTGCCAGCACCAGCACAACGCACACCGCGACGGTCGGGCGGATGAGTGTCCCGAAAGCGAAGAGCAGCCCGGCGGCCGTGACGCACCACCAGGCAGTGCGTCCCTGACTCGTTCCTCTGGCTCGAACGTACGCCGTAACGGCCAGCAACAAGGCCGCGGCACAAGGCACCTCGGTCATGGGCAGCAGCGAGTACCGCAGCAGCAGCGGGTCGAAAAGGACAACCCCGGTGATCAACAGTCGCACGAGACTGGGTGTCTCTTCAGACAATCGCCAGACGCACAGTGCGACGATACTGACTGCGATCAGATGGATCAGCAAAACCGAAGTCCATGCAGTGCACCCGATCGCCTGAAATGTTGCGAGAATCAAAGGGTATGCAGGAGGACGAAACGCCGTGGGAACATGTGAGTACGGTCCGCCATAGGTTCCCGTCGCGAGAAATTCTGACGCATGCCCCAGATAGCCATCGGCATCCAGCAGCAGGTCACCTGGGCGAAGAATGCTGAGCACTATTCGAACGGCCAGCCCCAGCGTCAGCAGCGTTGTGAACAGCCAGGTGTCACGGGTGGTTCGCTGGCGAATCTGAGGTTCGTGAGATTCAAGGGTCGCCATGCGATATCCACAAGGATCGAACGTAAGGGCAGTTCGCGTCGAAGATTACCAGACGAATGTAGGCAGTCGACCAGTTTCCGAGAACGTCAAACACGTCCATTGGCTGACGACGATCACGGACACAGTTCACCGTCCCGCCGAGCTTCGATGTCTCAACGTATCGCCACACCGGCAATTTCTGCCGCTGCAAGTCTAATCCTGACATGAAGATGCGTCGAACGAGACGGTCTTGATCCAATCTTTCAATTAGGCGTATAGTTCCGCTCCGATTGTTCTCTCAACTTCTTCGAGAACCGCCGTGCCATTACGCCATCTTCATTTCTCCACGCTGACGGATCGCATTTCGCGTCTCCGCGTGATGATGAATTGGCTGACACTTTGTCTGCTGGGCCTGTCCTTTGCCGGCTGCAACGGTCGCTCGATCAAAGAAGAAAACCCCGTCTTTACCGCGGCTCCTCCACGTCGCTCTCTGGTCAATCGAGAAGCTGACGAAGAAGAGCAGCGTCTTGTGCAGGGGCAGCCGGCTAAGAACGGAAACCAGCCCGCTGGCTTTCAGATCTCCACCGGCGAGCTGACCGGCAGCAGTGTGGTGGCACTGGTCAACGGACGTCCTGTGTTTCTGGACGATGTGCTCGGCGGCGTGCGTCAGATGGTCGAAGCCGATCCTCGCATTCCGGATGAGGCCAAACAGCACGTTCTGATGGGTGAACTCTCCAAGCGTATTGAAAAATACACAGACGATGAACTGGTCGTTCAGGCCGTGGAACAAAAAATCCCCGCGGACAAACGCAAGACGATCGAAGAATCTCTTGAACCACGATTTCAGGAAATCCTGGACGGGATTCGTGAGAAAGAAGGCAAGACAACGATCGCCGAACTGGATGACTTCCTGATGTCTCAGGGAACGTCAGTCGACCAGCTGCGTCAGAGTTTTCTGCGCATGCAGATGGTGGAAGGTTACATCACCAGCGTCGTGAAGGTTCCCGAAAAGGTCGACCGCGAAGACCTGCTTCGATACTACGAAGATCATCTTGCGGACTACACGCCGGAAAAACAGATCCGCTTTGCAAAGATCGTCATTCGCTTTTCCAGCCATGGAGGCGAGGCCGGGGCGAAGCAGACGATGGGACACGTTGTGGCTCAGCTGAATCAGGGTATCGACTTCGGCGAAGTGGCACAGGAGATGTCTGATTCAAACGCGAACATGAAAGGTGACATGGGCTGGGTCAAACAGGCTTCACTGAACGAAGAGATGTCGGCCATCCTGGGCAATACTCCGGTCGGTGGTGTCTCCAGCGTGCAGACCTTCAACGACCGCCTGGAAATTTATAAGGTCATCGATCGAAGTGAGCCTCGCTCAATCCCGTTCGCAGAAGTCCAGCAGGACATTGAAGAGCAGATGCTCGGCGAACTGAAGCAAAAGGCCCGCGAAAAGATCCGTGAGGACATCCGCCAGAAGGGTCATGTGGAACTGATCATCAAGCCGCGCAAAAAGGAAGTGACGCCGGCGATTCTCAACTAGTCCCGCGGTCCACTTCCCCTGTCCGGTTGCTGCTTTCCCATTCGCGACGCAATCAGCCCCGCAACGTAGCCACCTTTGAACCCGGCATCGATATTCACGCAGACAACGTTTGAGGCGCAACAGGTCAGCATCGACAGCATGGCTGTCAATCCGCCCAGCGACGCTCCGTAGCCGACAGACGTGGGCACACCAATGACCGGACAGGGAACATAACCGCCAAGCACAGATGGAAGCGCGGCCTCCATACCGGCCACACACACAACGACGGCTGCTTTTCGGAGCGTGTCCACATGCTGAAGCAAACGATGCGGACCGGCGACGCCCACATCCTGAATCAGCTCGCTCTCAACCTGCATCCATCGCAGCGTCTCCAGTGCTTCTTCCGCAACTGAGCGGTCGCTGCTGCCTGCCGTCACAACGTAAACTGGTCCACCCGTCGTTTCCTGTTTTGCGGCTGGAACACGAACGGTATTGGCGACCGCATTGACAATCGCTGCCGGAAACTGCTCAGCGACAACGCCGGCCGATTCCGGTCGTATGCGTGTGACCAGACTGCTTTGTCCCGCAGCCTGCTGTCCGCGTATCAGCTGCAGAATCAGCTCGGTCGACTTGCGCTCACCATAGATCACTTCAGGAAACCCGCAGCGCTGAGGTCGAAGCAGATCGAGATCCGCTTCGGGCCCTGTGAAACCGGACGGTGTTCCACAGAGCCCAAGACTCTTCAGCGCGGAGAGTGCCCGAGTAAGGTCTGCCGGATCCTGGTACAGAGCCTTCAGCGTTCCGAGCAGATTCTGCTCATCGGGTCGGGGATTCGACATCGGCTCGGCTCAGCGGAAAGATCGGCTGATCACCGATCGAGGTAAAATCAGTGTCCCCAAGGAACAGACATCCAGCATTGGGATGCCGCGCCTGCTGGTCCGCAGGCATATGCTCTACCGCAGTCGTCAGCAGCAGCTTCACTCGACCATCATGCTGGACAAGCTGCGGGCATGTGACTCGCGGTGAGCCAGGACATTTCCAGATCGCCTCAAGCTGACCATTCGCCAGACTGTACTGCCGAGCCGATCCAAAGGCCGGATCACCAGGATCGTACAGTGCAACGATCAGGCTCTTGTGGTCGGGTGTCAGGATCATTCCGTCAGGGAAGACACCCTCGGATGTCAGGTCGACAACGACGTGTTCATCGCTGACTTTTCCGGCCGCAATATCAAGCTTCTGGCGAACAATCGTTTTCGTACACGAGTCGATATCGAAAAGTGTCAACGAACCATCGGCGTTTCGAATGACCGCTTTGCCGTTGGAACAAATCTGATCGGTTCGCAGCGCGATCGTGGCACCATTCGATCGCCGCCAGAGGTACAGTCCGGCTTTCTTTGTCTTAAACTCCAGCTCTTTGCAGCCGAAGATCAGATTGTCTTCCCAGACAACAGCGTCGTTAATGATTGTGTTTTGAACGGCACTGTCGACATTGTGGATGAAGGTGCACCACTTGCCGGTCGCGGTATCAAACATGCCCACGGTTCGTTCGACACCACAAACGAACACCCCGGATTCCGCGGTCGGAAATGCAAACCCCGGGCGGCCTGGCAGTTCAAAGGACGTGTTGGTTCGAGTTCGCAGATCAAGAATGTTCACAGAGCCAACCGTCGACTCGGCACCGTGCTGAATGCCCACCCAGCTCACTCGACCATCGCCCAGTGAGTACGGTCCTTCCGGAAGAAATCGCAGGGCCTCAGTTTCCGGACGAAACAGGAGTTCCGCTTCAACAACCTTCATGTCGTCGATCCAAATTACGTTTGCTCTGAAACGCGGCACGAATCCGAACCACTCGAATCCTCTGCCGGCTCCATGTCGCAGCCACAGCCAAATTCACCACCTGCGACGCTGTCCCCTGAAACGATTGTCTCGGCAGCGATGACGACTTCAAACTGTCCACCACCTTCAGACGCCAGAGACGCCGGGAGCTCACACGAATCCTCACTCCCCGAATCACACAGAACCTCGGCTTCAATGCAGCACTCGGAACTGCAGGCTTCATCCGATGCGGAAGCACTCGTCTCCGCTTCGGTTACCTGCAACAGGGAGACAACAGCGTTCCGGGCGGCCTGCTGTTCGGCTTCTTTCTTGCTTCGTCCGCGGCCGGATTCGTACATCACATCGCCGACCTTTGCGGAAATCAGAAACTCCCGCGCATGATCCGGTCCGGATTCCCCAACGACCAGATACTCAGGTGTCTTGCCGAGTTGCCGCTGTGTGTATTCCTGAAGCTGGCTCTTGTAGTTCTCCGAATCCACAGGCCGACAGAGACTCAGCTCCTCCCGGAATGCATGCAGAATAAAGTTTCGAGCGGCATCGAGTCCGCCATCAAAGTAAACACCTGCAACCAGCGATTCGACTGCCGCGGAAAGGATCGATTCCGGAATCACCTGCAGGCCACGTCCAACCAGAATCAGCGGCTGCAGATCAAGAAGCTTTGCCGCACGAGCACACGTCTGGCGACTGACCAGCCAGGACTTCATCTGAGTCAGCTGGCCTTCACGCTGCTCAGGAAACAGCTGATACAGGTACTCGCAGATAATCAGCCCAAGAACCGCATCACCAAGAAACTCCAGACGTTCGTTGGAATCAAGACGAGTTTCCGCTGCCGAGCTGTGAGTCAGGCATCGGCGCAGAAGTTCCCGATCCCGAAATTGATAGCCAATTCGAGTTTCACAGAGTTCCAGAATGTCATCAATTGAGGACATGACGATCGAGCAGCCTTTCCGCACGAGTGACCATGAAGCGGAGTATGCTAACGGCTTCATGGTCCAGTTGCGACAGTTCTCCCAGGAGTCTCCTGACGGCGAGGGCAGTCACCATTTTTGACGAATTCCTGCGAGACTGAACGTGCCTCAGCGGACATAAATGAACTCGGGGGAATTGAACATGGTATGAGCAACGCCCTGCCATAACGGCTGATCCGTCAGCGGCGCGTTGCCTGTCTGCAACTGGGCGGCAAAATCGCACCAGTGTCGCAGTTCTTCGTCTGAAGGAGTCCGACCAAATGCGCGAAGGAACATGCGAGCCATTCTGGACGCGACGTCAGCATCTGATTCACTGACCAGTCGAGCGGCCCACGCATCGGCCATCTGATGAACAAACGGGTCATTCATCATCAGTAGCGCCTGAGCCGGTACATTGGTGATGTTTCTTCTTCCGCTGGGAAGCTTCAGATCGGGAAGGTCAAAGGTTGTCAGAAACTTCGGAGGATCCATGATGGACATGGTCAAATACACCGACCTCCGCCCGTTGCCATCCGCTGGTCCGGAATAAAGCCGCTTGGAACCATCCTCAACCAGTCGCGGCGGGTTGATCGGTCGACCGTACAATTGCTCATCCAGGCGACCGGAGACACTCAACAGCGCATCGCGGATTGATTCTCCTTCCAGTCGCCGGGTTGCGAAATGGTGAAGCAGGCGGTTTGCAGGATCACGCTGCTGAGCGTCGTCGTTCGGATGTCCTGCCTGCCGAAATGCCTGACTGGTGACCAGCTTCCGTATCATCTTCTTCGTGGACCATCCTTCACGCATCAGTTCACGAGCCAGCCAGTCGAGCAGCTCAGGATGCGAAGGCCGATCGCCGAGGTGCCCGAAGTCATCCGGCGTCAGCACGATTCCGTTTCCAAAGACCCACAGCCAGAGTCGATTCGCATAGACTCGAGATGTCAGCGGATGGTCCGGTGACAACAGCGATTCTGCCAGTTCCAGTCGCCCGCTGCCGGCACTTTGGGCCACCTGGTTACGACCTTCGAACATTCGAAGAAATGCCGGCTGCATCAATTCTCCCGGCGCGTCGACGTTGCCACGAATATTGAAATACAAACCTGCCTTCGTCACCTCGCGTTCATCCATGCTGTTGACAGCTCGCGGAAACGGCAGAGACGCCTCGATATGACGATAGTCTTCCACCAGCAGCTTCAATTCCGGATCGTCCGCAAGACGACAGGTCAGCAGCCCATTGCTCAAGAGCCAGTTCAGAACTTCGACGTCACCGGTTCGGCATTCGTTTCGGGTCCAGCGTACGACGACCTCCGTCAGCCACTGATTCATCATCGCCTGAAGTTCACTGCCCGTCTGCGGAACAGCGCTGCTCTGTTCCAGCAGACCTTTCAAGTGGGGAAGTTCGCTTTGGGGAGTTCCACCGTTTTCGTGCGACACGATTTTCAGAATACTCAGCCAGCTTCGCTTGTCGTAACCCAGATCGTTGTTTGGCAGTCCTGCGGCGAGCCCTGTCCGCGGGGGAAAGTTTGGATTGAGGAGCGACGTTGCAAAGTCGATCGTCACTCTCGTCACGCCGTTGATCAGCGTCGCATCGGCATATGTTCTCCATGCCGGCTCGGTCTGTTTCAGAAACGCCACGGTTTCGTTTTGAAACGTGTTTTCGTCCAGCACCAGTGTCCCGCTGTATTCATCACCTGCCAGCAGCACGCTGACAAATTTTCCGGGAACACTCTGCTGCGGCGGCATTCGCAGGACACCCGGTAACTTTGGCGACAGAGCGTTGGAATGCAGCCCCTGCATGAGAAACCGGCTGAGCGCGTTATCGCCTTCAAGGCTGATCAAGGGTGTGCCATTCCCCACACGGCCGGATTCGAAGCCAGCACCTTCCATGACCCATCCCGATGGCAATTCGTCCGTAGAAAAATCCGTGAGCGTCTGAAAGGCTCGATTCGACTCCACGCGCGATGCTGTCTCCGTCTGCATCTTCTGCAGCATCGTTTTCCACTGCTCCGGTGCCGCCACCGTCTTCTGCGATGCCATCCACAGCGGCCAGCGGGGATCTTCCATCGCAGGTGGCTGCGGCAGCGACTCGACAAGCGGCAGCCACTGCGACGATGAGATCTGAAGTGTCTCCCAATTCTTTGTTAGACGCTGACGAATCTTCGAACGCCCTTCATCAAGCTGTTTCAATCCCTCAGAATAACGTGATTCCGAATCGATCGGCCGGCTGCTCCAGCGAGGCGTGATGAAGACGGCCCCCAGTGAGTAATAGTCTTTCTGCGAGATGGCCTCGAGCTTGTGATTGTGACAGCGGGCACACGCAACACTTGTCGCCAGGAAGACTCGTGAGAATGCGTCGATCTTGTTGTTGACCATCTCCTGGTGAATCCCATTGAACGCCAGACTGCTGCCATGACGATGTTCGCCCAGATGATAGAACATCGGACCAATACGACTTTCGTTCAGCTGATCTGCCTCATTAATGCGCGGAGTCGGAAGCAGGTCTCCTGCGAGCTGTTCGCGAACCAGTGTGTCGTAGCTGATATCACTGTTGAACGCACGAATCAGGTAGTCACGGTATTCCCACGAGCCTTTCGCGGGATTGTCCCATTCATATCCATAGGTGTCCGTATAGCGAACCGCATCCATCCAGTGCCTTGCAAAGTGCTCACCGAAATGAGGTGATGCGAGCAGCGTGTCGGCAAGCCACTCTGTCGCCGCGTCGGGATCCTGCTTCCATCGCACCATCATTTCAGCATGCAGCTCGGGAGCGGGCGGCAACCCCGTCAGTACAAAACTCATCCGTCGCAGCAGCGTCGCTGCGTCAGCAGGTTCGTTCGGCTGTATCCCGGCATTTTGAAGAGCCTGCCCGAGGAAGCGATCAACCGGATTTCTGCTCCAGGCCGCATCGGCAATCACTGGCGGCTCGGTTAAAGCCAATGGCTTCAGGCTCCACCAGTCCAGGCGAGACTGAAATTCCTCTTCCCACGGATCAACCGTCTGCACTGTCACCGGAGGAAGCGGCTGCGCAGGGTCACGCGGATCAATCGCCCCGGTGGCAATCCAGTGGTGCAATGACGCAACATCCGCCGCGCTCATGGGATGATCCGGAGGCATATGCAGATCCTTGTCCAGGTACTGCACGGCTCGAATCAGCAAACTGTCATCTGCTTTGCCTGGAACAATGACCACACCCGTCTTGCCGCCTCGCTGCCACGCAGCGCGGGAGTCCAGGCGAAGGCCGCCTTCCTGCTGCTCAGGCCCGTGGCAGTCGATGCAGTGAGCAATCAGCAGCGGTCGGATCTTTGCTTCGAAGAATTCCAGCTTCTCCGGCGTCACTTCGGTCAGATCCAGCGGGCGATACGAATACGACGATTCTGAGATCTTCGAGGCGACGATCACCGAAACTGGGCCTGTCATTTCGTCGCCGCCGATGGTTCGAATGAGTTTCCCCTTCTGCGGATCTGAGAGATCCCAAACTGTCACTTTGCCCGACAGACTTGCGCAGTACAACGTGTTGTCGGGGCCCGAACACAGACCGATGGGCGTCGACAGTTCTCCGGACTGCCCAGCCCACTCGACAGTTCCCGCATCGGTGCTCCGAAAAATCCGGTTGCCAGCAGTGCTCCAGAAAGCAGCGCCGGTCGCATCAAATGCGAGCCCCCATGGTGACTGTCCGGACTGCGTCACCCAGACCGGAGCGACCGCAGCGTCCGCCACGAAAGGGACTCTTCGCAGCGCGTGACTTGAATAGTCCGTCAGATACAACCGGTCCTGGTGAACCGCAATCTGAGTCAGCGAACCCGGCGTTGTGAACGCGATGTCTTTTTCCCATTGTCCATCCGGATACGAGTATTGCTTGACCCGTCCATCCAGCTGGCTGCCAACCAGCAGCGTCCCATTCCAGAACGTCATTCCCGTCGCACGAAACAGCTGGCCTCCGTAACCTTCGGGAACATCAATCAGTGTTTGAACAGAACCACCTTCGCGAGGATCAAATCGAAGCACGCGCCCTTTCTCTCCGGGCTTTCCGGTGGAGATCAAAAGGCGATTGTCTGTATCGACCAGTATCTGATTGGCAGGTGGAAGTCCGCTGATGAGCGTGCCAAGATGGTTACCGCTCTCCCGGGAATATCGTTCCACGCGTCCCGCATCATGAAGCAACACCAGGACCTCAGAACGATCGTCTGCCCTCAGCGCAGCCGCACAGGCAAACATCAGTAACCATACCAAGAGCCTCATGGTCGGCTCCAATTCAGAGTGGGCGGGAATTGCAGTGGATTAACGCAGAACGCAGTGCGGAAGATCGTAGCGACTTACTTCACGTACAGAAACTCGCTCGAGTTCAGAAGGATGTGGCAAAGGTCAACGAGCGAAGTCTGAGCCGGTGTGAGCGACGGTCGATCATTCGATGTCATGAACAGACGCCGATTGTGGCCGGAAGAATCGGTCAGGACACCTGGCACAGATTCAAATTTCCAGTGCGCCAGAGTTTCAGGCAGAACAACATCGCGGTTTATAAGCAGCTCGTCGACAGTGAGTGCCTTCGACGTCCATCTCACATCATCGATCAGTCCATCGAAAATTGAATCGCCCGAACCCTGTCGATAGGCAAGGGTCAATGGAAGATCGTTGGTCAGAGGTTCCGTGATGTCATGTGGGACGACCGCCGTTTGCAGCGGATCATCGTCATTCGCCAGGTTCTTCAGAAAGAAAGTCACTTCCCCCGGAGCACCGTCTCTGGCAAGCCTGACAGTGAAGGCTGCGAAATACGGCGTATTCAGTTCAACGTGTTGATCTGAAAACAAAGCTGCTTCTCTGATTGCACCGTCGGCTGTTTTTCCGAACAACTGCAGCACCAGCGTCTGCGGCTTTCGGCGGGAGGCTTTGCCGGTGATGCCGAACGCCCATCCCGTTGTGCCGGGCTTCCCATCCCAGTTGGCTGCAATGGTTCGGACCGCTCCTGTCTCCTGAATCGATCGAATCTGAAAACAGGCTTCGAGGGAGAACTCATGAAGCTCCTGTGTGCGAAGAGCTTCCGTATTCATTCTGAGCGGCTTCTCCTGAGGATTAATCAGGATCGCCTGGCCATCACGGTGAGGAAGTCGTCCAACGGGCAGATCACTTCCATTCTGCAATGCCTGTTCGGCCACCACCAGTTCTGACTGGTACCGAAGAAACTCCCTGGCTTCCAGAAGCTCCTGATCCGTCGGAGGTCGTCCAAAGACTCGAAGCCACAGCATTCCAAAATCCGGCTCCGAATCAGGAGACGCCTGAACTCGCCCTGCCAGCTGAGTCGCATGGTTCAGCATCAGCTGGCTGTTGAACAGCATCAGTGACTGAACCGGTGACGTCGTCGTGTCGCGTGACGACGTGCTGTTGAAGAACAGTGGAAGATCTAACACATCCAGCAGCGAATCTCTTTCATTCCGCATGACACGCATGTAGATCGAACGTCGAGGAACATCCGACTGCACTCCGGGGCCGCCTGCCTGGGAATTCAGCTGTCCGGATGCCAGGAGGATGGCATCGCGAATCTGCTCCGCATCCAGTCGACGCACACTGGCTCGCCAGTACCATCGATTCTGAGGATCAAGCAGCTGAAAATCGGCGAGCTGCGAATGTTCGGACGACTGCTTCCACGTTGCCGAATTCACAATCAGACGATGCAGATCTTTCAGATGCCAGCCCTGAGTCAGAAATCGGCGCGTCAGCCAGTCCAGCAATTCCGGGTGTGATGGAGGCCCGCCGAGCGTTCCAAAGTCACTGGCATTCTGAGCGAGTCCTTTTCCAAAATGAGCCTGCCAGATTCGATTCACCATCACGCGCGCCGTCAGCGGATTGTCTGATGATGTCAGCCATTTCGCCAATGCCGTTCGTCGTCCCGTGGTAGTCGCCTGGGCCCGGGGCGGGAGGTTCATCGTGGCAGGATCAAGGATCGACAGGACTCCCGGCTCAGTCACTTCTTTCTTCTTTGGGATGCGAGTCTCCGGGGCCAGCGGACCAACATCCGTCACCGTCAGCGCGGTCGGAAGTGACGCTGGTTTCAGAGAATCGAATTTCGCCAGTTCACGTCGAAGTGAAAGCAGCCGTTCCTTCTCATCGCCTTTGATACGATTGTCGAGCCCATCATATTCGTAGTCGATCTGCCGGTAGGCGAGTTCGTAAATCTGCTGCTCGCCCGGGGACAGAGTCTGAAAATCTGACTGCAGCAGTTTCTGGATGTCCGCAGGAAACTTCTCAATCGCATCTTTCCGTGCGATGTCACGCCAGCGATTTTCGATCTCCGCAATCTTCCCGCGAACGTCGACTGTTGCTTCTTCCCACTTCGCCATCTGATCCCGCCACGTCTGCTGATCTGCGGTGGACGCGATGACGGTCCGGTCGGCCGGTCGAATGGCTTCGAAGAACGCACGAAGTCGGTAGTAATCCTTCTGCAGAATCGGATCGAACTTGTGATCGTGGCAGCGAGCACACTGCATGCCGACACCAAGGAACACGTCGCCCGTTGTGTCGGTCACTTCGTTCAGAATAATGTCCCACTGCCCCCGAGCATCCCGGTTGTTGTACTCATAGATCCAGTGACGCAGGTAACCGGTTGCGATAAGCGCGTCAGGGTCGTCGGGAAACAGTTCATCGCCCGCAAGTTGCTCCTGCACAAACCGATCGTAAGGCTTGTCTTCGTTCAGTGATCGAATCACATAGTCGCGATAACGCCAGGAGTCCGGGCGATAATGATCGATGCGATATCCATCGGAATCCGCATAGCGAACCACATCCAGCCAGTGCCGCGCCCACCGCTCTCCGTATTGAGGACTGCTGAGCATTCGGTCCACAAGCTTTTCCCACGCATCCGGAGCCGGATCGTTGATGAATTCCGAAATCTGTTCCGGCGTTGGAGGCAGGCCGATCAGATCAAAGGACAGCCGGCGAATCAACGTCAGCCGGTCCGCTTCCGGAGCCGGTGTCAGACCTTCCTTTTGCATGGCCGACACGATGAACTGATCGATCTCGTTCTTCACCCAGGAACGGTCAGCGCCATCAACCGCTGGCGGTTGCACGTCGGCCACAGGCTGCAAGGCCCACCAGGCTCGGTCTTCTTCGCTGAACCCCTTCTTCTCTTTCGCCGCCGGTGCCGTCTCACCGGCATTCGGCCACGGAGCGCCTCGCCGAACCCATTCTTCCAGCAACCGCACAGACTCCTCAGGCAACCGGCCATTCGGAGGCATCTCAAAGGACTCATATCGCACGGCCTGGATCAGCACGCTTTCATCCGGCTTACCTGCCACAATCGCCGCACCGGATTCACCGCCGGTCAACAGGCTGCTCAGCGAATCGACTCGAAGCTGGCCCTTTTGCTTCTCATCGGAGTGACACGAATAGCAATGCTCTGCCAGAAGCGGTCGAATGTGCAGTTCAAAGAACTTTGCATCCTCAGCCGATGGTTCTTTCCGTTCGATTCCTTCATCCGCGGCAAGCCTGCCTGCAGACCAAATCGCACAGGCAGCGAGCGTAAGAAGCAGACCTCTCATCAGCAATCTTCCGGCATCAATTCAGGAATCAATTCAGGCGGGCACCAACAGGACATTGTTGCATGACGCTATTTGACAAACTGAAATTCGCGTGCGTTCAGCATGGCCCAGATCACATCTTCCCAGGCCTGCTGAGGATTCTGATAATCCGGCAGGCGTGCCATGATGAACTGAACTTCCGTCTGCGAAGGTCTCCGTCCAAGCGCTGCCATATAGAGTTCAGTAATCTTCTCTTCCGTTGGCCGATCCTTCTCCCTGGCAAACCGAGCCGCGCGGCCCTGACCACTCTGCAGCCGTCCCTGAACATCATTTGAATTCAGCAGGTGCAGCGACTGAGACAGGTTGGCTTCCGGAGATCGCTCACACTCACAGGCGCTCTCGGCTTCAGGCTTTCCAAACACCTGCAGGAAGTAATTATTGAATCCGTTGTCCGGCAACTGGACTGCGGTTGTCCCCTGAGGGATCGTGCCGAAATTCGATGGCGTCTCCGCAACCGCGTTGACGGCATCGTACAGGACCTCCGCGGTCAGACGACGAGGATAGAAACTCGAGAAGTTCTGAATATCGGCACGGTTCGCATCGCTGGGCTCAGAGCTTAGCTGATAGACACTCGACTTGCAGATCGTTCGTACCAGATCCTTCAAGTCAAATTTGTGATCCAGGAAGTGCTTCGAAAGAGCATCCAGAAGCTCTGGATTCGAAGGCGGATTGGTGACTCGAAGATCATCTTCCGGGTCGACAATGCCGCGCCCCAGGAAGTGCTTCCAGTAGCGATTGACCAGAGCCTTTGCGAAGAAAGGATTGTCCGGGGCTGCCATCCAGTCCACAAGATGCTGACGCGCATCGTCGTAGGGTGAAATCTCCAGCGTCGGTCCGCCAAGTCCCGCAGGCTTCACGTCCTCCTGAGAACGCGGGTTCCGCGACTTCGGTGCCTGTGCTTTGACGAACACCATGTCCGGCTGATTGTTCTGCTGGTTGAAGCGAGAACTTTTCAGGCCGACCTGCGAAAAGAATGCTTCGAAGCTGTAATAGTCCTGCTGACTCCAGCGTTCGAATGGATGATGATGGCATTTGGCACAGGCCAGTCGCATTCCCAGAAACAGCTGTGCTACGTCTTCCATCTGCTGAGTTGACGTGGTCACCTCGCGGTACCACGCAACTGGCGGATGAGTCTCAGCGTCTCCCGTGGCGGTCAGCACACTTCGAACAAACTGATCGTACGGCATGTTCTCACGAAGCGCACGACGAATCCAGCCGTGGAACTTGTACGTATACTGAATGTCGTTGCCGTTTCGTCGTTTGTTTCGAAGGACCGATGCCCATTTATTTGCGAAGTAGTCCGCATATCCGGGACTGTCGACCAAACTGTCGACCAGACGATCTCGCTTGTCAGCACTGGTATCCGCAAGGAACCGATCGACCTCAGAGACCGTCGGTACTCGTCCGGCGATGTCGATCGTGACTCGCCGAATAAACGTTGCATCGTCACACAAAGGAGCCGGAGGAATGCCGAGCTGCCTGAGTTTCGCAAAGACCAACTGGTCGATGAAGTTCTTTTCCGGCGGCGTCTGCTGAACCGGAATCCCCTGTGGAATGATGGCACGAAAAACGCCCACCTGTCCCTGGAATCGAACCATCATGGCCACTTCGCCAGGAACGTCTTCAACCGTGATGCGGCCCGCCGCTGTGGAGACCGCCATTTCCGGATGATTGGCTTCGTACGAGGCCAGCCGAGTGACATCGCGCGTCGTCCCGTCGCTGTAATGGGCGATTACCGAAAGCTGCTGTCGCGCCTTGAAGTTCATTTCACGGACGGCCGGAACCGCTTCGATGCGTTCAAGAACAGGATCCGTTTCAGAACCATACGGCATCCCCTGCTGAATCCAGCGGCTGATCAGATCCGATTCGTAGGATCCCGGTGACATTCTCTGGCCACCACCATGAGGCAGAACGTTGGCAGCCTTCTGAAGCAGCAGGCTGAACTCCGGGTCAGCCGGGAAAATGCGGCGACCACGATCTTCATGGACAAGAAATTCATAATCCTCGGTGGGATAAAAGCCCAGCAGAGACAGTTTGAATCCGTTCTGACCGTCCGCCTTGCCATGACATCCGCCGGCGTTACATCCAAGCTTCGTGAAGATTGGCACGATCTCGTTTTCAAAGTTGATCGGCAGCTCCTCCGCACATCGCGTGGTGGTCAGAGCAATCTCAGCCTTCTGCCCTCCAGGCTCAGTTGCCGTCACTGTCACAGCCCCATCCGCGGAAGGAACAACGAGCCCATCTTTGCCAACCGTGAGGAAACCGGCTTTGTCTGTTGAGTAAGCGACATCATGAGTCAAATCGTGCCGCTGACCGCTGCTGTAAACTCCTGTCACGATCAACTGTTTGCGTGCGTTCCGGCCAACAAGCGAAGTGGGGCCACCCGCTTCAAACTCCAGCCGGACCAGCGTGCCTTTTGGCCCAAGTCCCGGCGGCTCGGCCAGCACAGTGATCGATGTGAGCATTGCCAGAAGCACGCTGAGAATCGTTCTGCTTCCGGAACTGATTCGAGATGACTGAGCCACTGGGATCTCCCTGAGTTTGCATCGTCTTCAATACTCAACGCACCGACCTGAGCACAAACGTTCAGATTGTGGCAACATTCTGCGTGACATTCAATAAGGAATTGCGGCGAGTGTGAAACGCACTTGTGAACCGCGACACTGGGTAGGTGCCGCTTGCCGAGCGGCACTTTGCGGCTTGCCGCAACCAGCGACTTGATGAGTGTCCACGTGAATGCAGGTGACCGTGGAATGCAGCACCGCCGAGCTTGTTCTTTGGCCGTGCATTCCCAATTTCGACTTCTTCCGTTTCTTTCGGCCCCAAACCGCACTCAATCGGCGAGCGCAGTGTGTCAACGCTCCGGTCATGATCACAGCTCAGAGTGTATTGTGACGTAAGAGAATGGTGGCAAAAGAATAGTCGCAGGCGCGTTCTGGAGTCTTGCCTTTCTGCGATTATTCTTCTGCCCCCATTCTCCTGCCATCGTCTATCGAGCAACAGCCGGGTCGCACAGGTGCAGCCTGTGCCGCGAAGCGGTCGGAAGCCGAAGGGACAGCATGGTTACGCCAGTGCACCGTGTCCCAACGCCAACTGACTGAAAACCGAAAACTGAAAACTGAAAACTGAAAAGCACACGCCCCTCAGGCGTGCTACCCGGCGTACTCTTTAGCAACGCCCGGATCAACGACAAAATGCGTCTTGATACTGACTCAGGCCACTTCCGCAGGTGGCATCGATGGAATTCCAAGGCTATTCCTAACAGCATCGACCTCACGTGAAATCTCACTTTGAGAAATCATGGACTCGATAATGACAGGTGTGGTCGCAGGAATCAGGGACGAAATTCGCTGGTAGGATCTCATCGCCATCTGACTGACAGCAACATGACGGCTGGCAGAGTCTACTTCGCTGATGTGCAGCTCCGCGAGACGGTCGCCGAATTCAAGCAAAATCTCAACGGCTACGCTCATGGTCGGATCAACCTGACGAGCATGGGCGATGTCGAAACAGAAGCGAGCGTCCGGCAGTTTTGAAAAGACCTGCCGAAGTTCCCTCGTATTGCGGCCGATGGGTTTTCTCTGATCCATGTTTTCAATAAGGATTCGATCGCCGAGACCTGCCCAAAGGTCAAAGTCCGTAATGATGTCCGGATGAACGATTACCGGCCAGCCACGGTGAAACACTGGCTGCAACTGGCCCACCAGCTCTCGCTCAGAGATCCGCTGTAGGCTGCTTGGTGCATGGAATGAGACGTACTCGAGGCCATCCAGCGAAAGGTCATCCAGTGATGCAACCAAATCCGCGACTTCGGTCTCACGAAGTGCCGACAGTTCCACAGCATTCAGGCCGGCCGCTTGATTCATTCCCAAGCCGGCGTGAAAGTCGGAGAGAGCCAGGGCACCAGTAGAGAATCCAATTCTCATCAGAACAGTCCAAATTCTCGGGTCAGCGGACGCAGGAGTTCATGATCAAAAAACAGCTCATTCAGGCCGTCACGAAAATTGTAGCTGATCGATCGTACCTGCTGAAACAACTCATCCGTCGCTGCTTTCGAAAAATCCAGCTTCGTCAGGTGATCGCGTTTCTCTTTGTCATTCAGGCATGCAAGGAAGTCGTTGTAGGACTGAAGAAGCTTGACGGCCAGGGGCTCTGAGTTTGCCTCGATAAGAACTTCACAAAGTGCATCAATCGCAGATTTCCCGGTGTAGTGCAGGCAATGGCTGACAAGCTGATCGAGAACAATCTCTTCTTGTGCAGCCTTGGCCTGGGGATTGCGTCTCTGGCAACTGAAGCACATGAGCAAGCCTTTGACGAAAAGCAGCTTGCGAGACATCCGCAGCTTCACGTTTCGCAACGCCCACTTGTCTGACGATTGCTGCCACTTTTTTGTCGCATAGTCGACGGCAATGGTCCTCCAAAGACGCACAATGTCGTTCATCAGGAACAATGGAACTCGGAAAGTCGGAGTTGTTGCCGTGGAAACGGCTGGGTCCGTCTGAATGTATCTCTTCAGAATTCCACGCAGGACCCGTTCATGAACCACGGTATCGCTTAGCGATACTGATTCCAGAAGCAGCAGAATGCGACGGGTCATGTTCTGGTTGGAGTCTTCAGATCGTTGGCCGCGAACGGCTTTGGCATCAATTGCATTCAAGCGTTTCGGTCGTGTGAAACTCATTTGGAACCGCGAATGAACGCGAATTGACGCGAATAAAGCACAGAACTGCCCCTCACTTTTCTGCCCCACCATTTTTTGCCCGCACCTGAACTCCGATCATCGTGGCGGACGTCGGACAAAAATGTGAGACAGAAAATGATCGCAGGCAGTGGCTCCGACGGACAATCCGCTTTTCGCCTTCTTCCGTTTCTTTCGGCCACAAACCAACTCACTCGGCGAGCGGAGTGTGTCAACGCTCCGGTCTCACGATCATTGACCACGATGTGGTGGAGGGCAGAAGAATGGTGGCAACAGGATAGTCGCAGGCGCATTCAGGAGTCTTGCCGTCCGACGTTTATTCTTCTGACCACATTCTTTTGCCACTCGTCTCGAGCAACAGCCGGGTAGCACAGGTGCAGCCTGTGACGCGCAGCGGCCGGAAGCCGAAGGGCAAGGGTGGTTGTGCTAATGCACCGTGTCTTGGCAATACCGCATGCACTCATCAGCTTCCGGCGCCTTCGGCACACGCCCCTCAGGCGTGCTACCCGGCTTACCGAAAACCGAAAACTCCCTCCTCGGCGTGCGGGTTGCGTCAGATTCCAGGTAGGCGTTTCAGTCGTGTGGAACGCATTCCGCTTTTCGATTTCTTCCGCTTCTTTCGGCCCCGATCGCGTTCAATCGGCGAACGGAGAGTGTTGCTCACCGGCGTTTATTCTTCTTCCACTATGCTCCTGCCGACTCTTGTTGTGCAAGACATTGAAATGTGGCGACGGGACGATTGGTGCTGTCGGTCGAATCGGCTCCGGACTCACACTGGCCGCAGACTCAGATCGCAACAACGAATGCACCTGATCGGCCAGCTTCGCGGGCGAAAATGGCTTTTGAAGCCATGCCATGCATTGAGGATCAAGGCGGTTCGGCATGCCTGTGTCACGACTGTAACCGCTCACGAACAGGACCTTCAGCCCTCTGCGCAGTTCCAGCAGTTTCTGAGCAAGCTGCCAGCCATTCATTTCCGGCATCATGACGTCCGTCACAAGAATGCTGATGTCCGGCGACTCAGCTGCGACAGTGAGTGCATCATGGCCGTTCGCTGCGGACAGAACGCGATAGCCGTGTCGTTCAAGGATCTGCCGGCTCAGGTCACGCACCGCAGATTCATCTTCAACCAGCAGGACCGTCGCAGCTCCTCTCTTTGTAAGGGGCACTTCCGGCCTCGGAGCATGCTCAACTGCCACAGCGGCAACTGCGGGAAACCGAATCTCAAACGTCGTCCCCTGATTCGGCTGACTTTGGACGCTGATTGTTCCGTGGTTCTGGGTCACAATTCCGTAGACAACGGCAAGGCCAAGTCCGGTTCCCTTACCAATGACTTTGGTCGTATAGAACGGCTCAAAGATCCTATTCATCGTCTCGGCTGACATTCCATGTCCCGTGTCACTCACGCGAAGAACAACATGAGATGGTGAATTCTGAGATCCATCGTTGCTCGTTTGAATGACAACCAGACCTCCCTCGGGCATCGCATCGCGTGCATTCGTCGCCAGGTTCACAAGGACCTGAGTCAACTGCCCTGGATCAGCGACAACGTTGGCCACATCCGGGCTGAGCATAAACACGAGTTGTATATTCTCGCGAACCAGTCCCTGAAGAAGCGGTTCTGCTTTCTGGATCACGGAGTTCAGATTCAGAACCACCGGTTTCAGGACACTTTGACGGCTGAATGCCAGGAGCTGTCGAGTCAACTCAGCCGCTCGTTCGCTGGCCGTCAGCATCGTCTCCAGAGTCGCTCGAGACGGGTCATTCTCCGGCATCGTGAATCGAAGCAGTTCGCAGTATCCCGAAATCACCGTCAGATAGTTGTTGAAGTCATGAGCCGCACCTCCGGCAAGCTGACCGACTGCTTCCATCTTCTGCGACTGTCGCAGCTGCTCTTCAAGGCGTCGCCGTTCACTCAGGTCATGAATCAAAGCGACGAAGTGGTCGATCGATCCATCGCCCCCACGAACCGCATGTGCCGCGATGTCGGCATGGATGACCTCGCCGTCGCCGCGAATAAAACGCTTTTCAATCGAATACGATTCAATCTCACCCCGAACGACACGATCGAAGTGGGCAACATCGCTGTCCAGGTCTTCCGGATGAGTCAGTTCGGCCCACGTCAGTGTTCTCAGTGTCTCCCGGGGATAACCAAGAATCTCACACAGCTTGTCGTTGAATTCGAGCCATCCTTTTTGCGGTGACGTGATCGCCATTCCGATCAGGCCCAGCTCGAAGTAGCCTCGGAAGCGAGCTTCGCTCTGACGCATCGATTCTTCATTGTTCTTCTGTTCGCTGATGTCCAGGTGGCAGCCAATCAGCCGACACGGCTTGCCCATGGAATCCGCAACCAGCTGCCCGTACGCGAGTATCCATTTCCAGCTGCCGTCCTTGTGACGCATGCGAAACTCAACGCGATACGCCGGAATTCTCCCCTTCAGATAATTTTCAACAACCTGAAGAGTCGGTGCCACATCATCCGGATGACAACGACTGTGCCACTCTTCAAAGTGGTCTCGCAGTTCCCATGGCTCATAACCCAGCTGTGCTTTCCACTCGGCAGAATAGGTGACACAGTTCGTATGGAGATCCCAGTCCCAGAGTCCGATGTTCGCCGACCGAACTGCCAGCTGAAGCCGGTTCGCGATGACAGAGAGTTCCGCCTGAGTTCCTTTGAGCTCATTGAAGATCGCAGCCAGAATCAGACCGCTCATACCAACAACGGCCAGATAAAAGTGAAGATTGGCGAGCCCCAACTGCTGGCTCGAATCACTGAACGGGCCATGACCAAAATGAGTCCCCAGCGCTGCGAAGACTGCCGCAAAGAACAGGACCGTGGCAACTCCTGGCTGACCAAACCGCAGTGCGGCCCATGCGATCAGAGGGAAGACGGCATAGGAAAGAGGACCCTCGAGATTTTCCGAGACGCCATTGCCATAAGTCACAATGCCCAGGAACAGAACAGATGCCAGCAGGCCGCCAAATTCCAGCATGCGTTCCGGAGTGGGACGTCGAAGTCTCTGATACGGAAGTGTGAGCAGCAGCGGGGCGATGATCAGAATCCCCATCGCGTCGCCGAACCACCAGACAAACATGGCGCGTATGAATTCGCTTCCAGGGATCATCGAGTTGAACAGCAGACTCGCCGCGCCGATCAGGCAGCCGGGAATGGGACTCAGCACTGCTCCTCGGACCGCAAAATGAAGAACCTGCCTCAGACTGCTTAGCCGAGGAAGATCGCTCAGAATATGTCGCAGCAGGAAATAGCCAAGACAGGCTTCCAGCGTGTTTCCAATCCCTGTCGAGATCGCAAAGAGAACAGGAGCACCGGTGAGGGCGGTCGCCGAGAATGCTCCGATGGCGATCGCAGGAAGAAGTCGAAGTCCTCCCAGCAGCAATGCGGCCAGCGCGATGCCGGAAGGTGGCCAAACCAATGTGACATTGTTGGCATACGCCGCCAGCTGAAGCCCAAGCTGCGCTGACAAAACGTAGGCGGTCGCGACGCCGGCGACTGCAAGAAGATTTCGGTCCGGAATCGACACTCGCTCATCCATGAAAGAGTTCAGAAGGCCGCACCTGATCATCGAAACAACAGATGAACGCTCCCTCACGGGGATTTACCCGCAATCCCGCATCATGCATTCCGACTGATCATAGGATGTGCCCCGGCGCCGCAGCGTTATCGGTCCTATTTCGCAATTCCCAGCCGACGTCGGCAGATTCCGCCGTCTTCAAATTCCGCCAGCCCCAATACCAAATGCACGAATCGAGCAGGCCGCGGATCTGCACTTCGCTCCGAAAAGCGTCCGGAACGCCGGGATCGAGCCTTCATTTGATTTCAGGATGCGAATCCGTTTTGATTCCCTCTCTTTTTCCTGCATCCGGTTTCGTGTTTCAGACTGTGAAGGATTGTTCGTATGAACTTGAAACGTTGGACACTGAAGGCTCTGGTCGCGCTGACTGCAGCAGCCGGACTGACTGTTGAATCTCACGCTGCCGACGTCTGGGGATTGAATCCCGGAACGCCGGATATGAAGTCCGCAACGACGCTGGCGTTTGGACCCGAAGACATTCTGTTCATCGGCGATGCTCAGGGAGCAGCCGTGTTCGCCGTTGCAACAGGAAACACGAAGGGTGATCCTTCCACTGCGAATGTGAACATCGAAAACCTGCCTGGCGCCATCGCGACTGCTCTGAACGCGAAGAACGTGGTGATCAACGACCTGGCGGTCAATCCTCGCACGGGATCCGCGTTCGTTGCGGTGACAGCGGATGACAAGCCAGCCATCGCCCAGATCGACGGCGACGGAAAGATCTCCGCGCTGGCACTTGCAAACGTCAAATTTGCAAAGGCAGCACTCGCTGACGCTCCGGAAGACAAGGTGGTGGGCGAAGGGCGACGCGCTCAGAATCGTCGCACGGAATCCATCACGGACATCGCCTTCTTCGAGAACAAAGTGCTCGTCTCAGGCCTCAGCAACGCAGCTGCTCCTTCGACCGTGCGAGAACTGAACTTTCCGTTCGCAGAAGCTGACAAAGGCATGAGCGTGGAGATTTACCACGCGGCTCATGGCAAGAGTGAAGACTACGCCGCGATGCGAACGTTCGTCCCGATGATGATTGATGGCGAACCTGCAATCCTCGGCGCGTATGTCTGTACGCCACTCGTGAAGATTCCCGTCAAACAGCTGGAAGGTGCTGCCGGCAAGGTGAAAGCCACAACCGTCGCGGAACTCGGAAATCGCAACAAACCGCTCGACATGATCTCTTACACGAAGGGCGGCGAAGATTATCTGCTCCTCAGCAACAGTGCTCGTGGAGTCATGAAGATCACGACAGCCGGCCTGAAGGAAAACAAGGGGCTGACCGAGCCGGTTGGCGGCGGCGGAACGGCGGGTCAAAAATACGAAACCGTGGAGGCCCTTGCCGGTACCGTTCAGATGGACAAGCTGAATGAAACTTCGGCACTCGTTCTGACACAGACAGAAGGCGGTCCTCAAAATCTGAAGACCGTCGCGCTGCCTTAACCGCGGTTTTGAAGAAAGGAAGGGCGAGGCTCCTGCCGAGCCGGTGACGCACCGAAGCCCTGGCACTACACGGCTTAGGAGGACATTCGCCCCCCAATCGCGTTCTTCAACTGGCAGATAAATTCCCCCGGCACGTTGTTCGTCCGTCTCCTGCAGACGAACAGCGTGCCAGTTTGGTCAGAGCATTCCTCTGACAAATCCCTCCCACCTCGACTGCTGACCTATGATCGCTCGCAAACACATTCTCCTCGCGCTCTTCGCTGGTTTCTCGTGTCTGACTTCCCAATCGGTTGCTCAGCCTCCCGCTTTGAAAGATATCCCCGCCCCGGATCCGGAGCTGGAAAAAGCAACGTTCCGGGTTCCCGAAGGATTCGAAGTCAACCTGTTCGCAGCGGATCCGGCCATCGCAAAGCCGATCCAGATGAACTTTGACGAAGACGGTCGGCTCTGGATCGCCAGCTCGGAGGTTTATCCGCAGATTGTTCCGGGTGCCCCGGCAACAGACCGCGTGGTCGTGGTGGAAGATGCGGATCATGATGGTGTGGCCGACAAGACTCACGTGTTTGCCGAAGGCCTGCTGATCCCGACAGGAGTTGCTCCGGGTGACGGTGGTGCCTGGGTTGCAAACAGCACAGAACTGCTGCACTTTGCAGACACAGACGGAGACCTCAAGGCCGATTCACGACGCGTCGTCCTGTCAGGCTTCGGTACCGAAGACACTCACCATATTCTTCACACTCTGCGATGGGGATATGATGGCTACCTGTATTTCAATCAGTCCATCTACATTCACAGCCATGTGGAAACTCCATGGGGTGTTCGCCGACTGAATGCCGGCGGCATCTGGCAGTTCCGTCCGGAAACGCTGGAACTGGGCGTGTTCCTTCGAGGCCTGGTCAACACGTGGGGACATCATTACGACCGATATGGTCAGTCGTTCGCCACAGACGGGGCCGGTGGTGAAGGGATCAACTACGTCATCCCGGGAGCCTACTACTTTACGGCAGCGGATGCTGAACGACTGGTGCGAGGCTTGAACCCAGGCAGTCCCAAGCACTGCGGACTCGAACTGGTGGAAACGCCGATGCTGCCGCCGGACTGGCAGGGCAATGCCATCACCAACGACTTTCGGGGTCATCGCGTTGTCCGCTTTGTGCTGAATGAAGAAGCGTCGGGCTATGTCTCGCGCGAGCAGCAGGAAGTGATCTGGTCCGACCACGTGGCGTTTCGTCCGATCGATGTGAAAGTTGGGCCGGATGGAGCGATTTACATTGCCGATTGGTACAACCCGATCATTCAACACGGTGAAGTCGACTTCCGCGACGAGCGCCGTGACCATACTCATGGACGCATCTGGCGAGTCACCTGGAAGGGTGCTCCGAAGCGGGAATTCCGCAAGGTCAGCGACCGCAGCAATGCGGAACTGTTCGAAGCTCTTCGATCCAAGGATGGCGTGGAACGACAGTCGGCAAAACAGATACTTCGCCAGCGAGGTCCAGGCATTGCTGATGAACTGACCGCATGGCTCAAGGGTGTGAAACTGTCCGCCGAGGAGCGTGATCATGTGCTGCTCGAAGCCATCTGGTGTTATCAGACGGCGGGATCGATTCAGCCTCAGCTGCTCAAAACACTGCTCACAAGTGAAGACGGTCGCATCCGCGCGGCTGCAGTGCGAGTTCTGAGTCACTGGAAGTACTTTATCCCCGAATCGTTTGAATGGCTGACAGCCGCGGCCACGGATGCTCATCCTCGAGTTCGCCTGGAAGCTGTTCGGGCACTGTCGTATTCACCTCTGGATGATTCGGAACGACAGGTCGCGATGGGCACTGCGTTCCCGGATCAGAAGAACCCCGAGACTGCGAAGATCGTCGAGAAGTTCGACGCTCCGAACGTGATCGAAACGGCGCTGTTGCCACTGAAGCAGCCAATGGATTCGAACCTTGATTACGCAATGTGGCTGACGACCAAAGAGCTGGCTTCGAAATGGCGACCGGCGTTTGAAAAGGGTGAAATGAATTTCGGCAGCGACGCTGACTCCGTGGCATTTGCCTTCGCGGCGCTCGGTTCCGGTGCTCCTGTCGAACTGCTGATGAAGGACCTGTATTCCGGGAACATTACGGCGGAAAAGCGAGCACGCCTTGTGCAGCTTATCTGCGGCAGTGCTGATGCGAATCAGCTCGGGCGGTTACTGGCGGAAGCGGTTCAGGCCGGAGACGGCGCGACGCTGCAAACGCTGCTCGCCTATACCGCAGGCCGGAAACTGGTGCCCGGTGGAGACGCGCAGAAGATCGGCACTCTGGTTTCATCCGACAACCCGGTTCTTCGCCACTCCGCACTGCAGGCAATTGGCCAGTGGAAGCTGACCACGCACTACGATGCTCTGATCTCTGTCGTGAAGGGCACAAATCCGGATCGAGCCGATCTGGCGGCGAGCTTTGTCGGGATCGCTGTCGGGCAGGAGGAATCTCTTGTTGCAGCGATGAAGACGTTTGCAGAGTCTGAGGCTCCCGTCGAGAGTCGCGCACTGGCGCTCGAACGCCTTTCCGCCATTCGACCAGGTCAGGCCGCTCCGATCCTGGCGGCATTGCTTTCGAAGTTGCCGGAAGGTGTGGACGTGTCTTCGCCGGTTCGGACGCTACTGTCAGAACGCACTGGCGGGAAGCTGCTTGCGAACGAGATTGCATCAAAGAAACTGCGAACTCCGGTGGCGCTGGATGTCCTTCGAGTTCTGCGGGAATCCGGCCGTGCGGACGCGGAGCTTGAAGCGGCACTCAAGGCCGCCGGTAACGTCACAAGCCGCAAGGAACTGAGTGCTGAACAAAGGGCTGCCATTCTGAAGAAGGTGAGTACCACGGCCACCGCGGTCGCTGGTGAAAAGATCTACCGCAACGAACAACTTGGCTGTTTGAAGTGCCATGCCATCGGCGGCGCGGGTGGTCTGGTCGGACCGGACATGATCAGTCTCGGAGCCAGCGCACAGCCGGACTATCTGCTGGAATCTCTGCTCAATCCCAACGCCAAGGTAAAGGAAAACTATCACACCACCGTTGTGGCCACTGTCGAAGGACAAGTCATCGCGGGCGTGCAGATTCAGAAGTCCGACAAGTCGATCACTCTTCGAACCGCCGAGAACAAGGTCGTCGAAATCCCGGTCGCACAGATTGAAGAACAGGCTCAGGGAGTTTCGCTGATGCCGGAAGGACTCGTCGACGCGCTGACCGATGACGAAATTGCGTCGCTCGTTCGCTTCCTTTCCGAACTCGGACGGACCCCCGAGTATACTCTGTCAAAGCAGCGACTGGTGCGTTCGTGGCTCGTCATGCAGGCAACTCCGGAAGGCATTCATCAGCTGAACCGAACCAGTTTCAGCAAGGTTGCTACGGATGATCCGGCGTTTACCTTTGTGCCTCGTTACAGCGAAGTTTCCGGATCATTGCCTCTTGCGGCAATGCCTCAGATGAGAGTTCGCGAACAGGATGTCAGCTTCGCTCGCTGCCAGCTGAACGTGACGACTCCTGGACAGATTGGCTTCAAAGTGAATTCGGCCGAGGGCCTTGAAGTTCGGATTGATGGCGTCCCCATGCCTCCACAAACGGAATTCAGCTCCAGTTTGTCCGGAGGACTTCATACGGTCACCGTAACAGTCAACCAGGGAATCCGAAAAGTTCCGCTGGTGTTAGAGGTCGTTGCCGGTTCCGGACAGCCGCAGGGAAATGCGGAACTGGTCAACCAGTAGCGACTGACCGGCTGATCGGATTCCGACTTCCAGACGGATCAGAGCAGGCCGGATCGATTCGGAGTGAGAACGTGTCTGTGAATGCGGAAACGAGGGATCGTCAGCTTCGTATTACATTCTATCGCAGCATCACGATCGTCATTTCGGCCGCTGCGGCTTTGCTGGCATCCAGCGAAGGCCGGATCTTTCCATCCGGCCTGACTCCGCTGATCGCGCTGGCCGGAATGTATTTCGTCGATTACCGGCGCTGGGCGAATCTTCCCACGATCATCGCCAACGTCGCAGGTCTCGGCGCGCTGACTCTTACGGCATTCCAGTTCAGCGGCACCAACTATCAGAAGCTGCTGTCAGGAACACATCTCCTGGTGTATCTGACCTGGATCGTTCTTTTCATGCGCAAAGGACATCGCCAGTTCTGGTGGCTGATTGCCCTCAGCGTTCTTCAGGTCACCATCTCCGGAATTCTGTCCACCGGAGTCGGCTTTGGGGCAGCGGTTTTCGGAATGACTCTGCTGCTGCTCTGGACACTTTCTGTCTTCTCGCTGTTTCGAGTGGAAGACGAACACTCAAGACTTCGCCTCATCACCCCGCGCAAGGCTGGCAGGAAGCGTTTTGCGTTCACGCGGGAGTTCTTCAGCAGCTTCCTGGGAATTGATTTCGGAGGAATGAAAGCACGTCCGAAGTCAGCCGCCGACGATCAGGTCATCGTTCGCAACGGTCTTCAGCGAGATCCCTCGGAAGTCTGGATCGGCTGGCGATTTCGCGGCATGGTCGGAGCGTCGTATCTGGTCTCTCTGGTGCTGGCAATCGTCGTGTTTGCAGCGTTCCCCCGCGTCTGGGTGAACGGAGGCGGTCTGTTCGCGCAAGGGCTGAATGATGAGAACAGCGGGTATGGCCGAAGGACGGGGTTCAATGAATCAGTTCGACTCGGAGACATTGGTCAGCTGATGACAAGCAACGCGCGAGCCTTTTCGTTTGAGGTCATGAACGTTCGCAGTCGAAAGCCCGTGAGTGCCGAGCAGTTTGCTGAAGCGATGAATGACGAAGAAGTGCGGTTCCGGGGGAGCGTGCTTGCTCATTATGCGGACGGGCGATGGTCGAGAGGACTTCAGGAGAGTCTGCGTATTGAAGGCACCGAGACTCAGATGTTTGGGCGATTCTCCAAACTGAACGCGGATTTTGAAGTTGCAATTACGCTGGAACCGCCGATCGGAAATTACGCCTTCGCCCCGTATCCAGTTTCCGGTGTCCTGCCGACTCGGGGCTACCGAATTGAACAGCGGACGCTGAGTTCCACGCTGGTCTTTCGCGACATCGGGCGAGAACCGGCCGGAACCGAAACGGCACGCACGTATTCGGTTCAGTGTCCAAGTCTGCAGAAGTACCCGGGGAGCACATTCGAGTACTGGACGATCCGGGATGATGTCCCCAAGTGGATTCTTGAGCCGATGATTTCGTCGCTCAATACGAAAGCCGCAAGGAATTACATCACGGATGAACTCCGGGCAAAACTCCCGCGACTGACCACAAAGGCTCGACAGCTGACAGGCAATGGAAGCCGTCAGGCCGATCCCGAAGAAAAAGTTCGGCGGATCATGGAATTTCTCAGCCCGCAAAACGGATTTCGGTATTCACTGAAACTCACTCGTTCCAATGCGGACCTTGATCCGATCGAAGATTTTCTGTTCGAGACGAAGTCGGGCCATTGTGAATACTTCGCGTCGGCCTGCGTTCTGATGCTGCAGGCCTCGGGTATCCCGGCCCGCCTCGTGAATGGATACTATGGAAGCGAATACAATTCTCTGAATGGAAAGAATGAAGTACGACAGCACCACGCACATTCCTGGGTCGAAGCGTGGGTGAATCAGCGATGGATCACCCTGGACCCGACGCCGGGAAGCGAACGCACGGCGTCCATCCAGAACACGTCCTCCCGTTCTCTGCTCTCCAGTTTCCAGGCAGCCATCAACGATCTCTGGACGGACGGCATTAACAACATGTCCGCAGAAAGGCAGAAGGAATTCTTCGCCCCCGTCCTGACGACCACTCAGAACCTCTGGAATTCGATCCGCGAACAGGGCGTCCTGCCGTGGCTGAAGAACACATTCTCTTCGCTTCTGCATTCTCCCGATCAATGGATCAGCTGGCAGGGAGGACTTGTGACATTCCTGCTGCTTGGGCTGATCGGACTTCTTCACTACCTTGGCGTTGTTTCAAAACTCCTTCGATGGATCGCGGAACTGCGACAGAAATTCTCCGCCGGACAACGAACCAATCGCTCCGTCATTCGCTTCTATGAACTGTTCTGTCAGACATGCGAACAGCATGGACTGAAACTTGCCTCGAGCAACACCGCGCTGGAAAACGCAGCGATTTCTGAACAGCAGTTTTCATCGTTCCTTTCCGTCGCCGGTCTGAACGATCTTCCCCGACGCATCGCATCGGCCTTCAACAAAGTGCGCTTCGGCGAAGAACCTCTCTCGTCTGACGAAGCAGCGCAGCTCGGACGCGATGTTTCAGCCTTCGCAACCAGTCTGCAGCAAAAACTTCAGCCCGCCGTCAATGCCTGATGTTCCCGAAAGTAGAATGGCCGCCCTCGGCCGTTTGCGATTGCTTTCTAGTTGCCTCATTGTTCATGCGACGGATCGCGTCACTTCTCCCGCAGGACTCCATTCCTGATCCGATCGGCGAGTGAAATCCTGAGGTCCAGAAGTTGAGTCCGCCTCACGAGTCCTTCGCGATGCAGACGACCGACCACAATAGAACTGGCTATTCCCACTTCGTGCGCGAACTCGCTCACGGCACTTGAAGTGAACCGTCCCGAACTGCGAAAGGCTTCCCACGATGAATTCGGGATCAGGGTCGCTGCGGCAAATTGGTTCGCCGCCAACTCATGCGCCTCGTCATCGTCCGAGAAATCGTCCAACCAGGTCTTCTCCTTCGAATGCAGAAGGATATGCCCCAATTCATGAAAGAAGCTGAACCATAAAATGTCGTGCATCATTCCCCGAAAACTCAGCTGGATCACCGGCTTTTCGCCGAGCCAGTAGGCAGCACCACCCACATAAGTCTTTGGCAAATGAGGAACGAAGACAACAGCGACTCCAAAGTTCGCCGCGACCTTGGGCAGTTCGGTCAGCAGTGCATCGGCACCGTCCATCGTCAGCTGGCGGAACACGTCCAGACTCTGCTCCATCCGCTGCTGGTCAAAGACAGCAGATTCCATTCGTTGAGCATCGATCTGTCCCTTTCGCAACCATGCCGCGAGACTTCTCTGGCATGTCCCTTCACCCTGCCTGCGTCGGAATTTTGGAGCAAGATCAACAACCTTCGTCAGCGAACGAAGCTTCGCTGTTCCGAAGAAACGCAGCAGTTCACGATACCTTTCAAGTGGCTTTGAAGTGCGTTCAATCCAGCCAAAGTTCGCCATAGCCACACAGGGAAACTCTTTTACGATCTCACAGTCTGCCTGCTGCTGCCGGAGCTGGGCCTGTTCGCTGAGTGCGAGTCGATAGGCCTGTTCTCGGTTCAGCCAAAACGAAGCTGGCAGCCCAAGAACACTTTCGAGTTCCAATGCGGTATCCGCCGTAATCCCTCTCTTCCCCTGAATGATCTCATTGATTTTCCCTGGAGGTCTGCCCATTCGGCGCGCAAGTTCAGCCTGTGACATCCCGAGTTCCTCCAGCGTTGCACGGATGGTGCTGCCAGGAGGACTGATCTGCTGAGGACGATATGTTGCGGGAGCAATACTAGCCATAGGTGTGGTAGTTTCCGACAAAGGTGATCACCACCTCCGTCACTGAAGCCAGAATGAGTTCGCCAGCGTCATCCACGGCAAAATTACCCGCTGGCCGAAAACAAATCCGATCAAGTTCGTGAATCTTGATTGCAAACTCGCCCGATCGATTTTCAGTCAGCGGGTGGAAATCAAGCGGTGGTGCACGAAACGGAATTTCACCGAGGTTACTGAAGGCTGCAAGATCCGAAAGTCGGTCAAAGATGCGATCTGCGGAATGCGCCGGCAGCTCTTTCCTCGCGTCCTTCGTTCGCGTGCAGATCTTCTGTAGCTTCTTGCTGGCGTAACCTATCAACATCGTGCATCGTCCACAATGGGCGTTTACCTTTAGGGTAAATGCCGGTGCAAATGGACTCTAACTTAGTGAGGAGCAGAGTCAAGGCATCAGCCAGAACAAGAGGAATCTCGTCCGCTCCGTCGTCGCGTCACAACTGACTTCATAGCATTACCCCATGGCCCGAACATCCCTCGGGATCGTGTCGCGAGACTGCGACGGTCTGTCATCGAATTGAAGTCATCCCGAACTTTGGAGCCGGCCTGATTGAGGTGGTGGCTCGAACGAGTTTGCGGGATAACTCGCCGGTTGAGGCTGTGAAAAGACTGGCATTTTGCAGCAGGCAGCCATGGCCTGAGAAACAACACAGTTCAGGCGACATGGTGGCACATGTTTTGCAAAAGTGCTCTGCGTGAATTGTCACCATCGGCGAACAATTGCCTGACGGTCTTGCACGAGCCCTTCGTGGAAATCCCGGAACGACGCCGGGAAAGGAACAAAGCAATGACGGCTCAAACGGAAACACTTCGACGCAGCGCTAAGCGAATTCTGCTGGCTGGATGGCTCCTGTCGCCGCTCTTTTTGCCGGCAATGGCCGCGGGACAGGATCCTGGCACCTCAGCGCCCGGGCCGCTTGTGATTCCTGAATCCGTTCCGTTGATCATCCCGACTCCGGTTACATCTGATGGCAACACGACGGTCATACCGCAGGATCCCGCTCCGTCGGTTGCTGCTGGAACATCACAGGTTTCGCCGCTTCCGCCTGCAGCTCCTGATGCATCGGCTTCCGGACCACAAGCGGACGGCGATGATGAAGTGCTGCTCAGCGGTCCCGTGCACGAAGCCTTCGCAGAGCAATTCAATCAGGATCCAATCCCTGGCATTGTTGTGCCACGTCAGCCTCCTGAACCGATCGAAGAACTGCCACCTGATGTACGTCCGGATGGCCGCCAGGTGGAATGGATTTCAGGGTACTGGGCATGGGATGACGATGATCAGGATTTCTTCTGGATCAGCGGCATCTGGCGTGAAGTCCCGCAGGGGTTTCGCTGGCTGCCGGGATACTGGAATCAGGTCGAAGGCGGATACCAGTGGGTTTCCGGCACGTGGGTTTCAGAGTCCACGGCAGAAGTTCAATACCTGGAAACAGCACCTCCGGAATCCCTAGAACTGGGGCCTGTGGGAACCGCGCCGACAGTCGATCACATCTGGATTCCCGGCTGCTGGACATGGCGTGAAAGTCGTTACGCATGGCGGCCCGGTTACTGGAGCTCCGGATACTCCAACTGGATCTGGGTGCCCGCGCGCTATCTGTGGACACCACGAGGCTACATCTTCTGTTCGGGATACTGGGACTATCCGATGGCCCGACGAGGTGTTCTGTTTGCCCCCAATCGCTTTCGTCATGCCGCTCGATGGAACCGAGGGTACCGGTTTACTCCTCAGGTCGTGATTGCCACGAACCTGATCCAGTGGAATTTCTGGGTGCGCCCCAACTATCGTCACTACTACTTTGGCGACTACTACGGCGAGCGATTTGCCCGTCGCGGACTGATTCCATGGCATCAGTTCACACGTCAGCGACGACATTTCGACCCTCTCTATTGCCATTACAACCAGCGGAGCGTAGCGGTCAACGTCAACTTCTACGACCAGCTGAACACTCACTTCACACTTCTCCAGACTCATGTCGATCGACGTCCGGTCAGGGCGATTGAACATTCCCGTGCCGGTCAGATTTTTGAACAATGGGAGCGACAGCCTGGGTTCCGGGAACAGTTCCGCGGTGACCGAATTCGAACCGACGACAACCGTCCGCAGTTGCTGGCACGAACACTGCAGCAGCAATTGAACGACCCCGGAGATTTTCAGTTTGTCCGAATGGATGATGATGTTCGAAGTCGCTTCCGTGAAGAAGGCGAACAGATCCGCACGCTGACAGACAATCGCCGTTCCGTGGAAACGACAGCAAGGCTTCATCGAGACAACGATCATCGTCGTCTGGAACTGCCACAGCTGAAGAACGCGGATGGAAATCTCCTGGATGGCCGCGACGATCGTCGAGATTCGAAGGACGCACTGTCGAACCTGCAGCTGCCACCAAATCGTCGCGATGACGAAAACAAAAGAGAAGGCCGACGTGAGTCAGGCAACCGAATCGACCGCGACTCCGTGCCAGGTGATCAGGGAACTCGCGCCGACCGGTCTGACATCAAGTCGCTGCTTGGCGAACTCAACGGAAACCAACCCGACCCCAAGGACGCCGCAGAAACGCTGCGACTGCCTCCGGTCGTTCGCCGAGACCGCGGCCGTGATTCCAGCGGGAGTCAAAACGCCGAAACTATCCCGGATGCGGGACGTCCGCAGAACCCGGCGGCGGGTGGGGAGCTGCCGCGTAACCTGAGAGACCTCGGCGCAAAGTACGATGATGAACTTCAGCGCCGCATTCGAGAGCGGAAGGACGGCAATACCAATGGCGGCCCTGCAAATGACGCCCCTGCGATTGGCAAGGCGAAGCGTAATGATGAGAGCCCCGTCCAGCTTCCCGGAATGAACAAAGGGAACGAAGGAAACAGTCCGGCGTCAAACCGGACAGAACGTAAGAGGCCAGCAATTCCGAACATCACGATTCCAGACGCTTCCGGCAATGCCGCGAAGGATCGGGAGGTTCGAAGAAGCCAAACCGAACGCCAGAATCAGGATTCGAACCAAATTCAGAACCTGCTGAAGAATCAAAACCAGAAGGAAAACCAGAACCAGAACGAAGGCAGACTCGAACGACCAAGAATTCCGGATGTCAAAGGCGAAGTCGAACGAAGAATCAGGGGGCTCCAGGGACCGGACCAGACAGAAAGATCTGCCGGGCCCAAACCTGAAGCTCGACGTTCGAACGATCAGCCGACTCTTCCACCGAACCTCGGTGAGGCGCTGCGCCGACAGGAACGTAGCCGCCCGGAGAACCGGGAAACTCGTGAGCCTCGTCGGATCGATACCACACCTCGGCAGGAGAATCCCGGCTTGAAGATGGCAGAGCCTCGCAATCGTCCGGAACCTGAACGTAAGGCTCCGAGCCGAACGGAGCCTCGCGCTGAACGCCCGGCCCGGGAAGCTCGAACGCGTGAGAATGGCAGCCCGCGAGAGCGAAAAGGGAAGGATTAATCGTTGGTGAGAACGCCCCAAAAGCAGGCGTTCTCCCGCCCCGTTGACGCTTTACAACAACGATGACAGTGGAGCCGGTGGCGACATCGGCTCCATTGCGGTTTTCCATCCTTCTGTCTGGCAGTTGCACCTTCGGACTTGGTAGAATTTGGCCACAGAAGCCGGGGAAATTTCTTGGCTTTTCTGCGGACTGCTGGCCCCGCTGCCAGACGAATCCGAAGGACGTCACGTGAGGGAACAGAGGGGACAGCCATGTCATCAGGCACATTGCCGCAGGTACCGGGACTGCAGAGCCTTCTTGGGCGTTGCCAATCGCTGGTTCGCGTCCACACGTGCGTTCGTGGTCTCGCAGAAACTCTGTGCATCCTGATCCTCTGGATGCTGGCCTGTGGCATTGCGGATTATCTGTTCGTATTGCCTGGGATCGTCCGTGCGGGAACTCTGGTCGCAGGAATCTGCCTAACCCTGTTCGTTGCCTGGCGACGATTCTTTCGTCCCCTGATGTCCTCCGCGTCAGTTGCGGAACTGGGCGCTGCAGTTGACCTCAAGTTTCCGGAACTGCAGGAATCGATCGCGACTCTGATCTCGATCGAAAACCCGGACGCCACAGCATCAGAACTCGGCTCCGCCCAGATGCGCAAGCGGATCTATCAGCACGTCGAAACTCAGGTCCAGGCAATCCGTCCAACACAGGTCGTCCCCGCGCGCATGACATGGCATCGCTTCATGATGCTGTCGATCGCGGGTGGCGTTTTGTTGTTGCCCTTCATCATCTGGCCATCGGGCACCCAGCTGCTGTTGCAGCGTCTCCTGATGCCCTATGCAAATCTCGCTGCTGCCACGAACCTGTACTTCGAAGTCCCGGACGGCGATCGAGTCGTCGCAACGGGTACTGATGTCACGTTTGTTGCGATTCCTCAGTGGCGGAATGGTATCACGGGTGCCGTGCCAACAGATGTCGTTCTGGAAATGAAAACTCAGGACGATCGTCTGGAAGAATTGCCGATGTCCTGGGATGAATCTCAGCGTCAGTTCACGGCCAGCCTCGTCGATGCCCGCCAGACTCTGCGTTATCGAGTGACCGGTGACGGAGCCAGCACTGAGTGGTTCACGATGACAGTTGCGGATGCACCCAGAATTGTGGCGGCAACCCTCATGGAAACTCCTCCCGCTTACACGGCTCGACCGGTTCGCACGATCGATGGAGTGCTGGGGGACATCCATGTTTTCGAACGCAGCAAAGTCGTCGTCCAGCTGACATTCAATAAACCGGTGAAGCCGGCAACGCTCGCATGGAAAGACTGGACTCCGCTGCCGGTGCCGCAGGCGGCGACGCAGGAGGAAGGGGTCGTCTCCGGCAAGGAACTTCTTCCGGAAGAAATTGCCGCACAGGCTGCAGGAGCCCGCATGGAAGGCAGCAAGGCGGCGAAGGAAGACGCACCCGTTGTGCCGGTCGTTGCGATGTCGCCGGATCGTATGTCAGCTGTGATGGAATTCGACGCTCTGGGTTCCGGCGCGTTTGAGTTTTCGATTGTTGATGATCTCGGACTGCGGAATTTCGAAACAACTCCCCGACGGCTGATTTCCACTCTGGATACTCCACCCGTTCTCACGGTGAAGGGAGTCGCGGATGGTCTTGAAGTTCGACCGGACGATACCGTACCGCTGAACTGCGATGTGACCGACGATATCGGTGTGGGCGCGGTGGAACTTCACTATCGCCGCAATGAAGATGCAATGCTGATCGAAGTGGCGAATCTTCCGGATCGTGGAGCAACTGCTGTCAGCCACCAGTTCCTGCTTGAACTGGCGTCACTGAATGTGAAATCCGGAGATCGCGTTGAGCTGCGAGTGAAAGCCTCCGACGAGCGACCTTCACCGGGACCGCAAGTCGTGTGGAAGGGCCCCTGGGTCTTGACGATTTCCGACAACGCAGAAGCTCTGGGTCAGAAGGCGCTGCGAGAAGCTGACAAGCAGCTCGTCGAAGCACTGCGGGCGATGGAGCAGCAGCTTCAGGAAGATGCGAAGCAGGCGAACAGCCTGAAAGACGAAGCATGGCGGAACTGGAATGAGGAATCCAAAGACAAGACGCGAGGCCTCAGCGAGAAAGAACAGACGCAGGGCAACGACCTTCAGAAACTGGCTCAGCAGGTCGCGCAGCACCCGCTGATGCAGAAACAGGCAGACAAGCTGGCGGAACTGGCTCAGCAGGTGCGCCAGCAGCTGCCGAAGAAGCTCGACGAAGCCGCGGCTGCCGCGGACAAAGAACCCGCCGCAAAGGACCTTCAGGAAAGCGTCAACGATCTCAACAGGATTCGCGACGAACTGCACGGCGCGACGGATGAGATTGAGAAAGCCGCTTCACTGGAACAGGAACTGGCCGAACTGAATCGGCTGGCCCTGGATGCCGAACAGCTCGCCAAAGAATCGGAACAGCACCAGCAAAAGAAGGCTCAGGACCAGCCCGCTCAGGGGCAAAGCAGGGAAGACTTCGAAAAAGAGCTTCAGGACGAACGGGCCGAACTTCAGCAGGACCAGCAGGAGCTCAGTCAGGATCTGAACAGCCTGCTTCAGCGGAAACAGGAACTCCTTCAGGCCGCTCGTGAAGCACAGCTGGACGAAGCAGCGCGGATTGCAGAACAGATGCAGCAGCTGGCTCGCCAACAGCAACAGCTGGCCGAAGGAGTCAACGAGGAGGCTCGTGATGCCGCCCAGGATGCTCAGGAAATCGCCAACAGTCTGCAGCAGGCAAGAAATGAAGCCGACCAGCTGAACCGACGAATGGAACAGCAGGCTCCCGATGTCCCGCGAACCGAAATTCCTCCGCTGGATGAAGCGATACGCGACCTTCGCCAGGGAAACCTCTCGAAGCCGGAACAGCAAATCTCTGACTCCGCCGAGCAACTGGAACGTGCTGCCGAAGAACTGAAGAAGCCAGCTCCGGAACCACAGGGTCCGGCTCCCGCCGATGACGCAGCCAAAGCAGCAGCGCAGCGCGAACAGGAACAGCGCAACACTCAACGCGCGGAGATGCAGAAGAAGTCGGAAGAGCTGGCCGGCCGAATGAACGAACTGGAAGCTCGGCTGGAAAAGGCCAATCAGGAACGTGGTGTCCAGGAGCCTGCGTCGGAGAGCAATGAAGCCGCTCAGCCAAACGAAGCAGCCGGGAAAGAACCGGAAAGTAACGAGCCTGGACAGGAGAATCCGAAGGCCGGACAAAACGGCGAACAGTCCAATGGTGCTGAACAGAACGCAGAACAGGGAAATCAACAGCACCAGCAGAACAGCGAGCAGGATCGCGCTGCGGAATCTGCCCGAAAGGCTGGAGATCTCATGAACCAGCTGGAGAAGCTGACGGAGGCCGCCAGAGAACAGTCGGAGGCTCTGAAGCAGGATGCGGCCACGCCGAACAATGTTCGCAATCATGCAGAACAATCAGCTCAGCGGGCGGAAGATGCTCTTCGTCATGCCAATGCGGGTCAGTTTCAGCGAACTGCGGAACGCATGCGGAATGCCGCCGGGGAGGCGTCACAGGCTGCGGACCAGATGAACCAGGAAGGTCAGCAGGACCGAAAGGCACAGCTTGAGCAGCAGAGGGAAAATTTCGATCGCCTTGCCGATGCGTTCAATCGGCTCCAGCAGGATGACGCGGCTCAGTTGTCGGCTCAGCGAACAGGCCAGCAGCAGGTCGCACAGCAGGCGGCTCAAACACCGGACGCGCTGAGTGAACTTTCAGAGAGTCTCAACAATCCGGCTCTGGGAATGCAGCACCTTGCTCGCCCGGCACAGGAAGCGGCCCAGGCAGCTCAGCAGGCGGCTCAAAGCGGCCAGCAGGCGGGGCAACAGCTTCAACAGGGACAAATTCAGCAGGCAGGACAGAATGCTCAGGAGGCTGCGGGCCAGTTGAACCGCGCGGCTCAACTGGCGCAACAGGCTTCTCAGGGACATCGTGATCCAAACAATCTTGTGCCGACCGAAGTGGGCGAAAGCGTTGCCGACGCGATGCAGAGTCTGCAGCGAGCCTCCGAGATGATGAACAACGAAGCCAGCGAGCCATCTTCGAATTCACAGCAGCCGCCGGAAGGAAGCCAGCCGGGTGGACAAGAGGGGCAACAGGGCCAATCGGGTCAGGATGGACAAAATCAACCGGGTCAGCCGGGTCAGGAAGGTCAACCCGGACAGCAGGGCGAGGGTCAGCCCGGACAACAGGGACAGCCTGGTCAGGAGGGACAGGGCCAGCAGGGGAATTCTCAACAGGGCCAGCCGGGGCAGCCGGGACAAAGCGGCACTCCGCAGGATGGCCAGGGAAGTCAGTCTGCTCAGCCGGGTGAAGGCGGATCTCCCAACGGACAACCGGGGTCTGCTCAACAGATGGCCAAAGCGGCCCAGGCGCTGAAGCAGGCAGCAAAGGGAGCGCTGCCCAGTCAGTTCTCTCCAGGACAGCTGAACTCTTCGGCAGATCCTTCGCAGGGTGATCCGCGAGGCCAGGGCAACCCGGCCGAATTTGATGGCGCGTCGCCAAACGCCACGACACGCCGAAGCCGCGCTCGCAACTGGGGGCGGCTGCAGGACGAACTGGATCCCGATGTGAAAGATGCTGGCCGCGAAGTCATGGACAGCGAATACTCTGAAATCATCCGCCGCTATCGTCGAGATCTCGCGAAAGCTGCAGCAGCAAATTCTGAAACG
Source organism: Planctomycetaceae bacterium (assembly GCA_046349695.1). GTDB lineage: Bacteria > Planctomycetota > Planctomycetia > Planctomycetales > Planctomycetaceae > SXXK01. The sequence continues at coordinate 338,096 of JAXMBV010000002.1, read as the reverse complement.
AAACCCGCAGCAAAACCGTGAACCTGAACGAAACTGTCACCACACCGACTCTGCCACTCCTCTCACAGTCAACTTCCGGGCTCCGCGCGATTCTGGAACTGCCTGATGCTGAACTTGTGCAGTGGCTGGAGGGAATCGGTCAGCCTGCGTTTCGAGCAAAGCAGATTCGTCGCTGGCTGATTCAGCGTCGTATCACCTCATTCGAACAGATGAGTGATCTGCCGGGATCATTGCGTCAGCAGTTGTCCGCCAGCTTTCGCTTTTCTTCGTTTGAAGTTGTCGGACATCAGATCGCAAAGGATCGCACCGAAAAACTTCTGCTGCAGCTGCAGGATGGCGAACTGGTGGAATGCGTCCTGATGCGTGACCCCGACCGACGAACAGTCTGCATCAGTACTCAGGTCGGCTGCGCGATGGGGTGCGTGTTTTGCGCCAGTGGACTTCTGGGCGTCAAACGAAATCTGACAGCGGCGGAGATCTTCGAACAGGTGCTTGTTCTTCATCGCCTGATGTCCGATGACGAAAAGATCACAAACATTGTCGTGATGGGTATCGGTGAACCCCTCGCCAACTTTCGAAATCTGATGCAGGCTCTTTCTGTCCTGACGAGTGACGACGGATTTGGCCTGGGGGCTCGGCGAATCACGGTATCGACGGTGGGACTGCCGGAAAAAATCCGCGAGTTCACACGGTCCGGACAGCAGTACAACCTGGCAGTGTCTCTGCACGCTCCAAACGACTCACTTCGCACGGAGATCGTTCCGGTGAACCGCAACATCGGCATCGCGGAAATCCTGAATGCCGCCGACGATTATCACGAAGTCACCGGACGCCGAATCTCCTATGAATATGTGCTGCTCTCGGGAGTCAACGATCAGGCTCGCCATGCGGAAGAACTGGCTTCACTGCTGGCAGGAAGAACGGCTCATGTGAATCTGATTCCGATGAACGGAGTCAGTGAACTGGTCATGACCGCTCCGCAGGAACCTCAGACCCGCCAGTTTGTCAGTATCCTGGAACGGCGAGGAATTCCGGTCACAGTCCGAAAACGAAAGGGCGCTGATATCGACGCAGCCTGCGGACAACTGCGACTGAACCGTTCTGAAAAAGGCTGAGTGCAGGCCCAAATACCGGGAAGCTGACGCATCCCGCTCTTCAGGGGACGCGGGCCGTGCAGAAAACCAGCAGGACTCAATGCGCCGTGCTGCCACACTCATGCCCCGGGCGAATTCGATTGAGCAGTCTTTACAAGTTCCTCCAGTGCGGAAAAGAACTGCGGTCTGATTCCTTCAATCCAGTATTGATTGCCGCGATGACGGTGGATCCAGAGAATTACCTGCTGAGTCTGGGTGAGGATGAACCCCAGAACGACCATGACGATCCCCAGGAGAAACGTGACCGGGGGAGCCACCAACAGGATCGGACCACCAAACATCACGAACAGCCCCAGAACGGCGAGGGCTGTACCGGCAAAGCGATTCCGCCGATGCTGCTGGTACAGCGAGCGTCGTACGAAGAGCAAACAGCGCACCGAGTGCTGTCGGATGACGAGTCGCCATGAACTGTACTGGGCCACAACGGTCAGCGGCACAAGATCGTCCCTGCGCCCCGTGAAGATGCAGATCGGCGGCAACCCGACAGAATTGCCACAGATAATTTTGTCACCATCAACAACAAATCCTCCGCTGGGAACTCCTTCGCGGGCATTCTCACCTCCAATACACTCCGGTGAAACGGAGTATGGGTTCTCTTCGGACATTCAACGATCCCGCTGAGGCGACACACGATTTCGATGGCCATGTGTCTGTTGAAACAGGCTGCTAAGGAACAAGTCCAAACGAGATTGTTGCCGGGTGATCTGCGTTTCGCCAAACTCGGTGAGTCGCCTTTTTGAAGTCAGACGGTCGGGCGAAGTAAATGTTCGGAACAAAGGTCTGAGGATTGCGATCGACAAGTGGAAACCAGGTGCTTTGGATCTGAATCATGATCCGGTGCCCCTTCCGGAAGCGATGCAGAACGTCCAGAAGCTCAAGACGGATCGTTGACGGTTTGCCCGGCTCAAACGCCTCCGGATGTTCATAAGAATTGCGAAAACGCCCGCGGAGAACTTCACTGCGAACCATCATCTGATAATTCGGAAGTACCGCAGGATCCGTTCCGTCCGGAAACACATCGATGAGCTTTACAACAATGTCTGCATCCGTGCCCGTAGTGCTGAAGTCAATGTGAGTCTTCAGCGTACCAGCCATCGTCACGTCGTTTTCCAGAACGTCAGACTGATACACAAGCACATCCGGACGACGCCCGGCAAACCGCTGATCGTCCACCATGTACTCAACATTCATGCGGTTCGTGATCGCCTCTGAAAACGGCACTGGCTTTGCCGGGTCGCTGATGAATTCGTCGAAGCCTGAATCGGCCGGAACATCCGGCGCATCAGCATCGGAGGCTTGAACGACTTTGCCGTCTGCCATTTCAACCGTCAGCTTTCCGCCAGGCTGAAGTCGCAGAACGCCGGGCTTCGTTTCCTTCGGCGGCCACGCGTCAAACGTCTTCCATGTGTTGGAGCCCGTTTCGAAGACAGTCGCTTCCGCCGGCGCCGGAAGGTCTTTGCCCTTCAGATATTTTTCGAAGAACGGAAACTCGATCTCCGCCCGATAGTGAACCGCAGTTTTAGTATCGAAGGAAACCTGACCGAGCTTGTCTCCGTCCTGACTGGCCCATCCGCCATGGATCCAGGGACCAACCACCAGAACGTTGTTGACAGACGGATTCAGTCTCTCAACCGACTGGTAGGTTTTGAACGAACCGTACAGATCCTCAGCGTCATACCAGCCAGTGACGACCATGACGGCCGGTGCGACATTCTTCAGATGCGGCAGGATCTCCCGCTTCTTCCAGAACTCATCGCGATTCGGGTGCGCCATCATGTCGTTCCAGAACGGAATCGTATCGTTCAGGTAACGTCGGTTGATGCCGTCAATTGTGCCCGCATCGAGAAACATCTGGTAACCGTCGATGGAAGGAACAGGGTTCGGAACGGGACGCTCGGTCGTTGGTCCCAGACGTTCCTGAGCATTGTTGTTCAGCCAGCGAAACGCGTGAGCCAGAAAGAAGGCTCCGTGATGCAGGAAGTCGTCAAAATACCAGTCGCCCACCGGAGCCTGCGGAGACACTGCGACTAGAGCCGGATGAGCATCAATCATGCCGGCGGAAGCGTAGAAGCCGGGATACGAAATGCCCGCCATGCCAACCTTGCCATTGTGTCCGGAGATATTCTTTGTCAGCCATTCGATCGTATCCCACGTATCGGTACTCTCATCAACATCCGTCGGTTTCGTTTTCTGCACAATGTGAGGAGTCACCTGTTCGAAGATGCCTTCGGACATGAAACGACCTCGAACATCCTGATTGACAAAGATATAGCCCGAACGAGCAAAATGCTCACTGGGTCCAAGCTGAGTCGGGAACTTGTCGGCTCCGTACGGTCCGCACGAATACGGCGTTCGCTTCATCATGAAGGGATAAGCTTTGGAAGTATCTTTCGGAACGTAGACCGCGGTGTACAGCTTCACTCCATCCCTCATCGGGATCATGTGTTCCTGTTTGGTGTAGTGCTCCGAGATGTACGTGGCCAGTGGAACCTCTGCGCTCGCTGTCGCGCTGACCGTTCCCTGGCACGGCGCTTCCGCCGAACAGAACAGCAGGAACAGAATGGCCGGAACGACACCACGGCAGTAGTCCATCAGTCGCAACATAAAAGCACCCCTGGTACCTCGACGGCACCGGACAAAGTGGCAGTTCAAACAGGCTGCGGCAGGGCGCGAGACCTCCGGTGAGTCTGCATCATGAATTCACCGGACAGCTCAGGCCATTCCGCTGCAAAATCCTTCGCAACGTTGTCAGGCAGAATCGTGTGGGAAATCTCACCGCAGGGTACGTTCTGCACTCTGTTCTGTCACGAAACATGAGCCCGGTGGAAGGAGATCCAGTGTCGCGAATTCCTGCATTTGTGGGCTTCCGGGTCTTTTCGAACGACCTCGCACGCCAATAATCGTGCAGGTTGAGTGTCTCACGGAATTTCGTCTGCCGCCTGGCAGCGAGGAACAAACACGAATGTTGACCACCATGTCGGCACGCCCTTCAAATTTGCAGGAACTTCAGAACTCCGGCTGGAAATCCCGGTCCGTGAAAGAAGAAATCCGCAGCAACTTTCTTGCAGCCCTGGCCAGCCATGCGGAGCTGTTTCCCGGGATTGTGGGTTACGAAAATACGGTTGTCCCTGAAATCAGTCTCGCTCTCCTTGCCGGACACGACATGCTCTTCCTGGGAGAAAAGGGACAGGGGAAGAGTCGGCTGATGCGACAGATGTCGCGTTTCCTTGACGAAGCGATTCCTTATCTGGATCTGCCTGGCTGCCCGGTGCACGAAGACCCCTATCGTCCAATTACATCCATGGGGCGACGCTGCCTCGAACAGAATTCTCCGGCCGACATCAAGATCGCCTGGTGGCCTCGTGAACAGCGTTATGCAGAACGTCTTGCCCCGGGAACCAAGTTTGCGGACATCATTGGAGAAATCGATCCGGCCAAGCTGGCTGCCGGAACGAGTATGTCTGCCGAAGACTCACTTCACTTCGGCCTCATCCCGCGCATGCATCGCGGCCTCTTCGCCATGAATGAACTGCCGGAGCTGGATGAACTGGTTCAGGTCGGGCTGTTCAACATTCTGGAAGAACGCGACGTGCAGATTCGTGGCTACCCCATTCAGTTTGATCTGGACGTCATGATTCTGTTCTCAGCCAATCCTGCCACATACAACCGCAGCGGCAAAGTCATTCCTCAGCTGAAGGATCGCATCGGCAGCCTGATCCAAACGCATTATCCGGAAGACCGCGATGCCGGTATTCAGATCATGGAACAGGAATGCGACATTCCTCTGGACGGCGACGTCCCGGTGGTTGTCCCCTGGTTCATGAAGCAGATCGTTGAAGAGATCAGCCGGAAGGCTCGCAAGAGCCGCTACATCGACCATCAGTCCGGTGTCAGTGCGAGGTTCAGTATTGCCAATTATCAGACAATGATCGCGAGTGCTCGACGACGTGGCGCAGTGCTTGGCGAAAAGCCAGCGGTGCCTCGTATCAGTGACCTGGGTCATCTGTATTCATCGTCCCTCGGCAAACTGGAAATTGATCTGATGAGCAGCCATCAGATGACGGAACGGCAGGTTCTGGACAGCGTGATTGCCGACGCCATTCGTGCCGTATTCGAAGAATATGTCGAACAGCATGGCCTGCAGCAGATCAGTGAGATCTTTGCGAAGGGCGTGAAAATCGAAGTCGGCGACATGCTCCCCAGCAGTCATTATGAATCGCTACTGAAGCGAGTCCCGGCCGTCTGGGACAAAGCCTTCGAAGTGAATGCCTCCGAAAATCCCGCCATGCGAGCCTCCTGCGCCGAGTTCGTTCTGGCAGGACTCTACGCCACGGAGAAAATCAGCAGGTCTCAGAGACACGGAATCGTCACCTACGAAACCTAGCCCCCAACGTAGTGGAACTCGCCAGAGTTCCTGCCCTCAAACCGTAGTGGAACTCGCCAGAGTTCCCATCCCAAAAACCCAACATCCAGCTCACCAGAATTCCTGTCTGCAGCCCGATGAAACCGACGGCGAGGCTCCCGCCAAGCCGTTTGCGTGCAAATGATCGATGCGTTGCGGCTCCCGGTTTATTTTGTTGCTCTGGCCGTTGATGTGTGTGGAAGGAACTCTGGTGAGTTCCACTACAGAGTCGGTTACGTTCCGGGTTTCATGTAGCGTTCTTTGAACTTCTTATCCTTCTCCGCGCGAAGCTTCAGACCTTCGCGGTACATGTTGATGAAGTTCTCCGCTCGCTTCCAGGCGCGGGAGAACTTGTCCTGGACTTCCACGAACAGAAGTGCAGACCAGTCCCAGCCGCCGGGATGCCAGATGTATTCGTGTGTCAGCAGATGGATGTGGTTGTACTTCTCGAGATTCTGGGTAATCACGCCTTCTCGCCAGGCCTGAGTACTGTCGCTGATGTACTTCATCTCCGTCAGGTACATCGGGTCGTACGTGTCGATCACCCCCGGTAACGAAAACGTCTTGCCAGATCGCATCGGCATGTGTGACGACATCGCATGGATCTTTGTCCTGAAGAACGTCTCGAACAGCCGGATCTGTGCTTCCGCTGTCGCGGCCGCGTCGAGTCCCAGTCGCTCGAACAGTGCTGCGTCATAGTGCAGCCCGATGTCATGGCCCAGATCCAGGATTCTTCGAATCTGCACCGCTTCTTCTTCTTCAAACGGGTTGTAGTCTGAAGTCTGCAGCAGGAAGAACGTGGACTGAATCCCAAACTCCGCTTCAATCTCCGCAAGCCGCAGAGCTGCCGGAATGCTGAATTCCACGTCATGGCGCATGATGACGAACTTCGGGAGATCGAAGATCGCCCGGCCCATCTTATGGACATCCCGGAAACAGATCGTCTGATGAGATGCCTTGATGGCCTGCATCATTTCGCGATAGTGGTCCGTCGTGAAATCACGTCCGGGATCGTCGCTGCGAATCACTTTCATGTGCCAAGTCTCTTTCCTGTTGTCAGAGCCGATCGAGTCAGCTCAGTTGTTCCCTGACCAGTTCCTGCTGTTCCGCCGAATGAAACACTGTGTTCAGCATGAATGGGTAATTCGTGGTCCAGCAGATGCAGACATGTTTGATCGCCGGCGGCAACGTAGCAGGTCCCATCTCGAAACGTTTCCGTTATCGTTCCAGCGGGTTCGCTGGAGGATACTCCTGTGGGGCCGCATCGCCAGACAGGATAGCGAACGCCGTCTGCCGTCGTGAAGGCACCGGGATACGGTCGCGTCTGGGCACGAACCCAGTTGACGATCTGCGAAGCCGGCCAGTGCCAGTCGATGGCTCCGTCGTCGGCATCACGCTTGGGATAGAATCGCTCCGGCTCCCCTGAACTGTTCAACGGCAACAGCCTGATGGAACCGCTGACCAGATCGTTCCAGTTGCGAATGACTTCGTGGTTGAAGATCACTCGAGCCTTCTGCTGCAGCGTCTGGATGTCATCATGCGCTTCGATGGTAATCTTCGGAGCACTCAGCAGATCTCCGGCATCCGGCTGATCGTTGTATCGAAAAATGTGAGCATACAAAGATGTCGCTCCTTCGATCACGCTCCAGTTGATCGGCGACCGTCCTCGACCATTGGGAAGTCGATTCGCACAGGCGTGCATTCCGAACACGCCGTTGCGGTGCAGGTCCAGGAACCATTGAGGAAGCAGGCGCTGCCAGCCAATGCAGAAGCCAACGTCCGCCTTGCAGTGGCCCAGGATGCTTCGATCGGATGTATCCTCGAGCCTGTAACTGGGCGAGACATGGACCGGAATCGATCGTCCGAACTCGGTTTTCAGATCAGCCCAGGTCGGTACGTGGTTGCGATCAGCAACCTCTTTGGAAATGGTCACGATCCCGGACACGGGGCAATTGCGTCCGCAGCAATGACTCGACAAGCTCCGAGGTATTTTCTCGGCAGCCGATGACAACAGCACTCCCTGCCAATTGACCGATTCCATGAAACTCCCTTTCCATTCGCTTCCCCGAATTCCACCAACGGTCGGGAACGAATTGTTCATGAGTCTGTGCTAAGCCCCCTAGCCCTCGGTTTGCCTCCTCATTGACGCCGATAATATGAGCTCTGGTGCAGCCGTGCGGTCGTCCGGATGAAAAATGCCGAGAACATTCGGCCGGAATGAACCGCCCAAAATGTTGGTCTGGGAACCCCAACACTACTGATAAAAATCCGCCGGCAAGACCTGAAACACTGAGCAAAACCACCGGAAATTTTGCCGAGACCTCAGCTCTCCTCCTTCGCGGGTCGAATACTGTTGGGGTAATGCCTGCTGATCGGCAAACTTGGTGTCCCCTGTGAATCCCCAGTCAGACCATCGAACATCATCTCCCAATGCAGCGCCACGAACTGTCAGCCGAGAAGAATAAGCGATAATCTCCTGAAATTGTGGAACCCTCTTGTGAAGAGCATTAAAAGCATCAAACCTTTGGCATCAAACAAATAAATGATGCTTTCACCAACCCAACTCAATGAACTGGACTCGACCGAACTCAACTCCGAACTCAAGAAGCCGAAAGCCGAAAGCTGAAAACAAGGCCGAATATCCGCGCCATCAAATGCCACACATATCGTCAACTAGAGACATTTCGACATTCATTCTTTGAAGAGGGAGACAACAATGGTCGCGACGATTACTGCGAAGGAACTGCAAGCCCGAATTCAGGCGGGTGAGTCTGTTGACCTGATCGACGTTCGTACGCCCGCGGAGTTCCGGGAAGTGCATGCGAACATCGCGAAGAACTTTCCGCTGGAGAAGTTTGATGTTGGCGGAGTGCTCGCACAGCATCCGGGCTCAGGGCCACTGTACGTAATCTGTCGTTCGGGCAGTCGAGGCAAGCAGGCCTGTGAAAAACTGGCCGCAGCCGGATGTACTCGCGCGATCAACATCGAAGGCGGAACACTGGCCTGGGAGCAGGCGGGATTTCCAGTGGTTCGAGGCCGCAAGACGATTTCCCTGGAGCGACAGGTCCGAATCTGCGCCGGCTTCATGGCCCTCACGGGCGGACTGCTTGGCATCTTCGTGCACCCCTGGTTCGCCGGCCTTTCGGCCTTCGTCGGAGCTGGCCTGATGTTCGCCGGCATCACCGACACCTGCGGCATGGCCCTGATCCTGGCTCGCATGCCCTGGAATCAGGTGTCCTCTCCGCCGGCAGCGTCTTCAACCAACACTCAGAACTGTTCAACACAGTCCAATGCAACTTGCTGCGGTTAGGACATTCTGTCATCGAGGATATTCGCATGGGAAATTCGACACATCATCAAATCGTGATCGTCGGTGGAGGAACTGCCGGAATCTGTGTGGCCGCGAGGCTGCTGAAGGGGTGGTTCAATCATCGTGAAGTCGCGATCATCGAACCCGCTGAGACGCACTACTATCAGCCACTCTGGACTCTGGTTGGCGGTGGTTGTGTGTCGAAGGAGTCAACGGGGCGCCCGATGCGCAAGGTGATTCCGTCGAGGGCCACATGGATACAGGACGCCGTGGCCGCATTTGATCCGGCAACAAATTCACTGACGACGCGTACTGGGAAGACAGTCACTTATGACTGGCTGATCGTGGCTTCCGGTCTTCAGGTGAACTGGGACAAGATCCCAGGCTTGAAAGATGCTGTCACAAAGAATGGAGTCTGCAGCAACTACTCGTATGAAACAGTGGATTCCACCTGGAAAGCCCTTCGAGACTTCAAGGGCGGCACAGCGATCTTCACAATGCCATCCGGTGCTGTGAAGTGCGGTGGTGCTCCTCAGAAGATCATGTATCTGGCAGATGAGACGTTTCGCCGGAACGGTGTGCGTGAAAAGACGCAGATTCATTTCAGTTCCGCACTGGCCAACATCTTCGCGGTCGATCGATACCGCAGGACGCTTGAGGGTGTGATCGAACGCAAGGGCATCGAGTGTCATTTTCGCGAGGAACTGATCGAAGTTCGAGGAACGGTGAACGAAGCGGTCTTCCGGCACCTGGACACGGGCGAACTGACAACGCGGCACTATGATCTTCTGCATGTGACTCCACCGATGGGACCGCCGCCGTTCATTGCAACGAGTCCGATTGCCGACAAGGCCGGCTGGGTTGAGGTTCACAAAGACACTCTGCAGCACAGTCGGTTTCCCAATATCTTTGCACTTGGCGACTGCTCGAATCTGCCAACGTCAAAGACCGGTGCAGCGATCCGCAAGCAGGCGCCTGTCGTGGTGGCGAATCTCATTGCTGCAATGCAGGGCCAGCCATTGCCGGCGAAGTACGATGGCTATACCTCATGCCCACTCGTGACCGGATACGGAAAACTGGTCATGGCCGAGTTTGACTATGACAAAAATCCGCAGGAAACATTTCCGATCGATCAGTCTCAGGAACGCTGGAGCATGTGGGCAGTGAAACGCTACCTGCTGCCGCAACTGTACTGGCATGGCATGCTCAAAGGGTGGTTGTAAGCCTTCACCGCTGACCGGAAGCAACCACAGAGAAACTGTGGACCGTCATGATTGGCGAAGATCACTGGAATCCCGTATCTCTCTGTTCTGTCCGTGAGGATCATCCACAATGCTCATTCGAGCCACAACATCCGCCGCTCTGCTCGCTGCCGTCTTTCTTATGCCAGTCCACGCTCAGGAAAAGAGCGTTCGGCCTGGCGTCAACGACACGTTTCGCGATCCGGACCCCAAAGCCTTCACGGAACGCTTCGAGATTGAAAGCCGAGAAGTCTTTTCAAAGCGAAAGGAAATTCTAACAGCCATTCAGCTGAAGCCGACCGACGTTGTGGCTGACATCGGGGCAGGAACAGGCTTGTTTACACGTCTTTTTGCGAGCAATCTTGGTCCGGAAGGCCGAGTCATCGCGGTCGATATCGCTCAGAGGTTTCTGGACCACATCGAAGTCACCTGCCGTGAACAGAACCTCCGCAATGTTGAAACACTGTTGTGTAAGGATGACTCCACGGAGCTGCCGCCGGACTCAGTCGACATTGCTTTCATCTGCGACACGTACCATCACTTCGAGTTCCCGCAGAAGACCATGACATCACTGCTGAAGGCATTGAAGCCTGGTGGACGAGTTATCGTGATCGACTTCAAACGCATCGAAGGCGAAAGCACGGACTGGACGATGAGTCACGTTCGAGCAGGTCAGGAGGTCTTCGAATCAGAAATTCTACAGTCAGGTTTCATCAAAACTCACGAGGTGAAAGATCTGCTGAAAGAGAACTACATGGTGGTCTTTGAGCCAGCTGAAAAGAAACAGGCGGCGGTCGAAGACCCTGCTCCGGCTGGCCGAGGGCGCGGACGAGGAATGGGTGCTGGTCGAGGTCCAGGCGGTGGTCGCGGAATGGGGCCTGATGCAGCAATGCGAGTCGATCAGGATGTCTTCCACTATCTGCTTGACCGACACCAGCTGATTCGTCGCGAAGTGAAGAATCTCGACAAGGGCGTGGAAACGATTACAGAATCGGATGACGCTGCAGTGGCCGCAAAGATCCAGGAACATGTCGCCGCAATGCACGAACGAGTCAAATCTGGTCGCGGCTTGAGATTCTGGGACGAGCTGTTTGTGGCGGTTTTTAAGAACTACGACAGGATCACGATGGTTGTTGAAAACACTGAGCACGGAGTCAAAGTCACCGAAACCTCCGACGATGCGTATACGGTTAAGCTGATTCAGGCACATGCCGTTGTCGTCAGTAAGTTCGTAAAACTCGGTTTCGATGAGGCTCATGAGAATCACCCCGCTCCGGCAGTTGATTCAGCCCCGGTTCCGGCTCCCGCTTCGGCGACGCCGCCTGTTGTCGACCCCAATCTGCTGTTCCCGATCATCCAGGGCTACGGCGGCGTTGTCGCTGTGGAGGATGCCGCTGAGCAGCCACGTGCTGGCATGAAACTGGTTCTGGATGTGACGTCCGAAGCGAAAGGACCTGAAGAGGTCAACAAGGGCCTGGATCGAGCCGCACGACTGTTGAACTTGTATGGCGCAGCGGGGCTCAAGGCGTCTGACATCAGATTGACGGTCGTTCTGCATGGCGAGGCCACGAAGTCTGTGCTGTCTGATGAGGCATGGGAATCACGGTTTCAGGTGAAGCACAATCCCAGCCTGCCGCTGATAAAACGACTGCAGCAGGCGGGTGTGGAAGTGATGGTGTGCGGACAAGCTCTCAGCTACAAGAAGATTGAACGAAATGAAGTGGCGTCGGACATTCTGGTTGCGGCGGCGGCCCTTACTGTACTTCTGAATCGCCAGACCGACGGATTTGCCTATGTGCCTGTGCCATAGTTGATGCAGACAGGTGTCATTGAACTTCACTGAGCACGACTTTGGAGCAGTCAGAATGTCCCCTACACCAAAAGTCGCAGCCACATCGAGTCTGATGAAATGGCTGCTGGCCCTCGTGATGACGGCAATCGTCACTCTGATGCTGCTGTTTCTTGCAGGGGTATTCCATCGCAAAGTGCCGTCTGAAGCTGTCCCAATGACGACTCGCTCAGCAGATGGCCTGAAGCATGTGGCGGTTCGCCTGTTGAAACAACCCCGGTACGAAACCGCCACTGGCACGGTCAAGCCGGTTCACGAATCCGCTGTCGCCTCAAGGCTGCTTGCGAAGGTGCTGGAGATCAGTGTGACGGCTGGACAATCGGTGCTCAAAGATCAGGTGCTGGTGAAGCTCGACGACGCGGATTTGCAGGCTCGTTTGCAACAGGCAGAGGCTGGCCTCGCCAGTGCTCAGGTGCGGAGTGAGCAAACTCGCACTGAATTTGGACGAGCAGAGCAGCTCAAGTCGAAGAATGCGATTTCGCAGACAGACTTTGATACTGCTCAGGCTGCAATGAAGAGTGCCGCTGCGGAATTTGAACGAGCCACTCAGGCCCTGAAGGAATCTCAGGTGATGCTCGACTACGCCACAATCCGCTCGCCAATGTCCGGAACAATCATCGACAAGCGAGTGGAAGTGGGTGATACAGTGAGTCCTGGTCAGATGCTGCTGACGCTGTTTGATCCCACTCACATGCAGATGGTGGCATCGGTGAGAGAATCTCTCGCCCTGAAACTCAAACCGGGTCAACTCATCCCAACGCGGCTCGATGCACTTGACTTCGACTGTGAAGCCACCATCAGCGAAATTGTTCCGGAATCCAATGTTGCCAGTCGATCGTTTACTGTCAAAGTGACGGGGCCGTGCCCTCCCGGAGTTTACAGCGGTATGTTCGGTCGCCTGATGGTGCCCCTTGAGGATGAAGAAATTCCAGTGATTCCAGTCGCCGCGGTTCGAAAAGTTGGCCAGCTAACAATGGTCGATGTTGTAAGTGACAATACCATTTCCCGCCGCAATATTCGCCTGGGACGAACGATGAAACAGGATGTGGAAGTGCTGGCTGGACTTGTCGAGGGTGAACTGGTCGTGATTGAGTGAGTGTGCCTTAGAACCGTCCACGGTTCCGTCACGATGAAAGACTGGCAGGAAATTCGATCATGACCAAATCCGGCGAAACAGATCTGAATCAGGGTCCCTCTGATCCATTGTCGCGCATCGTGCGGATATTCCTCGAATCAAATCTGTCGATCATCCTGATCGTGTTCTCCATCATCGTCGGCGTCGCCGCGCTGATGATTACACCGCGAGAAGAAGACCCGCAGATTGTTGTGCCACTGGCCGACATCTACGTCAATTTCCCCGGGCACTCTGCCTCCGAAGTGGAGCAGCTTGTCTCATCACCACTGGAACGAGTGCTGTATCAGATCGACGGTGTTGAATACGTCTACAGCATGTCAAAGGAGAATCAGGCGATCATCACCGTGCGGTTCTACGTCGGAGAGGACCGCGAACGAAGCCTTGTCAAGCTGTTCAAAAAGCTGGATGAGAACCGCAGTCAGGTTCCACCGGGCGTCACTGGCTGGGTCATGAAACCTGTCGAGATCGACGATGTCCCGGTGACAACGCTGACAATCAAGGGGACCAATCAGGATACTCATTCGCTGCGCCGCATCGGCGAAGAGATGGTTGAGCGGCTGGCGGAAGTTCCGCAGGTGTCACGAGCCGAAGTCATCGGCGGGGAGCCGCGAATGATCCGGCTCAACATGGATCCGGAACGCATGCGAGGCTACGGGCTCAGTCCGCTGGAGATTCAGCGGGCCATTCAGGGAGCGAATGTTTCTCTACCGGTCGGCGAGCTGACTCTGGGTGATCAGGTTACACAAGTCACGGCAGCCGCAGCGGTGACTCGCCCGGAACAGCTCAACAATCTGGTCGTTGGAGTTGCCGACGGTCGCCCGGTCTTCCTGAGAGATGTCGCAACGATTGAAGACTCTTCGGCGGAGATAGCCAGCTATGTGCGACACGGCTGGGGGGCAGCTCGGAACTTTGAGAATGAGCAGCCTGACGCCGTGGTGCCGCGAGAAACAAACGAAGGATGGTCACAGTCTGCCGTCACCATCGCCATCTCCAAGCAGAAAGGCGCAAACTCTGTTACCGTCGCAGACAAAGTCATCGAAGCCGCTCACAGACTGGAACGCGATGTTCTCCCCGATGATGTCGAACTGATCGTGACTCGCAATTATGGTCATACGGCGAATGAGAAGGTCAATGAACTCGTCGAAGGGCTGGGGATCGCGATTGTCATTGTCATCGCGTTGCTGACGCTGAGTCTCGGCTGGCGGGAAGCGTTTATCGTTGCCGTTGCAGTTCCCGTGGTATTCGGCCTCACTCTGGCTGTGAATCTTCTGTTCGGCTACACGATCAACCGCGTGACCCTGTTTGCATTGATTCTGGCTCTTGGACTTCTGGTAGATGACCCGATTGTCGATGTGGAGAACATCGCTCGACACTTTGAAGAAAAGAAGATGGCGTCGCGTCAAATTGTTCTGGAAGCGGTCGCCGAGATTCGACCACCTTTGATCAGTGCGACGCTCGCGGTCATCGTAAGCTTTCTGCCAATGTTCTTCATCACAGGGATGATGGGCCCATACATGTCGCCGATGGCTCTGAATGTGCCTGTCTCCATGGTGATGTCAATGCTTGTGGCATTCACGATCACTCCATGGCTGTGTTTTCATATCCTGAAAGGAAAAGCAACCGCCCATCACGGAAAAAGTGTTTCGAACATCGCGTCTGCATCTGAGCCCGCTGTTTCCGCCGAAGCCGAAAAGTCCAGGGTTCATGAAATCTACGATCCGGAACTCGTGAAGCAGTCATTTCTTTATCGCTTCTTCCGTCCCATCATGGTGCCAATGCTGAAGACTCGACTTCGAGCCGTCGGCTTTCTGATTCTGATGGCCGGGCTGACACTGGCCACCGCCGGCATGGCCGCGACAAGATCGGTGCCGCTCAAAATGCTGCCGTTCGACAACAAGAACGAGTTCCTTCTGGTGCTCGATATGCATGAGGGAACATCGCTGGAGCGAACCAACGCCGTCGTAGCGGAGTTCGAGCACTTGCTTGCCACGGTTCCTGAAGTGACCGATTTCACGAGCTATGTGGGCACGCCCGGCCCGATCGACTTCAATGGACTGGTTCGACACTATTATCTGCGACAGGGATCACATCTGGCAGAGATTCGTGTGAACCTCGCCGGAAAGAAGAACCGCCGTCAGCAAAGCCACGCGATCACGCTGCGTCTTCGTGATCAGATGACAGAACTGGCGACAAAGCACGACGCTCTGGTTCGCCTTGTGGAATTGCCTCCGGGACCGCCTGTACTGGCGTCGGTGGTTGCGGAGGTGTACGGTCAGCCTGATCACAGCTACGAGGATCTGCTTGATTCGGCCACGATCGTCGCGAATCGCCTGAAGGTTGAGCCCGGTCTTGTTGAAGTCGATGACATCAGCGAGGCCGCATCGGAGAAACTGGTCTTCGTGACGGATCAGGAGAAAGCTGCGATCGCCGGTGTCTCTGTTGCTGAAATTGCTGCGACGCTCCAGATTGCACTTGGCGGTACAGGCGATGACATTGTTCGACTGGAAGGAGAGCGACATCCGCTGCGAATCAATCTGCGGCTGCCCGAAGCGAATCGCTCCAGCCGGCATGATCTGAGTCAACTGCATGTCACAGGAGCAACCGGAGCTCTCGTGGCGCTGGCCGAACTGGGGAACTTTGAAGTTCAGCGAGTGGACCAGACCATCTATCACAAGAATTTGAAACCGGTTGTCTATGTCTTCGCCGAGTGTGCGGGGCGGCCGCCGGCCGAGTGCATCGTGGACGTCCAGGCCGACCAGGTCCTGAACAGGAAAGGCTCAAACATTTCTGCTGAAGTCGGTACGCCTCGCTCTGTTGAATCTCGCAGTTATTTCAATAACGGAAGCGGCCTTGCATGGAGTGTTCCGGAAGGCATCGACGTCATCTTTTCCGGCGAAGGCGAGTGGAAGATCACGCTGGATGTCTTCCGCGATCTGGGGCTGGCCTTTGCCGCCGCGATGCTCATGATTTACATCATTCTGGTCGCGCAGACAGGCTCGTTCGCGCTGCCGATTGTCGTCATGACAGCCATCCCGCTGACTGTGATCGGTGTCATGCCGGGCTTCTGGTTACTGAATGCGATCAACGGCAGCGTCGTGGGAGGCTACGCCGATCCGGTGTACTTCACCGCAACGGCAATGATCGGCATGATTGCTCTCGCTGGCATCGTCACACGCGACAGCATCATTCTGGTGGACTTCATTGAACTCGCCATTCGACATGGACGCCCTCTCTTCGATGCTATCCTGGAAAGCCGCGTTGTGCGCCTTCGACCAATCCTGCTGACCGCCGGAGCCGCTCTGTTGTCCAGCATCCCCATCACTCTTGACCCGATCTTTTCCGGCCTAGGCTGGTCGCTCATTTTCGGCCTCGTTTCATCCACTCTGTTTACACTCTTTGTCATCCCAGTGAGCTACTGGCTCCTCAAAGGCACACGCCAAACCGCGTAGAGGAATTCACCAGAATTCCCCGTCCCAAACCGTAGTGGAATTCGCCAGAATTCCTTCCCCCTAAACCCGCGTGGAATTCGCCAGAATTCCCCGCCCCAAACAAGTGCTTGCCCATGCCCGTCGACCTTAGTCAAATCAAAGCGAAGGTAACCGCCCGAGAACCATCGGATCGCACAGACGACAACCATGATCATCACGTTTCCCGAGCCACGATCAACTTCTGGCTGGACGCCGTACTGGCCCTGTTGCTGGTGTCTCTGGCAATCGTCGCCACGATTGTGCAGTTTGTGTTTCCGCCCGGAACCGGAGCCAAAGGCTGGCTGCTGTGGGGCATGAACTTCAATCAATGGTCTTCGATTCAGTATGGTGTACTTGCAGCGTTTGGAATCGCATGCGTGCTTCACGTCATGCTCCACTGGTCGTGGGTCTGCACGATTGTCGCAAGAAAGTTGCTGCGAAATGCCATCGTTCCTGACGACGGTGTTCAAACCATTCTTGGCGTGGGGTTCCTGATCGCACTGCTGCTTATTGGCGCGGCTGTGGTCGGAACAGCAATGATGACGGTCCGGACACCCACGCCATGATTCATAGTTTCAGAAGGCGTCTCAACTTCATTCATGTGGCGGCGCAGGATCGTTCTTCAGAACGCCGTGGCTGAAACGAAGTGGCTCCGGAGAATCCACTGGGTTCAGCAGTTCGGCGTTGTCGGTGATTGGGCGGTTGACGGTTGTTGATACGGCGCGGAAGTGGAGCTGGCCTTCGGGGAGGGGTTGAAGGAGCGAGGTCAGCTGGTCTGATGTGGCGGCGGGGCTGAGCCAGGTGGACCAGGCTTCGATCGGAAGGATGACGGGCATACGATCATGCAGGACGGACATGTCTTTGTTGGCGGCCGTGGTGAGGATCGAGCAGGAAAGCACGACGTTCTCGGGGTTGTCTTTTGATGCGTCTTTGGGTGTCCAGGATTCCCAGAGTCCAGCCATGGCAAAGGGCGTTTCATTCTCCTGGTGAATCCACCACGGCTGCTTCTTTCCGGTCGTCAGCTTCTGCCATTCATAGAAGCCATCGGCAGGAATCAGACATCGATGCCGTTTGAACGCGTTCCGGAAGGCGGGCTTTTCTGCCACGGTTTCGGAACGTGCATTGATCATGGTCGAACCGATGGCGAGGTCTTTCGCCCAGAACGGGACCAGTCCCCAGCGCATCATGATGGCTTCTCGCAGTGATGTGATCTCGGCCGACTGCCGGATGGCCAGGACAAGCTGCGTGGGAGCAATGTTGTACCTTGGCGAGAGTGTCGGCAACTGGGCAACGTGGAACAGTTCCATCAATCGCGCTGCCGGGGTGCGCAGGGTATAACGTCCGCACATGGTGGGAACCTTTCTCAGAATTTGCAGAGCCCGTCTGACCTCGAAAACCACTGGCAAATCACGCTGCGTTGCGTTTCGACCGCACTCGTAGTGTAGGAGAACTCTGGGGAAAACTCTGTATTCACCGCAGAAAGTTGTACGAAACGGAACCGGGCACCGCACTATTCCTGCACCCTGATACTGATCGGGGAATTCTCGATAGGACACTGCGATGCGACTGACCCTGCGAACTCTGCTGGCGTACCTGGATGACCGACTGGCCCCCACGAATGCTCGTGAAATTGGCCAGAAGATTGCCAATAGTCCATTTGCCACCGAATTGACGGAACGCATCAAGGAAGTCAAACGGCGACGACGACTGGCCAACGCCGATCCGGCGAAACCACTGATCGATGCAAACCTGATCGCTGAGTATCTGGACGATCAACTGACGCCGGAACTGGTTGCCAGGGTGGAACAACAGCTGTTGTCATCCGATGCTTTGCTGGCCGAAGTCGCTTCTGCTCATGAGATTCTGGGGCTGCTGAGAGATCCTGTGCCGCTCGATCCTCGCCTTCGTGACCGCCTGTACGTGATGGACCCAAACGGACCTGCCGAAGGAAGCGCGCCGGCCGACACAGACAGCGTTGCGAAGTCAACGATCGCCCCGACGGCATGGAAACCGATGGATTCCTATTCGCCTTCAAGGAAATGGCCGGCCATCGTTGCCGGAGCACTCGGCTTCATCTGGCTCATCGCGCTGACGACGGATTCGCAGCTGTTTCAGGGGACTCCAGCCACCGGCGATGGCAAGAGCGACAGCGACGGCACCAACGTTGCCGCTGATGATAAGACCAAAGGGGATGGCGGTGATCTGATTGCTCAGAATGACCCAGTAGCGCCAGATCCGGATGCTGCCGGGCCCGCTGTCAAGACTCCCGCAAATGTTCCTTCCAACCCAGCGTCGCCTGACACATCCACGAAAGCGCCTGAAGCGGATGCAGGCAAAGGAACAGACACAAAGACTGGCGACACCAGGCCAGCGGAGACTCCTGTCGTTGCTGATTCCGGTGACGCCGCAGCAAAACCACCGGCCACTCCTGGCGGTGATTCGAAGATGGCCGATCCTGATGCAAACAAACCTCCGGTTGTCGCGGAACCGGCACCGGACGCGGAAAGAATGCCGGTCTTCCTGCAGGTGGATAGTCATGCTTTGTTTGTGACGGACGTCAAGCAGAAGCAATGGCGGAATCTGGTTCAGATCCCCGGCGGCGACACAGTGGTGAACGAAGTCAACACGGTCAACTGTGGTCCGTTTCTGAAGGATGAATGGTTCGGCGTTTCTGAGTCATTCGAGGTTCAGGTGCGTGGACAGAACTCCGGCTGGATCTGTCGGGTTCTGGGTCCTTCAATGGTGCGTCTTGCTCAGCCAACTCACCAGGGTCTGCAACCGCTCTTCGGTCGGCTTGTGCTGACCGCCGATCCTCAGGCGGCCTGGGATGATCAGAACAAGCCGGTCTTTCACCTGCAAACCGGCTCACAAACCACAACCATCACGCTGGACAGTGCTTCCACACGAATCGCCATCGAAGCCACTGTGCAAAATTCATCGCCCGCGGGAACTGCTCCGGACAACAAGGATGCGAATCTGCTTCTTCTGCCTTTGAACAGCGATCAGACGATCCGGCTCTACGTGATCGAAGGTTCGGTTCAGCTGAAAACTCCGACGGCCGAACAGCCTGTGTCCGTGCAAAGAGGGAATCAGTCAACGTGGACTGTGATGGAGCTGAATTCAATCACGTCATTCGCGGTTGAACCGGCTCCGGCTGTGGCGAGCCTTCCATCGTGGGCACTGTCAAACCCCACAGAGGATGCTCCGGAGGCTGCGGCCGTCAAGAGTCGACTCATTGACGCGCTGGTCGGTGTCGGTGATCCCGGCGACCTTGTGACTCCTCTGTTGAAAGAAAAGAATCCTCTGATCGGCGTTCAGGCCGCCAGAGTCCTCGCGCTGACTCGTAATGTTGAGCACCTGACAGCCGCATTGTTCGAGCCTATTGATGAGAGCATTCATCGAGTCGCGATCGATGGCCTGTCTGAGATTGCTCGCAACTCTGCCGACGGACGTGCTGCCATTCAGACGTCGATCGAAACTCGACTGCCAATGGCCGAAGTGGAACCAATGATGGACCTGCTGCTCGGACTCTCTGAGACTCAGAAGAAGGACCCGAACGTGGCTCGAAGCCTGATGGACCTGCTGGCGAACGACCGACTGGCAACCAGGACGCTGGCGATCTATCGCATGGAACAGGCCACAGGAGATCGTCTGGGCTTTCATCCCGACGCGGAAGCATCCCGACGACGTGAGGCCATTCGACGCTGGCAAAAATACCTCGATCGCAACAACGGACAGCTACTGCCATAGGAGACTGTCCTCAGCCGTTCCGAGTCCCGTTTCGAGTCCCTTTTCGCAGCCGAAGTCAGAGCGATTGAGGACAATCGCTCTACTCTTCAGTCTTCAAAAGCTTCTTATAGCGCTTTTGAAACTTGGCCACCTTTGGCCCCACAACGGCGGCACAGTACGGATTGTCGCCGTTCTGAGCGAAGTAGTCCTGATGGTAGTCTTCTGCCGGGTAGAAGATCTCCATCTTCTCGATCGTCGTGACGATCGAATTGTCGAAGTCCCCGCTCTTATCAAGCTCAGCGATCATCTTCTGCACGGCGGCCTTCTGAGTCTCATCATGGAAGAAGACGACAGAACGGTATTGAGTCCCCACGTCGGCTCCCTGACGATTCTTTGTTGTGGGGTCATGGGTGTAGAAGAACACATCCAGAAGCTGTTCATAGGTAACCACTGATGGGTCATACGTGATCTGAACAACTTCCGCGTGCCCGGTCAGCCCCGAGCAGACTTCCTTGTACGTTGGATTCTTTGTCAGCCCGCCGCTGTACCCGCTGACGACTTTCGACACGCCTTTCAGCCGAAGGAAAACGGCTTCGGTGCACCAGAAACACCCACCACCAAAGGTCGCCAAAGCCTGCTTCTTCTCGGACGCTTCTTCCTTGCCCTTTGATTTTTCGTCGGTGGTCGTCATCCCGGCTCACTCCTCAGAATTCAACTCAGTGAAATTTCGAATCAACTTCCACCATTGTAGCGCAGAAATCCGCTGAGCCAACCGAATCAGGAATTCGTGCCGGGGCGGGGCACAGTCGCAGACTTTTGTAGGTGCCGACTGCCGGGCGGCACTTCGCGGCCTTGCCGCGACCAGCGTCCCTGTCAGTTGCCACGTTCTTCAAAGCACAGCGTGGAAACGACATCGCCATAGGATTGCTTCATGGCGAGCGGGATTGAATGATGAACGTGCGAGAACCTCGGTTCGCCTGTCGGCGAAAGTCCTTTCCGGCAGAAAGGACCTACCCTCCCGGATGGAATCACGGCTTTGGTCGTGTTCCATCGCCACCCGTCTCAACCCCGCAGGCTTTCAAAAAGACCTGCTGAAATTCGGGGTCGGGGATAAGGCAGGGATGTTTGTATTGCTCATGACTGCCGCCTGATCGACGAGTTCGAGTGGCGTGAAGCTGGTCCCATGCTTCGTCGGGAAGCACCTGAATCCGCAGGGGCTGCAGTCGCGCGGTGGCCCGTTTCTCGCGGTACTCTTCGTTCTGTTCCACAAGGCTCTGCTCCACGTGCTGACCAAGTCTTACCCAGTCGTCTGCACTGGAGTGCTGCGAGAGAGCTTTGACGTACAGGACGTAACCTGGCGGCGAACCCCAGTTCGGTGTTACCGTGAACAGTCGAGTATGAACACCGGTGACTGCTTCGGCATGTCGGACGCTCTCAACAATCTGCGACTCCGCCAGCTTCTCCCCGGTGATGCTCGACATGTGAGCGCCTTTGTGTCGAAACTCCAGCAGCGGAGTTGATCCATAGAACCCGACGCACCGCACAACGTCACGGATGTTGTAACGATAGAGCCCCGAACTGGTTGTCAGCAAAATAAAGTACTCACGCCCCTCGATCAGTTCACAGGCTTCCAGCACGACAGGCTGAGTCGACTCGGCGTCCTCGATCGGCATAAATTCGAAAAAGTGTGTCTCGACCTCCAGCACACCACTCGGACTGTTGTCCTGCAGCGGAAGCGTCATGCGCCCTTCACTGGCATGCAGTCCGTGATCGCGCACAGGCAGCCCCTGGCACAACTCCTGAAGGCGCCGAATATAGGCCGCGCAGCTTCCACCGCACCAGACTCCCAGCATCTTCAGCCAGGGCCAGCACGCCGTGGGAAGAAGTCTTCCATGCTCATTCAGAATGTGTCCCAGTTCTCTCGCCCTGGCAGGATTCGGACGCAGCGTGCGGATTGTTCCTTCAGGTTTTTCGTCGCCGATTGTCGTCCAGCCGCCGTTGTGGATTTCCCTGATCAACTGATCTGCATCCGCGGTCGCCTGCTCCATCATCTGCAGCAGAGTACTGGGATTGGCAGTGATCATCGCTCCGACCATCGGATCCTGGAGTGCCAGTCGCAGAATCATGTGACGTTTCACCGCAGGACTTTTCACATCCATCAGGCTCGCCGGAATCGTGTAAAGAGTTCTGACAATCGCATTCTGCATGGACACGACAAGCCCGCTGATGTTGCCACATGGCGTACCATCATCCGTGGCAAAGCGACGGTGACTGCTGGCAACCTGCACGATGTTCAGCTCCGGCAGATGATCGTGCTCCGAGTACGCTCCGATGCCCCAGATCTGCCAGCCGCGGCGATAGTCATTCAGGAACCGATCCGTAACCGGAATCAGTCGCGACTCGGCCGTTGTTCCGCTGGTGACCGCGAACATCAACAGCCGGTTGTGCTTGCCAAGCAGAGCGTGGTGCTCACCCTTTGAGACACGATCCACATACGGGCGAATCAGTTCGTAGTCCGCCACCGGAACACGATTGCGGAACTCATTCAGGCTCATTCCGGGATGCAGCCCAAAGTCTCTGCAAAAGTCCGATCCGGAATTCAGCGCCAGCAGCTCCTGAAGAATGCGATGCTGGGCTTCTCTGCAGGAAGATCTTGCGGTACTGAGAAACCTCTCACGTGCAAGACGGATCCTGCGCCGCAATGGAAAGCCCGCAAGAGCACGCAGCTTATAGGCAAACGGAATTGGTTTCATTGCCGCTACCAGCCCGCTGGCTTCCCATGCTTGCGTGGATCGCTTCCGCCCTGCAGTCCCTTTGCGGTTCTGGCAGTTCCCTGGGTCGCTGCGAGTGACGAGGCGGATTGAACCTGATGGCCAAATTCAGACAACTTCGGTCCAACGCCAGCTTTCAGCTTCGGCTCCAGAAGCAGCTCGTTCGGTGACCATTGATGATGGAATCGCGGTTCCGTAACGGCCTGCTGAGGTTCCATTCCAAAGATCATCTGATTCAGGAGGTTCTGCAGTGTGGCGGTAATAATCCGAGGTCCTCCCGACGCACCGGCAGAGATGACCGCCTGGCCATCTTTCACGACGATCGTTGGTGTCATGCTGCTGAGCGGACGCTTTCCCGGCTCGATGACGTTTGCTGCACTCTGAATCAGGCCGAACGCGTTTGGCTTTCCCGGATCCGCCGCAAAATCGTCCATCTGGTTGTTCATCAGGATGCCGTATTCCGGAACCACAACAAAGCTGCCAAATGTCAGATTGATGGTTTCCGTGCAGGCGACGCAACTTCCATCGTTGTCCATCACAGAAAAATGACTCGTGCCACTGTCGTCTTTGGCGAAGAAGCGGCCGTACTCTTCCGGCTTCAGCGTCTTATTCATCACGACTTTCTGAGCGATCGACTTTGCATACTCCGGACTTAGCAGCCTGCCGACAGGCACACTCACAAAGTCTGTATCACCAAGATACTCGGCCCGATCGGCGAACGAATGCTTCAGCACCTCTGTCACCAGCTGAACATACTCGGGCGAATTCTGCCCCAGGCCCTGGAGATCTTTCTGATGAGCATTCTCCCAGGCTTCGATGCTCTGCAAAGACTCCAGCAGCGCGATGCCTCCGCTGGACGGCGGGGGCATCGTGACGACGGTCATTCCGTGAAAGCCCGCTGACAGCGCCGTTCGCTCCGTGGCGGTGTACCCTTTCAAATCCTCCAGTGTCAACTTGCCATGCTCGTTCGCCAGCGTGCTCACCATCGCGGTGGCGACTTCGCCCTCGTAGAAACCCCGAGCCCCCTTCTGCGCGATCAGTTCCAGCGTCTTTCGTTGCGGCGAATGAAACCGATCACCCTTTTTCCACGGCACTCCGTTGTTCAGATAACCACGAAGCAATTCGGAAAACCGAGTTTCATACCCAGAATGCTTGCGGAGCTTTTGCAGAGTCGACGCCTGAACTTCGATATCGTGCTCATCCACCGGCACTCCATCGCGACAGTACTCAATCGCAGGCTGAAGCAGGGTCGCCAGGGGCAGAGAACCATACTTTTCGGCCGCATAGCACAGCCCTGCCACGGTACCGGGAATCCCGCTCGCAAGCCCTCCTCGAACACTCAGCGGTTCTGGCGCGATCCTGTCGTTTTCGCCACCGAACATCGCGGCATTGACTGCCGCCGGAGCACGTTCCCGATAATCAAGAGCGATCGACTTTCCCGCTTTGGCGTCCCAGATCACCATGAATCCGCCGCCACCGATTCCGCAGCTTGCCGGTCGAACAACAGAGAGCGCGAACGACGTGGCAACGGCCGCATCAACCACATTGCCTCCCTGCCGCAGCATCCGTGCACCCGCCTCGCTCGCCAGTTCATGATCGGCTGCCACAACACCTCGCTGGAAGACCGGTCCCTGAGCAACACCGGCCGGCGCCGTGGCGAGAATCGCTCCGGCAAACGCGAGGACGCTGAACAGAAAGGTCCGCCGTGACGAATGACTCAATTGTCCGCAGGCAATTGAACGATCGATCGAGTCGTCAGCAGTCAAAGTGACTCTGTCATTGAGAAGCGAAAGCATGGCTGAATGGTCCCTGTTTCGTGACGACACAGGATCAAATAATGCCCAGTTCCTTGCCCACTTCTTTAAACGCGTTGACAGCGCGTTCCAGTTGCGGACGAGTATGAGCGGCGGACATCTGAGTTCGAATTCTCGCTTCTCCTCGCGGAACAACCGGGAAGGAGAAACCCACGACGTAGATTCCACGACTCAACAGCGCATCGGCCATCCGAGTCGCCAGCGCTGCATCGCCAATCATCACTGGAGCAATCGGGTGAGTTCCCGGCAAAACTCGAAAGCCGTCCGCAGTCATCTGTTCGCGGAAGTACTGAGTGTTTTCGACCAGCTGCTGTCGAAGCTGACCGGATGTGCTTAACAACTCCAGGGCTTTGACGGATGCCGCCGCGATCGGTGGCGCGAGAGTATTTGAGAAAAGATAAGGGCGAGATCGTTGGCGCAGGAGGTCAATGAGCGGCTTTCGTCCGCTGGTGTATCCGCCGCTCGCTCCCCCAAGTGCTTTCCCGAGAGTCCCGGTGATAATGTCGATCCGGTCTGAGACTCCAAAATGCTCCGGTGTTCCTCGACCGTTTGGCCCCGTGAACCCGACGGCATGAGAATCATCGACCATGACTGCCGCATCATACTTGTCAGCGAGCGCACAGATTTCCGGGAGATTGGCGAGATAGCCATCCATGGAAAACACACCGTCGGTCGCAATCAGACGATGCCGACAGCCCTTCGCCGCCTGCAGCTGAGCCTCAAGGTCAGCCATATCGTTATTGCGATAGCGGAATCGCTGAGCCTTGCAGAGTCGGACGCCGTCAATAATGCTGGCGTGATTCAGCTGGTCAGAGATGATGGCGTCCTGATCTCCCAGCAGTGTTTCGAAGAGCCCGCCGTTGGCGTCGAAGCAGGAGCTGTACAGGATCGTATCGTCGGTCCCCAGAAACGAACTGATTCCAGCCTCGAGCGTTCGATGAATCGTCTGTGTCCCGCAGATGAATCGTACGGAAGCCATCCCGTAGCCCCAGCGATCCAGAGCCTCATGCGCCGCCTTGATGATGTCCGGGTGGTCCGCAAGGCCGAGATAGTTGTTCGCGCAGAGGTTGATGACTTCACGATTGTCCGCGAGCCGAATGTCCGTGTCCTGAGGAGAATCAATCGTCCGCTCCGCTTTGAAGAGCCCCTGAGAGCGAATCGAATCCAGCTCGGCTGCTGCCTGTGCCATTAACCCGGTCATGAAATCCAGTCCTGTCTGAAGAAAGTCCGCCCAATGATGCATCGGACTGTACCAAATTGAACTCCCGCCACCAACGCCCCCTTGAATAGCGAAAAAGGTCGGCCCTCCAGACGCAATCACCAACAAATAGCGGCTGCGCGACCTCCGGTGACGCAATCACCATCAAATAGCGGAAGGGCGCAAGCCCTCCGGTGACACAATCGCCATCAAATAGCGGAAGGACGCAAGCCCTCCGGTGCCACAATCACCAACAAATAGCGGAAGGGCACAGCCTCGCCCGCGGAAGCCCTCCGGTAACAACGCCCGACCTTGACGCCAAGCTGCCGATCGCAACAAATGAAATGAATCCCGTGCAACACCCTACGTGGGATTAATCAGCAGGCTTGCAAGAATCAGCGAAACAACCGCCAGCAGCATGAGCCCCGAGAGAATACTGCCAACGATTGCGACCGCCTTTGAACGGCGCGGCATGATGATTCCCGTCAGACACAGCACGACAGCGACCACATTGGTCATCACAGCAATTGCCCCGACGAGAAGCAGTCGAGTCAGTGCCGGGGCATTCGTTCTCAGTTCATCCAACTCTGCTCGCGATGACGGAAGTCGCACCAGCATCTGATGGAGGACTTCGTAGAGGATGGCAGCCACGACGAAGAAGACAATACCAATCCAGGCAACGAAGTTGACGGGTTCGGCCACGGGTGTGGCGTCCGATTCAGGCTGAGGATTTGATGTCGACATGGTTAGCCCCGTCCCAGATAAAGTTGTTCCGTGGGCAACACGACGGCATCCAGAAAGTTGACTCCGGCAGGCATTGTCAGCATCGTCATGGCAGCCTGAACGATCGCATCGACAGCCATCATCGGTTCCTGATCCGATGCGATCCCGGAGTTTTCACGCCGCTCCACCAGGACATTGCCGGGATGCAGGCAGCTGACCGCGATGCCAAAACTTCGCCCTTCCAATGCCGTTGCGTGCGTCAGTCCCTGAACTCCGAACTTGGCCGCCGTATAAGGAGCCGAATTCATGCGCGATCGCTGGGCTGAAATCGAACCGATGTTCAAAACTCGCCCGCGCCGCTGAGCCTTCATGCGACGAAACGCTTCACGCGTGCACAGGAAGGATCCTGTCAGACAGGCTCCGATCACATTGTTCCATGCCTCAATCGAAACATCTTCAACCGCCCCGCCGTCAAAGGCCCCGGCGTTGTTGACGAGGATTCCGACGGGGCCAAACTGTTCGTCCACCTGAGCGAACAGTGACTGCACCTGCGTCTCGCACGAGACGTCGCAGGGAACAGCAAGAAGATCCGATCCAAACTGCTCCAGGCGCTCAGCGGCCTTCTTTAGTTTGTCGGCCGACCGAGCACAAATGGCGACTCGACAGCCAGCTTCCAGCAACGCTTCCGCAATTCCAAACCCGATGCCCGCCGAAGCACCGGTCACAATTGCAATCGCCTGGTTGAGATCGGTCGACATGGTGCAGCGGGCCTGTGCTGAGAGCATCTTCACACGTAAGATTTGCAGGGATGGTGGCAACGATCCGCCATCCCGGCAATCCGGTGCTGTCACAGAAAACGGATTTCCGATTTCCGCGAGCCCACATCACCGTCGAATTGTTCACCAGACTATGTCGTGCCCGGAGACTTCTGACCGGCCAGCTCCATCATGAAGCTCTGCAGTCGTGCTGCCATTTCATTGCCATTCGGAGCAAGTCCCGCCTGAATCATGGCATTCGCATGCATCTGGCGGCCGCAGTCCTTGATGAATCGGTGGTGATCGCTGTTGCCCGCCAATTCTGCCAGCCGGCACACCAGCGGACTGTTCGGATTCACTTCCAGAATCATCTTCTGCATTTCGAAGTCAGGAGTGTTCATCCGGAGCACTCGCTGCATCGTCGTGCTCATCGAACCCTGAGCATTCACGAGACAGCAGGCACTTTCCGTCAGACGTTCAGACTTCCTCACGTCCTGCACCTGCTCACCCAGAGCATCCTTCAGCAGCGTAATGAGCGAATCCATGTTGGCCGAAGCGGTTTCGGACTTCGGTTCGTCCTTCTTCGATTCGTCCGCTTTGTCCTCGGCCGTTTCCGGTGGCAGCTTCAGATCAGCCGCATCCACGGACAAAATCTGCTTGCCCTTGAATTCGCGCAGGTACGACAACACGTATTCATCAGCAGGATCCGTCAGGACAAGCACTTCCAGATTGCGCTTGCGGAAGACTTCCAGGTTCGGGTCACGCAGGACCGAATCCTGATCGCTTCCGCAGGCATAGTAGATCTGTTCCTGACCTTCCTTCGCTCGCTCCACGTACTCTTCGAGCGACACCAGTTCTGTGGTGGCCAGCGAATGAGTCGAAGCGAATCGAAGCAGCGCAGAAATCCGCTCACGGTTATCGAAGTCGTTGGTGATCCCTTCACGCAGGATGACTCCAAATTCACGATAGAACTTGAAGTACGATTCCTTCTGTTCGGACGCGAACGTGTCGAGGTGATCCAGGACCTTGCGAGTAATCACTTTCTGCATCTTGCGGAAGACAGTATTGTCCTGCAGTGCCTCGCGCGACACATTCAGCGGGAGGTCCGCGGAATCCACGATGCCTCGCAGGAATCGCAGGTAGTCCGGCAGCAAATCCCGGTTGTCATTCTGCACCAGGATTCGCTTCGCACAAAGATGCAGTCCGTGATCGGCGCGACCAAATCCCATTCGCTCCAGATTGCTTTCCGGACAGTACAGAATGCTGTGGAACTGGAATGGTGAATCAGCAGACAGGTGCAAATGCCACAGAGGCTTCTGGCCGGGGAAATGAGTCAGATATTCGTAGAAGTTCTGATACTGCTCATCCGTAACACTGCTTTTGGGTTCCAGCCAGATTGGAGGCTGGTTGTTGATGTGTTCGCCTTCGACAAAGATCGCATGAGGAACGAAGGTTGAGTACTTGCGGAGGATGTACTTCAGACGCACGGACTCCGTGAACTCTTCCATGCCTTCCTTCAGGTGCAGATGAATGGCAGTGCCGCGTTCGACGGATTCTGTCACAGGGGTCACCGTGAACGAACCGTCGCCCGTGGATTCCCAGCGCCAGCCTGTTTCTTCCTTGTGGCTGCGGCTGACGACCTCGACTCGATCCGCCAGCATGAACGCGGAATAGAATCCGACACCGAACTGACCAATCAGCGACAGATCGGCCGACTGATCGCCGCTGCCTTTGGCGTGCTTCAGGAATTCGAGCGAACCGCTGCGAGCAATCGTGCCGAGATTTGCAACCAGTTCCTGCTCGGTCATTCCGATCCCGTTGTCGCGAATGACAAGTACTCGTTCATCCTTCCTGGGCTCGATGGTGATCTTCAGCTCATCGGTCGACTTCTGCCCCGACGTCAGACTCACATAGCGGAACTTGTCCAGAGCATCGGACGCATTCGACACCAGCTCCCGAATGGTGATCTCGCGATTCTGATAGAGCGAATGAGACAGCAGGTGCAGGAGCTGCTTGATTTCTGCCTGAAACGAATACTGCTGTGGAGCCGTGTCAGTGCCCATGATGAAAGCCCTCCAAAACTAGCCATCACTCTCCGAGTGATGAAATGCGATTGACCACCAATGCCCAGCCGTCATTCGGCCATTCCGCCACCGGCCAAACGTCGTTCTACAAACCCCGCGACGTACCGGCAGCCAGCCAAAATGGCAGACCCATTTGAATGATGCACGCAAAAGCAAACCCTATGCCATGTAGTGGATCTCGCCAGAGATCCCCCCGGTCTGTCGCTGTAGTGGATCTCGCCAGAGATCCCCCCGTCTGTCGATGATCTCAGGAACTCTGGCGAGTTCCACTACGGTATCGAATCCGCAAATCTGGACCTCGCGCTTTCCTCGATGGACTCAGCGGCCTAGAATGCCGATAGTTTCATTGCTGCAATGAACGCAGAACCCGGGGGCGATCGGATTTGACTGGGTTACCGGCGGTCAGGGTGGCGTGCCGAGGTTGATCAGTTGGCCTCGTAAAAAGCTGATCACCAATAACTGCAAATCCGCAGTTCTCTCTCGCAGCCTAATCTAAGGCTGTGCCGACCTAAGGATCTCCGCCTGAGGAGCCGACCGTCGGTTGCAAATTCAGGCTGGCATCAGTTCACCGTCCGCTACGGCTGATGTGAGATTTGTTGTGGACTGGCCTGAGATGGTCTTGTTCGGGGAACCTCTCTCAGGCGACTCAATCAACGAACTACGCACGTAGAGGCTTTGGTCGAGGAACAACAGGACGGGGGTTCAATTCCCCCCGCCTCCACTGAAAAGGCACTTACGATTCTTCGTGAGTGCCTTTTTCTATTGATACTTGCGACAAATCGCACGCCCGTAGCGAACGCCAGAAAACCTCGCAACAACGTCATCTTCTTGATTCAAGAATTTTTTTGCTTCCAGAAAGGCAGTTTGGCGATATAACATTCTGAAATCATTAATTTCTGTTTACCGGAGAGACGAGTTTGAGCATCGCTGAGCGGCTGAAAGATGCACGAACCAGCCTGAACCTGACCCTTGAAACCGTTTTCGAACGGACCGGGATTGCTGCGTCGGCACTGTCTGACTTCGAAAACGCCAAACGAGAACCCAAGCTTGGGCAACTCAAGCAACTTGCGGAAACCTATCGCCGTTCTCTCGCATCGTTTCTCGATGATGCTCCCTTTCCCAAACAAACAGTGCTTTGGCGAGAGCGACCATCCAGCCCTAACGCCGAAGAACTACAAGCAACGCTCATCGAGCTTGCCGAGAGATACCACGCCTTAGAGACGCTGTGTGAACAACATTCGCCCATAGAATTGCCGGTTCCGAAGGACATCCACAGGACGTTCGATTATCAAGCGGCTCAGAGCCTTGCTCGACGGGTAAGAAGCGAGCTTGGTCTGGGAGACCGTCCCGGTCAAACACTGCTGCGAGTGCTTGAGGAAGTCTGCAATGTCAAAATCTTCCACCTTTCATTTGAGCCGACTGGCAGTGCTGCATGTTCGATGTCGGAACAGTTTGGGGCTGCAGTTCTGCTCAACGCCAGTAGCGTTCGGTGGCGACGAAACTTCGATCTTGCTCACGAGCTTTTTCATCTGCTGACGTGGAAGCAGTTCCGTCACGACACTGGTTCGGGGTCAGAAGTCGCATCTGATGAAGAAGAGAAGCTGGCAACCTGTTTCGCTCGAAATCTACTGATGCCCGAAGAGGTCTTTCGAGAAGCCATCAACGCTCAACGTGGACCGGAAGGCAAAGTTGGATTTGATGGACTTTTCGAGGTTGCAAGAGAGTTCGATGTTTCCATTGAGGCCGTCCTTTGGCAAATGGTCTTCGTCTTCGGTATTCCTGTCGAGAAGATCAAGGAAACCATCGCTTCGCTGGCAGATACCCTTCGCTTCCCGGATTCCCGTGAGAGTGACTCTCCTCCAATTCGACCTGTCCGATTTGTCGCTCTGTGTAACCGAGCAATTAGGAAAGGGTTGATTTCGACTGGTCGTTATGCTGACTACCTTGGCATCAGTCGCCGGGAGGCAATGAAACACGTCGAGCAGGATGCCATTGCTGATGTCGAAGTTGAAATTGCTCATTCTTGACGCCAACGTCGTCATCTTTCTGCACGACCGTGGTATATGGTCCAAGCTGATCGCACAGTGCGAGGTTTCCTTACCACGCACGGTGGTCGATGAAGCGGAATTCTTTGACGACGACAATGGAGAACGCCACTACATCGATCTCGATGGCGACATTTCTCAAGGAAGGGTCGTTGTCTTTGATGTGCCTCTGGCGGACTTGCAGAAGTTCCAACAGCGATTCGATTCGCTCTACATCAGCCAGATCGATCCGGGCGAATTGGAAGCACTCAGCTATCTCTGTAATTCGAAGCAGAGCTACTCGATCTCTTCCGGTGACGCCATTGTCTATCGAATTTTGGGGAGACTCGGAAAAGGAGATCAGGGCATCTCACTTGAGGAAATCCTTTCCCAGATCGGTCTTCAACAATCCAAAATCGGCTGGCAGTTCACCAGGAAGTTTAGAGAGAAATACACGCAGGACGGATTCTCAGACATGATGCAGAACCGAGGCTTGCGAATGTGAGTTTTCAGTTTTCAGTTTTCAGTTTTCAGCGGGACCGTTGAACGAAGAACCACGAACGAAGCTACGAAACGTTGCTCTCCCCCGAGCTTGCTGGCGCTCGCTCGACCCCTCCCCGACTTCGTCCAGGAGGGGAGCGGAAATTGGGTGTTCGGTTTTCGGAGGGGAGTTTTCAGTGTTCAGCGGGGACTGTTGAACCAAGAACCAGGAACCAAGAACCGAAACGCGGCTTGCTGGGTTCCCGCCTGCGCGGGAATGACGGGGGGCGCGCGGGGGCGCTCACTTTGCAATTTTCACTTTCCAATAACCATTAACCCTTGAGCTCTGTCACGCGGAACCAAGAACCACGCACCAAGAACCAAGAACTCCCTGCCGCCCGCCCCGAGCTTGCTGGCGCTCGCTACACCCCTCCCGGACTTTGTCCAGGAGGGGAGCTGTTCCCTGCAAAAGGCTGGGAATCAGAATCCGGAATTCAAGAGCATGGGCAGTCGGTTCAGGTTTCCGTTG
The DNA here is from genome assembly GCA_046349695.1 of Planctomycetaceae bacterium. Lineage (GTDB taxonomy): Bacteria > Planctomycetota > Planctomycetia > Planctomycetales > Planctomycetaceae > SXXK01. The sequence goes on along the minus strand of JAXMBV010000002.1, from coordinate 305,431 downwards.
TTGGTCTTGTCCCCGGACCTACAATGCAGGAACAATCTCCCGCCTTTTCTGCCTCTCCCTCCCTTCCTCCGAATTTGCTTCGCCAGGTGACTTATGCGTCATCGATTTTCCGTGATTGCCCTGTCGCTGGCACTGATCGGTTCTGTTGCATCCGTCTCGGCTGACGAAGCGGGGGATGCGTTTGAAAGGCACATTCGTCCGATCCTGCTCGAGAAGTGCATTGAATGCCACGGGCCGGCCAAGCAGGAACACAATGTCCGGCTTGATCGACGCACCGACGTGCTCAATGGCAAAGCGGGTGACGTCGCACTCATCGTTCCCGGCAACGCGGATACCAGCCGACTCTGGCAGGTCATTCAGCACCACGATAACGACATCGCGATGCCTCCGTCCGGAAAGCTGCCGCCGGAACAGCTGGAGTACATTCGCCAGTGGATCGTCTCCGGAGCAGTCTGGCCGGAGACTTCGGATCTGGAAGGCGAAGCAAAGAGACGCGCTGAGCGGTGGAGGGAACACTGGTCGTTCCAGCCGGTGCACAAGCCAGACCTGTCGCAGGTTCCTGCAGGCGTTCAGCCAATTGACTTCTTCATCCGCCGAACGCTGACAGAAAAAGGCATCCAACCTTCACCTCCCGCGACTCAGAATGTTCTGGTGCGACGTCTTTCGTACGCGATCACGGGACTGCCGCCGGAACTCGCCGACCTGAAGGCCGCGAACGATGCGGCGGCTGCAGGTCAGTGGGAGGCGTGGAAGTCTGCGTACATCGATCGGCTGCTCAACGCGCCTCAGTACGGCGAACGCTGGGCGAGGCTCTGGATGGATGTCTCTCGCTACGCCGACACCAAGGGGTATGTCTTCACGGAAGATCGCGAATACCACGAAGCATGGAAGTACCGCGAGTGGCTCATTCGAGCATTGAATCAGGACATGCCCTATGACGAATTCGTCAAGCGGCAGCTGGTGGCCGATCAAATGCCCGGCTCGGACGATCCCGGTCAGCTCGCAGCGATGGGATTCCTGACGCTTGGTCGACGCTTCCTGAACAATCCTCATGACATCATTGACGATCGCATCGACGTGGTCACACGAGGACTGATGGGGCTGACCGTGTCCTGCAGCCGATGCCATGATCACAAGTTTGATCCGATCAGCACGGCAGACTATTACTCGCTGTATGGCGTCTTCGCGTCCTCCGATGAACCGAAGAACGAACCTTCAACACTGCGCATGGTCGACCGGCCAAACCCGGTGGAGCCTGTGATCTTCCGCCGCGGCCAGCCACATAATCGAGGCGATCAGGTGCCTCGACGCTTCCTGACGGCGCTGGCCGGTCCGGACGCGGCTCCGTTTACGAAGGGAAGCGGGCGACTGGAACTGGCGGAAGCGATCGCGTCAAGCAGCAACCCGCTGACCAGTCGAGTCTTCGTGAACCGCCTCTGGGCTCAGCTGTTCGGACGCGGCTTTGTTGATACTCCCAGCGACTTCGGCGTTCGGACCGAGCGTCCAATGTACGCGGAACTGCTGGATTATCTGGCTTCCGATCTGGTCGAAAACAAATGGTCGATGAAGTCTCTGATTCGCCGCATTGTGTCGTCGGAAACGTGGCAGCAGTCGAGCGATCGGCGAGAAGATGCGGAACACGCGGACCCGGAAAATCGTCTGCTGGCGCGCATGAACCGAACTCGCCTGGACTTTGAAGCCCTGCGAGATTCTGTGGTGGCTGCTTCAGGTCGACTCGACAAAACCATCGGCGGTCCTTCGGCGGACCTGGCGAATGATCCCAACGTGGTGCGTCGTGCGGTCTATGCTCGCATCGATCGCCAGAACCTGCCAGGACTGTTCCGCACGTTCGATCTGGCCAGCCCGGATACTCATGCTCCCAAACGTTTCCAGACAACAATTCCTCAGCAGGCACTGTTCCAGCTGAACAGCCCGTTCACAATGAACCGCGCGGCAGAAGTCAGTCAGCGAACGGCTTCGGCCGGAAATCCTGACGACGTCGCAACTCGAGTCAAAGAACTCTTCCTGATTGTGCTGCAGCGTGAACCTTCCAATCAGGAGATGACGGAAGCCGTGGCCTTCGTTCGTCAGATGCTGGATGAACAGGCGAAGGTTGCTCAGAGCGGCTGGGAATACGGTTACGGCGCACTGAGTGAATCTGACAGCACGGTGACATCGTTTCATCGGCTGACTGTCGCCAAGGAAGGAAAACTCCAGGGTGGCGAAAACCTTCCCGACGCGAAGCTGGGCTGGGTCTTCCTGAACAAGGGCGGTGGTCATACGGGCAACGACATCAACATCTGTGCGATCCGACGATGGACGGCGGACAGTGCGTGTCGAGTCCTGATTCATGGCGTTGTCTCGCACGCGGTGGATCAGGGAGACGGTGTTCGTGTCCGAGTCATCGGGCCGGGGTCGACTCTGCAGGCCGACGCGGTGGCTCAGAATTCAACCGCTCCGTTTGCCGTCAAAGCTCTGGATCTGCAGGCCGGCCAGTGGATCGATTTCGTGATCGACTGCCGTACAAATTCTGCACACGATTCTTTCAAGAGCCGATTTGTGGTGACTCAGTCGTCGGGCGGCAAAGTGGTGCGTATCTGGAAGTCCGATGAAGACTTCCGGGAAACACCACAGGAACGAATGGACGCGTGGTCACAACTGGCTCAGGTGTTGTTGATGTCGAATGAGTTTGCGTTTGTTGATTAATGGCAAGGCACGGACATCCTGTGTTGAGATAGCGGCACGGCGCAAGCCGTCCGGTGACGCAAAACCGGAGGGCTCGCGCCCTTCCGCTACTTTCAATCGATCGGTTTGACGACGTGTAATGTCCAAACAAGGAACAATCCCCATGACTCCTCTGAATCCACTGAACTGTCAGGCGTCCGATGTCGGACCGATCGCCGTCGGTCGTCGAGGCATGCTGAGTCGCTGCGGCATGGGGATGGGAGCACTTGCGCTGGCGGGCCTGATGAATCAGGACCAGGCTCGAGCCGAAGAACCGCTCAACCCGATGCTGCCTCGACCGGCGCAGTTCCCGTCAAAGATCCGGCACGTCATTCACCTGTTTATGAATGGCGGTCCGTCGCATGTCGACACGTTTGACCACAAGCCGGAGCTTCAGCGCCGCGCCGGGGAGATGATCTCGTCCGGGAATCTGGCCACCGAGCGTCCGACGGGTGCCCTGTTCGCGTCGCCGTTTCGATTCCGGAAGTACGGTGAGAGTGGTTTGACCGTCAGCGAGCTGTTTCACAATACGGCTCAGCATGCCGATGACCTGTGCGTGATTCGATCGATGCACGCCGATGTTCCGAATCACGAACCTTCGCTGCTGCTGATGAACTGCGGCGAAGCGCGACTGGTGCGGCCGAGCATGGGATCGTGGCTGACGTATGGCCTGGGGACGGAGAATCAGAACCTGCCGGCGTTTGTCGCCATGTGCCCGGGCGGCTATCCGATTCAGGAATCACAGAACTGGCAGAGCGGTTTTCTGCCGGGCGTGTATCAGGGAACGTACATCGATACGAAGCATACGGATATCGAGAAGCTGATTGAGAATATTCGGAACGATCGCATCACGTCGTCAGAACAGGCGAGGCAGCTGGGCCTGCTGCGATTCCTGAACAAGCAGCATCTCCAGGAACGCCCCGGCGATGCTCAGCTGGAAGCTCGCATTCAGTCTTACGAACTGGCCTACCGCATGCAGACCGATGCGGCCGACGCGTTTGACGTCAGTCGAGAACCGAAGCATGTACTGGATATGTATGGGGACGGCGTCAATGCACGTCAAATTTTGATTGCTCGCCGACTGATCGAACGAGGCGTTCGGTTCGTGCAGGTCTGGCACGGCGACGGCCAGCCATGGGACAATCATGACGACATTGAAGTGAACCATCGTCGACTGGCCAAGCAGTGTGACCAGGCGATTGGAGCACTCTTAACCGATTTGAAACAGCGCGGCATGCTGGAGGAAACTCTGGTCATCTGGGGCGGCGAATTTGGGCGAACGCCGGTTGTGGAGTTACCGAAGCAGGGAGCGAACGCGGGGAAGATCAACGGACGCGACCACAACCACTGGGGCTACACCACCTGGATGGCCGGCGGCGGCGTCCGAGGCGGCTATGTGCACGGGTCGACGGACGAATTTGGCTTCAAAGCCGTCGAGAATCCCGTCCACGTCCACGACCTTCACGCCACGATCTTGAAACTCATCGGCTTCGACCACGAAAAATTCACCTACCGCTACGCCGGCCGCGACTACCGCCTCACAGACCTCTACGGCAAAGTCGTGGACGAGCTCATCGCGTAACCCAGCGCCCCCGTCCTTCCCGCGCGCCCCCTCGTCATTCCCGCGCAGGCGGGAACCCAGCAACGCGCAGTTGCGTTCCTGGTTCTTGGTTCTTCGTTCAAGGTCCCTCCGAAAACCGAACACCGAAAACCCGATTTCCCCCCCTCCTGGACAAAGTCCGGGAGGGGTCGAGCGAGCGCCAGCAAGCTCGGGGGAGGGCCACATTTCGCAGCTTAGTTCTTCATTCAACGGTCCCACTGAACACTGAACACTGAACACTGAAAACTCCCCACGGCGAGCGGCGCGGTGTAAACCCGCCGGTACATCACCCCCGAGTCATCACCCAAAGCACCAAAAGCACCACCAACAAACCAAGAACCAACAAACCAAGAACCAACAAACCAAGAACCAACAAACCAAGAACCAAGCACCAAGAACACCCCCACTCTCCCCTCACGCATACCAAGTCGGCGGCCGCAAAATGACGACGCCCTGAGGATCGAGCTGGATGGAATCGGTGTGTTTGGCGTGCCAGTAGCGAAAGAGCAGATCCAGACGACGGTCTTCGGCCACCATGAGAGCAGGTTCCGTCGTGGTGGTCTCACTGAGACTCACGGGCGTCATTCCCAGTTTGCGACTCAGGTGCTGCTGAGCACGATTGCCATCGAATTTTGGTTCGGATTCATCGAGTGACACGTAGAGTTCCATCGTCATGGGAAGTCCGATGGAGTCTGCATCCAGTGAGCTGGCAAATTTCGCATTCACGTAGGCACAGAACTTCGACGGAGCAAACTCGCTGGTTGACGGATCGAACGCGAAATAGCGAACACGTCTGCGGCCCCATAAGCGGCGACCCGTTTCCGTCGTGATCTCTCGATTCCACGTCGCGATGTTACAGGCCACGTCGAGCGGTTCACCAGCGAAGTGGATCTGATGCTGTTGAGACGGAAAGCATGGCTTTGCAACCGCCAGCGCACGATCGATTTCCGCTTCGATGTCGAGGGACTGGAGCGATGATTGACTGACGCTGGCCGAGTTCAGTCGTTTGATGTCATCGGGAGCGATGGACGGCAGCAGCACTGTCTGAAACGCCTTCATGCCAATCCGTCGCATCAGCAGCACGGTATTCGCCGCCAGATTTCGCCGTCCGCGAGCCACATGAGAACTCATCATGGACACAAAGGTATCTGTGGGCCTTTGTGGCTGAAACAAATGAGCCGTCGCGAACTTCGCATGATTCGCCACCGGATCCGCGCGACTGACTTCAAACTCGATCCACAGCCGATGAAGCCCATCATTGGAAGCCAGCAGAACATCCGCCTACGGCGCATACCCCAGTAAGCGTTCAAACCGCCCATCCAAAACCCGCGCCTCCACCTCACACGACCACCCCTTCGGCGTCCGCGCCACAAACTGGTCCTGAAGGTAACGAGCAAGCTGGCCCATGTGATCAAATCGAGCAAATGCTACTGAGCGGCCTATTGGAGTTTGAATCCGTGAAGTTTCCTGTGCACAGCAAGGTTCTCTCGCAACGGCCAGAACCGAGGATTCCGCGGTAGGGATATTCTGCGACCGCCCATCTGCTTTAGCGGCAGCTGTTGCGGGGATGCCTCTTCGAACGCCGACTCTGCCACGATAACACAGTAGTCATCATCAAGCGACCAAAGGCCAGCGTCAAACAGCCAATGTGCGTTCTTGCAGAGCGAAAGGCCGTTCCGAACATCGTTGTTTCGCGAGTGATGGAAGGGGGCGATGTGTGCGGCATCCACGATGGTGCCTTGATTCAGGGTAACGATGCGGTATCCGGTTAATGCGCATGTGAAGTCATAGGCCGGGATCACATCAATCCGAAACTTTGCTGTTCGGCCTTCCCTTCGCGCAGTTTCCTCGACGGTATTGACGTTTTCTGTCTCCAGAACTCGGTCATCTGTTGGAATTCCCATCATTTCCCTCAGCGCGATCCGCTCATTCGGCGGGAAATATTCTTGAATGATCAATGCCGATGCGGTGCGGCGAAACTCGGCATCGAGGCAAGCGGAACGAAAGTCTGGGTCCAGACGCACAGAAGTCGTAACGGATCGGTGCGGTGAATGGTCACCGTGCTTGTCCAGCGGAGTCCAGATGCCCGAGGATCCGAGATGATGGAATGGCATCCGGATGTCCAGTTTCTGTGTACGTCGATGTGCCACGACATGTTCAAACAACTTGAACTGGTATACCAACTCAGGGGTGAGAGCTAGCGTCACCGGCAAGTCGCCGTCGCGATCTGCCATCTTTAGCAGCGTCAGGAGCAGCAACGGCTTGTGCGGTGCCTCACCGCTTCTGTTCAGTTCTCGGAGTTCTGTTAACCAGTTTTCAAATGCCATTTCAAACACCCAATGTTGGTGGCCAATTCGCGCAGAGTTTTTGGTGTATGCTGGCCACTGACAGGCGATGCCGCCTTTCGCGGTGGTCGGTACATTTTGCCGATAGAGCTATCATAGAGTGTGCATCATGCCTCATGAACGGGATGAAATGATGCCGTTACCTCGCGAGATCTACCTCGACAACAACGCGACGACGTTCCCTCTGCCTGAGGTGATCGCTGCCGCGACCGACGCGATGTCGATTTCATACGGGAATCCGTCGAGTAACCACCAAGCTGGTTGTCGTGCACGGCGAATCGTACGGGAGTCTCGCGATTCCGTCATGATCTCATTAGTGCACCTGAGACACTCGGTTTCGCATCGGGAGCCACCACTGAAATTCTTCAGAGGTGCGCGAGCACTTTCGGAACAGGTCGTTATCCATATTTTTGCGGGCGTTGAGTTTTTCGAACTGAGCTGGGGTGTGGTATCCGATCGCGGAGTGTTTGCGATCAGTTGTAGCCAACGGATGAATTCCGGGATGTCTTTGAGTGCCGCCTTGATGTCTTTGAATTCGGTCATTTCGAGCTCGGTCTTGATAAGTTCAATCGTGCTTTCCATGAATGCGTTGTCATAGCAGTTGTCGGCACGGCTCATGCTCAAGGAATCCGGAGCTGCGAAGAAGGCGACGGTAGGCTTGCCCGGCGTACTGGCCGCCTCGGTCAGAGTGAACGATCAGCCCTGTAGCAGGCTGCCTTCCCTTGATGGCGTTTCGCAGAGCTTCGATGACAGAGACTCGGACATGTTGTCCATCAAGCCTAACCGACGATGCGACGCGAGAACAGATCCATCACGAGAGCCAAGCGCTTGAAGACACCTCCGGGTGGAATGTAGGTGATGTCCAGCGACAGATCTGATTCATTCGAACTGGTGCCTCTGCATCGGCCAGAAGGTTCGCTGCATACCCAGTCGATGCCGACTGTTGGTTGTCTTCGGGACGAACGATTTCGGCCGAATGGCTCGAAGCCCTGTGTTTTCATGATTCTCCAGCTCTCCTTGGACTGCACACGTGCCCCCGATCCTGGAGTTCGCTGGCAATCCTTCGAGCACCGTAACGACGTCGATGTTTCGTAAAGATGTCTCGTATCGCAGGGGCCAGTTTCTCATCGTCCCTGCTGAAACGTCGTCGCATCGGAACTTCGCCAGGCGTAGAACGCAGTTCGATTCACGTCGAGGATCTGACAAGCTTCCACCACTGACCCAATCCCGGCCTGAATGATCCGATCCACGACCTGATAGACATCCGCTATTCGCTGCGGCCGAAAATGGCCAACGCTTTTTTAGGATGTCACGCTCCCGCTCCACCGTCGCAGTTCGTTCTCCAGCTCGCGAACTCGAGCTTCCAGACTTCAGCCACAACACCGCCCGGGGCAATTCGCTCCTTCTTCCAGCGGTACAGCATGTTCACATTTGGTAGGCCCAGCCGGTCATTACCGAAGGGCTGGTGGCCATCCAGCAGCATAATCTGAACGGCTTCATTCTTGAACTCTTCGGTGTACCGCCGACGGGTGTCCTTCAACTTCACTGACGTTCTCTTCCGAGCCATAGACGCTTGCGCTTTCTGCCCGCGCGAAATGGCTTCAGGTGTCCCTGAAAGGGTCAGCACCTCATTGCTCGTGAACGGCATCGAGCATGCCAACGCCCAATAGAACTTGTATGAGTTCGTGACGTTTCCAAAACTTCCGGCCACGGCGCACCAATGTTCACTTCGTTCGAAGCGGGCAATGATCCTATTTGCATAGCGACACGCTGAGAATACCGTGAAAGTTTCTTGCCATCTCGGACACGCTGACACATTCGCGATATCGACATTGTGCCAGAGGCATAACGGGGTAGCAATGTCAGTTCCCAAGGAGATTCGGCTGCAACAGATCAACCGTTTTTACCTTCGCTCAACCGCTTGCGTCCTTCGATCTTTCGACGCTCCCATCACCTGCATCGCCAAATGACATCCCGCTGCCCGGAATTGTGGCTTTCCCGCCGCGGCCATCTGAAGTACCATCCGCAGAATCCACTCGACACGGATAGCCAATCCTCAATGCCCGCCAGATCCACTTCACAGTCCTGTCTACACGCCTCGGAAGTTCTACTTCATCGGTATTTCTATATCTTTCTGACAAGTGTGCTCCGTACGCGTTCTGAAGAACGCACGTGAAGAACTTTAAGGCGAGAACTCGGGCTTGGGAGTCAAAATTTAGACGCAAGCCAAAACTCGAAGAAACCCACTCAAAGGCAGCCGAGAGATTTCGCTATACCTTCAATCAAGTCGCCGAAGATCCGCGACTACGGTCTTGTGGAGCGAGCTGAGACTGGGGTCTGGCAAATCACGCCATCAGAGAGAATCGCTTTTGGAGTCATACGGGACTCTAGACTTCCAGGATGAGGTCCTGAGGGCTAATGGAGAAACGATACGGAACATTCTCATACCTGATCAGAACGATGTACGCCCAGAATTGACTTCTTGGTGGCCTCCTTGTCTTTCCTTTGTACTCACTGGACCTGAGTATCTCCAAGAACGAAATCAAGACGGCCGAGGATGTGGCACTTGGTGACAAGTTGAGAAAACGAGCTAGCAACAGACTGCAAAACCCTCGCCGACCGGGACTTGGATCTCCCCGACGCGAAACCCTGCTGATCATCGCAAAGCTTCGAGACGATGGTAAGCTACCGGACAATGATTTGTCCCACTTTGATCCGGCGCATACAATGCCATTATTAGTCGTTTTCGCAGTACTGGTTCCGCCTGCGCTCAAAAGGCCTTGCAAGGTTGGTGTCGGTGAATCCAACGTTCGAGCTCTGGGCCTATCGTGGTAAGCAACTCGGAACGATCAACGTAAGCGAATCCCCGGAGATAAGGCGGACAGATCGCATACCCAGTCGCCGTCGTCGGAGAGGATGTACGTAGTAACGACTTTCTGAGATTCAAACAGGAGTCAAAGGCGATTTGGCTCCATGAGCCGTCGATTCGTTCCTGGACACTTTTAGCTGAGCAAATCTTGCCAATGCGTATGTCAATCAACGTAAGTGCGAGCTCATACTTCACTAGCCTGTATCGTTGGGAATCGTCTACGAGTATAGCGAATTTCCGGAGAGGATCTGTTTGGTTATTCTTTGAATGAGCGTATGACGTTGCGCACTGCGAGAGCAACTCAAATTCACCATCTACTTAGAGGTCATTACGCACAGGCGAACCTGCAATATCGCCGCCAGGCGCCGGTGTCGTTCGAACTCAACGATCATACAACATCATTGGTCTGGATTTCGCGAGCAGCATGAACTAATGGATAATAAGTTTTAAAGCGACCAACCGTTAGTCCGCCACAAAGGTCGCGAAGCGGAATTTAGTCGCTTCCGATTTGCCGGGATAATCATTTCCTCCGAGCCGTTCGTCAACCGAAACTCTACGGACAAGCGAGTTAATGGCGACATCTACGAAGATACGCTTCGTTCAGAAACATTCAAGCTCACGAAGCAGTTTCTGATTCACAACTTCAGTGAAGTTGACCGCGGCTCGGCTATATTGAACACTTCCTACCTTGGACGTGGCAATGGCGAATCGCTTTGATATGGTATCTGGATGGAATGGCAGGCTATTGCCTCGCTGAGTCGGATAATGCAAACAAATGCTTTTCCTTGATTCTGAACCCCTTACCTGGGGGGAAAACAAAGACATTTGACGCCTTTGTTGACCTCTTGATGAAGGCGATTCATGAAAGCGACTTCATCGATGCCTTGAATTGGTATTTGGTAATGGAAGTTCTCGCCATTTCCCAGAAGTTTGACGCTGCTATTGCAGAGATCACCAACGAAGCTGAGTTGAAGGCTGCTATTTATGACCTGGACTGGTACAAGCGGCATCAAATCGATCCCATCTGGGTACGTGAACAGTTGAGTGCTAATCGTTTTCTTTCTCAAATAGCGCCCGAATCCCACTCTGGGCGAACTCAGCAAGCGAGGATCGTTGTTCGATATGAGCTCGTATCGAGTAAAGAATGCTTGGCTTACTACATGACGGAGTTGAGCGAGGCGAAGATCGCCTCAACTTCGTATTCAATGATCTCACACTTCTTTTCCTAGCCGCTGGGTTCAACGGAGGGTTCATCTTTGTCGATGATTTCGAGCGTATACCTGATTTCAGAGTACTCGACAGAAGAAGGACTTTTTGCAATTGAGCTGATCAATCCTTTTCGACGGCCCTTACGTTTCGAGCACATACGGGTTTTACGTTTCTCTTAGTGCTTCATGCTGGAGTTCCACGTTTGATCAATGATGCGTGGCAGTCTTTCTGGAATAGCGTCGCGTTGCCCAATTGGAGATCAGGTGGAGATCATGTAATTGCGTTCGAGAAGTTGGGACCGAAGAAGATCGAGCACTTTTGGCCCGATATCTCGACGAGTTCGAACAGAACGCCCAACAACGGGCATTGCTCCATTTCCGCTGACGCGGTTGTGTTCTTAGCTGAGTCGTGTGGAGTTCAACGCTGGAAAGATTCTGTCGACTTGCCACCGCCTGTTGGACATCTTCACCGGGCAGTGCGATCCAGTTGTTGGATCGGGATTTCGTTAAAACTAGCAAGCTTGGAGCTCCGAGTCTTCCGATGTACACTTCTGCAGAGCTCCAGGGGACTTGTCAGGCAGTGGACCTTCTTCAAAAATCCCGCAGCCCTAAAGCCGAACAATGATTAACCTCGACAGCAGTGTATCCGCTCTTCTGGAAGTCCTTGGCAACCCCAAACCGGCCAGCATCCTGCGTTTCTCGCAAACAAGCACTGGCATTTCCTGTAGCCATTTCAGGGTACTGCGTAAGCTTCGCACTATGCAAGAGGAGCAGGAACCCAGCACTCGCCTCGCAGTGATGCGAGCTAGCCAATATGTGAAAGAGTGCTGCATGGAATTCCTGTTCTTTTGACGAGTTCTTGGAGTTTATGCTTCGTCACGTGAGGGACTCGACCTTGGATTTACCGGATCAGATTCGCGACTTACACAGACGAAGGTGTCGCATGATTGCTCCAGAACGCTACGTAGTTGATACGCATGCTATCATCTGGTACTTCTATCGCGCCTTTCGGCAGGAGAACTGCAATAGTCCTGTCGTAAACCAAATCCTCTCTCAGACTTTAGAAGACCAAACGTCGCCATACAGACTGGTTATCCCGGCGATCGTCTTTGTGGAAATCTTCGATAAGTTCTCGACTAGCATTGAGGCATCTCGGCGAGTGTTTTTTGAATGCTTTACGCCATTGAGAGAATGTGAGCGTGTGGAGTTGCGCGAGTTGGACCACGAGGTGCTAGAGTCGCTGTCTCAGATATCCGGTGAGCTCGGGAGCCACGAGATAAATGACAAGATTATTGTAGCCACGTCGACCGTCTTGGACGCACCAATCTTGACGAAGGATCCGAAGATTCACAAGTATGCCGAAGAGACGAAGACTTGTGTGGTCGTTTGGTGAAATTGGGGCTAGGCCATCTTCCGCAAGAACGCTCACACACAGCATTCAATCGCAAGCGATCGCAACGCGACCTTGACTCTCAGCTGAATCCTTGGAAATGCCGCAGATTCGAAATCGGGATAGACAATGTACGACACTTTCCCTGAGTGTCTGTGCAACTTGATCAAGTTCGCGCCCTCAATGCTTCCTACGAGAGCCCTTGCACAGCCTTCGTAAATGCGCAACAACGGCTCGAGTGAAGGCAAAACGCTTTCGTGCACGGTCAGTGCGTTATCGACAAGTTGACCAACAGTCGCTCGTTGGCAGGCCGCGTCAATGGCTTTTGCATTTCCCGCGAGAAACAGCAGCTCGTCTGCCTTGTCGCATGCGACTGCATAGGTGCCAAGAAATGCCTTGATGTCGCGTTGAATAGTAAGCGGTAGTTTTGCGATTGGGGGGCGTCGGCGGAACCTTGCCAGTGCTAGATAGACCAGCAAGTCTTCTGTTCTTCGCTGGGCAATTTCCTTCCATGGTGCTTCGTCTGTGACCTTCTGCACCAATCGGAACGCCTTCACCAGTGATCCAAATCGTTCCTCAATTGCCGCTGCAACTGGCAGCTCTTCAGGTCCCGGAATTCTGCCATACTGTGTGAGTGCTGCCATGAACGGTTCGAGTACGTCCTTGTTCTGCTCAAACAGAACTTCAGAGGTACGACGCTGAGGAACCGTCAATCGTCGGTGATACTTGTTGGCGACAAACTGCTGCTTCGCTTCCTCATCTTTGAAGATGTAGAAGACTCCCGGTGCCGCAGAAATGGCGTCGGTTTCCAGCGTGGACTGCAGAAAGTCTCTCAGCTCGTACTGATTGTAGTACTTCTGGAACGTTCCCCATGACGTCAGGATTCCGTCTCCGTGGACGGCGTGGATCTTGTCCGGAGCCGCAAACTCGACCTGAGCCGCAACTGTCAACACCGTTTTGCAAAGTTCCCATGCCCTTCGGATAACCTGTTGCCGTTCGTGTGGGTCCTCGATGACATTGATCACGTACCCGAGGTTTACGACGTCCGCGGGTATTCGATCAGAAGCTGGGCGATGTACAGGATCCCAACCCGCTGCTTGAATCGACATGTCGGACAACATCGCCAGGTCCTGCCCATGCCCGCATCCGTAGTCAAAAAATGTTCGGTCTGAATTCAGCAACCCGTCACGGAGCATGCACTTCACTGGCAGCGAAAAGCTCTGCCGTTTAATGGCCGTTTTGTGGCGGGCTATCACTTTTTTGTCTCGGTCAGACGACATCGGCACTGTTCCGGGGCGACAACTTTCATTACGGTCGGTACTTCTGGCATAATGCTCGACTGGTAGAGCCTCAACCGACACCTATAGCCTTGCGATTGCAATGGACAGTATCTCAAAGACAATCAAATTACCCAAGCGTTGCGCCCGATTCGGAGTCGGCAAGGAGATCGGGGGGGCTGTGTACGTGCACAAATCGTATCAGCACGTTCTTCCGGACAGACTGGAGGAATCCAAGAAAGCGCTGCCCGCGGATTTTGGCTATACGGTGGTCAAGTATCATCTTTCCACTGATGTTGTGTCATTCATTCAGTCCGACGACTTTGATTCAGCGGCAGAACCCACAGTTGGTGACCTCTACACGGTTCGGAGCGACGGCAGCATTACGTTGCGACAGAAGCTCGCTGATCCATGGATCTATCACCACAAGTGGCTCTTTGTCCGCGACGACTATGCTGGATTCGATGTCGAACAGGCAAAGATGCATTCATTGGAATGGCTCCGGCTACCAAATATCGACTTCACCCGAATCGGGAAAAAGAGCTTTTGGGATAACAACGTCCTGCCGCGCCTGGCCGCGGACCATTAATGAAGCCACGGTCGGTCAGTCGTTGGCAAAGTTACCAAGATCGACTCGAACGACGGGGCTGCTTTCGTCCGAGATTGCGTTGGGCGGAAGTCGTTGCTTGTTCACGAAAACGACAATGTTGATTGGATCAATGGCTTCGATGGTGACCTGTTCGGCATCGAGTGTCTCGGTGATTTTTCTGCCGCGTTCGCGGCCGTTGGCGGCGAGGTCGATGAGCGTGTGCCCGCTGGAGTCTCGCAGGATGAATCGGGCGTCTTCATAGACGGTGACTGAGATTTCGACAGTCCCGATATCAGTGTCTGCGTCGTCCAGGTCCTCGGCATCGTCGGTATCGTCCTCGCAGTCGTTCACTGATGTCAGTGAACTGTTCGTCTTTTGCAGAAGCTCCGTTTGCCGTGCCGATGCCAGCGTCTGTTTGACCAGCTCTTCGTGTTGTTGTTCACTCAGTCCGGGGCGTGAACTGGCAGTGGAACGATGGATTCTTAACGTCTCCTGAATGCTGCTGTTGCCCAGAATCGCCGGTGAATGGGTCGAGATCAGGCATTGGCGGAAGCGTTCGCGCAGAATGGGCAGCATGCGTGATTGCTGCTCAGGATGCACATACACATCCGGCTCGTCCAGAACGACAATGCTGTCTTCCGGAGTCCGTGACAGAAACCACACGATCTGCAGCCACATCTGAAGTCCATGGCCAAAGTCACTCGCTTCTGCGACAAAGCCATCTTCACTCAGCAACAGTGACAACGGTTCCTGATAGTCCGCTCCAAAACACTCAAGGGAACTGATCCGAACGTTCTCCCAGGTTCTGTGGAACAGGTCCTTGAACGTGTCAAAGAACTTCGAATTGTAACGGATCTGATTTCGAAACTGCCGTGAGGCACGGTGAGTCTCCAAACAGGCCTGCACGTAGGCTGCTTTCAGCACCGTTTCGTCTTCCGACAGCGGTGAAATCTGTGGAAGCACCGCAATCTTTGGATAACCGGCGTTGCGGGCGTTGGCCCGAGAATCGACATCAGCCCCTTTGGTGGAAACTCCTTCGACCCAGACTTCCTTGTCAGCTCCCAGGATGATCCTCAGCCTTGATCCTCCTTCAAATGCCGATTCCAGAATCGCCGGAGGAGTGTGATAACGGTGAAACAATGTGGCGGCCCGAAGTCCCAGCGATTCCAGTTTCAAATGCACGCCAGGCGAGTCCGTGCCGACCCAGCTTTTTGCTTTGCCAAACGAACCCTGTAGAAACCGAGGAAGGATCTCGGCGATGATCCGGATTGCTTCAATCAACGTGGACTTGCCCGCGTTATTTCGCCCGGCAATCACCGAGAATTTCGAAAACTCAACCGTGTGTTCGCGAAAGCCACGAAAGTTCTGAAGGTGAAGTGTCTGAAGCATGGGGAGGAGTCGCTGGTTCGTGGTTCTTCGTTCTTGGTTTGTGGTTCGTGGCGATTGCGGATAGCGAGTCAGGTGGCATTCAGGGCCGTGAGACATTGTTCCGCGAGAGAACGCGATTTGGGAGTGGTGGGGGGAGATTTTTCACACGTTGTTAATGAACGGGTTCTTGGTTCGTTGTTCTTGGTTCTTGGGGCTGCGGGACGAAGGTGGGATGCGTTCGGTTTTCGGTGTTCGGTTTTCGGTGGCTGTTGGGGAGAAGACTTGTTCCGGGGGAGAGGAGGGTCGGTTTTCAGTTTTCAGTGTTCGGTTTTCAGTGGGTGTTCGGAGGGGAGGGTTCGGGTTTTGGGCGGGTTCACTGAGCTTGGGAACTGAACGAAGAACGAAGAACGAAGAATCTGGAACGGAACGAAGCCGTGCTGGGTTCCCGCCTCGCGCGGGAATGACGGGCGCGCGGGGGCGTTCAATTTGCAATTTTCACTTTCCAATAACCATTAACCCTTGAGCTCGTCACGCGGAAAGGAGAACCAGGAACCAGGAACCGAAACGCGGCCCTCCCCCGAGCTTGCTGGCGCTTGCTCGACCCCTCCCAGACTTCGTCCGGGCAGGGGGCATTCCGCTTACTTGTCGAAGTGGAAGGCGAGGGTTTGGGGGTCGGAGTAGCGGAGGGAGCCTTGGTGGGTGACGAGTGAATTGACAGTGGGTTGCTGGGCGGCGGCTTGCCAGTGTTGAGTTTGGCTGGCAAATACGGCGACAGGATCCTGAGATGGGTCCTCGGACATGCTCTTCAACCAGCCGGCGACGGCGAGGTCGGTTTGCATTTGGCGTGTGGCTCCTGCGACGTCGACGAGGATGCCACTTCCAATCTTATCGAAGCCCTGCGCGATTCCGTAGAAGACGTACGGATGTGTCGATGCGAGAATCGGTGTCTTCAGTCCAGGCAATATCTGTGTGATGCCTGCGTGGCCGTTCTGCAGATTCGTTCCGTACAAATCGTTGAATGTCTCCAGCGGATGAGCACCATAAATTACGATCGGATCGGTAAAGCCTTTCGCAGTCTTCGACGGATTCAGAAGCAAATGAACCTGCTGCTTCTGATAGTCATGAAACTGCTGGATCGGGATCAGTCCCCAGTGCGGATCGCCTTTGTCGGACTTCTTTGAGCCCTGGTCATCTTCGGCTCCGATCGGCGTTGCATCCATGACGGTGTTAAACAGCGGCAGGTCCGAGCTGTCAACTCCGTTGGCTGTGAGCAGCTCTTCGCATCGCACCGGAACAGGGTCGTTCAGATAGTCCTGATTGGTTTCCAGCAGCCGAATCGGGGGATAGTGAAAAAACAGGACGGCTTTCTGGTTGAGCATCGCCATGCCAAGCGGAAGAAAGAAACGCCATGGCTGATACGGCGGCTGGCCGGCCTGCGGAATCGTCGGATCCGGGTCCCAGCGTCCACTGGCTTTGATCTTCGGAATGACGGTCGTCAACGCCTGCCATCCATGAGCCAGAAATCGCGGAAGGCGCCGCGAGTATTCTCGAAATTCCCCGGCCAGCGACGCCGGTCCGTCCAAAATCAGCAGCACATGACGCCCCCGAGTCCGTACCGTCAGAGTCGCTCCTTTGTCCGCCAAACCATCTCGCTTCAAAGTCATCGTCAGCCAGTGTGCAACCGTCTCCGTCACCGTCCATCCCAGCGACGCCGCATTCGGCCAGGAAAACAACTGAGCAACTCGGTTGAGGCTGCCAAGAGGGATGGTGGAGCGCATGGGAGGGGGGTTCTTGGTTGGTGGTTCTTGGTTGTTGGGTTCTAACTGCGATGCCGGAGCGGGGAATGATTAATGGTTATTGGAGAATGGAAAATGCAAATTGAGGGGAGGGACGTGTTCTTGGTTCTTGGTTGGTGTAGTGGGACTCGCCAGAGTTCCGGGCGGTTTTCGGTTTTCAGTGTTCAGTTTTCAGTGTTCAGTGGGACCGAAGAACCAAGAACAAAGAACCAGGAACGGAACCGCGGCGTGCTGGTTCCCGCCGCGCGGGAATGACGGGGCGCGGGAATGACGGGGCGCGGATACGGGGGCGGGAATGACGGGGCGCGCGGGAATGACGGGGGCGCGGGAATGACGAGCGCGCGGGCTCACTTTGCAATTTTCACTTTCCAATAACCATTAACCCTTGCGCTCCGTCACGCGCAACCAAGAACCAAGAACGAACAACCAAGAACCGAAACGTCGCCCTCCCCCGAGCTTGCTGGCGCTCGCTCGACCCCTCCCCAACTTCGTTCGGGCGGGGCGGAAGTGGGTGTTCGGTTTTCGGTGTTCGGTGTTCGTAGAGACCGTTGAACGAAGAACAAGGAACCAGGAACTAAGAACGCACTGCGCTGGGTTCCCGCCTGCGCGGGAATGACGGGGCCGCGCGCGGGGGGCTCATTTTGCAATTTTCACTTTCCAATAATCATTAACCCTTGAGCTCCGTCACGCGCAACCAAGAACCACGAACGAAGAACCAAGAACTCCCTGCGGCCCGCCCTCCCCCGAGCTTGCTGCCGCTCGCTCGCCCCCTCCCCAACTTCGTTTGAGAGGGGAGCGATGGGGCCGCTTAGCCTTCGGTGGTTCGGCCGGCGCGGGTGGAGCCTTCGCCGGCGATGGATTCTCGCATGCGTGTGTCGGCCTGGACGTTCTTCAGTTCGTAGAAGTCGAGCAGTCCGAGGGTTTGCTTTTCGAAGGCGTCGGCGACGGCTTTCGGGACTTCGGCTTCGGCCAGAACGACGGCGGCTTTGTTCTGCTGGATGCGAGCGACCATTTCCTGCTCACGGGCGCGAGCTGCCGCGCGGCGCTGTTCGGCGGAGGCCTGAGCGACTCGCATGTCCGCTTCGGCGCGGTCGGCTGACAGGCGAGCACCGATGTTTTCACCGACGTCAATGTCCGCGATGTCGATCGAAACGATTTCGTAGGCCGTCTGAGCTTCCAGGCCCTGTTCCAGTACCGTCTTGGAAATAAAGTCCGGGTTCTCCAAAACGATCTTATACGATCGAGTCGATCCGATCGCCTGTACGATCCCCTGACCGACTCGAGCAATCACGGTTTCTTCCGTTGCACCACCGATCAGCTGCTGGATATTCGTTCGCACCGTGACGCGTGCACGGACTCGAAGTTCAATCCCGTCTGCCGCCACCGCGGACAATGTGCCCTGAGCTCGTTTTGGATCCGGACAGTCAATCACTTTCGGATAAACGCTGGTCGTCACGGCTTCCAGAATGTCTCGCCCCGCGAGGTCAATCGCCTGAGCCGTTTCCCAGTTCAGCGGAATCTCCGCCTTGTCCGCAGCAATCAACGCTCGAATCACGTTCGGCACGTTACCACCCGCCAGAGCATGTGCTTCGAGTGCTCGTGTGGTGATCGGGTACTTCTTCAACAGTCCCGCCTGCACCGCCATAATCTTGCTGCGCACGATCACGACCGGATTGACTCGTCGAAAACGCATGTAGACCAGGTCCAGCAGGCCAATGCCGGCTCGCGTCATTTTGCATTGCAGCCAGAGGCTTGCAAACTGAGCAAAGATGGCCAGGAACACGATCATTCCCAGCAGTACAAAGACGACAATGCCCCACTCAATGTTGCTTAGCGCCAGCATCTGGACCATCTTCATGTCGAGCGTCTCCGTCCTCGTTTATTGTTGTCGCCTGACTGGCAGGCCTGTGGTCAGCTTCGATGTCCCCCGCCAGGAATGGCGTGCGTCACCCTGACTTATGACGGTGGGTGTAATCGTCCGGAATGTCGAAGTCAAGCGGCTCCGGCTCCTGTTCTGCCGCAGCTGGTGGAACATCAGTCGGCGGCACTTCCGGAAGTCCTTCCGCCGGAGTCGTCGCTGGTGCCGACTGCTCATCCGAAGGAAGCACAGGTCGAACCAGCAGCCGATTGGCTCGCGCGCCGATCACGATAATCTTTGTACCGGGATCGACCACCATGCCGAGTGATTCCGCGTGAAAGCGTTCTCCATCCAACAGCACGATGCCGCCAGGAGTCATCAGGTTCTGAGCTGTTCCGCGGCGTCCGATGTGTTCTTCAAGCGGATTGGGAGGAAGCTTTTCGGCGGATGGAGCCGGCGGAAGCGTGATCCTCGCCCCAAAACTGCTCTTTTGCATCAGAGCAATCGTGCCGAACACCGATCCGGGGATGCCACCGACCAGGACGACAATGTACGACCAGAAAAAGCCGGGGTTCGTTCCCCACCACGCTTTGCACGCGGCCCAGAGCGACACGATCAGCGACACAGTCGCGCAGATGAAGATCATTCCCATGCTGGGAACGAAGAACTCCACACCGAGCAGTACAAGCCCCACCAGCAACAAGACCGTTGCCAGAATGCCAGCGTCCGGCATAAACACGCTTCCCAGGATGTCATGAGTTTCATCAAACGATTCGGCGGGATTGTAGCATCGGAATCCCAAAAGGCACGCAACCCGGTTGTCGTAACGGTAAGACGAGGTGCGGGGTGAGATTCATGGGAAGTCGTGGAACTCGCCAGAGTTCCCGCGAGCAACGAACGTCGTGGGATCGGCAGGGTGGCACCAACACGCAGCGATTTCGCCCCAAAGGGGCAACTACATATCAGCCTGGGGCAGCGCCCCAGGTGTGTGATCACATAAACGCGAAGCCCCATCGGGGCGGCACAACGACATGTCGAAACCGGGCCTCATGGTCTTGGGAACAATGACGGTTCACATTCGTTTCGCACATCCGCAAACCACGCATGTTGTTTCGCCCCTTCAGGGCTGATGAAGACGGTGATGCTCTAACCCGGGGCGTTGCCCCGGGCTGATTTGTTGTTGGCCCTTTGGGCCGAGGGCGGGGTGCAGGTTCGGCTAGCGCCGAAGGCTCAGGGAGGGGTTATTTGGGGCGTTGCTGGAGGATTCCTTCGTTGGCGATCATGCGGAGTTGGGCGCGGATGGCGTACCAGGCGGCGAGGAGGACGGGGGTGAGCAGCACGATGATGAGGCTCGTGGCTTCGATCACGCTGATGTAGTTCCTGGCGATCGACCATCCGAAGTACTGGATGATTCTTGCGACGATCACATCGAGCGTCCTGTAGGTTTGGTTTCGGAGTGCCAGGACGATCGCGATGACTCCGAGTCCAATCGCGGGAAGGGCGACGGCGTGGTATCGAAACTGCGACGAGCGTCGGAATGTCAGCCGATGGCGCGCCCCGCATTCGGGACAAACGATGGCCATTTGAGGATGTCGCAGAAACGCACTGAAAACTCGAACGGTCTTCTTCTGACAACCCGCACATTGCAGCGACCTGCCATCCAGCGCCCGTGCTCGATCAGCATCAGAAGACTCGGGCGGTGAGTAGGGATTGGGTGAGGGTGGTTGAGGCATGCGTTGGCTGGCTTGAGCTGGTGTTGGGTCTTTGTCGTTGGCTTTGTCCCAATCTTAATCTTAATCCCTGGGCTTTAGTGGCAGGGTGGGGTCTCGCGTCGGAGACACGAGCTATTTTGGGCTACGTTGGTTTGAGGGGATGGAGTTCTTGCTCGTGCCAGCCGTAGACTTTGGTGTAGGCGGTGTTCAGGCCGAGGCATTGCTTTGAGGCGCATTGGTCTCGGAAGACGCACTGGTGGAATCCGTTCCGATGAAACTCGGGCCAGAATCGAGGGTCGATGCGAAGTTCCGGCTGGTCGTTGATCAGTGCGAACGATTCTGATCCCAGAAGACAGTGCGGGAAGTTCTTGACTTCCACGTCACGGCCCAAAGATTTCGCGAGGCGGACGGCTTTCCGGAGATGCGGGGCGGTGTCCAGGTGGGACACGATCAGATCCAGTCTCGCTTCTTCCGCCATCGGCCAGTAACACCAGAACTCCATCCGGCGAAGGTTCCGAACATTGCGCAAACGTTCCACGACAGAAGAGAGTCGGTCATAGCTGAGGCGAGTGACAACGGTGTTGGTCAGAATCGAAACGTTTGGAAACTGATCGAGATTCTGGATGCCGTTCATCGTGCGAACGAACGATCCGGGAACTTCGGTGATCAGATCGTGCTGCTGAGCCGTATCGGCGGTCACGCTGATAAAGAACTCATCGATTCCCGCATCGATCAGAGTTCGGCAGTAGTCCATGTTATCCAGTCGCATGCCGTGAGTCTGGATGCGGACATGGTCGAAGCCGGCTTTCCTGGCACGTTCTGCCATGCGAGGCAGATCGGGCCGCAGCGTGACTTCCGCACCGGTCAGGATGAGTCCCTTCCACTTCTGGTCACGCAGGTTCTCATCGAGCAGTGCCTGGAAGTCTGCCTCGTCGGCCGGAGTCAGCCAGTGCATGGATTCCAGAATCATGCAGTGCTGGCATTTGAGATTGCAGCGAAAATGGACCGTGAGTTCGACGTAATCGGAGTGCGTGAGCTTCCCGTTCACAGAGGATTCAAGGGTCGCAGTCATGTGACTTAGCCCCCACCGGCAACGCTGTGAAGGATTCTGTAGTGGATCTCGCCAGAGATCCCACGACCGTCATTGATGAAAGGAACTCTGGCGAGTTCCACTACAACTCGGAGCTGCAGAAATTCCATCCCAGCGTTTCCCCACCGGGTTGACCCCGGTGGTCTCCGGTTTCTGCACTACCGTGATTAATACTTCAGTTCCACGGCGATGGAGGGACCGGTCAGAGCCAGGTTGGAGCCGATGCCATAGACGTCGTCGGAGATTGTGTTGGAGAACCAGTACTGAGTTTCCCAGGCGGTTCGCAGTTCCAGCTGGACATGCTGGCCGAGGTCGTGCTTCCATGAAACACCCAGCTGATTTTCGCCGATCAGCATGATCTCTTCTTCGAACGTGGTGGCGGGCATGAAGGGAAGCAGTGCTCCGTTGCGAACATCGCCGACCAGCATGGACCCTCGAAGATTGCCGAAGAGCGAAAGTCCCTGCACCCCGAGATCTCGACGAGCCGCGACACCCAGAGTTGGGCCGATGCCTTCAAACGTCAACTGACCAATTCCCAGCAGCGTGGCCGAGGGATTGGTGTATTCGAGTTTTCCGTAGCGAACACCGCCGGACACTTCAAAATCGAAATGACGAAGCTTCTGGGTCAGCACAGCTTCCAGGTCGGCGGCTTCCGCCGCGACTCCCAGTTCGGCAGGAGCAAAGGGCGGGACGTACTGATACTGGTCATCAAACGACCAGTAACGTCCTCGGATTCCAATTCCCGAGTCAGACATATAGCCAAGCACGTAACGAACGTTGGCCGTGTAATCGCTGTCGATCGTACGACTGACGGTCGGGCCAAGACCAAAGGACGAAGGAGCTCCGCTGATGTGGGGGCGAAGGAACAGAACTTCGACACTTCCAAACAAACCGCCGCTGCCGTCATCCTGTGCGTCGAGGCGACGATCCAGCTGCCACAGAGGATCAGCAGGTGCGACGGTGGGACGATTTCGCAAAGCTTCGAGTTCGGCTTCCAGCTTCTGAATGCGTTCTTCCAGAGCCGGGTCAGCGGACTGAGCAACAACGGGAGTGACGAACGACGGTTCGCTGTCAAACGCTGAGCCAACGGTGGCGACTCCGGAGACGTCTGAATCCAGTGATGCAACGCCGGACGCAGATTCCTGCGCCAGGGAGCAACTGACTGAAAGCAGGAACGCGGCGCAACTGTTGATAAGCTTCGGGAGCCTCACAGCATTGTCCTCCGTGACTCTGTACTCCCAGAGAGAGCAGCCAGAGTCTCACCTTGATGACGTCCGAGCGAACCTCATGTCGCTCGGAATCGCGAAACGCAGGCAGAGCCCGGCGCGCGAAATGTTCTGGAAAGGAGATCGGCGCAATTCCGCAGAAACTGCGCTCGGAGGCGGAACAGGAGGACTCAGTTCAGCAGTTCCGCTGAACAGACTGTGGAATGATCGTTACAGCCCGATTCTTCACATGCTGAAAACGGGGGATTTTCCCCAGTGTTTTGCATGGGCCTGACAGACGCGCTGCGGATGGCGTTCGCGCAAAAGAGCTGTACAGGAGTCATCCCCGCGGGAAGAACCGGCCTGGATTCGTTCGCACGGAGATCGTCTGTCCGGTCCATCATGCTGGGAGGAAATGGCCGGGCTGCTCAGTTCACCAGCGGGGCGTCTTTACGCAGCGGCAACAGTGGCATAGAGTCTGCGTGAGAAATCGGACACTTTGACACCCAGGGAATGAACCAATGAAACTCGCCTTTGCTGTGACTTGCCGGCTGCTGATGTTGATGATCCTGTTGTCAGCATCAACGGCCTTTGACGTCGCTCTGCACGCCCAGGAAAACACACAGGAAGGTGAGGCTCCCGCTGAGGACGCAGAGAGTCCTCAGAAGAAGATGATCGACCAGATGATCAAGCGGCAGATGGACCGCGCTAAGAAGACTTTTGAAGCGAAGATGGCCGTTCGAATCCATGAGATGACCGAGGTCTGCAAGCTGTCCGAAGACCAGACTCGCCAACTGCGACTCGCCGCCAAAGGCAGCATCGTGAAGGCTCTGGAAGATCAGAAGCACCGCATGGAAGAAATGCAGGCTGGATTCGAGGGCGGTGACCTCAACGTGAATTTTGTCGCCGGGCAGGCGATCATGGCAGATGTGGCCCTGGAGGCAATTGCTGAACCGGTTCCCGCAGCACAAGCCGCTCCTGCAGAACCAGTGAAACCCGCGGAGCCTGCGGAACCAGCGGATCCCGCTGAGCAACCGGAACCACCAAAGCCTGCGGAAAACGAAGGGGCCGACTCAGAACCAAAGGCGGAAGCAGCTGTTGCTGCGGAACAGGTCGAGATGGTTGCACCGGCGATGGCGATCGGTGTGGACTTTGCAATGGGCATGCCATTCATGGGTCAGAATGAACAGAGCAATCCATGGCAGCAGCCGATCTGGGTTGAAACAGTGAAGAGCACATTGACCGAGGAGCAGTTCAAGACTCTGGAGGCATTTGAGAACGAGCGAACTGCCCGAACTCAGAAGACACGGATTCAGTCCTACGTCCAGTCGCTTGACACAGAACTGCATTTGAATGCCGGGCAGCGAACGGATCTGGAAGCGTGGCTGGAGAAGGACTTCCGTTCCTTTTTTACCGATCCCAATGTCGAGTACATGTTCAGCAGTTCGATGTTCATGGACGACAGTTTCTTCGTCCAAGTGGACGACGGACAGCCTCAGCCTGCCGCAGATCCGGAGCACTTCAAGGTGGTCAGCAAGATTCTGACGGCCGAGCAGATGGAACTGTGGAAGACGCACTATGCTGAGACGTTCCGGACTCTGGAGAATATGAAGAGTGGGGGACCGGAAGAAGGCGGATTCGGCATTCAGCAGATCCTGGCACCTTTTCGCTAACAGTACCTTTGAGTGTTTGTGAGACCATGAAAGTCGCTCTGTTCATCCCCTGTTACATCGATCAGTTTTATCCGAACGTCGGCATGGCCACTGTTCGCATTCTGGAAGCCTATGGGATTCGCCCTGAGTTTCCGGAGGCTCAGACGTGTTGCGGCCAGCCAATGGCCAACAGCGGGTGCATGACGGAGGCGAAACCTCTGGCGGAGAATTTCATCCGCACGTTTTCGCCTTACGACTACGTTGTGTCGCCTTCGGGCAGCTGCGTCTCGATGGTTCGGAATCACTATGACCATCTGGTTTCTCCACAGGATCCGGATGCACCTCGAGTCAGAACCGGGACGCTGGAACTGAGTGAGTTTCTGGTCAACGTTCTGAAAGTGCAGCCGCCGGCCGGCGAGTTTGCTCATCAGGTCGGTCTGCACCAGAGCTGCCATGGTCTGCGGGAACTGCGACTTGGGCCGTCCTCCGAAGTGATGAAGCCGCGTGAGAGCCTGATTCAGACGCTGCTCGGTGGTCTTCGTGGCATTCGTTTTTCCGAGCTGGCTCGAAAGGACGAATGCTGCGGCTTCGGCGGTACCTTTGCCGTCGCCGAAGAAGCCGTGTCCTGCATGATGGGGGAAGATCGAGTCAACGACCATCTGAAGGCGGGAACTCAGGTGCTGACAGCTGGCGACATGTCGTGCCTGATGCATCTGGACGGGATCATTCGTCGCCGGAAAGTTGGCATTCGAGTCATGCATTTTGCGGAGATCCTTGCGGAAGCCATGAAGGCCTGACAGCCTGTTGAAAAACAAAGGCCGGAACAAATTCGGGAGGGCGAAGGTCCTCCTGAGCCGCAACCATCCAGGGGTTTTTCGCCCATTCTTTGAAACAGTTCAGGTCAGATCATGGGACACTCAACACTCGCAGCAGAATTCACGGGCAATCGTGAGCGTGCTCAGTGGCACGACAAGGCACTCTGGTTCGTGCGTGAGAAACGCGACCGCATGGCATCGTCCGTGCCTGAATGGGAGCTGCTGCGCGAAACGGCCTCCGCGATCAAGCAGCATACTCAGTCACGGCTTGCTGATTACCTCGAAGAGTTTGAAGCGAATGCCATTCGGAACGGAGCGATCGTTCACTGGGCCGCGGATGCTCATGAACACAACGAGATCGTGCTGTCGATCCTGCAGCAACATAAAGTGCGCCGGCTGGTCAAAAGCAAATCGATGCTGACCGAAGAATGTCATCTGAACCCATGGCTGGAAGAGCACGGCATCGAAGTGATCGACACGGACCTCGGGGAACGCATTGTTCAGCTGCGTCAGGAACCTCCCAGCCACATCGTCCTTCCGGCGATTCACATCAAGAAGGAAGAAGTCGGCGAGTGTTTCCATGAACACCTGGGAACCGAGAAAGGCGCGTCCGATCCGAAGTATCTGACGGAGGCGGCCAGAAACCATCTGCGCGAGTGTTTCTGCACGGCTGACGCGGGACTGACAGGGGTCAACTTCGCCATCGCAGAGACCGGCGGTATTGTGATCTGCACGAATGAAGGCAACGCGGACCTGGGAGTCGGCATGCCGAAAGTTCATATCGCGTGCATGGGGATCGAGAAGCTGATTCCTCGTGCCGAGGATCTTTCGGTCTTCCTGAGACTGCTGGCTCGTTCCGCCACGGGACAACCGGTGACGACGTATTCATCGCACTTCCACGGTCCTCAGGAAGGCGGTGAACTGCACATCGTTCTTGTCGACAACGGACGCAGCAACATTCTGAAGTCGGAGTTTCGTCGCAGCCTGAACTGCATTCGCTGCGGTGCGTGTATGAATACGTGCCCCGTCTATCGACGCAGCGGTGGTCACAGTTATCAGTCCACGGTTCCCGGACCGATTGGTTCCATCCTGACGCCGCTTCAAACGCCTGAGCAACACAACAGTCTCCCGTTTGCGTGCAGCCTGTGCGGATCCTGCACGGACGTATGTCCCGTAAAGATTGATCTCCACCATCAGTTGTTTGCCATGAGAGAAATGCTGGATGGCAAGCAGCTGATTGGAACCTCGAAGAAGCTCTCCATGAAGTTCGCGTCAACGCTGTTGTCGCATCCGTGGATGGTCAACCTCGCAGGCAAGGTGGCAAGGACCGCACTGCGCTGGCTGCCTCGATTCCTGATCTACAATCCTCTGAATGCCTGGGGACGTCAGCGAGAACTCCCCGAACCGCCTCGTAAGTCTTTCCGCCAGATGTTTGCTGATTATAGAAGTAAGAAGTAGGCGGTGATGTAGTGGACTTCGCCAGAAGTCCTTTCATCAGCGAGAGTGATGGGATCTCTGGCAATATCCACTACAGGGTGTTGCGCAGCGCGGGGACACGGAGGGCTGACGCCCTGCCGCTCGCCGGTGCTAGCAGGAATCGCAGGATCTCTGGCGAGATCCACTACAGTTGAAGTAGTGGACTTCACCAGAAGTCCTGTCACTTCTTCTGATGTCGAAGAACGAACAGCTGGTAGTCTGAGGCGGGAGCGGCGAGGAGTTCGCCGTTGGCATCGAGGACGCTTACGTCGAATCCTCGTTCACGTGCGAGGTACCAGAAGCGACGCGTCACACTGCGGCCTCCGTCGCCGAGCCAGCAGATTCCATTCGGCGGCAGCATGCGGTGAAGCAGATCGAGAATCGGAGTGAAGTGGTTCTCCTGGTACAGCAGATCGCAGCCGATGATCACGGGATACCGTTCCTCCGGCGGCTCGCGCCAGTCCAGAGTGCGCGCTTCAAACTGGCTGAACCCGTTCTGCTCGGCGTTGTGCCGGGCCACTGCTACGGAAAGAGGTTCATAGTCCGTGAACGTCACATGATGTCCTCGCTGCAGAGCTGCCAGGCCAACGAGTCCGGTGCCGCAGCCAAGTTCCAGAACGCGTGACGGAACCAGCCAGTCGGCTCGCAACACCGCCTTCGCCATAGGAAGCGCCGCGGGCCAGACGTATGCCCAGTAAGGCATCCGATCATCGGTCTGGCTGGCCGCGACGACACCATCGTCATCCAGCAGGGCATCGGGGTTTCCTGGAACCGTCAGCTTCCATCGAAAACCGTCAATTTCTGTTTCGCCCGAAACCCATCCGCCTCGAAGAGCACCGGCAGACCGTTCGATCTGCCGATCCTGTGAGCCTCCTTCCGGCAGAAGCTCCGTGCGCATGTTGATGGGGCGAGGAATCATCGTGCAGGCAGTTATTGTTTCTGTTTCTTTCCCTGTTTCTTTGCTTCCGGCTGAGGTTCGCCATCGAACGGCTGGTTTCCGTAAGCCGCTCGCGGTGGCTCTTCCGTATCCTGGACTTCCGTACGAAGCCGCTGCAGCTCCGCCTGCAGTTCCTTGACCGTGGACGCGTAGGCAGGATCAGCGAAGAAGTTCTTCGTCTCATTCGGATCCACTTCACGATCCAGCAGTTCCCAGTCATCCACGTCCGGCTTGTAGTAATGCACCAGCTTGTAACGATCAGTGATGACTCCGACATGAGGGCGCACGCGGTGCGGCACGGGATACTCATAGTAGTGATAGTACAGACTCGTGCGCCAGTCCGCAGGAGTCTGGCCTTTCAGAATCGGAACCATGCTGCGTCCCTGCATGTCGTTTGGCGCTTCGACTCCGGCTGCGTCCAGAAACGTCTGAGCAAAGTCGACGAGTGAGACGATCCGGTCACAGGACGCTCCGGGAGCTGTGACGCCAGGCCAGCGAACAAACAGCGGCGTTCGAAGGGATTCTTCGAAGATCCATCGCTTGTCAAACCAGCCATGTTCGCCAAGGAAGAAACCCTGATCGCTGGAGAAAACAACGATCGTGTTTGCCGCCGAGCCATCGTCTTCCAGGGCCTGCATCAGGCGACCAACGTTCTCATCAATCGCTTTCACGCAGGCGAGGTAGTCGTGCATGTACCGGTTGTAGCGCCATCGGACGAGATCTTTGCCGGTCAGATTTGCCGCAAGGTACTTTTCATTTCGAGGCTGGTAGTAGGCGTTCCATTCCTTCAGCTGAGCCTCATTCATGTTGGCCGGTGTTTTGAGTTTGGCATCGAGATCTGTGAACGTCCGATCGATGCCCATATCATGATCAGAAACCGCCTTGCTGCGACCTTCATAGTTGTCGAACAGAGTTGCAGGTTCAGGATAGACTCGGTCTTTATCCCAGCCCAGGTGCCGAAGAGCAGGTGCCCATTCGCGATGCGGCGCCTTGTGCTGACTCATCAGAAGAAACGGCTTCGATCGATCTCGGTTCTTCACCCAGTCGATGGAAAGGTCCGTGATGATGTCCGTCACGTAGCCTTCGGTTTTGACGCGTTCCCCGTTCCTGATCATCGGCGGGTTGTAGTACAGCCCCTGGCCCGGAAGGATGTTCCAGTAGTCAAAGCCGGTGGGATCGGACACCAGATGCCACTTTCCAATCACGGCGGTCTGGTAACCAGCCTGCTTCAACAGCTTTGGAAACGTCGTCTGCGAACTGTCGAACGTGCAGTTGCTGTTGTTGTAGAAACCGTTCCGATGAGAATACTTGCCCGTCAGAATGGTGGCACGGCTTGGGCCGCAGATGGAATTGGTCACAAGGCAGCGATTGAACTGCATGCCCTGCTTTGCGAGTCGGTCCAGGTTGGGCGTTTCCAGCAGGTGACGGCTTTCGCCATACGCGCTGATAGCCTGGCACGTCAGGTCATCGCAGAAGATGAAAACAATGTTGGGCCGCGTCGCAGCCGGAGCTGTCTGAGCGGCCTGTGCCGAAACAGTCTGACACTGGACGAAGAAAGTCAGCAGCACCAGCAGACAGGGCATCATTCCGGACGGGAACGATGCCGATTTTGATGTGACTGCATCTCTCGATGGATTGTGTCCGGAAATTCGCTCAAAGCCACTCATCGCCGCCTTGCCCCTTGTCATCCAAAACCCTTTCAGAAAGTCTGACGTCCTCGGTCACTGTGGCGAATCTGGTATTTGTGGTCAAGCGGCTCGCGCCCCGGTACACTGCCAGAACGTAGTGGAAGTCACCAGACTTCGTGTTTTGCAATGAGAGGGATCTCTGGCGAGATCCACTACATTGTGTGATGGAAAGGATGGACTGTGACGACGACACCGACTGGCCCTGTCATGCGTCGGCGCGGCCTTCTTGGATCGGCTGCTGTTGCATTGGCGGGGCTTCAGAGTGCGCTGAAGGCGGAGACGTCCGAGCAGCCGCCTCATTTCGCGCCGAAGGCAAAGAACGTCATCTTCTGTTTCATGGATGGTGGCCCCAGCCATGTAGATACGTTCGACTACAAGCCGATGCTTAAGAAGCACCAGGGCCAGAAGATTGGTGCTCGCTGGGTTTCCAGGAAATCCCAGTCGGATGCCAGCAGAGTCTGGTTTGGCAGTCCGTGGAAGTTTCGACAGAGGGGACAGTCCGGACTTTGGGTGAGTGATCTGTTTCCGGAGATCGCATCGGTCGCTGATGAACTCTGTGTCGTGAAATCAGTGGTCGGCGAATTGCCGCTGCACGGTCAGTCCAACCTGCTGCTTCACACCGGCAGAATTCTCGGACAGGCTCCCAGCATCGGGGCATGGGTGTCGTACGGGCTGGGAACGGAGAACCCAGGACTGCCAGGTTTTGTGCTTCTGAACAATGACTGGGTGCCGAACGGAGGACTCGAGAACTTCGGCAGTTCGTTTCTGCCTGCAAGTCATCAGGCCGCGATGATGAGAGCCAAAGGTCAGCCGGTCGACAATATTGCGCCGTCCGACAGCGTGGACCTGCAAAGCCGTAAACTGAAAATGCTGAAGACGGCAGGCAAATCATTCGCTCAAAAGGTTTCATCGCCGTCGCAGATACAGGCTGCTGTGACGAACTACGAAACCGCGTTTCAGATGCAGCGAGTCATTCCGGAGCTGGCGGATATCACTCAGGAGCCACGGTATCTTCAGGACCTGTATGGCGTTCATTCGACCGATGAACACCAGGCGTACTACGCCTCTCAAATGCTGAGAGCCCGTCGACTGATTGAAGCCGGCGTACGATTTGTCGAACTGACGTGCCCAAGCTTCGACGGCAACAATTCTCCGTGGGACCAGCATGGCCAGCTGAAGACGCTGCATGAGAAAAATGCAAGAGTCACCGAGCAGTCCGTTGCGGCACTCATTCGGGATCTGAAGCAGCGAGGTCTGCTGGACGAAACAATTGTGATCTGGGCCGGGGAAATGGGACGTACTCCGCATACTCCGGCGATCTCAGAGTCAGCGGGGCGCGATCACCATGTCAGCGGCTTCTCGATTTTCATGGCCGGCGGCGGTTTTCGCCCCGGACATTCCTTCGGGGAGACCGATGAATTCGGTGCCAATGCAGTCGAAAACCCGGTGTCCGTTCATGACATCCACGCCACCATCCTGCATCAGCTGGGGCTGAATCATGAACGGCTCACCTATCGCTACGGCGGGCGCGATCAGAGGCTGACCGATGTCCACGGCCGCGTTCTTCATGAACTGCTGAAATAAGAAATCCCCGAGGGAAAGTAGCCGTCAATCTCCGAGTGACGAACCTGCGATTCTCCATAGGCTTTCGACAGCCATACGACTTTCGTCGGGCGGGAGTTGGCCCGCGGAATCGCGATACATCACTCAGAGAGTGATGACTACAGAATCGCAATTCATCACTCAGAGAGTGATGGCTACGGAATCGCGATGCATCACTCGGAGAGTGATGACTACGGATCGGCAGGCCGCCTACGGCTTTACACCTTCCGGGATGTAGAGTTCATTCAGCTTGTTCGCTGCAATCTCCGGATCGGTCCCGGAGTTCCACATGCGTGGGGCGACCTTTGTTTCGTTGTACAGGCTCTCCATCGGATCCCATACCTCATCGACTTTGTCTTCGAACAGGTCGCCGATCAGCAGGTCAGTGACACGACCACGCAGGTGCGGGAAGTTGCGAACGAAGTTGCCGAAACTGAAACCATCGTAATACTCGCACACCAGGCGACGCATGCGGTCAATTCCGCGGTTCAGCTTGTCGCCCCAGTTGCCGAGCTGTGCTTCTGACGTATCGTTCTTCGCAAGTCCATCGGTGATGGCATCCGCGGCCATTTCACCGGACTTCAGGGCCAGAAGAACGCCGGATGAATACAGAGGATCGAGGAATCCGAAGGCATCACCGACCAGAACCCAGCCCGGGCCAGCGACTCGCGAGCAGCGATAGGAATAATCTCGCGTCGCAAAGTAACCGGTCACGCGTTTCGCACCGGCAATTCGCTGCTTAACGACTGTGCACTTTTCGACTTCTTCGTTGTACGTTTCTTCGTGAGTACCGCGTCCCTTGAACAGGTAATCAAACGGAGCCACAACGCCCAGACTGATTCGGTTGTCATGCAGAGGAATGTACCAGAACCAGCCCTGCTTGTTCTCGGTCTGGATGACGACGGTTGCACCTTCATCGCGTCCGGTGTCGCGGTAAGCACCTTCCCAGTAAGTCCAGATCGCCCCTTTGTTCAGAAGAGGGTCCCAGGTTCGCAGCTTCAGACGATTCATCAGCATGCCCGTCTGACCGCTGGCATCGACAACAACCTTCGCATTCACCTGCTCGACGGTGCCGTCTTCGAGCTGCACCTTCACTCCGGTGGCCCTTTCGCCATCCATGATCACGTCAAGAACGCGCGCGCCTTCCTGAGCATTCACGCCGTGCTCTCGAGCATTGTTCAGCATCATGAGGTCAAACTCACTGCGAACAACCTGCCACGTCTGCGAACACTCATGAGGCTTGTTGTCATAGAAGTAGAAAGGAGCAGACAGCTTTCCGTTTGCACTGACAAACTGGACGCTGTGCTTGTGAACGAATTTGCTGGCCTTCATCTTGGGCAGCATGTTGAGGCGTTCCAGAACCCAGTACGTTTCCGGAATCAGCGACTCACCGATGTGAAAGCGAGGAAACTTCTCACGTTCGAACAGCCGAACTTTGTAACCCTTCTGAGCAATCAGGGTCGACGCCGTCGAACCAGCTGGCCCGCCGCCAATCACCACAACATCGGTCTCTGTTACCTTTTCGGGAGCCGCAGTAACCATGGATGCCTCCTGTGATTTTCACGCAATCCGACGCAACGGGCCGGGAACCAACGTCGTCCAATCCCGTATCGCCGCTGCCAGTCCAGTTATAGTCCTTCAAACGATAGTTGTCCAGACAACTATTTGTCGACATCCAGGGCGTGACGACTGCAATTTTGCCAAAAACGGCCGAAATGACTGAATACAAGGGGAGGATTCCGTCACGACGGCCCCGGACGGCTTGTGCCGTTCCGCGCCAAATTGCGTGAATGACGGATTCTGACCGGTTGCCCTCGAAGGAAGACGATCATCGGCTGCGATTCTCGTTTCCTCCTGCAGCATTGCGGCAGTTTGCAACAGCGAAGTCTTCAGCGACCGGAATCCCGATGAACTCGAAAGCACGGAGAATTCTGAACGCGTCGTCGGTTCTGGCGATCCTGCTGCTCTGGTTCACGGCTGATTCCGGCGGTCGTCTGCTCACAACAATTGATTCACTGTGCTTTAGTCCCGACGGAGCCTCTCTGATTGTTTCGCGACTTGACGGCAGAGATGCCGAGGCGCCGCTTCGTCACTGCTTCGCAAATCTGGCCAGAACAATCACTGAACTGGATGTTTCGACGGGTGACAGAGAACACGTCATTCGTTCCGATTTCGATCCCGGCCCCTGCGGAGTGGCACCAGGTCGATGGGGAATTGGCCGGATCTGTTGCCTGGCTGGATTTTCTGACGGACAGATGCTTTGCACGACCTTTGGAGGCGGCAAGGTCCTTACGTCGGGTTTCTCCCTGAGCGAGGCCCCCACGCATTCCGTTCTGCACCTTGTCCGATCTCCGACTGGGCGATATGTCGCGGCATGTGGAGAAAATCAGATCTCGCTGTTCGATTTGACGCAGAAGCGGATCGTTAAGAGGATTGTTGTCTGGGAACGTCCATTCCTTCGTACGCCTCTTGCCGCGTTCAGCACCGACGAGGCACGTTTGTTTTACGCCGGAGCAACTTCCGTCGGCGTACTCGACCTTCAAACACACAAGCAACAAAAGATCAGCATCGCGCTGGGCGACGCGCCCATCACCAGCTTTGCCGTCGCAAAGGACGATAGCCTGATTGTCTGCAACGAGCACTGGGCTCGTCGATTTGACACGAATGGGAAGCTACTGGCAGAGCTGTCAGACAAAGGGGCCAGGCTGTGTGCTATATCGGCCGACGGAGCATTCTTTGCGGTCGCGAGCGACGATTGTATTGCGACCTTCGACCTTGGCAGTTCCGTGCCGCAGCACTGTCACTCCTGTCAGTTCTGCACAGCGCTCGCGTGTTCGACCGACGGAAGTATGCTGGCTTTTGCTTCCAGAGACGACGCAGTGCACCTGCTGGACGCTCGCACTGGGAGAGTTCGGTGGGCGAAGTCGGTGCCCGGTCGAAATCGCTGGAATCGGTCGCTGCCGATCTTGTTGTTCGGGGTGTGGTGTCTTGTCCTGATTCTCTCCAGGCGCTCTCGTCGTTAAGGATCGGTCAGCGGGATGGGCTTGTGCCGCAGTTGTTGGAGGAGGAGGGGTTCTCGCGTCGGAGACATTTGCTGCGGTTGTTGGAGGAGGGGTTCTCGCGTCGGAGACACGAGCCACGATTTTGCTACTTGCGAGGCAGTTGATCGAACGGGATCTGTGGCTGATCGGCTTCGCTGGAGTTTCGTTTGAAGACGGCACCTGGCTTTTCTGACTCGGCGAAGAACCCGCAGTTTCGCAGGTAGAACGATGTGCCTTCGGCCCCCCCGACGAAATCCAGTCGATGTCCTCCACCGCCTGTTGCGTCGACAGAGAAGCGGGCTGACAGCACTTCATGCCACGCGCCAGCGGTGTCGCGGACCCAGACGTTTTGGTGCTGACCACGTCGAGTCACATGGCCGGTCTGCGGATTGAAGTTTTCGAGGAAAGAGTGGAAGCCCTTCAGATGAGTATTGGTTTTGGGACGACGAAAACTGGCGATCAGTCTCCATTCGTCGGCCTGCTTGTCTCCGAACCACGAGGTGTATGTTGTGCTGCCATCGCCGTTGGGTTTGACCTGAGTCAGGAAGCGATACGTTCGGCCTGCTTTCCACGGATACACCAGAAAGCTCTGGCCTCCTGAACCTTCATTTCCAAATTCGCCGCTGCGAACATCCGGCCCTTTGCCAAGCAGCTCCACTCGCTGGTCCGGAGGAATGTCGGCGGGATTATCGGTACTAAACGGGCTCCACACCGAAAACAGGACTCGGCGTTCTTTGTCGCTGTTGACCTGAATTCCGAAGTATCCTTCTCCAAATCCATTGGCCATAAAGTACGAACCAATTGGATCATCGCCTTCGGCCACAAGAATCTCACTGTAGGCATATTCGATGTCGATTTCCTTCGGCACGATATAGCTCAGATGGACCGAGGGGCCTCGACGGCCCCAGTAGAACATGTTGCCTTCATTGGTCGCGACGCATGTCAGCTTGACTCCGTCCGTTGAAGTCTTTGCAACAAGACTGCGAACTTCACCAAACAGTTTTCCGGCAGCCTTTGTTCCCTGCAAATCGACCTTCACGTAACCGGGCTTGTCCACTGTGATGGTGCCGACTTCGATCTGTGCGAAGTCCGGTTTGTCGAGGATGACATGAAAAGTCTTTGCTCCCGCGGTGACATCCAGTTCGGCAGCGCCGGCGGAGGACCTGGCGTCCAGAGACAACTGAATCTCACAGGCTCGGCCCGCATGGAAGTAGATCGAATACACTTCCTTTGGATCCTCCCACTGCAGCGATTCTTCACGACGCCGAGAACGAAAGAACGGATCCGGAGCCGACCGGTACGCATTCCCGGCAACCGGCACCGACAGCTCCACAACCTGCGCGGCCGCGAAGCCTGCATTCGAACCCACGACGGAAAGAACCAGCAGCAACAGCGGAAACATCAAACGGAACAAGGCACAACTCCGGGCCAAACCTTCGGGGGCTTCCAACCAGAAACAAGTGACCGGAGTCTATGCGTGGTCAACGAGGCGGAGCAAACGCAGGGACATTGCGGGGTTCTTGGTTCTTGGTTCTTGATCGCCCCGCGCGCCGTCATTCCCGCGCAGGCGGGAACCCAGCAACGCCGCGGCTCGGTTCTTGGTTCTTCGTTCTTGGTTGCGCGCGACGGAGCTCAAGGGTTAATGGTTATTGGAGATTGAAAATTGCAAATTGAGCGCCTCGCGCCCCCGTCATTCCCGCGCAGGCGGGAACCCAGCAACGCCGTGGTTCGTGGTTCTTTGTTCTTGGTTCTTGGTTGCGCTCGATGGAACTCAAGGATTAATGGTTATTGGAGATTGAAAATTGCAAATTGAGCGCCCCGCGCGACCGTCATTCCCGCGCAGGCGGGAACCCAGCAACGCCGCAGCCCTGTTCGTGGTTCTTCGTTCGTGGTTCTTTGTTCAACGGTCCCACTGAGCACTGAAAACTCCCGCGGCGTGGCTGTCGCCGTTTCACGGCTGGTGGGGCGATGAGGGGGGAACCGATGAACCCCGGGTTGTCACCCGGGGCTATCTGCTGGCGCTGCTGTCGCAGCTGGGAGGCGGTCCACTGTCCTCGTCCCTTGTTCCCCGAACACTGAAAACTGAAAACTGAAAACTGTTCGAAGGAACTCTGGCGAGTTCCACTACGGCCCGAAACCCGAAACCAGGAACCAGGAACCAAGAACAAAGAACAAATCCCGCCCAACCTACGCCTGTGGTTCGGGGCGGTATTCCGGCAGCATGGAGACTTCGGTGGAGGTTGCTCGCGCCTGCTCTTCCATCTCCTGAAGGATCTCGGTCATGGAAACAGATTCGACGCCTTCAAACGAAGGGCGAACCGGCAGAGTCGTCAGCTGATGGACCTTGGTGTTTCGAAACACATCGTCGGACGTTTGAAACCGCCAGAGGATCATCAGGACGCCGACAGTCAGCACAGCTCCGAACCAGCCGAGCCAGGGATTGAGATCGTCGGCACGCGTTGACACGGCTCGTGGAGGAAGGATGCGGATGCGGTCCGAAATCAGAAGCGGCGTGTGAGCCAGATCACCGTCGCCTGTCCGCCCTCTTGCCGCATACCCTTCTCGCTTGAAGAAGTATCCAGCGAGTTCCACTTCGATACTCTCTTCTGTATACAGTTCCCGCAGCGGAGTCCTGGATCCGCCGACAGAGCATTCACATGGATCAAAGAGGAACCTGAGTCCTTTGTGGAAATCCATGCGTCATAGGCGGACTTGACGCCAAAGGTTTCGGCAGCCTTCGGCAGAGGCGCCTTCAGCAAACGCCGCAGTCGTCCACGAATCACAAACGGCTTCCCGCGACACGCTGCCGGAGAAGCCATGAACAGGGCATACTGGCCTTCAGGAAACTTATCCCGTCCATATGGCAGAACTTTCTCTGCCAGCACCAGCGTTCCAAACCATGCCTCGGATTCGCTGCTCAAAACGCCGAGAACATCGTCGCGAATCTGCCGCACGAGTTTCTCCGGAACATCATCGGCGCCAGCAGCGGAACCGGATTCCCGCTCCATCTCCGCCGCACCCGCACGATCAATCATCTTCGCATAGTCAGATGGAGAAGTGGCATCCGTCGACGGCACCACCTGAAACTCATCCGGCTGCAATTCTGACTGACCCAGCAGCGAAGGTGGAACAACAGGGCGAGCAGCCGCCGGAGCTGGTGCCGGCGAACTCCAAAGTCCGCCGTTGAACGCAATTTGATACACAAGCAGAACAACCACAACGGCAGCGAGCCCCAGCGTCACACGCTTCTGAGCGCGGGCAAATTGCTTGTCGCGTGGTTGTCCTTTGGATCGAAATCGCACTCCATTCCACCTTTGCATGAGCAGAGAAAAGGCAACGTGATGGTTCGAACGTCGCCACTCGCCGAATCACCTCAAGACGACGCCGTCAAATCTCTTTTCCTAGTCTACGCAATACCCGCCCCTCAACACAAGGTCGGTTCCGCGTCCCCGTCGCACAGGCAACGCTGTGAAGGATTCTGTAGTGGATCTCGCCAGAGATCCCACGACTGTGGTTGATGACAGGAACTCTGGCGAGTTCCACTACAGCCCGGAGCTCAGGAAATTCGCTCACGAAAATCCTTCACAGAGTTGTTGCGCAGGCGAGGCGTCTAGTTTCTGCTGACTGTTTCATCCATATTCAGTACCAGATTGCACGTCATGGCCCATGCTGCAAGTTCCTGAACGGGCAGACTCGAATCCGCCTTTGACTCGCCGTTCTGAAGCACCTTCTCGGCGTTCCCCGGTGCGGCCTGGAAATGCTGACGCTGATTCTGAAGCGCCTCCAAAACGATCTCTTCATCCACGCGTCCCGGAAGTCGTGCCAGCACTGTTCGGAACAGGAATCGAACTCGATCTGCGTCGGTGGTCCCGCCTTCCTTCAGTACCCGTTCCGCAAGCTTCCGAGCAGCTTCGAAGTGCTGCACATCGTTCATCAATTGAAGTGCCTGCAGAGGCGTGTTGCTGCGTTCGCGGCGAGTACAAAACTGTTCTCGGTTCGGGCCATCGAAGTTGGTCATAAACGGTGGCGGCGCGGTTCGCTTCATGAAGCAATACACGCTGCGTCGGTACAAGCCCGCCCCATGGTCCTGCAGATAGAATCTCGTATTGCTGTTTTCGTAACCGACTGGCTCCCAGATATCTGGCGGCTGATACGGCTGAACGCCTCGTCCGCCCATCGTCAAATCCATCAGACCGCTGACGTACAGAACGTTGTCACGCAGTTGTTCGGCATCAAGGCGGAATCGAGGCCCGTGCGACAGGAGTCTGTTTTCCGGATCAATCTGCAGCACGTGCGAACTTGCGGCGGAGTCCTGACGAAACACGGCAGACGTCAGCAGCAACCGATACAGTGCCTTCTGGTCCCAGCCGGAACGACGAAACTCCAGCGCCAGCCAGTCAAGAAGTTCCGGATGACTTGGCAAATCACCTCGAGTCCCAAAGTCGTCACTCGTCTTCACGAGTCCCGTACCAAACACCTGCTGCCACAGACGATTCACCGTGACGCGAGCTGTCAGCGGATTTTCTTCGGAGACGAACCAGCGAGCCAGATCCAGCCGATTCGCCCGACGCTGACCTGCCAGA
Source organism: Planctomycetaceae bacterium (assembly GCA_046349695.1). GTDB lineage: Bacteria > Planctomycetota > Planctomycetia > Planctomycetales > Planctomycetaceae > SXXK01. The sequence goes on along the minus strand of JAXMBV010000002.1, from coordinate 266,606 downwards.
ACCGCTCCCGTTTCGTCTCGCAATGGAGGAAAATCGGAAGGCACCGCGGGCTCGACCTTCTCCCCAGGCTTGTCGTACTGTCCTCGAAGCATCACGAAGGATTCTCGAGGTTTGTCCAGTTCCGTAAAGATGAATGTGCCCGGGATAGAATCTTCCAGCGTGATCACATCCTGAGCCGCCGACTCGAAAGCGATTCGAAGGTCGGCAGAAGAATTGTCCTTCGATCGCTGAACATTCTTCATCCAGAATCGATGAAGGTCTGCCAGTTTGTCTTTCGGTGCGTCGTCTTTCGGACCGCCTGTCAACAGACCTTTCAGATCGCCGCCAATGCCGTCCGGGTTGCCGCCCTTGCTGACTTTCCACCATTCGTTGAAATTCGTGAGTGGATCGGTTCCCGAAGGCTGCTGTCCGACAATACGCAGATCATCGACCCAGATCTTTCCACCGTCCTGGATCAGCATGATGCTCTTGATGCGAGCACCCGCGCTGGCTTTAAATTTTTCAAATGGCACTTCCAGCTGAACCCACTGATCACCGGCTGGGACTGGTCCCATATAACCGGCAGCCTTGCGGTCTTCGTCGGCGTCGTCAGACCAGATCGCACGTCGGCTGGCTCCATCATCAAACTGTACGATAAAAGACTTTGGCGGATGGAACGGATCAACTCGCACCCAAAGAGTCAGCTTTCCCTGCTCGGGGATCACGACCGGAATCAGTGTCAGCTCGACCGTCAGATCGTATCGGGATCCATACGCCAGCTCCAAAACTCGCCGGCCAGACTTCGGCGCTGGCACTGGATCGAGCAGCCACACAGCGGCATTTCGGGATGTGTTGCGAGTCCGGGTGCCGAGCGGAAATCGGTCATCCAGAATAGAATCGTCGATCGCTTTGGCGTCCGACGAACCGGTCACGGACCAGTCAACCGCTGGCTCGGCCTTTGCCACAGCGTCATCCAGGCGTTTTTCTGCGTCCGCTCGACGAGTCTTTGCAGTCTCCAGTTCGGCCGCCTGTTGAGGTGTTGGCACTTTTATGAACGGCGACGTGTCTCGAATGTTGCCGTCCATGCCAGGATCGGAAGCGGAGTAAAAGAACGAGTACATGGAGTAGAAATCTTTGGTTGTCACAGGATCGTATTTGTGATCGTGGCAAACCGCACAACCGGCCGTCAGCCCCATCCACGTCTGCATCGTGGTGCTGGTACGATCGACGGCATAGCGATAGAGAAACTCATCGTTGATCGCTCCGCCTTCGCTGGTTGTTACGTTGCAGCGACTGAATCCTGTCGCAACCTTCTGATCCAGCGTCGCATCGGGCAGGAGGTCACCCGCAATTTGCCAGGTGGTGAACTTGTCGAAGGGCAGGTTGGTGTTGTAGGCGCGGATCACCCAGTCGCGATACGCCCACATTTCTCGTTCATTGTCCAGATGCAAACCGTGAGTGTCCGCGTAACGAGCCACATCAAGCCAGTATCGAGCCTGCTCCTCGCCGTACCGCGGCGAATCGAGATATCGCTGCACCATCTTTTCGTACGCGTCCGGAGATTTGTCGCCAAGAAACTGATCCACTTCGCTGACCTTCGGAGGCAACCCGGTCAGCACAAAGGCAACTCGTCGAATCAGAGTTTCTCGATCGGCTTCGCGCTGAGGAACCAGTTGTTCCTTCTGCAGCCTTTCCAGAATAAAGGCATCTACAGGCGTCCTGATCCAGGAATCCCGAATTGTCGGCGGTGCAACTGTTGCAGGAGGCTCGAACGCCCAGTGTTTCTGGTACGCAGCTCCCTGCTGAATCCAGGTGCGCAGCGTGCTCTTCTGTTCGTCGGTAAGAGATTTCTTTGAAGCGGGCGGAGGCATCATCACGTCGGGGTCATTCGAAGTAATTCGCTTCCAGAGTTCGCTGGAATCCGGATCGCCCGGCCGAATCGCCGCCACGCCGTCGTGAACCGCGAACGCTCCTTCCGCAGTATCAAGCCGAAGATTGCCCTCACGGTGCTTCGCATCAAAACCATGACACTCAAAGCAATTGGAACTGAGTATCGAGCGGATATCACGATTGAACTGCAGCGTCTCCTGAGCGTTCACGGCCGATGCAGAACACCAGGCAGTCCACACAGAAAACAAACACAGTCGAACAGATGTGCGGAAAATCCTCATCCGAGGCTCCAATCAAATCACAAGGTCCATCATTCCGAAGCCAGATCACCCCAGCCCCGAACAGTCCCGCATTGTGGTAATCTGGACAGGATCATTCCAGCGTGGCTGCAATTGCATGGCATTTGCCGATCAATCAAGAACCCTGGTGGTGTTTCGAAAACGTTTGTCGAACCCCAGACAGAGCTTCCCAACTGGAGATTCCCACCAACTTCATCATTTCGCAACAATTATGTAGTGTGGTAATTGACAACACACTGAATATGTATAAAACTCGGTCCCTCATCATGATGGTTCTCTGTTGCAGCAGACTGACGATCTACATCCCTTGATCCAGGAGACGCACCAATGAAAGTCATCAGCAAATACGCGCTGCTCGTAGCAATCGCCGCCATGGTTGCCACTTCCGCACAAGCCCAGCAGCCCCCAACACCAACCCCGGATCCTGGTCCAGGATCCGGTGGCCAGACAGGAGAGCAGTGTGAATGCAAAATCCACTTGCTCACAGAAGATGAGATGAAGACGATTGGCCCCAAAGTGGAACTGAAGAAAGTAAAGCTGACCTTGGAACCAACAGGAAAGACGACTGATCCACCAGTTGACGAATGGAATGGCTACGATGATTTGTACCGACTCGCCAAGGCTACGACGACCCTTGAAGAGGACGGTACTGCTGAAGTCGGTCTAAAACTGAAGCAGGGCTTCGAGGTCTACGATGGGTTGCCGGGAGCAGATGTGGCATTTGGTCCAAACCATGTACATCCGAGCGGCAGCGTTGCGTACAACATAATCTTTAGAACCAAAAGGGATCCCATGAGAAGAGTTGGGATTCGACTAAACGGAGCCTTGTTCATCAGTGCTACTGTGTCGATCAGTGGTAGCATCGCGCAGCCAGGGGCTTTTGTGCCACACATAAGCGATTCTGTATCCAGCGTCGCGCTCTCTATGTCGGCGAGTCATCCGCTTCCCAAGTGTGTTTCAGAGAACGAACAAGAGATCAGAGAGTCACTGACCATGACTGGAAATGTCAACTCTGAGGAAGATGTCAGCGGAAACATAGCAGTGACTGCCGGAAGCGAAGAAGATTCGGCCAAGGGACCAGACAACAAAGTCGTCGAGAAGATCGGCGGCACTGGTTCCGCCACATATTCCATAAGGATTTCAAAGCATGTGTACAGTGGCACCGCAACAATAGCCAAGACCATTCTGATCCAGGGAGAATCGAATAGAGATACGCTCATTATTCCTGTAATCATCAACGGATCGATTGCCCAGAACGGCATGTCTGATGCTGGTCAGGCAATCGGAAACGTCACGGCGGACGCAAGTCTTATTTGGAGCGGCGAAGCGACGCCATGTGCCATGGCACAAGCCGCTGCGCCACCGGTTCAGGGGCCTCCGGTCATCATTATTTTTCCCGGCGGAACGTGATGGACGGAACGGTCCAAGCCTCGGAATGACTGTCACCACAAACAATCAGGTCGCACTTCGAGAGGGACACTGTGAGAACTCCACTACTTTTTGCAATGGCCTTTGTCTTCATCGCGGGCACCCCTTCGCCAACGACCGGGCAGGCAACACGGCAGATTCTTCAGGACGAGCCGGTGAATGCTTCTGCTCATCAGATCCCCCCTGAAATGTTTCAGTACGGGGTATCGATGTTTGAAGAACATCGCGAGTCGCTTGATTTTGTGATGGCAGTCCCTGAGTTGATGCAGAAAAGTCTGCAGAATCGAAAGGTACTGATTTATGACCAGAATTAGCACCTTCTTCGGACTACTGACACTCGTATTTGCTGCTCGCTGGAGTGGCCCAACGGCACCACCAGCGGATGAAGCGGGCTGTTCAAGCGAGGCAGCTGACGAGCCAGGCGGAGTAGAAGCAGAATACTCGATTTGCTTCAGCATCCCCTTAATGCAGCAATCCAGCGTCATGCACGTCCGATATCTTGTCACAGACAGCGAGTGGGCGGCGATCATTGGAGCTGATCTTGGGTTCAGCCAGGCCCCAATAACGCCGCCCATCGCGACTGCCGTGATTCACTGCACTCAGGAAACGGTTGAGCTGTATTCACCGTGGGAGGGTTACCACCACGTGCATACTCGGCAGCCGCGGAGGCTGGCTGGTGAACCGGAATATTCGAATCAGACATACGAGCCGCGGGACATGATTTCCCGACTTGATGAAACGGACGCATGGGGTCTTACACCCGAAGTGATTGATCGTGTGCTGGCGTTGCCGGATACGACTGAGCAGGAATTGAACTACGCCACCAAAAGAAACGCAGACTTGTCTCCCAGCCTGACTGTCACTCGTGCCGAGGGGGCAATCAAGATGATTCAACAGACATTGGCTCCTGGCTGGCTTCGAGTTCATTCCGCCTTTGAGCAGGTCGGTGGGCAACAGGTTTCCAGAATCTGCGATATGAAGGACCTGAGTTCCAGGTTCACTAAGTTCTTTCAATGGACCCTCGAACTGCCGGGGAGCCATCTTCGACACGGAGAGTCAGGCTTGCAGTTCCATAACGGTGGACGCCGTGTTGAACTGGACTGGCTGGATGCAGAAGGTGTTGTGCTCCCCAAATCAATCAAGGTCAAGCTGGGAAACTCCAGCGAAGGGATGCTGCTCAGGTCCTGTAAGCTGATCCGTTCGAGACGGGTGTCGGCCGATTGGATCCGTTCCGAGATTGATGCGGCCAAGAAACGAAAACAGGAGGACCTGGCGGTTACGAACTTTGGACTGAAACTCGGTGATTATTACTGGGGAAAGTCACCGCAAAAACTCACTCAGGAACGTCTCAAGGTCGCGGGCGAGTTTCACACTGCCGCTGGTCGCCTGCTGGAAACACCAGGACTCAGCGTTGGCGATCACGTTTCGATTCTGAGGTCTCTGGTAATCCTCACAGCAGCGACAGATGAGTCAGAAGATCGCGTTCTGTTTCGCAAAGCAGTGAAGGACTACTCAAGCAAGATCCTGGAGACGTCCGGGATCGATGGCCTCGCAACGATGATGCAGGACATGTTGGAAATGCTGCGATTTGCTCGGCAGGAAGAACTGATTGAAATTGCCTATCAGCAGTTTCGAACTCACATCGATGACAAACCCCTGGACCAGCAGTTTGCGACATTGATGGGAATTCAGGGACCGGATGATGTCCGGGAGTTTAATGTGCTGTCCCTGCTCAACGTCATCGACAAAATGGCGGATCAGTCCGAACTGACAAGTTTGACCCGAACCAGGATCTGTGCGGGGCTCATCATTGCTCACTACAAAGTGGAGTGTTCACTGGGCAACCATCTTAAGACGAAGAGCGAAACGATTCACGACCCCGTTCGCCGACAACAGCAACGAGAGAGACTCATCAGTGAATTGCTCAGAGTTCTTGAGAGAACTGGTGCCAGTAGTGATGAGGTCGTCAGGAACACGGCACTTGGACTCAAAAAGAAGTTTGCAGATACGGATCTGACCGAGTAATGATCTCTCTTCGCCTGAGGTGTCGTATGGCCCGACTTTGCAATAGCTGTGGTCCGATCGTCTTTTCGATCCTATCTGTCGTGGTTCTCTCAGAAACTTCCAGCCTCCCTGCGCAGGAGATCCCGTCGCCAGAGGTTTTTGCGGGAGTTGTCTGCGATTCCTTTGCCACTTCAGACGTGATCCAGCTTGTCAGCGACCTCGAGTCTGAATTTGGCTTTCGGAGCAATGATCTGAGTGAAGAGATTCGAAGATCAATCCGCAAGAGATTCGCGGACCGTATCCAGGTGCCCTATGCAAAGGGCTGTGTGCTAGTATCCCAGGGTGAATTGATCGAGTACTGGTACTTTGAAGAGTGCTTCACTGTTGATGGAGCCAGGGCTCTCGTCGAAGATTTCTCGAAACAATGGAAGTCGGCCGAGGAAACAAAACGACCAAACTATCAAGTCGAGACGAACTCGCCTGCGGATAACCAATGGTCTGTCAATATCAGCAATCTGCTCTGGTCCTCGAAGATTGTTAAATCAACTCCCGAAGAGAAGGAGAAAACAGGCGAGGACTTTCAGATCGTTTGGACCTCCCAAAAGTCTCGCAGTACCTCCAGGCATCGTTTTCGTTATCAAAATGGCTGGCTTTGGAGCGCTTACTCGGATTCTCTCTTCCAACCGACCTTGCTTCCTGACGTCGCGGAGCACACTTCTGCGAAGGATGCCTCCAGACGGCGACTTGGCAGAGTTTGGTTTTCGCCCCAGAAACTTTCTGTTGCAACAAAGGCTCATTGGGATACCGCAATTGCGACGGCGATAGGAACTGTTGCTCAACAGAATGATGGTCAGTCAGTTCAGCAGGCGGTTACAAAGAAGGGCTTGCACGACGCTGCTCTTGCGATGGTTCGGACGATCCTGAATGATATGGAAACGGCGTCCGCTGAGCTCTTTGTTGATGAGCAACAAGTCGTTCTCGAGGGACGTATTTCAGTCAGATCCGAAAGCCAGGCCGAGCAATACCTGCGAAAGGCCGAGCTACCACAAACTCCTGTCCCCAACAGTTCGACTTCAGGTGTGAGCTTTGTGGCAGCCACACGACTTCCGCCAAACGTGTTGTCTGCATTTGATCATCAAAAGGCTGACCCGGATCGAGATCTTGACCTCATTTGTGCCGGAGAATTTGTCGGAACCTCTCCGTACGCACTTCAAGGTATTGTCTCCGCCACTGGCGAACAGCCTGCTCGATTGTTGCGAATCATTAGTTCCCTGGCCCCGGAACTGACACTGGCTGAACCGATCACCGTTCGTGGGATACCGATGCGGGTCATCATGTCAGAAAACACAAACAAGACAGCATTGGAGATTACCATCAAGGGCGAAAACGCTGACGAAAGCGCCGTACCGTCGACAAACGTTGTCGAATATGGCGGCCGAGGGTCTCTGCTGGCCTTCAGAGTCTCTGAGAACATTCTTCGTTCTTCCGATTGGCTTCTTCAGCCCAAGCCCCGTCCGTCAGAGAACCAGGAAAGCGGTGCCGCGATCCAGGGTGATTTCTCAGCAGACCGTCATGGACTAACGGCAAAAATCACATGTCGTCTGTCTGCAGCGAGAAAGATCCTGGCGTCAATTCTGCTTCAACGGCAATAGTCACGGACACAGCTGTCTGGTGGCCTTCGCCCCATCGCTCAACCGACGCGGGCCACTTCCGTTGCTTCGGCTCATTGCACGACATCAGTTCTTTATCTGAGGTCTGCGGACTTTGAGGTAGCATCGTTGTGTCGGATGTTCCTGCGGATATGCCTGGCGCACAACGCAGCTTACGGCTTCGAGACCAGCGGCGATCGCGGCCCCGAGAACGGCATCTGGCTGCAGGAACTGGAAACGCAGAGACTTTCCGCTCATTAGAAAGTCATCCACCACAATGTCTTCGTCCCCGACATGAAACGATAACAGCAACTGAGCACCTGCGGTCAGAACACGCTCCATTTCCCGAAAGACGTGACTCAATTCGTCCGGAGAAAAATGCACGATGCTGTAGAACGCCACGATGCCGCCGATCGTACCATCGCCAAATGGCAATGAACGAAAGTCGGCAACCTGAAAGCGACAACCAGGAAACTGTCGCGATGCCTCAGCAATCATCTCCGGTGCCAGGTCGATCCCAACAACGTTTCCTCCGGCGTTCTGAAGAAACTCCGTCACGTGCCCCGGCCCACAACCGAGATCCAGCAGCACGCAACCGCTGGTTGCTTCCGCCACAAACTCGTTCAGCAGTTCACGATCAAATGGCTTGTAATCCAGCTCTTTGCCAAAGCGATCAAAGTACTGTCGACTCGCTCCGTCATACGCAGAACGCACCTGACCGGCATCCATTCTCTGACGATCCACGAAAATGCTCCTGAACTGCCCGTTGAAAAAGCTGATTCGGAATGGCAATGGTCCTCTTGTCGAAGAAACGCAGGGAGAGCGAGCCAGTTCTCTATGGCTGATCCAGCGGCTTTGCAAAGTGGACCACGGCGCCGGGGTTCTTCAGGCGTTTGGTGATTTGGACCACGTCCATCTGATCCTGGTCACGCAGCAATGCTCCTGGCGGCACGGGAATGACGCCAAGGCTGACGTTGGAACGACGAGTAAATCCTTCGGTCTGTTCCTTCGGAGCCCCTTTCCGAGGATTCTTGAATGGCAGCACCTTGTAGGTTTCACGGTTCTCCCAGACGACGAGCGAATACCTCTGAGCCGGCGGGATGTTATGTGATGCGGTTTGCTCCAGCAGAGTTCCCGCAGGCCCGGGCACAAGGTACACCTCTTCCAGAACACCACCAGCTTCCCGTATCAACTCCACATCAATTTGTGCGCCCACTTCGATCTTCTGCTCGGGAGGCTGGCGCGGATCGAACAGGTCAACCACCTGCACCAGCAGGGGGTCCTTCCCTGAGTTTTTCAATGTGACTCGAGCGGGTGGAAGGTCCGGATTTGGAATCAGCTTTCGGCTGACAAGAACCGGTGAGAAGCTGAGTGTCGGGACAGCATATCCGGTCGTCCAGCCCGAGCCGGACCAGTTGGCACAGACCAGGCGTCCAAGCGGGTCCACTGTGAAAACGGTGCCAACCGCAGGAGCACACGCGATGGGGGCTCCCATCAAAAAACCTGCCCCAACCAGGTTTGGCGTCCAGGTACCAGCCGACTGAATCCACACGTTCCAGTCTCCTCCTGCGCTGATGGTTGAGACCATTGGACCAAAGGCCGACTTTCCGAGCTCAAGCAGAGAACCGGGATTCTGGCCAGTCGCAATGACCATCGGAGCATCCCATGGCATCCCCGTTCGTTTGCTGAACAACAGGAGCTGGCCGGCGGCGTCAATCATCGCAACATTCAGCCGCAGCACCGGATCGGGATGGAATGAGAAAATCTCGGCGGCAACACCACACCCGGGCAGAAGACCACCACCGATGGCGGCACCGGACCACATGGCCCCGTGCCCGTTGTAATACCAGAGTGTGCCGAAATGATCGACCGCACAAACATGGTAGTTCGTCCCATGCGCCACTGCAGTCACCGAGCAACCGTGAGGAAAGGACTCGCCGGACGTATTCAGCTTATGAGCCACAGCGGTTGCCGGATCGACGGCCCACAAGTCGCCAGGTCCATCGACCGCAAAGACCATATGCGATCCCGCGAGCTGAGCATGTTCAATCTGCGCTCCGACAGGAAAATTCAATGCTGGCTGTAATGACTGAATGATGCCGCCGTTGACGATCTGCACCAGCTTGTTGGCCGGAGAGACAGTGATCACGGTTGGCCACGATGCACCAGCCGGCTGCGGCAGAAAGGCAATCGGTGCTCCCGGCACCAGTGGATGTGGGTACGGGGCAGGTCGAACGACCCAGCCTGCCGCTCCTCCGTCGAACAGCACCAGTTTGCCATCGGGCCCAACGTACCCGGCAGTCGTTTGTGCTCCCATCGGTGTCCAGCCAATTCCGACAGGGCCTGCTGCAAATGTTGCTGAGGCCGTCAGAACTAGAGCCAGGACTGCAGCGGCGATTCGAGAACTCGAACGCAATGTGGCACTTTGCTGGAGCAAAAGGACACACTCTGTATAAACCAGTTCAGCTGAATGGGACATGGCATTGTCTCCGAGCCATTTCACCGACATCCGTGGAAGAACACGGCAAGCTGTGAGTTGAAGCAGTATGCGAGGCTCGCAACTTCCGGACAGTCATTTCGAAAGCATATCGCATACCAATTGTTCTGCCGACCGAACCGAGGACCGGTAGTGGACCTCGCCAGAGTTCCTTTCATCACCCACGCTGTAGTGGACCTCACCAGAGTTCCCATGCTCAACGAACGGTGTGCGATCTTTGGCAACCAACCTCACAGGATCTCTGGCGAGATCCACTCCAGGCGGTTTCCGTGAATTCGTCTGTGTTTCTGCTCACGGGAGTGTGCGGGATATCCGACCAGGCTCTGACTTTCGGTCGTTAAAACTGATGCAACCCGTTCTTTCGCAGTGGGAGATTCCCAGGCAACGGCATCCTTTGGCAGATTTCCGCAAGTCGTACCAGGGTAATTCGATCATCGCCCTGTGAGCGCCATTGGTTAGCTTGTGAACACCAGAATTTCCGGCGCGCTATCCTCAACATCAGAAACCACCAGCGGAGAGATCCATGATTGCGCCTGTCGGAACTGCTGCAGAAGCCCAGACCGAAAAGAATGCCGACGTTTTCCTGCCAGAGCATGTTCGCTCTCGCCTTTTGCAGAACCAGTCCATTCAGATGCTGCCATGGCTTGCCGTCAAAGCCGTGAAGATGGCTGAAGACCCTGATTGTTCGATGAACGAATTCACCGCGATTGTCGAACGAGACGTCTCGCTCGTTTCGGGAATCCTGAGTCTTGCCAACAGCGTCTTCTACAGCTCCGGCAAACCGCTCGCCAACGTGCGACAGGCCGTGATCCGGCTGGGCGTTCGTACCTGCCGCAACCTGATTCTTTCATCCTGCATTACCAGCCTGATGAGCCGCATGTCCATGAAGCAGGAGTGGATCCGCGAAACACTTGCACGACACGGCTTCTTTACCGCCGTTCTTGCTCAGAACCTAAACCGCGCTCTGTCCGCTGGTTTTGACGGGGAAGAGTTTACGGCAGGACTGGTTCATGACATCGGGCGAACCCTGCTGGCGTCCTGCTATGTCGATGAATTCCTCGAATTCGACTCCATGGAATTCACGGAAGATCTGGATTACCTCGATCGCGAAGCTTCGATTCTCGGAACAACTCATGCCAATGTCGGCGCTTGGTACGCAACGAATTCAGGTCTGCCGGAAAGCCTGATCGCCGTTGTCCGTTATCACCACCGCCCAACAGACACCGAGGCCAATCGTCGGCTTGTGGCCCTGATCGCAGTGGCCGACCACATGGCCAACTATGCTCAGCGGTTTGAAAACGCCGCCGACTATGACTTCACGACCAACCCGTACATTTCCATCCTGGAAGAAACGGGCGTCAACTGTGCTCCGCTGATGGAACCAGGTGCTGCAGCCCAGCATCTGGAACTGGCAGAGGATGCTGTCGCGAAAATGTCGAGCCTGAAATAGCCATTATTCATCCAGATTGACCTCAGCCCAGGCAAGACATGGATCCCGAGTTTCTCGGGATCTTTTTTTTGGGTGCCGACATGGTGTCAGCCATGAGTCCCTGAATCACTCAGGAACGCTTTTGTGACTTCATGAGACGGCGAATCGAAGACCTTTGAAGGAGCTCCGGATTCGATGATCGTGCCCGAGTGAAGAATGTGAATCGTGTGAGCCACAGTCCGGGCGAAGTGCATCCCGTGCGTCACCACGATCATTCCCTGGCCGGCTTTCGCGAGATCCTGCATCACGTCGATCACTTCGGCCGTCGTATTCGGATCCAGTGCGCTCGTAGGCTCATCGAACAGAATGGCATCCGGGTTCATCGCCAGCGTTCGAGCAATCGCGACTCGCTGCTGCTGGCCGCCTGACAACGAGGCCGGCCGACTGTCAGCTTTGTGCTGCAGCCCGACCCGTTCCAGCAGGTCCATTGCCGTCTTGACCGCCTGCTCTCTGGGCGTTCCAAGGACATGGACGGGTGCTTCAATGACGTTCCCAAGAACTGTCAGATGGGGAAACAGGTTGAACTGCTGAAAGACCATCCCAACCTTCTGACGGATCTTCAACAGGGCCGCATCGCGTTCCGGACAGGGTCGTCCTGGCAGATTCACACCGCCCACTTCGATTTGGCCGCCGTCAAATGTTTCAAGCCCGTTGATGGTACGCAGCAGCGTGCTTTTGCCGCCGCCGGACGGGCCCAGCAACACGCAGACTTCGCCTTTGGCCACAGCAAGGTTGACGCCACGCAGGATGAGATGGGACTCGTAACGCTTGGAAATGTCGGTGAGTCGTATCACTCGGGCGATCCGAAAAGTCAGAATATCACGGACGGAGGGTGAGCTGCCTGGGCCACGACAACAAAGCGAATCACTTCAGCCTGAATAACCGCTGCAACCGGAATAGTAAATCTTACCTATTTGCACATGCCTTTCAGACCGCGCGCCCGGAAGTGAGCTAATGTTGCCACAAGGCATCGTAGGGAAAATTACTGTGATGCAGCTCCCGACGCAAATGACGTCAGAGCTTCGTTTCTCAGATAGAGAGTCCGACAGAATGGATGGCCGGTCGAATACAACACTCCTGAACGCCGGAGGAACTCAGAGTTTCGTTGACGGACTCTGGGTTCTGAGCCGCAGTTCTTCTGACACCGGTTCGAATCAGCACGTGAACGTCGTTGGCCCGTCGTTCACCGTTGGTCGAAGCCCAGGCAACAATCTCTGCATCTCTGATCCAACAGTCTCCGGTCGCCACGCGGAAATTCTGACCATCAATCGTGACTTGTTTGTCCGTGACCTGAACAGCACCAACGGAACCCTGCTGAACGGACGACGTCTGCAGCACCTGACCGGCCTGCGTTCCGGCGATATTCTGCACTTCGGCAGCGTGATGTATACGCTTCAGTCGTCGACCGACGAATGCACAAGCTCCACTGTCACCGCTGACGTTTCAGCCGAAGCACTGGCACATCTTCAGTTCGACAAACTCCTTCGTCGCCCTGCGCTGCGACCGTACTTTCAGCCAATCGTGCGACTTGCGGATCGCAATCGAATTGGGTTTGAAGTGCTTTCCAGAAGCTACCTGCTTGGACTGGAAACACCCGAAAAAATGTTCCGAGTCGCTGCGTCCAGAAAGGTGGAAGCGGAACTGAGTCAGGCATGTCGAATCGAGGGACTTCGCATTGCGGAAGAACTTCCGTCGGGAAAAATCTTCCTCAACACTCACCCGGCAGAACTGACGCACAGTGATCTTTTCCCGAGCCTGGAGCGACTGAGAACTGAGTTTCCGAATGCGGATATCGTTCTGGAAATCCATGAAGGTGCGACGGCTTCTTCAGCGTTCCTCCGTGAGATTCGTCAGAAGACTCTGCAGCTCAACATGCAGCTGGCTTACGACGACTTCGGAGCCGGACAGGCTCGCCTGAAGGAGCTGTTTGAAGTTCCGCCGGATGTGCTGAAATTTGACGTGAAGTTCGTTCACGGCCTGCCTTTCACTTCTGAACAGCATCGGGAAACCATCCGGTCGCTGCTGAAGATCGTCAGAGATCTCGGGGTTGTTCCGCTGGCAGAGGGTATCGAGACCGTTGAAGAAGGTTCCGTGTGCTTTGAACTCGGCTTTGAACTCGCCCAGGGATTTCTCTTCGGACGAGCTGAGAATGCCGCCTTCTGGACACGGGAAAGCTAAGCAGCACACAACCTCTCCTCCTGTTCCTTCTGTGTTCCAAACGAACAGTCCCCTTCGATGATCATGCCTCGCCCAAATTCTCCTCGTCTCGGTGACTCCGCAGTGCTTTCGGCATTGCTGGCGGGCGAGAGCTTCTGGCCATCTGATCCAACCAGCCTTCAGGAACTGGGACTCACAGAGCCTTTCCTTGAATCCCTGGTCTGCAAACTTCTTCGCTCATCAGGAAACCTGTCCGGACGAACCATCGCCAGCGAACTCTGCCTGCCGTTTCGAATGGTCGAAACGATGATGGAGCGACTGAAGAACCGCCGTACTGTGATGCACTGCGGCAGTGCCAGCCTGAATGACTATATCTTCGGACTGACTGACGAGGGACGCCGGCGTGCCGAACAGTATCACTCCGAATGTGCCTATGTCGGCCCGGCTCCTGTGCCACTGCAGGACTACATCATTTCCGTCGAAGCTCAGGCCATCTGCGACCAGCCGGTTCGACGCGAAGAACTGGAAGACGCTTTCTACAACGTCTCCATCTCCGTTGAACTGATGGACATGCTCGGCCCGGCCGTGAATTCTGCGAGCGGTCTGTTCCTCTATGGAGCCCCAGGCAACGGCAAGTCAACTCTGGCGCGATGTCTGACGAACTGCTTCGGCCAGGAAATCTGGATTCCACACGCGGTCATTGATGGCCGTGAAGTGATCACACTGTTCGACCCAGCCTATCATCAGGAAGTCGATGCCCCGGACGGCAATCTTGCCTATGACAAGCGGTGGCTGCGTGTACGTCGCCCGACTGTCATTGTGGGCGGTGAACTGACTCTGGACAGTCTGGAGATTCGACACGACCCCACGAGCAACATCAGTGAAGCACCGCTGCAGATGAAGAGCAACTGCGGCTGCCTGCTGATCGACGACTTCGGGCGTCAGCGAGTTTCGCCGGAACAGCTTCTGAATCGCTGGATCATTCCGCTCGAAAACAAGCACGACTACCTGACCATGTCGACGGGCAAGAAGGTCCAGGTGCCGTTCCAGCAGCTGATCATTTTCTCAACCAACCTCGATCCGGCGGATCTGGTTGACGAGGCGTTTCTTCGCCGAATTCCCTATCGAATTGAAGTTCAGGACCCGGACGCAGCGGAGTTTCACCGACTCTTCCAGATCGCAGCGGAAAAGCTCGACTGTGCGTACGAACCGGAAACCGTCGACTTTGTCCTCGAAACGTTTTATCGCAAAGCAGAACGTCCGATGCGACGCTGCCATGCGCGAGACCTTCTGCTCCAGGTGCGAAACTACTGTCTGTACAACGGAGTGCCGTTTGAGATGTTACCGGAACACTTCGAGAAGATTGCGGAGTGTTTCTTTACCAAAGTCCCGACGCGACCGCTGAACGCTTCGTTCGAAATCGCTCAGCAGACATGCCGATGACAGGAGTCGCGTGATGAAGACCGAAGTTCAGTCCACAATTGTGCTGTCCGGGGAACGCCCGGAAGCTCAGACAGACCTGTCGGAAGTTGCAGGCTACCGGCTGGAGCAGCGCATTGGTGTTGGCGGCTTCGGCGAGGTCTGGCGTGCGGTTGGCCCAGGCGGATTCGTCAAAGCGGTCAAGATCCTGTTCGGAAATCTCTCAGGGCTTCAGGCCGAAACCGAACTGAAGGCACTCAACCGCATCCGCGACGTGCGACATCCGTTCCTGCTGAGCATTGAACGAATTGAAGTGGTTCGCGGCCAGGTCATCGTGGTCACCGAGCTTGCAGACGGAAGTCTGGACCAGCGATTCCGCGATCTCGTCGGCTCGGGGCGTCGAGGAATTCCTCGTGATGAACTGATCGGCTATCTGCGTGATGCCGCCGACGCACTTGACTTCATGTACGAACAGCATGGCTTGCAGCATCTGGACATCAAGCCTGAAAACATCATGCTGCAGGGCAATCATGCCAAAGTCGGTGACTTCGGCCTGACAAAAAGTATCACGACAGAAGGCCACTCGCTCGTCAACGGCTTCACCCCGCTCTACGCCCCTCCGGAACTTTTTGAAGGACGGCCTTCACGGGGAAGTGACCAGTACAGTCTTGCAATCGTTTATCAGATGATGCTGACCGGCACTCCACCGTTCAACGGTCGAACAGCCGCACAGCTGACCGCGCAGCATCTTCGAGCAGCTCCGGATTTGAGCGTACTCCATCCGTCAGACCGTCCGGCCGTTGCGCGCGCACTTTCAAAGAACCCGCAGACTCGTTTCGCCAGCTGTCGACAGTTTGTTGACGAACTGGCGCGTCGCCGACACAGTGGAGTTGCTTCGGGAAAATCCGCCGCGGCGTCCGACGTCAGCGGTATCAGCAGGACCACAGAACTAAAGGCGGTCGACGCAAAGCTTGCCGCTGGACCAGAGACACTTCCGGCATCCGAACCACTGGCTCCGGTCAGTTCGCGTGATGTCAAATGGTCTCTGAAACCGACCATCTTTGTCGGCGTTGGTGGTCTGGGCTGCCAGACGGTTCTGGCTCTGCAGGAGAAAGTTCGAAAGTCCACCGGCGGACAGAATACGCCATCCCTCCAGTACCTGCTGGTTGATTCGAGTGACGAAGTCATTCGGGAGGCAAGCCGCAAAGGCGTTGATTCACAGGCAAGTGTGAGGTCGGTCACACTGCCGCTCAAAACATCCCACGAATATCGAAAGTCGGCCTCCGATCATCTGAGCTGGCTGAGTCGCCGATGGCTCTTCAACATCCCCAAATCCGGTCACGTCGAAGGCCTCCGCCCGCTCGGCAGGCTGGCTGTCATCTCCGGGCTTGAAGATGTTCGCCGTCAGCTGCGCAAAAGCATCGAAGCGGCCACGGCTGACAGTGCCCTGGAGCAGTCGCGAAAACTGATTGCTCAGCCATGGCAGAAGGACACCGTGCAGATCATCATTGTTGGATCTGTTGCCGGTGGGACCGCCAGCGGAAGCCTGTTCGATCTGATCTGGCTGTCACGCTCGATTGGAACTCAGGATCGCATGCCGAACCTGAATGTCGGTGCGGTACTGCTTCACGGAACTTCCGCGGGCCGAAATGCCGCTGACATGCATGATGCCAATGCACTCTGCTTTCTGAAGGAACTTCAGTACTACACGATGTCGGGACTTCGAGGTCCATCGCATTCCGGTGGCGCGAGTTTTGACAAGCCTCTTGATGATCTGTGGATGGTTCATTTTGGTGACGACCTGACAACCACCGATTTTGCTCGCGGTGTCGAAGCCGTCGCCGAATATCTGCAGCTCCAGTCCACGACACCTGCCAGCCGCGAGATGCAGGCCTGGAGAACTGCTGCCAGAGACACGGGGATCGATCAGCCGGAAATCAGTCTTCGAACCTTTGGCCTGAATCGCATCTCGTCTGACTCCTGGACAATCGCGAATACCGAGAGTTCCCGAATCGCGGCGTCGCTGCTGCAGCGATGGGCTTCGATGACAATGCATCAGTGTGCGCCGGAGTCACTGGGACAGCTGACACGCGACATTCAGCCGATCCTGAATGATTTCCATCTCACACCGGACGGAGCCATCAGCCTCGTTCCAAAACTCGTCAATCCCGAACGTACACGTCGCCTCGACGATTATTCGATGTCGCTGGTGCTCCGAATTTCTGAAAACCGCCAGACTGATGATGTCGCTGCACGAGCGGCCATGCTGGTCAGCCAGGACACGGCATCTCCACAACAGTACCCGAATTCCATCGCAAACATCCTGGAGGAGATTCGCCAGGAACTGCTGCAGGCTTTGACCGAAGCACAGGGACGAATTGAAACCCAGCTGCGCGATGGCATCGATTCGGCATGCCGGTTTGGAGCCTCCGACGCAGTCCTGAACCTCCTTCTCCGTTCGATTGACGTGTCGCTCTCCGCAACGGCACGACAGAAGGCGGATCTTCAGCAGGCCTTTACGGATCTCTGTGCCAGCATTGCTCACAGCAGCGAGCCGAATGGTTCAACGCCGCGCACATCCGTCAAGGCGTTCTGTCGGCAGTACACGATGCTGCTGGTCTGTCAGACTGCAAGTCAGTGTGTGTCCAGCCACCTGAAATCACTGCGAGAATGGCTGAACAAGTATCGTGCTGAACGACTCGACGGCGCTCGCCGCAGAGTCCTTGCCGTTTCTGAATTCCTCAATCGGGAAAACTCAGCTCCTCTGGATCTGAGCGACAGCCGAGTCACTTTGTTTGACGAGTACCTTCTGACAAACGGAAAGTTCCGACTGTCCCAGTTCCTCGGCCGAGATCCTCGTCCACAGGACGCGTCAGCTCTCGCCAGTGAAGCGGCGTCATTCCTCCTCGCCAACACCAGGGACGCCAATCGTCCTCAAAACTCCGGGGCTGATCAGGAATCCCGACTGGCTGCAGCACGACCACACCTGCAGCATGTGGGCGGCGGTCATCGCATTCTTGCCGTGATCCCGGCCGAAATTCCGGCGGAGGACTGGAAGAAGGAACTGAAATCAGAGTTCGGCGACTGTGTCACGCTTTGTCCATGTCCGCATGATTCGATCACAATCATCTGCGAAGTGGAAGGGATTGCGATTTCGTCCGTCGTCGATTCACTCTCCCGCCTGAATCCTCGCGTCGTCGAGTTATCAGAACGCGTCCATTCCCGCCAGGACATCACCTGGTAACAAATGTAGTGGAACTCGCCAGAGTTCCCTGCGTTACTGATGGAAAGGAAGTCTGGCGACTTCCACTACACAGGTGTTTTCAGGTGAGGCGATTCAGGAGCACTGCGGCAAACGTGATCGCAGCCGTCTCGGTCCGCAGGATCGTATCGGGCCATGACAGCGTCTGGATCTCACGTGACTGAAGCAACTGCATCTCCGACGGCGAAAAGCCTCCTTCCGGCCCGATCAGCAGCAGAACATCCTTGGAGACTCGGCGGGTGATGGCGTCCCAGCTGGTCGGCTCACCCGGATGAGCCACCACAATCGCGGTCTGGAGTTCCAGCCGCAACAGCGTGTCCAGCGAAGTGAGTTCCTGAACCTCCATCAGGATCGAACGTCCGCATTGCTTGCAGGCCGAGACCACCGTTGCGCGGAGTTTGTCGAGCCTTGTTTCTCCCGGAGTGACGACCGTGCGTTCGGTTCGAAGTGGAATGTACTCGGCGACTCCAAGTTCAGTGAGTTTCTCGACCATCCAGCGCAGTCGATCGGCCTTCGGCGGAGAGGCAGCCACACGAATCCTCGGCAGCCTCGCTATTGTGATGGTTCGAACGCCTGTAATTTCGCAGGTGACATCGCGGCGGGTGACATGGCTCACTTCCGCCTCGACTGAACATCCTTTTCCATCGAACAGAACCAGCTTGTCTCTCGACTTCATTCGCAGCACATGCAGAATGTGGTGGGCTTCGCTGTCTTCCAGAGTGACTCTGGCTGATCCCTGAATCTCTTCGTGAAACGCCCAGTGCATCGGGGCTCCAAAGAACGGTGTCCGCGCAAAAAAAGAAACTCCAGGGAGGACCCCGGAGTTCTGATCACCGCTGATCAACAGCGGAGCTTCTTCGTCAGTCTAAGCACATCCAGCCAGCCGTCAACCGCATGCAACGCGTCGCGTTCGGTGAGGGGAATCAGGCAGGCACCACAAATTGCGATGCCTGCCTGTGTCTGCACTTACGACTTCGCCACGTTTCGACGATCTTCGACAGCCACGACTGGAGCCTGCCACCAATCCGTGCCGCTCCATTCTGACATGACAGCATCGAATGCTGTCGCATCATCGGAACCGTTCGCAACAACTTCCTTCACAATCGCCATGGCGTTGTGGTGGACGACTACGTCCGTCCGATCCGCTTCGATCGCCTTCTGAGCCGCCACGGCCACAGACGGTCGAACGGCTTCCCGTGTCACACGTGCGCCCAGAGCATTCAACTGAGGCAGATCCAGCAGAGGCAACTGCGAATCCGGAGCAGCAGCGGCTACCGTAAAGGTCACCGGAGTGCTCCACGCACTGAATTCACCCATCGTGCTGACTGCTCGAACCCACACGCGGTAAGATCCGGCCGCCATTGCTGTGGCTGGTGTGTAGGTCGTTGTCGTCAGGTTCGTGATGACAACCTTTGTGTTGCGAGCCAGATCCGTAATCCACAGTTCATAACGTTCCGTGTCAGAAACACTGGACCACGCGAATGTTGGCTTGCCGGAGTTGCTGCTGCCTGCGGTCGGGGAAGAAATCACCGGCGGCATGCCGATGGAGAACAACCGGGCCTGTGACCAGGCACTGAAGACCTGGCCGCTCTGAGCACGCACCCAGACGGTGTAGTCACCGGTCGCAAAGTCCCTTGTTGCAGTGAATGAGTTCGTCGTAACGGAGAGGTTTCGCAGATAAATCTGGTTCGTTGCTCGGCTGGTCACCCAGAGGTCATAGTTGGTCGCACCGGCGATTGCTCCCCAGGTGAACGTTGGAGTTCTGTCGAAGCCGCTTCCGGTGGATGGCGTGACGATGACTGGGGCCGCCAGAACCGTAAAGTTGATCGCGGCACTCCACTGACCATACTCACCCTTCGAGTTTGCGGCTCGAACGAAGGCCCTGTAAATACCAGAGCCGAAGCCATCGAGGGACTTGTAGGTCGAAGTCACAATATCCGTCTTGTAAAGGACTCGCACTGTGCCTGACGTCACATTGTTGACCCAGAGCTCGTACCGGCTGGCATCAGCAACGGCCGTCCAGGAGATTTCAGGGAACGTCGGATTGGCCAGCGTGCCTGTCGTTGTTGGAGCCGTGAAGACTGGCGCGGTCTCGACCTTGAAGTCGCGAGGAACGCTCCAGAATCCAGGCCGCTCGAGGGCATCGATGGCTCGAACCCACACGCGATAACGGCCGATCCCAAGGTTCTCCGTCGGCAGGAATGATGTCCCCGTCAGGTCAGTTCGGTGAATGAACTGATTCACACCGGTCGTCAGATTGGAAACGATCAGTTCGTATCGAATCGCGCCAGGCATTGCCTGCCACGTAATCGGCGGTCGTGGGTTCAGAGTATTTCCGGACGGAGTCAGAATCACCGGCGGTTCGTGATCCAGAACCGTCACACCGACAGTTCCGTCGAAGTAGCCGGTGGCGCTGGCTGTCAGAACCACGGACTGAGGCCCGTCGAGATCCGGGTCATTCACAGCTGCAATGTTGAAATTCACACTGGACGCACCAGCGGGAATCGTGACAGTCGACGGAACCGAGGCTTCCGTGGTATCCGACGAAGTCAACGTCACCACCAGCGGAAGTGAAGTGTCTGTGTTGCTGCGGGTGACAGTTCCCACCGCTGCGGTCGGTCCGCCATTCTCATAGAACTCGGAGGTATTCACTGAGAGCGTCACAGATTCGACGTCGGTGACGTTGATGTCCAGAGTTCCCGAGATGATGTTGACCTGGCTGGCAGTGATCGTCGTGATCTGTGTCCCGTCAAGCAGAGCGTCGTCCAGAACCGCAATCACGAATGTCACGGAATCTGATCCGCCAGGGATCGTCACACTTGCCGGAACTGCCAGGGCAGGAGCACCTGGGGTGACACTGGCAACAGACAGGTTCACCACCAGCGGCTGGCTGATGTCGGCCTGGTCAATTCGATGGACTGTGACTTCAAGACTTCCGGAGTTTTCCGCAACCGTCGTTGTCGAGGCGGACAGCTGCAGCGTTGGTTCCAGATCGGTAACGCTCACCGTTGCGGACTTGGTTCCGACGTAGTCCGGAGCATCGATGGAGATAACGACCGTCTGCACGCCGTCAATGACGCTGTCATCGACAGCATCGATTGGGAACGTCACAGATGACTGTCCGGCAGGGATGGTCACAGTGGCCGGCACGGTCAATCCGGTCACATCACTGGAGAAGACGTTGACCGTGTAAGGCAGTGAAAGATCTGTATTGAAACGTTCAATCGTTCCCGTCAGTGCTGCTGTTCCAGCCGCTTCAGAAACACTGTTTGCACTGACAGTGAGAGCGATGAGTTCGTAATCCGTGATCACGATGGAATCTGAGCCAAATGCAAGATTCGGTGAGCTCACAGAGGTCACTGCCACATTCACGGTCTGAGGCCCGTCGAGCAGAGTGTCGTCGACCGCGTCGACCGTGAACGTCGCCTCGGACTGATTCGCCGGGATGACCACCGTAATCTGACTCTGGCCATTCAACAGTGCTTCGGACGTGTCCGAAGAACTCAGTACGACTGTCGTGGCTTCGAGCCCTTCGGTCTTCAGGGTCAGCGACCAGGACAGCAGCGAACCGACGTCAAACGTGTTGTCATCGGTCACTTCCAGGTACCACGTACCCGCCGTCTGTTCATGGTAGAATGCATCCAGACGCGACTCCGGCATATAACGCCCTGTGAATGGGGCAGCACCGGAAGTGATGATTGTCGGCGCACTGTCATCCAAAATCGCACCAATAATGTCTGTGGCATTCGAAGAAAGATCCGTAAACAGCTCTACGCGAATGCCATTCGGACTGATCAGATATACGTCCAGGTCGGGCAGCCATGTGTGGTGGAAGTTCACAGTCACATCAACATCTTCGACCCACGAGTACTGAGAAGGTACGACGATCGGTGACAGAACCGTTCCCCGATCGGGGATAAAGGTCACCGTATTGTTGTTGAATGTCTGCGTTGTCTTGTGACTGAATGGTCCGTTGATATCGGTTCGGCGTACTCGACCAAGCGACACATTCTGCCCTGCATTCTCGGCTGCCGTTGGTGCTACGACATCCACAAGAACGCCCTCAGAATCAATCACCGTCAGCGCGTCAGTGATTGAAATGTAACCTGCAGCAGCAGCCGTAATGATGGCCTGCTGATTGCCATCGCGGAAGAGATCGGCGACCGCAGCAATCGGTACGGTAACGCTCGCCTGACTTGCCGGAATGACAACCGATGACTGCACAGTCGCTTCGGTCGTATCAGAGCTGGTCAGGTTGACAACGAGAGGCAGGTCAAACAGAGGGTCAGGAGTCGTGTTGCTGCGTGTAATCACAGCCGTGGCAGCATTTGGCCCGTCAAGTTCCGTGACCGAGGTTGGTGACAGGACAACCGTCAGTGTTTCGTAGTCAAGAACCGAAATTGTCTTCAGAGCAGTGAACGAAAACGCCGTCGCGGAAATGTTGACGTTCTGTGTTCCGTCAAGCAGATTGTCATCTTTGACCGTAATCGACACGATTGCGGTCGTCTGAAACGCGGGGATGGTGACAGAAGCGGGAACGGTGAGTTCTGTCAAATCACTGCTCGTCAGCACCACTGTGACTGCACTGCTAAGCGGAACACTTGCTGGCCTGAAAATGTCGATACGGGCATTTAGCGTCCCCGCGTTCTCGGACACAGACGAAGCCACCGTCACAATAACCGGAGGAAACGCTCCGATGAAATTGAGACGGAAAGAGTCCAGAGTACCAATGTCCAGCGCTTGCTGGTCAGAGACATTCACTGTCCAGGTACCCGTGGCAGACTCGCCCCAGAACCGCGTCGTTGTAAATGTAAAGTTCTGGTAATTGTCCCCTGAGTCAACAATACGAGTCTCAGCAAGGACGGCCGTGGTTCCGGACGGTGATGTCAGAGTGATCGTCAGGTCGCCGCGCCATGTGTGGGTCGCGTTGATCGTGAGTTCCACATGCTCCAGAGTCAGCCTTGAAAGCGACGTGACAGTAGCAGAAACGCCTGACGGCGAGTTATCAGGGATCGACAGATTCGTTGTAACAAGACCTGACGATGTCGTTTGGAGGGTGCCAAGAGGACGGTGGTTGAGCGCAAGATTCACGGCGGCCTGAGCATCAATCGCTCCGAAGCCGTACTTGTGATTCACATGCAGACCGGCACCGTTGTTCACCCAATCGGAATCCGTCGGGTCATTCTTGGCGGCAGTTCGGGCAAGAATATCCATCACGTCGCGGTAAGTGAGCTGCGGATTTGCTTCCAGCATCAGAGCGACCACACCGGAGACAAGTGGCGCAGCGGACGAAGTACCACCAAATGTGCTTGTATAGTCAACGGGAAGTGAATCACCGTCACCGGAACCGGTCGAGTTGTAACCGTTGTCGCCGGTGAGGTCTGTTGTAACAATGCCGGGACCAGGAGTTGAGCTGGAATAAGCGGAGACCAGAAGGCTTGCGCCACTTTCACTGTAGCTCGCCTGTCGCCCGTTGTGATCCAGCGCCCCAACGGCGATTACATAACGGGAGCTTGCGTACTGGTCATAATTCACGTAGTCCAGCGACTGACGCCCATTGCCGCCAGCCCACACATACACGCGTCCCAGTCCGCCACGTCCAGTAGATGTACCGTTCTGCAGAGTTGCCGCAACCTGAGGAGGAAGAACGGCAATGATGCCGTTGTCCGCTGGCCCCCAGCTGTTGTTGGAAATATCGATTCCAGCGCTTCCCAGAGCTGAAGACTCCGTGGTCGCAGTCTGATTTGCTCCAAGCAGCCGAAGTCCTGCAAGCTTTGCTTCCGGAGCAGCGCCGGAAACCCCCAGCGAGTTATTACCGCGACCAGCAGCAACACCGGCAACCGCGGTACCATGGTCATCGGTTGCAGTGGGTGAAGGGTCAGGGTCATTCCCCACAAAGTCAAAACTCAAACCAGCCACATAGTTCGCGGCAAGGTCCGGATGGGTAATCTCGAGACCGTCGTCAACTACCCCGATCACGACATTGCGGCCGAGATAATTGTCCCACACGCTGGTGACGTTCGCGTCTGCTCCAACGGTACCACCGGTCTGCCCGGTGTTCTGCAGATGCCACTGCTGTGAGAACAGCGGGTCATTGGGAATGAATCGAACGGACCGCTCCAGAGTGACATTCGGATACATCTGGTCGAAGCCGTTGACTGTTTCCAGAAGATCCGCAGTCTCCTGGAACGACTTTGCAGTTCCGAAAGTCAGGTTGAAGCTTCCAGGGATCAAATCAAACGGCTGAGCATTCGTGGCTCCCGTCAGAGTTTTGATCTCGTCCACGGTGTATTGCTGGTCGAATGTGACGAAATAGCTGTCGACCCTGGAATCACCGTTGTAGGTGTCCAGCATCGTGGTATCAAAAAGTCTCTCAGTCAGATCCGCCGTCAGCATTCGACGAGTCTCCAGAGACTCCAGGTTTGCTGCAGCGGATCGTTTGCCTGCTTTGCGAAATTGCCGTGATTGCCTGGACACGCGTACGAATACTGACTTCCAAAACCCCGGTGTCATACTGAATGATCCCATGGCTGCGTTTTGTAATGAAGGTGGGCCCTAGGCGGTCACAGCAATCCATTGGCTGCAAAACCGGTCTATCCGAAAGTAGTTCTCATTCTGACTGTGACGATTTTCCGGCACAGTTCTAACGATTTTGATGTCTGCGGAACAAAAGGGGTTATCATTTCGAGGGGGTTCAGGGGGTCGCAACTGCATTCCAGGGGAATTCTGGTCCGTTTTGCGACTTCAGACCTCCCTGGGCGCCCTTTCAGGCTCGGCACCCTCAAAATTCTTCAGCATCGACTTCCAGACATGGGTGAAAACACCCAAAACGGTTGTTCACGGGTCGTAGTGATTTCCACCGGGTTGTGCAAAACGAATCTTCCGACTGTAGCGTAAACAGGGTTTCACTTCCTTTTTGAGGACTGTGATGGCCGTCTGCATGAAGTTCTGTTCATGAGATTTGTTGACGAATATCGCCAGCTGGACACCGCCAGGACTCTGATTCACCGCATCAGCTCCCAGGCTTCGCGTCGGTGGACACTGATGGAAGTCTGCGGCGGCCAGACTCATTCGCTCATGAAATACGGGCTGGTCGAACTGCTCGAGCCCTTTGTTTCACTGATTCACGGCCCGGGCTGTCCGGTCTGCGTCACAGAAGCCAGTTACATCGACTCGGCAATTTGCCTGGCGCGATCTTCCGGAGTCACCCTTGCGACGTTTGGTGACCTCATGCGTGTGCCGGGCCGAAGCCATTCCCTTCTGACCGCGGCAACCGACGGAGCCACAGTCCTCCCGGTCTACTCGCCCATTGATGCGGTCCGATTCGCATCGCAGCATCCGAATGAACAGGTGGTCTTCTTCGCTGTGGGTTTCGAAACGACCGTGCCCGCAACGGCATTGGCAGTGAAACAGGCACAGCAAAGAAAGCTCACGAATTTCTCTGTGCTGAATGCCCATGTCCGAGTCCTGCCGGCGATGTCCGTGATGGCACAGGAACCGGCCCGTTCGCTCGATGGATTCCTTGCCGCAGGCCACGTGTGTTCCGTAACGGGCTGGAAAGATTACTGCTCATTTGCCGAGCAATATCGGATCCCGGTCGTTGTCACCGGATTTGAACCTGTTGACCTGCTGTTAGGGATCGAACAGTGTGTTTCGCTTCTGGAGAAAGGCGAACCAACGGCCGTAAACGCCTACCCTCGCGCGGTAACGCTCGAAGGACACTCGCAGACACATGCGCTGATTTCAGAAGTGTTCCTGCCCGCAGATCGTGAGTGGAGAGGACTGGGCCGGATTCCCCTGGGTGGATTTGGCTTCCAGCCGGAGTATCAGCAGTTCGATGCTCAAACACAGTTTGATTCTTTGCTGAACGATGCGATGGGCAAGGCTGGGAACGCGGACGCTTCGCCAGACGAATCCATCGATCTGCGGTCTTCCTGTATCGCCGGAGAAATCCTGACAGGCAAACGGCGACCGTGTGAGTGTTCGCATTTTGGTAACGCCTGCACTCCGGAAACTCCACTTGGAGCCCCGATGGTGTCGTCGGAAGGAGCCTGTGCTGCGTGGTTTCGCTATCGACCGACCGCCAAATGAAAGACTCACGACGGGAGGGCGAAGGTCCTCCGGAGCTGTGACCATTCCTGATTTCAACAGTCTGACAACTCCACGATCACTGTCGTCCGCTGGGCGGAAGTTGAGCGTCTGTGTTGAATTGATACGAACGCATTCCTTTTCGGGACAGCAACGCTGCCGGAGCGTCGTTTGACTTCACTCCATCCAGTGCGTCCAGTTGCCTGCCGTTCTGCCGGGCTGATTCTTCCAGCTTTTCGCATTCGAGTTCTCTGGCATACCAGGCAAGAAACTCCCGATTCTTGACCAACATGGCTCGACACCCTTCGATGTCTCCCTGGTCGAGCAACTGCGTGGCGAGCTTGTTTTGTTCACTGCCGATCAGATCAACAATGTCTGCGATCACTCCCGCATTGACACCCTGCGAAAGTTTCGCCTTATCCTCACTGAAACCAACCAAAACTTCGCCATTCAGACGCTCAGGCTCCCCGGTCTGCATATTCCGATAGGTGACTTCAACCGCCGCGATTTGTGCCTCGGGAGCATCTGCGGAAATCTGTGCAAACTCAGCCGGAATCTCCACTTCCATCAGGATGGATCTCGCCTGGTTCCCGTACATCTGAGCGATCGTTGTGAAGGCCGTGTTTTCGTTATCGATCTCAGCGGTATTGCCCAGAACTCGCGTCAGCCGAAGCGACTGCGGCACTCGCACCCGAACCTCAACATCCAGAGCAACAACGGAGAGTAAATCTTCAAACTCTCGAAGAAAATACTGGCGGAGGTTCTGCTCCTGTTCAATGAAGTGATGGTTGCCACCACTCTGACTGGCAAGCTCCAGCATAACGTCTTCATGATAGCCAAGCCCAAGACCCAGCGTTGACACACTGATGTTCTCCTTCTTGAGTGACATGGCGAGTGCCCCCAGTTCGCTGGGTGACGTTGGGCCGATGTTGGCCAGGCCGTCGGAGAGCACGATAATCCGATTGATTCGCCGCGGGTCCTGGAACTTGCGAACCTCTGCTGCAGCTTTGCTGAGGCCGGCAAACAACGCGGTGTTACCGCCGGCTTCGATTCCTCGAATGGCCTGCGCGATCTTCTCCCGTTCCGTCATCTTTGTTGCCGGGACGATGACATTCACATCCGAGTCGTAGGCGATCACGGAAACAATGTCGTCCGGTGCCAGCAGATTGAGGGCCCCGATTGCGGCATCGCGCGCGAACTGAAGTTTCTGCCCCTGCATTGACCCTGAACGATCAAAGACAATTGCAAGATTCACCGCAGCGCGACGCTTCATTCGCTGAGTTGCCGGGGGCTGAAGACCCACACGAATCCATGCTGTCTGACGCTTCCCAACCTCAAGCAACGACTGTGATCCCTGCGTCTCCAGGGACAGACCTCCGCTGCTTCGAACATCTTCTCCTCCGGCGCACCGGGATATACTCAATGCTGCCAGCATCAAACACAGGAAAGTTGTGTTCAGGCGAGTTACAGACATTCGAATGCTCCCTCGCATGGTCAGGGACAACGTGGCTGCGGCTGGAAACGGGATGTCGTTTTGCACTTCAGTTTCATTAGTAGCAGATCATGAGCAATTGTGACTCAAATGACAGCCACAACTTTGTAAGAACTTCGTGATCCTGACCGGAGCTCTTCCCGATCAGGCTCGATCGCGAAACCGCTGATCGTCGGCACCTGCTCCGTCTCGATTGCAAAATTCTGTACGCGAGATCACTATCAGACGAGTTACGTGACTCGACGTGAACTGCCGGCGAACGTCCGCCGACAACTGACCATCCCGCCAAGCTTCGTTTCGAGGTGCCTGCCGCATGCCACAGCTCACTGCTTTCAAAATGCCTCTGTCCATGACAGCCATGGCCTTGTTTGCTGTTCTTCTGATCGGACCGATGCGAACCGGCAGCGCTGATGAGAATAAGGCCAAAACTCAGCCGGCTCAGGGAGCCACTGCGAAGAAACAAGGCTCCGGGAAGGGCGCTCAGGAGGCTGGAAAAAAGAAGGCCGGGCAGGCTGACACTGCAAAGAAAAAGGAAGCTCCCGCACCTCCTGCGACAATTGAAGAGATCTCTTACGGTCCGCATCCGAAGCAGGTGATGACGTTCTGGAAGGCTGAGTCCAAAGAGCCAACCCCACTGGTCTTCTTCATTCATGGCGGTGGCTGGCAGGCAGGTAATCGAAAGGGAAGCATGGCCACATGGGTCCCGGCCATGCACAAAAAAGGAATCTCAGTCGTCTCCATCGAATATCGGTTTATCGAAGAGGCGATCGCGGATGGCGTGGAGCCGCCGGTGAAGGGCTGCCTGCATGATGCCGCCAGAGCACTTCAGTTTGTCCGAAGCAAAGCGGCAGAATGGAATATCGACAAGAATCGAATCGGTGCTTCCGGTGGATCTGCCGGTGCGTGTACCAGTTTGTGGCTGGCGTTCCATGACGATCTCGCAGATCCGAACAGCAGCGATCCGGTTGCTCGTGAATCCTCACGACTGACCTGCGCCGCCGTAACCGGTGCTCAGACAACTCTTGATCCCCGGCAAATGAAAGAGTGGACTCCCAACAGCAATTATGGAAGCCATGCGTTCGGCATCTTCAAAGACGTCAACGGCAAGAAGCAACGAGACTTTGATGCGTACCTGGCCAAACGCGATGAGATCATGCCATGGATTCAGGAATACTCACCGTACCATCTTGTGACTGCAGACGATTCGCCAGTCTACCTCATCTACAACACGCCGCCGGCAAAGGGCAAAGAAGAGAAGGACCCGACTCATTCCGCCAATTTTGGAGCGTTGCTGAAAGAGAAGCTGGATGAAGTCAAAGTCCCATGTGAACTCGTCTATCCGGGTGCTCCAGGTGTTGAGCACAAAACAGTGATGGATTATCTCGCGGCAAAGTTGCTGCAGAAATAGACCCTGTAGTGGATCTCACCAGAGATCCTTCCTCACCAGAGATCCCAAAACATCCTCTCCATCGATCCAATGACTCCTCGCCAGAGCCATCTCATTCGTTGACGATGGGAACTCTGGCGAGTTCCGCTCCGGGACGGAACCCTACTTCAGCACGCTGGCGCCCAGCATGTTCTGGATGCCAAGTCGGAAGATGACCCAGACCGCCGAATAGCATTCTCGGAGATTGATTTTGGTGACGCCATGGCGGCGGTCTTCAAACATGAAGGGAACCTCCGTCATGCGGCCGCCAGCTTTTCGGCATCGATACAAAACTTCTTCCTGGAACGCATAACCCGTGGCAATGGTCCTGGTCCAGTCGATGCGTCCGAGCAATGAAACGCGGTAGCATCGAAAGCTGCCGCTGTTGTCCATGGAATCCAGTCGCAGCAGCAACTTCGCCCAGACGTTGATCATCTGGCTCATCAACTTGCGGCCGCGAGTCCATCCAACGACTCCTCCGCCTGGCATGTAGCGAGATGCGATGGCGACGTCGCACCCTGCCATGCTGGCAATCAGCTCGGGGATGTAGCGAGGATTGTGGCTAAAGTCCGCATCAAGGTTTACCAGGAACTCATACTGGTGCTCAATCCCGTACATGAATCCCGCCAGCGTCGCGGTCCCAAGCCCCAGCTTTCCCGGGCGATGCAGCAGCAGCACGTGAGCATCCGACTTTCCAAGGTCACGAACAAAGTCGCTCGTACCGTCCGGCGAATTGTCATCAATGACCAGGATGTCAGCCTCCGGGACGATCTGTCGAAGAACCGGAATCAGCTCCTGCAGGTTCTCTTTTTCATTGTAGGTGCAGAGAGTGATCAGAGTCTTCATCTGTCGCTCCCGGATCTGTCGCTCCCTGAAACCAGAAGCGGCAGAAGATTCATTTCCCGAAGCCGACGTTCCAGAGTCATCTCGGGAACACCCAGGCTCGACCGAAACAATTCAATGTCGTGCAGACTGGCCGATGGCTGAACACTGGCACGGCGAGTACATCGGAGCAGCAGGTTCTTTGGTGTGTGCTCCATCTCGATAAACTCCAGCACCTGCGACTGATATCCCGCGACGTCCATCAGCCTGGCTCGCAGCGTATCTGTCGCCATGGAGCAGAATCGTTCGCGAGTCAGACCGAAGCTGGTGACAGGCGGTACCGGGTCACCGGAAAGCAGTCGATTCATTTCTTTCTGGCAACACGGCACGGCAAGGATCACGCGGCTTTCCCATTTGGCCGCCTGCGCCAGTGCTTCATCGGTTGCCGTGTCACAGGCGCGCAGCGAAATGACAAGGTCCGGCGCAAATTTTGGCTGAAACCCCGCAATCTCGCCGGTTTCGAACGATAATCCCTCAAGTTTCAGTTTCGCCTGAATCTGCTGGCACGTGCGGACGACATCATCCCGACGATCCAGGCCGATGATCTCGCAGTCTCGCTTCAGGACGTTGTGCAGCAGGAATTGAGTCGCAAACGTGAGGTAGCTTTTCCCGCAGCCAAAGTCGACAACACGGATCACTCCGGACTGCGGCAGCGAGCCAGCAACATCATGAATGAACTCGAGGTAGCGATTGATCTGGCGGAACTTTCTGAAGTGCGATGCCTTCACTTTGCCTTCCGCCGTCATCACTCCTGTTTCGATCAGGAAAGGACAAGGCACTCCTTCGGGAATCAGATAGTTCCTCGCCCGATTGTGCTGCAGCTCCTCATCATCTGATTCGCCCGTCGCCGCTGTGTTTTCGGCAGCCTTTTGTTTGGCCTGACTCTGGAATTTCCACGAACCGTTTCCTTTTCGAAAACCTTCCCACGACGCATCCCGAGTCTCCAGCCGGACGCGCAAGAAACTATCGGACAGGCGAAGCAGTTCGCTGTGAGCCTCGGTGATTGTGAGGTTCCGGTGAAACTCCTGAGTCTTTGTTCGCGAAGCAAACTGGAGGCAGGAGTCATCGCGGACTCGCACCGGGCGCACATCGACACGGCGAACTTCGTCTGATCGGTCCGCAGGTTCCGAAAACACAACTCGAACGATCGCTTCTGTCTGGAGCGTCGACAACAGCGACTTCAGATCTCTCGGTGCGGAGTTCATGCGATCAGTTCGCGAGGCTTAAGCGAACCACGAGACGGCGTTGCGGAAGATGCGGATGCCGTCACCTTCGCCTCGAAGTCCTTTGCGGGTCCACTGCGGATGCTGAGTTGCAAACAGGTAGCGTTCCGGATGCGGCATCAGGCCCAGCACTCGACCTGTGACATCACACAGGCCCGCAATGTTGGCCAGTGAACCGTTGGGATTCTCAGGCTCGGGCAGCAGTCCGATGCGAGTGGCGTCGCCGGCCGTCTTCACCAGCTCCGCCGCCTTTTCAGACCAGTAGCACAATGCCAGCTGAGCATTACTGCGAAGCGATTCCAGCAGAGCAGGATCCTTCAGAACAATGCGACCTTCGGCATGAGCCATCGGAACGTCGAACTCATCGATGCCTCGCAGGAACACGCTGTTCGACGAAGTGACCTTCAGTCGCACCCAGCGATCGGTGTACCGGCCGTTGCTGTTCCATGTGAGCGTGACCTGATCTTCCCAGTTCTTCTCCGTGGGGTTTTCAATTCCGCGACGCATCAGAAGCCCGGCCTTCAGGATCGTCTGAAACCCGTTACAGATGCCCAGGATCAGCTTCTCGGACATCAGGAACTGACGCATTGCCTCGTTGAGCTGACCGCGAAGCTGGCGGGAAAAAATGATGCCGGCTCCCAGGTCATCGCCGTAGCTGAATCCACCTGGCACACAAAGAATCTGGTACTGCGCCAGACGGTTTGGATCTTCAAGCAGACGGTACAAATGAACTCGATCAGCGATGGCTCCGGCAAGTTCAAACGCATGGGCCGTTTCCACATCACAGTTCGTGCCAGGTGCCCTCAAAACGCATACTCGAGGAGTCGCCATAACCTTTTCGCCGTGGTTTCTGATCAGATCCGTCAATGTTCGCGGACACGCTTCCGCTGCAGATGAACGGTGTTTTAGCAGTGTGAAGTCCGCATTTCATCCGGTCCGCAACCTCGTTCCCGGATTTCCCATGGCAGCCTCGCGCTGCAACAAAATCAAAGCTGTAGTGGATCTCGCCAGAGATCCTTCAAAGTTCTCGCCAGAGATCCCGCGACTTTCACTGATGCTGGGAGCTCTGGCGAGTTCCACTACGGCGATGCACCCCTGAATTTGGATGGCCGTCCTGACGATGAATCATTCCAAATCAGAAGAGATTGAGAAAAAAGCAGCGGAAGAGCGCTATTTCGCCAGCCGCGAGAGTCACGAAATCCACTGCCGCAGCCGCTTGAAAGACGCAGGAAATTGCAGCAAAATGTGGCCGCGTTGGTCTGGGAAGTGATGAGGCTTCCAGACTTCCGACAGGCCGCCCATGAGGCACCTCAAACAGGGAATGTCACGTGTCACTGATCGATCGCGCTGAACGGCTCAAGAAGGAACTCACCGATAAGTGGGTCGTGGTTTCATCAACCGCGCCGGAACTGAAACGATTCGCGAGTCTCACTGGAAAGGTGAAGACCGTGAATATGAACTGCCGAGCGCTGGTGGAATTTGATAACGGGATTGACATTGGCTGGTACGACATCGATCCAGGTTACCTGACGGTCGTTGAGACTCCAAAGCCGAAAAAGCCAGCCGCTGACGCGAAGCCTGCAAAGGCTCCGGCTGCCGAAAAACCAGCCGCAGCCGCAGCTGCAGCACCAGCTGGAGGTGGATCGCCGCTCGATAAGATCCGAGCTGCCGCTGGTGGAGCAAAGCCGGCGGCAGCAGCTCCTGCAGCAGGTGGTTCGCCACTCGACAAGATTCGTGCGGCTGCTGGTGGTGCAAAGCCAGCAGCAGCACCTGCTCCGGCTGCTGGTGGGTCTCCTTTGGACAAGATTCGTGCAGCACAGGCAAAGCCGGCGGCAGCACCTCCCGCAGCCGAAGCTCCGACTCCTGAAGCACCCGCCGCTGAAGCTCCAAAACCAAAGGCTCCTGCGGCACCGATGACGGGTTCGCCGCTGGATCGCATCCGCGCTCAGGGCGCTGCCAAGAAGGAATAGTGTAAGCGACTGTCCTCCGTCATGACTGACTCAGGCAGATCCAAAACCTAGATACAAAATTTCAAGCCCGGCTTTCTCGGAAGCCGGGCTTCTTTTTCGAATACCCTTCGAAATCTGAAACGAAAGCTGCTCTATGAGAACTGCCTGGATTGAATGCGCAACGGGCATCAGTGGCGACATGACTCTGGCCGCGCTGATTGATGCGGGAGCCGATCTGACCACGATTCGCAAAGCCATCGATTCACTCGGACTTCCCGACGTGCGCCTTCGTGTCGAAACCGTGATCAAAGGCGGGTTTCGATCGCTGCACGTTCTGGTGGATCATCCCGAACAACATGCTCACCGACACTTCAGTGATATTCGAAAACTGCTGGAACAGTCGTCTGTGCTGACTGAGCGTCAGAAGCATCTCGCTTTGCAGATGTTTCGAGTCATCGCGGAAGCCGAAGCGCGGGTTCATGGTTCCTCCATCGAAAAGGTGCATTTCCATGAAGTCGGTGCCATTGATTCCATTGTCGATATTGTCGGCGTCGCTGTTGCGTTTGACCTGCTGAAGATCGACCGGGTGGTGTGTAACACAGTTCCGACGGGACGAGGATTCGTGAGGATCGATCACGGGATCTGCCCGGTCCCGGCTCCAGGGACAGCTGAGATTCTGAAGGGCATTCCTCTTCGCGATGTGCCGGTCGATGCCGAACTGACGACTCCGACAGGAGCGGCCATCGTGAAGACACTGGCTCACAGTTTTGGCTCACTCCCAGCCATGACGATCGAGTCCATCGGGTATGGCTGCGGTACGCTCGATTTTCCCCCGCGCGCAAACGTGCTTCGGATCTTCATTGGTCAGAAGGCAACAGCCTCGTCCACGGAATCCGTTGTGCTGCTGGAGACCAATCTGGATGACGTTTCCGGCGAGATTATCGGGTACGCGCGTGAGCGTTTGATGACTCACGGTGCACTGGATGTGTTTACGATTCCGGCACAGATGAAAAAGGATCGCCCGGGAACAATCCTGAGCGTCCTGTGTCGCCCCGATGCTGCGGGCGTTCTGGAAGACATTCTGTTCAGGGAAACCGGAACACTCGGCATTCGGCGACATCTTCTGGAACGAAGTGTTCGACAGCGCGAGATGATCTCGATTCAAACTCCGTGGGGGGCAGTGCGAGCGAAGAAAGCGTGGCGAGCTGGTGAAGTGGCAATTGTGTCTCCTGAGTTCGAAGACTGTGCCGCGATTGCACGCCAGCACGGCATTCCTCTGACAGATGTTTACCGCGCCGCGGAAGCTGGACATGAGGTGACTTCGAAGCACGATCACGATCATCACGGGCACGATCACGATCATCACGGACACGATCACGATCATCACGGACACGATCACGATCATCACGGGCATGACCACGACCACCACGGACACGACCACGACCATCACGGGCATGATTACGATCATCACGGACACGACCACGACCATCACGGGCATGATTACGATCATCACGGACACGACCACGATCACCACGGACATGATCACGACCATCACGGGCATGATCACGATCATCACGGACACGATCACGATCATCACGGGCATGATCACGACCATCACGGGCATGATCACGACCATCGCGGGCATGACCCCCACAAATAGACCCAGGTCCGGGGTGGCCTGGAAGACCAACCGTGAGACTCGAGTCGAAAGACGGGCAGTCTCATGGAGTCGTGAACCGCTGATTTGCATGAGAAGGAGAAATATTTCACACTCCCCTGTGTGATTAAAGATTTATCACCCAGGACACGCAACGACATGCTCTCACGACTCGCCACGTACACGCTGTTTGGAATCGAAGCGCGCGCTGTTGAAGTGGAAGTGGACATTTCCCCGTGTGCTTTGCCGAAGACCATTCTGGTTGGACTGGCCGAAGCGGCGGTCAAGGAGAGTACTCATCGGATCGAACGTGCCCTGGTCAACAGCGGGTACAATCGCCCGGATGATCGAGTTGTCATCAATCTGTCCCCGGCTGACCTTCCCAAAGATGCCGCGTCACTTGATCTGCCGATTGCTCTGGGACTGTTGATCGCTGACGGACAGGTGGAAGAAGACCCAAAGCCGCGCGTTGTCTATGTGGGAGAACTGGCTCTGGATGGGACACTGCGTCCCGTCAAAGGCGTCCTTTCCATGGCGCTCGCGGCGCGCGATTCCGGCCGGACTCATATCGTCGTTCCGGCCGGCAATGCTCGTGAAGCGGCGGTTGTCGAAGGCATCGATGTCATCTCAGCGGCCTCCCTTTCGGAAGCAGTGGGATTCCTCACGGGACAGTTGCCACTGGATCCCGTCGTTTTCAGCTGGGACAATGCTCGTCAGGACTTCGGCCGCTATGACATTGACTACGTGGATGTGAAAGGACAGGAACTGGCCAAGCGAGCAGCAATGGTTGCTGCGGCCGGCTGCCATCATCTGCTGATGATCGGTTCACCGGGAACCGGAAAGACGCTCCTGTCCCAGCGCATCTGCACGATTCTTCCGGAGCTGGAGCCGGAAGAGAGTCTCGAGACGACGCGCATTTACAGCGCCGTGGCGCTGCTGGAATCCGGCCAGCCACTGATGCTGCGTCGCCCCTTTCGCGCTCCGCATCACACGATCAGTGAAGCAGGACTTGTGGGCGGCGGCAGTATTCCACAACCCGGCGAGATCAGCCTGGCTCACAACGGCATTTTGTTTCTCGATGAACTTCCTGAATTCAATCGGCGAACTCTGGAGGTCCTTCGTCAGCCTCTGGAAGATCAGACCGTCACCATTTCCAGAGCAATGGGAAGCGTCACGTTTCCGGCGAACGTGATGCTTGTCGTGGCAATGAATCCGTGCCCGTGTGGTTTTCGAGGCGATCCGAAGCGTCAGTGCACCTGCAATCCGATGCAGATCGAACGTTACCTCAGCCGAATCAGCGGTCCTCTGCTGGATCGTATCGACATCCATATCGAAGTGCCGCCGGTACCGTTCCGGGAGTTATCAGATCGATCGGACGGAACATCCAGCCAGCAAATCCGTGAACGAGTCATCGTGGCTCGTCAACTTCAGGCAGATCGTTTTCGAGGTGCTTCTGTGCGAGTCAACGGGAAGATGAAGCCGCAGCAGATTCGAAAGTACTGTCAGCTCAAACCCGACGCCGAAGCGATGCTGAAACACGCGATGGAGGACATGGGTCTCTCCGCGCGTGCTCATGACAAGATTCTTCGTATCAGTCGAACGATCGCTGACCTTGCCGAATCGGACCACATCGAAGCGGCTCACGTCAGCGAAGCCATCAACTACCGAACTCTCGACCGCAACTACTGGCAGCACTGAGTGAATGTAGACATCACTCAACGTAGACATCACTCTCTGAGTGATGAACCGCGATTCCCCGCTCAGCGTATTCGCCAAACGACTGACGACCATCGTCCCACACTCCGCTCAAACCTGTTCCGCTTCGATCGAAACCGCAATCGACTTAAACGCCGGGGTTTTGGAAAGTGGATCCACATCATGCGGAATCAGGACGTTGGATTCGGGATAGTACATGGCCACGTTTCCCTGGCGAATATCATAGTCCCGAGCCAGCACATAGCGCATCTCTCCGGCAGAACTTCGAATGCGCACGCGTGAGTCACGAACCAGGCCACGCGTTTTCATATCCTCCGGGTTCATCAGGATCACATCGCGTCGTTCCTGTCCCCGATAGAGGTCTTCTTCGTCATACACGACACTGTTGAACTGGCCTTCGGAACGAAGCGTCATCAGCTGAAGCTGGTCAGCCTGAAGATGACGCCCCGGCAGCTCAACCACGTGGAACTTTGCACGTCCATTGTCGGTCGGGAATTTGTAGTCGCGGATGGCTCGCCCGGGCACATGAAACTCCCGGCGAGAATCATCGATGGTGCGCAGGTTTTCATAACCCGGAATCAGGTCGGCAATCAATTCACGAATGGCCGCATGACTGTGCATCTTCGACCAGTCCAGACGCGAGTCTCCGGCGAAGATCTGCTGGCCGATGTCAGCAAGGACCGACACTTCACTTCGGACATTGCTGTGCCGCGCCGGACCGCCATCACTCATTCGGACAAAGCTGAACATCGATTCCTGCGTGGTGGTCTGCTGCTCTTCGTCCCGCGGAAGCACGGGCAGTATCAGCGTTTCTTCGCCGGTGCCCCACGCATGTCCCGTGTTCAATGTTGTCGACAGATAGACCACCGTCCCAATTTTCTGAATCGCCTCAAAAGCTCGCGCGGCAGCCGGATTGCTGCCGTAGAGATTTCCTCCAAGGCACAGTGCGAACTGCATCTTTCCAGAGTACGCGGCGTCCATGCAGGCCATGGTGTCGAGCCCTGGAGATTTCGGAGGCTGAAAACCCAGTCGCTTTTCAAAGCGTTCCAGCATGTTCTGCTTCAGTGCCGGAGTCACACCGACAGTGCCAAGCCCCTGAACGTTGCTGTGCCCGCGAATCGGCATCAGCCCAGCCTTGTCCCGCCCCACCATGCCTCGCAGCAGGGCAAGATTTGCAATCGCGTGAACGTTGCGAGTTCCGTGGAGATGATGAGTAATTCCCATGCACCATCCGATCACGACATTCTTCGCTCGCACATACTGTTTCGCAATTTCGCGGATCGTTGCATGATCCACCCCGGACTGCTGGGTGATGTCCGGCCATTCGATCTGGTTCAACTTTTCCAGCAGTGCTGGAAAGCCGTCAGTGTGAGCCGCAATGAAGCCGGTTTCCTGGCCATGCTGCGCCAGAACTTCTTTCGCGATTCCGGTCAGGAGCGCAAGGTCTCCACCGACATGCGGCTGAACATACAGACTGGCGATATCCGTACCGAACAGCAGGCTTCGAACATCACTGGGAACTCGAAAGTTCATCAGCCCCAGTTCTTTCACCGGGTTGATCACAATGATCCGCCCGCCGTTCCGGAGAATCTGCATCAGTGAACGCATCAGTCGAGGATGATTCGAGGCAGGGTTGGCCCCAATCAGAATGTACAGATCGGTGTGATCAAGATCCTCAAGACGGACTGTGCCCGCTCCGGTTCCCAAAGCCATGCCGAGCCCAACGCCGCTGGCCTGGTGGCAATAATACGAACAGTTGTTGACGTAGTTCGTGCCAAAGAACCGAGCCAGCATCTGAAACAAAAAGCCGGCTTCATTCGACGCGCGACCGCTGGCATAGAAAAAGGACTTTTCCGGACCGGCCGCCTTCATCTTCTCCGTCGTGATTCGCAGCGCTTCGTCCCACGTGATGACTCGGTATCGATCGGCTCCCTTTGCCAGGTAGAGTGGCTCCGTGATGCGTCCGGAGTTCTCCAGCTGCCGCGGCGTCATGGCTCGCAGCTGATTCAGCGACAGCTTTTCAATCGCGTCCTGTCGAAGTGCGCCCTGCAGGTCGGACGCCATCGCCTGGAAGGACTTCTTGCAGACTTCCGGAAAATGGCCGCCTTCGTTCACCATCCCGCCAAGCTGTCCGCCCATGCCCACCGCGCAGGTTTTGCAGGTGTTCTTCGAAAACACTGCGTTCAGCATTTTGCGAAAACCGACTCGTCGAGCTAATCGCATGCTGTAAAGAATGGCCTTCCAGCCACCGCCGCTTCGAGGACGCTTCATCGACACTGCTCCTGCCAACACGATGCCATCGCCGTTCGCTCCCTGTCAGGATCGAAGGCCGCAGAGTTTTCCGATTGGCAGGATAACAATTCAGCCCGAACGCCACCCCGGATTTTTCAGGAGTTCCCGGTTTCAAAACCAAAGCCAAAGCTCCCTTCTCCCCCGCGGGGGAGAAGGGCCGGGGATGAGGGGTTTTTTGCTCCCTGAATTTCTTCTAGAGCCAGAAAACTTGCCCCTCACCCCCGACCCCTCTCCCCGGAGCGGGGAGAGGGGAGGCATTTTTCTTGCAAGCGACTTGCAAAAATCCAGCGACAAAGAAAGCATTCTTAGGCATATTTCTTAATAACACCCTCAATCACTCTTCCGCAACGCGATTCCCGCCATGAAACGCAGCCGTGCGAGATCGAAGTTGGCGATTGAATTTGCTCGCGAACAACGTCGCTCGGCGAATGATTTCGCTTCAACGGTCTGGAGCTGGATTCGGAATCGGCGGATCTTCGGACAGAAATTTCGGCGAGAGTTTCCGATCCCGCCATACACCGCGGACTTCTGCTGCGTGGAACTGGGACTTGTGATTGAGATCGATGGCGAACCGCATTTCACGGACGCCGGCCGCGAGCACGATCGGATCCGGGATCTGTTCCTCCGCCGCAAGGGATACAGAGTCCTGCGGATCGCAGGTTATGATGTTGTGCGGGATGATGGAAAAGTGATTGAGAGTATCCGGGAGTTTGTGAAGGCGGCGATGGATTTGAAAAGAGGGCAAGAGCAAAGCCCCTCACCCCCGGCCCCTCTCCCCGATACGGGGCGAGGGGAGCCACCCGACACAACTCCTCCCTTCTCCCCCGCGGGGGAGAAGGGCCGGGGATGAGGGGCTTCAGGGGCTTCAGAGCTTCGGGCCTTCGCAGAAGCCGAAATCTCGCATGGCCTACTGATAAATCACCACCAGAAACACCTGAGCTTCCGCTTTGCTGGAATTGCGGATCTCGTGGGGCACGTCGGCGCGGTAGCTGGCGGAGTCGCCTTTGTTGAGTTCTGTGGTTTCTGTATCTGAGATGACAGTGACTTTGCCTTTTTGCACTGTCAGAAATTCGCGAGTTCCTTCGAAGTGTGCGGACGAACGCAGAGAACCCTCAGGATTCAAAAGCACCTCGTAAAACTCCACATCCTTCTCAAGATGCAGCGGCGACAGTGTTCGGATCGAACAGTTCTGATCAGAACGAAAAATGTGACTGCGATCATCGGCTCGAATCACTTCAATCACCGGAGCATGCCCGGCCTGTTCGACAAGTTCCGCCATGCTCAGTCCGAGCGCACCGGCGATCTTGACGGTGACGGCCAGAGTCGGGTTGGCCTGCTCACGCTCAATCTGGCTCAGCATCGATCGGCTGACCCCGGACGCCCGCGAAAGCACATCCAGCGACCATCCTCGCTGCTGCCTCAGTTCGTGAATGCGTCGACAGACATGGCGGCTGACGTCTTCTGCAGACGCGGGAGTTGCAGGCGTGGATTCTGTTCGCTTGGCGGGCATCAGAGAGCCTTTTCACGGAACGGGAACTCAGGAACCACCGCGATGAGATCCCTGGATCTTCCTGCGGCAGAAACGACCTTCTCCCATTTTTCAATATAATGGAAAGATCGTCTTGCAAGATGGACGATGAGGACGTTTAATATCCTGCACGACGAATCCACTATATTCAATTTCCCGCAAAAGCAAAGGGAATCACCGATGAAAGCACTGGTTAAGCGACACTCTCAGAAAGGTCTGTGGCTGGAAGATGTTCCTGAGCCGAAGGTTGGGATGAATGACGTCCTGATCAAGGTCGATCGAACGGGAATCTGCGGCACAGATGTGCACATTTACGAATGGGACTCATGGGCGCAGAAAACGATTCCAGTGCCGATGGTCGTCGGTCATGAGTTTGTCGGCGAGATTGTGGAAGTCGGATCGAATGTGTCCGATTTTCATCCTGGTGAAATTGTCAGCGGCGAAGGCCACGTTGTGTGTGGTCGCTGCCGAAACTGTCTGGCAGGACGACGTCATTTGTGTCCGAAGACTCAGGGCATTGGCGTGAATCGGCCCGGAGCGTTTGCGGAGTACATTGCTCTGCCGATGACCAATGTGTGGCATCATGCACCAGGAATTGACAAGGACATCGCTTCCATTTTCGATCCGTTCGGAAATGCCGTTCATACAGCTCTGGCTTTCCCGGTTCTTGGTGAAGACGTATTGATCACCGGAGCAGGGCCGATCGGCCTGATGGCGACCGCGGTTGCTCGCCATGCGGGTGCTCGACACGTTGTTGTGACCGACGTCAATCCGTGGCGACTGGAGCTTGCTCGCCGCATGGGTGCGACTCGCGCGGTTGACGTGCGAACCGAAAAACTGCCTGAAGTCCAGCAGCAGCTGGGAATGGCGGAGGGCTTTGACGTCGGACTGGAAATGTCAGGCAATGCCAGCGCATTCCGGGACATGCTGGCCAACATGGCTCACGGCGGCAAGATCGCGATGCTGGGCATTCCCACCGCAGAAATGGCGATCGACTGGAATCTCGTGGTCTTCAACATGCTGACGATCCACGGCATCTACGGACGGGAAATGTACGAGACGTGGTACAAGATGACCGTGATGCTCCAGAGCGGACTCGACATCAGCCCCGTGATTACTCACCGACTTCATTATTCCGAATTCGAAAAGGGCTTCGAGGCAATGCGATCGGGTCAGTCCGGCAAAGTCATTCTCAGC
The DNA here is from genome assembly GCA_046349695.1 of Planctomycetaceae bacterium. Classification (GTDB taxonomy): domain Bacteria; phylum Planctomycetota; class Planctomycetia; order Planctomycetales; family Planctomycetaceae; genus SXXK01. Next base: position 225,083 of record JAXMBV010000002.1, on the reverse strand, counting down.
TGGGCCACATAATCCGGGTCTGCTAATTCCAAATGACATCAAGAAAAGGGGACTGCCATTCAAATGGTGGTCCCCTTTTTTATTTGCTCTGCTGAAGGCTGAAGCGGTGCCCCTGCCGCTGTAGTGGAACTCGCCAGAGTTCCTTCATCCACGCACAAGTAGTGGAACTCGCCAGAGTTCCCATCAGCAACGAGAGATCGTCGGATCTCTGGCGAGATCCACTACAGATCACTTCACAGCGTTGGGAGCCGCGGTGAGCCGATTCAGTTCCAGACGGCCGACGTGCCACATCCAGTCGGGGCCAAAGCCTGCTTTTCGAGGCCATGAGTTCAGAGTTGCCAGCTGCAGATTCTGCATGGCTTCCGCCGAACGCTTTTCGAGTGACGCGTTCAGGCCAACATAAAGGTGGGAATAGAATCGGAGCGATTCCCTGCCATCTCCTTCTTTCCCTTCACAGGCCTTCAACACGTCCGCCGACGACAGAGTGCCCTGAAACAGCTGATAGACTTCGCGAAATGGGGGACGATCGTCTTTGTCGTAGCGAAGAAGCTGCTTCTGTGCTGCTTCGCGTCCTTCGGACTTGAAGTGGCAAAAGTAGCGCCAGATTCCATTCTCCCGATCCACGCTGTCAAAGCTGTGGTACTTCTCAAACTGAGCCGCGCCGCGATCCGGGTGGCCTGCGAAGTAGTTAGCGATGCCAAGGCGCCAGTGTCCTGCATCGAGAGATGGTTTCAGCACGACCATCTGCTGAAAGTCATGTTCGGCTTCTTCGAACCGGGCCAGAAACATCAGCAGGTCGCCCCGACTGGAAAGCAGCTGGACTGAATCGGGGTCTTTTTCATCAATCTTCGGAAGAGATGCAAGCTGCTTTTCCAGGCTCCTTGTCACCTCGTCGTTGATCTCCGCGATCTTCTTCCGGATCGAAGCATCGTCAGATTTTCCTGCAGCTTCCTGGCCAGAAGTTTGTGCCGCATCCTGTGCAACAATCGGCTGAATCAAAAACAGGACATGCACGAGTCCCCACATCACAACGGACAATGCACACAGACCAGCCTGACGAATCATGTTCATGGTGGATTCCATTTCCGCTAGAACTTTCTCAGTGTTGTGCGTGCAGACTTTTGCTTCTGCCCGGCGATGTCCATTCGCGTGAATTTCCATTCGCCGTTCTTCGGTTCGATCGTAAAGGTCGCTTCGAACTGATTCTGCCGTTCATGAATATGACCCCAGTGCTCGACCGTGCCGGCAACCGTCCACGTGGCCTGGTATTCGAAACCTGGCCATGCAACCTGCGTTTTGTCGCGAGGCACCACGGAGCCGGAATCCTGAGTAATCTTGCGGATTCTGGCCACCGCGCCGCCCTGTTCACGCACTTCCAGGCTTTGACGCAGCTGCAGGTAGAGATCTTCCAGAAGCGGCCCGTCGACCGTTGTGGCGAGCACATCGTAGATCCGATCTTCGCTGCCAAAGTCCAGTGAGCGGTACATCCCGGAATGCAGGGCCTTAAAGGCCGCCGCGGCTTCTTCAGTCGTCAGCTCCGGAGGTGCCACGAAGGGATTTTCTGTTTTGATCGACAGTGGCTTGTGGAAGATCACAGCAAGCAGCATCAGAGAAGCGACCGTGGCCTTGATCCCTCGACCGGGAACATACACGATCAACGCCGCACCAATGACGACGGCCAGTGCTGAACCAATTGGAATCAGCAGCATCGGCTTTCGCAAAGAAGGAGCAGCAACCGCCTGGACGGGGGTCGGAAGTGCATCCGGCGGGCATTTCCACGACAGAGTATTTTGTTCCGCCGTTTTGAACTTCGAAAACTCGAAGCGGTCCATCTTATTCGGATACGAAATCACAACCGCCGGAATCTTGTTCATACCGGAGTAGTAGAGGTTCCAGACGAGCGAGACATCGCGGACGGAGTCATCAAGCGTCCGATAGTTCATGATGATGCCGACTCGTCCACTGGCCATGCTGACTTTCTGAGGAGCCGCCTGAGTCGCAAAGTCGGACAGATTCAGCGAATAGAAGTCGATGCGTGAGAATTCCGGAATGACTCGCGTCCCATTGATCAGAACAGGATTCTCATCCCGCAGCCACTTGCGAATCCCTTCTCGAATCGCATCCTGTTCGGCCACTTCGATGAATGCCGGATCAGCGTGCTCCAGAGGGATGATGGTGCCCAGCGTTGCCAGGGGAATCAGAATCTCGTGGCGAACTTCCGCAGGCTCGATGTAGATGAATGAGTACACACTGCTGTAACTGGTAATCCCAAGAGTTTTCTCACGCTGTTTTTCGAACCACGACTCCCATTCCTGATCACTCGCATTGTCCGCCAGTGCATTTTCCCAGTCGAAGCGAACCGTTGTCGATGCACCAGGCAAAAGACGCTCGGTGTAATTCAAGCCTGTGCCGGACTGATGAACATGAAGACTCATCTCACTCGGGATGATGAAGTTCTCATCGGTGATGTCCTGCTGAATCGTAAGGAACTCCGGAGGCTCCGGAAATGAGTGCTCAATTTCATACATCGCCGTATGCATCATCATTTCGCCGGACGGAATTCCATCAGGTGGAATGTCAAACGGCTTCATGTCGGTCAGCTGCCCTTTGATCACATCACCGGCAGCATTGCGAAGCGAGTACTTCTCAAGCAGGAACGCCTTGTGATCTTCGAGCCCCTTCTTCAGGTCAGCCGGTGTAATGCGGTCCTGATCATTCGGCTCGAGCGCCTGAAACAGCACGAGATCTTCCGCAAAGATCTGTATGCGAGTAATCGCCTTCGTGCGAGTCACGAACATCTGTGCTTCGGTGATCGAAATCGGATGGCGTTCCGAAGCCGATGCGCTGTGCGTCAGCAGTGCCGCAATCGCACAAACAATGGTGGACGTACGACTGCAGAAACGGAGGGAATCCATGGTCATGTTTGAAACACTATCCTTCTTTGCCTGAGGATTCTCTCCCCTCACCCCTGGCCCCTCTCCCCTGAAGGGGCGAGGGGAGGAAGGAGGGAGTTATTCGATTCGAATGATGCGTTCGCCGTGGAGAATCTGGCCGTTCGGGTTGGTGGCTCGAACGTGAATCCGGTACGTGCCTTTCGCTTCGACTTTGCCGAGCGATGACTTCCAGAGATGAGGACAGACCATTGGCTTGGCCAGTTTTCGCCAGGCCAGTTTGTCGCCGTAGGGTTGCTCTTCGTCGAACAGAGCCTGGAATGTCGGGTCCGGTTCGTTTTCTGTTTTTGTCATCGTATGCCACGGACCGTCGTTCAGCTGGAACTCCACTTTGGCCCCCGGAATAGTATTGAACGCGTTGGCTCGGAATTCGGTTTCCGCAGCGGCGTCGAGTGTCACGACTTCCGGAGCCGTGATCCGAATCTGCTCATTGTCATCACGGCGAGCGGCCTTGTAGTCGAGCAGGTAATTGATACCGTCGAAGTGCATGATCGTGTAACCGTTCGGCGTCCCGTCCGCGCACATGGTGTGAGGAATTCCGGTTTCGTCCGGCTTGCCCGACCACCATGCTCCGCACACCGTCACGTTGATGATGTGATGATGCGGCTTGCTGCCTTTCCAGCCTTCTTCATTCTTCATCAGCACATGTTCGTGATGATGAGTATGTCCGGCCAGGGAAATGCAGTGTTCGCGAGTTTCCAGAGCACGCACCAGGCGTTCACGACGAGGTTCAATCCATGGCGTCGACTTGACCAGAGGAATGTGCATCATCGCGACGACCAGCTTGTCCTGTGGAACGAGCTTCAGGTCATTCTCGATGAACGTCAGCTGCTCTTCGCTCAGGCCGGAACGGTACATCTTCTTATCGCCATCGCGCAGCCAGTGCACATCGTCCACAGCGATGAAGTGAACGTTGCCGTAGTTGAACGAGTAGTATGGCGGCCCGTAGACGCGTTCGTAAGTTTCGTCGCTCAGCTCGTCGACTTCGGACGCGTAGTTGATGTCATGGTTGCCAATCACGTTGTACCAGGGAACTCCGATGTGGCTGAGCGTTCGGTTGAAACTGTCGAACAGGCTGAGGTCATCGAACAGGATGTCGCCCAGAGTGACTCCGAACGAAGCTTTGGCACCGACCAGTTCTTCCACGACATCGTGAGCGATGTAATCGATTTCCTTTTGATCGCGAGGCTGCGGGTCGCCAAAGAAGATGACGTCAAACGCCGTGGGTTCATCCACCTTCACCAAAGGAAAGTCGATCGCGGCCGGCAGAGGTCCGGTAGGATCAACGCCGGGGAAGTCCAGCTTGGGCGAACCGTTTGGCTTGTGGATGTAGTAGAACCTGGAAATGTTCAGTGAATCGATGACGGTGCGATAACCGCTGGGCTTGATCACGAAGAGGATGGTGTCATCATCGACTGCAAGGGAGTACCGTCCGTCCTTGTCGGTCGCAACCACATCTTTCCCGTTGGAAACGCCGACTCCCGGCAGGCCAGGTTCATCCGCGTCACGCTTCTGATTCTGGTTCTTGTCTTCGTAGACAACGCCCTTTGCTGTTTGAGTTGCCGCAGCGGGAGTCGCAGTGGTTTGAGCCTGAGCGGCGGCCTGAGACAATGCGGCAAAGGCAGCGAGGGCGATTCCGATCCTGATGGACTTCATGCGAACGAATTCTCCGTGTAAGTGATCGCGGGCAAGAGCTTTTCAGCCTGTGTTGTCGCATGGGATTTGAAGATCCCGTGAACTCTGTGCGTGGAATTCGAAGTGTACGCACGAAGGCTCGACGTGTCGCCTGACCTGCGAGATTCCGGCAAAAGGAAAGTTCCAGGAGAAGCGTGCAAAACAGGGGGAAACTGTTACACTGCCGCCGCAACGATGAACGGATCAGTCCTGTGGCTGATCAATTTTCAGGCACCTCTTCTGTAGTGCGGTTCCGTTGCACTGAAGTTTGCAATGTTTACAGGTCTTGTCGAAGGACAGGGAACAGTCAGGCGAATCGCCTCGCTTCCCGTCGGCCTGCGCCTGACGATCGACCCTGACGCCAATTGTTTTGCTCGCGAATCCGCAGCCCTCGGTGACAGCATTGCGATTTCCGGCTGTTGCCTCACGGTTGTCGCCATCACCAGTGATGGGCTCGACTTCGAAGCCGGCGAAGAGACACTGTCAAAGACGTGTCTTGGCCGCCTGAAGGAAGGTGATCGAGTCAATCTGGAACGATCGCTTCAGGCGAATGCTCGCCTTGGCGGCCACTTCGTGCAGGGCCATGTCGATGGTACGGCCGTCGTGACGAAAGTGGAACGCAACGGGGAATGGGTCGACATGTGGTTTCAGCCCGCACCGGCTCAGCATCGTCTACTGGTCCCGAAGGGCTCGATTGCCATTCAGGGGGTCAGCCTGACGATTGTGAATGTGACCAGCGATCAGTTTTCCATCGCCCTGATTCCTCACACACTCGAAGTCACGACACTCGGCCGCATTCAGCCCGGCGACATCGTGAACATCGAAAACGATATTCTCGGCAAGTACGTCGACCACCTGCTGTCTGCACGACTTGGTGGCCTGAATACAGCCGACTTTATGTCCCTGTTGAATTCCACGATCAAGGAAAGCCCGCCGCCGCAATGAAGGATGTCCAGCGTCAGACTCGTTCCTATCTGATGACGCTGTTTCAGCAGCACGGTATCAACCCGCGCGGTGACCTGGGGCAGAACTTTCTGATCGATGTGAACCTCATTGAGTTTGCGGTTCGCAACGCGGAGCTTGGACCATCCGACCTTGTCCTGGAAGTCGGCTCCGGCACCGGCGGCATGACTGCCTTTCTGGCTCGCGATGCCGGCAAGGTGATTACGGTCGATGTGGACAAAAACATGTCGGCCCTGGCCGCTGAAGCCGTCAAAGACTTCAACAACGTCACGCTTGTGAACCAGGACATCCTGAAAAACAAGAACACGCTGGCTCCGGAAGTTGTTGCGTTGATCCTTGAGCAGTTGTCGCAGCTCAAGGACGGTCGATTCAAGCTGGTTGCGAATCTTCCCTACAGCGTCGGAACACCGGTCATCTCCAATCTGATCGCGTCAGAACTTCCGTGGCAGAGAATGGTCTGCACGATCCAGTGGGAACTGGCGGAAAAGATGGTCGCCGAACCAGCCACATCGAAATACGGAGCATTGAGCGTCTGGATTCAGTCTCAGGCGTCGGTCCGCATCCTTCGCAAGCTGGGCCCTAAGGTCTTCTGGCCTCGCCCGAAAGTCGATTCGGCCATTATCAGCATCTGGAGCAATCGCGAAGCTGCGGCTCGAATCGACAACCGCCGTTTCTTCCTGGACTTCCTCCGTCGCATGTTCTCACAACGACGCAAGCATCTTCGCAGTGTTCTGATCGGCATGTATCGCAAGCAGATCAGCAAGGAGACTGTTGATGCGTTGCTGGCGGAACTGCAGCACAAGCCGGATGACCGAGCGGAACTTCTGGATGTGGCCACACTGATCCGACTTGGAAACCGGGTCTCTCAGGCCGTAACTGAATCAGGGATCGCCGTCGACGAGGAGTCTGACAGCGATGACTCGGCAGACGACACTGGCAGCGAAGATGTTTCCAGCGTTCGCAAAAGCAAACACAACGGTGGCTCTCGTTCACACGAACAGGACGACGAGTCGCAGGAAGAAGAAACAGCAGACACGGATGTCTGACGTGACGTGGGTACTCAGTTTTTGATGGGAAGGAAATGACGATGCAGGAAAAAATTGCCTACCGCGGTTTGACGTTTGACGATGTCCTTCTGGAACCGGGCTACAGCGAACTGATGCCGTCCGAGCTGGATATCAGTTCGAACGTGACTCGCAACATCGCCGTCAATGTCCCGATCGTCAGCAGTCCGATGGACACCGTGACCGAAAGCGACATGGCGATCGCGATGGCTCAGCTGGGCGGCATCGGCATCATTCACAAGAACATGACGATCGAACAGCAGGCGATGCAGGTTGATCGAGTCAAACGCAGCGAACACGGTGTGATCGTGGATCCCGTGACTTTGCCGCCTGACACACCGATCGGTGAAGCAGCTCGCCTGATGGATGAACGCAACATTGGTGGCGTTCCGATCACGGTCAACGGCCGGCTCGTCGGCATCCTGACTCGGCGAGACCTTCGCTTCCTGGAATCTCGTGACCGTCCCGTTTCGGACGTCATGACCAAGGACAATCTGGTCACGGCACCGGAGGACACAAGTCTGGAGCGGGCCGAGCGGATTCTGCTGGAGAACAAGGTCGAGAAGCTGCTTCTGGTGGATGAGAACTATCAGCTGAAGGGTCTGATCACGATTCGCGACATCGACAAGAACCTGCAATTTCCGCGGGCGTCGAAGGATTCGCGCGGTCGTTTGCGTGTTGGCGCGGCGGTTGGCGTTTTTGACCTGGATCGAGCAACACAGCTGGTAGAAAAAGGCGTTGATGTCCTTGTAGTAGATAGCGCACATGGTCATTCTAAGAATGTGATTGAGACCGTTCGGGCCATCAAGCAGCGGCTTACAATTGACGTTATTGCTGGAAATGTGGCCACTGAAGCAGGTGCGAAGGCTCTGGCGGACGCCGGTGCTGACGCTGTGAAGGTGGGCATCGGTCCAGGGTCCATTTGTACGACCAGAATCATTTCGGGAATCGGAGTTCCGCAGTTATCAGCAATTTCCAATGCAGCGAAGGCGCTGGCGGGAACCGATATTCCGATTATCGCAGACGGAGGAATTCGTTTCAGCGGTGACATTACGAAGGCGCTGGCCGCCGGAGCATGGTCCGTGATGATCGGCGGGCTCCTGGCTGGTGTCGACGAAAGTCCGGGTGAGATGATTCTTTACCAGGGACGAAGCTTCAAGCGGTACCGAGGCATGGGATCGCTGGGAGCAATGATCAAAGGAAGCAGCGAACGCTACCGGCAGGGACACGCCGCATCGGGTGACCAGAGCAAACTGGTTCCGGAGGGCGTGGAAGGTCGTGTTCCATACAAAGGAGCCCTGCAGCCGTTGATGTTTCAGTTGACGGGCGGTCTTCGTTCCGGCATGGGATATGTCGGTGCGGCGACGGTGAAGGAGCTTCGCGAGAAAGCTCGATTTATCGAGATCTCAGCGGCATCGGTTAGGGAGAACCATCCACATGACATCGCAATCACTCAGGAAGCTCCAAACTACTCTGTGGAGCATGCTCCGAAAGACTGAACCGGTTCATCAGACGCTGTGCCGGATGTCCGGCGTTGCTCTAGGTGCCATTCTGCTGGTTGCTCCAGTCGCTGCCGACGAACCGCTGACAGGGCGATCCCGAGTCAGCGGCCTCGCTTCCGATGTTGCGTTCGAGCAGACGGAAGAGGCGGCTCAAGGCGATGTTCAGCAGGCTGCGGGAATTGCGGTTGACCCCAACGAGATTTTCATCGACAGCGTCTATGAAGAGACGGACATCGAAGCCGTTCGTCCGGATTACTCACGAGTTGAACGCGTTGAAAGTGAATATACTCGTCGCCTGAACTCAGTCCTTGACGGCGCGGATAATTTCACATCCTTTGAGTCTGCGGGCGAATGGTGGTCTCGCCGACATTCTCGGGTGACCGAACGACGGGCTCGAGTGCGTGAATATGTTTCCGGCCTGATGTACGAAGAAATGCCTCAGCCCGATGTCGACTTCTACGATCAGGCTCCGATTGCTCTTTCTTCCACGCCCGTTCAGCAGGTGTCAGCTCAGGAAGCCGCTCCTGCACAGGACAGCAACGACGGCCTGAAAGCCAGCCGCCGTCTGAAGACGGACATTCGATCCATCCAGCCATCGCTCAGCTACGCTCTGAAGAACATTGATAAGAGCCAGCTGCCTGAAGACTATGATGATGTCCTGGATCGAGGCCAGTATATCGCACGGACTCCGACGCCGGCGGTGCTGCAGTGGGCGCCGAGCAACTTCTGGCATTACCCGCTGTACTTTGAAGACCCGGCACTCGAACGATACGGCCACACGTATCATCCGATTGTGCAGCCGTTCGCTTCCACAGGTCGCTTTGCCACTCAGCTGGTCGGCCTTCCGTACCAGATGGCTCTGCATCCGGTCTGCGAGAAGCAGTACGCTCTGGGCTACTATCGCCCGGGCGAATGTGCACCGAAGAAGATGTACCAGATTCCGTTCAACGAAGAGGCGACACTTGTCCAGGCCGCTGCAATCGCCGGCCTGATCCTTGTCATTCCTTAACCATCTGCCTGTTGAAAAGCATGTTGGAGAAGGAAGAGGCACAAGGGATGCTATGTCGACACTGGTTTTGCTCCTGCGAGGAATCAACGTCGGCAAATCGACTCGCGTTCCGATGGCTGATCTGCGTGAGGTGCTGACGAATCTTGGCTGCACGTCGGTCACAACACTGCTGAACAGCGGCAATGCGGTTGTCAAAGTGAAGCGAACGACACCCACTGCATTCGGCGCGCGGGCGACGAAGGCACTTGCTCAGAAGTTTGGCTGGCAGATTCCTGTCGTCACCAGATCTGCCGAAGAGTTTCGCGCGATCGCGGATGCAAATCCCTTCGCTTCCGAATGCAAAGACGATTCGAAACTTCTGATCGTCTTTGCGGAAACGGTCTCGTTGCTTTCCAGCCTCAAGCCGTCCTGTTCTTCCGGCGAAAAATTCGCTCTGGCAGACACGGCAGGATACCTTCTGTGTTCGGGGCCGCTGCTGGAAAGCGTCGCAGCCAAATCGCTGCTGTCTCACAGCGGCCAGGCCATCACGACCCGAAACTGGGCAACGGTGAAAAAGATCCGGTGCCTGCTGGATCAGGACGACTTGCAGTAAGTTCCTGCCGTTCCCGGTGATTCAACCGGCCGATGATGTGTGGTTAAGGACGATCGCAGTACACTGCGGTTCCACACAATCGGAGAACGATCCATGGCTGATCCGGTCACACTGTTGAAGACTCTTGTCGCAATCCCCAGCGTCAACCCCATGGGCCGCGCGCTCAGTGGCGACGAATACCTCGAAGGCCGGCTGACGGAATGGCTTGTCGCGTTTCTGAAGACGCATGATCTCCCCTGCGAAGTCGTTACGATCGAGCCGGGTCGAGCGAATGTGCTGACTCGCATCGATGTTCCCGGCGCCACAAAGACGCTTCTGTTTGATGCACACCAGGACACGGTTCCGGTCGATGGCATGACGATCCCGCCGTTTGAACCTGCGGAACGAGACGGACGGATTTATGGTCGCGGTTCATGCGACGTCAAGGGTGGTCTCGCGGCGATGCTGTCCGCTGTGCTTCGACTGGCTCAGGACAGGCCAGCGAACATGCCGAATCTTGTGTTCTCCATGACATGTGATGAAGAAGCAACGAGCCTCGGAATCAATCATCTGGTGGCCAGCTGGAAGGGCGAGGTTCCGCGGTATCGCTTGTGCCCGGCGAAACCTGACTTCGCGGTCGTTGCGGAACCAACGCTGCTGGACATCGTGGTTGCTCACAGGGGCGCCGTGCGGTGGAAAATTGTGACGCGAGGCCGTGCCTGTCACAGTTCCAGACCGAAAGAAGGAACCAATGCGATTTATCGGATGGCGGAAGTCGTCCGGTTGCTGGAGCAGTTCGCTGAAACTCTTCCAGGTTCCCGGCCAGCACATCGTCTTTGTGGCCCTGCGACATTGAGCGTTGGCATGATTTCCGGCGGCAGCAGTGTCAACGTCGTGCCCGACTACTGTGAGATCGATATCGATCGACGACTGCTGCCTGGAGAAACCGGACTGAACGCCAGGTCCGAGATTATCAGCTTCCTCGCTAACCGCCTTGAGTTTGAGGTCGAGCATCTTGACCCCTATTGTCTCAGCAGTGCCCTTGGCGATGATCTGAATGCCGCACTGGCCAGCGACTTGATGACGTCGATCCGAGCCATCGACGGTGAACATTCCGTCATTGGTGTCCCCTACGGAACTCACGCGTCACGAATCGCTGCAGCCGGTGTTCCAGCCGTCGTTTTTGGTCCCGGCGATATCGCTCAGGCCCACACGAAGGATGAGTGGATTGAAGTGTCACAGCTGCACAAAGCGGCTGACGTTTATTGTCACTTCGCTTCACAGAAGTAAGCCGGGCGAACAAGACCTTTGCGTTTTGCATTTTGTGTGGGTAGCATCTCCGAATCCCTCCCGAAGTTCCCTCCCGTGAATGCAACTCTCGCTTGAGACCACGCTATGCCCCGAGTCTTGAATCTCGTTTGTGCAGTCGTTCTTGCCGTCGGTTTGTCACCACGAATGATGGCTCAGGAACAGGCTCAGATCAGCTATTACCGAAGCGTGAGACCGATCCTCCAGAGAAACTGCTCCGGCTGCCATTTTGCTGGAAAGCTGGAAGGCAAACTTTCAGTGACGTCTGTCGGTGATCTGGTGAAAAGTGGCGAAGCCGGTCCATCCATGGTTGCGGGCAAGCCTGACGAGAGCATCCTGATCCAGTATGTGACGGGTGAAGATCCGCAGATGCCATTGAATGGCGATCCGCTGAAGCCGGAGCAAATCGAGATTCTGCGCACGTGGATTTCACAGGGTGCGGTGGATGACACTCCGGAATCTGTGGGAAAGACGGTGTCAGCGGAGAATCCGCCTGTGTATCGAGTCCCGCCAGTGATCAGCTCTCTGGATTATTCGCCGGATGGAAAGCTGATTGCTGTTTCAGGATACCATGAAGTCCTTGTGCATACTCTTGATGGCTCTGCTCCCATTCGTCGACTGGTGGGACGTTCACAGCGAATTGAGTCACTGTCATTTTCACCCAACGGACAGGTCCTCGCCGTTGTGGGAGGAACGCCATCGCTCTTTGGTGAACTGCAGCTCTGGAACGTTGCTGATGGCAAGCTTCTGCATTCCGTCACGCTCGGCCATGACACGCTGTTCGGCGTCAGCTTTAACACGGACGGTTCGCTCGTTGCTTTTGGTGGAGCCGACAACCGCGTTCGAGTGGTGAAGGTCGAAACCGGGGAAGCAGTGATGCGAATGGATGCTCATTCCGACTGGGTTCAGGGCACGACATTCTCATTGAAAGATGACCATGTCATCAGCGTCAGCCGAGACCGTTCGATGAAACTGTCGATCGTGGCGAACGGGCAGTTTGTTGACAACATCACCAGCATTACACCAGGCGCCTTGAAGGGCGGACTGGTTGATGTTCAGAGACTTCCAGGAAAAGAGCAGGTCCTCGCGGCGGGTGCGGACGGAGAGCCTCGGCTTTACAAGATCTTTCGCGAACAGGCTCGGCAGATTGGCGACGACTTCAATCTGATTCGAGCGTATCCGAAACAGAACGGACGACTCACAGACCTGGATATTACGGCCTCCGGAGCCCGATTCGTTGTCGGTGCATCGACGGCGCTGAACGGTTCCGCAAAGATCTACACGGTCGAAGATCCGGCGAAGGTCGTTGATCTGCAGGGCCTGACATCTCCAGTCTTTGCCGTCAGCTTCCGGCCGGATGAAGCTCAGGTGGCCGTTGGGGGGTTTGATGGCAATGTTCGGCTGTTCGACGCAGCATCCGGACAGCTGCAGAGCCAGTTTCCGGCAGCAACGGTGACCACATCAGCTCCAGCGCAGGCCGGTGGGGAATAACGTCCCGAATCAGTAGTAGCTACCTGGCTGCAGACACAGCCGGAGCCGGTGTTGTTGCCGTCTGGGGCTTTGGAGCAATCTCCGCATTGCGTCGCAAACGCTGAAGGCCAGTGACGATCACTTTGTCTTCCGCAGTGATGCCCGATCGGATCACTCGTCGGTTTCCCAGGAGCGGGCCTGGTTCGATGTACTTCGCCACGGCGATCTGCTTGCCGTCCTTTTCTTCAACCACAAAAACGAAAGGGCGTCCCTGATCAGAAGCCAGCGCTTCTTCGGGGACAATCAGTGCAGCGGCGGGCTTGCCAATCGGATAACGAACTCGAACAAACAAGCCCGGTGAAAGCAGTCCCGACGAATTATCGACGGTCGCGCGAGTCCTTAACGTTCCAGTGGCGGGGTCAACCTGATTATCCAGAAAATCTACCGTACCATGGATCGAGAACTCGTCACTGTCTGCGAGAGCGATTCCAATCTGAACAGGTTCTACCATAGCCGATTGGATTGATCCGCTTTGCTCCATGCGTCTCAGTCGCAAAACGGTACGTTCATCCATGTCAAAAAAGACATAGACCTTTTCAAGCGGCACAATGGTGGCCAGCAGAGTCTGGTCTTCGACCACCAGGTTGCCAACGTCCACCTGCTTCTGACCAATCCGGCCACTGATCGGAGCCTTCACGACGGTGAAATCCAGATTCAGCTTCGCAATCTCATGAGATGCCAGTGCCGCCGTATGAGAAGCGCGTGCTTCGGCAAGTTCATACTTCACCGCTTCATACTCTTCTTCTGACATCGCCTTCTTTTCAAAGAGTGATCGGGCACGCGATTCCTGACCTTCCAGCCGATTTGCTCTCGCGGCAAACTGCGCCGCCGCCGCCGCGGTTCGCTGTTCTTCAGCGGTAAATGAACGATCGTCGATGGTGAACAGGACCTGGTCCTTCTTCACCATGGTGCCTTCAGCAAACTGGACCGTGTTCAAATACCCGGAAACCCTCGCTCGAAGTTCCACTGTTTCCGTCGCCGCGGTGCGTCCTGTGAACTCTTCCTCTTCCGTGACGTTCTCGGAGACTGGCGTCACGAACAGGACAGACATCGGCTTCGGCGGCTCCTGCTTTGGCTGGTTTTGCTGACATCCAGCCAGCACAGCCGCTGTGACCAACAGGCAAATGTTGAAGAGTTGCCTCATGAAATTCTCTGTGACTGGAGGGATAGACGATCAGGCAGGAGAGGCGACGGTACGAGTTCCTCGTGCGGAATTCAACGAAGCGAAGAGATTTCCTTCCACGTTCTCCGGAGATGGCAAGCGCGTTGTTTTCCGTCCGAACTCACGGCAAGGACATTTCCAGAATCAACGACCAGACCCACGACTCGCAATGCTCAGAGCATAGGAAAACACGATCCCGATGCTATTATCCTGTGCTAACCGGAATGCTCAGCACAACTCAAAACTCGGCAGACGATCCCAGCATGGCGGCTCTTAAAAAACTGACGTTTATCGACCTGTTTGCCGGCATTGGAGGCATGCGTCTGGGGTTCGAATCTGCTGGCTGCAGATGTGTGTTCACCAGTGAATGGAACAAATTCTCTCAGGAAACATACTCGGCGAACTTTGGTGGACACGCGATTGCCGGTGACATTACTCAGGTGCCGGCGGAGGAGATTCCCGACCACAATATTCTGGTGGCCGGGTTTCCGTGTCAGCCATTCTCAATAGCCGGCGTCTCGAAGAAAAATGCACTCGGCACGCCGCACGGTTTTGAATGTCGCACCCAGGGAACTCTCTTCTTCGATGTGGCTCGCATCATCGATCAGAAACGACCGCATGCCTTTCTTCTGGAGAACGTGAAGAATCTTCATCGCCACGACAAAGGCAAGACGTTCTCCGTCATCATGGAGACGCTCGAAAAGGACCTGGGCTATTGCGTCGACTACCGCATCATCGATGCTCGCCACTTCGTTCCTCAGCACCGCGAACGAATCTTTATCGTCGGCTTTCGAGAAGACTCAGGGTTCGACTGGAAGAAGCTGGAGATGCCATCTTCTGACGAAGGTGCTCCCAGGCTGAAGTCGATTCTCCATTCCCAGGATGGTTCGGAAGAACCCGAAGAGCCTTACACGACGGGACAACGTGCCAGCGTATCGGCCAAGTACACACTGACCGATCATCTGTGGCAGTACCTTCAGAACTACGCAGAGAAGCATCGAGCAAAGGGCAATGGATTCGGATTCGGTCTCGTCGGGCCGGACATGATTGCTCGAACTCTCTCGGCCCGGTACTACAAAGATGGTTCGGAAATTCTGATTGACCAGGGACGCACAAAGAACCCGCGACGACTGACTCCACGTGAATGCGCGAGGCTGATGGGCTTCCCTGACAGCTTCAAAATCCCCGTCTCGGATACTCAGGCGTATCGTCAGTTCGGTAACAGTGTCGCAGTCCCAGTGATCGAAACTGTGGCAAAGCTGATCGTGAAGACCCTTCAATCCCCAGTGAAAGGGACACGCCGTGCGCGTCCCAGACAGCAGGAACTGCCAGGTCTTTTGACTCTGGAATGATCGTACAACCAACATCACATTCGGACTTGCGCAGCGACCCTCGACACTCGTATGAGCATTCTTGAAACTCAACAACTGACTCGGACCTACGGAAGCCGTCGCGGCATTCGTGATGTCAGTCTGTCGGTGGAATCGGGCGAGATTGTCGGGTTTCTTGGCCCCAACGGCGCGGGGAAATCGACAACGATTCGAGTTCTGCTGGGGCTTCTGAAGCCCGAGTCCGGTACCGCTTCGATCCTGGGGAAAGACTGCTGGAGAGACGGGGCCAGCATTCGTCGAGACGTCGGTTACGTAGCCGGCGACGTGCGACTGTATTCGTGGTTGAGCCTGGAACGAGGCATCAAGCTGCTGAAGTCACTGCGGCCGGAGAGCATGATTCGGCGAGCACGCGCGCTGGCGGAACGGTTTCAGCTGGAACCAAACCTGCCGGCTCGCAAAATGTCACGCGGGAACCGTCAGAAACTGGCCCTGGTCCTTGCCCTCGCGCACGATCCTCAGGTCGTCATTCTGGATGAGCCAACTTCGGGGCTGGATCCGCTGATGCAGGACACGCTGATGGCGATCCTTCGTGAACTCGCGACGAAGGGCCATACGATTCTGTTTTCCAGTCATACACTGGCCGAAGTGGAATCACTCTGCGATCGGATCGCTGTCATTCGCGATGGTCGCATCATCGTCGATGATCGACTGTCTCTGCTTCAGCAAAAGGCCCCGCGGCGTATAGTCGTGACGTTTGAAACAGAAGGCATAGTGCCGCCGGACATTCCTGTCGGAGCGAAGAGTCTGTGGCAACCTGGAACGGTGTCAGGAATTGAGAGTGAGGAAAACAGTCTGCTGGGCATTCCGCCAGCCATGCTGCCGCGGACATGTATTTTTGAAATGACAGGCTCGGTCAGTTCACTGCTGCCGTGGCTGCAGCAACATGCTCCCCAGGACTTCAGCGTCGGTGCTCCATCGCTCGACTCGCTGTTTCGCGAATACTATCGCGCTGACTGATCAGGCGAGCCCTTCCGTTCGTGGAAGGCGAAATCGCCACATGCTGGAGAACGCGATCGAAAGCACAAGGGCAAGGTAGATGACCAGCGATATCGTGGCCGCGGTCATGTTCAGTGCCACGGAATCCCGATTGGCAACGAACACCAGGTGCGACATGACTCCCATGAATGCAGTCGTGATTGCAGCAATCCATGCCAGCATCAGATACATGTGTGAAATCGTCGCCGCGCGGTTGTCCGGGCGCAGCCAGTATTCCCGATTCGGAATGTTCAGCATCGAATCAGGCAGCCTGGTCGACAGCCATGTGATCCCCAGCAGAAACAGCGGCAACAGAATCTGAATGCCACCGACCACCAGAGTGGCTGTCAGACGGTTCATCCAGTCGTTTGGCTTTCCGTCCGCCCCAAAATGTGTCGCAACAACTTCGGGCAGTTGAGTGTAGTAGTAGAAATGCTGAGGAACGGAGGCTGCGATCAGCACGCTCAAAAGCACCAGAGGAAGGACGGTGGATTTCATGGCGACACCCTGGCCAGCGAACGGGAATTCCCGAAATGCTAAAGAAGCTTGCGTTTTGGATCTCAGATCTCAAATTACAAATCCGTTCAGTATCCTACAACGAGAAGCGTCCGGGTGCGGATTGAACAAATCTTCCGACAGCCCCAAAAAAGCCGTCAGTTAGTGCCGGAAGTGTCGCTGACCGGTAAAGATCATGGCAATTCCGTGTTCATTGCAGGCGGCGATCACTTCGTCGTCGTTCTTGGAACCGCCCGGCTGAATGGCCGCGATAATCCCCGCTTTCGCCGCTGCGTCAATACCGTCTCGAAACGGGAAGAATGCATCCGAAGCGACCACGCCACCTTTGCTTCGTTCACCCGCCTTGTAAGCCGCGATCATCGAAGAGTCCAGTCGGCTCATCTGGCCCGCTCCGGCTCCCAGCAGCATTCCGTCCTTGGCAAAGACGATCGCGTTGGATTTCACGTGGCGACAGACGGCCCACGCAAACTTCAGGTCCGCGAGTTCTCGATCCGTCGGAGTTCGCGATGTGACGACCTTCCATCCAGCTTCCAGCTGAGGCAGGTCGTCGCGGTCCTGCACCAGAAGGCCACCGCTGACTCGACGGAAATCCGGTGCTCCCCGATCCGCGCTGGAGAATTCGACCTGCATCAGGCGAACATTCGACTTCCACTTTGGTTTCGTGGTCAGAATCTTCATGGCTTCTGCGTCGTAGCCCGGAGCAATGATTGCTTCGATGAAGCGACCGGGTTCGCACATGCGTTCTGCCGTGGCCACATCAACCACTCGATTCAGTCCGATGATCGATCCAAAGGCCGAGACCGGATCGCCTTCGTACGCTTTGTGGAAGGCGTCCGCCAGAGTTTCCGCGACAGCACAGCCACACGGGTTGTTGTGCTTGATCACGCAGGCCGCCGGTTGCGTGTACTCTGAGACGATCGCTTTGGCGGAATCGAGGTCCAGCAGATTGTTGTACGACAGCTCTTTGCCATTCAGTTGCTTTGCAGTCGCGAGTGTCCCCTGAGCCGGTGAATCTTCCACATAGAACGCTGCCTTCTGATGCGGATTCTCTCCGTATCGAAGTTCCTGCTGAAGCCGGAACGACAGATCAAGCCGCGCACCAAAAGCGGGTGCAGAGTCCCCTGCAACAATCTTCGCCATGTAGTTGCTGATGGCTCGGTCATACACGGCTGTCATCTCAAACGCGGCTGCCGCCAGTGTTCTGCGGAAGTGTTCGTCCAGACTGTCCGACTTCAAACGCTGCAGCACATCTTCGTACTGGCTGGGGCGAGTCACAATGGCCACGTGAGCATGATTCTTGGCTGCTGAGCGCACCATTGATGGTCCGCCAATGTCGATGTTCTCAACCGCTTCATCGAAGGTCACATCCGGCTTCGCAACCGTCTGCTGAAACGGATACAGATTCACGACGACCAGCTGGAACGGAATGATCCCGTGTGCCGCAATGGCTTCCGCATCAGATGCCAGCGTCGGGCGACCAAGAATGGCTCCGTGTACCTTGGGATGGAGCGTCTTGACTCGGCCATCCATGATTTCCGGAAAACCGGTATAGCTCGTCACGTCGATGACCGGGATACCGGCCTGTTCGAGAAACTTCCGAGTACCGCCGGTCGAGAGAATTTCGAATCCCAGTTCCGACAGTCCTCGAACAAAGGGTTCCAGACCGGTCTTATCACTGACACTGACAAGTGCTCGACGAGCCGTGCTCATTCTTGGATTCCGAAATCTGCAGACAGGAAGTTCGAAAGGCCCGACGTCGCTGTGTGGCAGCGGCCGGGAGAAACAAAAACGTCGCCGAAGACCGGCGACGTTGATCGTTCAAGAGTACTGTCGTGGGTGCCAGTATTCAAACTGGCGCGAAATGAGAGACAGAATTCTCCCAAAAACAGCCTATGGATTCGCAAGCTTGAACAGATGCTTGTCGCTGCGAACGTACAGTGCCCCATTCGCCGCGCCTGGACTGCAGAGAATTGTCTCGCCGAGATCCAGCTCGGAGACAATTTCTCCCTTTTCTTCTGTTGGCTTCACCACGAACGCAACCCCCGCTTCGTTGAACAGATACACATAGCCGTTCGCCACGATCGGAGTGCTGCTGAAAGGTCCTCGCAGACGCAGCTGCCAGAGTCGTTCTCCGGAGGCCGCCTTCCCGGCATTCAACACGCCGGAATTGTTGACAACCAGAGCCATGCCGTTCACAACCACAGGGCTGGGAGTTGATGGTCCGAGGTTGCCGGCATTCCAGACTTCCTCAAAGGCCGTCCCGCCCGGCTTGATCACAGTCAGGCCGTTTGACGGAATCAGCACCGTTCCCTGATCGACCGTTGCCGAAGGAATTGTGGATGCCCCCTTTTCAAAGTTCCACACGATCTTGCCGGTTTCCGCATCGACTGCCGTGATGCCCTTCGATGACTGCAGAAGAGCAAGTGCCGGCTGGTCTCCCATCGCAGGCAACATCGTTGGTGACGTCCAGTTGGCCGCACGGGGACGTTCAATCTGCCACTTTGTTTCACCGCTGATGGTATCCACACCGCAGGCAAACGATTCCGCATCGCTCTCCACCTGAACCACGACCGTAGAACCAATCACGATCGGTGAAGACGACATTCCCAGGCTGTTGCTGGCGTTTGGAAATTCACTGCCCAGCCCTCGAAACCACAGCAGCTTTCCGTCAAGACTCAGACACAGCAAATCGTTGCTGGAGAAGAACGCAAAGACCCGTTCGCCATCGCTGGCCATCGTCGGAGTCGCGTTGGACATCTTCTCGTGCGTTTGAGTTCGCCCCAGAGCATTGAACTGACGCTCCCACAACTTCGTGCCCTTTGCAGCGTCGAAGCACAGAACATGCAGACGATCCTGGGTATAGCCAGAGCTGCATGACACGAAGACTTTGTCGCCAACGATGATCGGACCGGAGAGTCCTCGACCCGGCAGCGGAGTCTTCCAGGCAATCGTCGAGCCACTCAGTTCCGTCGGGAGTGATTCACCCGCCGCGACGGAATTGGCATCGTTGCCGCGGAACTGTTTCCAGTCCGATGCAACAAGCGGAGACGACACTGCACAACCAAGGATGAACAAGCAGAGCGATTGACCTGACATAGGATTCTCTTCATGAAAATCGGCAAGGCGAGAAGTTCTCAGCAGCCGAGTAGAAAGCAGAATGGACTCAAACAGACGACGTCATTCGTCGAGGCGAAGTTATTCCTTCGGCAGCACTCCGGATCCTGTCTGATCACACACACGAACCTGAAACTGGTAGCGCTGAGCCCATTCCTGGGTCATTTCGTTCTGGCAGATCTTCAGTGAAATCACGTTCTCACCTGCCTTCAGAGTCACCGGAACCGTGTACTGATCCATCTGCGAACTTCGGTGATACTCTTCGCGTTCAAACACCAGCTTGCCGTTGACCCAGATCTTCCAGGCGTTCGGTGTTCCCAGCCGCAGTTCCAGATTCTGCTCTTTGTCGCTCTTCCATGTCGTCGTTGCGTACATGGCAGACCCTTTGTAGTTTTCGATCTGCTTGGCAATATCGACAACACCATAGTCGTCCGTTGTTTCGATGGGCTTCCACTGAACCTTGCCGAGCTGCCCATCGTATTCGGCCGCCAGGTTCGGCTTTCCTGCTTCGAATTCCTTCTCAGGAGCATACGCTACTGCGAAGCCCTTCTCGTCCTTGTTGTCGAATGGTCCCGTCATCGTCCACTTGGGGATGAATCCAAAGTGCCGACTGATATCGACAGTCTCGCCAGCTTTCCGAAGCGCCTCCGCGATCTTCTGGACCTGATCTTCATGCACCGCGCCGGACATGGCCTTTCGGTAGAGTGCGATCGCTGCCGGGCCTTCTGCTTTTTCCGCCTCAGCAATCAGCAGAGCAACCGCATCGCGACGAAACTCCGAGCCGGGATCCAGCAGCAGCCCCGGAATAATGCGAGTTTCGATCGCCGCGTCTGCCGCTCGCAGCGTTTCGTAGGCCAGACGACGGGCAACCGGAGCCTGGGTCGTATCGAGGACAAACGCTTCCAGTTCTTTTGCGGGCAGTGCTTTCCCAGCCGTCACCTGCGCGGAAACAATTTCTTCGAACGCATTGCGCAGCCAGTTGGCGGCCAGCGGGGATGCTCCGTTGAAGCCCTTCAAGATTGGAAGCAACGCGCCAGGCCCGGATTCAACAAGTTCTCCGACCGCCTTTCTCGCAGGCTCCGTCCGAACACCTCCGGGCTCAACGCCACGAAGTACCTGAATCGCAGCCGGCACATCGGCAGCATCGCACATTGTCGAAACGCCAGTGGCAGCCGCGACGAACAGCACGGCAGAGGACACTATCCGCTTCATTCTCCGACCTCAAATTTTCTTTGCCTGAAACACGATGAAACAATTACTGAGACACGGGCAAGCTACCCGGAATTGAGCTGCATGCCAACTGACCACGCAGCGGGACGATCTCCGAAGCGACCACCGCCTCAATTCCCTCACACCTCAACATGCCTCAGCGTGGGGGGGCTGAATCTCAAATTTCAAATCTCAAATTTCAAATCTCAAATCTGAAATCCTAAATCTCATCACGCCGGCACGGGCTTCTTCTGAACATCATCGTAAAAGAAGTTCGCCATCAGATGCTCGGCACTGAACAGGATCAGCAGCAGCCCCAGCAGGACCGGGAAAACTTCGACACCAAGTCGCCCCGCTCGGACGGCACGCTGCAATTCGGAAGGATCATGCAGAATCGTCGCCCTGTCCGGCCCCGCGATGGCCAGCAGCTGATCATCGGGAACTCGAGTCAGGTCGGTTTCGTCATCCGGATCGTTGATACAGAACCCGGCCACGAAACTGCTGGGAGATTCAAACGGACGTACAAGGTAATGCCCCGCTTCGTCCGCATCGTCAATCAGCACGGAGGATTGTTCGGGGGGCATGGTGCCGCGAGTTTGCCGCAGGCCAGGTCGTCGAAGCAGAAACTGTTCAAATCGCATCGCGGCGGGAACCGGCAAATCAATGACCTGACCCGCGACAAAATTGCGACGAAAGTCCGACGCCCCCGTCATTTCCTGCATCAGCTTTTCCGCGAGGACCAGGAAGCTCCAGCTGTTCGTCAAATTGTTCCATTCGCTGCCACCGTCCGTCATGTTATCCATGGCGGACGTGAACAGCAGACATCGGCCCCGGCCAATTTTTCGTTCCAGCAACGCGGGTCTGTTGGCTGGTCCACTGAACCGCATCAGCACTGTCGCAGACGGATCTGCTTCCACAGCCCAGCAGCGGTCAAATGCACACGCAACCAGCTCGACTCGCAGCGTCTCGTCCTTTTCGAAGTAACGAACAAGTCCATGTGAACCATTCGACAGCTGCAGCTCCGCGGGTTCCTTCAAAAAACGAACGATGGTCAGCGGTGAAGCAGGCAGCAGCGATTTCGCTTCCGGTCCAGACCAGGCAAGCGGCTGAATTCGGGAGGATCCGGCGACAACAAAGACGCCGCCACCATTCTCCGCGTACTTCTGAAGAGCCGTCCAGAGCGATGTATCGGGCCGTGTCACGTTCACAAGAAACACAGCGTCGTATTCGCCAAAGTTCTGGTCGCCCGCACTGGCCGTCACTACGCTGCGGCAGTTGCAGAGGCGGACGCCTGCCAGTTCCAGATCCTCCGGCTGCAGTGCATTGCGAAGGTAACGTGATTCTTCGAGTCGATCGGAAATCAGCAGCACTTTGGGGGTTGGCTGTACGCCGCAGGAAAAATAACGAACGTTATCTTCCTGCAACGGATCTTCGGCCGTGAGCCGGATAGTTCCTTCGAGCACGGATTGATTCGCCGGGACCTTCACTGTCGCGATCACCTGCGAAGCGTTTCCATCCAGCTTCACTACAACCGGCGCACCAACACGAGTTTCGACGCCGGCTTCATTGATGATGTTTGTTTCAATGGTTGAGATTTGAGGAAGTCCGGGAGTGGATGCAATCGACATCGTCAGCAACAAATCTCGTCCCGCCACCGCCGTTTCTTCTGATAACGTCAGCCCGTTAATGCTCGCGTTGATCGGCTGCGGAACCGACACATCAACGAAATAGATCTGCAGCCAGTCCACCTGAGCCAGCAGGTCGGCAATCCCGCTTTCATCCGGAGTCTGCCAGGCCGCCTTCGAAAAATCAGACAGGACATAGATCTCTCGAGCATACAGGTCAGAACTTCCCCCGGTACCCGCCTGTTCCTGCGTCTGTCGGCGATCTTCCATCTGAGCTTCAATCGCGGTTTTCAGCTGCTGATTGATTTTCCGGGGAACGGCGGTGACTTCCAGTGCGTCGAGCCGCGAGGCTGCCCCGGCAAGGTCTGCCTGAAAGATAAAGTCCTCTTCCTGCCCAAGGCCGGACACAGCCGCACGGCTGTTGACCGGGAAGCGTCCGATTTGCTCTCGAGCAACCTCTGCGGCCTGCTCAAGACGCGTCTTGTTCTCATGCTGATACTTCATACTCAGACTGGTATCAACAAGGAAGATCGCCGCAACAGGAATGTCTTCCGCACCTTCAGCGCGGGGAGACAACAGCTCCGCCTGGACTCGCAGCCCCCACGGGATACCAGCCACCAGAACAGCTGCAGCAACACCACCCAGCAGACACAGCACACGCTGCCGCTGTCGACGGTCTGTCTGTTCAACAGAACCTGCAGTTCGAGCACCCGACTTTCGGCCGAGCCACCAATACGCTGCAACCGCCGCCACAACGGAACACACTGCGCCCAGCCACTCCCACCATCGAAGGCTGTAGTTCGCCGCTGGCAATGAAGGGCGAGCCAGTGTCAGCACAAGAATGGTAATCATCAAGATGCGAAGCATCAGCAGAAGCCACTGCCGCAGCCTCATGCGTCGTGCGTTCGACGGCTGCCGAGCCTTCAGTAGCCGCAGTGCCGGGAACTCCACTCGCTTCGGCTTTGCTCGCATGGCAAAGTGCAGGATCACTGGCAGCACGGCCAGGATCATTCCGAAAAGCAATGTGGAATTGATGAGTGACATGGTCTGAGTTCGGACACAACGACGTCGAAAACCACCGAGACCCGGAATGTAACTGATCCGGGGATTTATTCACTATCGAAAGCAACCGCCAACATACCGTGGCTTCTGCAAAACGACTTACCGACAAAACGGACGCGACTGCATCGGACCGATAATCGTGCCAGGAAGAAGCCGATCGTGTGCGGTTCCCGCCTTTCTGCGAAACTGAGTTTTCACTAGACTTCCGGCCGGGGTTTGCGTTTTCAGACAGTGTCTGACCGGGAAGTTCGCGCCGATGACAGGGATGTCCAGCCTCAGGAAGATTCTCCTTCGGAAATCCGCGCTGCCAGTGCGTGCGATCATCTCTGTACTTGTGGCGATGCTCGTGCTGATGTCGGCATCACCCGCATGGGCTCAGGAGGCTGCCGCGGAATCAGTTCGCCAGAACAAGTCGTTCCTCAGCGTGCGCGAAATGCTGGCCGCCGGAGGAACGATTGGCTACGTCATCATGTTCCTCAGCTTCCTGATGGTGGCTTTGATTGTCGACGCCTGCATCAATCTGCGCAAATCGAACTTCATGCCTCCGGGACTTGCCGAAGAGGTCCATCAGTTGCTCGGTGCTCAAAAGTTTCAGGAAGCACAGGCCGTCTGTCAGAAGCACCCCGGGTTCCTGAGCCGCGTCCTGAACGCCGGCCTTGAGGAAGTCCCGACGGGCAATTATCCGGCCGTCGAAAAAGCCATGGAAGATGCCGCCGTCGAACAGGCCGCGCGCTGTTCGCGTCGCATCGAATACCTTTCCGTGATCAGTACGCTGGCACCGATGCTGGGTTTGATGGGAACCGTCTGGGGCATGATCGTGGCTTTCATGGAATTCGAATTGAAAGCCAATCCACAGATCTCAGAACTTGCGCCCGGCATCTACAAGGCGCTCGTGACAACCTTGCAGGGTCTGGGCGTCGCCATCCCCGCCATCGGTGCTCTTGCCGTTTTTCGCAGCCGCATCGAAGACCTGACGTCTGAAGCCACGTTGCTGGCGTCGCACGTCTTCTCCGATTTCCGCCGAGCTCTGATGCACCGGACTCGCGCCGCCAGCCGTTCGCCCGAAAAAAGCCCGTAGCGGAATTCGCCAGAATTCCTCGCCCCAACGTAGCGGAATTCGCCAGAATTCCTCGCCCCAACGTAGCGGAATTCGCCAGAATTCCTCGCCCCAACGTAGTGGAATTCGCCAGAATTCCCATCGCTCACGAAGACATACACAAACAGAAAGTCGGGCGACTTCCTGTACTTTCGAGCGGCCAATGACGAGTGACTACACCCCACCCGTTTCGTCGAACGAATCATTGATGGTCGTGCAGTTGGTCTTTCGGCTGATGCGTTTGAGCAGTCCCTTCAGAACTTTGCCCGGGCCGACTTCGTAAAAGTCGTCGCAGCCCTCCTGCAGCATCAGATTGATCGAGTCTTCCCATCGCACTGGGCTCAGAACCTGTCGGATCAGCAGATCGCGGATCTCTTCTGGATCCGTATGTGTCTGAGCATCGACGTTGGAGACTACCGGGATCTCAGGCGATCGAATCTCGACTTCCGCCAGCGCTTCAGCAAGAGCTTCATCGGCGGGACGCATGATGTTTGTGTGGAAGGCACCTGCGACCGCCAGTGGAATCGCTCGGCCGCCGGCAGCGACAGCGAGCTCCGCCGCTCGTTCACATGCGGCATTTTCACCGCTCACGACCAGATTGCCCGGGCAGAGGAAGTTTGCAATCTGAATGGAACCGTGTGCTGACGCTTCTTCGCAGATCTTTTCGACCTGAGGACGATCAAGCAGCAGAATACTGACCATTCCGGAAGGCGTGGCATCCGCTGCGGCCTGCATCGCTTCGCCTCGTCGCTTCACTACTCTCAGGCCATCTTCAAACGACATTGCTCCGGAAAACACAAGAGCCGTGTATTCACCGAGGCTCAGCCCTGCTGCCATCTCACAGGCCAGCGCGACTTCCGGGTTGTCCGCTCGAAGCTTTTCCAGAGCGGCAAGACTGGTGACGAACAGAGCCGGCTGGCTGATGACAGTCGAATCCAGCTCTGAAGCAGGACCTTCGAAACACAGTTTCGCCAGGTCAAATCCCAGGATCTGAGCAGCTCGGTCATAGAGCTCTCTGGCCTTGGGATACTGTTCCGCAATTTTGCGTCCCATGCCGACGTGCTGCGCACCCTGACCTGGGAAAAAAAGGGCAATCTTTGGCATCGACTATTCACCCTGAGCGAGCAGGTCGCTGATCTGTGAATTGATGTGATGGTTGTCGATCTCAGTCGCCATTCGAAGTGCATTTCGAATGGAACGATGGTCACTGGATCCGTGACAGATAATGCAGATCCCGTCGATTCCCAGCAGCGGTGCTCCACCAGACTCCTGGTACTGGAACTGATCGGTCACGCTGTCGAGCGTCTGTTCAGCAACTTCTCGCTCGACACTCAGGTTCTTCATCATCGCTTTCCCAACGGTCTTGAGAAGGAACTCCGCCATTCCTTCACTGACCTTCAGGATCACGTTGCCGACGAAGCCCTCACAGATGATGACATGAACATCACCGTGATAGACATCGCGACCTTCGACGTTTCCGATGTAATTTTCACGCACTGGTGACTTTACCAGCAGTGAATGTGTTTCGCGGTAGAGGTCGGTGCCCTTCCCCTCTTCGCTGCCAATGTTCATCAGACCCACACGTGGATTCTCGATGCCCAGCATTGAGCGAGCATAAACGAGTCCCATGGAGCCGTACTGAGCCAGATGCTCAGGCCGCGCAGCCGGATTTGCACCCACGTCGATCAGGATGCAGGATCCCTTCAGCGTCGGCAGACGGACCGCGATGCCAGGACGCTTGACGCCTTTTAGAAACAGGCGAGTCTTCAGGCCGGCAGCAACGACCGCACCGGTGTGTCCAGCACTGACGACTGCTTCTGCATGACCGGATGCCATCAGCTGCCAGCACTTGGCAATGGAGCAGTTCGGCTTTTCTCGCAGCGCAGTCGTCGGCTTTTCGTCCATGCCGACCCAGCCCTCCGCCTCCACAATTTGTATGGAAGGCGGGAGCGTTCCGACTTTGGCGATCTCTGCTTCCAGGATCGGGCGATCACCGACCAGAAGAATTTCGAGGTTCGCAATTCGCTCAACAGCCTCAAGGGCACCCACGATATTCGGGCCGGGAGCGAAGTCGCCGCCCATCGCGTCCAGAGCGATCCGCATCGAACCTATTCCTCTGATTCCTCAACGAGCGTTCGGCCCTGGTAGTAACCACAGGTCGGACAAATCACGTGAGTTGGCGCCATCGTTCCACACTGCGGACACTTCGCAAGCTGACGAGGCTTAATCGTGTTGTGACTGTTACGCTTTCGCGAACGTGACTTGGAGTGCCTTCTCTTGGGCTGGGGCATGACAAACTTCCAGACTCAATAAATTCCACAATGACCAGAACTCGCTGCTTCCAACATCGTGCTGCAGCAATCGACTTTCACCGTTCCAGCCGTTTGGTCCAGCCAGTTCGGTGACGTTTGCGAGCTATTGCTTTCGACACGTACCCCTGAATTCCACAGGGTTTTTCGCATATTTCAATGCGATCGGGCGCCCTTCCAACATTCTTTCCCGACTTCTTTTGTTCGTCCCCCCAGCGTTTAACGCAGAGGACGCCACATTCGGAAGAAAGGTTGACAAATGTCCATGAGTTCCCGGCGAGAAGCGGGCATGGTGTCAGACAGGATTGTGAATGTCAAGGAGGAGTCCGCTTTTGCACCAGATTTGCCATCGAACACGCGTCGTTGAGATTGTGCATTCGAATTTCTGGCACCTTAAGTTCATGGGATCAGGCAGAGACGGCCCCCTTCATCGCCTGCCAGAGCGCTTCGACATGATGCTGCTCAGTATTCTCCGCACCGATCGAAACCCTCACCATCCAGCGCCCATTCAGTGTGGCCGGCGTCAGGTAGGTGCGGCCGGACTGGTTGAGTGAATTCACCCAGTTCAGAGTATGTCGATCCAGCTCTTCACCCGTCACTCCGTCGGGCTCATGACGCACACAAAGTGTTTGAAGCTGCACAGGAGCCAGTACTTTCCACGAAGGCTCATCGGCGATTTGCGTTGCCAGCCACTGAGCATTCTGAAGGTCTCGTCGCAGTCGCTTCTGCAAACCGGCGATTCCCTGTTCACGGATCAGCAGCCATAACTTCAGAGCACGAAAGCGACGGCCCAGCGGAAGTCCCCAGTCACGGTAGTTCTTCACCTGGCCATCCGCCGTCGTCTGCAGATAGCTGGGATTCGTCGACATGACTCGAACCAGATGCTGGGCATCCTTCACATAGTAAACCGAACAATCGAAAGCCGCTCCCATCCACTTGTGGGGATTCACGACAATCGAATCTGCTCCTTCGATCCCATCCCACATCCAGCGGCATTCCGGCAGAATCATGGCCGAACCAGCCATCGCCGAATCCACATGCACCCAGAGTCCATGACGCTTCGCTGCCTCGATGTTGCTGCGAAGAGGATCCACCGCTGTCGTTGTCGTGGTACCTGTCGTCAGCGCAACGGCACATGGCTTTCGACCTTCAGAGACATCCCTGTGAATTGCGGCATCAAGGGATTCCGGACACATTCCGAAATTCGCGTCATGCGAAACAACTCGCACATTCTGTCGCCCGAAACCGGCCAGCAGTGCGGCTTTGTCGACCGAACTGTGACTATGAGCCGACACATACACAACAAGCGGACGATCTTCCGCCTGCAACCCGCCTCTCACCAGTCCGTAGTTGGATGTCCGCTCCCTGGCGCTGAGCAGTGCGACGAGTGTGCTGGTTGACGCCGTGTCCTGGATGACGCCCTGCCAGGAATCCGATAAGCCCAGCATTTGTCGAAGCCAGTCTGTTGCGACTTCTTCCACTTCCGTCAGCGCGGGGCTCGATTGCCAGGCCAGGCCAAGCACGCCGAGCCCCGTGCTGAGCATGTCTCCCAGCACACTGGCCAGCGAACTGTTCGCAGGGAAATACCCAAAGAACATCGGATGCTGCCACAGCGAAAGTCCTGGCAGCACGACTTCGTCCAGATCCTTCAACACTTCGGTGAACGGTTCACCGTCGACCGGTGGACTCGGTGCAATCTTTGATCGCACTTCACCCGGTTTGGTCTGAGCCATCACGGGCCGAGTATGAAGGCTGGAACGGTAGTCAGCGATCCAGTCGATGATCTGATGGCCGTATCTGCGAAACTCTTCCGGAGTCATGGTTTCTCTGCTGGTCTGTACTTCCGAACTGCTGTCCCGGTTTGCTGTTCCCGATCGCCATTCCGGATTGCCGGATCAAAGACCTGGTTTTGGTGGAGTGACAGGGGCCATCCACGGATCAACACCCGTCGTGCTGAGCTTCCGCTTCCAGACGCTGTCGCCACAGGTCACATACAGGGTCTTTCGATCCGGTCCGCCAAACGTCACATTCGACAGCCACTTCGCTTCCGGCTTTCGAATAATGAAGTTGACTCGACCCGGCTGATCAAGAACCTGAACACCAAGACTCGTCGTCACATAAATCCGACCTTCCGTGTCGACTGCCAAGCCATCCGCATCCGACTTGCCATGATCTGTGACGTGCAGCCAGCCATATTCCTGAGCAGCAGTCAGGCTTCCATCAGCTTCGATGTGGAATGACCAGCAGAAGCGGCCCTTTGTATCGGAGACATTCAAGAGCGTCTGATCGGGACTGGTGATCAGTCCGTTGGGGAATTCAATTCCCGTATGAACTTCCTTCTTTGACCCATCCGCCTTGAAATGCCAGACCTTCTTCGCAGTGGGCTCGGTCACGTATCCACTTCCATCCGGCAGAACAACAATGTCGTTGCCTTTGATGCCTTCCACAACGACTTCGCGAGTCCCATCCATGGCATAGCGAACAATCTGAGCATCATCGGCTCGGCAGGCGTAGAGCTTACCGTCCGGGCCAAACATCAGTCCGTTGCTGGCTCCTGTTTGCTCGGCGAAGACGCTCACCTTTCCAGTCACATCCACTTTGTGAATTCGGTCATTGGGAATGTCTGTGAAGTAGAGTTCTCCTGTGTCACTGACGGTGGGACCTTCCGTAAAGCCATGCCCGCTGCTGACAAGCTGCCAGTCTTCCCCGTCGACGAGCACATCGATTCGACGTTCTTTTGCCTTACCCGGCTTGAGCGGCTGAGGATACCCCTTCCAGATCCATCGCAGTGCGTCCGGCATAATGGCCGCGCCGTGCTTTGCGTTGTGGCCGCCTTCGCCCCAGACATGGTTCACTTCGTAACCGGCATATTCCAGGGCCGACAGCATCTCCTGATTCGCATGCCACCAGCTGCCCGCGTAGATGTTCAGGTCTGCAGAACCGTCCTGAAGGAAGATTCGCAGCGGCTTGTTTTCCACTTTGCGAATCAAGCCCGGAAACTGATCACCTCCGCGAAGTGACACGAATGTCCCGATCGTACTGATGACTCGCCGAAACGCATCCGGCCGTTCCCACGCCGCATTGAAGGCACAAATGCCACCGGAACTGGCTCCGGCGATACAACGATCATCGGGGTTGTCGCTGAACTTCCATGTCTTCGAAACTTCCGGCAGCAGTTCTTCGATCAGAAAACGAGCATAACGATCGCCGAGCCCATCGTATTCGAAGCTGCGGTTGTACCGTGCCTGTGCCTTGTCGTTCGGGGCAGGAACATGTCCATGTCCGACAAAGATGCCGAGCTGTACCGGGATGTCGCCCGAGTGAATCAGATTGTCCAGCACGGTTGGCAGTTTCCATCCGTTGGCCATCCCAAGCCCATCCTGAACAACCATCAGAGCCGGTGGCTTTTCCGGATTGTATCCGGCCGGTACATAGACCCAGTAATCACGAATCGTGCCCGGGAAAATCTGGCTGCGGAACTGGAACGGTCCTTCCACTTTGCCTTTGGGCACGCCTTCGTTTTCAACCGACTCCGGCGGCGGAGGATAATCCGGCTCCTTCGACTGACTCATGATTGGACGGCCCGACATCATCACAACGGTTGCACACAGAATTGCCAGCACATTCATCGCACGCATAAAGAATCCTCGCCCCAGCTTGGTGGAAGTTTCGTGAGCGGCAAGGCGCTAGCCGCCGGTGTCCCCATCGAGTATAGCGTGGCAGAATTCGTGTGCCACGCAACAAGTGGAGCCAGATACATGAGCGATGTACGAACGCGGCTGTACGTCGCCACACCCGAAACCGGCCGAGGGTCGCCTGAAACATCCAAAGCGGTTTCAGGAGGAGTCCTGGAGCAGCCCAGGTAGCGTCAGCTGTGGTACGACACTACCTGCACAAGCGCTTTCGTTTCATGTTCCAGCGATGGTCCGACGATCAACTCAAATAGGCCCTCGGGGCGCAATTGAGGTGTGCAGCGACGTCTTAATTCTCGCGATGCAAAACGTGAACCGAAATCGCGTTTGCTAACCAATGAGCGCCCGGATCGGTAACCCATTTGTTCACTGATCCGCTGGCGGAGCCAACGACGCTTGCCGGCAGTCCGCTGAATCCAGGTCCTATTGCATTGATGACCTGATCTGTGATTGACGCCTGCAGTCGCTGCTGTGCGAATTTGCTCAGGACTCCCGTTACCTTGTGTGCATGTCGTTCTTTGCCAGCACCCGCGACACTGAAACCTTTCAGATTCATTTTGCGGACAATCGCCTTGAATTCTTCCTCGCCGCCGGGCGTTGCCATGAGTTCAGCGTAGGCCGTCTTCAGAAGTTTCTCCTTGGCTGCCTTTTCCATCCCGTTGAGCTTTTCAGGAGTGATGTTTTTGAGCACCGTGCGAGTCTGAATGATCTGCCAGAGCTTCGGAGCGGCTTTGGCCATTGAGAATACGCCAGCACCGACACCTGCGGCGTCGACACAGAGAATTGTCCACGCATAGTAATTGGGATTCTGGGCCTCGTCGGGACGGTCCCACGTTTCCTCCAGTTGATGGCCGTATGGATCGACTGCGATCTGCCAGAACCGCCCAATTCCGTTGTAAGCCTGAATTCCCGAGGTTACGAGTCCCGTCCACGAGGCGACCGCCACCGCGATTCCCCCGGGCCCACTCGCAGGCGTGGAAACTGTGCCTGCCGAAAACGCGGCTGCCGAAAACGTGAAACACATCAGACTGCAGCCCAAACCGATGATTTCGGGCAGCACATGCGAGAGATTTGATTGATAGCCAGGCAAGCTCTGGGTGCTTGTCGGGCTGCTGGGTAATGTGTTCAAACGCACCTTTCCCTGCGGCGCGGGGGCGAAGTCGATAATCACAAACTTCTCGAGCATGTTGCGTGTTGGAATGACCCCCGGATGGATGATCTTTTGCACGCCGAACGAGGAATAGCCAATCATGCAGCCATTGAGTTCCGATTCCCCGTGAATCGTACGCACAATTCGCTGCAGCAACGGTTCGGGGAGTTTTGTCGTGACGGCCATCATTTCGTCCTCAGTAATTGATAGAAAGCACTTCTGACGGACCGATCATCGAGCCGGCACTCAGTTGCAGGGGATCCAGCGGGTTAGTGCCATCAAGCTCCTGTTCTGACCATTTAACAGAACAGAATGGCTGACACCAGAAGACACAATCGGATTTACACAAATGCTGCGTCTTCGCTGTCGCCAGAAAGCAACCAGCGACATTCGTCCGCAAGATTGTCAACAGAGTCGTCTCACGCTTGAAAATCCTCGACATCAACTGGTGAAAGTCCGTGAGTATAGCGAGGCGAGATCAGCACGCTCTGTAGTGCGAAATCGCCGCCTGTCCCCAGCGTCCTCGCGATCAGTCGAATTCCTCATCCGGTTTGGGGGAGGCAACAGAAAGTGGAACGATGATCCTGCGAATCGCTGCTTCGTGAGATCAAAATGCAGGACGACGCGCGGGGTTCACTTTGATGGAACTTTCTGAACCACAGCCGCCAGCGGTTGGCAGCATCTTTCCGGGGCAGCAGAGATTTGCCGGGTTGAAGATCTTGCGAATATCCGCCATGACTTCCAGATCCGATTCGGTGAAGAGTCGCGGCATGAAACTGATCTTCTCGACGCCAATCCCATGTTCTCCCGTAACACTTCCACCCAGATCAATACATCGATTCAGGATGTCCTCACTGGCCAGCATCACTCTCTGAATCTGCTCGGCATCGCGTTCATCAAACAGCAGGATCGGATGAATGTTTCCGTCGCCGGCGTGAAACACATTCACGATTCGAAGATTGTACTTCTTCTCTGTCTCCTGAATGAACTCCAGGATTTCCGGCAGTCGCGTCCGTGGCACAACACCGTCCTGAGTACAGCAGCTGGGCGCGAGTCGGCCGATGGCGCCGAATGCCTGCTTGCGGCACTTCCAAAGCAGCAGACGCTCCTCTTCGGTTCGTGACCGTTTGACTTCTCGCGCACCCATTTCGTTGCACAACGCGATAATGGTCTGAGCTTCTTCTTCGACCACGCAGTCAAGCCCGTCCACTTCGATCAGCAGAACGGCTCCGGCATCCAGCGGAAAGCCAAAGGAGAACGCTTCTTCCAGCGCGCCGATGATCCCCTGGTCCATCATTTCCAGAGCGGCTGGAACGATGCCTGCACCGATGATGCGGCTGATAGCCTGAGTCGCATCGCGTACTGTTTCGAAGATGGCCAGCATCGTGCGACATGCGGCAGGATCACGTGTAATTCTGACCCAGACCTTTGTGACGACGCCAAACGTTCCTTCACTGCCGACGAACAGACCGGTCAGATCAACGTCATTTCCTCGCCCACATGGACCACCGAACTGAACCAGTTCACCGCCCGGCGAAACGAACTCGACGCCAAGCACATGATTTACCGTCACGCCATACTTCAATGTGTGGGGCCCGCCGGAATTCGTTGCGACGTTGCCGCCGATTGTGCAGGCTCCCTGGCTGCTCGGGTCCGGTGCGTAATGGAATCCGCTGCCCGCCAGTGCGCGAGTGAGTCGAACATTCACGCAGCCGGGTTCGACAATTGCGTAGCGATCTCGCAGGTTGATCTCCAGAATCCGATTCATCTTTGTCAGAGCGATCATGACGCCGCCACCGACCGGCAGACTTCCTCCCGCCAGACTCGTCCCTGCACCGCGAGCCACGAACGGGACATTGAAACGATTGCACTCACGAACAATCCGAACGACTTCATCCGCGTTCAACGGGAAGACGACAACATCCGGGGCATTCTTTTCGATGACGTACCCGTCGCATTCGTAAACGACAAGCTCATCAGCAGCATCCAGCAGTCGCTCGCCGCCGACGATATCTTTCAACCGCTGCAACAGTTGAGGAGTGACGGGTGCATGCGACGCAGACAGAACCGATGCCATGTTCATAGACTCAACGGGCTCACGGAAGGCGAACAGGAAACTCAGGTCGAACCGTCCGGGCTCCATGGAACGCCGGACGCTTAAGGAGAATCGGATTACTTTCTGGCAACCGCCGGATCATCGCACATTTGAAGTGCCAGCAGTGGATAAGCTGTTCCGCTGTAGGTAATGAAGTGCCACGAATCAGTATTGAGAGACCGAGTCCACCAGCGTCCGGATTCACGCTGATTCGACTTCAGCCATCGTATTCCCGACTGGATCTTTTCGTCGGAGGCAGGAACACCGTTTGATCGCAGGACGATGATGGCAAGACCGGTCATGTGCCCGTCCCCCGGAGGATCAGCAAAGTCCGGTTCAGCCTTCAGCTTCTCTGCTCTGTTACCGCCGCCCCATGCTTCAGGTACGGCAAAAGTTCGGATCGACCAGCTGCCGTCGGACTTCTGGTGTTTCTGGACCGTGGCAATCAGTTCCTTCTTCTGTTCTTCTGTCAGCAGGTCGGGCATCCGTGATGCGGTCCACAACAACAGAACGCGGCTGTAATCGTGAAGCGGAGCCTGAGTTTTGAGATACGTCTTCAGACGATCCACAGCCGCAGCAGTATCCTTCAGCTCACTGGAGGACTTGACCTTTTCCAGCCAGCCTGGAGCCGCGGCGGCGGCCATCGCTGCAATGGTTGCTTCGTGATACGCATCAGATTCAAACGGCGGCCAGCAGTTCAGCGAGCCCCAGGTCCCGCTCGTTTCCTGAATCGCAAACATCAGCTGAAGAGCCTTGTCGGTTTCTTCAGACAACTTGCCTGTGATCGCAGCGTCCCATTCGGCAAGACCTGCGGCGATGTAAATGACCTGAGCAGGCCGAGTCGACTCGCGGAGCTTCTCATTGGGTTCCGCCGACAATTTCGCCAGCTGTTCCAGGAAGAACGCGCGAGTCGATTCCCCTGGTGCGCCGAGCGATTTCGTCAGAGCAGGGCGGATGGTCATGTAGGTGCCGTTTGTGTGGCAGCTGACACACTTCCTCTGGCCGTTCCACGCCAGGCTTCCATTCTCCAGATACTCAGCCGCCGCCTGGAGAGAAACTTCGCTGCGAGTTTTCTCGTCCGCGGATGCCTTCGGAATGCTGATCTTCTCAAACTGGTATTGATGATCTTCAGCCCGTGATGGCGAACTCGACATCAGAGAGGCAAACAGGAGTCCACAGACCGCAATTAGTCGACGGAAAAGACGGGTTCGCCGGAACAGTGACTGATCGGACATGGAATGACTCCTGTCATTCTGGAATGGTGGGAAGTTCAGCAGGGGATGCTGGCGAGAATAATGGCTGTCTGCGTTGCAAACAAACGTCGGAACTGAATTGGCCGGCGGTCGCATTGTCCCGCGGCGATCTGATAGTAACGGGAACGATCAACCATCCATCAGAGGTCGCAGCTGCAGAAGAAGTTTAGGAATCTCTTCGAACGGTGACTCTTTCTCTTCGTACTCAAGTGCCACGAATCCCCGGTAGCCTGCATCGCGCAGAATCTTGACGATCCGCGGGAAGTCCGCAGGCTGCTTCTTTCCTGAGACGCTGACGGAAGCCTTGATCTGTGCGTTCACGGCCCATGGTGCGATCCTTGCCAGATCGCGGTACGGATCATCCGTTTGAAAATTGCCGCTGTCGAAGTTCACACCAAACCACGGTGAAGAATCCACCTTCTCGATGATCTTCAGCATCTGGTCAGGAGTTGCCGTGATGCCCCCATGATTCTCCAGGGCAAGGAAGACGCCTTTTGTTGCCGCGTACTTCAGACTTTCGTTGATACCTGCCGCACAGCGTTCAATCGCTGCGTCTTCCGAATCACCGCTGGGGACCTTGCCCGCAAAGATGCGGATGGCAGGTGCTCCAATGATGGCCGCGTAGTCAATCCACTCGCGACATTCCTGCAACTGCTTCTGGCGAGCTTCGCCTTCCGGAAGGCAAAAGTCATTGCCAATCGCAGTGCCGGAAATTGTGATTCCCAGTCGATGAGTCAGAGCACGAAGCGAAAGAAGGTACTCCGTCGTCACCTGCTTCGGAAAGTAGTAGCCCGTGAGTTCCGTGGCCGCCAGATTCTGCGTCGCACAGAATTCGATGAACTTCTCCAGCGTCATCTGTGCTGCGGCAATCTGTTCCGGTGTGCCTCGGCGTGCCATCAGGCTGTTAAAGGAATATCCTGCCAGGCTCAGCCGCAACAGCGAACCGCCGGTGCGTTTCGGAGGATCAGCCGGAGACGGGGCAGGCAGTGCAGCGGCAGACGCGGCGCTGCGGCAGGCGGCAAGGGCCGCGACAGTCGACAGAACTCGACGGCGAGTCAGCATGGAAAGGTCCTTCCGACGAACTGATGGTCAAAAGACAGTTCACCGAAAGGACCGCGTTCATTGGATTCAGGCGGTGCTCAGGTCGAACTGTCGAACTGTTCTTCTTCACGTCGATTGGCGGCGAACAGTTCATTCTGCACGGGAATCAGGCAATCCAGAATGGAACGCAGGACTTCCGCCGGTGAACCGTTCGCATCCACTTCGTGAATGATGGAAGAATCATAACGTTCAAGAACCGGCGCTGTCACTTCGCGATAGACTCGAAATCGATTGCGAATCACTTCTTCATTCGCATCGTCAATTCGGTTTTCACGAATCGCGCGGCGACGAATTCGGTGGATCATGTCTTCTTCGTCAGTGCATCGCAGGTAGATGACCTTGCGAATGTCCAGGTATTCCTTGACCATCTCGACCTGAGTCACATTGCGAGGCATCCCGTCGAGAATCAACAGGTCTTCGCGCGGCTTGAAGCGGGACAGGGCGATGTAGGCCTCAACGGCCTTGCGCCAGATCTTGATTGTCAGTACGTCAGGAACGAGTTCGCCGCGGGAAATGTGCTTGTAGACTTCCCGTCCGGATTCAGAACCGATGTCGATCGAACGAAAGACGTCGCCAACGGACAGATGAAAGAAGCCCGGAATGTGTGCCAGAATTCCGCCCTGAGTCCCTTTGCCGACACCCGGAGGTCCGAAAAGAGGAACGCACAAATAACGAGGTGTCATGCCAAAGTCCCGTTTCAGCAGGATTGAAACCGGTGAGAATAATCCGTCAGCAATATCGGCTGAGGCGGCGGAGTATGACACCATCGATGCTCATAGACCAGCGCTGAGCCGTGGTTCCGGACTTACAGATCCGGGTTCTCAGTCCCGCAAATCGGCGGAATTCGCCAGCGGCAGGGATCGGCAGACCCCTTCAATCGATTCCAATGTACTGACCTGCGCATTCGGACAGGCCTGTCGATTCGACCGGCCAGGAGCTCTGCCAGAAATTCGGAAGTTGTCAGCGTCCATGGCCCTCCTTAGACTGTGACATTCCGGAAAGGTCCATTTGCTGCAGCTTTTGTGATTCACCCTGTCGATATGCAGCGTGTCGCACTGACTGAGCCTGCGTGGCTCTGCGGTCCGCCCCGGTCATTTGGTGTACAACGTATTTGCCTGAAGTTTGAAAGTATCGGCGTCCATGAAACATGTCCTTTCGGCTCTGGTCATGAACCAGCCCGGTGTTCTTGCCCACATTTCCGGGATGCTGGCGTCCCGCGCCTTCAATATTGACAGCCTCGCGGTCGGCGCCACGGAGAACCCGGAGTTCTCACGCATTACGTTTGTGGTAAACGGCAACGAGAAGACTCTGGACCAGGTGCGCAAGCAGCTGGAAAAGATCATCACCGTGGTCAAGGTCCAGGACTTTTCCGGCCAGGACTTCGTGGAACGTGACCTGATGCTGATCAAGGTCAGCACGGAAAATGGTCGCCGTGGCGAAATTCGGGAGCTCGTCGATATCTTCCGAGGCCGCATTGTCGACGTGGGAGCTTCTCACGTCATGATCGAAATCTCCGGCCGCGAAAACAAAATCGAAGCCTTCATCGAACGCATGCGTGAGTTCGGCATCCTGGAGATGGTCCGAACAGGCCGAATTGCGATGCTTCGTGACCGAACGATCACTGACGAAATCGGTGCGGAAGAATCTTCGGAATCTGTTTCAGCAAAGTAGTCTTCCATGAATCAGCTCCTCGCGGATTTCATCCAGCAGCAGACACGACGATACTTTTTCGGTCGCACAGCAGCAGGGCTCGGCACCGCCGCCCTCGCCTCGCTGATGAATCCGCAGTTGCTGGGGGCAGAGGCCTCTGCTGACGCGCCGGCTCTGTCGGCTCTTCACCATGCGCCAACCGCTAAGAGAGTCATCTGGCTGTTCATGGCTGATGCTCCTTCGCAGCTGGATCTGTACGACTACAAGCCGAAACTGGCAGACTTCTTTGATAAAGACCTGCCGGAAAGCGTGAGGAACGGCCAGCGCATTACGACCATGACTTCCGGTCAAAGTCGATTGCCCTGTGCTCCTTCTGTCTTCAAGTTTGCTCAGCACGGTGAACATCGCGCGTGGATCAGTGAGCTGCTGCCCAACATCGCTTCGATCGTTGATGATATCTGCATCGTGAAGACCGTTCACACAGAAGCCATCAACCACGATCCGGCGATTACGTACATTCAGACTGGAAGTCAGATTCCGGGACGCCCAAGCATGGGGGCGTGGATCTCTTATGGTCTGGGAAGCCCCAACAAGGATCTTCCGGCGTTCGTTGTTCTGCATTCCCGCATCCCCGGCGGCGCGCAGACTCAGGCGCTGTTTTCACGACTGTGGGGCAGTGGCTTCCTGTCGACTCGCCATGCAGGAGTTGCTCTTCGTTCTATTGGTGACCCGGTTCTGTATCTGTCGAACCCAAGCGGTGTCGACAGCGAGACACGACGTCGAATGCTGGATGGTCTGTCGGAGCTGAATCAGGACCGTCTGAACACCGTCGGTGACCCCGAGATC
This sequence comes from Planctomycetaceae bacterium, assembly GCA_046349695.1. GTDB lineage: Bacteria > Planctomycetota > Planctomycetia > Planctomycetales > Planctomycetaceae > SXXK01. The sequence continues at coordinate 186,265 of JAXMBV010000002.1, read as the reverse complement.
GCATCGCGTATTTCTCAGTACGAGATGGCGTTCCGCATGCAGACCTCCGTTCCTGACCTGACGGACATTTCCGACGAACCACAGAGTGTTCTGGACATGTATGGGCCGGAAGTCAAAGAGCCGGGAACCTACGCGTACAACTGTTTGCTGGCTCGCCGGCTTGCAGAACGCGGTGTTCCGTTTACTCAGGTCTTCCTCCGAGGATGGGACCATCATGGTGGTCTGCCAGGCGCCATTCGACAGCTGGCACCTGCCACGGACCGTCCAAGTGCTGCGCTGATTCGAGACTTGAAGCAGCGTGGTATGCTGGATGATACTCTGGTCGTCTGGGGCGGCGAATTTGGTCGTACTGTGTACAGCCAGGGAACGCTGACGAAGGACAATTACGGCCGAGACCACCATCCACGCAACTTCACGATGTGGCTGGCGGGTGGAGGCATCAAGGGCGGACAGGTTTACGGCGAAACCGATGACTTCAGTTACAATATCGTCGACAAGCCCGTTCACATTCACGATCTGAATGCCACAATCCTTCACACCCTTGGCGTCAATCATGAACGATTGACCTATCGTTTCCAGGGACGTGACTTCCGTCTGACGGACATCCACGGCAACATCGTCCGCGATATCCTCAAGAGCTAGCTGTGTGTGTTGAAAACGGGAGACTCGCGGCTACCTGGTCCGCGAGACGTCTTCCACGGTCAGACCTTCCTCCGGACGAGCAAGACTGCGCTGCAGCCTGATCACCAGCCCGGCTTCCTCGTACACCCACAGTTCTCGCATGAATCGGGCGGAGGTGATGCGGGAAATCTGCCGAGGCTTGCCGAATGTCTGCTGCACCTGAAGTCCCGTCATGCCGCGAACGACTCGACCTTCGCGAATGGCCAGCTCCACGTCGTCCTGTGGGACCATGCCGATCTGCTGAGTTGTCATCCACTGACCTTTGAATCGCTCCCATCCGAGGGCCTTCAGTCGTTCTGTGATGACAGCAACGTCATCCGGCGATTCTGTTTCTGCCTGAGACCACGCTTTCTTCAGCAGCTCGATGCCGTTTGTGCGGGTCTGGGCCAGTTTCCAGTGCTCTCCGGCAAACAGAAACTCATCAGCCGTTCGCAGAATTCCTGCCAGCGTCGATGTGCCGAATCGCTTCTCCTGCGCTTTCAGCCATTGTTGAATCAGCTCGCCGGCCTCCTGGCTGCGTTCCAGTCCCTCAAGAAGATTCACAACCGTGATCAGTTCCTGCCGTCCCAGCTGATCGCTTCTGGACAAATGCCATGCCACCTCTTTGGATTCCAGCTGGCGGATGATCGCCTTCTCTTCCGGGAACTCCGAGCGAACCAGCTTTGCAAGTTCCACTCCATTGCTTCCATCCGGCTTCAGTTCGGCCTGAATCTGACGTGTCCGCAGGCTTGCATAGGCCATCCGATGAAAGCCGCTGCGATCATTTTCCCCTGCAGTCGAATAGGTACTCGGAGCATTCGACGGAAATGCAGCAACAACGGTCTTGCTGGGAGGCGGGACAATCCGATCCCAATGGGGAAGCGTCCTGACCATTGCGAGCGCCGCTTCAAAATCAGGCTTTGGTGTTTTGAGTTCCTGATAAACAATGTTGAAGCGAATCTCTTCATGCAGCTGAGCATCCACCTTCAGCGTATCTGCCAGAGTGAGTAACTCCTTCAGAGTTGCCGGTGTGTTCGCTGGTTTTCGAAGAAGAAGCGTCACGGCCCTGGTTCGAACATCCGCAATCTGCACTCGGAGGTCTTCGTCGTCGTAGAAGTTTGCTTCGTTGACATACTCCTGAGCAAGTGCCAGCAACTGCTGAGGATCTTTGTCGCCGAGTTCGACGCCTCGTTCCTGCAAAATCTGAACATCGGTCTTCCGCACAAAAGCGCGGCTGACAATGAATGCGCTCCGAGTCCCCTCGACCGCCAGGTGGCCGCTGATCTCCAGCCGCTGGCCTCGTTCCATTCGATCCGGAAGTTTCAAGGTTGCCGGCAGACGAAAAATCATGTCCACATTGATCAGTCGAAAGGCATCGCCAGCGCGACTTTCAAAACGACCGTCCAGCTGAAACCGCTTCTCCTCCTGAGCCATTTTGAGCCAGGAGTCCTTCTTCTGAACAAAATCCGGGACGGTGGTGACTTGTGCGGACGATTTTGCATTCGTCAGAACAAAGCACACACAAGCCAGCATGAGCCGACAGAATGAGCCTTTCATGGCCGCTTCTCCTCATTTTCCGGCTCAGGCTCTGGCTTCTGTGCCACATCCGTCCGCATGTAATCCTGCTGCCGTTTCAGAATCTCTGTCGTCTCTGAAATGAGTTTCGGATCGTACCCTAACTCTTCGGCAATCAACTCAGAGGTCAGCAGCGTCACACTGCGACCATCCAGATTGATCAGCCATTCTCCGGAACCCGCCTGGTCGCGCGAAGCATCTTTGACCGATGCGATGAAGAGCATATTGTCCTCACCAATCTGATCGAACAGGCCTCGCAGCAATTCAGAATCAACCTGGATTCGAATTCGGCCGGATGGTGTCAGCAGCGGTGAATTCAGAACCAGGATCCGTTGATTTTCCGTTGATCGGATCATGGGTGATTCAAACACGCAGCAGATCCCGTTCACGCGATTCAGAACCTCCTTCAGATCGGACACGTTGCTGACCTTCTCGGCGGTGACATCCGCAAGGACGCTCACCGGATCAGAACTCGAGTGTTCAACCTGTTCGACGCTTTGAATTTGGCGCAGAAGAGACTTCGCGTCTCTGGCATCAGCATCATCTCGAGACAGCACGATCGCAGCATCGACCGCCTTTTTGATCGCTGCCGTGAGTGCTGCTCGATCACGTTCTTCAACGGCCGTTTTGACCGTGTCCATTTCCCGACGCCATGTTCGGCGCGCTTCTTCCAGAGTTCTCTGATGGATCATCCACCAGGCAGTCAGCCCAACAAGTACAAGGCTTGCAACACCAAGCAGGCGAACCGGAGTGAACACCCGACGGATTCGAACCGTCAACGGCACGCTGGGAAGCCGAATGACGTTTTCATCGACAAACGGAACGTCCGGTTCCGGCTCTTTGCTCTCTTTTCGATCCTCCGACCGTGCCGTCTGCCGACGCTTTTCCGGTGCCGCCGCGTCACTGGTCGCAGTGCCCTGGACCGTGTTGCGTTCCGATTCCTCCGCCGGAGCGACAGCCGGAACAGCCACTGGCCGTTTTGGCGCTGGAGGATCTTTGGAGACGGGCTTTCGAACCCTGGGATAGCAGTCGACCGGAAGGACGAAGATCGTGGACGTGCACTGGCTGCATTCGGCGATCTGGTAGCTCTTGCGACGAATCCCGGCGACTCGATGTCCGCAGTCACAGACGACTTCAAACGGGACCGGCGCTTCAGCGGTGGGTTTGCCGAGCAGCTTTGCTTTCACACCGGCCAGTCGATCAAAAAGACTGCTCATAGGGTTCTCGCTACCCGCGCTGAGTTGTCGCAGTCTGACGATCCGGCATGTGACAGCATTGGAATGCAGGGAATTGAGAAGTGGGCCCAACAGGACTCGAACCTGTGACCTTTCGGATGTGAACCGAACGCTCTAACCAACTGAGCCATGGGCCCTTCTCTGCGAAAGATATCGTCGTACCAGGGTGTCATCAACGAAGTGATGCTCAAAAGTCAACTTATGGACTGATGAACGCGGTGCACTGTCATTTTGTTCAAAAATAATGGATTCTTTCTCTCTGTTGTGACCTTCGTCCGGGACGAGTACCATCCAGACGTGGTGAATTCCGGTTCATAGGCACCGACTCGGTGGATGCCGTTGAGCTTTCCTGTATCGAGGTGGAATGATGCTGAATCTGACAGGACGAGGACAGGCTCATACCTGCGACGGAACGACTCGCCGCGATTTTCTTCAGGTCGGATCACTGGGAGTCGCCGGAATTTCGCTGGCGGATTATCTGCAGGCCAAAGAACAGGGCCATGTGGCGGATGGCCATGATGAGCGATCCTGCATCATGATCTTCAACCTGGGTGCTCCCAGCCAGCTTGATACGTTCGACATGAAGCCGGAAGCTCCGGCAGAAGTTCGAGGTCCGTTCAAACCGATTTCAACGAGCTGCGGACAGTACCAGCTGTCGGAGATTCTGCCCCGCATCGCCAGTATCTCAGAACACGTTGCGCTGGTTCGAAGCTGCCATCATACGGGCGCCGCCGTTCATGATGCCGGCTGGCAGATGATGCAGACCGGACGACAGTTTCAGGGCGGCGTCAATACACCACATGCCGGGTCGGTTGTCAGTTTTCTGAAGGGACGTCGTACCGATCTGCCTCCGTTTGTCGTGCTTCCGGAAACGATGGGGCGTGGCGGCGGCAATCTGCCCAACGGTCAGGCTGGCGGCTTCCTTGGAAAGGCGCATGATCCCTTTGCACTCATGGCAGATCCGTCCCGACCGGATTTCAAAGTTCCGGACCTGTTGCCGCCGGAAACTCTTGGGGAAGTGCGACTGTCTCGCCGCCGCCGTTTGCGCGATATCGTGGATTCCACAGTGAAGGATTTCGAATCCACTGAGAATGCCAGCATGATGGGTCGCAACTTTGAGGCGGCTTACCGGCTCATGTCCAGTACTCAGGCGAGAGAAGCGTTCGACCTGACGAAGGAACCTCAGTCAGTGCGTGATCGCTACGGAATGAATCGGTTCGGTCAGTGCTGCCTTCTGTCTCGTCGACTTGTGGAAGCCGGCGTGCGATTCGTAACGATCAACACGTTCCTGACAGTCTTCGATGAAATTACCTGGGACATCCATGGCTCAAAACCATTCACGTCCATCGAAGGCATGCGAGATATCGTGGCTCCGATGTATGACCAGGGCTATTCGGCCCTGATCGAAGATCTTCATCAGCGAGGACTGTTGAAGAACACGATGGTCTGCAACCTGGCGGAATTTGGCCGAACTCCGAAGGTGAATCCGGCTGGCGGGCGAGACCACTGGCCACAGTGTTTCACCGTCGGCTTTGCCGGAGGCGGTGTGCGAGGCGGTCAGACAGTCGGCGCCAGCGATCCTATTGGTGGCGTTCCTGCCGACAGACCTGTTCAGCCAGGTGATGTAATTGCCACCATCTTTCACAGTCTGGGACTGAAACTGGATTCTCACCTTCCAGGCCCGGCAGGCCGGCCTTTCCCGCTGGTGGATTTTGGGTATCGCGAAATCCACGAGCTTTTTGCGTGATAAACCCATGGTAAAGCGATTGTCCCCAATCGCTTCACGAACACTGGAACAGCAGGGAAACGGCTGAGGACAGCCGTTCTACCATGGTAAAGCGATTGTCCTCAATCGCTTCACGAACACAGGAACAGTTGGGCAAACGGCTGAGGACAGCCGTTTTACACTGGAGAGATTTGTTCCAGGAAATGACCGAGTTTAACGAACCGCCCGCCAGATTCTGTTTCTCCTCTGAGATAGCCGCGATGTGCAGTCTGGCAAAGTTGGCCATTTGGACTCACACTACCTGATGGCTGAATCTCCTGTTCAACGGCTCGTCCCGGCACTCATTCGCCGGACGCATCGGGGAACCGAACCTTCAGGATTTCCGTCTCTTGACCAATCTTTATTGTCCAGCATGTAACCAGCTGTTTGCGGCAGACTTGTCCTGCTGCCCGCGTTGTGGAGCGATGTTGTCGGGCGCTGAAGAGACCTGGCGGCGCGATACGACCATGCTGACGGGTGATTCGGCCGAAGGACAGCCTCCTTTGACGGAGATTGAGCTCGACCAGCTCCTCCTGCCCGGCCAGACTCTGGACATCTATCAGTGTCAGAAGATGCTGGGCCGAGGCGGCATGGGAGTTGTGTACCTTGCTCGCAATACCAGTCTTCAGCGATTGTGTGCGCTGAAACTACTGTCGCCTCGGAAGGTGTCTCGCGAATTTGATTACGTCAAACGATTCGAGAACGAAGGGCGCGCGGCGGCGGCTCTGGTCCATCCCAACGTCGTGACGACTCATGCGATCGGACGTGTCGACGAATTTCATTTCCTTGAGATGGAATATGTTTCCGGCGGATCACTTCAAACGGAGATTGATAACGAAGGCGCGATTGGGCCGATCCGATCCACCTCGATGGCCGTCGGTATCGCCAACGGACTTTCCATGGCGCATCACCTTGGAATAGTTCATCGAGACCTCAAGCCGGACAATGTGCTGGTGACACCAGGCGGCGTCCCCAAGATTGTGGACTTCGGTCTCGCGAAACGAGTGATGGGCGACGACCTGCCAAGCTCCAATCTGGCGGGGACTCCTTACTTCATGGCGCCGGAACTTTTTGAAGGGGATCAGGCCGGGCCAGCCAGCGATGTCTACGCACTCGGCGTTTGTTATTACCTCATGCTGACAGGCAAGTTTCCGTTCGAAGGAGAATCCGTCAGCGCACTGATGAAGTCGATTCTGACTGCTGAGTACACCAGTGTGCGACGCATCAATGAGGAGATCCCGCTGGATGTGGCCGAATGTGTTGCCATGCTGTTGAACCGCGATCCTCGCCAGCGTCCCAAAGACGGCGCTGCTGCGTCGCAGCTGCTTCAGGCCGTTCTTGGCTCTGCACGAGATCTGGATAATTTGATTTACGACGCCTTCAATGGCATTCCCAACATCGACTGGGAATCAGACGATGAGGGCGGTTTCAAAGTCCACTTGAAGCTTCGTGACGAACGCGCTCAGACCGTCTTCATCGAAAACAGCGAACACGCTGCCGGCGACCGGCTTCTGATGATCTACAGTATCTGCTGCGAAGCAAATCCGTCCTTTTATGAAGAAGCGCTCCGCCTGAACGCCGTCGTGCATCATGGCGGTATTTCGATCCGTGACATTGGCGGAAGGCCATACTTTGTCATGATCGATACGTATCCCAGAGCGACGGTTTCCGGGGAAGATATCCGCCGAAGTGCCATTGAACTCGGAATGCGAGCCGACTCGATCGAATTCCGCCTGACCGGCCGCGACGTCAATTAGCACTTCCCCGGCGTAATGGGACTCGCCCCGAGTTCCTTGCCCTTAAAAGTAGTGGAACTCACCAGTGTTCCTCGGAGTCGCAGAACACGCAGGAAGTCTGGCGACTTCCACTACGCGAAAAGGGCGTTCAGGAAGTCTGGCGACTTCCACTACACAAAGATTCGGCCGGGGAAACGGTCTTGAGTCGATTTTCCGTCTGCCGGTACACTCCGCGACTCGATTTTCCCAATGGAATGGAAGAAGCGAAAATGGCAGTCAGTCCTGATCACTATGCTGAATTCCTGATGCGGCTGGGCCACACTGTTCGCAAATCCGGTGGACTGTACTGGTTCAATACTCAGCCAGGCATCTTCTCTTCATTTCCATTTCATCGCGACATCAATGCGGAAGACGTTGTCCTGCCGGAAATTCTTGGACACGACGGCTTTGTTGCGCGATTCGGATGTCCGGTGGATCAGGGTGTTCCCAGCTTCCGAATTTCATGCGTTCAGAAGGAGTACGATTTTCCGCTTCTTCGCAGCCGAACTCGCACTCAGGTTCGACGAGGTCTTGAACTCTGTACCGTGGAACAGGTGGATTTTCAGACTCTGCGAAAGCACGCAGTCCCGCTGAATCGTGATACTCTGATTCGCCAGGGACGGCGAGTACCACATGATCTTGAGAAGTACTGGCATCGATACTACGACGCCGCAGCCCACACAACAGGTGCAGAAGCATGGGCCGCCTTTGTCGATGGCGAGATGGCAGCGTACTCCGTCGGCTTCCTGATGGACGACGTTGTTAGCCTCCAGATTCTGCGTTCCTCCACGAAACATCTGGATGCCTTTCCGAACAACGCCCTGGTCTTTCGATATCTTCAGGAGCGAATGCCGTCGCCGGAAATCTCCTCCGTCTGTTACGGCTATGAATCGATCCAGTCCGGACTGGGATCTCTCGACCAGTTCAAAACTGGTATGGGCTTTGAAAAGCTGCCAGCGGGTCAGCGAATCGAACTGGCAACCTGGGTCCGTCCATTCGCCAATCGTCTGACGCTGCCGCTGGCCGGAAGATTGCTGAACAAGTTCGGAAACGGCGAAACGGTTGCGAAGCTGAAGGGCATCATCGACTGGTATCAACAACAGCCAACTTTGTCTGGCGCAGGCAGATCAACGATCAGCAAAGCCGCGTAAAGTCTCGACCCGAATCGGGAGCCGCCTGAACCGGGAGGTGAGGCTCCTGCTGAGCCGTTCCACTTCCATCGCAATGCGAGCCGTGTCGTTACCAGCGGAACAGCCCGGTTCCCCAGGTCAGCCCGGCACCAAAACCGCACATCATCACGAGATCCCCGCGAGCAATTCGTCCCTGGTGATAGGCTTCATCCAGAGCAAGCGGGATCGAAGCGGCGGAAGTGTTGCCCACCTTGTCGAGGTTGTTGTAGACCCTGGACTTCGGGATATTCAACACCTTCATGGCATGGTCGATGATGCGGATGTTTGCCTGGTGAAGAACGAACAGCGACACGTCTTCGGTCGTATATCCGGACTTCTCCAGAACGGTGGTAATTGATTCCGTGACCGCCTGAATGGCCCATTTGAAGACGTTGCGTCCATCCATTTGCAGGAAGTGTTCTCCGGCAGCAACGCGTTCCGGAGTCAGCGGCAACGATGCTCCTCCGGCCGGACGATCCAGCATGCAGCCACCCGCGCCGTCTGCACCCAGCTGGTAACAGACGAGGCCCTGGTCGCGATCACCTTTCTCCAGAATGACTGCTCCAGCACCATCACCGAAGAGCGGCGCGGTTCGCTGGTCGCTTGGCTTCACGATCCGGCTGTTGATATCAGCACCGATGACCAAAGCTCTCTGCGCATTTCCGGTGGCAATGAACTGTGCTCCCGTCGCAAGAGCATACATGAATCCGGAACACGCGGCCTGAATGTCCATGGCGGGTGCGTCGAGATCCAGCTTGTTCTGAACCAGGCAGGCCGTGGAAGGGCACGTGTAGTCCGGTGTGAATGTGCCAACAACAAGCAGATCAATGTCGGCCGGAGTCAGCTGGGCTGCCGTAAGAGCATGCTTTGCAGCCTCGACAGCAAGATCACTGGTGGATTCGCCGTCCGCGGCGAAGCGTCGCTGCAGAATCCCCGTCCGTCGTTTGACCCAGCCTTCTTCGAATCCGTACCGCTGTTCCAGTTCCTCGTTTGTCACAACTCGTGTCGGCACGAAGGAGCCGATCGAACGAATGGACACACCAGTCAATGACGCTGTGCGATTGGAACGACGGAACCTGAGGCGTGGCTCATCGTCAGTCTGTCCCTCAACAGTGGACGGCTGCAATGCTCGGATCACCTTTTGCGGATCGATGGAAACTTCCGGAGACGTGGACACAGGAGGATTCATGACATCAACTTCAGCTTCGAGCCGAATCCTCGAAATTCCCCAATTTCGACGTGCGGTACGAAGGAAAACTATGAGTTCGATCAGCCCGAAAGCGAACAGATCCCAGGATCCGACGCGATTGTGTGAGAATTGAAGGCCGTTTTTGCACTTCCCCGAGCTGCAATGAGCCGATTCGCACACAATTCGGAGTCTACTGATCCCATGACCGTTTGAAAACCGACGGCGATTTCTGCTCCCGCGATTGTCGCGATTCGCTAAGTCCGTCTCGCGGAAAATCTGTCGTCCGGAATCGCTCGCGTCCAGCCGAAGAATTCAGTAAACCGAACAGCCAGACCCCTACACATCACCCCTGAGATTCGTTCCAGAATTTGTCGTTCATGCCCATCGCGCTGCCAGTTGACGAAGTTCTGCCTGCCATCACTGAGGCTCTGAAAAGTTCTCATGCCGTGGTGCTGAAGGCGCCCGCCGGTGCCGGGAAGACAACCAGAGTGCCACCGGCTCTGCTTAATGCGGGCCTTGCGGGCAGTGGCCAGATCATCATGCTGGAGCCTCGCCGCATCGCCGCACGCACGTCCGCAGCCCGGATTGCATCTGAACGGGGCGAGCGAACAGGCCAAACGGTCGGATTCCGAATTCGGTTCGAAGACTGCGTCAGCCGCGACACAAAGATTTTGGTGGTGACCGAAGGAGTGTTGCTGCGACGCATTCAGGATGATCCCTTTCTGGATGGAATCAGCGTCGTTGTCTTCGACGAATTTCATGAACGTCGGCTGGACAGTGATCTTGCCCTGGCAATGGTTCGTCGAGTTCAGCAAACGGTTCGCCCCGACCTGAAGATCGTGGTGATGTCCGCGACGATGGAACCAGGTCCGATTGCGAACTGGCTGGAAGGTTGCCCCATTGTCGAAAGTCAGGGACGACTGTTCCCGGTCAGGACCGAGTATCTGCGGCGCGTGGATCGACAGTCTTTGCAGGAACTTGTCACCTCCGGAGTTGAAACGGCTTTGGAACGGACAGACGGGGATGTCCTTGTCTTTCTGCCTGGCGTGGGCGAAATCCTGCGGTGCCGAACAGAACTCGAAGCTACCGCGCGACGGCACAACCTGGCTTTGATGACTCTGTTCGGTGAGATGACGTCGGACGATCAGGACCGCGTGCTGGCTCCATCGTCACAGCGTAAGGTGATTCTCTCAACGAACGTTGCGGAGACTTCGATCACGATCGACGGCGTGACGGCTGTCGTGGATTCCGGACTTGCGCGGCAAATGCTCTTCGACGCGGATGTGGGACTGGACCGGCTTGAGCTGGTTCCGATCTCACAGGCCTCGTCAGACCAGCGCACGGGTCGCGCAGGACGAACCGCACCGGGTTATTGCCTCCGGCTCTGGGAAGAATCCGGTCAGCGCCGACGACCGGAATTCGACACGGCCGAGCTTCATCGTGTGGACCTCTCCGCGGCGATCCTGCGACTTCTCAGCTGGGGCGAAGCGGACGTACGAGCATTCCCGTGGTTTGAAGCTCCGCCGGAAGCGTCCATTGACCACGCCATCAGGCTGTTGACTCTGCTGGGTGCTGTCGGCCCGAACGGTGTCACGGAGCGAGGTATTCGCCTGTCACGTTTTCCGGCACCACCAAGAATCGCACGACTGCTCGAAGACGCAGCCACGCATCCTGACACTGTTCCCCGCGCGTGCCTGATGGCGGCCATGCTTTCCGAACGAGATCCCTTTCTGCGTTCCGGGCCTGTGCGAGGCAACGAAAGAAGTCGCGACAATTCCCCTCGCACAACCGAGATCCATCGTTCTCGTTCGGATGTCATCGATCGACTGTATGCCCTGGAAGACTATCTGCACGACGGAAAAACACAGTCGGCCTTCGGCGAGATTCATCGCAACGCGGCTCGCACGATTGCTCAGGCAGCACAGCAGTTTGAACGACTCGTTCATGAAGAGTTCCCGCGAAGGAATCAACGAACGGCTCGAACGAGTGAAGATTCGCTGCTGGACGGCAACACTCCCGATGAATGCCTGATGCAGGCATTGCTGGCCGGATTTCCCGATCGAGTGGCCCGGCGTCGAGATGCGACCAGCGATAAAGGACTGATGGTCGGAGGTCGGGGAGTACGGCTTGGACCTCGATCCGCCGTCCAGAAGGCTCCGCTGTTTTTGTGTGTCGACATCGATGGGGCCGGAACCGATGCGACCGTGCGTCAGGCTTCCGAGATTCTGCAGGAGTGGCTTCCTGGCGCGATGATTCGCGAGTCCGAGGAGTTGTTTTTCCACCCGACTCAGAAGCAGGTCGTCGCGCGATTGAGGACGACGTTTGCCGATCTCGTGCTGGAAGAAACTCCGACCGCAATTCAGGATAGTCAGCAGGCTGCTGAAGTTCTGTTTCGAGCCGCGCTGAACCAGATCGGTGGTCTTGTTCCCGTGGATGATGAGTCATGGACCAGCTTTGTCCAGAGGACTCGTTGCCTGAAAGAATGGATGCCGGAGGCTGCGTTTCCTGCCGTCGACGAACAGATGCTGGCGGACGTTCTGAAGGAACTCTGCCACGGCCGTCGATCGTTCAATGAACTGAAAGCCGCTCCCTGGCTGGCGACAGTTCAGTCTCGTTACGACTACTCAACGCTCCAGATGATTGAACGTGAGGCGCCGGAGAAACTGCTGGTCCCCAGCGGAAGTCGCATCAAACTGACGTACGAAACGGGACGACCACCGGTGCTTGCCGTACGCATTCAGGAAGTCTTCGGCATGACTCAAACACCAAAGATTGCAGGAGGGCGCGTTAACGTCCTCCTGCATCTCCTGGCACCCAATTTTCGTCCTCAGCAGATCACAGAAGACCTGGCGAGCTTCTGGAAGAACACCTACCCCGAAGTGAAAAAGGAACTGAAACGCCGCTACCCGAAACACTCGTGGCCCGACGATCCGCTCACGGCACCAGCGGTGAAGAAGGGCTGAGTCACTCGCTTGCTGGCAGGTTACTCATCTTCGTCGTCGGAGTCCGATTCTTCGCCAGCGTCTTCTTCCGAGTCTTCTTCGGATTCCTCATCAGACTCTTCTTCCATCATTTCTTCGTCTTCATAACCGGCGACGGCTTCGAACTGTTCTTTGCCCCGGAACGCAATCGGCAGAATGCCTGAGCGGCGAGCATCCGTGATGTCGATTCGCACGTAGTTCGGTTCATTCTCGTCGTCGAATTTTTCTAGATTCTCCGCGTAGGAACTGGAACCCGTCACAACGGCGGCAGTGAAACTTGGCCACGAATAGTCGTCACGCAGATCTTCGGAAACAGCAGCATCCAGAAAGTCCAGAGAGGGAACTTCCTGACCTTCTTCAAAGCTCGACCCCAGCATCGTTGTTTCAATCGCGAGGAATCGGTCCTTCTTCTCATCCGCATAGAATCCAACATAGCAATGTCCGGGCACAAGAATCAGGAACGGTTCGATTCCCACCTTGCGAAGCAGTGATGCAAACAGCACCGAACCATCGACACAGTTCGCCTGAGCATTGTTGATGGACTGCTCGATGAGTCGCACATGCTGAGACATCACCATGTCGGCTTCGGCCGATGTCGCTGTGATGCTGCTGTAACGAACGTCTCGCATCACCAGGGCATCCCACAGAGCATAGACCTGTCGGAGTACGTCGTCGTCGTGACCCTGATAGCCGATGAAGGAATCAACAATCTGTCGATCCAGAGCTTCACGCAACACCTTGTCGAGGAACGGATGCTGTTCATTGACGTAGGCTGCAAAGGTGTAGCTGATGTCCTGCAGCTGGTCTTCGCCGTAGACCAGCATATAGGGACAGTCGTTGATCGGCCGAATCGTCACGGTCGACGTCTGTTCCGTGGCTGGCCCCTTTCCAACCTGCAGCTTGAAGGTCATGGAAACTGGTGTTGCCTGATCGAATTCCGCCAGCTTGCGAAACTTGTACTTGATGCCCGGAAGGATCTGATAGGTGACACCCTTTTCCGGAAGTGTTCCGGAGAACGTGGATGGCTCCATGATCTCATCGCAGGTAATCGTCAGCTTGACGGCGACATTTTTCCCCGGAGAAACCAGCTCGACTCCCAGCAATCCGTCTTCCTTTCCAAGGATTTCAATCACCGGCTCTTCCGCCGCGGCCTCTTCTCCCTCAGCCGCTTCGACCGCACCTTCTTCCGCACCTTCTTCCGCACCGTCTTCCGCACCGTCTTCCGCAACTGTTTCTTCTTCGACCGGTGCCGGCTTCATCGTTGCCGTTGAGATAATGTAGGATGGAAAGAGCTGTCCTTCCCATCCGACAACCGGTGCAAATTCCTGTGCGAATGAAATTGGAGACAAGAGAACTACAAGAAACACTGCCAGCCCGTTTGCCAGTCGCATGCCGCTAACTCCTGAGAGCCTGAACCTGATTTCGCCCCGAATTCTTCGCGCGATACAGCATCTGGTCTGCCGCTTCCAGGAGAGCAGGAACTGAGGCCATATCCGCCGCCGAATACTCTGCGACACCGATGCTGACTGTCACAGGAATTTCCATGCCCTCTGTTAAAACGGGGGCCTTTGCCACCGTCGCTCGTAACATCTCGGCAATCTGCGTGGCCTCTTCCAGCGGAGTATCCGGGAGCACAAGTGCGAACTCCTCACCGCCAAACCGAGCCAGCAGCTCGTCGCCTTCCATCGCATGACTGATACGACGCGCAAACTCTGTCAGAACAGCGTCTCCGGCAAGATGGCCCCACCGATCATTGATCGTTTTGAAGTGGTCGATGTCCATCATCAGCAGACTGAGCGGTGCCTGACGTCGGCGCGCTCGAGCCAGTTCACGGTCCAGCACCTCCAGGAGAAATCGCTTGTTGTAGACCTGAGTCAGACCGTCCGTCGTCATGATGCGATAGACGGACTCATGGTACTGCGCTTCCAGTGAGGTCGATGACAGATAGTTGAAGATCTGATTGCCAAAGCGAACACGATCCCCGGCCACCAGTTTCTGCCGGCTGATTCGCACATCATTGATCCATGTGCCATTCGTGCTGCCAAGATCGACAACGAAATCACCATTCACGGTTGATTCCACCATGGCATGACGCCGCGAAACCGAATCGTCTGTCAGGATCAGCTGTGCTCCCGGATCGCGGCCCACGAGGATGCCGGCGGGATCCAGCGAAACCACACGGCCGAGTCCTTCCACCGGGTAAATGCGAACAAGGCAACCAGGCCCGACGCTGTTCTTTGGCTCGAACCCCTTCTCCTGCGAAAAGCGAGTTGGCAGAATCTCTTCCATCGTCTGACGAAGGGCTATCATGGATGAACTCCTGATCGAACTCCGGGCTTCTGCTTCACATTGCTGCCGGAGAGTTTGCGAGGGAACGGTGCGGGCGCATGTCCCACACTTCGAGTCGGATTGGTGGTGACTGTCTGCACGTCGAGCGATTCTGGCTCTTCTGAAACAGAGGTGCTCTCTGGCTCTGCGGCAGGGGGTGCCACTGGTTCCGCAGGTGCCGCTGGCGCAGGCTCTGAGGGATCGTTTGTGGACTCAGCGCCTTCTGAATCGCTGGCTTCGTTATCCTGTTTCGGTACTTCGTCGTTCGGATCGGCAGCTGCGACTTTACCAGCCTCTGGCTGTGGCGATGTGATCTGGGGTCCTGTGCTCTGCTGGGCTGTGATCTCTGCCGGGGAGTTGCTTCCGCCGAACTGACGCACAAGGCCAAACAGCAGCAGGGCACAGGCCATTGTCCCGAAGACGACGAACCGAACTGTTCGAGCATTATCGAACGTCGAAACGTGTGGTCGGCCCGACAGGAAGGAAAGTACTTCGTCCGCGTTCGCAAATCGGTCTCTGGGATCGCGTGCCAAAAGTCTGGTGAGCAGACCGCGAAGCTGTGATGACCATGCCGGATCGGGTTGAGTGATCGCGGGTGGTGTCTCGAACAGATGAGCATGAATCTGCGATGCAAATGTGGGATGAGTGTTCTTCGGGAACGGAGTTTCTCCGGTCAGAAGAAACAGCAGCGTTCCTCCGAGACTGTAGAGATCACTGCGACAGTCCACGCTTTGAGCATCTGCGGCCTGTTCCGGTGCAAGAAACTCGGCTGTGCCCAGCATCTGGCCGTCCGCTGTCAGCGAAGAAGAGCCATTGGTGTGTCGAGCGATGCCGAAGTCCAGAATCCTGACTGTCCCGGCTTCATCCAGCATGAGGTTTGACGGCTTGATATCGCGATGAACAAAGCCCAGCTGATGTGCGTGTGACAGACCTGCCGCTACCTGCCTGGCGATGTCGATTACCTTTGATTTAGGCAGCGGACCTTTGCTTTCCACGACTTCGGACAGTGTCTGTCCCTGGACATAGTCCGTCACGAGGTAGTGAATTCCATTCTTCACACCGGCGTCCACGGCAGAGACGATGTTCGAGTGCTGCATCTGCCCGATACTTCGAATCTCATCCTGAAAACGCTGCGATGCTTCCTGCGATGTCGCCAGTCCTGCGGTGAGAAACTTGATCGCAAACGATCGACCGAGTGTTTCATGCGTTGCAACAAACACCTGGCCCATTCCTCCCTGACCCAGTTTGCGTCCTGGTCTCCACGGACCAAGGCTTAGTCCGGTCAGGTCGGGCCGATTGAGATCAGTGACTGTCAGTGGGAGAAGACCGTCGCAGATCTTCTGCGGATCGATCTGTGCAGGCTGTCGCGGGCCTGAAGCCACTTCTCCGGCATGCGCATCCGGCCGGAATGCTCGAGTCGGCGCTGGAGCCTGCGGTGCGGGTTGTGCTGCTGAAGTGGCCAATGAAATTCCCCTGAGTTCGTCGCGCGAACGAAGTCTGTTTGTTTCCCGATGCACCAGGAAACCAGCACTGGGGATTAGTGCCTATCGCGCTGCTGATGGCTCATCCATGTTTCAGGCAGCGATGGAAGCATAGGTCGTATTCGTTTTGCCGCGCGCACTGATTCCATGATTCACCAAACGCGTTCCGGCCCTATAGGCAGCACAATTGGTACGACCGTCGGTCGTCCACATCTGAGCGAACACGTGAGAGCATTGCCCCGCGTCGGCGACACGGGACATTGTGGCAGGCTTCTTCAGATTAAGGGGTTTTCAGCCCTGCTAAGCTTCTGGTTCAATCACGACCAGAAGGTCGCCAGTTTCCACGCGGCGTCCGGGCTGGACAAGAACATCCCGGATCTTGCCGTCGAGGTCTGCGTTGATGGTTGTCTCCATCTTCATCGCTTCCAGGCTCAGCAGCTTCTGCCCCTTCTTGATGCGATCGCCGATTTTGACAGCCACGGTAACAACCATGCCGGGCATCGTCGCTCCAACCTGTCCTGCAATGGCTGGGTCGGCTTTCACGCGAGCTTCCGCTGTTGCTTCAATCGAATTGTCCGCAACCGTGATCTCGCGCGGCTGGCCGTTCAACTCGAAGAAGACGGTTCGAGTGCCATCGGCATGAGCATCGCTGACGGTCAGAAGGCGAATGATCAGAGTCTTGCCCGGTTCAATGTCGATCGAGATTTCTTCTCCGACATCGAGGCCAAAGAAGAAGTTTGGCGTTGGAAGGATACTCACGTCCGAGTACTTCTCTTCGTGCTTCGCGAATTCTTCGTAGACGCGTTCGTACAACAGCCAGGAGATGACTTCCTGTCCATTCGGTTCGCGTCCCAGCAGTTCCTGAACCTTCTTCTTTGCCGCTTCCATGTCGGCTGGCGGGAGCGTTTCGCCCGGACGTCCAACAAACTCCTGCTTGCCCAGAAGAATGCGCTTTCGAACCGCTTCCGGAAATCCTCCCGGAGGTTGCCCCATCCCGCCGCCGATCAGGTCAATCACACTGCCCGGGAAGGCAATATCCCGGTCCGGATTCAGCACATCTTCGCATGTCAGATTATTGGCCAGCATGAACAGCGCCATGTCGCCGACCGACTTGCTGGTCGGCGTCACCTTCACGATGTCACCAAACAACTGATTCACATCGGCATACAGCCGGCACACTTCCGGCCATCGGTCCGCCAGCCCCAGAGCGCGTGCCTGTTCGAAGAGATTTGTGTACTGACCGCCCGGCATTTCGTGACGGTAGAGGTCAGCGGTTGCCGCCAGCGCGACACTCTCGAACGGCGTATAGAACTCACGAACTGATCGCCAGTATTCTGCGATCGTGTCGAGTCGGTCCGAATCGAGAGCCGTGTCACGCTCACCAAACTTCAGCATTTCCACAAGAGTATTCAGGTTCACCTGTGACGTGCCGCCTGACAAAGGTGCCATCGCTGCATCGGCAATGTCCAGATTGGCCTGTGCTCCCTGCATGATCGAAGCGGCCTGAATGCCGGCTGTGTCATGAGTATGGAAGTGAATCGGAATTCCGATCTCCTGCTTCAGAGCCTTGATCAGCTGCGATGCCGCGGCCGGCTTGCACAATCCCGCCATATCTTTGATGGCCAGAATATGAGCACCCATCTTTTCCAGCTGCTTTGCCAGATCGACGTAGTACTTCAGGCTGTACTTCGTTCGCTTTGGATTAGTGATGTCGCCCGTGTAACAGATGGCCGCTTCGCAGATCGCACCGGATTCCACAACGGCGTCCATGGCGACCTTCATGTTCGGAAGCCAGTTCAGGCAGTCGAAGATTCGGAAGACGTCGATGCCCGCATCGGCCGCTTCCTTCACAAAGACCTGAACGATGTTGTCCGGATAATTCGTGTAACCCACCGCATTCGAAGATCGCAACAGCATCTGGAACAGAATATTCGGGACTCGTTCCCGCATCTGAACCAGTCGCTGCCACGGGCACTCCTTCAGGAACCGCATCGACGTATCGAAGGTTGCGCCACCCCACATTTCCAGACTGAACATTTCCGAACAGTAATGAGCATACGCGTCGGAAATCTGCAGCAGATCGAAGGTCCTCATGCGAGTCGCCAGGAGCGACTGATGAGCATCTCGGAATGTGGTGTCCGTGATCAGAAGGCGTTTTTGCTCCAGCACCCACTTTGCAAATCCCTTGGCACCGAGCTCCTTCAGTTTGTCACGTGTTCCTTTGGGTGGCTGAACGCCGCGTGAAACCGGCGGTACTGGAGCAGGTTCACGTCGCTGTGATTTCGGACGCCCTTTCACCAGCGAGTTGCCGTTGACGATGGTTTCTGCGAGGTAGCTCAGCAGGCGAGTGGCACGGTTTTGCCGCTGATCGAACTGAAACAGTTCCGGCGTTTCATCGATAAACCGAGTCGTGCAGTCGCCGTTCACAAAGGCCGGGTGCGCCATGACCTTGCTGAGGAACGGAATGTTCGTCTTCACACCGCGAATTCGAAACTCCTTCAGAGTTCGTTCCATGCGATGAATGGCATCGATGAAGCGACGGCCCCGAGTCGTCACTTTTGTCAGCAGTGAGTCGTAAAACGGATTGACGACCGCCCCGGAAAACGCACTGCCGGCATCCAGGCGAATGCCCATGCCGCCTGCAGATCGGTAATGAGTGACTCGACCATAATCCGGCATGAAGTTGTTGGCCGGATCTTCCGTGGTGACTCGACACTGAACCGCGTAGCCGCTGAGCCGGACGTTGGCCTGATCACCCAGTCCGATGTCGTCATCGGCCAGCTTCTTGCCCTGTGCCACCAGGATCTGGCACTTCACGATATCGATGTTCGTGATTTCCTCGGTGACTGTGTGTTCGACCTGAATACGAGGATTCACTTCGATGAAGTAATACTTCTCCGCATCAACATCGACCAGGAATTCAACGGTGCCCGCGCAGGAATAGTTCACCGCGCGACCGATCTTCAGAGCTGCATCCAGGATACCGTCGCGAAGCTTCTGTGAGAGATTGGGAGCCGGTGCAAGTTCAACCACTTTCTGATGGCGACGCTGCACCGAACAGTCACGTTCGAAGAGATGAACCAGATTGCCATGTTCGTCACCCAGCAGTTGCACTTCGATGTGCTTCGCGCGGCTGATGAACTTTTCCAGGAACACTTCCGGACTGCCGAACGCCGTCCTCGCTTCGTTTCTTGCGGATTCAAACGCCTGATCAAAATCCGCCGCCGACTTCACAGCTCGCATCCCGCGACCGCCACCGCCTTTCGCGGCCTTGATCATCACAGGGAACCCGATCTCCTCGGCTTTTTTGCGAGCCTCTTCCAGAGTCTCAATCGACTCCTTCGTTCCGCCCAGCACCGGCACACCTGCCTGAATGGCGATGTTACGCGCTGCGGTCTTGTCGCCCAGTGCTTCCAGACAGTGAACCGAGGGGCCAACGAACTTGATTCCCGCCTCGGCGCAGGCCTTTGCAAATTCGGGCCGTTCAGAAAGGAAGCCATAACCAGGATGAATCGCGTCGACACCAACATCCTTCGCCAGTGCGACGATCGAAGGAATATCCAGATACGACCGAATCGGCTCACCCGGCTTACCGATCCGGTAAGCTTCATCCGCCTTGAAGCGGTGCAGCGCGTAGCGGTCTTCGTGGGAATAGATCGCGACTGTCCGAATCCCCAGCTCCGTGGCACTGCGGAAAACTCGGATGGCAATTTCAGAACGGTTGGCAACCAGAAGTTTCTGGATCGGCTGCATGTGTATCCCTGACTGTCTTGATCAGAACAGATTCCGATGACGGTTTGCGGTCTTTTCCGGAGCGACGTCTTCGTTCGTCCGTGTCGCGGCGGAGAACATAGTGCAACGACGCCCCACAATCTACCAGGAGTCAACCTTAGGAAGGCGACTCACGCCGGTCGGGAATCGAATCCCTGCAGCGCAAAGCTTCACACCGATTGAACTGCAACTTCGAAAGGTGTGCAGTTGCCGAATAGACGACTCGATTATCCGACTTCTGCGTGCTGTTCCTTCTGGTCAAACGACGACCAGACTGCGTGACGTCTGACCACCAAACTTACAGCCCCGGACGGGGGTGACCAAACTTTGGCCACGGGAATCATCAGGTTATTTGAGCGGACGCTCCAAAAAATGTGCGAATTGAAAACTCGGCGTCCCTGGGAACAAATCTGTTGTCAATTTCCAGAACTCTGCAGCCCGCGGAACGAGCTTTGCGAAACGGGCGACCGATGGCACGGCACTGTTCTCCGTCCAAACCATCACCAATCCGATGAACCACCCGTGGTGTGTGCGACCGGCTTCCATGTGCAGGCTCGGGATGCTGGAAGTATTGCACCACGGGGGTTTTTCGTTTTGGTGCAGTATAAAACGATTGTCTTCAATCGTTGCCGGGTGAAATGGGAAGGGCGGTGCTGGCGGCAGATGGGTCGACCGAGTTGTAAACGGCTGAGGACAGCCGTTTTACACTGGCTTGAGCGAAGTGGACGTGCGGATTTGCAAACGGCTGGGGACAGCCGTTCTACACTCATTCTTTGATCTGCGGAAGATCGTGTCGGCGTTTGGTTTCATCTCTCACGAAGATTGGCCCGACTTCCACGACGCAGCCTTCGTCCGCTGGTTTCACCCACGCGCAATCGGGTGACGCTGGTCCTCGTTTGTTGGGGTAGAACGCTGATACCTTTTTGAGCGGCGGAGTCTTTCCGTTCAGACGCGGATGGCTGAAGGTGACATTGATTTTGGGAATGCCGGAGCCTGGGATTTTCTCCGTGCTGTAAACTTCGACAAAGGCTGAGTGTCGAGCCCAGTAGGTGAAGTCCGTGCCTTCGAACTTCAAGCTTCCCACTTCATGCTCAGTCTGCTTTTCGATGTCTCGAATCGTGCAGGTGAACCAGGTCGAACCGTTTTCCGTTTCGCCCTTCCGGACACACCAAGTGTAGCTGCCTTTGTTCCAGGCAAACGGACGGCGAACGCTGGCAAATTCCCCTTCATATCCAGCACTCTCCATCAGGCAGTCTGCAAACGGCGCTTTGACATGATCGAGCCCGATAGGTGTTGTCTTGTCGGATGACCAGCGAGAAAAGATCCCGCCTTTGCCGGGATGAACCCGCTTGCGACTCTCACGACTTTCCCAGCCATTGATGTTTGTCTGAATGCCGCCATAAAACTGCAGTCCGTTGATCTCGGCGATGCCGCACGGAGCAATGTACAGGTTGTAGTTGCTGGAAATATCGCGGTCGATGGTCACATCCACTTCCAGACTCGTGAACTGCTCGACAGGGGCTTCCAGGTCCCACCAGATATTTGCCAGATGCCACGGCCGGGGAGGCAGTTTGACGCCGGCGGCCGTGGCCATTTCTTCGGGCGACGGCTGTTCGCATGGATCTTCAGCCGGCGTTTGAGCCTGATCCTGAGCTTGAGTCATCGAAGATGCCGCCAGACAGAAGGCGGCGAAAGACAGGATTCGCAACGATCGGTTCATAACAGCATCCGGCTTTCTTACGGGACCACTGGCCAGCCCCGGAATTCTCTGCGGGCGGTGAGACAATTGCCACGAATCGAGGCAGGGTATTCGTCGAGTACCGTGAAACCAACTTCGGGCCTGGCAGGATTCTCACGACCAGCATTTCGCTGAACGCTTTACCAGCGATTTTGAATTTGGCTTTCGTACTGGTCTACAATCCGGCGAAGGGTCATTCGAGCCTTCTCAATTCGCGTCCTCTCGTCAAAAGGTATGTCCTTTCATGGTCGCTCCCATTCGAGTTGCAGTCACCGGTGCTGCCGGGCAGATTGGTTATTCTCTCATCTATCGCATTGCATCTGGTGAAGTTTTTGGACCGGATCAGCCAGTCATTCTTCACCTGGTGGAAGTTCCTCCCGTCCTGAAAGCCCTCGACGGCGTTCACATGGAACTGGACGACTGCGCATTTCCGACACTGCATGGCGTAGTGAAGGCTGACAGCGATCACCTGGAAGACGGCTTCCGAAACTGTAACTGGATTCTGTGTGTGGGCAGCGTGCCTCGTAAGGCCGGCATGGAACGAGGCGATCTGATCCGCATCAACGGACCGATCTTTACCAGCACAGGTCGAGCAATCGCAGCGGCGGCAGCTCCGGACGTTCGAGTTCTGGTGGTCGGAAATCCGTGCAACACAAACTGCCTGATCGCGATGAAGAATGCCAAGGGCGTTCCGGAAGATCGCTTCTTCGCCATGACGATGCTCGACCAGAACCGCGCCGTGTCTCAGCTGGCTCAGAAGGCTGGTGTTCCTATTGCCGCTGTGAAGAATGTTGGCATCTGGGGCAACCACTCGGCGACTCAGTATCCTGACTTCTACCATGCGACCATCAATGGCAAGTCTGCAACCGAAGTGATCACGGATCATGAATGGCTGAAGGGAGATTTCATTTCAACCGTTCAGAAGCGCGGTGCCGCGGTGATTGCTGCTCGAGGAGCATCCAGTGCAGCCTCGGCGGCCAATGCAGTGCTCGACACCGTGAAGGGCGTCATTCGTCCAACGCCGGCAGGCACCTGTTTCAGCGCGGCGGTCTGCAGCGATGGCAGCTACGGAATTGAAGCCGGATTGATCACCGGCTTTCCTCTGACCAGCGATGGCAAGAAGGTGTCAATCGTTCAGGGCCAGACTCATAATGAGTTTGCGAAGTCCAAGATTGACATCACTGTGAATGAGCTGAAAGAAGAACGTGAGTGCGTGAAGGACCTTCTGTCCTGATAAGGGCTGAACGTCGCCGAACGCCATTGATCCTGAGGGCTAACTGGCTCGGCACCACTCTCCAGTGTCTGACTATGAAACCGCAATCGTCGCAAGGCGATTGCGGTTTTTGCATTTCAGGGCCGATGGCCGCAAAAGCTGCCTGAGTTTCCTGGCAATCATTCGGACAGATGGAAATCCGACCCAGCCTCCGAAAACCATGGCCGAAACGGGGGAATCTCAGGGCACCCATGTCCCCTCTCTGGATGGAGACACCAGGCAATAAGCAAAAAGACTGCGTTTTTCTTCCTGGCCCCGTCCGTATTTGCACGAGCCTGTCAGCTTGAGCGGCCTCCGGAACGTTTGCAGGGGCGAAATCTGACGCGTTTTCTGACGTTGCTGATTCCGGCAATCTGTAGTGATCATAACGGTTCTGTCGATTTCACAGCGTATCGAACCTGTGGTTTCCAACGTCGCAAGCAACCGCCCTTACACCTCAATGGGTGCCTGTATTTAAGGAATAATGCACGATGAACATCCTGAATCGCAATCGGAATCGTCGAAAGGGAGCCACCGGCCGACTCTCCACTTCCGCAGATCCCTGTGAAACACGATCGCTCCTGTGTGCCGCCGCTCTGCCCGTGGCAGAACTGATCGATACGCAGTCGGAAGTGACCGATGAAACGTCGCAGTCAGAAAGTCCCGAGCTGGTTGAAGGCT
Source organism: Planctomycetaceae bacterium (assembly GCA_046349695.1). GTDB lineage: Bacteria > Planctomycetota > Planctomycetia > Planctomycetales > Planctomycetaceae > SXXK01. The sequence continues at coordinate 162,665 of JAXMBV010000002.1, read as the reverse complement.
CGGTGAATGAAGAAATCGCGAACCTCGAAATCTGCACCTTTGAGTGCGTCCCGGTCGATGTGACCGCATACTCTGAAGATTCGACACCGGTCGAAGGGGAACTGTCCGAGGAAGATCTCGCCAAACTCACAGCGGGATTCTACTCGATGGTCAGCGGCATGTATCCTCGCGACGAAGAAGTCGTCATCCCTGAATTCGCTGAAGATTTTCAGCCGGAGATCGCCGTTTGCTACTTTGGACCAGCGACACAGCTGGATGAAAACGGAAACCCGATCGAGATCAGCTCAGAAGTCGAATTCGATCCAGGCGTCTATGACATTACGACGCTGGAAGGCTGGGATCCGTCCTGGGCATTCCGCGGCGTAATCGTTGACGGCTCCGAAGAGGCTCCGTCAGATTTTCCTGTCGATGACAGTGGCGTCTATCAGCCAGTCGACTGGTCGACCGAAGGCTTCGAAGATCTTGATGGTGATGGAGTTCCAGACGGACTGCTTTGGGCGATAGAGGATGTCGGTAATTCTTCAGAGACACCGGTCGATGGCGATCCGATCAATCTCCCTATCTACTGGTTCGGAGTTGCGGACGGCGGTGCATCGGAGATCGATGAGTTTGGCAACCCGATCTACTACATGACGGCAGGAATGCCGGACGACGGTGAATTGGTGGACGGTGAGTTTTCAGAAGGTGAACCCGTCGACGGCGAAGTGAAGATCACTCTGGAGGACGTCGTTGAGTTCTCTGACGCTGAAACCCCTGTTGACGGCTCAGTTGACGGCCCGGTTGATGAGAACGGTGAGTTCATTCCGGTGATGTATTTCTCGATGGGCGGTCCTGATATGTCTGCCGTCCAGCGAAACCTCGACGCTGTCGCTGAATCGACTGCGGAGCTGCCAACCTCGTTGCCAGTGATTCATCACGGACCTGGTGGAATTCCACTCGTCCGAATTCCAGTGATGCGTCCGCAATCCTCTGTCTTCCAGGGGCAGAACCGAACTCCAGCCACACCGAATGTGTCTGCTCAACAGTCAGCAGTCACATCATCCCCAGCGGTTTCAAGTCCGGTCGAATCCATGCCTGCAACCCCTGCGACACGACTCCGATCACTGGCATCGGTTCGAAGCCTTCGCCCCACTTCACTTCCGGCAACGAGCCTGAATTCGCTCAGCCCGCTCCTTGAAAATGAAGCCCAGGAAGAAGCATCGGAAGATGTCACGGTCCCTCCGCAGGTCGACGACATCCTTCCCGTGGCCCCGGCAGGCGAAAGCGACCAGCAGACCTCCTGGGCACCAGCACGAGAACGCCGTTCGATCGACATGTTTATGAGTGACTTTGCCGACGACGGCTACATTGGCTGAACCTCAACTTTGACCGACACCCATGTGCCCGAAAAGTCGTCAAGGCTTTTCGGGTTTTTCGTGCGCGCACAATCAACACTTGCGTTGAATCGACCGGCCCCATAACGTCCGCTCTTGCCAATCGTTCTGATCGTCAGGAAAAGCACGCCGCAACTGCTACGAACAGGAACGCCAGTCGGGAAGACTCATCCCGGAAGCTCACCGGCCAGGTGGCGAAACAGGCAGACGCACGGGACTTAAAATCCCGGGCCCCGTAAAGGGGCGTGCGGGTTCGATTCCCGTCCTGGCTAGTCACTCGTCGTATGATTGACCTGGAAAATCCCCGCGCCCGGGCTGCATGATGCGTGTGGCTAATGGCGCCAGTATTTTTCCGGGGAACACTCCTCCGAAACGCTGTGGATCAGCCAGCAAAAGTTCTCCACCAGGATTCTGTGACTCCAGGCTGTTGTGGTGGTGGTTCGACGGAGGTAAGCTGAGGGCAATCCTGCCTGATCTGCAACCTCAGTTCTGCCGGTCCTGCTGCCGAACGTCCAGGCTGCTCATTCCCGCCATCACAGATTCGTGCGCGTGCTCCATGACTCTGCCGATTCGAATTGTCATCTCCGCTGTCGTTTCTGCCTTCCTCGCACCCTGCGTTCTCGGGCAAAGCAATGAAGAGACGTTCCGGGCTGAGGTTGAGCCGGTCCTTCGAAGGCACTGTTACGCCTGCCATTCTCATCAGGAACGCAACATCGAAGCTGGCCTGACGCTCGACTGGAAAAGCGGTTGGGAAAAAGGAGGCAACAGAGGTCCGGCGGTCATTCCTGGCGACGTTGATGGCAGCCTGCTGATTCAGGCAATACGCCACACGAATCCAGAACTGAAGATGCCGGAAGAGAAGATACCGGATGACGAGATTCGTATTCTGGAAAACTGGATTCGCTCCGGAGCATTCGATCCTCGCGCGTCAGTTCCGGTAAAGGCGGATCCCGGAGACTGGTGGTCCCTGAAACCACTGACTCGTCCGGAACTGCCTGCTTCTTCCAGTTCGAATCCGATCGACGCGTTTGTCACCAGAACGTTGCAGGATCACCAACTGTCTCCGGTGCCTGAAGCAGACCGACGCACTTTGATTCGCCGCCTGACGGTTGATCTGCACGGGTTGCTTCCATCACCGGAAGAAGTCCGAGCCTTCGAGAATGATGGTTCTCCTGACGCCGTCGAGAAACTTGTGGACCGCCTGCTGGAGTCTCCTCGGTACGGTGAACGCTGGGCGAGGCACTGGCTGGACACGATTCACTTTGCGGACAGTCATGGGTTTGAGCATGACGTATTTCGTCCAAACGCATGGCGGTTTCGAGACTACGTCATTCAGAGCTTCAATGAAGATCTGCCATGGTCTCAGTTCATCCGCGAACAGCTTGCGGCCGACGTCATCGCCAAAGACCAGCCGGGAAAACTGGCGGCCATTGGCTTCCTGGGAGCAGGGACCTACGACCACAGTGCCGCAGCAACAGCGCCTAAGAATTTCGAAAACCTCGATCGAGACGACATGGTGACTCAGACAATGGCCGCCTTCGTCAGCACAACGGCCAACTGCGCTCGGTGCCATGCACATAAGTTCGATCCGATCACACAGGAAGATTACTACTCGCTGCAGGCTGTGTTCGCAGGCATTGGAAAAGGCGAGATTCCGTTCGATGAAGATCCCGCGGTCGCCAAACAGCGAAGTGACTGGCTTCAACTGAAGGAAGCGGCGGAGAAGCAACAGGCGAACACGTTGTTGTCCGAGCACAATCGTCGCATGGTCGAAGAATGGATCAGCAGTCAGGGAAACTCGGCACACTGGAAGCCACTGGATGTCACGTCCTTTGTCTCGGTGGATGCTGCCAGTCTGGAGCGACTCGAGGATGGTTCGATCCTTTCGACCGGTCCTCTTCCGGAAAAAGAAACGACCGTCGTCACCGGTACAACAGACCTCAAACAGGTGACAGCAATCCGACTGGACGTGATGACTCACGAATCGCTGCCGATGGGCGGGCCAGGACGTGCTCCGAATGGCAACCTGCATCTGAACAGCGTCGAACTGCGAGTCTTCCGCCCGGGGATGAAGACGGCTGAAAGGCTCGGGATTGGTCGAGCAACCTCGGATTTTGATCAGGAAGGCTGGACGATCCAGCATGCGATCGATGGCAATCTGGAGACTGCCTGGGGAATTCATCCACAGGAAGGAAAGCCACACTCGGCCGTCTTCGTGCTGGAGACACCAGTTGAGTTTTCCGCCGGCACGGAGATTCACGTTCTTCTCCGCCAGATCCACGGTCGAGCCCACATCATTGGCCGGTTCATGCTGTCTGTGACTGATGGCCCTTCGGAATCAGCCAACATTCTTCCCACCGACATTGCCGCGATCCTGGAAGTGCCGGCCTCAGAACGCTCCGACGAGATGCAACTGGCACTGCATTCGTTTGTCCTCCGCAGAATCGCGGAAGAGGCCCTTTCGAAACTGCCACCTCCGCAAAAACTGTATGCCGCGGGAACGGTTGCGGAGAATGAACGAGGAACAATTCGTTACGACAGGCCTCGAGACATTTTTGTGCTGCGGCGAGGCGATGTGGAGAAGCCGGAAGATAAGGTCGGACCCGGAGCATTATCAGCAATCTCCGCGATGCCGGCTCGGTTCGACATTCCTGACTCCGCACCTGAATCAGCTCGGCGCGCTGCACTCGGAGACTGGCTTGCTTCAAAGGACAATCCGCTGACGTGGCGGAGCATTGCGAACCGCATCTGGCATTACCATTTTGGCAAAGGACTCTGCGATACGCCGAGTGACTTCGGACGAATGGGCGGCCTGCCATCGCATCCGGAGCTTCTCGACTGGCTGGCCTGTGAAATGCGTGATCATGAATCGATCAAACGACTGCATCGGCTGATCTGCACAAGCGAGGCGTACCGCCGCTCTTCTCAAACAACAACCGCCATTGAAGACCGGGATTCGGACAACCGATTCCTTGCTCGTGGCGTTCGGCAGCGGCTGGATGCAGACACATGGCGAGACTCAGTCCTGCAGGTCAGCGGTCGGCTCGATCTGAAAATGGGTGGCCCCGGTACACAGCATTTCTCGACGCGGCCAGGAGCACAGCTCACGCCGATTCTTGACTACAGCAACTTCGACTGGAACAGCCCCGGCGCAACTCGCCGCAGTATCTATCGAGTCGTCTGGCGAGGAATTGCGGATCCGATGATGGAACCGATGGACTTCCCTGACCTTGGAGTTCTGTCGCCGGTGAGGACGTTCTCCGCGTCACCATTGCAGGCACTCACGCTGATGAACAACCGATTCGTTCTTCATCACGCTGAATTAATGGCAGAACGAGCAGTGCATGTTTCGCCAGACCCAGATCAGCAGGTCCGAGCCGCCGTGCAGTGGGTCTGGCAGCGGGATCCTGATGACGTCGAATCACAGCAGCTTGGGATTCTGGCTCGCGACGAAGGCCTGGCCACCGTCTGTCGCCTGCTCCTGAACAGCAATGAGTTTCTATTTGTCGACTGACCTCGCCGGAGGCACGTACTTCTGTTTCAGAACACTTCTGCCGGATCTGCAGACCGCACCTTGCCGATCGCCATCACGGCGCTCAGAACACACATTACGATCGTCAGTACGAACACAAATACAGCGCGCTCTGCCGTCATGGAAAACTGCATCTGAATGGCATTCGTGGCAACTCGATACAGCCACAGGGCCAGCACAAAGCCTGGAAGGTACCCAAGGACAGACAGCATCAGTGCCTGACTAAAGACTACTCGAAGCAGATACTGATCCGAGAATCCCATGGCCTTCAGAGTTGCGTACTGCGGCAGGTGGTTGGTCACTTCGGTGTAGAGAATTTGATAAACAACCACAAAACCGACGAAGAAGCCGACGGCAGCGCCCATTCCGAAAATGAAGTCAATCGGGGCGTTTTCGCGGATGAAGGCGATTTCCTTTTCAATCAGTTCGTCCCGAGTCAGCACTTTGGCTTCATTGCCAATCAGCGGCTGAATGGCTCGTTTGACCGTTTCCAAATCTGCGCCTTTGGCAAGCTTGATCAGTCCCACATCGACCGCGCCTGGATTTCGTTCCGGCACCAGTCGAAGGAAATTGGACGGAGACATGTAGAGGTTCCCGTCCGTGTTGATCGAGATGCCGACGTTGATCGAGTCAACAATGGTGACCTTCCTAAGATTCACCTCGACATCCAGTTCGCCCTTCTCCTTCAGGATGTCGGCAACCGGACCGTAGTTCTTTCGGCTGAGAGCATCGAACAGGATCCGATCCGGCAGCTCAAGCTCATTCACGAATCTCTCAAAGCCATCCAGATCCATCATCGGAGCCCGCGGATTGATCCCATAAAGACTGACCGGGAATTCCAGTTTGTCCCAGGGATTGCGAAACCGTCCCTGCGCCATGTACATCTCGCCGACATCCTCCACTCCATGCACAGAGCTTGCGCGGTACAGGAGCACTCGCGGAAAAGTCGCCGAAGCAAAGATCGTCTTCGTTCGAGGACTGACGAGCACCAGATCGGCCGTGATCCGGCGGGCGATCGCGACGCTGTTATCCATCGCCCCCTGGCGGATACCAAGCTGCACCAGCATCAGCATCACAGCCACGACGACACCGGCCGTCGCAACAACCAGTTTGACTCGGTTGAACGAAAGCTGAGCCCACGCAAGAAAGAAACTGGAAAGCGGCACAAATCACTCGATGCAAAAAGGCGAGCAGTCGGGCGTCAGCCCTCCGTGCCCTTCCTCTTAGAATTCCTGGACACTGATCTTACTCTCAATCATGTTCCCAATCTACACCTTCTTCCACTTGTCGGCGAACAGGTGAAGACCAGGTTCGCCCTCGTGTCGCGGGCCTGGTTTGAACAGCCCGCTGAAAGCCAAATCCTGTATCGCATTGGTGAAGCCATCCGACCCGAAGGACTTGCCCCACGGCCGTCGCTTGTAGCCGATCAGCTTCGCTCTTGTCAGCTCTCGCAATGCAGACACAGCAACGTCCAACTCAGCCCGATGCCGTTTTGCCAGTTCCGACACAACGGCAAGAACCACAACCGAATTGAACAGCAGGCCTTTGCGGACCTTGCCTCCATATGACTCATTGGCAATGGACAGAAATACGTCTGGCGCCAGGTCTTCGCGTTCGCATGCTGTCCACGCAGGTGCCCATACTTCTGTACTCAGAAAACGCCACGACCTGGAAGTCTCCTCGTTTGCCGGCGACCCATGACACCACTTCTGGTGATCCGCCTCTTTCCAGCCGAGCCGCCCAAACTTGACGTCGCCGGCCGGTTTGGTCTGGAATTGCGTCGAGCGAACGGCTGCCTTCCCACGAGCCGCATTGATCAGCGAGTCGATCGCCGGCAGGAAGCGCTGCCAGACTTTCCACTTCCAGAGTGGTGCAGCCCCGGGATCACCGAGGACAACGTAAACATCGTAGTTCGCTGTGTGAAAGCTCATTCGTTCAACCTTGATTTCCTGAACCGGGCGACCCTCGGCTTCATGGTTTTGCCTATTCGTTATCGCTGTGCGATGTGACACGCGATTGAGGCGGCCCGATCAATACGGCCACATAGGCCAGCGGCTTTTCACCAGGAATCACCTTTCTTTCTCCGCTGCCACGAGGTCGCAGAACCGGCTCAACGGCTCGAACGCCAGGCTCATCTTCGAGTATGAACTTCGCCTCGTGTCCCCCGCCTGGATCCCAGCCAGCAACGACAACCGTCACGCGGCCATCTTTACGTTCAGGAAGATCTCCGTCGACAGGGCAAAAATAGCCAGATTGCCTGCCAGCCAGTTGACCATTCCAGACGCGATTGTCGACGTCATCGTCCGCGAGCAGCCCGTCACAAACTGGCACCCAGTCTGTGACTGCAAAATACTCCAACGCGCCCTGCTCTTTGAGTTGGTCCGCCACCCATGACTCGACGGCCGGGCCATCCTGCTTTGGAGTGTGAGCAGTGACCGGCATGATCACCTTGACAAACACCTGGTTAAATCGCTGCCGCGCGATCGACGCTGACGTTGAATTCTGGGCACGGAGTTCACCAGCAAACGTCGTGAGCAATAAGAAAACCGACAGTCGTGTGAAGCGACAACATCTCATTCTGGAACTCCAACACGTCCTTGTGACAGGATTTTGGCAGAACCACTACATCACGGGGCAGTGATTGATTGGCGTGGCACAATTATTCATTTGCGGCCAACGGTTTGGAAGTGCAGGCTGATCAGCACTAATTACTCATCAGATCAACAGGCCTTGAAAATCGCCTTTGGGTCGCGAGCAAGATATGGCGAGCGGGATGTGTCAGCTTCCCGGTATGCGATTTTGGGTAGTGAACCGATGAATTGTCTACCGGCTGTTACAGGATGCCGGGCGGCTCGCGATGCTGGGAGGATTTGCTCTCCGGATCGTGCTTCTTTGACGATGGCGGCTGTGACGATATCCTTCGCGGTTTCGCAATGAAAACTCAGTCGGTGTTCGGCACGGTTACCCGCGGCGAGCACCGTTCCTCCGTCCTTTTTGAAACTGCAGTGGAATCATGGTTCAGATCAACCAGCATTATCTCAAGCTGAAGGCAGGCTACCTTTTTCCAGAGATCGGCCGACGTGTCACCGCGTTTGCTCAGGCCAATCCCTCGGCAAAAATCATCCGACTGGGCATTGGCGACGTCACCGAGCCGCTGACTCCGTCGATCGTTTCGGCGATGCATGCCGCGGTTGATGAGATGGCAAAACGCGATTCCTTCAAGGGATACGGCCCGGAACAGGGCTATGCGTTCCTGCGTGAGGCGGTGGCTCAGCATGACTTTCAGTCGCGCGGTGTCGATGTTTCGGCGGACGAGATTTTCATTTCCGACGGGTCAAAGTGCGACACCGGAAACATTCTGGACATCTTCGGCAGTGACAATCGCATCGCCATCTCCGATCCCGTTTATCCAGTCTACGTCGATACGAATGTCATGGCCGGGCATACCGGGCCAGCGGATGAATCCGGACGATTCGGTGGACTCGTCTACCTGGTTGGCAATGAGGCCAATGGTTTCGTTCCGGATCTGCCAACCGAACGAGTCGACATGATCTACCTGTGTTATCCGAACAACCCGACAGGCACCGTCGCAAGCCGCGAAACGCTGACTCGCTGGGTTGAGTATGCTCGTCAGAACAAGTCGCTGATTCTGTTCGACGCAGCCTACGAAGCGTTTATCTCTGATCCTTCGATTCCTCACAGCATCTTTGAAATCCCCGGAGCCAAAGACGTCGCGATCGAATTCCGCAGCTTCAGCAAGAGCATCGGTTTCACCGGTGTTCGCTGCGGTCTGACTGTTGTGCCAAAGCAACTCATGGGAACCGGACCAAACGGTGACAGCGTTTCGATTCACCAGCTCTGGAACCGCCGGCAGTCCACGAAGTTCAACGGTGCGTCCTACGTGGTTCAGAAAGGCGCGGCGGCGGCCTACACGGATCAGGGCAAAGCGGAGATGCGAGGGCTGATTGACTTCTACATGACGAATGCTCGACTGCTGCGTGAAGGTCTGAGCCGAGTTGGCATTCGAGTCTTCGGCGGCGTCAATGCTCCGTACGTCTGGATCAAGACACCGAACAACCTGGGAAGCTGGGAGTTCTTCGACCTGCTGCTCAGCAAGGCCAACGTCGTGGGGACTCCGGGCAGCGGTTTCGGCGCCGCGGGTGAAGGGTACTTCCGACTGAGTGCCTTCAATAGTCGAGCCAACGTCGAAGAGGCGCTGGAACGAATCCAGAAAGTCCTGTAGCTTCTGAGGCTCGGCGTCCCTTGCTGTAATGGATTTTGCAGCATAATGGCACAGGCCGGCCGGTGAATTCATGACGTGGACTCACCGGAGGGCTTGCGCCCTTCCGCTATTTTTTGGGGGGGGCGAACCGCGGACTCACCGGAGGGCTTGCGCGCTTCCGCTAGGATTACGTGATCAGTGAATCCACGATTGTTCCGTGGACGTCGGTCAAACGAAATTCGCGGCCCTGGTATCTCCAGGTCAGTCGTTCGTGCTGGATTCCCAGAAGATGCAGGACTGTGGCGTTCAGGTCGTGGACATGGACGGGTGATTCCACGATGTCCATTCCAAAGTCATCCGTCCTGCCGACGCTGACACCCGGCCGGATTCCGGCGCCTGCGAGCCAAACGGTGAACGCATCTTTGTGGTGATCACGGCCTGGTGCTGCTCCCTTTTCATCCGCTCCCTGGCTGAGCGGCGTTCGTCCGAATTCGGAGCCCCAGACGATGAGTGTCTCTTCCAGAAGGCCTCGCTGTTCGAGGTCGCGGATCAAGGCGGCAATCGGCCGGTCGATATCGCGGCACTTGGCAGGCAGCCGCGTCTGCAGACCGTTATGGTGGTCCCAGTCAGCATCGTAAAGCTCCACCATTCGAACGCCACGTTCCACCAGGCGCCGTGCCAGCAGGCAATTGTTGGCAAAGGAAGCCTCCCCTGGCGTTGCCCCATACGATGCCAAAGTCTGCTGCGTCTCGCTGGCCAGATCCATCAGCTCCGGCACCGACGCCTGCATACGGAATGCCATTTCGTACTGTGCGATTCGTGTGACAGTTTCCGGATCACCTGTTCGAGCATGCTGTTCTGAATTCAGCGCCTGCAGCGCGTCCAGTTCTCGTCGACGATCCGATGGCAGGTAACCTTCCGGATTCGAAAGGAACAAAACCGGATCCCCTTTCGAACGAAACTGAATGCCCTGATAAACGCCGGGAAGAAAGCCTGATCCCCAAAGACTGGTACCAGCTCCACCCGGCGGACCGCTGAGCAGCACGACATAGCCAGGCAGGTTACGGTTTGGAGACCCCAGACCGTAGGTCACCCATGAGCCGATTGAAGGTCGCCCGCCACGACCAAAGCCTGAATGAAGAAACATCTGTGCCGGCGCATGATTGATCTCCTCGGTATGCATCGAGCGTACAATTGCCAGACGATCCGCAACCGTTTGAAGATTTGGAAGCAGCTCCGAGATCACCTGCCCGCTGTCTCCACACGAATCGAATCGCCATGATGTACCGGCGAGCGTTGAGGTCTTGCCGATGAAGGCAAAATCCCGGCCCCGAGTCACTTCCGGCGGACATGGCTGACCGTGGCGTTTCTTTAACTCCGGCTTGAAATCGAATAAGTCCAGCTGAGAAGGAGCACCGATCATGTGAAGATAGATGATCGATCGTGCCTTTGGAGCATGATGAGGAATTGCCAGGCTCTGTGCGGACTGCTGTTCTCCAGCAAGCAACTCAGCAGCCGCGATCGCGCCAAGACTGAATGAGCCCGAACGAAGCAGTGAACGGCGTGAATGTCGATCAGCCGGCGATGACTGCGATAAAGGATACTGGCTGCTCATGTCACGGCCTTGTGATGGTTTCGTGCAGGTTCAGAAGAACTCGACAGACACTGACCCAGGCGGCATAGTCACTCGAAGTACTGGGCTCTTTCCATCCGCCTTCTTTCGCAATCGCCTGTGAGTCTTCCGGTCGCTGCTGGAATGACGATCGCTGATCATTCAAAAGTTGTGTAAGCGTTGCCAATTCCTGACGGGAAGGCGATCGGCCAACAGCGAGTGTCAGTGCGAGCGTAAGGCGATCTTCGGGAGCGTGAGCGGAACTGTCCGCGAGTATACGAGCGGCCATCGCATGCGCGCATTCGGAGAAGACCGGATCATTCAGCAGCGACAACGCCTGAAGCGGAGTGTTTGTGCGAGCACGCTTTGCCGAACATGTGAGTCGTCCGGGTGCATCAAACGTGTTCAGCGTCGGATTCGGCGCACTTCGCTTGATGACGACGTAGATGCCGCGGCGATGTCGTTCGCCGGGAGCGCTGACTTCATAGTCATACTGAACGCCTCCGACCTTCGCCCACAATCCCTCCGGTTGAGGCGGACGGATGGGAGGCCCACCCTGTTTCAGGTTCAGCAGACCCGAAACGGCCAGCGCGTTGTCGCGGATCATCTCCGCATCCATTCGAAATCGAGAACCACGAGCCAGGTGCAGGTTCAGATCATCACGCTCCAGCTGTTTCGGCGAAGTGTTGGAAGACTGGCGATACACGGATGAGATCACGATGGTTCTGAGAACGTGTTTCATCGACCAGTTGTGATCCATAAACTCAACGGACAGCCAGTCGAGCAGCTCCGGATGCGTGGGCGGCTCACCTTTGATCCCAAAGTCTTCAGGCGTACCGACAAGTCCTCGGCCAAAGAGTTCCGCCCACCACCGATTCACGGTGACTCGGGCGACAAGTGGGTTGTCGCGATCCACGAGCCATCGTGCCAGCGTCAGTCGGCTTGGTGGGCCATCCTTTGGAAGATGAAGCTCTCCGGGGACTTTCGGTGTCACGGGCTTGCCCGGCTTACGATAGTCGCCTCGTTCGAAGACTGCTGCAGGCCGAATCGTTTCTTCACGCATGACCAGCGTCGAATCCGGAGTGAGTTTTTTGATCTCGGCGCGAAGCCTGTCAATCTCCCGACTGAGCCGCAGTGTCTCCGCATCTTCAGCCGCGCGCAGGTCCAGAATTTCTCGACGCTGTTCGGGCGACCATTCCGTCGCTGGTCGTCCGACAAGCTGGAGCAATTTTTCAGGGAGGGATTTCTGTTTGCCGACTGTCGCTGATTCCAGTGCCGTGATGCGGAACCGCCCCAGCGTTCGAGCGTTGCCGAAATTCTGTTCGAGGCGGAAACGGAAACGAGTCACTCGGTCACGTTCTGGTTTTCCGTCCGTTGCTGCGATGACTGGTTCCTTCAGAATCAGAGTGGCAAAATGAGACTTTCCAAACTGCGGAGCGATGGCCCATCCTGTACCAGTCTTTCCGTCGATTGCTCCGTTCACGTCCCATTTGGTCTGAGAGAAGTCTGCTTTCGCCGTCGAAAACGGAAGCGCGTTGAATGGCGACTCCGCGTTTGGTTCACTGGCATTGCTGTCAACCGCAACCGCAAACTCGTGCAGAACAAAGTTAGGGCGAACCGGATCACCTCGTCCGGGTCCGTTGCCTGGAAGTGATTCATGCGTCAGCGCTTCCAGTCGAAACGCCTGAATCTGGCTCAGGTGACATTCAGTGGTCAGTTCATACAGGTCTTTTGCCGGAGGATCTGTGCCGACAAGCAGGATGGAATGATCGTCCAGGATCTCATACTGATCCGTGCTGCCCTGTGAGCGGAATGACAACGGATGCAGCACCTCTTCGGCCTGCGATGTGCCGGATCCCGCCTGGTTCGAGAGCCACTTGTCGAGATCCTGGTTCAGCAGTTCTCTTTGAGCAGAGAGTTCTGATTCCTTTTGCCGTACCCTGGATTCCAGTCGAGATCTCTCAGCGTTTTTCGCAGGGGAGCTGATTTCCATCGAAGGACCGAGGAAGACGATGGACGACGGTTGTTTTGGATTGGAACGATCCGCTTCAATCGCCGTATTGTTGAAGTACGCCAGCAGGCCGTAATAGTCTTCCATGGAAAAGGGGTCGTACTTGTGATCATGACATTGAGCACATTCGAGGGTTGTCCCGAGCCAGACCGTCGCAGTGGTATTCACCCGATCGATCAGCTGCTCGGCCCGCGTCTCTTCCGGAATGGAGCCTGCTTCGACATTCGTCATTGCACAGCGATGAAAGCCGGTTGCAATCTTCTGATCTTCTGTAGCATTCGGAAGAAGGTCGCCCGCCAGTTGCTCAACCGTAAACTGATCGAAGGGCATGTCCTGGTTCAGCGCACGAATCACCCAGTCGCGGTACGGCCAGATTTCTCGCAGGTCATCTCGCTGAAATCCGTGTGAGTCTGCATAGCGGGCAAGGTCTAGCCATGGTCGAGCCCAGCGTTCGCCAAACTGCGGACGGCTCAATAAGCCATCGACAAGCTTGACATAGTTTTCGTCAGACGGGTCACGAATGAATGCCTCAACTTCTTCCGGTGTGGGAGGAAGTCCTGTGAGATCAAGCGTCACTCGCCGAATCAGGGTCGCAGGGTCTGCCTGAGCTGCCGGCGTGAGGTGATGTGCTTTCAGGTGCTGCAAAACAAAATGGTCGATCGGCGTTCGGCACCAATCATCGATCGCGGTGGGAACCGACGGCTTCACCGGGGCGACATAGGCCCAGTGTTTCGGCGGAACAAAATTCGCGGGCCAGACAGCGCCCTGAGCAACCCATGTTTGCAGCGTTCGAATTTCCAGGGGCGTCAGCGACTTTCCGGTCGCGGGCATGTGCTGTTCGTCGGAATCGGGAAGCAGTATCCGACGAATCAGCTCACTCTTCTCCGGAACACCTGCGACCAGCACTCCGTTTGGAAGATCCTGCGGAGAAGCATCCAGCCGCAGTTCGCCTTCCTGCTTCTTTGCACCGTGACACTCCACGCAGGATCGCTGCAAAATTGGAAAGACATCGCGTTCAAAGACAACAGAGTCCGATTCCTGAGCCGCCGCTAGCGTTGTTTCGCAGACCAGGACAACTGCGGCGACCGCGATCAGAATTATTACGCCAGGACGTGACGGGGGAACTCGGTGGGGGTTTCCGTGCGGCATAGCGGGCATCGTTCGGAAGGAGAATCAGGAACCAACGGCTCGTCAGCTTAGCAAACTGTTCCTCTTTTCGCGTCCGAAATCTGTCGGATGTGAACTTCACAGAGATGGCGCTGCTTTTAATCCACGTCGACGTGCGATCCTGTGGATCCCCGTCAGGGCGCTGGTCGCGGCAGGCCGCGAGGTGCCGCTCGGCAAGCGGCACCTACTGTAGGTCCTGCTTGCCGAGCAGGACTTTCGCCGCAAGGCGAACCTGTTCTCGCACGTTCGTTATGCCAAGGCCACTCGGCTCAAACGCAAAGACGTCGCGATGCTTTCATTCCACGTCGACCTGCGATCCAATGGATCCCCGTCTTAAGCGCTGGTCGCGGCGGCCGGCGCCGCTCGGCAGCGGCATCTATGTAGGTCCTGCTTGCCGAGCAGGATTCGCCGCAAGGCGAACCTGTTCTCGCACGTTCGTTATGCCAAGGCCATTCGGCTCAAACACACAGAGATGGCGCTGCTTTAATCCACGTCGACCTGCAATCCTGTGGATCCTCGTCAGCGCTGGTCGCGGCATGTCGCGCGAGGTGCCGCTCGGCAAGCGGCACCTACTGAGGTCCTGCTTGCCGAGCAGGTGACTTTCGCCGCAAGGCGAACCTGCTCTCGCACGTTCGTGATGCCAAGGTCATTCGGCTCAAACGCATGACATGGGCGTAAGCTTTTAATGCACGTCGACGCGAACCTGTGGATCCCTGCTTCAGCGCTGGTCGCGGCGGGCGAGGTGCCGCTCGGCAAGCGGCACCTACTGTGGGTCCTGCTTGCCGAGCAGGACTACCGCAAGGCGAACTGTTCTCACACGTTCGTTATGCCAAGGCCGGCTCAAACACACAGACATGGCGTGCTTTTATCCACGTCGATGCGATCCTGGATCCCTGTTCAGCGCTGTCGCGGCAGGCCGCGAGGTGCCGCTCGGCAAGGGCACCTACTGTAGGTCCTGCTTGCCGAGCAGGACTTTCGCCGCAGGCGAACCTGTTCTCGCACGTTCGTTATGCCAAGGTCATTCGGCTCAGACAATACGACGTCGCGATGCTTTCATTCCACGTCGACCCCGATCCTGGATCCCCGTCGGCCGGTCGCGGCAGGTCGCGAGGTGCCGCTCGGCAAGCGGCACCTACTGTAGGTCCTGCTTGCCGAGCAGGACTTTCGCCGCAAGGCGAACCTGTTCTCGTACGTTCGTTATGCCAAGGCCACTCGGCTCAGACGCACAGACATGGCGCTGCTTTCAATCCACGTCGACCTGCGATCCTGTGGATCCCCGTCTGGGCGCTGGTCGCGGCAGGCCGCGAGGTGCCGCTCGGCAAGCGGCACCTACTGTGATGCCAAATTTCTGGAATATTGTCCAAATGACAGACCAATACGGACGAATCATGCCTTTTCCCTTTCCGGGGCGGGCAAGAGGAAGATGACACCAACGAAGCTGGAAAGCTCTATGGACTCCTTGCCAGCGATTTGGAATCTGCGACCATCCCGCCCACGAAACGGAATCAATATTCTGACTGAAACGAGTCACTGATTCATGACTGCTTTGATTGAACTGCGCGACCTCACGAAGAACTACGGTAGGTTCTGCGCATTGAATTCGATCTCGCTTGATATCTCCCCGGGGATCACCGGACTGCTTGGTCCGAACGGAGCAGGAAAAAGCACGCTCATCAAGGTGCTGCTTGGCCTGGTCAGTACGAGTCACGGGACGGGACAGATTCTTGGTGTGCCCCTGGGAACAGACCCGCAGCAGATTCGAACTCAGATCGGCTACATGCCCGAAGACGACTGTTACATCCATGGTCTGTCGGGAATTGAAAGCATGCAGGTGGCCGCCAGGCTGTCTCGGATGCCTGAGACTGAAGCACTTCGGCGAGGCCATGAGATCCTGGACTTCTGCGGTGCCGGTCAGGAACGCTATCGCCCCGTCGAAACCTACTCAACAGGCATGCGCCAGAAGCTGCGTTTTGCGATGGCGATTGTCCACGACCCGAAACTGCTGATTCTTGATGAACCGACAACCGGGCTGGATCCGGAAGAGCGTGAAGCGATGCTGAATCGCATTCGAATTCTTTCGCGGGAATTCGGCAAGTCGGTCATCCTGTGTACGCACATCCTTCCCGACGTACAAACGGTCTGCAATCACGTGGTCATCCTGGCCGCCGGTCAGGTCATGGTCAGCGATTCACTTCAGAATCTCTGCAGGACTCCCACGCCTTCCCTGACTGTCAGTCTTCAGGGGAACTCCGACGCCTTTGTCGCCAGTTTGAAAGAAGATGGCTATTGGTGTGAAACACTGGGACCTCAGCAGGTTCGAGTGCCAGGCGAAACCGAAGATCTCAGCCAGGCGCTCTGGAGCGCTGCCATTGAGACCGGCTGTGTGATTCGAAGCATGACCCCCTCACGAAATTCCCTCGAACAGATCTTTCTGGACGCCGTCAGGCAGGTGCGAAATGCCCATTCATAACCTGGGATACAGAAACTGGACTGGTGAATTTGAGCCAGCCGGAAACCGCTGGACGGTGATTGCAGAAATTGGCATCCGCCGAGCGTGGTTGAGTTCCTGGCTGCGACGAGTGTTGTTCTTTGCATGGGTCCCCGGCGTGCTGATGGGGTTCATGATTTTCATGTACGAGCAGTCCAACGCTGACGTTCACAGTTTTTCGCGTGGAGCCTTTGCGGGCCTCGCACAGGTTTTGCTTCAGCCGCAGTCCATCAGTGATGGGAACGTACAGTCACGAATCTCCGAGTTGCTGACAAAGAAGGAAGAAGACCCGGGCCGACAACGCCACGCGTTCTGGTCGCTGCTGCTGCTGTCACTCTTCAAGCGTTCTCAGCCGTTCATTCTGATTCCGCTGGTGGGCCTTGTCGCTCCTCCATTGATCTCTCAGGACTTTCGATCGCGCGCGTTTCTCCTGTATTTCTCGCGGCCAATCACACGTCTTCAATATGTGATGGGGAAAGCGGCGACCATCCTGTTTTATCTGACAATCATCACGCTGCTTCCTGCGTTGCTGCTGTTTGTCACCGGGCTGGCACTGTCACCCGGCCTTGAGGTGCTGAAGGCGACATGGGACCTTCCATTTCGGAGTCTTGCCTGCACGTGTGTTATCGTGATCCCGTCGACGGCCATTGCACTCATGCTGTCATCGTTAACGACGGAATCCCGATATGCTTCTTTCGCCTGGTTTGCGATCTGGATTTTTGGAGCGATCGCGTACGGAGTTGTGATACCAATCACCAGCGACAATTCTCATTCGCTTCTGCACTGCATCTCACTGTTTCAGGTGTTCAGTGATGTGACGGCATGGATTCTGGATCCCAGCTTTAAGATCACCGGGATTGAAACTCGCATCATCCTGCTGATGGTGCTGACTGCCGTTTCAACGGCTGTGATCTTCCGTCGCGTTTCCGCCCCGATGCAGATTTGAGGACGGATCATGAGCACGATACCGATGATTCAGTTTGACAGCGTTACGAAGATGTACGGCAAAGTGCTGGGCGTCAACGACATCACGCTGGAGTTACCGCCCGGGGCCTATGGTCTGCTCGGTCCAAACGGCGCTGGCAAGAGTACCCTGCTCAACCTGCTGACAGGCCAGCTGGTCCCGACTCGAGGCACTGTCCGGATCCTTGGCCTGCAGCCTCGGAATAACCCCGAACTGATGAAGAAGATCGGTTTCTGTCCGGGCTTCGAAGGGATGTACTCCAGTGTCTCAGGCCTGGAATGGGTCACATATTTGTTGGAGATGCAGGGCCGTAGTCGCTGGGAAGCGAAAGTGCGAGCGATGGAATGCCTGGAAACTGTCGGGATGCAGGAAGGCATGCGACGGCCGATCTCGACCTATTCCCGAGGCATGCGACAGCGAACCAAGCTCGCTCAGGCGATTGCTCATGAACCGGAGCTGATGATTCTGGATGAACCACTCAGCGGCCTGGACCCGGTCGGACGTGCTCAAATGACGGACTTGCTGAAAGGATGGATTCAGCAGGGGCGAAGTATCATCATCGCGAGCCACGTTCTGCATGAGATTGAAGCGCTGACGAATTCCTTTCTGCTGATTTCCGGTGGACGAGTCCTTGCGTCCGGGACCGCGGAAGAAGTCCATGAACTGCTCTTCAAGGTTCCCATGGAAGTCCATGTGCGCTGCCGGGATGGTGCCCATCTTGCAGCGACGGCCATGGAAGCGGGATTGGTCGAAGCTGTGAAAGTGAGTCCTTCTGACGCCGGAGACACGGTGCAGCTGACGACTCGGAATGCCAGCCAGTTGTCGCAGCAGATTTCGAGATGGGTCGCGGAAGGAGAAATGATCGTCTTTGAAATGCGAACGGCGGATGATTCACTCCAGTCTCTGTTTAATTCTCTGATGCGAATCCACCGAGGTGAACTGTGAACGCACTGCGCGCCGTTTTCATGTACGAATGGAAACGTTCCCTCACTGCGGGGAGACTTGCCTGGTGGTTTGTGATGGCGGCGTTTCCAGTCGCGATCACTCTCCTGATTCTTTATGTGCAGCATGAGGAAGAAGAAATTCCAATCCAGGCGCGTGACTCCGTCTGGTCTGTTTTCTTTTACGTCATGATTCCGTGTGTCTGCACTGCGATGAGCGTCCTTCTGACGGCAGGTCCGGCCGTCGCGTCCGAGCTGGAACAGCGAAGCTGGGTCTATCTCGCGACGCGCCCCAACGGAATTTTCTGGCTGCTGATCGGCAAGTACCTTGTGGCGTTCACCTGGGGATTTACTGCGGCTGCTGTCGGTGCAACGATTGCAGTGACGCTTTCCAATGCTGAAAGTCGCGGGCAGATTCTGGTGGCGATCCTGGCGCTGAGTTTTCTTTCGGCGATTGGGTATTCGTCCCTCTTTCTTCTGCTCGGCGCGCTGATGCCTCGACGGGCCATGGTTTTCTGCGTGAGCTACACCGTCATTGTGGAAGCCATCTTCGGAGCCATCCCCGCGATCATCAATCGCGCGACGTTCCAGTTTCGCCTGCGATCTCTGCTGGTGCACTGGGTTCCGCTGGATGAAAACGTGACGAAGGATCCCGCCATGTCGTATGTCGTCGGACAGGGATCTCCGTTCATGCACTGTTTTTGGCTGCTGTCGCTTGCAGTCGTGTTTCTGGTGACAGCCATTGTGGTTGCTCATCGAAAGGAATTCACGACGGCGGCTGAAGGCGACGTCTAAGCAGATTTCGCTAAAGTACGGAGATGCCTCTTCCGCGATTTCTCTGCCTGCGATTCCCCAACTGGCCCATCCAGGTGCTTCGAGTGCGCTGAGGGAAAGCGGGGCGCCCTTCGAACTGGTGGCACTCCACACTCTGGCTCCGTCTGAGCGGCGTGAGAAGAACTCGCGAGCAACCTCCGATGTCGATCTGAAATTCATCCGCGAACTCTGGCCAGCGGCTGTTTCAGGGCCGACAATCGTGGCCGTTTCGACCGCTGCATGGCATCGAGGAGTACGTCCCGGAATGCCGCTCGCGGAAGCTCGCAGCATGGCCGTCCCGCTGGAGCTGACTCGCCGCGAAAAGGCTCCGCCATCCGGCAAGCAGCGTGCGGACAGGAAAGCGGCGCCCGCTCCGCCTGTTCCAGCGGTTGAGTTTTTCGAATGGCAGTGCGAAGAGGATCGTCGTCAGTTGATGCTGCTTGCCGAACCTGCGCGAAAGTATGCCCCGGTGATCGGGATGGATGAATTGCCTGTCCCGGATTGCCTGCTCATGGATATCACCGGATGTGCGCCGTTGTTTGGGGGCGAGGCTGCTCTTGCCGAATCACTGCTCGCGGATATTCGACGAATCGGATACTCAGCACGAATGGCGATTGCGGACACGATCGCCGCGGCGTGGGCTCTGGCTCATGTGGACGAACGACTGAATGACAAACGGCGTTCGAAGGGACCAGTCTCCAGGAATCCGTTGCCCGAGGATCTGCCGATTCGCATTTCTCCTCCAGGACAGGCACGCTCGGAGTTGAAGTTTCTTCCCATCGGCACCGCGCGAATGCCGCTGGCCGATCAGGAGATCCTTCAGAACCTGGGCATTCGTTCCATCGGACAGTTGTTGAGTCTTCCGTTGCCCGATTTGCCGTCGCGTCTGTCCGACCAGGCCATCGTTCGGATTCAGCAGTTGAACGGAACGCTGGAGGAGAGCATCACGCCGATTCCGGAACTGAATCCGGTCATGGCGGAATGGTCGAGCGATGAACCCGCGACCGGCTTTCAGGATCTAAAGTACATCATTGGACAGCTTTGCCCCTCGATCGAAGAACAGCTGGTGCGTCGAAGAGTTGCCTGCAGCCAGATGCAGTGTGAGTTCCGCAGTCCCGGTGGAGTGAACCAGGCCATGCAGGCCGGTGTCGTGAAACCGACTCAGTCCGCACAGCTGCTGTCAGAAGTAATGACTCTGCGTCTGGAGTTCCTGATCACGAACGCGTTCCGAACGCAGCAGCGAACGCAAAGCAAAGCTCAACATGCCCCGACAGCCAGTGCGACAGGGGAATTGCAAAGCGCAACCACGGACGGCGAAGAGTTTCTTCAGCTCATCGATCGACCCGTCCATGCGGTTCGACTGACAGCGACGAGCGTCCCGCTTCCTGTGTCTCGGCAGCGGGATCTGTTCAGTTCGTCAGAACATGTGGTTCCGGACGAAGAACTCGCCACGCTGGTGGCGCGCCTGAGCGGCAGGCTTGGTGCAGAGAATGTTCTGAAGGCAAACCCTCAGCCAGACCCTCGTCCCGAGCAATCGATCAGGCTGTCGCCAATCCTCGCCAGTGAACAATCGGGCGCTGTGCAAAGTCAGAAAGACAATCTGCTGCGAACCATGGTAACGCCGGACGATGCCGATTCTCCAAAGTTGTCTCTGCCGGTTCCTCGCCCGCTGCAGCTTCTTGAGGTTCCTCTGCCACTTGGCAACTTTGATGGACACCGGGATGCCAGTGCCATCGTAGTGCTTGGTCAAAATCATGAACTGATCACGTGGTCTGCGCCGGAACGAATTCAGACCGGCTGGTGGACTGACTCCCCGTGCCATCGCGATTACTATCAGGTAGAAACGTCTCGAGGCAGTCGCCTGTGGATCTACCGTGATTTGAATACTCATGCCTGGTTTCTTCACGGGTTCTTTTCCTGATTTCTGCTGGTCTCATCCAGCGCACTCTTTATGACAACCCACTATCTGCTGACAACGTTTGGAAGCTCCGGTGACGTCTATCCAATGCTGGGACTGGCCAAAGAACTCCAGCGCCGTGGACATCGCGTGTCGCTGGCCACGAATGCTCATTTTGAATCGGCCTGTCAGGCGAATGATGTCGAGTTCCATGCGCTCGGGACCAGTGAGGAATTTGAGGCCTCGATTCGAAACCCGGATCTCTGGAAGCCCAACAAGGCCTTCGTGCATGTGTTTCGATGTCTCATGCCGGTCGTGCGTCGCCAGTACGAACTCATCCGATCACTGCGCGAACAGGGACCGCTGGTGACGATCAGCAACTGCCTGGCTCTCGGTGCCCGCATGGCTCACGAAAAGCTGAATATTCCGAATGTCACCATTCATCTTCAGCCAGCGGTGCTCTGGAGCCGCTTTGATCCGCCGACGCTTCCGAATGTTTTTGGTCCGAAATGGCTGCGGAACCTTCTCTATAAGCTGGGGTGTCGGTTTGTTGTGAATCCGGTCTCACTGCCGTTTGTGAATGAGTGGAGAGCAGAACTGGAACTGCCGCCGATTCGCAGTCTTCCGGAATGGTGGCATTCACCTTCACTGGTTGTGTGCCTGTTTCCGGAATGGTTCGCACCAAAGCAGCCGGACTGGCCCGCGAATCTCGTGCAGACTGATTTCCCGCTGTGGAATGATCAAAGTGGAAAAGGACTTGCACCGGAGCTTGCACGTTTTGTGACCGCGGGGCCTCCGCCTGTCGTCTTCGCGGCAGGAACAGGCAACATCCACGGTGCGAGCTTCTTCCGGGCCGCCGCCGGGGCGTGTGAGCAAGCGGGGCTGCGAGGAATTCTGCTGACGAAGTTTGCTGAACAGCTTCCACAGAACCTTTCCGCCAATATCCTCTATGTTCCGTATGTGCCACTGGACGATCTGCTGCCTTCCTGTGCCGCGCTGGTTCACCATGGTGGAATTGGTACGATGTCTCAGGCTCTTGCCGCCGGTATTCCTCAGTTGATTATGCCGCTGGCTCATGACCAGTTCGACAATGCAGCTCGAGTCAGGACGTTGGGCTGCGGAGATTCGCTGGTTCCTGCCAGATTTACTGCTCCGCGAGTGGCAAGCATGCTTCAGCGACTGCTCAATACGCCGAACGTTTTGCAGGCGGCGACTGTGATGAAAAGCCACATGCGGAAACACGACGGACTCAGCGCCGCCGTTGATGCGATCGAACGACTGCGATGAGACGCAGCGATGGCAGGAAGCGTGTGTGGGGGCCGGGCAAGGAAATGGTTAATGATCATTGGAATATGTAGTGGATCTCGCCAGAGATCCTTCGACGATCGTTGATGCTGGGAACTCTGGCGAG
The DNA here is from genome assembly GCA_046349695.1 of Planctomycetaceae bacterium. Lineage (GTDB taxonomy): Bacteria > Planctomycetota > Planctomycetia > Planctomycetales > Planctomycetaceae > SXXK01. Next base: position 140,234 of record JAXMBV010000002.1, on the reverse strand, counting down.
TTCCACTACACGTCAATAACGAGGAACGACAAACCAACAACCAGGAGCCCGGAACCAGGAACCAACAACCCCTCATCCCTTCAGACGAAAGCAGAAATCCCGTGAACCACTATCCGATCTGGTTTTCGACGGTCAATGAGATCCTTGTGTTGTCCACAAACCCAGTTTCAGAAGACACGATTCGAAGTGATGACTCTCTGCAGACGTTTGCGGCGATGCATCGCGGTGTGATTCTGGACCTGAGCGGTTTCGAGTACCTATCCTCAAAGCGGGTCGGGATCATGATCACTGTGCACAGACTGCTGATGCCTCTTAAAAAGCCGCTCAGATTTGTCATCAACAACCAGGAATCGATCGAGGTACTTCAGGTGACGGGTCTCCGGGATTTGTTCTCGCAACTTGATGTTCAGTTGATTTTTGACAATCTGGATGATGCCTTGAACAGCGACTGGTAATTGATCAGCCACCAGCGGGATGACAATGCACGTGGTTGCATGCGAAACCGGCGCAGGAGTTCAGCACTGTCTGGCTTTTCGATGCCCGTGCCGACAATAATGAGACTCCTCGCAAGCCATGTCCCACCGATATTCGCCTGACAAAGCCCGCCAGATATGTCGCATGATTCCCTGTATTCCACTGGTCTGACACATGCCGGCCGACAACTGCTCGACCGGCGAAACTTCTTTGGTCAGACAGTGTCTTCGCTCAGCGGCATCGCACTGGCATCGATGCTTGCCGAACAAGGACTGCTGGCAGGCGATGAAATCGGTGAAGCGACCCACTGGACTCCTGCCATCGATCCTGCTCATCCCAACGCCGCGCGACAGGGGCATTACGCGGCGAAGGCGAAGAATGTCCTTGTCCTGTTCATGGCTGGTGCCTGCAGTCAGCTGGAGACATGGGACTACAAGCCGGAACTCATTCGACTGGACGGCCAGCCGATGCCGGGTGGACCGGCCGTGACGTTTCAGGGGCCCGCTGGAAATCTTGCTCGTCCGCAGTACCGATTTCGTCAACATGGCGAATGCGGCAAGTGGGTCTCAGACATGATTCCTTGCCTGGCGGAGCTTGTCGATGACTTTGCGTTTGTGCATACCCTGACCAGCAAAACGAATACTCACGGCCCTGCAGAGAATTTTCTTTCGACAGGCTTTGTCCAGGATGGTTTTCCAAGCATCGGCGCATGGCTGACGTACGCCCTGGGCAGTGACAATCAGGACCTGCCGGCCTTCGTTGCCATTCCGGATCCTCGAGGCATTCCGCAGGCCAGCGTGAACAACTGGGGGCCTGGGTTTCTGCCGGCCGTTTTTCAGGGCACGGCCTTCAATTCGACTCAGCCAATTCGCAATCTCCAGCGACCAGCGTCCATCTCAGCGGACAGTGATGCTGTTGCTCGTGACCTGTTGAAGAGAATCAATGAGGATCACCTGCGGCAGAATCCTGGCGATTCGGAGCTGGCGGCGAGGATTGCGAGCTACGAACTGGCCGCCCGAATGCAGACATCGATCCCCGAGATTTCCGACCTTTCAACGGAACCTGATCACATCCTTCGTCTGTACGGAGCGGACGATTCGGAGAATCCCGTTCGTGCCAATTATGCAAAGAACTGTATCCTCGCGCGGCGACTGATCGAAAAGGGCGTTCGATTTGTTCAGCTTTTCAACGGAGCCTACGCAAGTGCCGGTCGACTCAACTGGGATGGTCATCAGGCATTGAAAGCTCAATACGATATTCATGGCCGCATCATGGATCAGCCAACGGCGGCACTGATCCGTGATCTCCGACAGCGTGGACTTCTGGAGGATACTCTGGTCGTCTGGTGCACGGAATTTGGCCGGATGCCGATGTTTCAAAAGGGAGCCGAAGGGCGCGATCACAATCCGAACGGCTTCACTGCCGTGCTGACCGGTGCTGGCGTCAAGGCCGGAGCCAGCTATGGGGTGACGGACGAACTGGGATTCAAGTCCGTGCAGGATGTCAGTTCCGTGCATGACCTCAACGCAACGATCCTGCACCTCCTGGGACTCGACCACAAGCGGCTCACATTCCGTCACAACGGGATCGCACGCCGTCTGACCGACGTGCATGGCAACGTCCTGAATGCTCTTTTGAAGAGCTGACGGGGGGGCTTGGTTGTTCGTTCTTGGTGCTTCGTTCTTCGTTTTTGGTTCTTGGTTATCGAGTGACAGGCATTGCGATTATTTTTGTCACACATTTTCTGTCGGACAAAAAACCTGTTCGTTTCGCTCGTTGTTGAGTTGGCAACGTGTAGTGGAACTCGCCAGAGTTCCTGTCATCAACCAATCTGTAGTGGAACTCGCCAGAGTTCCCATCATCAACGATCGTCGCAGGATCTCTGGCGAGATCCACGACACTGACTTTCCCAACTCCGCTTTGTTCAAAGGAAGACTGAGATGACACGCTGCAGGAACTTCTGCTTTGTCACGATACTGTTCTGCACGGTGGCCTTGAGTCTGTCCGTCTCGGCGAAGGCTCAGGACCTTCCTCGAAGTCTTCCGGAACTTCAGGGGGTTTCTTCGGAAGGTCTGTCAGAGTTCGTCAAAGCTCTGGACAGCCTGAACGGGCTGCACAGCGTGATGGTGGTGAGGCATGGTCATGTCGTTGCCGAAGGCTGGTGGGCTCCGTACCGTCCCGAGTTTCGGCATTCGCTGTTTTCACTGAGCAAGAGTTTTACTTCGACCGCGGTGGGACTTGCCGCAGCGGAAGGAAAACTGAACGTGAATGATCCTGTCATTCAGTACTTTCCGGAGGACGTGCCGCAGAATCCTTCCGCCAATCTGAAGTCGATGCGGATCACCGATCTCCTGCGAATGTCAACAGGACAGCAAACGGAACCGCCTCGCAACAGTGAAGAACCATGGACTCGGACGTTTCTGCACCACCCCGTTCCGTTCAAGCCGGGCACCCACTTTGTCTACAACACCTCTGCCACGTACATGCAGTCAGCGGTTGTGCAAAAAGCAACGGGGCAGAATCTGATGGAGTTCCTGACGCCGCGTTTGTTTGAGCCGCTCGGGATTGAGGACGCTACCTGGGAAATGAGTCCTGAGGGAATTTCCACCGGCGGTTATGGACTCAGCGTTCGAACGGAAGACATCGCAAAGTTTGGCCAGTTGTATCTGCAGAAGGGCAAGTGGCATGGAAAGCAGCTGATCCCTGAATCATGGATTGAAACCGCAACGGCACGCCAGACGTCAAATGGAAGCAACCCGGACAGTGACTGGGATCAGGGATACGGATACCAGTTCTGGCGATGTCGACATGGTGCGTATCGAGGTGACGGCGCGTTCGGTCAGTACTGCCTCGTCATGCCGGAACAGGATACAGTCGTGGCAATCACGAGCGGTATTGGGAATATGCAGTCAGTCCTGAATGTCGTTTGGGACAAGCTTTTGCCCGCGATCCAGGATGAAACTCTGCCACCTTCGGACGCTAAAGCTCATCATCTGCGCGAGCAGTTGCAGAACCTGAAAATCACAGTGCCGGGCGATAATTCAAAGCCTGCAGAGGGAATTACCGAGCCCTATCAGTTCCCTGAGAATGGCCAGAAGCTTCAGTCGATGTCCGTCGCTGCTCATTCCGACAACTCCGTCACGCTGCGATTGAACTTCGACGGGAATGAGAAGGACACGGTCTTTGGAATTGGCCACTGGGAACTGACTCAAATGTCGTGGGGTGCCGTGCCCGCGATTCCCGTGGCAACGGCCGCCACATGGGAAGGCTCAACTCTGATCACCAGAATCTGTTTTGTTGAAACGCCGTTTATTGTCACCGCGAAATGGAAGTTCGAAGGTGACACCGTGGTGCTGTCCCAGGAATCCAACGTCTCCTTCGGACCAGCTCGAAAGGACGACATCACGGGGACGAGGCTCACCAATTGAGCGAACTGCTTTGCCGGAAAGAGTCAGCGTCTGGAAAAATTACTTCGCAGCCGGCAGCTGGCTAAAACCAACATCCAGCAGGACGGTGGTTTCGTCGGGCTGCTCTGTTCCGATCTTCCGTGACGTTCCAGGAATCCTGGCGCGCGTCACATGGCGTTCCGGAGGATGGCTCTGGTTCCAGCGATAGACCAGTTGAGTCAGGTAGCGAGGCGTCAGCAGGAAAAAACAGGCGTCTGATGTTTTTTGGTGTGTCAGCGATAGAATCCGCGAGCCTCAGACTCAACGAACTTCCTTCCCCCAAATTTCCAGCAGCTGCAGTGACAACCGCCATGGCACCAAGAATCTCCGCCTTTCCAAAGTGTTACCTGGATGATATCGCCGGCAAGCGAACGATGACGGTGTTCGAGTGGATCGAGATGGCAAAGCAGCTCGATGCCGACGGGCTGGAGATGTATGAAGGGTTCTTCACCAGCCTCGCTCCTGACTATCTCGACTCCGTTGGCGCAGCAATCTCGGACGCTGGTTTCCTGATGCCAATGCTTTGCTGCTCGCCAGATTTTACGAACCCTGATGCGGACGCCCGCAAGCGAGCTGTTGACCATGAAGCGGCGATGATCGCGGTGACTCACCGACTTGGCGGCAAAGGGACGGTCTGCCGAGTGCTGAGCGGGCAGCGATATCCAGATGTCGCCCGCAAGCAGGGGATCGAATGGGTGGTCGAGTGCATTGAGCAGGTACTTCCTGTGGCCCGTGAATACGGTGTCATTCTGGGGCTGGAGAATCACTACAAGGACGGCTTCTGGACGTACCCCGAGTTTGCTCAGAAGCAGGATGTGTTTCTTGAACTTCTGGCGGCAATTGATGAACGTGAATACTTCGGTGTGCAATACGATCCTTCGAACGCGATCGTCGCCGGAGATGACCCGGTCGAACTGCTGCGGCATGTTGCGGATCGAGTCGTCAGCATGCATGCGAGCGATCGCTATCTTGCCGAAGGTGCGACGCTTCAGGACCTCATGCAGAGTGACGGGACGATTGGTTACTCCGCCAATCTTCGACATGGTGTGACCGGCAAGGGACTGAACGACTATGACGCCATCTTTGGTATCCTGGCCCGTCAGAAGTACAACGGCTGGATCAGCATCGAAGACGGAATGAACGGCATGGGTGAAATGGCGGAGTCACTCGCGTTCCTGCGAATGATGGTTGCGAAGTACTTTGGCGGAGCGAAGGCATGAGACGAATCAGGACAGCCATCATCGGATGCGGAAAAATTGGACACACGCACGCTCTGGCTCTCAGCACGCTGCCGGAATCGGAGCTGGTGGCCGTGTGTGATAATCAGCTGGATCGTGCTCAGGCTTTCGGGGCTCAGTACGGCGGAGCGAATGCCTTTGATTCCGTTGCTGAAATGCTTCGGGTCGGGAACGTTGAAGCGGTCACCATCTGCACGCCTCATCCGCTGCATGAAGAGCCATGCGTCCTCGCTTCGCAGGCGGGTGCTCATTCTCTGATCGAGAAGCCAATGGCCTCATCGCTGGATGCCTGTGATCGCATGCTGGAAGCTGCCACCAAACATGGAACAAAGCTCGGGATTGTCAGCCAGCGTCGTCTCTTCGAGCCCGTTCAGCGAATGAAAGCGGCGATTGATGCGGGCAAAATCGGGACGCCGATTCTGGGCACGTTTTCCATGTTCAGCTGGAGAGATCAGGCGTACTACCAGTCCGATCCGTGGCGAGGAAAATGGGCTACAGAAGGCGGCGGTGTGCTGGTCAATCAGTCGCCCCACCAGCTGGACATGCTGCAGTGGCTGATGGGTGAGATTGATGAGATCTCCGGATACTGGGCCAATCTGAATCATCCGTATGTTGAAGTGGAAGATACGGCCGTCGCAATGATCCGATTCAAGTCGGGCGGGCTTGGCAACGTGATCACCAGCCTGTCTCAGAAACCAGGGATCTACACGAAGGTGCATGTTCACGGCAGCAACGGCGCGTCTGTCGGAGTTCAAACGGACACGGGAGCCACGTTTGTCGCCGGCATGAGCGGCATTTCTGCTCCGCCTCTGAATGATGTCTGGACAATCCCTGGCGAAGAAAATGCTCTGTCGGAGTTTGAAGCGGCCGACCGTCAGAAGTTCTCACAGATCGACGCAACAACCTATTACCACCGGCTGCAGATTCAGGACTTTCTCCGGTCGATCATTGATGGTCGACCACCGATGGTGACCGGTCAGGAAGGACGTATCGTCGTGGAGATGTTCACGGCAATCTATCGGTCCAACGAACTGAAACGTCCGGTCCGTTTCCCGCTCTGAAGTCCCCGCAAAACAAAGTGGCCCGTGTCTCCGACGCGGAGGCATCCGTCAACAAAGTGTTCCCCGTGTCTCCGACGCGGAGGCATCCATCAACAACGTGGCCCGTGTCTCCGACGCGGCCCCACAACTCAAATTTCTCCCCTGTTTGCCAGAGCGACCAGCAAAGGACAGGAGTCGTCCGGGTATTCGCCGCGCCGATACCGATCGAGCAGCTCACGGGAGCGTTGAGCAAGCATGCGCCGAACTTCGCGACGGTTCCCCCGAACTCTTGCGATCTTCATGGAGTCATACGCTGTGGTTTGGTGTCGCATCCACGCGATCACAGCCGCTTCTGCTCGCTGTTCAATGGGGATCCGCTGAGTTCTTGCGACGGTGCCGCTGCCCACCGGAGTCGCGTGATCAGAAATGGCTTTAGCGAGTGACTGTGCCAATTCACCATGGCGCGGGTGGAACTTCAGGAAGTCGAAAACGGCCTGAGTGAAGTCTTCGACATACTCTGTCTGAAGTTTGTCTCGTCGCCTCGCAGCTGCTTCCTTCTTCTTCGCAAAGGCAGGGGCCGCTCGTTCCACTTCCAGATCAGCCCGGATCCGCTCGATCGTCTCATCCGGCGCCCAAAGGCCGCGTGTAAACGTCTTTCTGCCTTTCTTTTCTTCAATGATCCAGTGTTCGCCGGCCGCCTTGACTCGACGAGTCAGCGCGGCGTCGCCCGGAGCGAGAAACGACCAGGAATCAGGAATGGTCAGCACGCGTCCATCTGCAGAGAGGACTGTTCCCTCGATCTTTCCAGGGGAAAACGTATTGTCGCTCACGCAGCAAATCCTTTACTCATCCCACGCCTGGACAGATTCTGAAAGTCGTCATCGTTCCGTGAGTTGTCTGTCGGTGCGAGTTCGGCGGCGGGCGAACAGCAGCACAGAAAACAGAACCAGTGTCACGATGATTCCAGCGGGACGCGTGACACCAGATTCAAAGATCACCGCGCCGTTAAACGCGATGAAGAAGAGGTAGCAATGCAAGGCCAGTTGCATCCATCGCGGTCGTGACTCATACGTTCGCGGCGACATCCAGTACCACGCAACATCCAGGATCCACAACAGCATGAAAAGGTAGCTGAAGTAGAGTCCTTCACCAAACGCCCAGCCAATGAGTGCCTTTGTTTGTTCTGCTGTACTGCGAACTGCGGCTGCGTGGCTCCAGTGATGTTCATACTGAAACGCCGCTGCCACATGAGCGACAAAGGAAAGGCATCCAGTGGTCCAGAGTCCCCGGACAAGCTGTCGTTTTCGTACCCCCATCAGCAACAGCAGAACCGTCAGCGCGTAGCACACAAGTGCTGCACGAACGGTTGTGTGGATGATGAAAAGTCCGTGACCCATGACAACCTGCTGAAAGGAGGGCGATGCTCCTGGCGAGTCGCTGCAGAACAATCCTGCTCCAACAAAAGAACAGTCACGCTCGAACGAACGTGACTGTGCATTGTTATAGGAGCCTTGCGGTTCCGATCAAACGCTTGCCGGCGCTGTATTACCACTGGCTGGCGTTCGTCGGTCGGAATCGGCCTTGTTCAGCGCCTTCAGGTAAGCGTGAGCTGCTCCGTCGATAATGTCGGTGCTCACTGCCTTGCCCTGATAATGGCGACCGTTCACGTTGATTGTCACACGAACTTCACCCTGGGCATCTTTGCCTTCGGAGACGCTCCGCACATCAAATTCTTCAAGCCGCGCAGACAGCTCCATGATGCGTTCCATCGCTTTGAAGACCGCATCGATCGGGCCGTCACCGGTGGCTGCATCACACATCACCGGCTGAGCTTCGCACTGCAATTCAAGCGTCGCGGTGGGAATGGTGGACGTTCCTGCAGACGTGTGGAAGCTGATCAGTTTCCAGCGATCAGCTGCTTCGTCCATACGATTTTCAATCAGTGCCACGATGTCCGAGTCGTACACTTCCTTCTTCTTGTCCGCCAGCGCGATAAAGTCGTCAAACGCCTTTTGGAGACCTGCGTCGTCCAGCGAAAAGCCAAGTTGTACGACTCGATCGCGGAATGCGTGGCGTCCGCTGTGTTTGCCAAGAACCAGATTCTGCCCTGCGTACCCAACATCTTCGGGACGCATGATCTCGTAGGTCGATCGCTCCTGAAGCACGCCGTGCTGGTGAATTCCCGCTTCATGAGCAAACGCATTCTGGCCGACGATCGCCTTGTTGCGCTGTACCTTCATGCCGGTGATGGATGACACCAGATGGCTGGTCGGATAAAGCTTCTGAGTATTGATCTTTGTGTGGACCTTGTAGTAGTCCGCCCGAGTCCGAATGGCCATCACGATTTCTTCCAGCGCGGCATTTCCGGCTCGCTCTCCCAGTCCGTTGATTGTGCATTCGACCTGACGAGCACCTGCTTCGACGGCTGACAGGCTGTTGGCCACGGCAAGTCCCAGGTCATCATGACAATGCGCACTGATGATGGCCTTTGAGATATTCGGGACATTGGCCTTCAGATAAGAGATCACCTTGAAGTAGTGACTGGGAGTCGCATAGCCCACGGTGTCGGGGATATTGACCGTCGTCGCCCCGGCATCGATCGTCTTTTCAACGACTTCGCAGAGAAAATCAAGTTCTGTGCGAACGGCGTCTTCCGGAGAGAATTCAATGTCGTCACAGAACTCCTTTGCCAGTTTCACCGAACTGATGGCTCGTTCGATGATCTGCGATTTGTCCATCTTCAGCTTGAATTCGCGGTGAATGGCGCTTGTCGCGAGGAACACATGGATGCGTCGTTTCGCTGCTGCGGCCAGTGCACCTTTCGCTTTGGCAATGTCGTCTTCACGGCTTCGAGCCAGGGCGCAGATGGTGGTGCGGTCGCCGAACTTTGCGGCAATCTGAGACACCGCTTCGAAGTCCCCGGGAGACGCGATCGGAAACCCCGCTTCGATCACGTCGACACCCAGCTCCACCAGAGCCCTCGCCACTTCCAGTTTTTCACGGGTGTTCATACTGCAGCCGGGAGACTGCTCACCGTCGCGAAGTGTCGTGTCGAAGATCACAATCTGGTCGCCAGTCATTGGTCAGGACTCCATGGTCAGAACAAAACAGATCACAGGAACGTTGGAGGAACCGGGACAACAAAAAAACCCTGAGGTGTTGCCTCAGGGTTGGTTTGAAAACGTATAGACAAACCTGAGGCGGGCTTCACGAAGGAAGCAGCAGGAGGCTCAGGTTCAGCAGCAAAGATGTCATGGTCAGCGTGGACTTTCACAAGTATCGTCGAACGGCGTTCCGTTCAGAGATGCCGCATCGACACCAATGTCATGAAGACGGTTCGGCAACGTATCCAGAGATCGGTGTTCCGTCAATCACGTCATTGGGAAAACAGGAATGAACCGATCAACTTCCAACTGCCAAAACAAAAAGGCCGGAATCGCCTGAAAAGAGCTTTCAACCTTTCCAGACGACTCAGGCCTTCAAACAGGGCCATGAGACTGACACGCGACAGGAACGCGGTGGCTCAGGTTTGTTCTGAGCCAACTGGTTCCGGTGCGACTTGATTCACTGAATCTTCTGCCACTTCCATTCGCAGAACACGAACGGAATTTGGGGCTTCAATGGAAAGACGGACACGGCCACCTCGTACCTGAGTGACAGTGACACGAATGTCGCCCGCAATCTGGATTGACTCCCCGATTTTTCGGCTGAGAACCAACATGTCCAAACTCCTTTTTGAATGAATGGAAGTTCACAGTGACGGTCATTCCATTCGTGGGTGGGATGCGTGTTTGACGCTTTGACCGTTGCCGCTGTTCGCCCAATTACTGCAATTGTCATGCGAAAACCGGCAAATTCTGCAAAATCGCTACTTCTACGAATCAAAGAGACGGCAGGATCAGTGATTTTCCTGTCGAATTCGCACTTCTCTTAAACTTTTTACAAGTTTCATTCATCAGGGCATTAGCAGATGTTCAGGCCAGGGTTTAGCCACAGCGGATGAAAATTATCCACGCTGCAGCGTTCTGAATCACCTGGGCTCGCCTGCCAAAACGACCGCTGAAATTTCCTGTCAGGTTGGCTCTGAATTTTTCCTCCTTCTGTAAGTTGTTCTGCGACAGAGGTTTGTGGCCACGTTGATGGCCCCGGCACAACGTTTGCATCCCGCGGATGCCATTCGAATTTTTCTGCCAGTCTGGGTGAGAGCTGCACATTGGGTCTCACGCCAGTTGAAGTAGAAGCCTGTTTGGTAACAGCGTAGAAAACTTGAGGAGAAGCCGTGGCTAAGTTACTGACGTTCGACGAAGAGGCCCGCAAGAGCCTGCTGTCCGGCGTTTCAAAGCTGTCAAAGGCGGTTGCCAGCACCCTGGGACCTCGCGGTCGCAATGCGGTTCTGGATAAGGGCTGGGGAGCCCCGAAGGTGACCAAAGACGGTGTGACCGTCGCTGAAGACATCGATCTCGAAGATCCCTATGAAAACGTGGCCGTCCAGCTGGTCAAGGAAGCTGCTTCAAAGACCAACGACGTTGCTGGCGACGGCACGACCACTGCAACGGTTCTGGCGGAAGCCATGTACCGAGCTGGTTTGAAGTTCATTGCTGCAGGTGCAGATGCAATGGCGATGAGCCGAGGTGCTCAGAAGGCCGTGAATGCTGTCATCGAAGCACTGCAAAAGATGGCTAAGCCGGTCAAGGCGTCTGACAAAGAGTCCATCGCACGAGTAGCGACGATTGCCGGGAATAACAATCCGGACATTGGCGAGATTCTGGCCGATGCGCTTCTGAAAGTGGGCAAAGACGGTGTGATCACCGTCGAAGAAGGCCGCCACGTCAACACTGAGGTAGACCTGGTGGAAGGGATGCAGTTCGACCGAGGTTACCTGTCTCCTCACTTCATTACTGATGAAGATGAGCAGGAAGTGGTTCTGGAAAACTGCCGCATCCTGATTCATGAAGAAAAAATCAGCAGCGCGAAGCCGCTGGTTCCTCTTCTGGAAGCAATCTCCAAGAACAACGTTCCGCTGCTGATCATTGCCGAAGACATCGAAGGTGAAGCGCTGGCAACTCTGGTTGTCAACAAGATGCGAGGCATTGTGAAGGTTGCTGCGGTGAAGGCTCCTGGCTACGGCGACCGCCGCAAGGCCATGATGGAAGACATTGCCGTGCTGACCGCTGGCAAAGCGTTCTTCAAGGATCTTGGAATTAAGCTGGAGAACATTCAGCTGTCTGACCTGGGCAAGGCCAAGCGTGTTCGCATCGACGCTAACAATACTGTGATCGTCGAAGGTGCGGGCAAGAAGTCTGACATCGCGGGTCGTGCAGAACAGATTCGTCGCGAAATTGAAGCAACGGACAGCGATTACGATCGCGAGAAGCTTCAGGAACGTCTGGCGAAGCTCGCTGGTGGTGTTGCTCAGATCAGCGTTGGTGCAGCTACCGAAACTGAAATGAAGGAACGCAAGGACCTGATCGACGACGCTCTCGCAGCAACTCGTGCAGCGATTGAAGAAGGCATCGTCCCTGGCGGCGGCGTGGCTCTGCTGCGTTGCGCTGCGGCTCTGGATGAGCTGAACCTGAAGGGTGACGAAGAATACGGCGTGGAACTGGTGCGTGGCGTTCTCGAAATGCCGCTGCGAATGATCGCTTCGAACGCTGGTCTCGACGGTGCTGTAGTCGCCAACCGCGTGAAGAAGGAAAAGAAGGCCAGCTATGGCTACGACGCTCTGAACGACAAGTATGGCGACATGCTTCAGTTCGGTGTGATCGACCCGACTAAAGTGGTCCGCACTGCACTGCAGAACGCGACCAGCGTGGCGTCGCTTCTGATGACGACGGACTGCATCATCGTGAATGAGCCCAAGAAGCCGGAGAAGGACGGTCACCATGACCATCATCATGACGGCGGCATGGGCGGCATGGACCCGATGGGCGGCATGGGTGGTATGGGAGGCATGGGCGGCATGATGTAAGCCGTCGGTGCGATGTTCGTGACGTTTCCGAAGACTTTTGATTCATCAACATACTGGGCAGTTGCTCAGACTTTCATGGAGTTTGGTTGCTATGAAGATCAATCCTCTTGATGACCGCGTTGTCGTTCGTCCAAACGAAGCTGAAGAAACCACCGCTGGCGGCATTGTTCTGCCAGACGCTGCGAAGGAAAAGCAGCAGCGCGGTACTGTGATCGCTGTTGGTCCAGGCCGATTGCTGGACAGCGGTGAGCGATCACCGGTCAGCGTTAAGGTTGGCGATCAGGTTCTGTTCGGCAAGTACGGTGGAACTGAGATCGAGATCGACGGCGAAGATGTCAAGATCCTGCGTGAGAGCGACATTCTCGCAAAGCTGGTCTGATGCTCAGTTGGCGACAGGCGGGCTTGAGCAGTTCTGCGATGGATTGCTCGCCCGCACCTCAGGTTCATTCTGTTCAATTCATCACAGCGTCTGATCGCTGAAGGAGCCTTGGAAGTGGCAAAGCAACTTTTGTTTGATGATCGTGCTCGCATCAAGCTGCAGCGCGGTGTGGAAACGCTGGCCAGTGCAGTGGCCGTCACGATGGGTCCGACCGGACGCAACGTGATTATTGATAAGAGCTTTGGAAACCCTGTCGTCACGAAGGACGGTGTGACGGTTTCCAAGGAAGTCGAGCTGGAAGATCCCTACGAGCACATGGGTGCGAAGCTGGTGAATGAAGTTGCCAGCAAGACCAGCGATACCGCTGGCGACGGCACCACAACCGCAACGGTTCTGGCTCGTGCGATCTACAACGAAGGTCTGCGAAGCATTTCTCTCGGTGCCAACCCGACGGTTGTCCGAAAGGGAATTGAGCAGGCTGTTGAAGCAGCTCTGAAGAGCATCGAGAAGCTGGCTCGACCAGTGGAATCGAAGCAGCAGATTGCTCAGGTCGGAGCAATCTCCGCCAACAACGACAAGGCCATCGGCGACATGATCGCTGATGCAATGGAGCGAGTTGGCCGCGACGGTGTGATCACCGTTGAAGAAGGCAAGGGTAGCACAACGACTCTGGAATTCGCGGAAGGCATGCAGTTCGATAAGGGTTACATCAGCCCTTACTTCGTGACTCAGGCCGAAGACATGAAGTGCGTTCTGGAAGACTGTCTGATCCTGTTGTTCGAAAAGAAGATTTCCAGCCTGCGTGAGTTCGTTCCGCTTCTGGAAAAGGCTGCTCGAACCGGCAAGCCACTGCTCGTGATCGCAGAAGACGTCGATGGCGAAGCACTGACAGCTCTGGTTGTCAACAAGCTGCGTGGCGTTCTGAAGATCTGTGCGGTGAAGGCACCTGGTTTCGGCGATCGCCGCAAGGCAATGCTGGGCGACATGGCTGTTCTGACTGGTGGAACCCTGATCTCTGAAGATCTGGGCCTGAAGCTGGAGAACGTCGAAGTCGGTCACCTCGGAAGTGCTCGTCGAGTCGAAGTGTCGAAGGACGACTGCACGATCATCGAAGGTGCGGGCAAGGCCGATGCGATCAAGACTCGCGTTCAGCAGATTCGTGATCATATCGAAAAGACCGACAGCGACTACGATCGTGAGAAGTTCCAGGAACGTCTGGCGAAACTGACTGGCGGCGTGGCTGTGATTTCCGTCGGTGCATCGACCGAAGCGGAAATGAAGCAGACCAAGGCTCGCATGGAAGACGCCCTGCACGCAACTCGCGCTGCCGTGGAAGAAGGCATTCTCCCAGGTGGCGGTGTGGCTCTGCTGCGTGCAATCGACGCGGTCAACAAGCTGAAGCTCAGCGGTGACGAAGCGATCGGAGTGGGCATCGTTGCTCGTGCTCTGGAAGCTCCGGCTCGCACAATCGCGTCCAACTGCGGCAAGGACGGTGCTGTGATCGTTGATGAAGTCCGGCAGCTGGAAGGCAGCATGGGCTACGACGCATCAAAGGACACTTACACCGACATGTTCAAGGCTGGAATCCTTGATCCGGCGAAGGTTGTTCGCAATGCTCTCAGCAACGCCGCGTCTATTGCCGGTCTGATGCTGACCACACAGGTCCTTGTGACCAAGTCTGAAGATGCAGATGGCGACAAGAAGCCGGCATCCGAAGGCGTGATTCGCTGATCACAGCGGGAGAATGTTGTCCCGAGCGCTGGTTCGGGGTTTGAGTCAGCGGGGCATCGTGATGGTGTCCCGCTTTCTTTATGTGACTTCAACGGTGTGAGACGATGACAGCTCAGCGTGACTACTACGAAGTTCTCGGCGTGTCCCGCACCGCGACGTCAGAAGAGCTGAAAAAGGCCTACAAGAAGCTAGCGCTAAAGTATCATCCCGACCGCAATCAGGATGATCCCGAAGCCGTCAACAAGTTCAAGGAAGCCTCAGAAGCCTTCGAAGTTCTGAACGATCCGGACAAGCGAGCTCGTTACGATCGCTTTGGTCATCAGGGTGTCAAAGGTGCTGGTGGCGGAGGCGCCGGGTTCCAGGATATCAACGATATCTTCGGCGCGTTTGGTGACCTGTTTGAGGGCTTTGGCTTCCAGTTTGGTGGAAGCGGCGGTGGTGGTCGCGGAGGGCGTCGATCAAGTGCCTCACGCGGAGAATCGCTGCAGACGAAGATCCGCATCGAACTTCCGGAAGCTTTCACCGGATGTAAGCGTGAGCTGCGGATTACCCGGCACGAAACCTGTGAAACCTGCCAGGGCTCCGGGTGCAAACCGGGTTCTTCACCGGTGAAGTGTTCGACCTGTGGTGGACATGGCCAGGTGATTCAGTCTCAGGGCTTCTTCCGATTCCAGACATCCTGCCCGGCATGCCGTGGTCGAGGAACAGTCGTGAAGGATTCCTGCGGAGACTGCAACGGTCAGGGGCGAACGATGAAGGAAGTCGTTCGTGAAGTTCAGATTCCCGCGGGGATTGATTCCGGAATGCAGCTCGTTCTGCGTGGTGAAGGAGAAGCGGGAACGAACGGAGGACAGCGGGGTGATCTTTACGTGGACGTTGAAGTCCGCAAGCACTCGTTGTTTCAGCGGGAAGGGCAGGATCTGATGTATCGGCTGCCGCTGACGTTTGCTCAGGCCGCTCTTGGGGCGGAGATTGAAATCCCGACTCTGAAAGGCCCCGAGACTCTGAAAATCAAGGCCGGAACCCAGCCGGGAGAAATCAGTCGGCTTCGTGGATTTGGAATGCCGGATCCGCGCGGCGGCAATACGAAACCGGGTGACCTGCTGGTTGAGATTCAGGTGGAAGTTCCTCGCAAGCTGTCGTCGGAGCAGGAAGAACTTCTTCGACGTCTGGCAGATCTTGATAACAAGACCGTGATGCCTCATCGCAAGTCGTTCTTCGAACAGGTAAAGACATTTTTCTCCGGCGAATCAAAAGACGAAGAATCCTGATGCACATCGCTGACTGAGAACAGATCTCGTCCGTGTTTGGTCATCACAAGAGAGATGGAATTGAGGATTCAATGAGTTCAAATCATCCGAATGAACCACAGGCCGGCACTGACGCTGCTCAGGCGGCCAATGCCGCAGCAGATGCTGTCGTGGAGGCGGTGTCACAGGATTCCGCTGCTCCGATCGCAGGAGTGGCTGAGCTTCAGGCAAAGATCGATGATCTGCAGGGCAAGCTGATGCGGTCATATGCGGACCTCGAAAACTATCGCAGACGCATTCAGCGGGAACAGGATGATGCTCGCAAGTTCGAATCGCTCCGGCTTGTTCGGGATCTTCTGCCGGGGCTTGATGGTCTGAATCGAGCCATCTCCAGTGCAGAACAGACCGGCGACAAGCAGGCCCTGCTGGACGGCATTCGCATGGTTGCGAACCAGTTCCGTGACATTCTTCGCAATCATGCCGCAGAACCGATCGATGCTCTGGGAAAACCGTTCGATCCCAACCTGCACGAAGCTCTGACACAGATGCCTTCAGCCGACCACGAGCCGATGACTGTTCTGCAGGTTGTGGAAATGGGCTATCAGATGCACGATCGAGTCGTTCGTCCAGCCCGCGTGATTGTTTCGTGTGCTCCCGCAGGCTGATGCACCGGCAACTGTCTGCAGTTTGAAGATTGCATCAGCACCTGATTCAAAAGAACACCAGTTTTATCCGACGAGTGAGTGAGCTATGCCAACGTACGAATATCGGTGTGAAGCCTGTGATCACAAGTGGGACGAATTTCAGCCGATCACTGCCAAGCCAACTCGCAAGTGTCCCAAGTGCAAAAAGATGAAGGCAGAACGCATCATCAGTGCGGGCGGCGGGATCATCTTCAAAGGGTCTGGTTTTTATCAGACCGACTATCGCAGTGATTCGTACAAGAAGGGTGCCGAAGCCGCCAAGGCCAGCGAAGGTTCATCGTCCAGCTCCGGCAAGTCCGAATCAAAGGGCTCGTCAAAAGACTAAGGGTGGCCCCGGGACTTTTGTCCCTCTCGTCCCTTCAATGTCCTTTTGGTCCCTGACCCCGAATCGCTGGACCGCTCTCTAAGCTGTCCAGCGTCGATCACTGCGTCCCAGGTGTTCGTGAACCGCGTAAAGCAGTGGATCGATCGTCCACTCCTGAATCTGGTGAGGCGGGCTCCAGTCAAACCATCGATAACCATCGTGTTCGGTCACGACAATTTTGACCGGGCGAATCAGTCGCCCCAAAAAGATCAGCAGCTTCTTTTCAATCAGCCCTTTTCCGCCGTAGCGTTTCTGATTGACCATGTAGCGATTTTCAAACTGGAACTCCGGATCCACCTCGATGTCTTTGGCACCGATCCCGGTTTCTTCTTCCAGTTCCCGCAGAGCGCACTGCATTTCCGTTTCTCCCTCGTCGACATGACCTTTCGGGAGATCCCAGCGCCGGGGGTGTTTCATCAGCAGAAACGAATCGACGGGCTGTCCTCGCAGAATCAAAAAACCGCAGGAAAGAGGCTGCTGCACGTTCCCTTACTCCATCAAGTTCCTGGCATTCGATTTCGATGCCACCGAAGCCACTCCGGCCCCGTTTCGTCGCGGGAATGTTAACAACCAGGGAAGAATCTGCCACATTCGCGCGGACATGTTCATCCTGGAATCCCACCGGAAACGGCTGAGCAAAACGGGCCGACGTCCGGAAACCGGCGAGCAAAATGGACCCACTGCGACGGACCTGCGAATTTACTCATAAATTGAGGTCAGGGATGTTGACTGTGGACGAGTATGCTCGGATCCGTAGCGCGGACTCGGACGGGATGAGCATTCACGCGATCTCTCGGGAGTTTGGTCATTCGCGCGACAGTTATCGTTTTCCTCATCGCAGTAGCGGCCGTGCAGGCAACGCTGTGGAGGATTTTGTAGTGGATCTCGCCAGAGATCCCAGAACTGTCGTTGCTGAAAGGAACTCTGGCGAGTTCCACTACGGCTTAGAGCCCCGGAAGTTTGCCGGACTAAGTCCCAGGCAGACTTGATGCCCACCTGATGATGCTCAATAGGTGAACGAAATCGGTAGTGTCGTTTTGTGAAAGCCCGTTATCATTCCTGTGGAGACAATCAGATGTTGACGAGAAACACGAGCCACCGATCAGAGCGTTTCGGTCCGTTGGGACTTCGAACACGGACCGTGTTGATTGTTGCTGCCGCTCTGATGTTTGCTGGCGTTTCGGCAACTCAGGCCCTTACCGCGAGCCGGGCTGGAAACCGGGCAGAATCTCGGTCGGAAGCGGTAGCGGCTCGATCCGCGGTGAGCAAGTCGAGCCCTGGGGAGCCGATCCTCACCGGGCTGTACGCTGCGGCGACAGATCGCTCCGCTGTGCGACCCGCGACAGAACTGGTTGCGATCGAACAACTGCAGGTTGGTGAGCGAGTCCTTGCGGAATCACCGACCGGTGAGGAAGACCTGCAGTTTGGGTCGGACATCATCCCGTCGGAATGGCGGAAGCTGACGCTGCGGGCTCCGAAGCGAGACGGGACGGTGGCCGATGTGGTGCTGCTGAGACCGCTGACATGGCTCAATCAGCAGCGCGGTGAAGTCGGCGGCACGGTCTTCATCTCAGTCCCCGAATGCGGGATTGATGGCAACGCAGAAGTCCTGGAGATCGATCCCTGCCCGGAGATCCTTCCCGGCGAAGGCCGAGTCATCACTGGGACGTTTCGGCATCAGGTGTCAGCTTCGATCTCGCTGAGCATTGCCGGGCAGGCGGAGCCGATTCCCTGCACGGGCAACCATCCGTTCTGGAGCGAA
This sequence comes from Planctomycetaceae bacterium, assembly GCA_046349695.1. Lineage (GTDB taxonomy): Bacteria > Planctomycetota > Planctomycetia > Planctomycetales > Planctomycetaceae > SXXK01. Next base: position 121,878 of record JAXMBV010000002.1, on the reverse strand, counting down.
GACCGCCACGACTTCGTGCGAGCCGACTCGCTGCAGCCCAACGAAACGCTGCGCACAGCCGCGGGCACCACCACTGTCACTTCCTTCTGCCACATCCCAGGCTCAACCCCCGTCTACAACCTCGAAATCCACGGCACTCACGTCTACCACGTTGGAACTAGTGGAGTGTTGGTGCATAATGGGGATCCGTGTCCGCTGGCATTACACCGCGGGGCATCTGGATACGAAGCGGGTCTACGAATAGCGGAGATCGAGGAGTGGTTGGATGAACTCCCCGAAATGAAAGTTGCCCGTGATCTATTGGAAGATTTGGGGCACAGCAGTCGTGGTATATTTCATCCGCCACAGAGCATTCCACATGCGTTGCGCAATGCTGGAGAACACGAAATGGCGGCAAACCTGATCGATGCTGGGCGAGTTGGATTTGAACGCTTAGATGACATATTCCGAAATTGGCCAAAATTCTAAACTGAGGGACTTGTGGACATCATAGAATTAATTAGGGATGCAGCTGCAACTTTCCAACAGGCACCCAAGACACAACGAATCTCTATTGCAATTCAATGTGGGGCTCTTTGCTCCGAATCCTTCGCTCAGACTTCTGAGTTACCTGCTGAATTGATCTCACTGTGGAAAGAAGCACTTCGGGATGCGGAGGCAGAAGTTCGCCAAGCGGCTGTTTTTGGCTTATATATTTGCACACCACCATTCGCTCGCGGATTCTCTGAAGTTGTTCGAAGGGTCGCGGTCGGCGAGGACTCTGGTCCTGACCGAAAGCGCGAAGCATGGATTGTACTAGCTCGCATTGGAGAACGGGATGGAATTCACTGGATTGCACAACAACTCCAGAACGATAATCAGTCGGTGCGTGAGGCAGTCGCCCAGGAATTGTCAAAGATTGACAGTAAAGAGTTTGTCGCTCACTCCGATATGCGATTTACGCTTAAAGACGTTTCTGAGATCGTTCGTTTGGAAGGTGCGCGTCTACTTTGGGAAGGTGAGAACAACACTAGCGAAACGATTCCTGTTCTGCTCAAAATCATGAGCAACAAAATGTCGAAACACCGATTGTCAGCAGCGAGGCTGTTGTGCCGCATGGGAGAGCAAGCGGCTGCAGTTTTGCCAGACCTAATCGCACTCAGGAATGAGGAAGAATGGACATTGCGTCTGCAGGCTGTTCGTGCCATTCGGAAGATTTGGCCAACGAACGAAGAATTGATTCCTGTATTGAATGTTTTGTCCACTGATCGGAATCAATTCGTCGCGAGGGAAGCGAGAGAAACGCTACAAGAGCTCATTTAGGGATAACATCACAAACTTGCTCGGCGTTTCTTGGTAGCAGTGCGACACAACTCGTCTGAATTAGGACTTAGATACCAACAGCATAACGAATGAATGAAGCCGCAACCTCACTATACTCAGCCTGCCGGATCTGCTAGTCCTCAAACAAGCGAACATTTTAGCGGTTTAGAAAATTATTTCTGCGCGTACGCCATCGTTCGCTCTTTAGCGCGCTGCGTGGATCGAGTTGTTTGTGACGCATTGGTCGTTGTTTCTGTCGTTGGATTTCTGTTTGGAGCGGTTTGCCGAAGACGTCCAGGCCTGCGGCTCTTGTGTCGAGCTGTTTCCAGTTCGACGTCATCTGGCTAAATCTGCAGACTATCGCATAGACGAAAGAATGCCGGTGTCAGATCGGTCCAGTTCAAAAGGCGATAGATGGTCCTGCGTGCATGCCGAATGATCTGGCACGGCACATGGATCATCAGGTCCACGCACCGCGACGGTGCCATCCACTAAGATTCAGCGGCGTAAACACAAGCTGCACAGCAGCTTCCGGCCCGACCCAGAAACTTCGACCAAGTGCGAACCGACAAGTCTCACACGCTGATCCGGGGAGTGTTGCGAATTCGAGTGGCTCCGGGACGAACAGGCGCCGAATCGAACCCGTTCATGAGTTGCGGAGCAGTGTCAGCAGATAGCCTTGGGTGTCAACCCAAGGTTCAAAGAAACCCGGAAAGGTTCAAAGCCGTGAAACGGCGACACATGCACGGCTCACCGCGAATTGGGTGACGGTCGCTCCGGTGGTTCAGGCCCGGTTCAGGCCCTACGGAAGTTCTTGGGGCTTTTGCCCCGCCACCTGGTTTACCCAGGTGGGTCCACGGTCTTTGCACTACCAGTCGCCGCTGGACGAATGCAGCCGGAGCTGGCTGCGGATTGGACTCTGGTTTTGCGTCTTGAAGTGCGGCGTTGGTGATTCGGCGTGTGCTTGTTTGGACGTGGAGAGCTGGGTAGTGCAAAAACCTGTTTCCACCTGGGTAAACCAGATGGCGGGTGATTGGCTGACTGTCGCCGCATCTGGCAGGGCTTTGCGACACATTTTGTTTGCTGACTTAGCTCGTATTGGTTTCCCGTAACGAAGCCAACTGGGGGGACGATGCCGGAGTGTTCGGGTTGACTTCGGAACTTCAGGGTTTCCAGCTCACCAGCTGCTCCAGCGCGTGGAGTTCCGATGCCATTTTCAGTAAGACCCGCTTCTGCGAAAGATCTCATGATTGAAACCTGAGTGTGCTCAAGGCCGCGTGAGATCGCCCCCAACAGAAAGCGACGGAAATGTCAGAGAATCTTCCACTCCATATCCTGGCAATTCATGCTCACCCTGACGATATTGAGTTTCAATGCGCTGGCACGCTGATGCGTCTGAAAGCACTGGGATGCCGAATCTCCGTCGCAACGATGACGCCGGGGGACTGTGGCAGTGCGGAACATTCGGCGGAGGAGATTGCTGCCATTCGCCGAAAGGAAGGCGCTGACGGGGCTGCCATCATTGGGGCCGACTATACGTGTCTGGAATTTCGCGACCTCTCCATTGTGTTCGACAATGATGCGCGACGTCGAGTCACGGAGTTTGTTCGTCACACAGCTCCGGACATCATCCTGACAGCACCTCCTGTGGATTACATGCACGATCACGAAATCACGAGTGCGCTGGTTCGTGACTCGTGCTTCAATGCGTCCGTGCCAAACTACCGAACGGGACAATGGGATCCGGCGCCGCCCGCAAAGAAAATCCCCTGGCTGTATTTTGTCGATCCCGTCGAAGGAACGGATCACTTCGGAAATCGCCAGCCGGTCGACATGATCGTGGATGTGTCCGAACAGTTCGAGGAAAAGATTCGAGCTCTCTCGTGCCATGCCAGCCAGCGCGAATGGCTTCGACGGCAGCATGGTATGGATGAATACACGGAAGCCTGTCGTCGCTGGGGGGCGGCTCGAGGCAAGGAAGCGGGTGTTGGCTTTGGCGAAGGCTTCCGCCAATACAAAGGTCATCCGCATCCGCACTCAAATATCCTGAAAGAACTGCTTGGATCGGCGGCTCATCTCGTGACCGCTCAGCACTGACCGATTTCGCGCGAGTCACCGTTTCAAAAGTAGCGGAAAGGCGCGAGCCCTCCGGTCCTGAGTCACCGGACGGCTTGCGCAGTACCGCTAATCTTCCTTCCGACCGCAACTTCTTACCTTCCTTCCCACCGGAGCTTTTCATGCAGGTTGTTATTACCGACTACTCGTTTCCTGATTACTCCGTTGAGTCTTCGATTATCGAACCGGCGGGGCACACGATTGTGGCTTCAAAGGAAAAGAAGCCAGCGGCTGAACTGATTCCGCTTGTCACAGATGCCGATGCCGTCATCACTCAGTTTGCTCCGGTGAACGCGGACGTCATTGCGGCGATGCAGAAAGCTCGCGTGATTGTTCGCTATGGAATCGGCGTCGACAACGTCGATCTGGAAGCGGCACGGCAGCGTCGAATCCCTGTGTGTAATGTGCCGGACTATTGCATCGATGAAGTGGCAGATCACACGCTGGCATTTTTGCTCGGCATCACTCGGCAGGTCGTGGCCAATTCCAACTTTGTGCATGCGGGCAAGTGGGGACTCGCTACACCGCTCGACAATCTCAAAGCACTGAAGCAGATGACTATTGGAGTTGTTGGATTCGGTCGCATCGGTCGTGAAGTGGTTCATCGACTTCTGGCCTTCCGAGCAAAAGTTTTGGTCCACGATCCAGTGATTGCTGCCGATCAGATCAGGGCCGCGGGAGCAGAGCCGGTGACTTTGCGTGAACTCCTGTCGCAGTCTGACGCGATTACTCTTCACTGTCCTTCGACAGCGGACACTCGCGGAATGCTCAACAGCGAATCACTGGCGAAGACAAAGCCTGGTGTTGTGATCGTGAATCTGGCTCGAGGAGACTTGATCGACTCGGCAGCGCTGACTGCTGCACTGCAATCCGGCCATGTGAGTGCTGCGGCATTGGACGTCTTCAGCCCGGAGCCGATTCCCGCAGACCACCCGGTTCTGAAAATGGACAACGTGATTCTGGCCTCGCACATTGCATCGGCCAGCGTGCCCGCAGTGAAAAAACTGCGCGAAACTGCCGCAAAACTGGCTCTGATGGCGCTTCAGGGAGAAAAGCTGCCTAACGTTGTGAACGGACTTTGATTACCCTTCGGTCCTCCCACAGGAAGTGTGGTCAGCCTGTCTGTTGGAATTGCCGAGGAACTCATGACGCAGTCCGGGAACTCAGATCAAATCACTGCTCCGCCGGAGATTGAAAACGGAGGCCCCGATCGTCTCCCTCAGGTCCTCGGACTGTTCGATGCCACGATGATCGTTGTGGGCTCGATTATCGGTTCAGGGATCTTCCTGAAGGTCAGTTCGGTCGACAGTGAACTGGCGAAGTACGGGTTCCTGACCATCATGGGAACCTGGCTGTTCGTCGGCATCATTACTCTGTGTGGCTCACTGGCGCTGGCCGAACTTGGAGCCATGTTTCCTCAGGCTGGCGGCCCGTACCTCTACATTCGTGAGGCATTTGGGAGACTGCCGGCGTTTCTGTGGGGCTGGACCGAATTCTGGGTCGTACGAACCGGCTCTGTCGGCGCGCTGGCCTGTGCGACGGTGCTGTACTTCAATGAGCTGGTGAACATTTCACCGTTGATGCAGACCATGATGGCGATCGCGATCGTCGTGGGATTGTCCGCGGCGAACTTTCGAAGTACTCGGGTCGGCGCGGGCATTCAAAGTCTGGCGACCGTGTCCAAGGTCGTGTTTCTGGCGCTGTTGATCGTGCTTCCATTTGCAATGGGAAAGATCAACACCGCGAACCTGAATCCTCAGCTGGCGCTACCCCAGACAGCAAGTGCCTGGCCGGATTTCTTTCGAGCCATCGGAATAGCGATGGTCGCTGTGTTGTGGCCGTATGACGGATGGATCAATCTTGGGCCGGTTGCCGAGGATATTCGTGAGCCAAAGAAGAATGTTCCACGAGCGATGGCGATTGGTCTTGGACTGGTCATCGTCGTCTATATGGGAGCAAACCTGGCGTACCACTGTGTGCTGCCAATGAGTCATTTGTCTCAGAGCGGCACGGTCGCGGCCGACGTGTTCCAGGTGCTGTTCGGGCCCACAGGAGCAAAGATCGCGGCTTTGGGAGTCATGATCTCAACGTTCGGGGCGACTAATTCCAATATGATCACCGGTCCTCGAATCTATCTCGCGATCGCTCGAGATGGCCTGGTGCCTGGCTGGCTTCAGCGCATTCATCCGCGCTATCTGACGCCTGCGAATACGATCGTTCTGCAGGCGGTGTGGACCGTCTTTCTCGTGCTGCTGTTTTCCGTCTGGGATCCGAACAAGTCGGATGAATCTGCTGCGGCTGAGCTGACTCAACAGGTGGCTGAAGCGGAAAAAGATGCTGCTCCTAAAGTGGTCCCACCGGTTGTCGCAGCTGGTTCTGAGGCGACGACTCCTGCGGATGCTGCTGGCAATTCGACGGACGCTCCCGCGGTCCCTGAACCCTCTGTCAGCCTGGCTCATTCTCAAAGGATCAAAGCTGCGTTCGACAATCTGACGGATTCCGTGATCTGTGCCGGCCTGATCTTCTATGGCCTGGCGGTGGCTGCCGTCTACGTTCTACGCCGAACACGCCCCGATCTTCCTCGAAGCTATAAGACGTGGGGCTATCCGGTGACACCAGCGTTGTTGCTGATCGCCTACGTTGGAGCATTCATCAGTCTGCTGATGGAACAATGGGCTCAGACGATGTCCGTGTTGTTCCTGATCGGCGCGGGTGTTGTGTACTACGCGATCGCGGTTGCCGTGCGTCGCAAGACGTAGCGCGGCGCCGAAGATTTTGAGGTGACGCAGTAACCGGAGGGCTCGCGCCTTTCCGCTACCGGTTAGGGCTTCACTTCTGCAGCAGGTTCGGCCGTTTCGGTGGCCGGTTTTGCGGAAGGCACTCGGACTTTCACGAAACCGCTCATGCCGATGATGATGGCGGACAGCAGCAGAGTCACCAGGCTCCACTTGGCGGCATCATCGCGGAACTTCTTCGTTCCCGCGGAACGTCCAACCAGTGCCGATGCGAAGAAGAAGACCGCAAAGGCGATCAGGATCTTCGTCCCGACGATCGCGTGGTACAGCGGATCGCCCTTATGTAGCGGCATCGCCTTGATGTAATTGTAGAAGCCGGAAATCAGAAACAGGGCAATCCCGCCATGCACAAACTTTTTCCATCGCTGCCGAATGGATTCAACCAGTTCCGGATGCCCGGCCAGAACCGGAAACACGACAAATCGCAGAGCTGTCAATCCGCCCGTCAGCACGATCGCGGTTCCAATATGAGTCCAGCGAGAAAGCAGAGCGATCAGAAAGTTGATGTCCATCGAGTGCACTCAAATGTCAGAAGCAGCGAACGGCAGCACCGGCAGTCGGTGCCTGATTGTTCGCAGATCTTAGACATGGCAGGCGACGTGGACAGCAAGACCGTTTCCGGAAGATCAAGAATCTCAATAGCAGATCGATACGAGACAGCACGGTCCGAATTGGAAGACTTGCGGCAGGTCAGTCGTGGCGGGGCTAGGTCGGCGTGTGTCGAGCCTGCGTTGGGTCTGCGAGCCGAATGGACTGCATTGAGATTATCGCAAGCCAGACGCATCCAGACAGAATTCCAATGCGGTTTGGCCAGCCAACGGGAGTATCCGGGCCAAACACGCCGTTGTGCCGGGCCGCCATTGCACCAATCGAAATGAAGGAGATCAAGAACCCCAGAATGATCGCAGCTGTTGCTATCAGCACGAACCGTCGAGCTGACTGCCATTCCGGTGCCCGAAGAAGTCGCACACTGATGATGACTGTGCCAACAAATCCCAGCAGGCCCAGTCCGCCGCCGATGTTATGAAGCTTTCCGCTGGTCGTCTGAGATTCCACCGGAGTGTTCATCGGATCGCAGACAAACATCGCGGCCATGAGCAGGCCAGCGGTGCCAACCGCGAATAATAATGCACCTGTCGCACCGAGTGCCGTACGAAGACCCGAGCGTATCGAAACCAGTGTTCCGAGATTGGCCACAGCAAGACTTACGAATGCCATTTGCATCACCCAGCCGTAACGGCCAATTCCGTACTCGCTGATAAAGTGCCATGAAGGATCAACATCTGACCTGATCACATGCAGGATTGCCAGCAGACCCACAAAAACACCATTCGCAATCAGGGCAATTCGAGCGGCAGACATCCGAGACTCCGGCAAGTGTCTAAAACGGAAACAATGGGTGACTTCAGAGTTGCGAGCCCAGAATTCCATCCAGTGTCTCGTAGCCAGCGGCTACACCTCGCTCCATTCCTGAGGCCAATGCTCCGTCCCGAGCCTCCTTTGAAGGAAACAGCAGAGTCATCCGGAGAGTCGTCGATTCGCCGGCTTCCGTGAGTTCGATCGTTGCCAGAAGTTGACCAAGTGAAATGCCGTCGCCGATCTCCATGTGTTCCGTGTGGACGACGCGCTGTTGAGGCACTACGTCCAGATTCTCGCCCCAGATCGTCATAGCAGGCTTGCCATCCGCATCATTCCATGACCAACGAAAGGAGTCACCAACATTCATACCGCCTTCGCAAACTGTCATTTGCCATCCATTCGGCGCATAGATCCAGCGTCTGATCAGTTCCGGTTTTGTCATCGCATCCCAGACAAGCCGACGCGGTGCATCGAATTCACGGACCATGACAATTTCCCGGTCCGACGGCGTTGTGACGTCCAGCATTCGTTTCATGACGGTTCTTTTGCTTTCCTGTTCCTGCGTCCGGTATCCCGTGACGCTTCCTGAGCCTTCATCTCTTCCAGCAGGACATCCAGCCGCTGAAAGTTCGACTCCCAGATCCGACGATAGTTTTCCAGCCATTCCGAAACCTGAGCCAAAGGCTTGGCTTCGAGACGGCAGATGTGTGTTCGTCCAACCATCCGGCGGCGAACAAGTCTGGCCTGTTCAAGAACTCTGACGTGCTTGGATGCCGCCGGAAACGACATCTGCAAAGGGGCCGCAAGTTCAGTGAGGTTCCGTTCGCCATCCGCAAGACTGCGCAGCATTGATCTTCGCGCCGGATGGGCCAAGGCGTGAAAAATGCGGTCCAGCATGACGGTATGTTCTTTAACCATTTGGTTTAGTATAACTGCGTCGGTCTCGATTGTAAACCATTTGGTTTATCTTTTTCGGGGCGCAGGAGCCGACGGTATTGGAAGTCGCATGGCTTCTCTAGCTTTAATGCGTGGCAGGATCTCTGGCGAGATCCACTACGGTGGGAGGGAGCGTTATTTGCGAATCTCAGCGAGCCATTTGAGCATGTCGGCGGGCCAGGGGACCTGGAATCTCTGTTCCTGCCGGGTGACCGGATGAACGAACCCCAACTCGGCTGCATGAAGTGCGAGCCGTGGAGCATTGCTGAGGTCCGCGATTGGTTCACTTCCAAACGGGCCTCGGTACTTCACATCACCGCAAAGTGGATGTCCCAGTTCGGCCAGCTGGATTCGAATCTGATTGGTTCGACCGGTTTCAAGCCGGCATTCCAGCTCCGTGTAGTCACGCCACGCTCGAACGGGACGGACATGAGTCACCATGCGCAGGCCCGATTCGTCGTCTTCGCCTGCCAGGCCGCGTAATCCATCGCCTCGATCCCGCACCATGCGCGATTCGAGCCTCTGTGCGGACAGCGTTCCGGGAATCACGCACAGATAGCGTCGGTGTGTTTCATGGGCCGCGAACTGTTCGATCAGTTTCTGCTGAGCCGTTTCCGTTCGTGCCATCATCAGGACTCCGCTGGTTTCCCGATCGATGCGATGGACGGCCAGCAGAGCAACGCTCTCAGGCGGCTTCCGTTCCCGCTTCCCAAGTCTTCTCATCAGCGATTCTTCCAGCGACGGCTGACGGTCCTTCCTGGACTGGTTCCAGCGAACGTCCCCTGGATGCCGCAGCGACAGCATTCCTGAAGGCTTGTTGACAACAACGACATGCGGATCGGCAAAGAGAATTGCGACATCGTCGTCTTTGGGAGGAGGCGGGAACGGTCGAGTACGCACTTCGATCGTGTCGCCACTCTGAACTCGCCGCCCTTCGTCAATGCAGAGGATTCCGTTGATGCCGATGAGCCGCGATTCCATCAACCGGCGCGCTTCTTTCCATGTCAGCGCCGGTTCATGCTTTCGCAGAGCTGCCAGGACAGCGCCGGCTGTCTGTTCAGACACGACATGGGACGTGGGTTTCACTTCGATCGCCATCCGGACTGGCAATGATGCAGAACAACCTCAGAAGACGGCCAGTCAGTGTCTTCTGTGACGCGTTGCAGGGCGACGCTCGAGGCATGATATCCGGCACGGTGAGACTTCAAGAACGAAGAACGCCGAATGTCCATCAGTCCTGGCGAACGGAATCTGCAGGTGATTCCGAATGGAGTTCCAAACCTGCATCGTCGGGCATGCTGTCGGACTGCAGTCGAACACCGACCCCGTCAATCTCTACGGAATGGATTTCGAGTCCGTCTGACGTCGTCATTCCTGGCTTCAGAATTTCCCTGTTGATCACTGCCGCACGAGTTCCACGGCTGCTGGAGTACACAAGGCTGACATTGGCTCCTGCGGCTTTGCCCTGCAACATCCGTCGTCGCTTTTCTTCAGGAGCCTCTTCCGTTGCCGCGTCTGCGACTGTGTCCTTTTTTCGAATTGCCACATCAACGGCCGTTGTACTGAATGGACTTATGGACGCCAGGGCATCCACGTCGGCTTTGTCGAGCATTTCGTAGGGCTTGCCGATAAGTACGGCTGTCGGCATTGCTGTTCCGCTTTTTTCCAGTGCCAACGATGCGGCACCACCGCTGCCTGCCGACGCATCAGATGCCACTGCGGAAGACGGACCACCAGCATCTGATGAAGCCGCCTGCTGGACGTTCGCCGAATCTGAGTTTTCACCGGCAACGTCGGAAGCAGTTGCTTCATTCTTTGACGGTTCAGATTTGGAAGAAGGGAAGACCGCCCAGAGCATCCCCAGAAGGACGACGACGGCACCGGCCTGTTTACCGGACACGCCCCCCAGTTGAAACTTGATGCGACTCACAGCGAACTCCGATCCAGCGCGGCCGTCGGTGCTGGCGCACGAGAAAAGATGCTGACCTGCAGATCACATCGCAGCCGTCCGGGAGTGTCCTGTTCCGATGAAACTCGACACTGATCCACGTGGCAGAGTCTCTCCAGCGATGTCACCTGACGGAGGAATTCGCAGAGTCCCTGCCATTCCCCCGACACGCGCACTCGAAATGTCATACGATCCATGCTGGTTGTGTGGAAGTACTGATCCGGCCGCAGCTCCTCGATCGCCAGTTGCGCCGTTCCTGCCAGCTCATTCAGCAATTCAGAGAATTCATGTTCAGCAGGATACTCCGGGATTCGTAACCGTCTCGCCGTCAGTTGTTCCTCAATCGCATCAATCGCGGTCCGCAGCTCAGTCGTTCGTTGATCCACCGGGGCTTGCTGCTGAACCAGCATCTGGTTTCTGGACAATTCGGCTTCCAGATTCCTGGCTGTCCGGTCGAGGTGCCCATCGGCAACCGTGTAGATCGCCGTCAGTGCTGCCAGGGTCAACAGACCGCCAGCCAGGTGACAGCGTCGAACATAAGCCTGAAACTGCGAATCTCGAACAGACATCAGGGCACCTCGCGACGCAGACATTCGATCACGAAGTTTCGTCGAAGAAATCCTTCGACCGCAGGATTTGTGTCTTCGCGCAGTGTCACGTTCTGGAACAGTGACGATTCTCTGAGTGACTGCACGAATCGTCCTACGGTGATATCCGACTCGGCCATGCCCTGAATTCGCAGCCGCACCTCGGCCACTGTTTCAGCCGGTCCACCTACGGCCTGTGCTGTTGACGGAACTGCAGCGACCGGTGTTGCGTCCTGATCCTTCAGAGGCTCCTCCACAAACTCAATGTGAGTCAGCACAATGCTTGCGGCGTGTCGATCGACTCCACGTGCCACGGTGTTCAGGAGCGGCAGGATTCCGTTTGTCTTCGGAGCAGAATCCAGCCCGTCCAGCTCCGCCTGTAGTCGATCGAATTGAATCTCCAGCTCCTTCACATGTTCAAGGTGGACCACCACTTCTTCGGCATCCGGCTTGATCTGCATCAGATCCGTGGTCAATCTTGCGATCGCCGTCCAGCGGTATTGGACAACCACGCCAACGGCGACAAACCCGAAAAACAGGACGATGGTCCACAGCCGAACGGCCCGCGATCTGGCCGTCGACTTCCGAATTCCCTCCGGAAGAAGATTGATGCCCTGCGTCACAGCGGAATCTCCCACGCCGAAAGCGCCGAGGCGATCGCAAGTTCAGCACTGGCCTCCAGACCATTGGGCTGCGGAAGCGACCAGAGACACGTGGCAATGTTCAATTGTTCTGAAAGAGCCTGTTGCAGACCCGGAATGATGGCGCCTGGACCCATCAGCACAATGTGACCAGGAATCAGTCTTAATCCCGGGCGACGAGCGAATGAGATGCTTCGAAGGATTTCTTCACAGAGCCCGGCAGCCCACACATTGGTCGCGGAACTGTTCGCACCTGAAACCGATGAGGGAACACGAATGGGAAGCTGAGCATTCAGCCCCTGCGTAATTCGAAGCAGGTCGGTCGCTGTGAAGCTGGTATGTACCTGAGCATCCCGGACCCAGCCCTCCAGTCCGGGAATCTGCGGTACTCGAGCTAACGCCGGAATGTCATTGCTGACCAGCACGAGTGTTGTCTTTTTCCAGCCGATGTGAACGGCAAGTGTGTTGGATCGAGGCGTGTTGCCGGGCGACAGTCGTCCTGATTCCATCATCATGCGAAGAGCACGCGTGGCGGCTGTCGGGATGCCATCAATCCCGGAGACCGCATGACCGCATGAACGAATCCTCTCGATCGCCCGAGTGACAAGCGGCTGGCTGATGCCGAGCGAACAGATTCCCTGAGCTCCTGCCTGCTGAACCATTCCTTCCGGGATGCGCCAAAAGTCGAACGTCAGATCATGCAGGCCCGCCGCGGCCAGTTCACCCTTCAGCATTTCGCGAAGTTCGTCATTCGTACACTGTCCCGGCAATTCAGAGACTCTGAGATCACAGGCCTCCATCGGCAGCACTGCCGCGACTTCTGAGGACGTCATTCCCGCAGACGCCTGCAGCAGCACCGCCGCAGCCGGAATCGAATCATCTGCACCAAACGCCGTGAAGACTCGACTTCGAACCACCTGCCAGCCCTGGTCAGTCCTGCGAACCTGTGCGCAGACGACTCCGGTTCCGTCGAGTTCCATTCCGATGCGACAGACGGACTTGCGAGTGATTTTCTTTCGAAGCGTCTGCAGCGTCATCGATTGTCCTGCTTCTTTCGACTCCCGTTTTGATCGCCCGTCGCAACACGACCTGACTTGAGCAGTTCGTCGATCGAACCTGTGTCGGTCTTGACTTCTTTCAGCGTCGACAGAATTTCCACGAGCACCTTTTCCGACCTCGCACCGCCGCTCAGGAACGCGTCGGGGGTCTTCTTTTCATCCGCGGTCGCCGGACCACCCACGAGATGGAGCAGCGGAGAACAGAGCATTCCGGCAGCAAAGGCAGTCACTGCCGTCAGGATCGTAGCTTTGCGATGCATGGTGGTGATCCCCGGAGGTCCTGGAGCAACGTTTTCAACATCCAAGTTTACACCACCTGTACGACCGTGATCTCCGGACCGTATGGATTAGGCCGACTTGTTGCGTTCCGTCGACAAGCGACGTCGTGTTTGACGGATGTACCGCCTTTGCCATTCGCACTGAAAACAGCAGTCGATCCGGTTTCGCCCCGCAAAGCGAAGCCATAGCTCCTCGGAGGATGGCCGCCCTCGGCCGTCTCGTTCCTTTGCTTTCTTCTCGCAAGTTTGGCCATTCAAAACGCGTATGGTATGACTCGGTCGAACTTGAAGAGCAGTCAATCGCAGACGGACGAGGGCGTCCATCCTACCCCGCCTAAAACCCACGAGGTTCTAATGCCGGCGAACAATGAGTTTCAGCATCAGCAGTATCCCACGACACCGGTGGTGAAGCCGTGGTTTCGGAAGCTCACGGCGGAGACGTTTGGAGAAGGACACTTCTCTGCGCTGCATACAAAGCACCAGGCGGCGCGAGTAATTCTGGTGCACGGGACCTTCGTCGGTGATGATCCTCTGGGGCTGGCCGAGATTCTGCGAACATTCAGTGCCGGCCTGCCGCTCGTTGCGTCGCAAATGCGGTCGTTTGCAGATCTGCTCGAGGAACGTACGAAGCCTTTGACCGCTGGCCTGATGAAAGACATTGGGAACTACACGGAGACGTTTCGAAAAGAGTTTCAGCGGCTGGTCGGACCGGATCCGGCGGTCGAACTTCTGACACCGTCCTGGTCCAGCCAGAACCATCATTTTGCTCGTGCGGAGCTGGCGATTCGCCTGCTGGCCCAGTTGCTTCAGCGTCCGGTTCCTCCGGATCAGAAGATTGTTCTATGGGGGCATTCACACGCTGGTAATTCCTTCGCGATGATCAGCAATCTGCTGGCCAATCACAAGCCGACCGTTCAGCAGTTCTTCGAAGCGTGTGGGCGTCCCACCGGGGAACACTGGCAGCTGGTCGCTCGATCACTTGAGACCTCGCCTTCTCCTCACCCGCTGGCCAAACAGTTAATCGCCGTAACATTTGAAACGCCCGTTCGATACGGCTGGGATACTCAGGGGCTGAGCAAGCTGATTCACGTGTGCTATCACCGAGTCTACGATCAGAAAGCCCCCGAGAAAGCTCGGCCGATGTTCCCGCCTCATGGCTTCAACGACATGATGTTTGCCGAATGGGGCGACTGGGTCCAGGCTTTCGGGATTGCCGGCACGGATACGCCGACACTGCCTTCAAAAGAGTTTCATGATCGACTGGCAAAGCTTCTGGAACGGAACCTCGAAGCACCTGTCCACGGCCTTGATACACGGTTCATCGGAACGCAGTTGGTTCGTGACACGTGTGCGAGATGGAAAACAGGAACTCGCTGCCATGCCGACGGGTTGAATCTTCTCCTGGACTATCATCCCACCGGCCTGAAAACTCCCATGGGCTGGCCGCTGGAACAGTCACTGCTGGGACATGGAGTGTCGACAACGGAAGCCTGGCTGCCGGCTCATTTGAAGGTGGTGATGGAGGCACTGGAGAGTCTGGCGTGAGGCGAGGATAGAGCGGAAAAGGCGAGCGGCTGGACGTCAGTCCTCCGTGTCCCGCGAGCACCGCATTCTTAATCCTCATCCTGACCTTCATCATAATCGCCATCCGTCACACAATTTGTTACGTAAAATGCGTAACAGAAGATCTCTTTTCTTCGTCGGACTCCACGCTGGCAGATGAAGGTTGACAACGATCGAAAACTCTGCGACGAAGTAACTGGAAACGATGGAGATGAAGATGGAACGATCACCGTCACTTGATTTCAACACACAAATGAAAGTCGACTCGATAGTTGAGGGAGTTCGCGACCACTTCAGTTACCGCTACGAATCTTGCGAAGTTCTTCCAGGATGGGACGATGGTTTCTACTTATACGGCAGAGAAAGTGAAGAATCTGGTGTTGCACTCTTGATTGGTACGAAGGACAGTCGTTTCTATGCAGGCCCTGTCGAAAAGATAGGGGATCTTGTCGTAAAGGAAGTGCCGGTCCACGGGCATTTTGCGGATCCGTATCGACTGAAGGAAATTCTGGCCTTCATGGCTGAACTGTATATCAGGACTGATTCATTTGGACGAGATTCGGAACCGCCATCGATTCGACGGCTTTTCGTTAGTTTCGATCTGAAGTCTGAACCAAAGCAAGATGCGAAGTTTGATCAGACGCTCTTACATCGAGCCGCCAAAGATCTGAATGGCGACGTAATCGTACCTGATTGGTGCGTACAAGAACTGAGGTTTTTTGAATCGCGATTTCCTGATGTTCAAAGTGGCATCCCCGTGTACGTTGAGGCAGAGTTCCTGTTTAGTGCTTCAACATCATTGGGAGAATTGTCGCGTGTGCTTAAGCATCATCTTGAAATCGATGAGAGTGAGGTCACCAAGTCGATCTACTTTGGTTCCGGAATTCGGTGCCGACCGGCTCGATCGCCAATAATCCAGGTTTCTCTACGAGCCCGACAGATTTAGTTTAGGTCTGTTCATGCAGGGTGGCACAGCTTGGACAGGCTGTGTGGAAGCGCACGGCGTCGTGGAACTTGAGACACTCTACGATGGTCTGAATCTGGTGTTGGAAGAAAACACGTCACCATGGAAGCGGACTACACCACGACCCCGGAACCGTGCGGAAATGCTCCCAGCCAACATCGCTTGCGCCACTCACTTTCCGTATTGCGAGTCCCGAGTATGGCGTTGGCTCTCCAGCAACGCAGCGGGGTTCGGGACTGGCCGTTGAGTGAGCGGGCACGACTGAGGACAGTCGATTTACACAGGGCTAGGACAACGGGATGGGCCAGCTCCAGCCGGAGGAGAATCCACCGTCGACGTACAGGGTTTGCCCCGTCATGAAGGCTGACGCTTTGGAGGCGAGGAAGATCGCGGTGCCGACCATGTCTTCGGGAACGCCGAGTCGTCCGAGTGGTGCGTTGGCTTCGTTCCATGCCTGCATGTTGGGATCAGACCAGAGTTTCCTGGTGAGGTCTGTCAGGATGAAGCCAGGCGCCAGGCTGTTGACTCGAACGCCATGCCGGCCCCATTCCAGTGCGAGTCCTCGAGTCATTCCCTGCATGCCGAACTTGCTGACGGCATACGGAAGCACGCCTTTCAGAGGCATCCAGGTGTTCAGAGATTCCACGTTGATCTGAACGCCCTGTCGACGTTCGATCATGTGTTTGCCAACTTCCTGGCACATCAGAAACGCGCCGCGAAGGTTTGTGTCCAGGATAAAATTGTAGTCCTCGAGTGTGACCGTCTCTGCTCGCTTGCGCCGGTTGACTCCGGCCACATTGACCAGAGTGTCGATACGAGAGGTGCGTTCGAGGACCTTGCTGACCGTGGCAGGAATGTCCTCGGGTTTGCTCACATCACAGACGACGCCATGAGTCCTGAACCCTGCTGCTTCCATCTCCTCAACGGCACGCTTCACGGAGTCTTCGCTTTGACTGCAGATCGTGACATCGGCTCCTCGGCGAGCAAACCCTTCGGCGATCGCACGGCCGATGCCTCGACTTCCGCCGGTGACAAGAACGGACTGGCCTTCAACGGAGAATAATTCGTCGGACATGATGAAATCCAATGTGAGCTTGCTACGAATGAACCTGGCGTAAAAGCATAGCGGCGCACATAACGAAAAGAACTCAGGAGGTTGGGCGCCGCCTGAGTTCTATTGAATAGGTTGACATCGTTGACAAGTGAGAATCAAACGACGTTTCTACGACTGCACACCCTGAGCTGGTTTACGAGCGATCATGGACTTTGGCTGCTGTGAACGAGGTGTCGTGGGGGCAGTCGGTTCTGTGTGGTTGCGAATCATGGAGGATCCATGGCCGCTGTTGCGAAATGCCGGGCGGCTCGCAGTGGCAAAGGCTGAGTTCGAATGCTGGCGCTGATGAAATCGAGAAGCGACTGTCTCGTCCTGTGGCGGATTCGAGTGGAGCGCCATGGAGAAGATCGCAGCGATTCCGGCTGCTGCAAGCATCATTTGAGTGGAGGGGATGGACTTCGACATACTTCTGACTCCGATAGATGGACATGGCCACGAGGAAACTCGATGGCCAGAGAATCGATCCCTGAACGCGGTGTTGGTTCCGGCCGAGTGATGGATCCGTCCGGTGCACTGCCAGTGGCTGGCAGTCACAGCATCGACCAGGTCTGGAATCGAAAACGCGTCTTTCGACCTTCAAAAGTACCATCCTGTCCGGATTAGTGCGGCAGCATCCGTGCGATTGCCAGTTTCGCCAGGCTCAACATGGAGGCCTCTGAGTTTCACGACAGTCAGTGAAAGTCTGCGGCTGCGGGTTTTTGCTGAGCGCCGTCGCCGACCGTTTTGACCTGGGAATCGATTGCGCTCATGTGAAAGGCGGCTGCAGCGATCAGCCGGTTCCCATGCCACGGTCCAGAGCTTCCATTTCTCGTGCATAGGCGTCAGTGACCATCTCCAGCGTTACTCGGCTGATCTTCCATGACGGCTGGTCCTCCGTCGCGCGATTGCAGTGTTCTGTCAGCAGGCGATACAGGAAGCGAAACAGATGCCGAGGGACTCGAAGACGGGAGAACTTTGCGATGAGATCATCCCGCGTGATATCTTCGGCGAAGAAGTCCCGAATCGTGATCGTCGTCGACGTCGCGGTATGAGTGTCCGCCAGGCAGGCCCGAATGCGGTTCGTCGCCATGTCAAACAGTGACTCACCAGTCCATTCCAGCGACTTGATCAGGTTCTGCTTATCCAGCCGTGATCGCTCATAGAATTCTTTTTCCTCACGGCCCAGGAAGAAGACAACGTCCCGCGGCAAAAGCATCTTGAATCCGATGCCTGGGTGCTTCAGGAACTTGTTGTCGAACATCGACCACAGGAAATCCTTCATTCGTTCTGCTGAACCGTTGATGAGATGAGGCTCATCGACACGGTCTACCAGAACAATGATGCTGCTGTATCCCAGCGGTTTCAGCAGTCGCTGCAGCTTGGCAAGAAGCTCGTAGCGGTCATCACTTCGGTCGCGTGATGGAATTGGCTGATCATCGATTTCCGCGGCTGGAAAGCGAGACAAGATTGTTCGCAGCGACGATGTGCCGTGTTCCAGAATGCGAACCTGTCTGGCCACCTGACGTGCTCGCCACCACAGCGACACATACCTCTGAGCCCACGCGGCCCAGCCCACTGCGATCACCACATAGATCCACCAGTGCCTCAGTTCCTTGATGGCCGTCAGCGGCGTGGAGAACAGATCACGAAGTGCAAACGCAAGCACGGCCAGCGTCACGACCACGCCAAGTGCAAATCTCCAGTGAACGAACGGCGCGCTGTATCCGATCGCCTTCTTCAATGACTGCCAGCGGCGAGTATGCGACTGGTCGGAGGACTGATCATAGAAGGCTGCCAGCATCAGAAGGTCACGCTTGCGCTGACGTGGCATTTCCCGAAGCTGATCCGGATTGAATTCTGATCCCGACTGACGGTCCAGGATCGTGTTGCAGAGCCGTCGAGTGCTGAGTGTCAGGATGGCGTCCATGTGGTCCCACAGGTTATGCTGCCATTCTTTCACAGCGCGTCTTCGATTCCGGCCGTCCAGGCGCAGGCGATCACGAACGCATCCAGAAACGGATTCAGGTCGCTTCAGCGATCACAACGCGTCGTCGATGTTTCAGGTTGTATCCTGCAGAGCCTTGATCAGCTGCAGGCGGATGGCCGTTTTGCCAGCCCCTTTTTCTCCAAAAAACAATTGCAGTGCTCGGATTCTGCAGTCTCCCAGCACTTTGTCCCATGCCGGTGATGAATGGTTCTCAGCGCAGTGCTGCTGGAAGATGTGGTCCGATTGCGCGTCTTCCTGACTGAACGGGTTGATCCTGACTCCGTAATGTTCAAGGAACTGCTGTATCTTCATCGCTTGTCTTGACTTTCGTTCGATTGGCCCGAATCCATCCCTTTGAGGATCCGGGGCGTCACCTGCCGTTGGGACGTCGCCTGTTCCCGAAACTATAGCACCCGCATCAAGCGTTCACATGCGGTAATGTGCATCAGCCTGAATAAATGGCGAGGGCAGAGAAAAGATGCTGAGTTTTCGACGTTCTACGGGCGAACGCAGTTTTCCGCAAGTAATTATCTGTTCAGCATTTAAGCCGGATTCGCTGGAGGGCGCCGTCGGAGTCTCAGGAGTCGGGACAGGCCGGAAAACGGGTTCAGGAATGCCGCTAAACGGAAAATCGACCAGTGCGAAACCTGATCCACCACAAGGCAGAAGACAGGCGTCAGAAAGATTCCGAAGACGGTCACTCCCAGCATACCGCTGAAGACTGCGGTTCCGAGAGCACGACGCATTTCAAAGCCAGCGCCTGTGGCCAGAACCAGCGGCACGACACCAAGAATAAAGGCGAACGACGTCATCAAAATGGGACGCAGCCGCAACCGGCAGGCCTGAAGGATGGCCGAGTGAATCTCTTCGCCTTCGTCGCGCCGCAGCTTCGCGAATTCCACAATCAGAATCGCGTTCTTGCAGGCCAGCCCGATCAGGACCACAAATCCAATCTGAGTGAAAATGTTGATGTCCAGTTTGGCAACGGCGACACCGGCGATCGAACAAAGGACACACATCGGGACCACCATGATGACAGCCAAGGGAAGAGACCAGCTTTCATACAGGGCTGCAAGAACGAGAAACACAAAGGCCACAGAAAACAGGAACAGCATCAGTCCCGTGCTTCCTGATGTTCGTTCCAGATAGGAAAGCTCGGTCCATTCATAAGCCATCGTGGCGGGAAGTTCGCGTTGCGCGAGTTCCTCGATGGCCTGAATTCCTTCGCCGCTGCTGATGCCGGGCGAAGTGTTTGCTGTGATAGCCGCCGCAGGATACATGTTGTATCGCGTCACCATCAGAGGCCCGCCGATTCGTCGCACGCTGGCAACGGTCCCCAGCGGAATCATCTTGCCGTCACGACTTCGTACGTGCAGCTTGCGAACGTCTTCAATGCGGTCACGAAACGGCAGATCTGCCTGGACAACGACCTGCCAGGTCCGACCATACATGTTGAAGTCGTTGATATAACGGGAACCGAGATAGCCCTGAAGTGTCCCGAAAACTTCAGCCATGTTGACGCCAAGTGCGAAGCAGGCATCGCGATTCACGTCCACATACAATTGCGGAGCATTCACATTGAAGACGTTCTGAATACCTCGAAGCTGAGGAAGTTCACCGGCTTTTCGAGCCAGCTGGTCGGTCTGATCCTGAAGGGCCTTCAATCCGATGTCACCTCGGTCTTCGATCATAATTTTCAGGCCGCCGGCACGGCCCAGCCCGGAAACGGCCGGAGGCGGATTGATCGTCACGGTGGCTTCGGGAATTTTCTGAGCGTACTGCTTCAGCAGATTCTCCTGGATGGCGGCAGCAGTGGTCTCTGGCGTCGTCCTTTCCTCAAACGGGTCAAGAATGATGAACATCGAACAGAAGTTGGACGCACGGGCTCCCAGCTGAAACGAATTCCCCGCAATCGCATTGATGCTCTGAACCCCAGGCGTGTCGAGCGTGATCTTCTCGACACGTTCCAGTGTCCTCAGCGTTCGTTCGGACGCGGCGGCATCGGGCAGCTGAACGCTGCAGACAAGATAGCCTTTGTCCTGCGATGGAATGAACCCGGTCGGCAGTGATTTGAAGCCAGCCCATGTCAGCCCGAGCAGTCCGACATACACGACCAGAACAAGGACGGGAACTCGAAGCAGCCGTCCGGTCATCGCTGTGTATCCGGACACCGACCATCGCATTCCAAAATTGAAGACGCGAAACAGCCAGCCGAACAGAAGATTCAAAAGACGAGTCAGCCAGTCCTGTGGTCCATGAGCCGGTCGCAGCAGCAGTGCCGCCAGTGCCGGGCTGAGTGTCAGCGAATTGATCGTCGAGATGACCGTCGAAATGGCGATCGTCAGCGCGAACTGACGGAAAAATTCACCAATGATGCCCGTCACAAATGCACAGGGAATAAACACGGCCGACAGAACGAGGCCGACCGCGATCACCGGACCCGTCACGTCATCCATTGCTCTG
Source organism: Planctomycetaceae bacterium (assembly GCA_046349695.1). Classification (GTDB taxonomy): domain Bacteria; phylum Planctomycetota; class Planctomycetia; order Planctomycetales; family Planctomycetaceae; genus SXXK01. The sequence continues at coordinate 100,789 of JAXMBV010000002.1, read as the reverse complement.
AAGGCGGCCTCGCGCGGCGACAAACCTCGTTCGATGTACTGTTCCACGGCTTCCACGACGACGATCGCATCGTCGACCACAATCCCAATCGCAAGGACCAGTCCGAACAGAGTGAGGTTGTTCAGGCTGAAACCGGCCATTGCCATGGCCGCAAACGTCCCAATGATCGCGACTGGAACAGCAATCAGCGGGATGATGGCCGGCCGCCATCCCTGGAGAAAAATCAGCACCACGAGAGCGACCAGAATGACAGCGTCTCGAAGTGACTTGAACACTTCCCGGATTGATTCGCGGATGAAAGGTGTCGTGTCATAGCCCGCTTCAAAGATCATGCCTTCAGGGAAGTCGACAGACAATTCCTTCATGCGATCTTTGACGGCATCGGCGGTCTCAAGAGCATTGGCGTCCGGCAGCTGAAAGATGGCAAGTCCGACAGTGGGTTTCTGATTGAAGCGATTGTTCGTCTCTTCTGCTCGCGCGGCCACTTCCACTCGGCCCACATCGCGGATCCGCATCGTTCGTCCATCCGATTCGCTTCGAATGATGATGTCCTCGAACTGCTCAATGGACTCAAGACGCCCTCGAACAGTCAGCGGAATCTGCCACGACTGCCCGGGAATTGCCGGAGCCTGTCCAAGCTGGCCCAGCGCGACTTCCGCATTCTGTTCGCGAATCGCATTCGAGACATCCGCAACTGCCAGGCCTCGTGCGGCCAGTTTGTCCGGATCCAGCCAGACTCGCATGCTGTAATCTCGCTGGCCGAACACGCGCACTTCGCTCACGCCCGGAAGTCGACTCAGTTCGTCCTGCAAATGAAGCCGGGCATAGTTGCTCAGGTAGAGCTGGTCGTAGCGACCGTCCGGTGAATTAATGCTGACAGTCAGCAGAATGTCGGGCGAGCGTTTTCGAGTTGTCACGCCGGTCCGACGGACGACCTCCGGAAGAGTCGGAAGCGCGAGGCTGACTCGGTTCTGAACAAGAACCTGAGCAAGATTCAGGTCCACTCCGGGCTTAAACGTCACTGTCAATGCGTACGATCCGTCGTTGGTGCTGGACGAGTTCATGTACAGCATATCTTCCACACCGTTGACCTGCTGCTCGATCGGAGCGGCCACCGTTTCAGCGACGGTCTGAGCACTCGCTCCTGGATAGTTGCACCCGACTTCCACAGTCGGTGGCGCGATTGGCGGATACTGAGCCAGCGGCAGTTGAGTCAGCGCGAGGGCACCGACCATGGTGATAACAATCGAGATCACCGAGGCAAAGATTGGACGATCGATGAAAAATCGGGAAAACACAGAGTTGATTCTGGAGTCGGCGGGAACACAGTGGTCGCTGGGGAGGCAGTCGATCGAATGCCGGGGGTTTGGCCTGTGATGATAGCCGGATCCGGTCCAGATCACAAAAGGTCAAACTCGGCCGACCACAAGTCTCAGAACAAAACGACCCGGGTTCGTTCAAGTCGATGGATATTCTTACACTGCCATGTTGAAATTCGATGATTGCCGTACCCGCTTCGAACTCTTCAGTGACAGGATCGCGTCATGAATTCTCACATGTCTCGTCGCACCATGCTCGCGTTTGCCGCAACTACGGTGGCCGCTCCCCTGTTTTCAACGGCCGAGTTGTCAGCGGCGACTGATGATGATGAGAAGCATCCCTGGATTGACGCTCATTCCCACATCTGGACGACAGACCTGAAGGCCTACCCGCTTCGAAATCATCAGACGGTCGATGTCCTCGCGCCACGCAGTTTCACGGACGAAGAACTGATGGCGGTTGCGGAACCTGTCGGAGTTGGCCGAGTCGTCCTGATTCAGCACCATCCATACCACGGTTTTGACAACTCGTATTTGATCGACACGTGGAAGAAGCATCCAATGCGATTTCGAATCGTCGGACAGATTGACGACACGAAGCCGCATGTCGATCAAACGATGAAGACAATGAAGCAAACGGGCGTCACTGGTTTCCGAATCGGACCGCGCGAGGACCGCAAGGACTGGCTGGGCGGTGATGGAATGCAGCTGATGTGGAAAACAGGAGCAGAAACCGGACAGGCGATGTGCTGCCTGATCAACCCGGAGAACATTCCGCAGGTGAGTGAGTGGTGTCAGAAGTACCCGGAGACGCCTGTGGTCATCGATCACTTTGCCCGAGTTGGCATCACCGGCGAAATTCGTGAGTCCGACGTCGCTGCTCTTTGCGACCTCTCAAAGCACGGCAAAGTTCGCGTCAAGATCTCAGCGTACTATGCACTCGGACGAAAGCAGCCGCCCCACGACGAACTCGCCCCCATGATCAGGCGGCTCTATGAAACCTTTGGGCCCGATCGACTGATGTGGGCCAGCGATTCTCCCTATCAACTGGGCGCGCCGAACACGTATGCTGATTCCATCCGACTCGTTCAGGAACGGCTCGATTTCGTGAGCGAAGCCGACCGCCGCAAACTGCTCCGAACGACCGCGGAGACGACATTCTTCCAGTCGTAACGCAAATTTCAGGGATCAGCAAACGTAGCGGGACCTTCGGCGAGATCCACTACAGGTCGTGTCACGGCGCTTTCGGGGCTGCGGTCATTCCGAGCAAATGCCGCAGTAGCCTTCGAGTTCGCAGTTGATCACATCGATCATTTCTCGCAGCCGTCCCACGGCCTTCCGATTGAAGGTCAGCGCGATCCGCGGCAGCGACAGCAGGTGCTCATCGTCGGCTTCCACCTGATGAGGTTCTGCACGCTCGATGCGACCGCTGGCACAGACATCAGCGAACTCGTCGTTAAGCCGCTGCATCAGTTGGTCCGTTGGTGCCACGTGGAGTCGCAGAACAAGGCGGTCGCGAATGAACCGCATCGAGTTGTAGACGCTGTAGAATCCAAGCACTTCTTCGACAGCTTCTTCCACTTTGTCGGTGACTCGAAACAGCGAAAGGTCACTTGGCGAAATCAGGCCGTTGTCCAGCAGCTCATCTCGAACATACTTCAGGAACGCCGACCAGTACGTTCCGCCAGGTTCGTCCAGCAGGACCAGAGGCATCAGGTCTCGTTTGCCGGTCTGTACCAGAGTCAGAGTTTCGAAGGCTTCGTCCAGAGTACCGAAACCACCTGGGCAAGTGACAATCGCATGAACTTCTTTGACGAACATCAGCTTGCGAGTAAAGAAGTACTTCAGGCTGACCAGCTTGGGATCTCCGGCAATGACCGGATTGGCTTCCTGCTCGAAGGGAAGAAGGATATTCAATCCCATCGCCATTTCGCGTCCCGAACCGCGATGGGCCGCTTCCATGATTCCGCCGCCGGCACCAGTGACAACCATCCAGCCTTCTTCTGCCATTCGTCGGCCGAACGTTTCAGCGGTCTGGTAACACGGATGGTCCTGTCGAGTTCGCGCGGAGCCGAAGACGGAGACCTTTCGGTTTCGCCGATACGGTGCGAAGACCTTGAACGCGTACCGAAGTTCCTTGAGTGCTCGGCTCAGGATCTTCAGGTCACCTCGCGTCGCGCCATCATTCGCCAGTTTGTCCGCAGTGAGCTTGATCTCGTTGATCAGTTCTTCATGCTGACGAAGCTCGGCGACGTGTTCAATCACCTCGGATTCAGATGACTGCGGATGCTTGAGTGGATGCCGCTTCACGATGACCTCACCATTCCATGGACTGAGTGATCAAAGAACTGGCAATGAGCTGCCAGCTTCATCTTGCTGACAGCGTCCTGCGTCCACTAGCTCAGCAGCGCGTTCATTGCTTCCTGGCGATTGTCATAGATCGCCCAGATCGTATCCAGTGCGGTGATACGAAGAAGTTCGAGCGCCATATCGCTGGCACCGCACAGGACGAGTTCGCCACCTTTTTTCTTGACGAACTTGTGACATCGCAGAAGCAGTGCAAGAAACACCGAGCCAAAATATCCCACGCGGCTGAGGTCCACGATGACCATCGGAGCTTCCTGGTCATTCAGCGGTTCCATCACGAGATCCGCTGCCTGCTCGACAAGATCCCAGTTCAGTGATTCCACGCTGGACGCCGGCGTCACGATGACCGTGTTTCCGTGCCATTCAATCTGAAAACTGTCAAGAACCTCAGACACTCTTCATCCCCTTGTAACCTGGAGTCGCTTCATTTTGCCAACTCAATAAGACGGAGCGTATCGAACGCTTCTCCGTTTCGCAAAGCTTCTGTGGTTCCACATCCGGGCAGGCGGAGTCGCGAACATTTGTAGGTGCCGACTGCCGGGCGGCACTTCGCGGCCTTGCCGCGACCAGCGCCCCTGTCATTTGCCACATTCTTCAAAGCACAACGTGGAAACGACATCGCCCTGAGATTGCTTCGCGGCGAGCGGGATTGAATGATGAACGTGCCAGAACCAAGGTTCGCCTTGCGGCGAAAGTCCTTTCCGGCAGAAAGGACCTACTTTGACAACCATTCACAACGCCCCCATGGCGCAAGACAAAGCCCGGCTGATGAGGCCGGGCCTTGGTGAAGAATTGGCGAAGAATTGGTGAAGGAGTCGTCGTCGACTTCAGCCGGCAGTTAAGCCAAGCTGTCGTCTTCCCTATGCACTATTCCAGACAGGCACTTAGCCCTTCGTGCCACTCTTGCCTTCGGCCGTTGCATTGCCATTTCCGGATTCTTCCGGAGCCTGATTTGTTGGCTTCAGAGATTCCAGTTTCTTGCCCTGAATCAGAGTATCGACGGCGATGTCCAGGTTTCGAATCGTAATGCCGCCTTCGACAATGCCCTGCTTGTTGACAAGGAACATCGTTGGAATCGAAACAATTCCAAACCCGAAGTCTCCTGGTGGCTGGCCCTGCTCCTTCGGAGCCTCGCGCAGGTTCTGCCAGGTGATTGAATGCTGCTTCATGTAAGCCGCAAGCATTGTCAGATCCGGGTCGAGGTTGATCCCCAGAATCTCAAAGCCCGCCTTCTGGTGCTTGGCATAGACGGCCTTGATGGCTTCAAGGTCATCCGTGAAAGGCTGTGCGTAAGAGGCCCAGAAGATGACCAGAGTGACCTTGTCCTTGTACTGAGCGGAACTCAGGTTCTGGCCCTGCAGCGTTTTGCCCGACAGCTGGAGCGGATTGCCCGTCAGACCAAGTCGTCGCAGCGCGCCGGCCGCCTTGATGCCGCCTTCGGTCTGAGGATAGTTCTTTGCCAGCCGCTCGTACCATGCCTGAGCATCATTGATGCGTCCCATCAGTTCATAACTGATCGCAAGCTGCACGACAGCGTCCGGTGCATCTTCTGAATTGGGCCACTGACGCGCGAAGGCTTCCAGCTGTTCGAACCACCACTTCTGTGTGGCTTCCCGAGCTTTCTTGACTTCGGCTTCACCCGCGGAACTGTCATCCTCTTTCAAACGGACGGCGTATTCCGCCATCAGACGACGATAGTACACATAGCCTTTCAATGTCTGATTGGCTCGAACGGCTTCTTCCATTGTCTGAAGACGAGTCAGACCTTCTCGATACAGACCGGACTGAGTGGCGGTTGAGAGACTGTCCACGAACTGCTGAATCCACTGTGCCCGCTCATCATCACTGCGAGCCATGGTGATCAGCTTTTCAGAGATGTTTGCTCGGGCCACGTTGTAGTCGACAAGTGCCTTGGGAGCGGCATCCGGAGCCGGACTCTTTTCATCCAGGCCCTGCAGTTCCACGAGAAGCTTCTGCATTTCGGCCGGCATTTCAGTCGGATCGCCACCGCCGCCAGTGCCGCCTTCTCCGCCCGGTCGCATGAAAATTCCGCCGACCGAAACAACAGCCTTTCCGGAGGTGTCCAGCGGTGTTGGCATGGAGACCAGCTTCCAGACATTTCCAACCTGCACCATCTCACCCACGGAGATCAGGTCCAGCTTCTCGCCGTTCTGGACATACGCCATGGCGTTCTCGTAAACCGTGATGTCGGCCGGTGCTCCTGATTGTTCCGCGAGAATGACGCCAGGCAGCGGCGGGTCAAATCGTACCCACTGTGACTTCGGATTCAGTGCCTTTCCGCCAGCAGCAGAGACAGAAGCCTGTGCCTTCTTTGCGAGATCTGAAACGGATGCCTGAAGTTCCTTGGCCATCACGGCTGGAAGTTTCAATGTTTGAATGTCGGCATCGTTCAGCATCACCGTACTAATGGCCTGAAGATCGCCGCTGATCAATCCTTCGATGGCAACGCGAGCTGCTTCCTGAGCCGACAGGACCTTCCAGACGTCGATCTTGCCATCTTCGTTCTGGTCGATTCCCCAGCGAGTACCGCCCCAGTTCATCCATCGATACTCATCAGGTCGCGTGTTCTTCTTGGCCTTATAGTCGCCGTTCGTGTCGATCTCGCGGTAGACTTCCAGACCAAGATGGTAATAGCGGAACATGTCGGGATAGCGATCGCCATTGGAATCGCTGAACCGCCGCAGAATTTCATTCGCCGGACCATAAACAGCCACACTGCCGTTCTCTGAGGCTACTCGGCATTTGCCGAATTCGGCAGCCGGGGGAGTATCAATCTCAACCCCCTTTTGTGACGGAACATAGGTCTTCAGCCACTGTTCAGCGGGTGGCAACTGACTCTGCTGAGCCATTCCAGGCACAGCACTGACGACCAGGATTCCCAGTGTCAGCAGAATACGGCTGACATTCAAAGCGTTTTCGGACGCTGCGCGTTGACGAATCGTCACCTGACGCATCCCTGCTTCTCCGACATCGAGATTTCATAATACTGCTGAGTCAAATCCGCGGTCTCCGCCACGGCCTCCGGCAGGTTCTGCCGAAGTCTAGACGATTGACCGGATTCAAGTCATCACGAGTTTTCGCAGTGAATTCACACGTTTTCTGGAAGGTCCAGCAGGAATTGCCGAAGGACAACTCGACTTTGAACACTCAGCAGCCGTTTCGACGTTCTTCAAAGGCTGTCAGAGCCGCACGTTCCCCGTTCTGTCGCCGCGGGCTTCCCGGATAAACGACTGCATGAGATCGGCATCTTTGCAGCCAGGTGAAATCTCCACGCCGCTGGCGGTGTCGACGCCCCACGGCTCAAACGTCCGAATCGCGCGAGCAACGTTGTCGGCTTTCAGGCCACCAGCAAGGATAAATCGACTGGGAACACGGTTCCGGAGCGCTGCCGCCAGATTCGCTCCAAGCTGATGTCCCGTCCCGCCGTATTCCCCGGCCACGTAAGCATCCAGCAAACACGCGGAGAGCGGGATGCGTTTTGCAAGGGTCTCAAGTTCCTGCAGAGACTCCTCAAGACGCTCCGCCGAGATCCTTGTCGCGCGAATCAGAGCGACGTCCGGGATTTGCTGGTGCACACTTTGAATCAGTTGTTCAGACTCTTCACCATGAAACTGTACGGCGTCCAGCTGAACGTCACGCACGATCTGAACAATTTCGTCGGCAGCCGAGTTCACGAAGACACCGACAAAATCCGGTGACGCTCCGGAAGCCTCTGACCGCACGGCCTGGACAATCTCAGCGGCAACCGCTGGCGTGACGTATCGCTTTGAACCACGAAAGAAGTTCAGCCCGATCGCATCGACTCCGGACCGCATCGCCGTGATCGCATCGTCCTTGTTTGTGATACCGCAGATCTTGATCCACATCATCGTTACCTGACACCAGAGACTCAGACAAGTTGCCGGGCGAATCTCGTTAGCTCTGTCAGTCCTTCATGTTCAGTCGGCGAAGTTCTTCAATATCCGTCACTTGAAGAAGCCCAAAGCAGAACAGCTCCGGAAACTGTTCAAAGGAGTAATTTTCTGTGATGACCTTTTCGAGCGTCTCCAGACCGCCGGTTTCTTTGATCCATGAAATCCACTCGTTCTTCAAGGCACCGCTCATCAGAGCCGTCAGGCAGCTGACTTCCCCGATCGGATGCAATTCAACTGCCTGATGAGCCTGTTTGACGGCAAAGTCGATTACAGCGTTCAGCTGCCCGACCTGAAGTCCCAATGGTCGTTCGCCTGCGGTCGAAACCAGCAGCGCCCAAAGGTACGCTCGCTCAGGGATGGCACATTCGCCGTGGTAGAAGAGATCCACAGCAAAGACGTGTCGTCCCTCGTTGACGAGCGACAAAATTTCTTCGGTGGAAGCAGCTCGTCCCTTGTCACTGAACAGGACGACGGCCCCTTTCGTTTCTTTCGGTGCATACTCCACAAGCGGTACGGTCAGGTCGGCATTGAGCTTCAATGTCCAGCGGCGAACCGTGAGGTCGCCGATCCTGTCTTCGGCCACCATTTTCTCAGACACTTTGTATTCTGGCAGGCGGATCGTCTGAGCAATCTCTTTCAGCTTCGTGTCTCGCGGGACACGGCCCCGTGATTCACGCTCCGCTTTCGCCTGGGAGGCCAGTGACAGTGCCACCTTTTGGAAGTCCAAATTGCCTTCCGGCAGCGACACGCTCAGTTGCTCTTTGGTTCGAATCTCATTGTCCAGAGGTCGTTCGATGGTCGCAAATCGAGACTCATCACCGCCGAACCACTGATCACGAATCATGCGATAGAGTGCCTGTCGGTTGTCGAGCAGGAAGTTGTGTGTGCCCGGATCATGATTGATGTGAGATCGAAGGCGTTCGGGGGCTCCCAGCGTTGCATACACCGGTTCCGCGGCCGCAAGAAGAGGCGGCAAGGCGTGTCCCGATGCAAAGCAGCAGTTGTCTTTTTCGTTGTAGGTCAGCAGGGCGGCTCGTGGAGCCAGCATGGCTGTCAGCGTTGAATAATCGGCGGTCATTCCGAGGTCAACGGGCGTTTGTTCTGAATCACCAAGGTCAGACGGATTGTCGATGCGTGTCAGATAACTCGAATACCCGGCAACAGGATTGCACAGGGTGACTCGAAGGTCGATGGAACTGATCAGAATCGTCTGCCATCCTCCTCCGGAAAGTCCTGCAACGCCGACTCGCGACGGATCTGCGTTCTCCAGCGAGACGAGGAAATCAATTGCTCGGGACATCGACAGGATGAACGGAGAAAGTCCGCTGGTGCCGCAGAGATCCAGCTGGTTCATTCTTCCATGAGCAAAGCCGGGCAAGGCCAGTTGCCCCATGCCAAACCATTCCAGATTCAGCGCGATGATGCCGTTGCGAGCCATATGAATGCAGCGTGACTGCTTGTAGTCGGCGGCTTTGCCGTTGGCATCGTGGCCATTCACATTCAGAAAGACGGGAACTTTTCCGCTGAGCTTTTCCGGAACGTAAAGCAACGCTGGAATCCAAAGATCCGGCAGCACTTCCAGACGCAGTTTCTGAATGTGGTACCCAGGTCCGCCTTCGATCGTTTCCAGAAGCTGGACATGGACAGGCAGATCTTTCCATTTCGCTGCCTCTCCGCGATACACAACGTTCTGAAGCACGGAGTTGCGAACCGCGGCGGCCTGAACCTTCCATTCGTCTCCATCATGACTGACCGGCAGCGGAGCGATCCGGCTGCGGAGAAACGTCTGCAGTTCTCGATGGGTTTGATGAACCTCAAGCAGCGGCGTTGAGTTCAGGGTTGCGAGATCCTGAGCCACGCACTCCGTTGAAGCACCGCTGGAAAGGAGGCCGGCTGCACACAGTACCCCGGCAATTCGGATCCACAGAATTCTGAATGACATGATCAAGACTCCGAATACGGTTTCTGTGTGACGTCAGCAGTATCGTCGTGAACAGAGTTGTGGTGAGTTGCGGCAGTGGAAACGGCGAGCAAGTCAGAACGACAAAACCTGCCAAAGACCAGAGTAGTCGTCAGTCCAGTGAAGAATGCGTCCGGCATCCTCCCACGGAGTGATGGATTCCTGAATTGTCGGATCGTCGAGGAAGCTCGAATTGTCCGTCAGGAGTACCCATGATGATGAGAAGACACCGGTCATATCATCATCGTCATTGTCGATCAGTATGGCCTGCCAGCCCAGGTCTTCGGCCATCCCGCGAGTGATTGGCTCGAGGTCCAGGAATCGATTGGAAATGTGAATCGCCAGAATCCCTCCCGGCCGAATGTGCTTTCGATAAATCTCAGCACACTCCGATGTCAGCAGATGGACTGGAATCGCATCACTGCTGAATGCATCAATCGCCAGAACGTCGAACTGCTGCGACTGTCCCTCCGAAAGTTCATGTTCCATCATGATGCGTGCGTCACCGAGCACGACTTTGTTTTCAGCCTGGCAGTCCTTCAGGTACGTGAAGACGCCTTTTTCTGAAAGACCCAGTACGTCCGGATTGATGTCATAGAACCGGAATGACTCTCCTGGCTCTCCGTAGGCCGCAAGTGTGCCGGTTCCCAGTCCAACGACTCCAACTTTGAGCGGATGCTGATCCGATTTTCTTGCGAGGTCGCGTGAAATCGAGATCGCAAGACCCACGCCGCTCTGTCGACCGTAATAGGTCGTGGGCTGCTTGCCCCAATATTCATCCGTGTACTGAAAACCGTGCCGAATCTGCCCATGGGTCAGTGAATACTTTCCGGGCATGATCTCAATCTCATCGTCATCCTCACTGTACTCGGGTTCCTCCTTGCGAACTCGAAGCACGCCGTAGAAGTTGCGAGAAAGATGCACAACGCTGTCGGACGAAACCTCAGCGGCCGCGATGGACTTCAGCTGCATCCCCAGGATCAGCAGCAAGGTCGTCGCCGGGACCCAGAAGGTAAACCCGATCGGCCTTTGACCGGGGCCAAAGAACGATGTGGCCGCATAGTCCAGCAGTATGCCGGCGACAAATGTTGTCGCGAGGGCACTCACGCGATCAGGCTGCATTTCACCATGAGCATTCAGTGTGATCACCGTCATGACGCCGAGAAACACGATGATGCCTCGCAGGGCCCACTGCTGATGTGAGGAGGAAAGCCGAAGGACAGAAAACAGACCTGCAATGGCCACTCCACACGGAACGACTGCCGACGCGACCGTGTTCAGAATCAACTCGCCGTTCAGAACCCCTGGAGCCTTTCCCTGAGGGAATGTGAGCAGCCAGATGACTTGAAAGAGGGCGGAAAAACCGAGGCAGGCAATCACTGACCACCGCCGAGGCTCAAGACGGCCTACCAGCAGCAGCACAGCAAAGTGGATGAACCCGTAGACTCCCATCAGAATGGCTTCGTTCGACCGTGTCAGCGGAGCCATCAGCTTTTCAATCGAATACAGTCCATGGCACGCAATCTGAACCAGTGAGCACCCGGCGGCGATCCAGAACCAAGGCTGAAACGAACGCAGCCAGACCCTCTGAGCGACCAGAGCAACAACCGTCGCAAGAGCAGAACCAAACAGTCCGATGTGATATTCCCAGTACCCCAGGAAATACCGAGGAGCCACGAGCGCAACGACCGTTCCGCCCAGTGCTCCGCCCGCAGACACAATCACAAAATACAGTGTCAGGTAGCGAGACCCCGGTCTTGCCTGCACGAGTTCACCGTGGCAGGTCATGCAGCACACAAACAGCGTGACGGAATAGATGATCACCTGCAAAGTGATATTCACATCCGGACCTTCGTCCAGCACCCATGTCGCGAGTGGCATCATGAACAGCATCAGCAGCACGTAGACTCGTCGGTCATACCACTTCGGACTGTCAAAGCAGATGATGAAGGAGATCAGGTAGAGACTCAGCGGCAGGATCCAGAGGAATGGCACGGTGGCCACATCGATGCACAGCTGATTTGTCGTTGCGAGCAGCATGATCGAGCCGCAGGAAGACAGCAGCAGCCACAGCAGGATCATTCCCCAGCCCGGACGCGAACCCTCACGTTCTTCAGACTCCCGTTCGGAAACCGGAGTGGCAGGAAGGCTCACATTCCACTTCAGCAGCCGATAGGCGCACCAGCCGGCAAGCAACACATAAACCGCATACAGACCAGTCCATGAATAGACCTGCTGCCGAAGTTTCAGCCAGGGCTCGAAGACGAACGGATAGGACAGCAGTGCCAGCAGCGAACCCACGTTGGAAAGCGCGTAGAGTCGATACGGTGACTGGCCAGGAGTCGTTCGACTGAACCACTTCTGCATCAGCGGCCCGGTCGTTGACAGCAGGAAATATGGACCGCCGACGGTCGCCCCGAGCAGCAGCAGGATTCGCGACAACGGAGGCTCGCCCGCTGTTGGCTTCCACGAGGCTGATGGTGCAATCGGGAGGAAGGCCAGCGAAACAGCGAGGAGTGCCAAATGAACAATGGCCTGAGTCTTTGTGGGGAGCTTTGTTGTCAGCAAGTGGGCATAGAGATATCCGCCCAGCAGCAGAATCTGGAAGAACAGCATGCAGGCCGTCCAGATCGACGGACCGCCTCCGAACCACGGAAGAATGAACCGGCCAATCAGTGGCTGAACCTGAAACAACAGGAACGCGCTGACAAAGATCGTGAGTGCGTAACGGAGCATGGGATTCGACGACGCAAAAAGAAAATGGAATCAAGAGGCGTCGTAGTAGACAGCACCCGGAACCAGTTGAAAACTGACCCGAGTCCCAATGGAGAAAATTCGGACGGCAATGTTGCCGCTATTTCCTGTCGGGCTCTGCAGGAGCGGGAGTTGCTCCCAATGTGACCGTCGGAATCGGGCCCGCATTGAAGATTTCTCGAGCGGTCAGGATGGCCTGAATGCGGTCGCTGAACTGAGCGTCCACGGCGGTCAGTGCATTCTGGACAACGCTGCCCATGGAAAGCGCCGTGTTCAGTTTGTCGTCGCCGATTCCAAGCCCCTGTACCAGACTTGTGATCTGCTGTACCTGAGGATCCGCTTTAATGGCATCCTGCTGACCTGGTTTCACATCCGCCGTCGTCGAAGTCGAAGACGATGTCAGCACTCGCACCCACTTGTCAGCATTCGTTTTTCGAAACAGTGAACGGTGGACGGTTGCTGTGCCCTGATCCAGCAGGATCTGATATTCCGTCACCACACAGACTCGCATCTTCTTTGCATCCGCAATGGCGACGGCCGCCGCAGGTAACTCGTTCAATGGTCCGCCCGGATTCTGTGGCGTGTTTTGTTCCACGCCGTTTGCTTCATTCAGCAGCTGCCCCAGTGTCGACTGAAGATTCTGCTCAAGCGCGCCTTGAAGCAGAACGGCCGGGTCCGGTCGCTCGTCCTCATTCACAAAGCTGTTGCCCGACCGAATCAGGCGAACTGCTGCATTCAGACGGATGTCGATTGCGGCGAGGATTCTGTCGGCTGCCTTCACGGTGCTTTGAACGGGCTGCTCCAGAGCTACCTTTCGCTGCCCCGCTGGGATCGCACGCAGCTTTTCCATCACGGTCTTTGCATCTTCGTTCTCAAAGTTTGGCAGATCATTCAGAAGTGCCAGCTTGCACAGTTCTCTTCGCTGAGGTGTCTGACCGTCCAGCTTACGCAGTCGTGACCGGCTCGGTTCAATGATCAACAATGGAGGTGCCGTTGTTTCGCGATTCCTGATTCTGTCCAGGACCTCACCGATCATCGCAATGCGCTGAGCATCTTTGGGGGTGGCCATTTCAAGTCGAGTCAGTTCTTCCTGAAGTGGCGAAACGACATCCTCGATCGGCTGAGTCTCAAGCCCCTTCAGCGCTGTCTCGATTTCCTGCCAGAGTTCTGCAGGAAGCGTGTCCTTCAGCACCTGCGGCCGCACAACAAGCTGAGCCGGTCGTTCGTTGATGGCCAGGCCAAGCAGCTGAGTCCCGTCTCGCAGCGTGATTCGATCAACAACGCGATCGCGAATGGGAATGGACTTCTGCTTCTCGCCCTGCTGTTCCTTCTGGCCGTCCTGAGCCATCACGACCGAAGAAACGGGCGTCTGCAAAGACGCGACGATGGCAACGGCCAGGACTGAGGCTTGAATCTGTCGAGAGCGAAAAATGCGCGCCAGCATGAGCGGCTCCAGAATCCATCAGGAAATCATTCGAACATCATCGCGAGAGCTCAGGCCCGGACGTCCCGCATTTGAACAGAAACGTATGGTGGCACCACACTCGGCCGGAAACCAACCGGAGAAGCCAGGGAATTTCGAAACTTCCCGTCCTTCCGCGCATCCCCCCCAGTGTAGAGCGACTGTCCTCAGTCGCTTCCCGGATTCCCCAGTGTAGAGCGACTGTCCTCAGTCGCTTCCCCGCCAAAATTCCCCCTCACCCCAGCCCTCTCCCCCTATTGGGGCCGATTGGGGGGCGAGGGAGGAAGCTGTCAGAAGACTCCGTAGTAGCCCGATTTGAGAAACTCCACTTGCCCGTGCTTCACTCGATAGTCCACACCCACGTCGAAACGCAGATGATCGAGTTCACCGGAATGATGGCGGACAAACTCAATGTGCTCTGCTGGGTACGATTGCCACTGCAGGAAAAACAGGAGCTGCCTGATCGTTACGCCGGAGAAGTAAACTGTGTCGCACGTTCGCTTGTTGGCAAGGCACACTGTCTGGCAGTCTCGCAGCTCCGGACGATACAACTGATCGAGCACCGGGTTCCATGCTTCTGAAAACACCGAGCATTCAATTTTGTCCTGAATCTCCCGGCGGTGCCGCTGACCGTCGAAGAAGAAGTAGAAGTTCTCGAGCTGTCGGCCCTGGCGAGAATACTCGTACGAAATCCCCGACGACACATCGCTGCCCGGGTTCCCAATATAGACGTGCACACAATCCAGCTGGCCCGCAAGCTTCTCTGCGTCTTCATTCAGGTCGAACGAATACATGAAGTACGGAGTTCTCGGATCGACTGGCGGAAACCGAAGCCAGCCGCCAGTCGCAAACTCCAGCGCCTCCACGGAGACAGTGCGTTCCTGCCGCGCGTAGTCGTACAGGTAGATTTCCAAAGCCCACTTCGAACCGACACGTTTGATGCCGTAGACGCTTCGAAAACACCCCAGCCCCTGCTGGATCTTTGCGAGGGTCTTTCGTACCCAGTCACAATGGGGCATCGATGACACCGCGTTGTGCAGCAGGACAGAAGGCCTGAGCTTTCCGATCCCCGAACAGACTGGCTCATACGGCCACAGGCAATAGTTCAGGTAGGGATCACCAGCCTGCATCCGTTCCATCGAACTTGTCACAACAACGATTTCCTGAAGTCTGTTCGAAGTGTTGATAAAAGTAGCGGAAGGGCGCGAGCCCTCCGGTCATTCCTGGACACAGATATTCCGTGCAATGCCCTCCGGTCAGGCTCACGAAATTCTAAGCAGTTCCCTCGCTTCTTTCTGTCCGGCTGCGGGCTTACCAAATTCGCTGGCGGTGACTCTGGCCAGTGCACACACGTGCTGCCAGCGAGCTGATTCTCTTGTGGACAGAAAGTCGTCGCGGACCGTTTGAAAGTACTTCTCTGCGTGCAGAGCACCGTCTTCGCTGACGGCATATTTCAGCAGACAGGAGAAGAGCGCATCGGCAGGAAGTTTGAGCTGTCCAAATCGGTGAGCGATCGCGGTGGCCTGCCCCTGCAGATTGTTGGTCACAGCGTTATCCATCTGAGCCAGCAGCTCATCGGCGGTCGTCCCTGAAACACGATCCACATGATGTTTGGCCGGCAGTGGTTCCTTCAACAAATTGCCCGGATAGTTTCTGTCGCGGGCGATCTGCCAGGCACCGATCATCAGACACGCAAACTGGCTCTGACCCTGACAAACTCGAGCCATGTTTCTCCAGGCATTCGCGGAATCGCTCGCGTGCACGCCAACGGAATCGCCATGCACTGAACCAGCCGGTTTCAAACGATCTTCCCACTGAGGCAGTCTGCCGCCGTCCACCAGCACCAGTCGGCTCGCCGCGTGCGAAATGGCTTCCCCAATCGCGGCCGGATCAAATCCTTCGGCCAGTGCACTTGCAGCAGCTTTCGCGGCATCTTCCGGAGATCCCGCTGAAAACACGGTGCTGAGTTCCGTAAAGAATGCGTCATCCGCCGCGCGCGAACCGGGAGATTTCGACATCAGCCGGTACTCATCCATCAGCGACGTCAGCATCTTTCCATGTTCGTCCCATTCCGCTCGCCGTGAAGGTTCGGCCTTCACGCAGTAATGAAGCGACTGCCGCAACAGTGTCAGAGCATGCTCGGTACCAACAATCTTCTGCATGTCCCACGCGCGATAGGGGAGCACCGTGCGATGGACTTCAGGATTGTCCTGCACGGCGGGCAGCAGAGCTTCCAGAGCAAGTCTCGCGTCTGTGGCCGTCATGGAAGCAAGCATCTGTTCGGCCTTCTCCATTTCCTTCGCGCGAATGGCGTCATGGAACTGCGACGCGGTGGCCGTTTCTGAACGGTTCGTGGCCAGCTGTTGAAGTGCTTCCGATGCGCGGCCGCCAAACTCCTGAATTCGATTCGTGTTTCGATACAGAACTTTCAGGACCGGCAGAGCTTCCTGGCCCTTTGGCATCATTGACGACATCGACAGTGCGGGACTCATCGCCATGAAAGTATGGAAGCCGATATAGTCTTCGCCGCCAAACGTCCGAGCATTCGCGAGCGCTGCGGCGGCCACAAGTGTCTTCAGCGATGTCCCCTGGCTAAGGTTCTGAACGACCGTTGACTGCAGCCGTTCGACAGGCGTTTCCTGCATCAGACACACAAGGGACTCGAGCTCACCAAAATTCAGAGCCGCTCCCTCCGCGCTCTCTGCGGCGAAGGCTGGTGAAGTCAGGCCCAGGTCAACGGCCAATGCCGGACCCAGAGATGCCAGCAACGTGCCCTGGCTGACTCGCTTCAAAAACTGCCGACGATGTGCGTG
Organism: Planctomycetaceae bacterium; assembly: GCA_046349695.1. GTDB lineage: Bacteria > Planctomycetota > Planctomycetia > Planctomycetales > Planctomycetaceae > SXXK01. The sequence goes on along the minus strand of JAXMBV010000002.1, from coordinate 84,179 downwards.
CCCGAACATGACGTGCTCCTGGGGGAAGGATAAGGATCTGCAGGCTTCGAGCGGTGGGGGGAGATCTTCAGTTCCACAAGCTACCCCGATCCTCCCGGTTCGAACAGTGCAAACGAGCCATCGGTGGACAACATCGGCAACAATTGTTGACGGAATGCAACGTCTGATATGCCAGGCAAATACGAAAAACTCCCGTATTTCCTGCGTTTATCGTCACGTAAGGACTTCGGCATCGTTTTTGTAAAGACAGTGAATCACTGGTCGGTCCGCGAATTGTTGCAGCCCTCCAATTTGCGTCGGCTAATTCTGAAAACGTGAACTTCAGACGGGTGTGATTCGATGAAAGCAATTGATACAGCTCTGATCTGCAGCGGGTCTCCTGGGTTCCTCCGCAGCCTGGGCAGCGCGATGGCTGGTCAATGTCGTCTGATGGAATGCTACTCACTGACGGAAGCTGGCCCACTGATGCAGATGCATCGGCCGGAACATGTCATTCTGGACCTTCGATCCGCGAATCCTCAGCAGGTCTCAAAAGCACTGGCAACGGTGAGTTCAACAACGTCAGGTCTGCTGACACTGGTGGTGCTCAGCGGGCAAATGACGGAGTCCAATATTCCAAAGGAACTCCAGTGCCGACTGCGTCTGTTTTCGCTGCAGACGAATGAACTGGACCACGATGAACTGGCGAGATTTGTTTTGACTCCGTCGAACACCCGAACGTCACAGACGGTTGAAGGGATGTCAGCCCGATTGCCGGCGGCGGCACCAGCGTTCGCTCCGGTGGAGAAGCCGGCAGCGTCCCACGTAGAACGCACTCCGTCCGCAGCGCCGGTTTCGAACGCGACTGTTCGTCAGTCAGCATCTGCGCCGGATCAGTCGCTGATGGCCGATCGCTTTCGAACTCGGACACCTGAGCTTCGAACGATGCTGAAGCGCCTGGAGGTTGCGGCACGCCACAACGTTACCATTCTGCTGATCGGCGAAACGGGTTCCGGCAAGACTCATCTTGCGAGCCTGATTCACGACACTTCACCTCGCGCGAACGAGCCGTTTCTTCATGTCGCCTGTGGTGCACTGCCAGGTGAACTGATCGAGAGTGAACTCTTTGGACATGTCAAAGGAGCCTTCACCAGCGCTCATGCTGACAAAGACGGAAAGTTCCTCGTCGCCGGCAATGGAACCATTCTGCTGGACGAAATCGACGTGCTGACGCCGGATCAGCAGGTCAAGCTGCTGCGTGTCATCGAGAAGGGTGAATTTGAACCGGTCGGATCCAATCGCACTCTGCATGTGAAGGCACGAATCATCGCCGCCAGCAACCTTCAGCTGCAGCCACTGGTGGAACAGGGCCGGTTCCGTCCGGACCTTTACTATCGACTGAACACACTGAGCTTCAACATTCCGCCTCTGCGAAAGCGACTGCCGGATATTGAACCGCTTGCACGTTACTTTGTGCATCATCATGCAGGCCAGCTGGGAATCGAAGTGCGATCGATCGCGGATGAGTTTCTTGAATCCTTGATGCAGTATCCATGGCCAGGCAACGTGCGTGAGATGGAAAACGCCATTCGCAGTGCGGTGATCTACAGTCATGACGGGAACCTGAATGCTGACTGCCTGCCAATGCATATTGTCGAAGGTGCAGCAGGCCCCGCGAATGATCCGTCCGTCCAGGCGTTTTTCGCGGGACGCAAGGGTGAATCGCTCGAGAACCGAATTGAGTTCACTGAAAAGGACATCATTGAACAGGCTCTGCTCACGAACAATTTCAGTCGAACGAATACGGCTCGCCACCTCGGTATCAGCCGAGTCACGCTTTACAACAAGATGAGAAAGTACGGCATACTTCCGGAACGCTGATTCCTGGCGATCATCCGCGACGCGACGTTCACTTTCACTCGGTGCATTTCGTTACGCTGATTTGCGGAACGAATCTCGACCGCCAATGATGGATTCTGCGTCGAAGCGTTTTCCGAAATAGCGAGCAATCGCCTGAGGATCGCTGAGCACTTTCTCCGCGCTGCCCGACACAAGTACCTGCCCGTCGCAGATGATGTAACTTCGGTCCGTGATCGTCAGCGTTTCTCGTTCGCGGTGGTCGGTCAGAAGGATGGAGATGCCACGATCTCGCAGGCCCTGGATAATGTCCTGAATGCTGTGAATCGTGACGGGGTCGATGCCTGTAAACGGTTCGTCAAGCAGAATGATCTGCGGGTCGCTGGCCAGCGCACGAGCGATTTCCAGACGACGACGTTCACCACCGGACAATGATCCGGAACGCTGTTCACGCTTTCCCCACAGTCCGAACTCATTCAGCAGCTGTTCAATCCGAGCCCGTGCGGCTTTGGCGGACAGTCCGCGGAACTCCAGGATGGCAAGGATATTCTGTTCCACGGAGAGCTTTGAAAAGATGCTGGTGTCCTGTGGAAGATAGCCCAGCCCGTGTCTGGCACGCTGGTACATCGGCCACTCAGTCACATCGGTTCCGCGCAGAAGGACTCGGCCTTCCGTTGGAGCGACAAGCCCGCAGGCCATGCGAAAACTGGTACTCTTCCCCGCGCCGTTTGGACCGAGCAGTCCAACGATCTCGCCTTCGTTGACGCTGAAACTGACACCATCCACAGCGCGCTTGCCGGGATAGTCCTTGACCAGTCCTTCGCATTTCAGAAGTGCCATGGGAGAATCCTTTCGTCCCGATTTGGTCATTCGTCAGCAGCCAGCAACGCCGGAATGCTAACGAATCAGTTTCATTCTGGAAATGTTGGGGTAGAACGGAAACGAGTAGAGCGGATACGTCTTGTCGCCGCCATGATTCATGATCGCAAAGCCCCTGCCGCCGTTCAGGAATGGAACACCATGCGGCCAGAAGATGCACAGGGCTTCACCGATCAGATCGGACTCCTTCACCGCATAACGGTTTCCAGACACACCTCGCACAGGACGGCTGTAAAAGTCAAACAGTCGGCTGTCTTTGCTGGCTGGAGAGTTGTCGCCAAACATCAGGTATTCGTCGTCTTTGAGTTCGAACTCCAGGAGCCGGCCAAACGCCACTTCCTGCTCTCGTGTGTATTCGCGAAACCTCTCCGCGTAACTTGCCGGCGAACGAAGCCTGGTCGAAAGGTCGGCATAGCGTTTCTGATCGACTTCGGTGATCAGAGCCGAACTGTAGTCCCAGTGATAGTTCGAAGAGGACGGGTTGCTGGTCATCACGTCCGCCGGATCGAACCCAAGGACGTCATTTCGGTAGTAGATGTCACGTCGCAGAAGCAATTCTGAAACCGTCGCTTTCAGCCCTTTCGCGGCGATCCCCGCCGGTGCCAGGTCTCGGTCCGTGGGCAGGTTCAGGTCGGGCGTTGAAAGTTCGGTATGCTGAGTCAGCTCAACAGGTGACTCGTCAATCCACAGATTCAGCCGATCATCGACGTTGCAGAATGCGATTGCATAGTCTCCCGGGCCCTGCATGTCACAGGTTCCATCAGCCACGGTCACTTCCTGACCGTCACGTGGAATGCTGACAAGACGCACGGCCCCTGTTGTCGGAACGATGCGGCACTGAACAGTTCTCATGCCTTCTTCAAGTTCGATCACGAGCTCCGAGTTTTCGCTGGCCTCTTCGAGTGACAGCTGAAACTCAAGAGTCAGGTCGTTCGTCCAGTAAAGCTCATCACCGAACCCATTGTCGCTGTTGAATCCACAGAAGTCGCCAATCAGTTGTGGCTGCACAGGTATCTCGATGGACTCACCCTTCTTTGCAGCCTTCCAGTGTTCAAACCCTGGAATCAAATGGCGATAACGAAGCCACTGGAGATCCGTTCCTGTCGCATTGACGGCATAGGTTCGATCTTCCGCGTTGGGCTTCCAGGCATTTTCTGTTTTTGGCCATCCTCCCATTGCCGTATCGTTTGGCATGAAAACAGCGGGAGCCCAGCGTTCTTCTGCACCTGCCTCAAGAAGCGCACGAGGTGGCTGACGATCGTCGTAGACCAGCAGCTGGATTTCCTTCTGCTTCTTCAAATCGTCCTTGCGAAGAATCTTCCATGGCTCATCGGCAGACTTCCGAGCATACAGGTCTCCCTGCCGAATTCGAATTGTCTCTCCAGGCAATCCCACCAGCCGCTTGATGTAATTCACATGCGGCTCTTCGGGGTTCTTGAAGACTACAACGTCAAACCGCCTGTAGTTTGAGACCTGCTTGTTGACAACAATTCGGTCGCCGTTGAAGACCGGAGCCTTTTCCACCTGATTTTCGCGTCGACAGTTCGGGCAGATTGAAAGACGAATTCGATTGCCGTTCAACGCTCCCGAATCCTGATCAATCTCCTGGCTGGCTCCCACGGTGTACGACAGTGAACAGCCTTCACAGGTGACTTCCTTGTGTCGCCCATAAAGCGTTGGAGCCATCGAACCGGTCGGGATCACAAACGCTTCGGCTTCGAACGTCTTGAACACAAACGCCAGAATGAAGGCGATGGTCACCGCCTCCACTGTTTCCCGAGCACTCTCCTGACGCTTTGGTTTCTTCTTCGGCGCGGCTGCGTTTTCAGGAGCCTTTGTGGGTGACGTGTCGCTCATGTGTGCACTCAAATGACAGGGTGATTGGAGCAGATTTGAGCCTGTTCGCTGCCCGAGCAAAAATCCAGGCAGGTTCTGTTCGTGGGCTCAACCGCTTTCCGAAGATTCAACGAATATAACGGATCCGGTCCCAGTCCGGTATGCGAAGAGGCCAGCGGAAGCCAGCAAACTCAATGACACCAGGTCGTGATGGAAGATGCACGAGAAACGGCTTGCCAATCAACGACGAATGGGGAACGCACGGATTTGACCAGTTTCGGCTGTCGGATGACACCGGACTGTTGTCACCCTGAACAAAATAACAGAGCTCCGGGATCTTGTACCCTTCGTTGACGCCATGTTTTCGCCGCCCCGGCGTATAGAAGACATCTCGAAACATCTGCAGATTTTTGACACGTACGGAGCCATCGACGATCCCCAGCCCCCAACGCCGCTGCTGCTCGTGCCTCACGGCAATGATCGCGGCCCGCTCAGGCTCCATGGGTTGCCCCGACAGAGGTGATACCGTCGCCTCCACGAAATTCTCGCTGGAAGGATCACGCTCCAGGGCCAGGGGCTCGAAGCACGGAGTTCCGTTGATGGCGACGGTCAACTGCCGGTCAAAATTCGAAACCTGCAGCTGGACTTGTCCCGCATTCACTTTCAACTCTTCGGGCAGCTTTCCCTCGGAGATGATGACGCGGTCGTCCAGCGACATCAGGATCACGGTCGATGCACCTGGGTCAACGACAAGTCCATATGTCGACGAACCGACCGGGATCCGAACCTCCAGACGCTTTGGAGCATCATCCCATTCCAGGGTTGTGTCCAGCATCAAGTCGCTGACTACATACTCTGGCGATGACACGAGTGCATTGTAGCCGTATCGATCAGTGACCGGCGCAAGATGTGAGAGCGCGGCCAGACGGTACACAGCCTGCCGGAACTTTTCATTCTGCGACTGTTTCAGCAGGTCCTTTTGAAGATCATCAGGCATCACGCCTTCGCAGCAAAGGACTTCGCGATCTTCGTCGTAACGAACTCTGCCCGTCCACGAAATGGGCAGGATGGAAAATCGATCGATGAACCGTTTCCAGTCGTCCAGGCAATCGTCCTTCGAGACCGGTGTTTCGGAAATGTGATGACCGCCAAACCATCTCCAGTATCGAAAGCGAATCCAGCTGATGCCGGATGCCTGCTCGCCGTCTGTCGATGCCCCTTTCAGAAGAGCCGTGTCGCAGATCAGATCACCTTTGTCGGCGGACCATGCTTCATCCAGCTCCCACGGCATTTGCCACTGATCAGAATCAACCAGGTAGTGAAGGTCGCAGACGGGAATCCGCATATCGAGCTGTTGTTCCCAGGTCTTCCGGGCTAGGTCTCCGTTGATGAAGACGTCGCCGTTCCGGACCTGGATCTCTTCCCCCGGGAGCCCAACAACTCGCTTTACATACGCTTCTTCCGGCGACGCGGGATTGCGAAAGACGATGGTCTCCCACCGATGCGGGGCTCTCAGATCGTAGGCGTGTTTCAGCACCAGCAGCTGGTCGCCATGGCTGTTTGGCACTCCCCCCACATCGATGTTGATCTGGTGGCAGTTCGGGCAAGTCGCATAACGCCGAGGCCCGGAGGGTTCGATGATGGCACCTTCTCCGGAATCCACCGAATCGTCGAATGAGACTCCGAAGGCGAAGGAGTGCCCGCAGGACGGGCAGTGAATCCTGCGATGGAAACCCAGGAGCCCAGGGGCCATCGATCCTGTCGAAATCAAGTACCCCTCAAGAACGAAACTGCGAAGGACCATCACGGCGATCACAAACACGATCGCCCGGTCCAGCGTGATCCGCAGTCCGCTCAGGATGGATGTCTCTTGAGGATCAGAAAAGGCAGTCATTTTTCAACGATGTTGAATCAGGATCCAGGCGGCTCCAGGGACGGTCTTGCAGAGGCCCGGCTTTGGGGGTGGGAAGCATAACGGATCCTCGTTTTCACTGAAATTGCCGTTTGCGAATGATCCCCAGGGAGGTGCTGAAATCTGGGGAAGGCAGGCAACCGGGCCGCGACCACGGCCGTTCTGCGGGGCAAAGTGACCGAAGAACCGCTTCCCAGAGCGGCGTTCACCAGAATTTCCTCGTTTTCTTCCAGATTGACAGTCGAACGCCGGGATCTTCCTGAGATAAACTGGCTGGCGGAGAGCTCTGACGCTCTCTTATACTTGGTTCAGGAATGGCGCAGGCCGCTCCTGACGTGTTCCTGTGGCCGGTACACAGGAATGATCAAAGAACTGATGCTGATGTCGGCGTCTCAACTGGGACGCCCGCGGAGAACCTTTCGATGGCGGGAAATGCCAAAGGAATCGTCTTTGGATCCATGGGCGTTGGTGCCCTCATGGGAGTTCTGGCGATTGTTGATATCGCTCTGGGAATCCCGTTTGGTGGGCAGGTCTCATTCGACGTCATGTTCATTCTCGCAGCCGCTCTCGTGGTCTACATGGGCGTCGATTGCCTCAAGGGAATGCGATAATCCTGGCGCGAACGTTCTGGCACTGCCAGTTCCTCAAGCCTTGTTCGGCTTTCCCCAGTGATCGCGATACTGTCGCGCCAGCATGGAGTCGGCTTTCTCGTTACCTATGATCCGTTCCGTTTGTGGATCGAAATGCAGGATCGAATCTGTTCGGGCTGCGATGTTCGCGAGATGAACGATCGTTGCTGACCACCGACCTGCATCAACACTGGCATTGATGTTCTTCGATGGATCTCGAATGCAGTCAAAGAAGTTCTGGTGGTGCGCGGCGACATCACCACCACCCGTCCGCTCAGCAATCAGCTTGTTCTTTGGTCCGTACAGTTTCCATCCAACTGAGTGCCCCATCACCAGCTGTCCCTGAGTTCCATAGAAGGCTGCACCGTTCTCATAGCCTTCCTGCACGTACGGTGACCAGATTCGCTGTTCGAAGATCAGCTGTTTGCAGCGGCCCGCAGGAACTCCGTCGACCGGATATTCACAGACGGCATACTGTGTGTCCGGAAACTGCATGTCGTCATCAAAGAAGGTCTTGCCGCCAAAGCAGGCGACTCGTGACGGATGCGTCTCAACTCCCAGTCCCCACACAGCCACATCAATGTCATGTACGCCATCGTTTCCCATGTCGCCACAACCAAAGTTGTACCACCATCGCCAGACGGCATGAAGAAGATTGGGCCGCCATGGTGTGACCGGAGCTGGTCCAAGCCATGTGTCGAAATCCAGGTGAGCTGGCGGCGTTCCCGGTTCACTCTTTCCGATCGAGCCTCGCTTTTGGCTGTTCCATGCTTTTGCGACGAGAATCTCACCGATATCACCTCTGCGAATCCTCTCAATCCCATCGCGAACACAATCCGTACTTCGACTCTGAGTCCCCACCTGAAGTCGCAGGCCCGTTCGTTTCACCGCGTCTGCCAGCAACCGACCTTCACGCACATTGTGACAGCAGGGTTTCTCCACATACACATGCTTACCGGCATCCAGCGCCAGCAGAGCGGCAGGAGTATGCCAATGGTCCGGAGTGGCGATGAAGACCGCTTCAACCGACGGATCGTCCAGAACTTTGCGGAGATCATTGGTGGACTTTGGTGTGGTCGATGAATTCTCCTCGACTGTCTTCACCGCCGCCGCAAGTCGTTCCTGATCGACATCACAGACCCAGCTTACAACGACATCCTTGCGAGCCGACAGGAGTCGAAGATGGTTTCCTCCCATTCCTCCACAGCCAATCAGTGCGACCCTGATGGCACTCTTTTCATCCACGGCCGCCGTGGAAACACCGGCAAAGGCAGACACAGAAGCGGCAGCAAGAGTCGACTGCAGGAATTGACGACGAGCGGGCTGGGACATGGTGGGAAGCCTCTCTGAAATTGTCAGGAACGTCAGGCGAGACCCGAACAGTAACTTCCCATACACGCACGAGCAATCGCACAGCAGAATACAACCTTCAAACGCACTGCAATCGCGGGACACAGAGACACCGTGCGGCCCCTTAACGGAATAGAGAGATCGCCGAAAGGTTCCTGATAAGCACAAACGTGGCGACGACAAGAATAGCGACCGAGAATGTCTTCTGAAGCGCCGAAGGTGACAGCCGATAACTCACCTTTGTGCCGATTCCGAGTCCGATGAGTCCGCCCAGAGCAAACAGTGATGTGACCTGCCAGTTGATCGCCTGCCCCAGCATCAACTGAGACACAATGCCGGAAGTACTGACCAGCGAAATCACCAGCAGGCTTGTTCCCACAGCTCGCGACATGGACATGCTGCTGAAGACGACAAGTGCAGGCACAATGATGAAGCCACCACCAACGCCGAACATCCCTGAAAGTGCCCCGGATATGACTCCCGCAAGAAGAAGTAGTCTGGCACAGCGACTTGTCAGAATCAGATTCCCGGCGGCATCTCGCTGACAACGAGGTCCGTCTCGATGATAATCCTGCGGAACGATCCCGCGTTCCACAGGCAGGCACTCCCGTGACGTCGTCGAGCGACGGCCTTTTCTCCACATCACCACTGAAATGCTGATCATCAGTCCCGCGAACAGCAGCATAAGAATTGCCTCGGGAAGCTGACGTGCCATCCATGTCCCGACGGGTGCTCCAATCATTCCTGCCGCGGCGAACAGAAGGCCCGTTCGAAGCTCCGCATCTCGATGCTTCCACTTCTGAACAAAGCCGAACGCGGACGTGATTCCTATTGAAAGAAGGGAAATCACCACCGCGTCTCGTGCCGGAAGATGCAGTCCATAGACCAGCATCGGAACAGCAAAGATGGCACCGCCTCCGCCGGTCAGACCGAGGGAAATGCCAACCAGAGTTCCAAAGAAAATGCAGAGCAGAAACATGGCGAGGCTCGATAGTCGTGTGAATGATCAGTTCGACGGAGCTGTGATCTCACAGATCTTTGTCCCGCACGTCATCGTGTTTTCAGGAGTGGTTGGAAGTCGAGACGCAATCCACGCTTTGATCCCGCCAACCATGTCGAACACCTGAGTGCGTCCGGCCTGAGCGAGAATGCTGCACGCGATGGCAGACCGATAGCCACCTTCACAGTGAACCACGACGGGCCGATCCGACGGGACTTCGGTCATGCGTTCACGGAGATGAGTCAGCGGAATGTTGACGCTTCGATCGAGATGAACCGTTGCGTATTCCTTTTCGGAACGAACGTCGAGAATCCAGGGAGCCTTCTGCTGTTCGATCTGTTCCGCGAGTGCCGCTGCTGTGATTCGAGATACGGATTGCAGGAGATCCGGCCGTGCATCCAGCGCTGCCATGCCATCTTTCAGGTAGCCGGCAACATTGTCGAATCCGATTCGCCCCAGTCGCGTCACGGCTTCTTCTTCATTGTCGTCCCCAATGACAACGACAGGAGCATCATGACTCAGCAGTGTCCCGGCCCACGTGGCATACTTGCCCTTGAGCCCGATGTTCATCGCTCCTTTCATCGACGCGCCTTCGAAGTCAATCGCTTCGCGGACATCCAGAATCTGTGCGCCAGAATCACGGAGACGAACGACTTCATCGAGACTCAAAGCGTTCATGGATGTTCGCAGGGTAGTTTCGAGGTCAGCACGTTCCTGTCGATTTCTGATGGCGTCGTAAACGAAGTAACCAGGAGCCTCAGGCTGATCCGCGGTCACCAGCGACTTAAACTGATCGAATGGCATCGGTTGCAAAGCGTAGTTGAACTTCTTCTGCTCGCCGATTGTGGAAACGGTTTCACTGCTCAGCGACTTTCCGCAGAGTGACCCTGCCCCGTGAGCAGGATAGACCAGCGTGGAGTCCGGAAGACGTCGCAGCTTTTCCAGCGAGTCGTACAGCATCCCGGCCAGTTCGTCGGCTGTGACACCGATCGACGCAAGCAGGTCAGGACGACCAACGTCGCCGATGAAGAGTGTGTCGCCCGTCAGCACTGCATGCGGAATGTAAGAACTCTGCGCCTTATCGAAGATCAGCAGCGAGATCCCTTCCGGTGTGTGACCGGGAGTTTCCATTGTCTGAATCTTCACATCACCGAACTCGATCACATCGCCATCTCTGAGTGCCGTGTGCTCAAATTCCGCTTTACCTCGTTCACCCATGCAGATGCTCGCACCGGCCTGGTTCCGAAGCTCAATATGACCGGCAAGAAAGTCCGCATGGAAATGCGTCAGGAACACATACTTGATCTGATAGCCTCCCGCCCTGGCGTCACTCAGATATTGCTGAATATCGCGCTGCGGATCGACCACAGCAGCAGTTTTTGTCTGCTCATCGGCGATGAGATACGATGCATGTGCAAGACAGCCGAGATAGTATTGTTTGAGGAACATTGTGAAACTCCATGGAATGCTGGCCCTTCGGCCATGTGGTTGATGACGGAGGTCGGGAACTGGCTTCTGCCGGCGCTTCACCGTTGTCAGGCCGCGGCCGTCAGCTGATTCAAAGCACGCCGAAGGGCAGATTCCGGAGGTGCTCCGGCCGACTGCCCAACGATTTCTCCGTCGACAATGAACGTCAGATTTGGGATCGAACTCACGTTGAACTGACTCGCCAGTTCCGGTTCCCTGTCGACGTTAACCTTGACGATCCGCGCCTTTCCGGAAAACTCACTGGCCAGCCTGTCCAGGGTCGGAGCCAGCATTCGGCAGGGGCCGCACCAGTCTGCGTAAAAGTCGATCAGTACAGGGACAGGCGATTTCAAAACATCCTGCCCGAACGATTCCGTGGTCGTATGGAAAACAGCAGCCATCACTCATTCTCCTTGCTCAAGAATCAACCAGTGACTTCACTCAAACAATTCAACATGTAACGATGTTTCGATATTTCAGAGAAAATAAGGGAGAGACTCGCGGTCTCTCATCGATCACTCACTCCACTATCAAATATATCGGAACGTTCCGATATGTCAATGAGTCTTTCTGCGGATTTCCAGGAATCCGCCGCGTGCCTCGTCATGAGTTCCTGAATCACTGGAGAAACAAAGGTTCAACACGCTGCAGCTCTTGATTCCAGGAGAGAATTCACAAACATCCAGCCCGCCCGCGTCACTGCGATCTGGAGCCGCCTGTAGTGGACCTCGCCAGAGATCCCACGGTCGACGAAAGTCGCAGGATCTCTGGCGAGATCCACTACAACTTGATGCCGGCAACCCGAAGGAGGATCTGTCTGATCATGACACCGCAATGGTCAATCTGCATCGGCTCTCTCTTCGCACTCTGGTTCAGTGGTCACGCACAGGCAATGTGTCAGGAGCCAGCGGTTCCCGTTGATCCCATCCCGGCGCACGATGAATTGCAGCTGAAGTCCACCGTGCTGAAGGAATCACGCCCTGTCAATGTCCTGTTACCGAAACAGTACTCGAACGCCGACCTGCGATTTCCGGTGCTCTACATGCTGGATGGCGGACTTGAGGAGGACTTTCCTCATGTCGCCCGAAGCATTGAGAAGCTGGTTGAGACGAAGCAGATTGCTCCGCTGATTCTTGTGGGGATTCAAAACACAGAACGGCGGCGTGACCTGACCGGCCCCACATCAAAAGCTTCCGACCTTGAAATCGCGCCGCGTGTTGGCGGGTCAGCTCAGTTTCGAGCATTCATTCGAGATGAACTGATGCCGGAGATTCACAAACGCTATCGCTGTTCTCAGGAAGACGCTGTCATTGGCGAATCCCTCGCGGGGCTGTTCGTCGTCGAAACTCTGCTCATCGAACCGAAACTGTTCGATCGGTACATCGCCTTTGATCCTTCACTGTGGTGGAACGAGCACCAACTTGTGGACAGCGCGGAGAAGAGCCTGAAGTCGATGGACACAACACCGCGTCACTTCTGGTTCGCCTCCTCCGCAACAGAGGGGATTGCAGAACATTCCAAACAGCTTGCGACCGTGCTGCGTCAGAGTCAGCCGGAATCACTTCGGTGGAAGTTTGAAGATCATCCATCGGAACAACACAGCACCATCTTTCGAGCGACGAAAGAGTCGGCCATGACCTGGACTCTTTGGAAACCAACGGGCTCAAACTGACTCGTGGAACTCACCAGAGTTCCTGATCATCAACGTAGTGGAACTCGCCAGAGTTCCTGATTGTCACCGTAGTGGAACTCACCAGAGTTCCCATCATCCACAATCGTTTCGGGATCTCTGGCGAGAAACTGAGAGGGATCTCTGGCGAGATCCACTACAGGATCGTTTACAGCGTTGCCTTTCAGGCATTCGTCCACTGATGGCAATAGGCACATCGAAGTTTGCCGTCGGGCGATCGCTCTTCAGGCTGCTCCAGCCCCGCGCCGCAATTCGCACATTTCACAGAGCCTGCTGCTGGCGCTGTTTCGGAGTGCTTGACGGCGTTCGTATTATTCGACTTCTCCGCCAATTGCTGTTCTGCGGACTTCAGGACCGTCCGAAAAACTCGGTTCACATTGAAAAACACAAAGCCGCTGGTCACCAGAATGAACACGAAGACAGCAAAAAACATGATGCCAAACAGGTAAAACGGTGCACTCGACATCATCTCGGTTCCCTATTCCCATGAGTGTTTGAGGGCTTCTTCGACACTGTTCCTGAATGTTCCTCAGCTAACGCAGCTCATCGCCGTGCGGATCACAATGAACTTCACGTCGCAGAATATCACGTCTGCCAGGACACGGCATCCGACGGCTACTTCACGGCCGACAGAGGTTGTGCGGCCAGCGGAACTTCCGCGTTGTAATCCAGCCCCAGTGCAGCAGCGACCGTAGCTGCCACCTGCGACTGAGTGACCGTCGAACCGCTGACGACCTGCGGCTTTGTGTCCGGTCCCATTACCGCCATCCAGATGAATTCACTTCCTTCGACCTTTTCACCATGGCTTTTCCAGTCGACACGATTATCACCTCGACCGTGGTCCGTGGTCACAATCAGTGTCGTACGTTCCCTGTATTCCGGCATGGTCTGCAGTGTTGTCCAGAGTCGGCGAATGTAATCGTCTGTACGACTCGCAGCGTCCAGATAAAGATCATAGCGGCCCGCGTGAGCCCAGTCGTCGGTTTCACCAAGGGACAGATACAGCAGCCGGGGCTTCCGAACCTGAACGTATTCCTCAGCCGCGCGAAACGTGACAAAGTCATATCGCACTTCCGGAAAGTACCTCGGGAACTCCCGGGAGATCTCATCAAGCTTCAGCAGGCTTTCACCGGCAGGTGTTCCCATGAGTCCCAGCGAGGCATCCGTTCCGAGCGGTTCCCATCCGGCATTCACAGGAATCTTGCTACGAGTTTCATTGATGATAAAGGGAAACACGTCCCAACTGCAGAAGGCAGCAACTGAATTTTCAAACCCTGGCTTTTGCTGCACCCATTCAAGCACCGTGGTATTTCGGTTGTCCTTCTTGGCATTGGAATCAATGGTTGAGTCAGCATAGCCACAGAGGATTTCGCTGTAGCCCGGATACGAAAAGTTGAGTCCGTTCGTCACGATCGCCTTTGATTCATGCTCGGGGTTACCGTAAACGACACCGTCCCTGGCAAGCACCTTCCAGAAGAATGGCATCAGCACTTCACGGCGTTCCTCCGCCGCATCCCGGTGAAATCTCTGTCGAGTCGCGTCAAGGTCCTTGATGCCGCCCGCGTCTTTGTCCAGCAGTGTTTCGTCAGAACCGCCAAACACTTCCTGCCATCGCAAGCCATCGACTGTGACCAGCAGCACATTGTGTGTCGCCCGCTGTGCATTCAGCGCCTGGTCCTGTCCGGAAACGGCCGAACATCGCAGGACCGCAGCGATACAAAGGCCAACAGCCAGAAGTCGTACTACCATGTCGAACTCGCCATGAGAACATTCGGAGCCGGGGAAGGTCATGAAGACGAATCGACAGGCTATCACAAGACGATGGCTGTTTCCCGTCGCAGAACGAAAAAGCACTGGAGCGATCGCGAGGAGGCATTCGTGCCTGTCAAATCCTGCCACACCGAATGACGGGACGCGTGCTCGTGTTATCATCTGCGTCTGATTCCAACTTACTCTGTGTCTGGCAATCGACGACGGTGCTCGGGAGCGAACCGGATGAAGACAGTACTGCTGGCAATGTTGGCAACCCTTGTGTGTTTTGTGCTGCCCGCGAAGGCGATCGGTCAGGATTGGCCGGCCTTGCCGGAAATAGACGGAGCAATCGAAATTCCAGCTCAGGAATGGCCCCAGCGACCGGGTCCCAGAACCATCAGGATTCTGATCCACTATCCACAGTCGACTCAGGCATCCATAACGCCTCAAACAGGCATCATGCTGACTCTTCATAACTGGGGGGGAGTTGACTGTGTCGGCACAGCGGATCCCAAACAACTGGCGCAGCGATTGAATGTTGTTGCCGTCTGCGTCAACTATCTGCAGAGCGGTCGCGAAGACTCCATCGAGGCTCCCGAACCCTATGACTTTGGCTACCTGCAGGCCCTCGATGTACTGCGTGCGCTCTGGCACGTTCGAGACCAGCTGAAGCAGCGGAACATCGCCTACGACGATTCGCGGCTGTACTGCACGGGTGGTTCTGGCGGAGGCAATGTCTCCTTGATGGCCAACAAACTTGCTCCGAGAACCTTTGCGGCGATTGTCGACATGTGCGGAATGAAGAAACTGTCCGACGACATCGCATTCAATCTTCCCGGCGGCTCCAGCCTGAATGCTCGCTGGAATCAAATACCCGGGAGTCCGAACTTTCTTCCCAAAGATGAACAGGAACTTCGCTTCGTCGGCAACCCCGTTCATCTGGCCGAGATGAAACGACTTGCCACTGAGAGCCGGATCGTTCTCTACCATGGTACGAAAGATACGACATGCCCTTTCGAAGATGCGGTCGAGATGTCTGATCAGATGAAGGCGGCAGGCCTGACGGTCGAAACTCACTGGATCGACGACAATTCAATCGACGGCAGGATCTTCACAAGCTCTGGTCATCCACTCGGAAACCGTACGGAAATCGTCATCACATCGACCGGCGACCTTTTGGCTCCTGACAGTTCGAAATGTCAGCGACGGAAGCAACCCACAGACTTCGATCGTCGCGAGGACATTGCTTACGCTACGACCAGCGGACGGTTTGTCATCAGTTATGCCAACGGATTTCCAATCGGTCGATTCGAGCGCAGAGACCAATCCAACGAGTAGATCAAACGGATCAGAAGCGAAACACGCGAGAGCCTGGTTTCGCTGCGTGGATCAGAGCAATTCACTCGCTCCGGCTGCGAGCAAATGCTCGGCAACCTGCACGCCGACCGAATCGGGGGATTGCGAACTTCCAGTTGCCGACTGTTCCAGACGTGTCTGCCCGTCAAGGCTCAGAAGTACCCCGGTGAGCGTCAGCTGATCTCCATCCACGGAGCACCATGCTCCAAGCGGCGCGTGGCAGCCGGCTCGCAAGGCTCGCAGGAGTGCTCGTTCGGCGAAGACTTCCGCGGTGGTGACAGGACACGAAATCTGAGCGAGCAGACTCTGCGTCGCTTCGTCATCGGCGCGAGTTTCAATGCCAAGCGCACCCTGACTGACGGCCGGAAACAATGTCGGCGGACTCAGCACCAGTGAAATGCGATCCTGCAGTCCCAGTCGTCGCAGTCCGGCTTCGGCAAGCAGAATGGCATCGAACTGCCCCTCGTCCAGCTTGCGCAATCGAGTATCCACGTTGCCTCGAATCTCCAGCGGTTCGATATCGGGACGATGATGCCTCAACTGGGCCTGACGCCGAGGACTTCCTGTGCCAATCTTTGCTCCGGCAGGCAAGTCCGCAAGAGACTGGATGCCATGACTTCCGGCAGGCAGCAGAAGGCTGTCGCAGCGAGGTGCTCGTTCCGGAACACAGGCGAGAACCAGTCCATCCGCGCTCTGAGTCGGCAGGTCTTTCAAACTGTGAACCGCCAGATCGGCTCGTCCATCCAGTACCGCGTTCTGGACTTCTCGAGTGAAGACACCCGTTCCGCCAAACTGCCTCAGAGCATCGGTCTGGTTCTGATCGCCCGTCGTTACGATTTGGACCAGCTCAACCTGAGGAGCTTCGGGGAGTGCTCGCAGCCGATCCGCCATGTAATTGGCCTGCCAAAGTGCAAGAGCGCTTCGTCGAGTTGCGATGCGGAGGATTCGTTCAGTCATGGGAAAAATTCTGGATACCAGAGGGCGTGTGGATCTGTGGAAGATTCTAACAGGCCGCCGCGTCGAACGAATCAGTCCGAAGTCAATCCTTCCTGAAATCCCGATTCACCGAATTGGACGGCGTGCTGTGCCAATAAACTGTGAAGCTCGTCGTCTTCCCCGTAGCCTACAGCAGCAACCGAGCATGGGTCCTCAGAAACAGATCGGGAAGAGTGGGTTGCGGAAAGTGCGAGGCCTTTTCGATGGATGCGATACTCAGTTTTTCAGCCATCCTGTGGAGCTTCTGGATCGTTGCAGCGCTGCTGGTTATCAGCAACGCAACCGCAGTCGTCCTGAACCTCTTCATGCTGCCCGGAAACTGGCTCATGGTCACGACGGTTGCTCTGTATGCGCTGCTGTCCGGTTTTGAAAGAGGCCCGGGCTGGGGAATTGTCGCCGTGTCCGCTGGGCTCGCAGTTCTGGGCGAAATCCTTGAGACCGTGATGGGATCTGCAAAAGCCGCAAAACAGGGAGCCAGCCGACGAGCCATGCTGCTGTCACTTGTTGTGTCTATGGTCGGCAGTTTTGCAGGTACGTTTCTGATTCCCATTCCGATTGTCGGCAGTATCCTGGGTGCCATCGGAGGAGCTGCGGCCGGTGCTTTCATCGGAGCCTGGCTTGGGGAAGCATGGAAGGGAACCGACATCGATCGTCGCACAGCCATCGGCACAGCCGCAGTGTCCGGCCGAATGATTGGAATGGCCGCAAAGCTGTTTGTCGGCATCGTGATCTTCGCCGTCCAGCTAGTCGCCCTGTTCCTATAGTAGCCGTCACTCTCTGAGTGACGCCCTGCGATTCGGTGTCAGGGCTGGTGAATCGCAAGGCATCACTCAGAGAGTGATGGCTACGGTTGGTGACGCCCTCCGATTCAGAACACGCGGGGGAATCGCAGGGCATCACTCGGAGAGTGATGGCTACGGAGTGATGGCTACTGCATGACATCCACAATCCAGTCCGTCGAGGACCTGATCACTGCGGGCGCTCGCAATATGGTGAGTGCTCGCTGATTCCACGGGCAATGCAGCAAAGGAATCTCCGGAATCCAGGCCATCAGCTGTGCTGCGTTTCGTGGCAACGATGGATCGGCTTTCTCGTGCTCCGGTGGTGCGATTTCGTTCAGGATGATGGCCGCGATTTGCAGGCGATGCTGTTGAGCCACCTGGACGGTCAGCCGAGTATGGCTAATCACACCAAGCCGGTTCCCAGCGACAATGACGATGGGTGTCTTCAGCCGACATGCGAGATCCAGAACTGTACTCTCATCGGACAGTGGACAATAAAGGCCGCCGGCACCTTCAATCACCAGATGACTTGCATACTGTTTCCAGCGATCCACAGCGCCGCTGAGCATTGCATCATCGACTCGCCGCCCTTCTTCTCTGGCCGCAACGTTCGGCGCAAGGGGAGCAAGAAATCGCTGAGGGCAAATGAGTTCACCTGGGACATCCAGACGGCAGTGCCGCGCGAGTGCGTCGACATCCGGCCAATGCGGATTTCCTGATGCATCAAACTCCGCTCCGCTGCAAACCGGCTTCAACACACCGGAGTGGATTCCGGCTGTTGCCAGCAAGTCCAGCAGAGTCGTCGTGATCCACGTCTTTCCCACACCGGTGTCCGTTCCGGTCACCAGAAGCGTCTTCAGAGAACTCATCGATGTCGGCTGTTTCCAAACGTGGTGCGTCAGCGTTCGTACTTTGGAATGTTGGGTTCCGGAACTTCCGCGATCAGCTTGCGAATGATGTCATCGGGATCCAGTCCTTCGGCCTGTGCCTGAAAGTTGGTCGAGATTCGATGGCGAAGTACCGGAATCGCGACGTTACGAATATCCGCGATGCTGACATTCGGACGGCCCGCCATTGCCGCCATCGCTTTCGCTCCGGCGATCAGATATTGCCCCGCACGAGGACCAGCGCCCCAGTCGATCAGTCGTCGAACAATCTCCGGCGATGCCCCGTCCTTTGGCCGAGTTGCTCGAACCAGACGAGTGACGTAGCTGATGATCAGCGGGCTGGCAACAATCTGACTGATCTGTTTCTGCAGATACAAAATCGATTTGGCAGAAAGCACTTTTCGAACTTCGGCACGTTCACCGGACGTCGTGGCCTCCAGGATCTTTTCTTCTTCCTCAAGAGTTGGATAGTCCACCTTCACGTTAAACATGAAGCGGTCCAGCTGAGCTTCCGGAAGTGGATATGTTCCTTCCTGCTCGATCGGGTTCTGCGTTGCAATGACGAAGAAGGGTTCGGGAAGCTTGTAGGTCGTCTGACCCACGGTGACTTCTCGCTCCTGCATTGCCTGCAGAAGTGCGGACTGCGTCTTTGGGGGAGTTCGGTTGATTTCGTCCGCCAGCAGAATGTTGGTGAAGACCGGACCTTCCACGAACCGAAATTCACGACGTCCGTTCTCGTTTTCTTCGAGCACGTTGGTGCCCGTGATGTCTGACGGCATCAGGTCAGGCGTAAACTGAATTCGCCGAAACTGAACATCCAGCAGCTTTGCAATCGTGCTGACCACCAGGGTCTTGGCGAGTCCCGGGACTCCCACAAGCAGGCAGTGGCCACCCGTGAAGATTGCCGCAAGAATCTGATCGATCACTGCATCCTGGCCAATGATCACTTTATGAAGTTCGTCCACCATCACCTCATGGTGGCGATGGAACTTCTCCAGGAACTCATCAAAGTCACGTTTGTCGGCCAAAGCAGGAATCCTTGGTGTTGGCAGGGCACGTCGATGTGGCGTTCAGCCGGACAAACGGTCGCCGGGAATGAAACGCAACTCAGCCGGAAGAATAGAAGATCCTCGGCCTGAAATAAATCGTCTCCCAATTCTCCAGCCTCCAGTCTCCGGACTGCAGCCTCTATTCCAAAAGTTCGCGGCAGGCGTTCAGAAGCAACCTGCGAAATGCCGGCTGTTTGAAATCGCCGACATGACCGAATGACGTATAGAACGTGGTGCCACCGTCGGATCGCTTAAACGTCCACGCGACAGGTTCCGGAGCCTTCTCCGGAATCTCGCCCATCAGGATCGGCACGGTTCCGTCCCTGAGCGGGCTCACCTGGTACAGCGAACCTTTTCCAATGAGCGTCATGACGTCTACGCCCTGAAGAAACGGAGATGATTCCTGACCGCCGGCAACCGCCACTTTGGTTTCAGGTCCTGCTCCGTAGTGATTCGAGTAGTTGCCGCCGATGACGTCCGCGTCAAATGTTGGCCATGCGGTCCGGCCTGCGGGAGGCTCCTGATTGCGAAGGTGAAACGGATGACTTGCCGTGCGAATACCGACCACCGGCTTCCCTGACTTGATGAACTCTGAAATGACCGCCAGTTGTTCTGCCGGCAATGTGCGCCGCCGAGCGCTCAGCAAGAGCAGATCCGCCTCTCGAAGAGCTTCGACGCCTGGCAGCAGGTTTCCATCCTTTGCGTCGCCGTAGATCAGCGAAACTCGAAATTCCTTGCCAAGGTCCGCGCGAGCAAATTCAGTGAGTGAGACTTCGGTCTTGTACTCAGGCTCCGAAGTCACAATCGCAATGTGGCGACGAGTATCATCGCGAAAGCGGAACGCCGGCTGGCCTGTCAAATCAGTGCTCAGAATCGTCGGGCACCAGTACTGTTCGATGTGTTCCGCGGTCAGATCGTTCCCCGTGAAATGGGAAACGAACGGCGATTGCTTCGGGTTGTACATCGTGTCTGTCATGTCGCGCATCAACACCACGTTCTGTCCCTGCAGAACCATCTGGCGAATTGAGAACGGTCGCCCCAGCACACACATATTCGTGTGAACGCCCATCACGATCACATTGCGAATTCCCTTCTGCTTCATCAGATAGAACGCTTCAGGGCTGTCCGTGATGGCATCGTTTGGAAAGATCTCGATCGCCGGATGCTGCCGGCTCCATGCTCGATAATTCTTCGGCTGAGGATCGCAGTCGCACCCGCCATCACTGTCGTCGATGGGCAGCTTGCCACCTTCGCGTTCCGGGATCAGACGAATCCATCGTTCCAGTGCCGGCGTCGTCTCAACAATCGGTGCGGCCTGAGCCAGTTTGCGTTGTGGTGTGTCCTTGTAGAAGTCCATCGTATCACTGGGACAGTGAATGATCAGCATGCCCTTCTCACGAGCCGCCCGGATCACGTCATTCATTCGAGGTGCCATCTCAGCAACCCGCGATGCCGACGGTTTGCACCAGTGATCATCCCACATATCACACACCACAACCGCCGTTTCACTCGGCTTCCATTGAATGCCCTGGGTGATGGCATGCCATCGATCAACATTCTCTTCCACCCTGACTCGTCGCCTCGCATTCAGAACGAGTGAATCTTCAGCAGGGGCGGAGGGGCCAAGAACGACTGCGCTGGCCACGAAGGAGATAGTGACAAACAGGGGCCGAAGTATCGCCATGGAGTTGCTCCTGCTGAGTGGGGATGGAGAGGCGGACGAGGAAGAAAGCTGGATCAGGATCAAATCATAACGGCACCGTCGTGAAGTGTCCCGTCCGTGCGGAACGACCGTCCAGTGGTCTGCGATGACGAACGAACCACGTCATTCGCGGCAAACGGGAGCAAGCATCATCAACGAGATATTTCTGCGAATTCGCTGACACTGAGGTTAACGAGAACGCATCCTCACGCGACAATTCGCCTGCCTGCTGCGACCGTCCCTGAAATGTGCCCTGGAACCTCTCAATGTCATCCAACGCTCCAGCGTCTGAAACACCGAATCCATTCACTCCCGGCGTTGCGGTCTCAAACTCCCAGAATCAAATTCGCAGGCGAGTACCCATTGGAATACTCATCGTGCTCTGGGGCATACCCGCCGTTATCGCAGCGGTCGCATCGGAATCCATAGCCGCGTTCATGTTCAGCCGGCTGCTCCTTCCCGCTCTGTGCGGCCTCACACTGCTGATCTGGTGGTGTTTTCGAAGCCACATTCCAGGGACACAGCGTGCGCTGGCTGTCGCAGCTGCACTTGCCGCTTTGGGTTTGCCCTTTTTGTTGAGCCACAAGTCTGTCAACTTTATGGTGATCCTGATGTATGGTGTTCCGTACGGGACCACTGCTGCCTGTTTGTGGCTGGCCTTCGCCGGCGACCTCAACAAGGTGCGAACGGCAGGACTGATGGCGATCTCGATCCTGACGATCGCTGCTTTATCTTCGCTGCGAGTTCACGGAGTCACGGGAGAATTTCAGTCTGAGTTTGACTGGCGATGGAACCCAAGCCCGGAAGAACGTCTGCTGGCAAAAGCAAACGCCTCCGCTGCCAGCAACGTGGAATCAGCACTGCCATCAGAAACGTCCGCATGGACTCTTCAGCCAACCGACTGGGCCGAGTTTCGAGGAAGCGTTCGAGACGGCTCCGTGGTCGTTCCGGACTTTCAGCCAGACTGGAAGTCGTCTCCCCCGAAGCAGCTTTGGCGGCAGTCTGTCGGTCCCGGATGGTCATCCTTCTGCGTGGTCGACGGTCACGTGATCACTCAGGAACAGCTGGGTGAGAATGAGCTGATTATCTGCCGAAACTCAACGACCGGAGACGTCGTCTGGAAAGTCGCGACAGTCAGCCGTTTTGAAGAACCCGTGGCAGGGGCCGGTCCACGTGGAACCCCGACATTCGCCGACGGCAAGTTGTACGTTCAGGGAGCAAGCGGTGATCTTCTTTGCCTTGACGCCGCAACTGGCAGAGAAATCTGGAAGCGAAATGTCGTGAAGGAAACCGGGGCGAAGATTCCGGAATGGGGCTTCTCCGCGTCACCTCTGGTTCACAACGGACAAGTGACAACATTCGCCGGCGCTGATGGAAAGGGGCTGATCTCCTTTGATGCAAACTCCGGTGAAGTTCTGTGGACCGCGGCCTGCGGAAAGCTCTCGTATTGTTCTCCTCAAATCAGTTCGATCTGCAATGAAGAACAGATGCTCTTTTGCTCTGACACAGGTCTCATTGCTGTCGAGCCAGCCACAGGAAAAGTGCTTTGGTCCCACGAATGGCCGACTGGCGGAATCGCTCGAATCACACAGCCTGCCGTCCTGGCAAATGCCGACGGAACCAGCGATGTCCTGATCGGAACGGGACTCGGCGTTGGCCTTCGACGGATTCATGTTTCGAAGGAAAGCGACGCATGGAAAGTCTCCGAATCCTGGACGACGACTCGGTGCAAGCCGTACTTCAACGACTTCGTGATTCACGAAGGTCATCTCTATGGATTTGATGGAACCATCTTTATGTGTGTTCAGCTCACCAATGGAGATGTCAAGTGGCGAGCCCGTGGCTATGGCAGCGGCCAGGTTCTGCTGGTGAAGCCCTCTGGTCACCTCATCATTCTTTCGGAAACGGGCGACCTGAGTGTTGTCGAGGCAAAGCCGGAAAAGCACACCGAGCTGTCCAAAATCCACGCAATCGATGGCAAGACGTGGAATCATCCCGTCGTGGCCGATGGCAAACTGTTTGCTCGAAACGGAGTTGAAATGGTGTGCTACGAACTGAATCCGGCGCAGGCATCAGCTGCGAATCCTGATGCCCCGGCCGCTGCACCTGCGGCTGCAAACTAGGGGAGCAGCCCCCGGCTGATTCGAGCGGAATAGTCTTCCCGAACTACCCTGTCCGAAGGAATGGACAAGTCGATGGTTCGGGACGACGTGAATTTGCTGACACCTGCGGAATTCCCCCTGGCAGGCGCCATACTTCGACTGCAGGACGATGTTCGCGCGTCTGGTGCGTTCGCACTTCGCGAGGAATGGGCCCATCACTGCAGAATCTGTTGATCCTGTCTGTTCGTCGAATTCTTCTCTTCACCAGGGTGTCTGCAATGGGATTGATCAAAGAGTTCAAGGACTTTGCTCTGAAGGGCAACGTCGTTGACATGGCTGTCGGTATCATTATTGGCGGAGCGTTCGGAAAGATCGTGTCATCGCTCGTCGGTGACATCATGATGCCGATCATTGGATACTTCCAAAAGGGCGCCAGCATTGGTGCTCAGTTTCTCTGGCTGGGTGAAGGCGAAAAGCCAGCCTCTCTGGATGCCGCAGTGAAGAGCGGCCAGCCCTACATTGCGTGGGGCCCGTTTGCTCAGTCAACGATCGATTTTCTGATCGTCGCCTTCGCGCTGTTCCTCATCATCAAGGTGATGAATACCGCAAAGACCAAACTGGACAAACCCGCTACACCAGCGGCTCCGGCAACTCCGCCTGAAGATGTTCTGCTGCTGCGTGAGATCCGGGATGCTCTTGCCAAAGGCGCGGCCCGATAAACAAACATTGGTGACGAAAGACGAAAGAAGCCTCGCTGAAAACGGCGAGGCTTCTTTCTTTCTGCAGTCGAGGTTCAGGTGTTCAAGGCAGGAGCCTCGCCCTCCCGGTTTCGGCTACTTGACCTTTTTGAATCGCATTCCAGTGTCCGCGGAATCGCCGCTGATCATCTTGAACTGCATTTCGTCCGTGCCAAACATCGTGATGTCGGCCAGCATCGCTCCGCCCGCATCGGGCTGCAGAGCAAGCTGGTTCTGATCCACAGCGAACACACCTCGCACTGACTGACGATGGTTGTCCCGTTCAAACAGCCATACGAATGAGCCGTCGTCCTTCATGGTCAGATCGAAGCTTGCGTTCTGCTGTGACGCCTTCCAGTGCCCATAGAGCACCTCTTTGGCAATCGGCTTCTTCGCAAGCGACGAATCACCTGCATCCGCTGTCACAGGATCAGCGGCAGGCGCCGGTGTGGAGGCTGAAGAATCTGATCCAGCTGGTTTTGGCGGAGTCGTCATGGCCACAAGCTGCTTCAGCAGTCGATCATCCGGATTCGACTGCTGAGCCATCACAAACTGTCCATTTGCCTGTTCTGCATGTCCGCCAATCAGGTAGTGGTAGCCAAGCAGAAAATGAGCATCCGCCGAAGCGGGATTGGTCTTCGTGTACTCTTCAAGTCCCCGCAGCTGTCCGGTGTAAACGTCAGCGGAAGAATACAGAGTACTCATCGTAGTCCAGTCCCATCCCGGACCAGCCGACAGAACACCATAGACCGCAGCAGCAGACTCGGCATACCGTCGCAGAGCAAACAGCGTCAGTCCCCGGAACTCGTGGACCGCAGCATCATGTTCAGAATGACGTACCGCTCGATCCGCCCCTTTCAGCGCCTCTTCAAAATTGTTCTTGTAGAAGTCGTCACGGGCCTTCGCGAGCTCACGCTCCGCAATTTTCTGATCGGATGTCTGCACCGGCTGAGCTGCATCGCCGCTTGCTGATGGCTCACCCGATGACTGGTAGATCACAATCGGCTGAGAATAATTGTAGGTGGCTGAAGGCGTGTAGTAGGGATTGTAATAGCCCCAATAGCCCCACGAATATCCAACGCGATTGACTCCCCAGGCCGTCACGCCAAACGCAGCGGCTGCCGGATAGTTGTTCCACATGTAGTTCCATCCGGAACCAGGATACCAGTTGTCATGCCAGCAGTCGTGATACCAGTCACCGTGGTTGGCAATCGTGTTGTTCGTCCAGTCCTGCCAGTCTTCCCGGTTGTTGGTTCGCCAGTCCTGTCGATTGCCCTGCATGTCCTGCTGGTGAGACTGCCAGTCCTCGCGACCTGACGACAGTCGCTGACTGAGATCTCCCTGACGCTGCTGCAGCGTCTGCGCGCGAGTTCCAGCGGCATCAGCTCCGAGACCGAATCCAGCCCCCATGCCTGGCAAGCGGCCCGATGACTCCAGTGCCTGTGCACGCAGCGCACTGAAATCCCGGTTCGCGCCATTCAGTCCATTGGCACCGAGCCCGTTGGCACCGCCCAGGCCGTTCGCAGCTCCCAGTCCCTGAAGCCGATCTGCTCCTGCGCCGTTGCCAAGGCCCTGTCGCGCGTCCTGCAGCGGGCTTCGTCCTTCTGGCAACCGCGAACCTAAACCCTGTCCACCAAGCCCTTGCCCACCGAGGCCCTGGCCACCGAGACCGCGATTCCCAACTCCTTGTCCGCCAAGCCCTTGTGCGCCGAGCCCCTGACCGCCGCCGAGCCCACGATTGCCCATTCCGCCCTGAGGAATCTGGGGGCGATTAAACGATGGAGCACTGCCCACTCCGCCTCCAAAGTTTCGAGCGCCTCCGTTGAACCCGCCGCCTCCTCCAAAGCCACCGCCACCGCCGCCGCCGAAACCACCACCACCAACTCGGCCTCCCATGCCTCCACCAAACCCGCCGCGTCCAAAGCCGAACGAGGTCGTTGTTGAGGCTACGAGACAACCCGCTGAAAGTAACAACACAAGCCAGGGAGATTTTTTCATCGTCATGCCCTTGTTTCAGTTTGCACCGATTGAATTCGTCTGAAGGGTCGAGCGATCTGATCGCAGATCGGACCAACGGTTGCCCTCATGGCAACGACTGCTGCCTACTTCTCGGTCAACGCCGGAGCTGGCGGACGGCGGACAATGCGAACGGCCGTCGCCGGATGAAGTACATTGCCGACAGCGATATTGTTTGTTTCCAGCTGATACGAATCCTGAGTCACGCGTGACAGCATTCGAGTCGCGGTTGCTCTGCTTCCATCTGCAGTGGCTCCTTCCACCTGAATCATCCAGCCGGATTGCACTGCGGTCCATGTTCCTTCAGTGAACGCTCCGCTGTGATCGAAGGCCCACGATCGGAACGCCTTGCGAACTGGGTCCCATCCGATCCGCTGAGTTCCCTTCAGTGTCACTTCATTCTTTGCTCGAATGACATAATCCTGAAGCAGGAAGTTGCCATCTTCTGACCACTTGCAGGAAGTCTCGACACGACCTTCTGCGCTTTCATCAACCCAATCGCCAACCAGCCAGCCCAGCGCGAGCAAATGATGGTGCGCGCTGCCAACGGCCTGCTCTTCGAAGTCACGAAGATTGGCGATATGCCACTTCTCTCCCTTTCGAAGATAGACGAGCGAATAAGGCGAACGAGTCGGAGTCTGATCAGCAGCAAGCTGAGCATGCGTGACGCCGTCTTCCACAGCAATGTCCGGTGCCAGCTGTCGAAGAGTCTGGACCTGGACTTCAATCTTTGAGTCCGGGAAACTTGCAAAGAGGGCAGTAAACCGCGCTTCAATCTCTGCGCGGCCATTCAACACGCCACCTTCGCTGTCGGTAACCTGTGCATCCTCAGAGAACTGCTCGGCAACCTTTTGAGCCGAATGCTGATTGAACGCTTCGACAAAATCGGACGTGAGCTTCGAAAGCGATGGATCCACAGACGCAGGCGAGGAGGCTTCCTGAGCCTGCGCTGTCCCCGCGACAAAACTCGCCAGGGCGCAGAAAAACAGTAATCGGAACGGCTTCATAGGTTTAGACTCCACGGCAAGAACCTGGTACGTCACAGGTGCAGAGTCAAGGTGGCGAACTAGTTCCCATGTTACCCAGCGCCGGACGTCATTTCAGGAATCGACCCCGTTTGTCTGTTGTTTTCTGTCAGTTCTTCAGGGACCAGTTTCTCAGGCAATCTTCGCGTCAAACCTCCAGGAGCCATCCTTTGCGACGCAGCCGAACCTCAATGGCCTGCAAATCCTGAATGGCCTGCTGACGGTGCTGACAAACAACAAACACGGTGGATCCGCTCCCGGACATAAACACGGGACGCCGCAGGATACTCTGCATGGACTGCATCAATTCCATCATCTCACCATTGAGTTCACGGGCGGGGTCAGTCAGCCGGTTGAAAATCTGCTGGCTGATCGTGCGATAGTCCCCGCTGGTGAGGCAATCGACAACGGTGAGAGAACTGTGTCTCGACGACTCAAAGTCGACTCCACGAAAGACAGCTCCGGTGCTGTTTCCCAGATCCGGTCGCACCGCCGCGAAGAACAGGCTGCCCTTCATGGGAATCGGAGTCACGATTTCTCCCCGCGAACTGCACTTCGCAGCGCGAGCACCACTCAGCAGAAAATTGATGTCGCTCCCCAGCGCCGCAGCAATTTCGTGCAACGCCGTATCGGGCAGATCAGGCTTCCACAGCGTTCGAAGTCCAAGCAAGGCAGAGGCCGCATTGCTGGAACCGCCCGCCAGGCCAGACTCGGGTGGAATCCGCTTGTGCAGGATGAAGTCCGCACCCTTCTGAATTCCGAACTGCTCGCGCAACCTGACTGCAGCACGAAGGATTAGGTTCTTCTCGTCCAGGGGCACACCAGTTCGCAGATGTTCCGGAGTTGAATCCGAAAACCTCAGGCGGAGCTGCTGGTCTTCACGAGGCTGGATCGTCAGCGTGTCACAGAACTGCGTTCGCAGCATCACCGTGTCGAGGTCGTGGTACCCGTCTTCTCGACGCTTCAGAACTTCCAGAAAGATATTCAGCTTCGCTGGGCAAGGAAGGCAAACGGACTGTGGCCGGACAGCCTTTGCACCACAGCAAACGACGGGATTGGCCGCCGAAGTACCGCACGCCTCTGATGGAGTTTCAGCCGACATCGTGTTTGCCAGTCAGATTCGCAGACACCTGGGAACGTGGCCTGAAGCGATCAATACACCTCGGGACGAGCCGGGTTCTTCCAGTGGCCCGAAGGATCAGATCCTCGCACCACAATACCCTTTTCATTCCAGTTCATCCCCGCGCGAACGCTGGCCGCCGCGTAACGCAGGGTCAGTCCGCAACGACGGCGAGTCGACATGTTGGGCTCGGAGCCGTGAAGAAGCAGGTCATTGTGAATCGAAGCTTCTCCGGCCTTCAGATCATCGATCACGATCGGACCGAAGGACTCCGCGTTTTCTACCGTCTGGTCCAGCACGTTATGTTCTTCCGGTGAACTCTTGCGATACGTGAGGTGACCGGAATGATGCGAGCCAGCGATGAATTTCATGCAGCCGTTGTCGAGATCCGCGTCATCGATCGCCAGCCACACGGTGACAGCATGGGAAGGTGAAAGCGGCCAGTAGCTCGCATCCTGATGCCACGCAACTGCTCGACCATCACCAGGCATCTTACAGAAGAAGTGCGAGCCCCATGCAACGACATCGTCTCCGAGCAAATCCGCCACGTGATTGATGATCACTGGGTTAGTCAGGATGTCATAGACGCCGGCGTATTTCATGTGAGCTGTGCTGATGGAATAGCTATTCCCGCCCGAGGCCACGGTCTTTTCAAGCAGACGATCAAAGTAGCTTCGGATCTGCGCCGCCTGAGCCGGTTCATAAACAACGAAACGGCGAACAAAGCCCTTTTCGTTGTAGGTCTCAACCTGTTCGCGACTGAGAGTTCGTGCCTTCGCCGCATCGGCCGGATGAAATGCCAAATCCCGCTTCAGACGATCAAGTTCGTTGTCATCCGGAATCACCTTGAAGTCGGAAGTTGCCATCGCGAGGTTCCTGCAAACGCCAATGAAGAGGAAGTCAGTGGGGACATCCTGGCGAAGCGGCCACCATTCGTCAAAACGCAACTCAGCAAGTCAGCAGGATTTCTAGTTGCCAGAAGATCGAATGCGATACACTTCGAAATTCTGAACGGTCGCATCTTCATGCAAACGCAGCCATCGCGTGGAAAACAGGTCCAGCAGCGAAATCTCACCCGGCCGATACGGCACATCCACAAGCCACCGCAGACCAGTTTCCTGAGCCGCCAGCGCATCCCAGAACCCGACGTTGTGCTTGGCATTGGGTCCAAAAATCAAATACGTCGGAACTCCTTCGTGCGGCGGAATATCAAGAGTCGCGACGGGGCGAGCCAGAATTCCGTCGCGGTTGAGGTAATAGAGAAGGGCCGGTTCGCCGTAGACGTAAACAACGGCCTTGATTCGTGAGCGTTGCTCTGCAGACATCTCAGCGAATTCCGGCAGGGACGATGGCTTGACGTTGGCCGGGAAGATGGTTTCACCCGTCAGCTTCGGAACGGCTGGTTCCCACTGACCGTCTGCATTCAAAGCAACCGCATTGGCGATGCTGGTTGCGGCAGCCGTGATGGAAGTTCGTCCCTGATAGAGCGACGAATGCAAAAGCTCACGGATGCTGATGACTTCCAGTTCGTCATCCTGATTCACCTGCAGGAACGAAGAAAACACCGCCGCGGCCAGCATCGCATTCACCAGGGTGTTCGCCCACGATCGCTTTGGCAAATCCGCCGGGTCTCGCCGTGCGACGCTGACATTCGATTCAAGCCACCAGCCGACACCAGCGGCCGACGCCATCCAGACAGACGCCAGAAACGGAAAGAAGAGACGCGAATAGGGATGATAAAGCGGGGTCGTGACCAGCATTCCCCCGAACCAGCATGCGACAATGCAGAAACCCAGAGCAGGATCGATGGCCGGAGCGATCTGAAGATCTTCTTCCGTCATCGGCCTCCCGTTTTCTGACGACGCGGTCGTATCGTGAGTGGTTCGACGGCGCCAGAGTCTCTGCAGAACCGGCCAAAGAACGACTCCTGAACCGCCACCTGCTGCAAGACAACACAACATGAGCGGCGTCCAGATTCGCAGGGTGACAATCCACAGTGCAAAGGCAGCCGCGACAAATCGAAGAAGCAACAGGGCGTGAACAGTGCCGCTCGTCTTTCCCTCACCCCCAGGCTTCTCCAGGTTCCACGTGGAACCCACTGATGCACGCCATCGCACGAGACCAGCGGTCAGCAGACCAAGCCCCATGGACATGGCGCCAAAGAATCCGTCCAGCCAAAACTGACAGGCAAACTGTTCCCCCAAATTGTCTGACCAGCTCTTCCAGCCTCCAATGAACCCCGAATGATGCTGGCTGATTGCGGAGTATCCGCCGACTGACTGCAGTTCCCAAATCCATGGGGCAAACACAGCCAAGGCAACACTAATAATGATCACCAGGCACTTCGCCACCTGGATCAGGGAAGTTGATCTCCTGCCAACCCAAAGCCACCACACAGCACTGCCGGAACCGAGGATCGCAATTGGAAGCCAGCCGGTGTACTTGAACCACCAGGCAACTCCGCAGCAAACCCCGGAAGCCACAGAAAGCCTTTTGGAACCGGAAGCAATCGCCTCAACGCCCAATACTACTGACGTCACGATCCAGAAAAGCGCTGGAACGTCCGTCATCGCCATCCGCGAATACAGAATGTGGAACTCGGAAAGCCCACACACGGAAAGCGCAAAGAGGCCGGCGGGAACCCCAAACCAGCGTCGTGCTGCCAGCCAAAAAACCAGGGGACTGAGCGAACCAAAAACAAGCGCTGGGATCAACGGGGCCCTGTCGCTCAGGCCCGGAATCCATGACGAAAGCCAGATGCAAAACGGCAATCCTGGCGGAGCAAAAAACTCCCGCGAAGGGTAGGACTGACCGGTTTGCTCGTTGTGCCAAAGAACGGACGAATAAACGCCCTCGTCGAAATGGTCGATCGCTTCACGGTCCAGGTGCCACCAGCGAAGCCCGCAGCTCACGATGAACAGAATCGCAACCAGTACCAGTTCCTGCCGGAGCACGAGTGATTTCATGATTCAGCTTCGAACCGTTTCCAGAGGCGAAAAACTCCAGTTCCACGTGAAACTGGACAGTGGATTCCAGTTTCACTCCTTTGAATTCAGCACATGGCCCGTAGTGGATTTCGCCAGAAATCCTGAATGCAAAAACTTGATGTCAGAGGATCTCTGGGGAGATCATGGTTCGGCCAAGGATCTCTGGTGAGATCCACTACACAGATTGGCCAGGGATCTCTGGCGAGATCCGCTACATGGTTTGGCCAAGGATCTCTGGTGAGATCCACTACTCAGATTGGTCAGGGATCTCTGGCGAGATCCACGATGCTGGTTTTCTAGTGGCGGTGTGGGGTTCCCTGAATCAAGCGTGCTTTTGCCATGGCGTCTTCTGCTTCAAAGATCTTACCACATCGCTGGTAGATGACGGACAATTGAGTGAACGAAAACGCATCCTCCGGAGCAAGTTCGGTCACCTTTTTCGCGTGATGGATTGCCTCTTCAAACCGGCCCAGCTTCTGCTGATACACGGCGAGGGCCATGTGAGTCTGGACGTGACCCGGATGGGCTTCGACCAGGCTTTTCAGGGCATCGACGCAGCCTTCCAGATTCCCGGCCGACTTCAACTTCATGGCCGCATCGTACAGTTTGTTGGGTTCCACTTCGCTCATTGTCTCGCTCTTGGGCGTGTGTTGGTGTTGATGATGATTCGAGCCAAAAACTGCTCAATCGTGATCTGCTGCCATGGTAGCAGTCTCAGCCAAATCGTCTACGAACCTCAGGCGTCGCACTCTGCTTTTCGCTCAGCAGGGGACATCCGGCGGATTCTGGTCACCCAGGAGCCAGAAACGAGCTAGCGGATCGCCTGCAATTCGCGCCGAAAGCCGGCAACCAGGCACTGGTCCACGCTGCGTTCTCGCCGCCCCTGTTCGCAAACCGCCCCGCGCACGGCCACGATATCCGGGCAGATTTCAAGAATGTCCGGGAGGGATTCCGTCGTGACTTTTCCTGCAAGAGCCAGCTTCATGCCTGCGGCAGAAGTCTCGATCTGAATTCGTTTCATGCGGTCTCTCTCCATCCAGTCCAGCAGGCTGGAGCCATCTTTGCGAAACGTATCGATCAGCAATACTCCGCAGCCGGTCTTACGTCCCTCAGCCAACACCTCTTCAGGACTCGGCGCGTCGCAGCGACTGAAATCCGCATAGGCCACAGCCACCCACGTCACACGGCCGAACGGCAATTCTCGAACCTTCGCCCAGTCTTCACGCCATGCCGCCCGTCCGGTCAAACCCAGCTTCAAATACTCTGAATTCAAATGGCAGATCTCCTCGGCAAGGAGATCCGCGCCACGACGCAGGGCAGGGCCTTCGAACCAGTCGCTGATTTCCCCAAGAGCAATGCTGAACGGTGCAGCGGTGTCGAGCGTGGTGAGGCGATCCCGGATGGCCTGCAATGTGCGCCCGTCGGCCATGCCAAGAGGACCGTTGGCGGGTTCTTTCACATCGATGATGTCCGCCCCGCCGAAAACGGCAGCCTCACACTCATTCGCGTTTCGCACAGAAACCAGAAACTGCGGTGAGGATGACATAGCACAGGGCTCAAAAAATGAAACCCCGTGTGGCTAAGCAACACGGGGCATCGAGTTCACACGTTGTTCAGAAACTTGCTCAGGCTTCCGGAGCAGCTTCTTCCGCTTCGCCGCCTTCTTCCGCAGCCTCTTCACCTTCTTCGCCATCGATCTCCAGTTCGACATCAAGATCGATGTCATCACCTGGTTCGACTTCGGCGTCGACCTTGACTTCTTCTTCCACCTCTTCTTCCGGCGGAGGTGCAACGACCTGAACAATCGGAGTACCGTCGGGGTTGAGGGCTTCCTTCAGAGGCTGCATGAAGTACCTGCGTTTGCCCTTCGCGAGAAGGTTCGCGAGCAGTTCTTCTGCCTTGTCTTTTTCGTAATACAGAAAGCGTCCTTCTTCACGCATCGTGCTGCTGTAAACAACCCACACGATTCGCCGACGCTGCATCTGCTCTTTCGCACGCTTGGTGCGAGGCTTAGCGACCTTCTTCTTCTTGGCAGCTGCGTCTTTCTTGTCGCCCTTTGACGCTTTCTTCTTGCCGCCCTCTGCCTTCTCATCGCCTGAGGACTTGCGGGATTTCTTCTTTACGCCATCCGCTTCAGCAGCCTCAGCTGCCTCCACTTCACGACGCATTGCAATTCGACTCTTGGCCATTGCTTGCTACCAAACCTTCAGAAGTTCTTTCGAGGAACGACGACCAACGCCGTCCTGCAGAATATTTTCGATGGGAGCACCGCTCCCGCATTCAATACTTACACACACAGTCCCAACCACCCGGCCGAAAACTGGACGGCCAGAACAGGGGCCCGTTTGAGAAAGCGGAGAAGAATAGCAGGGAATTCTGCCAGATTCCACCTCCAATCCGGGCCAATCCTTCCGTCGGCCTGCGCATTTTCGAAATTGGCCGTTACAGGCTCCGCGTGCCAGGACATTCGTGGGAAACTGGGCTACCGGCTGGCTGGGGATGAGTTTCCCGTTTTCGAGGGCGGCGAAATCACTCGTTCCACGACTCGCCGGATCGCTTCCTTCATCTTCGGACGGTCGACCTCGTGGACGTCCAGTGGTCGGCCAATGGCTGACAACATCGTGACTGTCAGACGCCCCCCAAGATGCTGGCGAAATTCCTCCAGCCCCTGAAACAGCTCTTCTGTCTGCATCAATGCCGGATGGTTGATCAGCAGCCCCAATCCTTCCAGCGTCTTAAGGACCCGGTCCGCATCCTCTTCGGGCAGGCCGTGGACCAGACTGGAATACACCGTATCCACGGCGACGCCAATCGCAACAGCTTCACCATGCCGCAGTTCAAACTGCGACATTGCTTCCAGCTTATGCGCCGACCAGTGCCCATAGTCCAGCGGCCGGGCTTCCAACATTTCGAACGGATCTCCGCCCGCCGTGATGTGGCGAAGGTGCCAGAGTGCCGAATCTTCGATGACCTGCCAGCATTCAGAGCCGCGTCGGGCAATGGCGGCCGCGTCTCGAAAGATCCGCTCAAAGAAGGCCGGATCCTTCAGCAGCGAAACCTTGACCGCCTCAGAAAACCCACAGCGGAAATCCCGATCGCTCAGTGTTTCCAGCATGCGTCGGTCATTCACAACACCCCAGGGAACAGCGAATGAACCCAGCCAGTTCTTCTTTTGAAACAGGTTGACCCCGTTCTTCACGCCGACACCGGAATCCGCCTGAGCCAGCGTCGTGGTTGGAATTCGAACCAGCCGCAGTCCTCGGTGAGCAATCGCGGTCGCGAAACCGACCGCATCAAGGACGGCGCCGCCACCAATCACCACCACGTAACTTCGCCGATCCAGATCGGCTTCGTTCATGACCTTGAGCATCCGTTCAAGGATATGAACATCATTCTTGACGGCTTCACCGCCCGGCACAAACTGTGGATTCCCAATGACCTGGAACCGGTTCTGGTAGCGGCGAGCAAACGCGTGAAGTCGGTGTTTGAGATCCGGGTTCGCGTCCGCAACAAACTCGTCCACCCAAAACTGGACTCGAGGAATTCTGTCTTCGGACGGCTCGAGCAGATCCGCCAGAACAGCAGCATCTGCATTTAGAACGTCATTCGTGAAACGCAGGCGGTGCCGAAAGCGGACGTGAAAGTCAACATCCGTGGACGCGGTAGAAGCTTGGTGAGACATTGCGGTGGGGAATTTTTCTGTACCCGGACTCAGGAGGTCCATGGAGGAGGGTCACGTGGTGGCCGCCGGCATCCATTCCGTCGCAATTTCGTCCGCCGGAACATGCCCCGGAATTCGGACGAGGTCAAGACTTTAATCCTGAAATGGCCCCTCAGGCAAGTATGCGATCGGACTTGCCATCGCCCGACCCCGGCGCCCTGGTGTAAGGAACTGGTGCTGGACCTCCAGTTTTGCAATTCCTGCGACGGACATCAGACCACGGGCCAATGAACTTCCAGGGCTCGCCGACTGGCCCTTTGGCAGCACAATCGATACAGCCGTCACAGTCGCGCGCAGGCCGGAGAGTAACCGGCAAACCCTGCGCTTTGCCTCAGCCTCCCAGTCTCCGCAGTCCGAAAACATTAGCGGCGTTACCCAAGAGCGAATCAAAGACTCCCCAAGATTTCTGAATGCGGCGTGTGCATTCACGGTGAGTTCCCAGATTCACTCAGCAAGAAACGATGTGTAGGAGAAACTGAGATGAAGGCAATGACACTGACAGCTGCTCTGGTGGTATTTTCTATCGCCAACAGCGCACAGGCCGGTCTGTTCGGTCTGTTCAAGCACAACAGCGGATGTGGTTGCAGCGTAGAACCAACCTGCTGTGCTCCTGTTGAAGCTTCCTGCTGTGCTCCAGCAGAAGCAACCTGCTGTGCTCCAGCTGCATGTGCAGCCGCTGAACCAACCTGCTGTGCACCAGTTGAAGCATCATGCTGTGCTCCAGCTGCATGCGGTGCTGCTGTTGAACCAAGCTGCTGTGCTCCGGTTGAAGGCTGCAACACTTGTGGTGACAGCTGTGGCTGCCAGAAGAAGCACTGCTTCAAGCTGCCAAAGATCAAGCTGCCAAAGCTCCGCCTGCCAAAGTTCAAGCTGCCTAAGCTTGGCTGTGGTGGTGGCTGCAACAGCTGCGGCTCATCATGCTGCGACGTTGAACCAACCTGCTGTGCTCCAGTCGAAGCTAGCTGCTGTGCACCAGCTGCTCCGACCTGTGCCGCTCCATGTGGCGGATGCAACTAAGGTCAGGTTGGCGTAAGGTGAGGTGATTAGCCAACGTGATCAGGGTCTGACGGACCGAGAGAGCGAACGTCGTGAGTCGCTCTCTCCCGTCCCTGAAAACGGTCAGTGCGGTTTGACAAGTTGAAAAGGACGCCGGCAGACGAATAGTCACGGTTAAAAGCCCAGCCTTCCGCCCCGCAATGCTGAGGATCGTGAGGAAACTCACTTGGGGAACACGCCAAACGGGAGTCATCCCGCCTCGCGGTTCCACCAGACGGATCAGCAAACAGGGTGGAACCGTTGGAGACAACAGAACGGCGATGATTCCCGCTTCCTGGCGAATCATCGCCGTTTCTGCGTTGATGCTTCTTGGAATTTGCCATCCGCCGATACCATCCTCCCGCAGCTGCTTGTCTGCGTTGCAGTATCAAACCTTCAGGCCGTGGCGAGTTCCGTATGAACGTTTCAGCTTCCTGGGATGTCGTCATTATTGGCAGCGGCCACAATGCTCTGGTCGCAGCTGCCTACCTGGCCAAAGCTGGCCTGCAGGTCCTGGTGGTTGAGAAGCGTTCCGAAACCGGCGGCGCGACAACGTCGCAAAAAGTGTTTCCCGATTTCGACGCCTGGCTTTCTCGCTACGCCTATCTGATCTCGCTCTTTCCGAATCAGATTCTTCAGGATCTGAATCTCACCCTGGAATGCCGCCGGCGCCGCATCGCGTCGTTTACTCCATGGACAGATTCCTCCGGCCATCCTCGCGGACTTGTCCTTTCCAATGTTGACCCCGAGCGGTCCAGAATTTCCATGCGGGAACTGACCGGTTCCGATGCTCAGTGGACGCGTTATCAGGCCTTCGGTGAACTCCAGCTGGAGATGGCCCGAATGGTCTGGCCATCCCTCCTCAGCCCTCTGAAGTCCCAGGCTCATTTCAAATCAGCGCTATCTTCCGAACTTTCGCGCAAAGCGTGGAACGCTTTCGTGGAACGTCCGGTCGGTGAGGTCATTGAACAATATTTTGACCACGATGCGCTGCGAGGACTTGTGCTGACGGATGGTCTGATCGGCGTTGATTCCTGGGCCCACGATCCCACTCTGCTTCAGAATCGATGCTTCCTCTACCACATCATTGGAAACGAAACGGGCGAGTGGAAAGTTCCCGCTGGCGGCATGCGTTCTCTGGTCAACTCACTGCTGGATGCCTGCAGAAAAGCGGGCGTCACAATCGTGAGCGACACGGAGGCTCGACACATCGAAACAGGCACCCACCATCAAACGGTGACCCTGAGCCATCAGGGTCAGGAACGAACGGTCCTTGCCACTCGAGTTCTGGTGAATGCCAGCCCCCGCATCTTTGCTCGCCTGACCGGCCGGAACTGGACTCCTTCCAGGGCGGATGAAGGAACGGCGGTCAAAATCAACATGCTGCTTCGACGACTGCCGCGAGTCAAAGCGAGGGGTGTCACGTCTGAAGAAGCCTTCGGCGGAACGTTTCACATCGACGAAGGGTATGCTCAACTGGAAAACGCATGGAGAGCATCAAACGGGGGACAACTGCCGGATCCTGTCCCAGGAGAAATCTACTGCCACACACTGACAGACTCGTCCATCCTGTCTCCGGAACTTCGCGCCGCGGGATACCAGACCCTGACACTCTTCGGTCTTCACATGCGGTACGAACTGTTCCAGAACAACAATGCATCGCTGCGGCAGGAACTGCAGAACCGTTATTTCAAAGGTCTCAATCAGCTTTGCGATGAACCCTTCGAAGACTGCCTCGCGCGCGATCGGGACGGTAATCTTTGCGTTGAAGTCAAGACACCGGTCGACCTCGAAAATGACATCGACCTTGATCGGGGAAACATCTTCCACAACGAACTCTCCTGGTTCTTCAAGACCGACGAGCAGACTCAACGCTGGGGTGTGGAAACCGATCTTCCCGGCATCTACCTGGCCGGCTCTTCCGCGCTTCGAGGCGGTGCGGTAAGCGGCATTCCGGGGCATAACGCCGCGATGTGCATTCTGGAAGAGCTTGGCCGGAAGTCGTTCTAAACCAAACAGACATCGCCCCAGGTCGCCGACATCGCGTCTGAATTTCGACGCCATTGCGGTCGGGCAGAGTGTGGATCTACACTGTTCTTCCTCAACGATTCAGCGGAAGGACTTGTGCGATGCGGTTTGATTCTCTGGCCATCCTGTTTCTTCTTCTGGCCATCACGTTGCCGTCCGCAGTCGCTGATGATGACGCGTCGACGCTGCTGATTGGTTACACAGAAGGGCGAAACGACCTTCCTGACGGTCAGTTCGCCAACTGGAAAACTCACCGCGCCTGTCTGGTTCAGGCAAACGGTGAGGGACGCCGACTCATCGCTCCCGAACTGGCCAGCAGGGAAAATTCCTGGACGCAGTTCGCTGGCTGGTCGCCGGACGGGAAGCAGGCCATCGTTCTCAGCCTTTGGGAAAGCCCGGAGAATGCGGCGTGGGAACGAGCCAACAAAACCTTCCGCATGACCGAAGGCTGGCTTGTGGATTCCTGCCTGGTTGACATCCAGTCGGGATCTGCCCTGAATCTGACATCCATCGATCGCATCAGCATCTACAACACAGGTCTGTTCTTTCTGCCCGGTTCGAAGGGCTTCGGATTTACTCCCCTGATCAACGGCGTCTCTCGTCCGCACGTTATGGATCCGGATGGACGAAACAAGCGGGATGTTTCCGGCGGTTCTCAGTTCGCCTACGGCTATTCCTCATCGCCGGACGGAAAGCGAATCACCTACCACGAAAACTATCAGATCTACATCAGCAATGCGGACGGCAGTGAGAAGCAGCATGTTGAGACTGGCAACTCCTTCAACTTTGTTCCGCAGTGGTCCCCGGATGGTGAATGGCTCCTGTTCGTTTCCGGCGAACACTACAACTGCCATCCCTATGTCGTGAAGAAGGACGGCACCGGACTTCGAAAACTGGCAGACCGAGGCGGTTATCGGGGCGTTGTCGAGCGACTGAAACACCCGGATTTTCACAGCGAAAGCAGCGATGTCCCCGTTTGGGCTGCGGATGGGCAGGCCGTCTTTTTCACCGCCATGGTTGATGACCGAATCGAACTGATGCGATCAAGCCTCGAGGGGCAGGTCACGCGATTGACCAACACGCACCGCGGTACTCGCCACTATCACCCGGCCGTTTCTCCGGATGGCAAATGGATCCTGTTCGGCTCCGATCGAAGTGGCACCATGCAGCTGTATGTGTCAGCCACCGATGGCTCGAAGGTTCATGCAGTTACCAGCGTTCCAGCCGATTCATGTGCAATGCATGGTCACTGGCAACCGCGGCCGAAAGAGTAGTCTTGCTCGAACGAAGTTCACAAGCGCGAGAACTACTTGCTGATGCTGGCTTTGCGTGCTTCGATAACCGCATTGGGATCGGCGGGTTCCACTGCCGGGTCCACGAACTTCTTCAGGTCACGAAGCGCAATGACGGTGTAACCTTCGAGCTTCAGGAACTTCAGGTACGCTTCAAAGTTCTGCTGGCTGCTGCTGACCCAGTCATGAGCCGTATCGGGAACTCCGTGAAACTGCATCACGGCAATTCGTCCTTCGCGCGCCTGTGTCGCCGCTCGGACAAAGTCAGGGAGTGTCCATTTGGGGCGAGCATCTCCGGCAGAAGGGACCATCAGAGGATGATCTTTTCCTGGCTCAAGAGCAAAGCCTCGTCCTTCCTCATAAGGATATTCCGGTGCGCCACCGCGACGCGCGTACAGAATGCCGTGCTTCCGCAGGATCGGGAACGCCTTCGGTGTCATTGCATTGCCTGGCCACGAAAACGTCACAGGAGCCGGTATCCCGTGAGCACGGCACTGCTCCTCGATGCCCGCCAGCTGCTCGTCCAGTTTGTCCACTGTCTTGTCCGTGATCCCAAGATGGTCCCGCGTGTGGTTGCCGATCTCGAAGCCGTCGTCATGAAGCGTCCGTATCTCTTCCCACGTCATGTAGTCCTTCTTGTTCTCGCGGAAGTCAAATCCCTCGGTGATAAAGAACGTGGCTCCGAATCCATTCTCTTTCAGCAGCGGACGCACGATGGTGAAATGGGACTTCGCGGAATCATCAAACGTCAGCACCAGCAACTTGTCCGGAACTGGTAGCAGCTTCTGAGCCGCGCCGGGCTCGTCTCCGAACGCCAATCCAGTACATGCCAGGACGATGCTCACAGCCAACCGTCGATTCATCAGGATGCTCCTGAGTTTTTGAATTCACCAGCCCGAACCAAACAATCGGTGTTGTAACTCGTCCATGGCGTCGCAGGAATCCAGACGGTCGTCGGCATCACCTGCGACGTCGGCGACGCGGACGGTCTGTGCTATGCTCAGCCTGCTTTTCTTTCATCACACTCAGCGCGATGCGTGTACAACCGGCAAGCCAGAATTTCTCCCGTCGGTGATGCTTCGCAATCCAAATGGGCGATGTCACGCTGCGAAGAAAAAACCAGAGCCCTGCTGCAAAAATCAAAATGCCCGCAACGATCGCAGAGGGATGCCTCACATATCCAGACAGAGCCATGAACTGCCCGACACCTGCTCCGGCAACACCGAGAATCATCATCGTTCGCCGAACGGCCAGGTAACCTCGAGACAGTGAAAACGAGACCACGCACCGAACGGAGCAGAAGTACCAGAGAAACGAAAAGACAATCCAGCCAGGTGCGAGGAAGAACAGCAACAGTACCGAGAATGGCGGCAGTCGGCGAAGCGTTCGCCGATGGAAGCGAACCAGATCGACCGATGCTCCGGTCTGCAAACAGCATCGGGGAAGCGACACAGTTCGCCCGCAAACGATTTGATCGTTTTCAATCGAATACCCGCCGTCATCCCCGACATCCAGAAACGAATCGTCCGCACCGGGCGCTTCAGGCGTCAGGACTTCGTAAGGATTTTCTGACGGGACTTGTTGCGACACGAGCCGATTCCTGTTGCGCTCGATCGGCATTGCCAGGAATGTCCAGACACACCTAAACACAAAGAGCGATGCGGTTCACTGCCGCATCGCTCCTGTCAATCAGCCGAACGCTGAATTCGTTTCGGTACCTGGATCTGCCTTAGTAGTACAGGCCGCCAAACACGCGAGCACCCGCATAGTACCAGCGCGCCTGCATGCGACACAGCAGCGGATGGCGGGATGATTCGCACGCACAGTTCATGTTCTGCAGGAACTGACGATCACACTGTGCTCGGGGCACACCTGCCGCAAGACACGCATCATGGTTGGCACAGGCCGGACGGAAGTCAGCCCCAAACGCGCGCTGAGGCAACCAGAGGTTGCCACCAAATGGATTTCCTGGACCACATGGACGCCACGGCGGGCAGCCGTAAGGCCCATCAGCCATTGCAACGGAAGGCAACGCCAGAAACAGTGCACAAAGAGCAGCAAACAGGCGGACTCGCATGGAATTTCTTCCCAACGAACGGAGGGTGATGGACAAACTCATTTACCCCAGAATACGCACTCACCCCTGTCTCTTCGAGCTACCGAGTCATCGATTCCCAAATTCCTCCCAAAGAACTGATCAAAAACTCAGTCTTTTCTGATGTTGTGATGGTTCCGTTACGCTTTGAGCAGCGCTTCCAGCACCTTGTCGCCCATTTCGGTGGTTGAGATCGAAGGACCATTACCCGCGATGTCCTTCGTACGAGCCCCGGCCTTCAGGACATGATTGACGGCGGCTTCGATGGCATCGGATTCCGCATTCATGTTCAGTGAATACCGCAGCATCATGGCGACAGCCAGAATTGTTGCGAGCGGATTCGCGATGTTCTTGCCTGCGATGTCCGGTGCTGAACCATGAATCGGTTCAAACAGTCCTGGCCCACTGGAACCGATGGATGCGGATGGCAGAAGACCGAGTGAACCTGGCAACATCGACGCTTCGTCCGTCAGAATATCTCCGAACAAATTCTCGGTGACCACGACGTCGAAATCGCGCGGCTTCGAAATCAGGTGCATGGCCATCGCGTCGACCAGCACAACGTTGTACTGCAGATCCGGAAACTCAGTCTTCACGACCTTCTCGGAAACCTGACGCCACAACCTGGACGCTTCCAGAACGTTTGCTTTGTCGACCATCGTCAACTTGCCGCGACGGCGGCGAGCTGCTTCTGCGGCAAGCCGAACGACTCGCTCGATTTCTCCCGTTGTGTATGTCATCACGTTCCAGGCTTCTTCGCCGCTGGCATGTGGTTTTCGACCAGACTCGCCAAAGTAAATTCCGCCGGTCAGTTCACGCACAAACAGGATGTCCGTTCCCGAAACAATGTCTCGGCGCAACGGGGACGCATCGACGAGTTCGTCCCAGGTCTTTGTGGGACGAAGGTTGGCGAACAACCCGAGTTCCTTTCGGATCTTCAGCAGTCCGGCTTCGGGCCGAGTCTTCGCTTTTGGATCATCCCACTTTGGTCCTCCGACGGCTCCCAGGAGGACGGCATCGGAAGCACGGCAGGCAGCAAGTGTCGCATCGGGAAGCGGGTCGCCACAGGCATCGATCGCACAGCCGCCAATCATGTGCTCGGACATTTCAAATGTATGCCCGAAGCGACTGGCGACGCCTTCCAGAATGCGTCGTCCCTGAGTGACAATTTCGGGACCAATTCCGTCGCCTGGCAGCAGTACAAATTTCGCGTGCATGACTTTCGAACCATTCGTGCAAACAGGGATTCTGGCTGAATTCAGCAGAGAGTGACGTGGACAACGACCAGGCACTGAGCCCGCAGGCTCTTCCGGGTCAGGGTATTTCAGCCGTCAGGAAACCGGGCACAGAGTAGGGATCTGCAATTTCAAATCAACCGCATTTCGCCCTGCGGCAGAATTTCCCATCAGCAATTGCCGCGTCGGCTCCACAGGAAGCGACCAGTCGGACCAGACCACAGCACCTCTCTGCTTCCTCTGAAGTTCGAGAGGTCTTCCCGCCCCTTTTTTGGGCCGCTTTTGGCATCAGAACAACAGTGCTACGATACTGTGGTAGGCCTCTTTTCGACCTGCATCAACTTTTGTTTTGGACTCAACAGGTTTTGTATGGACACTTCACGGATGACACATCGCACCACCAGGCTCGCCACCATCGCGGCAGTGGTCCTCGGAATGACCGCTCTGACGGAAGCTCAGGAACTTCAGCCCATTCGAAGCGTGGAAGGAATTGCGGAATTCCAACTCGACAATGGACTGCAGGTCCTTTTGTTTCCGGATGATTCCAGCCCAAAGGTGACTGTGAATCTCACAGTCTTCGTCGGCTCCCGCCATGAAGGATATGGCGAAGCCGGGATGGCTCACCTGCTTGAACACATGCTCTACAAGGGGACTCCGACGTTTCCTCAGATACCGGCCGAACTCCGAAAGCGCGGAGCGGACTACAACGGCACAACATGGCTCGACCGAACCAACTACTACGAAACAATGCCGGCCAGCGAGGAGAACCTCGACTTCGCACTTCGCCTGGAAGCGGACCGTATGGTCAACAGCTTCATCAAAGCCGAAGACCTCGCTTCCGAAATGACTGTGGTTCGAAGCGAATTTGAGCGAGGCGAAAACAGTCCTCAGCGAATTCTGATGCAGCGAATTATGGCCGCCGCATTCGAATGGCACAATTACGGCCAGACGACGATCGGGAACCGAGCCGACATTGAACGAGTTCCAGTGGCAAACCTGCGCCGCTTCTATGAGCGATTCTACCAGCCGGATAATGCGATGCTGGTTGTTGCCGGAAAGTTTGACCCTCAGGTTGCTCTGGCGATGGTCCAGAAATACTTCGGTGCTCTGCCGAAGCCGGAACGACAGCTGGATCGCACCTACACCGAAGAACCAGCTCAGGATGGCGAACGACTCGTGACCCTGCGCCGAGTCGGCGATGTTCCGATGGCTGGTGTCCAGTACCATATTCCATCAGGCGCGCATCCGGATTTTGCTGTCGCTGATGTGCTCACCAGTGTTCTCACGACGGAACCCGGCGGGCGAATCTACGACCGACTCGTTACTCGAAAAATCGCCGCCGGCCAGTACGGGATTTCCTTCGGACTGCATGATCCGGGCGTCATCCTGTTTCTGGCAGAAGGAGCTCAGGGAATTGATGCTCCGACACTGCTGCAGAACCTGACCGAGGCCGTCGAGACTGCGGCAGAAACACCCTTTACTCCGGAAGAAGTCGACCGGGCCAAGTCAGAACTGCTGAAACAGCGCGAACTTCAGATGGCCGATGCGCAGGGCGTTGCCATTGAGCT
Organism: Planctomycetaceae bacterium; assembly: GCA_046349695.1. Lineage (GTDB taxonomy): Bacteria > Planctomycetota > Planctomycetia > Planctomycetales > Planctomycetaceae > SXXK01. The sequence goes on along the minus strand of JAXMBV010000002.1, from coordinate 40,095 downwards.
GAGCGAATGGGCGGCTCAGGGAGACTGGCGCCTGTTCTTCCTGCATCGCGATCGACTGGAAGCCGTGACTCCGGACGATGTGACTCGAGTTGCGAAGGCCTATTTGATCCGCAGCAATCGGACGGCGGGAATGTTCGATCCGACCAGGGAACCCGAACGTGCCGAGATTCCGCCGACTCCAAATGTTGCCGACATGCTGAAGGACTACAAAGGTCGCAGCGCGGTGGCTCAGGGTGAAGCGTTTGATTCTTCACCTCTGGCGATTGAGTCGCGTGTGAAGCGATCACAGTTGCCTTCCGGGATGAAGGTCACGCTGCTCCCGAAAAAGACGCGAGGCTCTCAGGTGACTCTGCGAATCAATCTGCGATACGGCAATCCGGATGCTCTTCGAGGACTGGCGACGGCCACGACGCTGCTGCCAGATATGCTGAACCGCGGCACAGAGCATATGACTCGACAGAAGATCAATGATGAACTGAACAACTACCGTGCTCAGATGATGGTCAGCGGATCGCCCGGCGTTCTGTCTGTCACTGTGCAGACGGCACGGGAAAATCTGATTCCGGTACTGGGCATCGTTGAAGAAGTTCTTCGGCATCCAGGGTTCCCGGCAGAAGAACTGGATGTTGTGCGTGAGGAACAGCTTGCCCGGCTGAACCAGCAGCTCACAGATCCCGCCTCTCTGGCCTTCGTCAATCTTTCACGGACACTGGCTCCGTTCGACCCTCAGGATCCTCGGTATGTTCCGACCATGGAAGAGGATATTGATCGCATCAAGTCCTGCTCGGTGGATCAGATTCGAGAAGCCTATCGTACGCTGGTATCAAGTTCCGTCGGTGAACTGACGATCGTCGGAGATTTTGATCCCGACGCGGTGGTCGAGTCTGTGGATAAGTTCACGGAAGGCTGGAAGTCCAGTGTCCCGTTCGCCCGACTGACACGAGTTCACGTGGATAACAAGCAGGGCAAAGTGGAATTGATCAGTACGCCGGACAAACCGAACGCGACCTTTGTGGCAGGGATGACCATCCCCATGAAGGATAGTGATCCCGACTTCGCGGCGATCACGATTGGCAACTTCATCCTGGGCGGCGACGGACTTAGCTCTCGACTTGCGAATCGAGTTCGTCAGCAGGACGGCTTGTCATACACCATCCAGTCGGGACTGCAGCCATCCGCCGTCGATGATCGAACCGCTTTCATGATCTTTGCCATTTCGAATCCGGAGAACTCTCCCAAGGTTCACAAGGCCATTGAGGAAGAGATCGGGACTCTGCTGGAAAATGGCATCACTCAGGAAGAGCTGGATGCCGCCAAAGCAGGCTACCTTCAGGAACAACAGGTCCAGCGCACAGATGATGGCTCACTGACGCAGATGCTGGAGGTCTTTGCCTTCATTGGTCGCGACATGAAATACGTGGCCGACTTCGAAGATCGAATCCAGAAGCTCACCGTCGAGGACGTGAAAAAAGCTCTGCGAAAGCACATCGACCCAAAGCGACTGTTCATCTTCATGGCGGGCGATTTTGATGCGACGGAAAAGGCTGAGAAACGCTGACCGCAAAGATTCATCCAGCCACAGGAAACGCCACTTCACAAAGTGGCGTTTTTTTTTGCGACTCCGATTCCGAAGTGATAGTACGTTGCCCAGTCGTGATCGATGGTGGCCGGTGGCCGCGTCACGTTGAGGCAGGCCGACTGGCCTGAAGCAGTTCCGGCGGGTATTCCACATACACCATGTACAATCCCTGAGGAACTGCCGTCATCCCGGCAACTGACCGATCGAGGGATTCAATCACGTGTCGAAGGTAACTGACCGGTCGTTTTCCTCGACCAATATCCGTCAGCGTCCCCACGATCGAACGAACCATGTTGTAAAGAAAACCGTCTGCCATCACCTCAAAGGTCAGGAATGGTGATTCGTCGGGATCCGGCAGCGGGCGGCCTGGCATTGGATGAGCCGGCCGCCAGTGATGCGTTGACTGCCACATGTCCCACGACGGAACACGACGTACGACGGCATCCATGATCGTCCGCACGCTGCTTTGTTTGTTCGGATACTCCTTTTCGAAACAGCGAAAATCGTGCGTTCCCAATAAAGCCTGAGCAGCTTCGTGCATGCGATCAACATCCAGACGCACGCGAGCCTGCTGGCAGTAGTTCTTCAGAAACGGCGGGCATACTTCGCCATCATGGATCAGATACCGATACCGCTTGCGCACGGCGGAGAACGTAGCATGAAACGCCAGCGACACTTCCTGCGCGGAGACGATGGAGATGTCCGTTGGAAGGTGCGTCTGCAGAGCAAGCCGGACGTTCTGAATGGGAATCCGGCTGACCGTGAAGAAATTCGCCACCTGTCCTAACGCATGGACTCCGGCATCCGTGCGACCAGCGCAGTAGACACGCCGACGCTCACCAGTGACCGCCTCGACAGCTCGCTCAACACAGGACTGGACCGATTCGCCATTCGGCTGAACCTGCCAGCCCTTGTACGCCGTTCCATCGTAGGAGATGGTCAGCATGATGTTGCGAGTCCCCGGCGGTGCATTGACCGCTTCAAAGGGAAGAACCGACAGCCGATCTTCTCCGGAGCCGGTCATTTGCTTTCAATCTCCAGCTCAATCCCGCCCGTCATCGATGCAATGACGTTGTACACGATGGCATAAAAGGCTCCGACAATGAAACCAAGAATGCCATACATGATTGGCAGAAAAATCAACCCAACCATTTCGGCTGGCTGCCATCGGCCATTGCCAAACCCCACAACGATGATGAAAAGCAGAAAGGCACAGACGACTGCAGACGTGACAAATGCCCCGGCAGCAAAAAACAGCCCCAGGGAAACGACGCCGACTCGCTTCACTTTGAGCGTCGAACCAGTGACAACAGATCTTTCCAGCCCATCCGACACTGCAAATGGATTTGACACAGGACCTCCTCAGGCAAACAGGGACTAACTGATCGGAATCCGATCAATCCGGGCAGCAAGGATAAAGTCGTTCAGCGAAAGCCCCTGGATCGCATGTGTCCAGATTTCGACCGTCACATTTCGATACTGGACCAGGTGCAGGTCGGGATGATGCGCCTGCTCCTCGGCAATCACCGAAACCTCTTGAAAAAACTCCATCGCTGACAGGAAGTTTCTGACCTTCCATGTGCGACGGATTCGATCAGGCCCGGCGACATATTCCCACTGCGGCAGGCAGACAATCTGAGCGGCAATCTCGTCAGCCGTCAGCTTCGGCACCCCGCCTTCACAGGGCACACAACGGGCAGAACAAAGCTGTTCCAGTGACTGCGGTGAGTTCATAAGTCACGCCTCAACAAATCAGACAACTGTCGCCAGCCACGCCTAATCCAGAACAACGCGGCAGTATTTCTTCTTTCCTGCCCAGACCAGCAGTCCTGACTCAACCGGGATCTGCTGATCATGAGCCGTGATCGGCGTCTTGCCTTCTCCCAGCTTCGCACCGCCGCCATCAATCAGACGGCGAGCTTCCCCGTTGCTGGAACACAACTGCAGCGATGTCAGCAGCTTCACGGCGGAAAGACGCCCTTCCACAAGAAGACTTGAAGCCAGTGCAACGTTCGGAATGTCTGTCGGAAGAGCTTCGCCACCAATCTCCGCCTGCCAGCGAGCGGCTGCCGCATCAGCATCGGCTGCGGTGTGGTATTGAGCAATTACCGACTTTGCCAGAGTGACTTTGGCTTCTTTCAGATGCCCTGCCAGAAGTGTATCGACCTGCTCCATCGGAAATTCCGTCAGCAGTTCAAAGTACATACGCATGACACCGTCCGGCAGCTGCATGAACTTTTTCATCATGTCATACGCCGGCTCACTGATCCCGATGTAGTTGCCAAGGCTCTTGCCCATGCGGCGAACTCCATCGAGCCCCACAAGAATGGGCGACATCACGGCAATCTGCTGATTCAGATTTTCCTGAGCCTGCAGGTCTCGCGCGAGCATGAAACTGTAAAGCTGCTCGGTGCCACCAAGTTCGACATCGGATCGGATCTTCACGCTGTCCCAGGCCTGCATGACCGGATACAGACATTCGTGCAGGAAGATCGCCTTCTCTTCCCGATACCGCTTCGCAAAATCCTCGCGAGTCAGCAGCTGTGCCACCGTCACCCGCGAGCAAAGAGCCAGCACGTCCGCAAATGACATCGTGCTGAACCAGTCACCGTTGCGGTGCACTTCCGCACGAGACATGTCAACGACTTTGCCAACCTGAGCAAGATAGTCCTTCGCGTTGCGTTCGACTTCTTCCGCTGTCAGTCGCTTGCTGCGAGCCTCATCGCGGCCGCTGGGATCGCCAACCAGCGCGGTGTAGTTGCCAATGATGATCACGGCCTGATGACCAAGATCCTGGAACTGCCTCATCTTGCGCAGCGGAACGGTATGTCCCAGGTGAACGTCGATGCCGGTGGGATCAATACCGTACTTAATGCGCAGAGGCGTTCCTGTGTCACGGCTGTGCTGCAGCTTCTTTCGCAGCTCTTCCTGCGGCACAATCTTTTCAATGCCGCGGGTGATGATTCGAAGCTGATCTTCAACAGGTGGAAACGACGTAGTCATGGAACGAGTATCTGTCAGAAACGCGAGATAAGGGAACGAACTACAAACTGTAATGAATCAGTCCGTGCAGCAACAGACTCATATGCGAAGCAGGCACTTGCCTCGTGCCGACTGAGTCGTTTTTTCGGCGGCCACGACAGCGTCGGCAACGGTCTCCAGTGTCCAGCTGCCGGAAATCTCCGTGCTGAGCACACCGCTTTGAATCAATCGTGTCAGTCGGCGGACCAGAGACAGCTTGAAAGGCAGGCCCACACCTTTCATGAAGTTCCCAAGCCAGAAGCCCTCGACGGAACTTCCCACTGTCATCAGCGTTCGCGGGGAAAACTGGAGCGGCTGTCCGCTGAGCGTTCCATACGCCAGCATTCGCCCGTCCAGGCCGAGACTCCGAACGACTGCCGAACCTGTCGATCCACCGACGGCGTCAACCGCATACCTGACGCCGCCCGTCAGCTTCTGAAGCTGTGCCGTGAGTCGTTCACAGGATTCGTCGGAGCCGTCACACACTTCGACCTGATCCGCCCCAAGCCGCAGCAGCTCATCCCTCTGAGCTTCTCGTCGAACGATGTTGATCGTCCGGAAACCACAGGTCTTCGACAGGCGCACAATCATCTGTCCCAGCGCGGAGCCTGCGGCTGTCTGAACCAGCCAGCCGCCCGACGGCACTCGCAGCACTTCGCGAGTCATCACCCACGCTGTCGCCGGATTCACAAAGAACGTCGCAGCCTGCTCATCACTTAAGCTCCGGCTGATGGGGATGACCTGATCTGCTGGCACGACCGCATAGTCCGCCCAGTTGCCGCCGCGTTTGTTCAGCACAACAACACGCTTGCCGCGAAACAGCATGCCCCGAAGTCCGCCACCTGAAGCCTCGACGATTCCCACCCCTTCAAAGCCAGGCGTTGCCGGGCACTGAGCAGGAATCGTGTAATGACCTCGAATGTACATCAGGTCCGAAGGATTGACTGGTGTTGCCAGCATCCGGACCAGAACTTCGCCATGCTTCGGCACGGGACGTTCGACCGTCTGCAACTGCAGAACCGACGCCGGCTCTCCGGGATTCTGAAACTGCACAGCCCTCATGGCAGCCTACTTCTTCTTCGGTGTGAACCGGTGAGTCGGCTGTCCGATGATCCCTTCAGCGGCTTCCATCAAAGTTTCTGCCAGAGTCGGATGAGCGTGGATGGTGTCAGCCAGATCTCTTGCCGTGGCCCCCATTTCAATCGCGAGGGCCGCTTCCGCAATCATCTCGCCCGCACCAGGTCCGACAAGCCCGACGCCCAGAACACGCTGTTTTGTTGGTTCAACGATGATCTTTGTGATGCCTTCAGTTCGAGCCAGCGTCTGTGCTCGGCCGGAAGCAGCCCACGGGAATCGATACACCTGAACGTCTCGGTTCTGGTTCTTCGCTTCTGTTTCGGTGATGCCCGCCCAGGCCAGCTCCGGATCTGTGAAGACAACCGCAGGAATGGCGATGTTGTCAAATTCGACAGGCTCACCCGCCAGCGTCTCCACCGCGATCTTCGCTTCACGAGTCGCCTTGTGGGCCAGCATCGGTTCACCGGCAATATCACCAATGGCCAACAGTTTCGGATCACCCGTTCGCTGGTTGCGATCAATCTTGATGAAGCCGCGCTGGTCGATCTCCACCTTCGTGTTTTCCAGCCCAAGTCCTCGGCTATTCGGACGACGACCGACTGACACGAGGACTCGATCAAAGACCTGGCGAGGTTCAACGCCTTCGCCTTCGAGTGACGCGACGATGCCTTCCGGTGTCGCTTCCAGCTTCGCGACTTTGGTATTCACATGGATGGCTTTCAGCTGCTGAGTCAGCCGCTTCTGCAACGGATTCACCAGATCTCGGTCAGCTCCCGGAAGCAGACCGCCAGTCATCTCCACAACGGTCACTTCGGTACCAAGAGCCGCGTAGACGGAACCCATTTCGAGCCCGATATAGCCACCGCCAATGACGAGCATTCGCTTTGGAACATCCTTCAGTTCCAGAGCGCCCGTCGAGTCCATAACTCGGTCGTCACCAATGGCGAAGATCGGTGGCATTGCCGGCAACGATCCTGCGGCCACGATGCAGTGATCGTAGCTGAGGGTCTTCTTTGAACCGTCGGCCAGTTTCAGTTCGAGCGTGTCAGAATTCAAAAACGTGCCACGAGCTTTGATGAGCTCTACACCGCGAGCTTTGCACAGTGCCTCGATTCCACCAGTCAATGATCCAACAACATGGTTCTTGAACGTTCGCAGCTTGTCGATATCAATCGACGGTGTTCCAAACGTCAGCCCATACTCGGCAGCTTCCTTTGCTTCGTGAATCAGTTTGGCGACGTGAAGCAGTGCCTTCGATGGAATGCACCCACGATTCAGGCACACACCACCCGGCTTGACCCCTTCGTCAATCAGGACGACCTTCATGCCGTGATCGGCTGCTGCGAATGCCGCCGGATAACCGCCTGGACCGCCACCAAGTACCGCAATCTGCGTATGTTGATCTGCCATTGAACTCGATTTTCGCTATCGGACATCAGAATTTGGGCATGCCATAGTCCGTCCATCCGGCCACTGAACATGCCGCCAGCCATTGCTGGGGGAACTGTATCGCTGCCCCGATCAAATGCAAAACGGTTCTCTGTTCCAGCTCGGACCAGGAATTCGCAATTCTCGCTTCCCGGCAGGATTTTCCGCCAATTCCAGCGTCATGGTCTCCCGAACGCGATTGGGAAGAGGCCGAGTGAGCATCAGCAAGCTCCGGCGAGGGCCGCGATCACGTCAGACCGCCAGCAGCTTCATTCGAATCGTCAGGATCGCCTTCGTGCATCCAACACCAAACAGAAACCCGATCAGGTTCGCAACGGCGTCCCGTGGGTCACAAGTCCGCCCGGGAACAAACAGCTGCAGCCACTCCATCAGCAGACAGTAGCCCAACAGGCCAAAGAGCACCGCTGGCGGAGGACTCCCGGAAATCCGAACTGAAAACGTCAGGAGCACAAGGCTCAGGATGCCAAACACACCGGCATGCACCAGAGTATCCGTGAGCGATTCCAGCCAGCCCAGCGACGTCGTTCGAATCACAGCGTAGGGATCCGGCGTCAAAAGAGCCCAGCAAACAAGCAAACTCAGGGTCACACACAGCGCACCGTGCCCCCAGAGCGTCACAGCAAATTGTCGCGACCGGACGGACATGTCCCAGGCTCGAAAATGACCAGCATGACAGCCAGAAACGGTCATTGCCCCGGCAGCCGATTTGGGAGAATCCGGTCCATGGACTCCAGAAGACTCGGCAACTATAGCTCACCGATGCGAGGGGGAAAGCGGAAAGCCGAAAGCGGAACGCCGAGATCTGAGATCTGAGATCTGAACACTGAACACTGAACACTGAAAACTGAACACTGAAAACTCCCCCTGTCAAACTGAGTGGCCAGAGGAAGATGCGCGAGCTGTTGCTATTTGGCAACATTCGGGACTCGCCGCACGGGACGAACGGAGCTTGCTTTCCGTTGTTTCCCCCCGATATTGGCAGACTTACCCACAGCCTCTTCCCGTTGAAAAATCCTCGAACACGCTGCCTGGAAACGTTCGAATGAAGATTCGCAAAGCCGTCATTACCGCCGCCGGAGATTTCCATGCGCGGCTGCCGCTCCAGACCCTGGTCGATCGAAACGGAGAAATCCGGACAGCTCTCCGACTGATGCTGGATGAGATCGTTGACTCCGGGATCGAAGAAGTCGCCATCGTCATTCGTCCCGGACAGCAGGATCCCTACGTCACGGCGGCAGGACCTCATGCCTCACGCCTTGTCTTCTTCGAACAATCCAGCCCGCGCGGCTATGGCGATGCGATTCTGCGGGCCGCCGATTTTGTCGCCGGCGAATCGTTCCTGCATCTCGTTTCAGACCATCTTTATCTCAGCCGATCAGATCGCCCCTGTGCTCGCCAGCTGATCGACGTCGCCACTCGGTATGAATGTGCTGTTTCCGCCATTCAGCCAACACGGGAAAACGAGATCGTGTTCTTTGGCACGGTGGGCGGAAGTCCCATGGCCCAGGCGGAACACGTGTACGAAGTCAGCACCGTGATCGAAAAGCCGACTCCAACGGTGGCCGAACAAAAGCTGATCGTCGCCGGCCAGCGAGCAGGCTATTACCTTTGCATGTTTGGAATGCACGTGCTGACGCCGGCCGTGATGACTCTGCTTCAGCAGAATCTCTCACGACTTGCGGAAGGCAATAATCTGGACCTGAGCAGTTCGCTCAACCAGCTGGCTCAGACTGAACGTTACCTCGCGCTGGTCATTCAGGGGTCTCGCTACAACATCAGTTACAAGTATGGACTGCTGCTGGCCCAGCTCGCCTTTTCCCTCAGCGGCGTTGATCGTGACCTGATCCTGACGGAACTGGTCAACCTGCTGGCGACAAAGTAACCACCGTCCAATCCCGCCAGGCCCTCTGTTCGTCTGACTGAATCTCGCGATCAAAAGCTCGCACTTCGAGTTTTCTTATGCAACGACTTCTGGACATCATTACGTCGGATCAGGCCGATGTGCGTAACCTCTCCCTGGAGGCTGCCTGCCGAACACTGAATGCAGAGGCTCTGCTGCAGCAGTGTCAGGATCTCGACACCTTTCGACGACGCTGCGAAAACCTCTACGAACGCGTGCGCAGTCTCTTCTTTCTTTACTCCATCCATCGCTTTCATCTACCCGTTCACCTGACTGCCGCTCAGCGAGAGAGCGGGCAGATTCCGTTCGCGGGTTACGAGCACATGCTGAACCGGCGTTATCAGGAAGCGATCGACGTTTTCCTTGCAAAGCAGGCAGCAGCCGGCCCGTCCGTTTCACTCTCCAGTGCACTCGGAGAAGCGTATCACCGGCTGGCTTTTCAGACTCTTGCCGATCAGGTTCGGAGAAGCGTTCGCACCGTGCGAGGCAATCAGTGGATGTTCCGAACGGGCCATCCGGAAGATGTGCCCGTTCGCATTCGTCCGGAATTGCTGGCGATCAGTCCTGAGACCGGCTGCTACCCGGTTCTTCGCGAACGCACGGCGGTCCGCATGGACTTTTCTCACAGTGGCTGGAGCGACATTTTCTTTCTGGGAATGGACTACCCGGAAGGCGCGCGAGTCATCAATGCGTCCATCGACCTCGCTGTTCGAGGCCGACATCAGGCACCGGAACCGCCGATCGACTGCAGCCTTCGAGTCATCGATGAACCGGTGCTGAGGCTTGTCAGCATCGACCTCGATGCACGCACGGAGATCCATGACGTCAACGAAGTGTTCGACTTTGCACGCGACTATCTTGGACTGCTGAAAGGCGCGGTGATTGCCGCGGGACTAATTCCGCCTGGCATGGAAGGATGCGGTGCGAAGATCGCCGATGTCTTTTCCAGAATGCTTGGTCCGGGGCTGGGCCTGGAAATCACAAGCCGAGTCAATGATATCCCCAAAGGCTCGCGTCTCGCCGTTTCCACCAACCTGCTTGGCTCGTTGATTTCTCTGTGCATGCGAGCGACTCGGCAGGTTTCGTCGCTGACGGGACAGCTGGAAGAATCCGATCGTCGCATCGTGGCAGCACGTGCGATTCTGGGAGAATGGCTGGGCGGTTCCGGTGGCGGATGGCAGGATTCGGGCGGCGTGTGGCCAGGCATCAAACTGATCTCCGGCTCAACCGCCGGGGCAGAAGATCCGGAGTTCGGGATCAGCCGAGGCCGTTTGATGCCTCAGCATCATGTCTTCTCGCGTTCAGAAGTTTCCGACAGGACTCGCCAGCTTCTTCAGGACAGCCTTGTGCTGGTTCACGGCGGCATGGCTCAGAACGTCGGCCCCATCCTCGAGATGGTCACGGAGAAATATCTTCTGCGCAGTGAAAAGGAATGGGCCGCGCGAAAGGATGCTATTTCGATTCTTGACCAGATCACTCAGTGTCTGAAATCAGGCGACATTCCAGGTGTTGGTCGGCTGACGAACCGAAACTTCTTCGAGCCGCTTCAGGCCATTATTCCCTGGTGCAGCAATGCCTACACGGAACGCCTGGTCGACGAATGCCGCAGGGCGTACGGAGCGAAGTTCCACGGCTTCTGGATGCTGGGCGGCATGGCCGGCGGCGGTATGGGCTTCATCTTCGATCCGTCGGTCAAACGCGAAGCCATGGACTGGCTGCAGCCTCGCATGGTCGAAGTCAAACGCAGCATGGAACTGTCCGTTCCTTTCGCAATGGACCCGGTGGTCTACGACTTCGCGATCAACGACAACGGCACCTTCGCGGAACTCCGTCACGATGGCGCGATGCCGCAGGGCTATCATTCACTGCTCGTTCCGGACTGGCTGCGAAAAGGACTGCCTCAGCTGAGTCCAATGACGCGCCGGGAACTCGAACGAGTCGGCAATGCGTGTCGTGATGCCGGTGGTGATCATCTGGCAGCTCGCCTGATTCAGCGTATTCTTCCTTCGACTTCGAAGGAAGCCAAACAGTCGGCTCGCCTGGACGATCTCCTGCGAGACAACGGCTTCGACTCGATTGCGCATGAACAGCTTCGGGAAGACCTGAAGTCCGGTCGACTCGGGCTGGCACAGAACAGGCTTCCGGCCACAGCAACGATTGAAGACGTGACTGCGGAAGATGTCATTGATGCGCGCGGCAGTATTTCAAAGTCGGCCGTTGAAGCGGGCCGTCGAGCATTGTCGCGCGGAGAAGTGGCCGTTGTCACGCTGGCGGCCGGAGTTGGAAGCCGCTGGACTCAGGGCGCGGGTGTCGTCAAAGCGCTGAATCCGTTCTGTCGAATGAGCGGAGAATGGCGATCGTTCCTGGACATTCATTTTGCAAAGAGTCGGGCGGTCGGACAGACATTCGGCATGCGGCCCCAGCATGTTGTGACATCCGGATACCTGACCGACAAGCCGCTTCGAGATGCCGTGCAGAAAATGAACCAGACGGAGCTGCGAGTGTCCCGCGGGGCAACGGTCGGTCTTCGCATGATTCCGACTCTGCGAGATCTGCAGTTTGCCTGGGAAGAAGTCGCACAACAGGTCCTGGATCCTCAGAAGGAAAAAGTACGGACAAGTCTGCGAGCAGCGCTGATGAACTGGGCGCGGACATCCGGCGAAGCTTCGGACTACACAGACAATCTGCCGCTTCAGTGTCTGCATCCTGTTGGTCACTGGTATGAGATTCCGAACATGCTTCGCAACGGAACTCTGCTTCAGATGATCAATGAGCGTCCTCAGCTGAAATATCTGATGCTCCACAACATCGACACACTCGGAGCCGCTCTGGATCCAGGTTGCCTGGGACTTCACATTGAATCGGGTGCGGACCTGAGCTTTGAAGTGATCTGTCGCCGACTGGATGATCGAGGCGGCGGGCTGGCTCGCGTTGATGGCCGAGTTCGTCTGGTGGAAGGCCTGGCGATGCCGCGGGAAGAAGATGAGTTCCAGCTGACCTGGTACAACACTCTCACGACATGGATCGACCTTGACCGACTGCTGGCGATCTTCGATTTGACTCGCGAGAAACTTGCCGATCCAAAAGCGGTCGACGCGGCCATTCGAAATCTCGCAAGACGCCTCCCAAGTTACATCACTCTCAAGGACGTCAAGAAGCGCTGGGGCCATGGTCAGGAAGACGTTTTCCCCGTGTCACAGTTCGAAAAACTGTGGGGCGATATGACAGCTCTGAATGACGTTCAATGCGCATTCCTCGGAGTGCCCACGATGCGAGGACGGCAGCTGAAGGATCCTGCTCAGCTGGACGGCTGGATGCGCGACGGTTCCGCGACCTACGTCGAATCACTGTGTGCGTGGTAGTGTAAAGCGATTGTCCTCAATCGCCCTCAGTGTAAAGCGATTGTCCTCAATCGCTCCAGTGTAGAACGATTGTCCTCAATCGCTCCAGTGTAGAACGATTGTCCCCAATCGCTTCCGCATCTGATTTCAACATCACCAAAGGCGTTCAATCGCAAAACGGCTGAGGACAGCCGTTCTACCAAGGGGCTGTGCTACCAAACAGCCATTCTGCGAAATTAGTTTTCCTGGCTGTTGGGCAGGAAGCGTCCGCCGCTCATGAACATGCCGTTGTCGCAGGGCGAACACCATTCGATCTGAACGTTGTATTGAAACTCGCGCGTCTCGCTGGCCATCTTCACAACCACTGTGCCAGGCGTCACGGCACCGCGGTGGAGAAGGCCAATTCCGGTTCGGCTGATTTCCCGAGTCATCGCTGAGATCGTATTGCCTCGCAGCGTTCGAATTTCCGCTGGCACGGACAGTTCCAGACGCTCGTTGGCGCGATTGTTGGACACATCCGGCTTGCCAATGCTCTCAAGAACACGGCGAAGGTCATCAATGGTCGGACGGCTCCAGGGATCCTGAGTCATGGGGAAAACTCCGGCAGCGAACAGGTCACAATGATCTGACAGGAAAGTGCTGCGTGGGAGCGATCTCAGTGGCAGGTCCTTCGACTCGCCGATCAGTCTTCCAAAGTACCACGACAGCGGTATCTGCAACGATAGTTCGCAACCGGCATGGTGTTGGAAACGATTTCAGGAAATCCCGGGTTACTGCTACCTCAGACATGAAGAATACGGTGAAACGGCACAAAACTGGCGAAGGAACGTGATGCTAATCTGACGCAGGCACGTCCGATTGCATCAGTGAATCAGACCTGAGCGGTTGTAGCGGGAGACTGCGTTTTTCGGCCTGGCACATACAGCAATGCCACAACCACAGCTCCGCCGATCAGCAGAATCCAGCTTCGCAGAGTGATCCGTTTCAGGAGACTGCCTGAGCTTGCCGCAGGCGCGGCGGCTTCCTGTTCAGGAACTGCAGGAGCGGTTTCTGAATCACTTGCTTCCCCGGCCGCAAATGCTGCTTTTGAATTGGATGCGGTGAAGAAGGAGTCATCCTGAAGTCCAGCGGGCGTCGACAGTTCTGACGTTCCAGCAGCGGCGGAACGGGCAACCGTCTCCTCTGGAATCATCAGTGGCTGTGACTCGAATGAACTTTCGCCAGGTTCAGGAACATCAGGCGCTGTGGCTGGTGCGAGGAAGTTTCCAAGACCGTTGTCTCGAGCAGTTCCGGCCAGCGTCTGGGCCGACTGACTGACTGTGTCTTTCAGAAACTGCTGGCTCCGAGACCGCAGGTCCTGAGACTGCCAGTGAAATCCCTTCGATTCCGTCTGTTCATTCGCACGCGAAGGAGCCGTCGTTGACTGATCTTCGCTTGTTTCGGCAGCACTACCCTCTTCCTCTGCCTGAACGTCTCGCTGCGCGGAGACACTGCGAACGGGCTTTGAAGTGGACTTCCGAACGGCACTGCGAGCATTGCCGAACAGTTCATTGGCAGTGGCAACCGAAACATCGTCTGCCGAAGCGTCCGTTTCTGTTTCTTCATTCATGCGATGTGATGCATCGCTGAACAGACGATCGAATTCGCGATTTGCGGTCGCTTCAGCGGAATTCTGCACGCTGCGAGACTTCGCTGAGGCCTTCGCAACTTTTTCAGAACCACGTCCGGAGAGCTGTCGGATTGTTTCGTTCGCATCATCGGATTCTTCTGCGACAGCACGAGAGACACGATCTGTCCCTTTTGACTTTCGTGACTTCAGCAGGTCTTCCAGCTCTGCAAGCTTTCGGTCGGCAGCTTCAGAACCCTGCTGAGCAGTTTTCGCAGCTGGCTTCTTTGCCTGAGCCGCATCTTTGCCGGCCACGATCAGGGATTCTGCATCTTCAGCAGCCTCCAGGGTGTTCTTCTGGAAGTGCTTTTCGAATCGCGCGACGAGTTCTTCATCAGACTCTTCGGCAGGTGCTGCCGACTTGCCCGTCTTTGCCGTCGCAGAAGCAGACGGAGTGGCACTTCGTGTTGTCGGCTTCTTCGAGGTGATCTCAGGAACTTCCTCCGCGGACCGTGCATTCTTCTCAGCAGCCCCGGCGTCTTTCGACAAGGATGCTGTTCGGGTGGCCGGACCGGACTTTGCTTTGGACTCCGCCTGAGTTCCCGTTTTGCTGCCAGTGTCTGCAACAGTGTTCTCGGAAGATCCATTCAGGAACGGATCAGGCTCAATCGTTTCCTGCTTGCGGAACGGATTTCTCAGAAGGCTCTTCTTCTCTTCCTTCGACTCTGAAGAAGCGTCTACAGAGGCGTCTGCAGACTTTTCAGTCGAAGCCACAGTCTCCTCGGTGTTCTTCTTGCCAAGCGAAAGCCATGGCGCGAAGCGGGGACCGGATGAATCAGCAACGGCCTCTTTGGAACCAGCCGCTTCCCGAGCTTCCAGCTCTTGAAGCGTCGAGTATCCCGCAGTTTCATTGCGAGAGAACATGCCCTTCAAGCCCTTGCCCGCGCATCCAGCGGCGACAACAAGTGACGATGTAAGAGCCCCGACGGTCAGAATCTTGATCGACTTCATACTTCACCTCGCGGTCAAACAGCAACGCTGCTCGCGGACATCCCTTTCGCTGCGACCGCCCTGCCCGCTGACAGACAGGACCATCGCTTATCGTTCGTATCGGCAAAACCGGATGGACCAGCGATACAGGCTGTAGCGGTTAGACCGGTTCCCATCCGGAAAGCGTGCAGAAATTCAGGTCCGGAAGGATGCTAAAGTCTGGTTGACGAGGCGGTTGATTCCGATCACGGGATCTCCGTGCGCCGGAAGCGGGAGATTTTTGGCAATTTTTCTAAAGCCAATCAGCGAAAGGTCGTCACTCTGGGTACCCTCCAGGGCTCTTGATTCAGGGCCGCAGATTGCTACTGTTGATCGTTGCCGGAAACGGCCACCGCTGCCTCCCTGTTGCCCGAATCCCCCGGTTCCAGTCTCTGTATTTTGACGAACGATGAAGCTGGCGTGGCACTTCAGTAAAGTGAATCCTCGGTTCAAGAACCGAGAAGCAACGCAGGGCGAGTTCTTCGCCAGCGACACGCAAATTCGTGCCTTCATCCGAGAAGCCGTTCAGAATTCACTGGATGCAAAACGACCGGATCTGAATGGTCCAGTGTCCATTCGCATCTTTGTCTCAGGCGACCGAGCGGCGTTATCCCCCGAAACAGCAAAACGGTACTTCCGCGGTGGCTGGGATCACTTTCTGGCACCGGACTGTGGCCTGAAGGATGCTCCGGCCAGGACGGACGCCTGTCGTTTCATCACGTTCGAAGATTCCGGAACCACCGGGCTGACAGGCGATACGGAGCAGTATCACGAAGTTCCAGGCGTCAGAAATCCGTTCTATTACTTCTTCCGTGCGGAGGGTCAGTCGAACAAGCAGGAATCGGGCAGAGGACGCTGGGGGCTGGGGAAGTTCGTCTTCCCGCGAAGCAGTCGCATCCGCAGCTTCTTCGCTGTGACCGTTCGCCACGATGACCGCAAACGATTTCTTGTTGGGCAGTCGATCCTGCGTTCACACCACGTCGAAGATCGAAACTACACGCCGGATGGATGGTTCGGTGAAAAGCCGGAGAAAGACGAACCCGCACCGCCGGTGGCCGATCAGGAGTTTATCGGACAGTTCGAGGAAGATTTTTGTCTCGAACGAAAACGCGATCCTGGCCTGTCCATCGTCGTCCCGTTCTGTGACGAAGGGTGGACAATCGCCGCGATCCTGGAAACCGTGCTGCAGGATTACTTCTACGTGATTCTTCGCGACGAACTGATCGTCACGATCGAAGATCCGGACACGGAGTACATCCTGAACTCGCAGACACTGCCCGGGATCATTGAAGCGTCGGATGAACATGTTCGCAACAACGTCGGTCCTCTGCTTCGGCTGACTCAATGGGGATTCGACCAGCAGGCTGCCGGCGCACTGCTGACGCTGACCTGTGATGCGGGAAAAACCGGGCTGCGCTGGACTCGCAAAACGATCGTTCCGACCGAATTCACAGCCGTGCGGCGTGCCCTTCAGGAATATCAGAAGGCGGTCGTTCGAATTCCGGTCGTCGTGCAGCATCGCACCGGAGCAACTCGCAGCGGACACTTCGACATCTTTCTTGAACAGGCGGAAGGCTCATCTCAGAAACGCCCCGTGTTCTTTCGCGATGGCATTCTGATCGCTGACGTAAGAACTCGACTGGTGCGCGATCTGCGCTGCATCGTCGCCATCGACAGCCCTGCGCTCACCGAGTTTCTTGGGGATGCAGAGAACCCTGCTCACACAGAATGGAGCGAGGAGACGTCGCACTTTCGCGGGAAGTACACCAACGGGGCTCACCTGCTGCGATTCGTACGAAACACGGTGGCGGACCTGTGGCAACTTCTGACGGAAGCGGGCGAGGAAGATGACCAGGAGGTCCTGGTGGATGTCTTTTCCGTCGGCACGAATGAAGGACAGCCAGGGCTTCCCGTCGACTTTGAATCCAGCACAACGCAGCCGCGAAGCCTGGGCAAGGAACGACTGAAATCTCTGACCGCAAAGCGTCGAACCGGCCGAGCCTGGCGAATGACGCGTCGACCCGGCGGGTTTCGGATTCATGGAACGGGACGCCCCGATGCGGCCGAAGGAGCATTGAAGGTTCGAATCGCCTATGACCGCCGCGGTGGGAATCCGCTTCGACGGTACACCGTGACGGACTTCCATCTGGCTCAGCGCCCGATTCACCTGGAGCTTGAGGGAGCCGAAGCAGAGGTGACCGCGTCGAATGAGCTGCTGATCATTCCCGAGTCACCGGATTTTTCCGTCACTGTGACCGGATTCGACGTCAACCGCGACCTCTACGTTCAGACCCTCGCCGCGAAACGCCCGCAGAAGATTGGAACTCAGCGAGAATCCCTGGATGTTGAGTAGCCAGGCCGCGTGCTGCATCATCACAATGTCGCCGCCCGCAGAGGACTTTGCTCTGCGACCGATTCATCTGGCAGATCTGTCAGTGCCTGTTTTCTTTGGTATCGAGTTTCAGATTTCCCATGCCTTCGTCTGTCCCCGTCAAGCCTCTGAAGCCCTGGTTCCAAACTCTTGATGACGTCGGTCCGGTCCTGAACTGGGAGACGTTCTTTGGGAATAACCAGCCGGTCGAACTGGATATTGGCTCAGGCCGCGGATTGTTTCTCTTCAACGCGTCGATTCGGAACCCCGGCACAAACTTCGTAGGGCTGGAAATCGACTTCGGAGAAGGACGTCGCGCGGCGACTCGACTGATGAAACGTGACCTGGCCAATGCACGCGTCATCGGCGGGGATGCCAATCTTGCCTTGACGCAGGTGATCGAACCTGGCAGCGTGGCCGCGGCCCACGTGTATTTTCCGGATCCATGGTGGAAGACGCGCCATCATAAACGACGCATCTTCAACCCGGCGTTTCTGGAAATGCTGCAGCGAGTCCTCGTGCCAGGCGGACTTGTGCATCACTGGACCGACGTGGCGGACTATTTTGAACTGGTCCAGTCGCTGATGGATCCTCATCCCGGCTTCGTCCGCCTTCCTCCCCCGGAAGAACGTGATGCCGAAAACGATATGGACTATCAGACCAGTTTCGAACGCAAGAAACGGCAGCTCGGCTTCCCGATTTACAGAGCCCTGTGGCAGAAGCGGAATCAGTGACTGGGAACAACAAACCGGTCGGTGAATTCACCATCGTGAACCATCACGTCAAACGACAGCGCCAGCGGAGCCTCTTTCTTCACAACGTGATTCCCGGGAGCACCCCCAGCCAGCGCGGCTTGCCCAAATGGATTCGCGACCATCAATCCGTAGTCTCGATTATGCCACCATGAGGCTCGGAAGTTGTTCGGGGAAGGAATGATGACGATCCCCGCCACTTTGCCTTCGACAGTTCCCGAGTAAGAACACCACGCGGCGGATTTTCCCCACGTCGCGCCAGCGCCGGTTGCTCCGGTGGACGAGAGGATTCGTCCTCCGTTCTTTTCCGTCATCGTTGTCGCGACTCGAACTCCCAGACCCATTTCTTCCTGATCACCAAACTCAAGGTCAGATGATTGTGGAAAGAACGTCGCTGTCCATCGGAGTCGCCACGCTCCAGGCAATGGCCTGAGCTCACACTTCGACTCCTGACGTCCAATGGTCTCTCCGTTTGCTGCCAGCATGAGGAACGAATCAGTAAACGTCAGCGCACCGTCCTGGACCTCGGGGGCCAGCACGGTCTTTTCGAACTGCATCGTTGCTTTGTTCCGCCAGAAGTCCTGACCGCAGATATCTCCAAAAGCCATCCACACGCCGGGATGCATTGTGTCGTGATCAATGGCATCCTTGCCTTCGATCGGCGGATGGTTTCTGGTGACCTGAAGACCAAGTGGGGTTCGAACGGAACTAAAAAACGGACGAAGGATCTTCGCGTCTGCACGGTGATAGCTGGCAACGCGCTGCTCACCCAGACTGATCTCGAGCCCCGTCGCGGATGGCTCAAACGAGATGCCTTTCGCCGGCGTTGCGTCAGAATTCGGCGTGGCGGCCTGGCCCAGAACGCGTTCAGGAGCAAACCAGACCATGACTGAAACCACAAGCAGTCCGACGCAGTGACGTCGGTGGGCAGTGGACGGACGAGGTAGCGGTTTTCCGAGTATTTCCATTTCTTTGACCCTTTCTGCGATCCAATGTTGCGGCTGCCCCGGACCATGTCAACCAAGGCAAATGCATACTCCGATGACGCTCAGGCTTGCAGGGCGAGTATCTCTGCGAGCCACTAACCACAGCGTGGACGATCGTTTTCCCCGCCCGGGCCTGATAGCCTATTCGAGCCGGATCATTTTCGTCGGTCCGACGGCTCATCGGCTTCTATTTTTTCCGTACACCGAAATGCCGATGAGCATGTCGCACCGTGCCACGTGAGCCAAATTTTTTATCTTCGTCGTTCAGGCTGTCGTCGCAGCGAGAGTTGAGCCCTGGCGAACTTTTCTTTTTCTTTTTTGTGGAGGTTCAAATGACAGCAGAACAGGGACAACCATCGCCGCCTCGGCGTCGAAGGCGACTGGTCAAATGGATCGCAGCACTTCTTGTGGGCTACGTCCTGGTGGAACTTGTTTCTCTCGGAGTGCTTTACTGCGTGATGCCGCAGGCTTCGTTTGAAGTTCTGCGGATGGATCGGGAAGAAGTGGCAAAGGGAGCATCTGACCCCGCGACATCAACAGAAGTCATTCACCCGTATCTCGGCTGGGTCCACAATCCTCAACTGGCGGTACCGGAATACGTCGCTGACCGTGAAATAGGAGTCAACCAGCTGGGCTTCAAGGATGACAACCCAGGCCTTTTCAAACGTGGACCGGATACGTTCATCCTGGGAATCGCTGGTGGATCACTGGCATGGCAAATTTCGTGGGAAGCGGAAGAGCTGATTCGCAATCGCCTGAAGGAACATCCCAAACTGGCGGGTAAGACGATTCGAATCGTCCGAATGGCCCTGCCCGGCTATAAGCAGCCACAACAACTGATGGCCTACAACTACTTCCTCGCGCTGGGTGGCGAATTCGACGCCGTCATCAACGTGGATGGATTTGTCGACGGCGTTCTGAGCATCACGGACAACGCGGCCATGGGCACGTCCCTGGCATACCCTCGTTCGTGGCATGCCCGGTCAATCGCCATGAGTGACCCTCGAGTCTCCGACGATTCGTATGAAGTCCTTCGACTCAAGGCGCAGCGACAACAGCTGGCGAAAAACGCAGAATCTTCGATGTTCGCCTGGTCACCGGTCTACACTCTGACCTGGTTTCTGCGAGACCAGTCCGCGAAAGCTGAGCTGATCGATCTCGGAATCCGTCTCAGCAAGTCTAACGATGACAGCTACCTGCATCATGGTCCGCCGGAACCAAAGCCTGGCGGGCCGGAAGAAGAAGCAGAAGCAGCACGACTGTGGGCTCAGTGCTCAATGCAGATGCATCAGCTCAGCAAGGGCTTCAACACGATCTACATGCACGTGCTGCCTCCCAACCAGTATCTGGAAGGCTCCAAGAAACTGCACGCTCGCGAACAGGCCTACTGCATTGCCGACCACGAGCCCTATGCAAAAGTCGCCCGCAGTTCTTACCCAAAGCTGGTCGAAGCCGGCAAGGACCTTGCAAACCGGGGAGTCCGGTTTCTAGATCAGTCCAGGGCGTTTCAGGAATACGAAGAGCCGCTGTTCATTGATCCGCTGTGCCACTTCAACGAAGAAGGCAGCGAGATCCTCGCCGACAACATCCTGAAGGAACTGTCGGCAGCCATTGACCAGCAATCCAACGTGGCCGCTCGCTCCACCGCCTCCACTCATTAAGTCCCAAAGCCAATGACTCTGGCGAACTTCCGTAGTGGAACTCGCCAGAGTTCCTGCCCCCAACGTAGTGGAACTCGCCAGAGTTCCTGTCCCAAACCACCAAACACCAACAGCCTGTTAAAAAACAAAACTCGGCTGCTAATTCCAAAGTCTAACTCGACTCTTCAGCGACTCTGGCAACATCTGATCCAGACGTCGGCGAGCTTCCGCCTCGTGCGTCCGAGTGCTCAGGTGAGCCAGAATGATCAGCTCATTCCGGAACCGCTCTGCGCGCTCAAGTATGTCGTCCAGATGCATGTGACCGAACTTGTGGATCTTTTCCTTCCGATGCTCCGGTCG
Organism: Planctomycetaceae bacterium; assembly: GCA_046349695.1. Taxonomy (GTDB): domain Bacteria; phylum Planctomycetota; class Planctomycetia; order Planctomycetales; family Planctomycetaceae; genus SXXK01. The sequence continues at coordinate 18,984 of JAXMBV010000002.1, read as the reverse complement.
GAAAAAGGTCATCTCCGTGATGAGCACTTCTGCGTTGTAAACATCCGGATGAGCATCCAGGCCCGGTGGTGCGGTGTCGCCGGTAAAGCACACCAGCGGCGACAGAGTTTCCTGGGCCACTTCCGTGCCCTGCATTCGAAGGTCTCGGATCTGGTCACCACGAAGCCCCTGAAACTCAGGCTTTAGCTTTTTCCGTACGTCGTACACGATGTACCCGACAGACGTGACCGTGTGCTTCGTCGGAAACACCGTGAATCGATGCTCGCGTGACAATGACACAACATCCCCGGGATTCACTCCAACGAGTTCACAGATCATTCGTCCGCGGTCGAGTCGCTGCCATGCCTTCAGCACCTTCCACACATCATCAACGATATCAGCCGGAAGATAGATGACCGGCGGCTCCATCTTCATCATCCGCCGACGCGCGACGTAGACCGGAAGAGCAGCCATGTGATCCAGATGACCATGAGTCACAAGAAAGACCTGAGTCCCCATGAACATCCACGGACTGGCTCCCAGTTCAAAGCCGACCTTGAGTTCCGGGATGCGCCAATAGCTTTGCACAGCCGCGCGCGAGTACCCTTCGATCGTCATCGCTTTGTGTCGCACAGTATCGTACGGCAGATTTTCAACCATGATTCAGAGCCGTCTTATTCTGTGGCCAGGAGGATCTTCGAAATCTCTGCGGCAACCTCCGACGACGCGACAGAGATCTGAGTGCCGCGGCTGAGATCTTTGATCTGCCACTGGCCTGCAGCAAACTCATTCTCCCCGGCGATAAGACACAGCCTGAATCCGCGACGGTCCGCGTACTTCATCTGTTTTCCAATATTTTTTGCTTCAGGATAAACCTCAGCTCCAATCCCAGCCTGACGCAGCAGCCGTCCCATTTGCAGATAATCGGCAACTCGGCCCGCTTCAAACATGGTCACCAGAACCGGAGCAGGAGTCGTCGCCTTTTTCGTGCGACCAAGTTCTTCCAGGGCTGCGAGCATGCGGTCGAGCCCCAGGCTTGCCCCGACGCCAGGCAACTGCTGCGATGTGAACAGCTCCGCGAGATTATCGTATCGGCCACCGGAACAAACGCTTCCAATCTCCGGCAGGTCGCCAAGGATCGTTTCGTAAATTGTCCCGGTGTAATAGTCGAGACCGCGGGCGATCGCCACGTCGAGGATCACTCGCCCATCCGGCCACCCGCACCGCTCAACACTGGTAAACAACTCCCGAAGATTCGCAAGCCCCAGTTCCCCGACGGCACTGCCAGCCAGCATTCCATCCAGAGCGGCCAGGACGTCCGAAGGTTTTCCTTTCAGCTGAGCCATATCCAGAACTCGCGCAGCACCTTCCGCGGGAATCCCAGCCTTCTCCTGCATCTCGGCCTGAACGGCGTCACGCCCAATCTTGTCGAGCTTATCCAGTGACCGAAGAATGCTGACCGCATGCTCCTGCAGTCCACACTTCTCCAGCAGTCCGTTCAGAACTTTGCGGTTGTTGACCCGAATCGTGAATCGTTCGATCCCGATCTTCTCCAGCAGGTCATTAATCACAAACAGAGTTTCAATGTCCGCGGAGTTACTCAGGGTTCCAATCGTGTCAAAATCGCACTGCATGAATTCGCGAAAACGCCCGCGAGCCGGTCGCTCTCCTCGCCAGACCGGAGCAATGTGATAGCGACGAAACGGTATGCCCAGCTCCTGCACGTACTGTGCGGCAAATCGAGCAAGCGGGACCGTAAGGTCGAACCGCATCGCCACATCACGCTCGCCCTGATCCGTGAATCGAAACACCTGCTTGTCGGATTCTTCTCCACCTTTCCCCAGCAGTACTTCGGCGTACTCCAGTGCCGGAGTATCAATCGGGGCGAACCCATAGCTGCGATAAACAGACCGCGCAATGTCGATCAACTGCTCCCGCGCCATCATCTGGTCGGGAAGAAAGTCCCGGAATCCTCGCAACGTCTGTGGTTTGATCTTTTGTTTTTTCCCTGGTTCCGACACGGCGATCTCGATTGTTCAGTTCAGTGAGTAGTAGATTCAAACTTATGTTCAGAATGGACCAGTCCCGGTCATTCCATGTTCGCGCAGGTTCTCGCAGGACAGCGTTTGCGTCGTGCCAGCGTTCCCTTGTCCTGAGCTCTGGCAGTCTTCGTCACCTAGTGCGACATCTGAAGGACCGGCAGGCTCACAGGCGCGGCGGGGTCACGTCGTGGTCTCGCCGGCAGAATCGCCTGAGCATACTCCCAGAGCTGATCTGCGGTCTCGAAGTACTGGTCGTAGACGCCGTCATTGTCGTATTCACAAACGTCCGTCGAATAATCACGACAGATCTGCGGCCGAGTCTCATAAATGCCGCAGCGATGATCGGCCTGCAGGTGCTGGCAGTCGCCTGGCACCATCAGGTACCAGCTGGCCCCGTCAACGAAGACGGAAATCGCACCGTGAATCATGTACCACCGCATATGGTCAAACTGCTCCCACGTCTTTGGTGCATCAATCTGCATCGCAAAGTACCGACAGCAGCGGGCGGTGCAATAGGCACACAACACTTCACCAGGTGGCAGCGTCTCTCGAGTTACCGTGGTCATGAGCGGTTCCGAAATCCAAAGATGCCTGTGGCATTTTCTTGAGCCAAAGTCCCTATAGATGGCGGCTCAGAGTCACTCGAGACACAGCATCCGTCAAAATCGACGCAAATTACCGTGTTTTCGAGGGCCTCTGAGACTGCCGTTGGATGTTAGCGGACACTCGCCCGCCTTGCGATCGAGCCGTTCCAGCCACTCTTCGATTTCCGCCAGTGAAATCTGCCGGTCTTTCGAGGACGCGAATCATCACCACATCCAATTGGAAGTTTGGAGAGAGTTTACCGGTTGTAACGACGATAACGATTTTGAGATCTTCCCGGTGAAGTCATTGCGCGGGCGTACGGACGCCTCTACGCATGATTCCAGGGATGAACCGAACTGCGTGACAGCAGGAGGCTGGCAGCGTGAGACTGGCAAATTGGAAGCGATCGACCATCCTGGCATTGCTTGCTGCAATGTTCAGCCAGGGTTGCGCTGCACCTGGCAGAAGTCTGCAGTATCTAATCCAGCGAAAAGATTCTGTTTCACACTATCGCGATTACGCGACGGCCATTGAATATCCCATCGAATCGGCTGAGGATAATCCGACAGATCCAGTTCTCTTCAACTCACCTCGAACCATCACAACACTCGAAGACGTCAAACAGCGCGAAGTCACACTGGATGAATGCATTCGTGAAGCCCTCTCGAATGCGGCGATCGTCAGAGAAGATCAGAGCTTCCTTTCTCCTGGCAATCCACTGCTCGCGAATCCGTCCCGTGTGAGTTCGGTCTACGACCCGGCCATCCAGGACACTGGCTTCCTGTTCGGCAATCGAGGCATGGAAGCGGCTCTGTCCGACTTTGACCCGGTCTTCACCAACAGCATGCAATGGGGAAGATCCGAGGATGTGCAGAACACGGCCAACGTCGGTCTGAATCCTGGCGATGTGCTGGTTGACGAAACCGCTCAATGGCAGGCACGACTCGAAAAGCAGCTCGCGAATTCCGGTACTGTCGCGATCGAGCATGACTGGAACTACAGCCAGAACAATCAGACTCGTCTCTTCCCTTCAGCGTACACCGGCTTCCTTCAGGCAGAATATCGACAGCCACTTCTTGCGGCGTCCGGAACCGAATACACCCGCATCGCAGGACCTGCAGCACAAAGCGTGCGAGGCGTCAGCGGTGTGTCTCAGGGTGTCCTGATCTCCCGAATCAACTCGGATATCTCGCTGCTGGAATTCGAACAGTCCGTGACCAACATGGTCCGTGACGTAGAAAATAAATACTGGGATCTCTATCTCTACCTTCAGCTTTACCACTCCGAAGTCAAGACGTTCGAGGATCTTGTCAGCTATCGCGACATCCTGAAAACTCGTGACGAAACGGGTGACACGATCTATCAGGCCGAAAGCCGTCTCTACGAAGCTGATGCTCGATTGAAGGGATCACTGGCTGACGTCCTTCAGGCAGAAAATCGCCTGCGCCGTCTGATGGGACTGCCCCTGAATGACGGCCAGTTCCTGATGCCGATCGACCAGCCGTCCGAAGCGAAATTCGTCCCCGACTGGAACTCGACGCTCACTGAGGCACTTGCAAATCGCCCCGAACTGCGCCGACAGAAGTGGGAAATTCGCAGCCTTGAACTTCAGCTGACGGCAGCGAAAAACCTTAATCGCCCTCGACTGGACTTTGTCTCCCAGTATCGAGTCAACGGATTTGGCGACAACCTGACCGGACAGGAAGATGATGACAACCTGACCGATGTCGGATACGCCAGCGCGTATGAATCGATGACTCAGGGAATCAACACCGGCTGGGGACTCGGACTGCAGTTCTCGATGCCGCTCGGTCTCCGACTTGCCCGTGCTCAGGTTCGAAACTACGAACTGCGACTTCGGAAAGCAAGAACCGTCCTGACCGCACAGGAAGAAGAAATCGCTCGCGAACTGAACAACTCCATTCTTGAACTCGATCGGTGGTACCTGCTGGCCGAAGTCGGCGCAAAAAGATCAGACGCAGCTCTTGCGTTTGTTGAAACGGCAGAAGCCCGAGTCAGCAATCTTGATGAACGAGGGAACGCGGAAATCGGCCGAGTCCTGGAGGCAAAGATCTCCAGCCGTGAAGCAGACCAGAGCTACCTTCGCAGTATCGTTGAATACAACAAGGCGATCACCGAATACAACTATCGCAAGGGAACTCTGCTGACATCGAACGCGATTGTGCTCGCCGAAGGCCAGTGGAATCCTGCCGCCTACGAAATTGCCAAGGAACGCGGACAGCATATCACCAATGCGTTTGATGATGACCATCCGGAAACTCATCCAAGCGAATTCGTGGCTGGTCCGGCGAAGACCGCATGGGAATCCCTTGGAGTCGCGGATCGCCCGCATGTTCCAGGTGCAATGGATGCCGCGGCAGAGGCTCGCGGAAATTCCGGACAGGCAACGCTCCCGGCAGATTCCTCAATGCCGCCAGCAGTGCCGGAAGTTCCTCCATCGAATGACGATATGCCGGACTCGACGGAGCCAGCAGCTCCACAGCGTCCAATGCCTCAGCAACAGCCGATCGAAGATCCTGAAAAAGCACGAGAACTGTTGCCCGGAGAAAAGCCGGAGGACGTACCAAGAAGCATTCGTGACGCCGTCGAGCGTGACGAACCTCGATCACGCTGGAACCCATTCCGCAACACAGGTCTCATGAAGCCTTCAGCGAAAGATTCCAGCGAAGAAAACAGGAGCCGGTCCGGCCGAGCCCGAATGTCCAGCACCGGCAAACCCGGACTGTAACCATCGTGCCCCGTGTCTCCGACGCGGGCAATCCAGTACCAAACGTTTTTGGCGAGCGGGATCCGTCAGCTGCCCGGTTTGCGATTCAGTTCGGTATTGAAACGACCACACAAAATCGATGACCGACTCAACGTCATGTAAGTTGAAAAACGATGCCCGTTTTGTTGGGCCCAAATGACATCAATGCCCGACAGACAAAAACCGTGGATCTGTTTTTCGGATGATGTCGTTGATCCCCGTTTGATTAAAGCCGCGGTACCCGTCGTTGCGTTCAAGGATCTCAAGATGAGACCCGACCGCGCCTTCGGTTCGAAACCGTTCTGCCTGTTCTGCCGTGATCAAACCCGCTGAATGCAGCGTCTCTATCTTCTGAGGACACACAGACCAGCGTTCTCCTTCTGTGAAGCACTGGCGGAGAAACGGAAAGTCCGTAAACGGCTTCATGCTCCTGACGCCAAACGCTTCCAGTTGTGACCGTGCTCCATCGAAGTCAAACTGACATTCGAGATGGTGCATGCCAGCTTCAAACAGCGCTTCGCCGTGCAATCCGCACCAAAGGCCAATGGTCCCAAGTTCGCTGCGAGCTGACAGACGCTGATGGGAAAAGTCGCCCGTGATCTCCTCGGGGCTAAGGTCGACGTCGGCAAAAATCACAACGCCGCACACGGGCTGTTCAATCACTTGAGCACCCCAGCCTGCTTCGCGGCCTGCATAGAAACGCTCACGACACTGAAACCCCAGCATCTCCAGAAGCCCAATCAAACGGCTGAAGCTGACGCGACTGCTGCGATAGGTGTGGTGGTCATGATTGCCCCAGCCCAGCCCTAGACTCTCCTGACGCATCAGCTGAATACGAGCGGCCTTGTTGCGGCCCTGCCAGTACGCACGCTCGCCTTCAAAGAACAAATCGCACGCCATGTCGCGCCCAACCTGATTCATCGCAGTCCTGAGCAGCGATTCTGTTGATTCAAACGCTGCATCGATCGATTCGAACGATCGTCTTCGAAGCCGAAGCTGCTCACGAACCTTTTGAATCAGCACCTTGTCCGAATCCGTCAGAGCTGCTGCTGGCAGGCGAATATTGCAGCCCCGATGTTCAATCACGCCAAACTCACCACGAGAATTTGGCGTGTCGACAAACGCCTGTCGCAGGGGATCCAGTGCTTCGCCCTCGACGCGAACAGAGAAACGATGTCCATTCATCACGGCAAACTGACTCACCGAGTCGATTCGAAGCATCATCCGATCGAACGTTTCACGCTTTACTGGCGGCAACAGAGCGGCAGGATGAATGTACCAGCCGTCTGACTGAAGCTCATATCCGGCTTCGCTGATTCCGGACACATCAGACACGATCAGGTGATCAATCCAGTCGGCGATCCGAGTTCCCGTGTGCTCACGGAGCAATCGCTCAAACACTTCGACCTGCGAATGCAAAGTGCGAAACCTCTGGACCTGACCAGCAATCCATGCAGCTCCTGCCGGCTGTGGCTCCCAGGTTTGATTTGCAGATTGATTCATGATCATGGCTCCCTGAGGTCGGCGGCAACACCGCCTGCGAAGCAACTTTGAGGATTCTTCCGAGGAAACGACGGCGTCCGGAGTTTGCCATAGAATCAAGGCGGTGGGAATTCAATTCGACCAAGTCAGAGCAAACTCCTGCCGAAGGCGAAAGAGAATGGCAGCAGCGTGAACTTCACGACTTGCCTTTGAAATACCCTCTGGCTTTTCACACATGATCTACCTGATCGGAACTCTCCTGGTTCTCCTGACCGGCTGGCTGCTGTTCGGCTGGTTTGTAGGCGAATCGTCCGATATCCGCTGGCTCAAACACTGGTGCTCGGTTCTCTTTGTCTCCATGGCCGTCGTGCTGTGCCTGAGCGGCGGAGCATTCGTGACTCATCGAATCACCACGTCATCGCATCGCAAGGCCGTTCAGGAACTCGCCGCTCAACTCAATCAGAGAATGAAAGAAGGCAGGACTGCCGATGTCCGGGACGCCATCAGCTTCCTGGCAAATCCGCCCGACGAACGCTCCAACCACAGCCCCGACATTCTCCGCCGGCTTGAAGAACTCCGCACCGCCCTGCGCGAAACCAGCCCCGCCAAACAAACCCAAACCGCCACAAACGCCAACCTCGACGGCCGCCACTGAGCCCCAAACTTGCGTAGTGGAATTCACCAGAATTCCTCCAAAATCAACTTCACAACTTCAGGTGCCATGCACCAAACCGGCTGCCATTTTGCTGTTATGGGCGTGCAGCTGTAAGTGCCATTTACCAGAGCTGCCAGTGTGACGTGCTGCTCCCAGTTGCTTCCGGTGCCATGCACCATTTGCTCCAGTGCCATGCACAAAATTAGCAGCGCAAGCCGTCATCCAAAGGCAAAACCGTAATCGCCGGATAACCTAAGGTGTAAAACAAATAAGCACCAAATGAACAAAAACACCTAGCTGCATTCTTTACAGGATAATTCCGTCTTTTTACTCTTCGTTTTTCACCTTGACCAACACCTCAGGAGCCGCACAATGCCGCGCGTGAATCGTAAAGAGATCGTCGCTGACGGAGAGATTCAGGTCTTTCATGCCATCAGCCGCTGCGTCCGCCGCACGCATTTGTGCGGCCGCGACAAACGGAGCCGCCGGGACTATTCGCATCGCAAAGAGTGGATTCGTGAGCGGCTGGAATTCCTCGCCGGGGTCTTTGGCCTGGAAATTCTCGGCTTTGCGGTCATGAGCAACCACCTCCACCTGGTCGTCAGAACTCGACCGGATGTCGTCAAGACGTGGTCGGACGAAGAGATTGCTCGACGCTGGTGGAGACTGTTTCCGAAGCGAAAGAACCGAGACAAGTCCGCCGCTGAACCCACTCAGGAGGAACTCGACAAGATCATCAGCAGCATCACCGGCATGAAAGAAAAACGCCGCAGGCTCTCGAACCTGTCGTGGTTCATGAAGTGCCTGTGCGAACCGATTGCCAAGCGAGCCAATCGTGAAGAAAAAGTTACCGGCCACTTTTGGGAAGCGCGTTTCAAGGCAAATCCGCTCCTCGATGAAATGGCGATCGCTGCGTGCCTGGCCTATGTCGATCTGAATCCGATTCGAGCCGGGTTCGCGGAAACTCCGGAAACCAGTGACTTCACCAGCATTCAGGAACGCATCCGAGATCGTCAGGCGAGGAAGGTGGATCAAATCGCCGATCATCCCGAGTCCTCAGAACACAATCCACGATCCGGGTGGCTGGCACCGATTGAGCTGCGACCGGCAAACAATTCCGATCAGCAGTCGACGCCCAAACGTCGAGCCAGCAACAAGGGTTGTCTGGAAATGACTCTGGACCGCTACCTGAAGCTGGTCGACTGGACCGGCCGGCAACTCCGCAAGGACAAACCCGGAGCTATCGCCAAAGGCCTCCCGGAAATCCTGCAGCGTCTGGACTGCACGACAGAGTCCTGGATGGACCTCGTCCAGAACTTCCGAAAACGCTTCCGAACCGAAGCCGGAAAACCCGAGGTCCTCGCCAGCGTCCGCTCATTGCGACGAGCCTGCCGAACAGCCAATCCTATCGGGTGAAGCCGCGACATTACCGTGACTGAAAGCCAGTGTTTTCTCTGATCAAATCACAAAAGGTGCATGGCACCTGAGGTGATGAGGCAAGGGGAAAAGTCAGAGATGGCACCTCAAGTGACGCACCCGTCCAGATTGGGCTTCGTCCGAACCACCCATGAACCTTCTCGAACCGGGGCTGGCACCCTGAAGTGCCAGCCGGAGTTCATTCATCACTAACGTTCCCCCGAACGGCAATCCGACCGGATGAAGCCCCGACATTGCTTTGGCCGGAAGCCAGTGTTTTCTCTGGGTAAATCGCAAAGGGTGCATGCAAAGGGTGCATGGCACCTAAGTGATCAATCCAAGGTCGGTTCGCTCCGACGTGCATGTCGAACCGCGAATCAAATCGGTCCAAGACGCGAAAATGATTGGGTGAAAAAAGGCAGTATTTCCGCTGAGCCAGTCGAAATGGGTGCATGGCACCGGGGATGGCAGCGAGAGACGGGAGAGAATCTTGCATGAAATCGCGCCGTTTCCGATTCGGGATGGCTACAATTCGCCCTTTCGTGCTCTGAGAACACTTTTCAATTTGGCGTGGTTCTGGCCACGTGGTGCCCATGTTTGCAGATCGTGTTATTCTTTATTGTCGAGGCGGGGACGGCGGAAACGGCTGCAGCAGTTTTCGGCGAGAAACATTCGTTCCGCGCGGTGGCCCGGATGGTGGAGACGGCGGGGACGGTGGAGATGTTGTAATCCAGGCAGACCGCAATCTGGGCTCACTGGGAAACCTCGTTGGCATTCGTCACTGGAAGGCAGAACGAGGAGAACATGGTCTCGGCGCTCTTTGCACCGGCAAATGCGGCAAGTCGACCGTCATTCTTGTTCCGCCCGGAACGCTGGTAAAGGACCTGAAACACGGACACCTTTTAAAGGATCTCCAGAATCATGGTGACTCCGTCATCGTGGCACAGGGAGGACGAGGCGGTAAGGGTAACAAACGCTTTGCAAACTCCGTCAACAGAGCACCCCGTGAGTCGGAAGCGGGACATCCTGGTGAGTATCGTGAGATCCAGCTTGAACTGAAGATGATCGCCGACGTGGGTCTCATCGGAAAACCAAACGCGGGCAAGTCGACGCTGCTCAGTCGCGTGTCGCGAGCAACTCCGGAAATTGCAGACTACCCGTTCACGACGAAGTATCCGAACCTCGGTCTCGTTCATGTTGGCTACGACCATGAATATGTGCTTGCCGACATTCCAGGTCTGATCGAAGGTGCCCATTCCGGTGCGGGACTGGGTCATGAGTTTCTTCGCCACGTTGAACGCACGCGTCTGCTCGTTCATCTGGTGGAACCAAACCCAGCCGACGTCTCAGATCCTCTGGACAACTATACTCGTATCCGCGAAGAACTGCGTTTGTATGATGCCGCTCTGGCTGAACGGCCTGAGATCATCTGTGTGACCAAGGCGGAACTGCCCGACGCACAAACGTGTGCAGAACTCCTGCGAGAAGTCACGGGGCGAGAAGTTCACCTGATCTCCGCCGTCACTGGCAAAGGACTCCCGGAACTGAACCGCCTGATCATTCAGAAGCTCGCAGAGATTCGAGCCGAAGAAGCAAAGCTCCAGCCGGAACCGCTGGCTCCTGCGGTTGTGAGCGAATCAGAATCCGCCACGCCGCAACCGTAGCGGAATTCACCAGAATTCCTTGTGACGGTGGGGAGTTCAGGACTTCCGGCGAAGTCCACTACATTGGAAAGCCCGCTCTTCAAACGCGCGCGGCTTGTTTGTTGTCGCACGTCGCCGCGGCTAAACTCTATCGCGGTCAAAGTCAGTTTCAGGCTGGCCGTACAGGCTCAAAGTTCCAGGTCGTTTCGGAGAATGACGCGTGGTCAGAATTGGCATCATCGGCATTGGATTCATGGGGTACACGCACTTTGAAGGCGCCCGTGACCTGACGAATGCAAAAGTTACGGCAATTGCCACTCGAGATACAAAGAAGCTGGCCGGTGACTGGACGTCAATCCAGGGAAACTTTGGTCCTCCAGGTGGCCACGTCGACACGTCAACACTCAGCCAGTACACCGACTACCGCGCATTGATTGCTGACCCAAATATTGATCTTGTGGATGTCTGCCTCCCTACCGACAAGCACTTCGATGTGGTGATGGAATCGCTTGAAGCCGGCAAACCGACGCTGGTGGAAAAGCCGATCTCGGTTCAGCTTCCTGAAGCAGAAGCGATGGTCAGAAAGGCCCGTGAGAAGAACGTTCCGCTCTTTGTGGCTCACGTGCTGCCATTCTTTCCTGAGTTCCGTTTTGCTGCAGAGCTGATTCAGAACAAGACCTACGGAAAGCTGCTCGCCGGTCATTTCAAGCGAGTCATCTGCAAGCCGGAATGGTCCAGCGATATGTCGGACTTCCGTAAACTCGGTGGCTGGGGAATCGACCTGCACATTCACGATAACCACTTCATCGCTCATGCCTGCGGAAGTCCGAAGGCGGTCTTTTCACGAGGCCTGCTGCAGGATGGTTTTGTGAACCACGTTCACACGTCTTATCTGTACGACAACGGCCCGGCGATTACCTGCGTGAGCGGTGGCATCGCGGCTCGAGGATTGCAGTTTGCTCACGGTTACGAGCTGTACTTTGAAAACGCTACAGTCCTGTTTGACGCCGGTACACTTGCCGGACAGTGGACCGTAAGTCGCCCGCTGAGTGTGATTGCCAACGATGGGACGATGACACATCCGGACCTTGCAGGGAACGGAAAATGGTGCGAAGCATTCACGCACGAACTTCAGCTGGCCGTCGATGCTCTGTCCGGCCGAAAGCCTGCGGGACCTCTTTCAGGGGAAACCGCTTTGTCGGCTTTGAAGATGTGCTGGGCTGAAGCAAAAAGCATCGAGACGTCCGCTGCTGTACCTGTCTGATGGCCAGACCAGAATCCTCAGAAAACGGTTTCGGATTCGATGCCGAATCACGGTCAGCGTTTCGCAAAGCCGTCCTGCGATGGTATGACAAAAACGGTCGACACTTGCCGTGGCGTGAGTCTGCTGATCCCTATCGCATCTGGCTCAGCGAGATCATGCTGCAGCAGACGACCGTTGCAGCCGTAGTTCCATACTTCGAAAAGTTCGCCGCACAATGCCCGGATGTGGCTGCTCTGGCGGCAACGCCACTGGACCGGGTTCTGCGGCTTTGGGAAGGTCTGGGCTACTACAGCCGTGCCAGAAACCTGCATCGCGCGGCTCAGGTTGTGATGTCGGACCACGACGGGGAACTTCCCCGATCGGTTGAAGCTCTTCAGTCGCTGCCGGGGATCGGAAGATACACGGCCGGCGCAATCGCCTCCTTTGCCTTCAACCTCCCGGCCCCCATCGTGGAAGCGAACACAGAACGCCTCTACGCTCGACTGATCGGGCTTCAGGACGATGTGCGTTCGTCATCGTCTCAGAAACTTCTCTGGCAATACGCCGATCAGATTGTCCCTGCAAAACGAGCAGGAGACTTCAATCAGGCTCTGATGGATATCGGAGCGCAGGTCTGTACGCCGACGAATCCCAAATGTGACGAATGTCCTCTGCAGCGATGGTGTCAGGCTGCCGCTCAGGGTCAGCAGAATGAACTGCCTCGACGACGGCCCCGAGCGACCATCACTCCGGTTTGCGAAATTGCTGTTGCGATCCGACATCGTGATTCGTGGTGCCTGCGTCGTCGCACGGAACAGGAACGCTGGGCAGGAATGTGGGATTTTCTTCGTCGCGAAGTCCCCGAATCTCTCACGTCATTTCTTCCGTCCGGAAAATCGAAACGGTCAAAGGACAGAAAGCACCCTGCCCTTTTTGAACATGAAATCGAATTGCCAGACGAACTGCATGACCTGTTGATCCCCTGCACGAAGTCAATCCCAAAGCACGTTCAACGCTGGACAGAAATGACCTATTCGGTGACTCGATACCGAGTACGGCTGATCGTCCTCGAATGCGAAGTGGACCGTCGCACCAAACTTCCTGAAGGGTACTGCTGGGTCGACGCAACAGACTTTAGTGAACTTCCACTTTCAATCACGGGTCGACGAATCGCCACCTGGCTCACTTCGGAGTAATCTGCTTCGGATCAAGCCGTCTTCGGCTCAAGTTGCGCGTTGGAAGTTGGTCAGACAATGCGTCCGACTCTCATGCGGCCGAAATTTTCAAAGCATGCCTTGTGAGAACCCGGAACCATGGGCAAGATCCGCATCGAAATGCGTCACATCCTCATGGACGTGATCTTCATAGAGATAAAGTGATTCCGGATTCTCCGGAGGACTCGGTGTATGAAAAAATGTCGACGATGTTCAAAGACGGCCACGCTGCATGTGACTGAAATCAGATCAGGCAAGGCCGTCGCGATTCATTTGTGTGACACATGCGCTCGAGAATATCTGGATAAGCCGGCGGAAACCGGTGATTCGCCGGAGTCCTCGGAACTCTCGTCAAAACTCGATGAACTGATGGCAGAAACCGCGGAGTCTCCGGCCACATGCCCGAACTGCGGAATTACGTTCAACGAGTTTCGCGAATGTGGCCGCTTCGGCTGTGCACAGGATTACACGGAGTTCTTCGCAGAGCTGATACCGCTTCTCGAGAACATCCATGAGGATACAAAGCATATCGGAAAGAAGCCCCGCGGCACGATGATCGGTACTCAGGATCAGGCTCGACTGATTCAACTGCGCAATGAGCAGCGTACGGCAATCGAAATGGAAGATTACGAAACGGCTGCACGCTTGCGTGATGAAATTGCCGACCTGGAATCCCGTGTGAGGCCTCAGGAGCGTTCACAGCCGTAGTGGCTCGCAGCGAGCTTCCGTGCTTCCAAGCGTAGTGGAACTCGCCAGAGTTCCCGTCCGTCAGCAACCATCGTAGTGGAACTCACCAGAGTTCCTTTGCTCATCAACCCTGCACAACAACAGTTTCAGGACTTCGGGCGAAGTCCACTACACAATCTCACCAACCATCGTAGTGGAACTCACCAGAGTTCCTTTGCTCAACGAAGCCGCAGGATCTCCGCCGATATCTACGATTACCTCGCATCGTCCCGGATGGTTCCGTCCGTGCGAATGAATGGCTCAGGATTGGCCACACGGCCCAGCGGCCGAACGCCAGGCCCTTTTCCCGTGCGTCCGAGGTCGTCGTCGGCCTGTTCAACAAGCTTCATCAGAGCGGCAACGATCTCCGGATGAGCATCCGCGACGTTCTTTGATTCAGACAGATCACTCTCCAGATCGTACAGTTGCGGACCGGCCGGAGTTTCTGCCTTTGCCGCCGCATTCTTCTTGTTCGCTTTTTTCTTCGCAGACTTTGCGTCGGCCTGCCCGGTAGCCTTCGATCCAGCTTCCTTTTCCGCTTCCTTGCCAGCAGCCTGAGCGGTCGCAGGCGCTGGTGCCGCCGGTGTGCCTGGAATCAGCTTCCATTTTCCCTGCCTGACGGCCTGCAGATTCAGTCCAAGATAAAAGTAAAACGTCTCGTGCCCGGCTGCTCCCGGCTCGTCTCGCAGCACCCTGGACAAATCAATACCATCGATGCGTCGAGTCTTATCGAGCGGCGTTCCGGCGAGACTGGCAAAGGTTGGCAGCACATCCAGCATTCCCGTGATGGCATCGGATGACGTGCCAGGCGGAATAACGCCGGGCCATCTGACAATCGTGGGAACTCGCATCCCGCCTTCCCATGTGCTGCCCTTGAAACCTCGCAGCGGCTTGTTGACCGCTCGCTGAGTACCTCCGTTGTCGGACGTGAACAGAATGAGCGTTCGATGGTCGATCCCAAGGTCACGCACGGTGTTCAGAATGGTGCCAACGCTGTCATCCACTTCGGAAATCCAGTCGCTGTACAGACCTTTCCCGGACTTGCCCACCCAGTCCTTGCCTGGGTAAAGCGGAAAGTGAACCGCGTTATGAGGCAGATAGAGGAAGAACGATTGATCCTTGTTCTCCTTCAGAAACTTCACTGCGGCGTTCGTGTAAGTAGCCACGATGGCCTGCTGCTGATCCTGAGCAACCTTGCCGATCACACGCGTATTCTCGACCAGCGGCAGTGACGGCTGCTGATTGCCTCGCAGGCCCGTTTCATCAGCCGGCTGAGTATTCGTCGACGCCTTCTTTTCCGGCGAATTGGTAGCCTGCGGAATCGGTGCCCCGAGGTCGCTTTTCGATCCTTCAGCGGCAGTTCCCATGTCATTCGAGTATGGGATTCCGAGGTAGTAGTCAAACCCCTGAGCCGTCGGCAGGAATGGAGCCTGATCACCAAGGTGCCATTTTCCGATACACGCCGTTTTGTATCCCGCCGACTTCAGCACTTCTGCAACAGTGACTTCTTCCGGATTCACTCCGACCGCAGCACCAGGAAACAGGACGCCCGGAATCGGCAAAACTCGCTTGGGATAACATCCGGTCATCAGAGCCGACCGAGATGGCGAACACACCGGAGCCGCATAGAAGCATGTCAGCTTCCGGCCTTCCGCAGCCATTCGATCCAGATTCGGAGTTTGATTGATGGTCGACCCAAAGGGCCCAATGTCCGCGTAACCAAGATCGTCAATGCTGATCACGATGAAGTTTGGCCGCTGAGCATCCTGCCCCAGACATGACGGCCGCAGCCCCGCTCCAAAAAGCGAAAACGCAACTGCAAAGCCGAAACATACAATGCGGGTAGCCAAACGCATCTCACCATTCCCTTAGCGGAAGTCATCAGGACTTCTGGCGAAGTCCACTACGTCAACCCACCAATCAAGTAGTGGAACTCACCAGAGTTCCCTTCTCAACGATCCATCACAACAACAGTCTCAGGACTTCTGGCGAAGTCCACTACACCAACTCACCAATCAAGTAGTGGAACTCGCCAGAGTTCCCTCACCCCGCAGAAGCCTCACCACTTCCAGCCGGTCACACCCTTCAGATTTTGCACACATTCCGCCGGCCATTCGCCCTTATGAAGCTTGATGATAATCTCAGCCCCCAGAGCCCAGGTGGCATTGTGCGATTCGTTGTCCAGCCCCGCAACGTGAGGCGCCAGGAGCACGTTTGGCATACTGATCAGAGGACTGGTCAGCGGCAGAGGTTCGACTTCGAACACGTCCAGACCAGCCGCTCGAATGCGCCCGGTCTGCAGAGCATGAATCAGAGCATTCTCATCGATCAGCGGCCCGCGAGCCGTGTTGATGATGACCGCGGACTTCTTCATCAGCCCAAGAGTCTTCTCATTGATCATGTGTTTCGTTTCCGGCGTCGACGGCGAATGGAGCGACACGAAGTCGGACTGCTTCAGCAGTTCTTCCAGCGACACCAGCGTAATGCCGTGCTGCTTTACAAAGTCGGCTGGCGCGTAGGGATCGTACGCAATCACTTTCATCCCGAGTCCAATGCCACGAGTCGCTGTGGCCTGGCCGATGCGTCCCAGCCCGACAAGCCCCAGAGTGCATTCGGAAATTCGAGGATAGCTGACTCGCTTCCATTCGCCACGGCGAGTCTCCTGGTCCAGAGCCGGGAATCCTCGTCCCAGAGCCATCAGCATGGCGATGGCATGTTCCGCAACAGCGTGATGATTGCAGCCTGGCGTCGTGGCCACGACGATTTTTGCACTGTCGCACGCCTTGAGATCGATCGCGTCAAACCCCACGCCGGCTCGAGCCAGAACGCGAAGCTGCGGGAGTCCGGCGATGACCTTTGCGGGATACGGTTCCGAGCCCGCGATGACGGCGTCATAACCCTGCAGGACGTCGATCAGAACATCGTTATTCCAGAGATCTCGTGAACGATCCGGCACGTGACATTCGTGCCCGGCATCAGCCAGCATCTTGAAATGAGGACCTGACTCGGAACTCAATGCAGTGCACAACACTCGTACCATTGGAAAATCCCGCTATTCTGTGGTGGTGGCAAACAGCCTGGAGCAAAACGGAGCGAGGGCGAGGCTCCTCGCCGAGCCGGTGGAAGGTTCAATGCCCTCGGGTTGAGCTGGGCTCCGGAGAACCTTCTCCTCCCGAGTCATATTCTTAACCGTCAGCCATTGAGCCCTGGTGGGATCGCTGACAAATTTCAGAGAATACCGATGCGAAAACTAGCAGTCCGTCTGACACCGGACAATCAGATCGAAGTCACGGTCGGAACGGAATCCCGGACCGGGGAAACGTACTATCTGGGCATGAACATCAACACGCTCGACGCCCCCGAAGTGGATGAGGAATTGTCTGAGCGTCCCATCGAAGGCTGCATCGCCCTCGTCCGCGAATGGCTGCGATTGCTGATTGAGCTTCGAGACGGCCAGCAGGTCTTTCTGCCATTCGATTTTTCTGACGAATACACTCGATGGCTGACCATCCGCAAAGAAGGCCGCGAGGCCACCGCCGTGCTCGGCTGGTCCACCATCGAAGGCTGGGCCATTTCGCCATCCAATTTCCAGGAACACGCCCACAGCCTGCCGGAATTCACCCCCGACGAACCACTCCACGTCCAGACCTTCTACCTGCCCCAACTCCTCAGCAACCTCCGCCAAAGCCTGATGGAACTCCAATCACCAGCCCACCCCCAAAATTAGCGGAAGGGCGCAAGCCCTCAGGTGACTGCCCTCCGGTGACTGAACACTGGAAACTCCCCCCAAAAATCCCGAAAACCGAACACCGAAAACCGAAAACCCCCTCACCTTGACACCCACCGCCTCGACTGATAATTTCCCCGCCGCGATGGCGCCGCCCATCGCAACTCCCGGGGGATTAGCTCAGTTGGGAGAGCGCTTGCATGGCATGCAAGAGGTCAGGGGTTCAACTCCCCTATCCTCCACTTCCCGTAAACCCAGTCCGAATCGTCACTTACGATACCTGACGACGTTAGTCAGTGCGGAGAAAACTCAGTTTCAATCGTGGTAGTACTACCACGAAATGAAGTGGAGTCCCGCACATGGCACGAAAACCCAATGTTTGCCCGTCGTATCTGCTGCACCAGCCAACCGGACAGGCTCGAGTCCGAATCAATGGCAAAGACCATTATTTGGGCGAGTTTGGCTCAGACGCTTCCCGAATTCTTTACGGGAAGCTGATTGCTCAGCAGGCGGGCGGCCTGCCAGTTGATCCAATCGCTCCTTCCAATCGTGGTAGTCTACCACGAAATGAATCCGACGATCCTGGCCCCAGTGTTGCGGAGATCTGCCTCGTGTTTATGAGGCATGCTGAAACGCACTATGTCAAGAATGGGAAACAAACCAGCGAAGTCCACATTCTGAAGTCTGTCATTCAGCCACTGAACGAACTCTATGGGCTGACGCCGGCGAATGACTTCGGCCCCCTGGCACTCAAGGCCGTTCGCACGAAGATGATTGACGCCGGCTGGGCTCGTGGCACCATCAACGCTGGAATGAGTCGTATTCGCAGGATCTTCAAGCACGCCATTGCCAATGAACTGATTGATGCTTCCGTCCTGGTGAAGCTGCAAACCTTGGCCCCGTTGCTGGCTGGCAGAACGGAAGCCCATGACAACGCTCCGAGGACCGCCGTTCCGGAGCAGAGTTTGGAGCGAGTCCGGAAGGAAGTCAGCCCCCTTGTCAGAGACCTGATCGACCTGCAAAACCTGACCGGCGCAAGATCTGGAGAGCTGCTGTCGCTGACTCCAGTGATGATCGATACCTCTGGAACAGTCTGGTCGGCAGAACTCCATGATCACAAGACATTACACCACGGACAAAGGCGTGTTCTGCACTTTGGACCGAAGGCAAAGAAGATCCTCCGGAAGCATCTGAAACGTGACCCGGACGGACCGCTGTTTCCGATCACGGGAGCAGCGTATCGGCGAGCCATCACCCGCGCCTGCGAACGCCTGAAGATTCCTCGCTGGGTGCCACATCAACTGCGACATTCGGCAGCGACCAAGGTCCGTGAAGCGTTTGGGCTGGAACACGCGCAGGCTATCCTCGGGCACAGCAAAGCGAGCATGTCAGAGCACTACGCCAAACTCACAGGCGAAAAAGCAGCGGAAGTAGCGAAGCGACTCGGCTGATTCAGTACACTGTGTTCAACGCGGGATAGGTTAGCTCCCGACAAGCGAGGCACC
>JAXMBV010000001.1:0-617953 GCA_046349695.1 Planctomycetaceae bacterium | reverse complement strand
TCGTATGAATTCTTCTATCAGCCAGGCGCGTTTGTCGCGCACCCTTCCTTCGGACAACTGGCAGTACTGCTGTCGCCTGAAGGAGTCAAATCGCACTGGATCAGCGATTCAGACTTCGAGCGAAGTTACCTGGGACTGCGGGAGAATAATCAGTTCATCGAACCGGAGTATGCCGTTTCCTCCGGAGCCGTACTTCTCCGGCCAGGAGAATGGAATGTGGTGGAGCTCGCGCACGATGCCAGCGACATCAGCATTCGACTGAATGGTCAGACGGTGTATCGTCGACCGGTTTCGCCCGAACTGGATCTGAGACCTGGAATCTTCCGATACAAACGCCAGGGAACTCGTGTCCGAAACGTGACTCTGACGGGAGACTGGCCAAAAGAATGGACTCCTGAACTGGCCAGCGGCCTGCTGAATTCCGGCCGTGCACAATCACCTGAAACTCGGCAGACCATGGAGTCTATGCTGCCGAGATCAATCGTGATGCACACCATTCCGGCGTTAATGGCAGATGCCTCAGAGCTTGCTCCTGAAGAAGCGCGAAAGAAGCTGAGTGAATGGGTGCTGCCAAACGAAACTCATCCGGACATGCGTCTCCTGTGGATGAAATACCCGATGGCAGAAGAGCTGCCAGGTGACATGCGGGACATCGAGATCCAGTCCCCGGCGCTGAAGCTCGTTTCGCTCGCACAGGCCACGAACACACTCTCGGATCTTGAATTGGCCGTCAATTCAATTCCCCAAACGGCAGATCGCAGCGGCCGATCAAAGGCCAGCATGCTGGCACTGATTGCGATCGCAAAGAAAGACTGGTCCGCCGCCCGGGAACATTGCCATCAGCTGGCGTCGACGCTCAGTCATGTTTCAGCGATGCTCGCAGAGGCTGAACAGGACGTTCCTGAGTTTCTGGTTGCGTGGACTGCATGTGAGCATCCGGAATTGTGGCAGGAGTCACGGGAGCTGTCACACTGGCTTGTGAAGCTCAATCAGGCTCGCACTGGGCAGTCTCCAGGTCCATTCCTCAACATTCTTCAGATTCGTGCAGAAATACTTCGTGGTAATGGTCTTCGCGTCAATCAGAACGACACGCTGACTCAATGGAATGCTGTTCCCGTGGGAGGCGGACAGAGTCAGCAGCCGACGGGCTTTCCTGGCCAATGGCTTCGGTCCAGAGGGCAAGTCGAGTACTTCAGATCGTCACGAAACAGCGACCTCTATTTTCAGTCACCGTTGGAAGGGAATTTCGAAGTCCACTTTCGACATCGAATCGGTGATCGTTTTCGTTTCGCGCTGGGATACGGAGATGAGTTGACGAGCGAAACTCTGGATCAATTACTCCGTCGGCTCGGTAAACCGGCAGAGGCTCAGCCCGGCGGCGATGCGGCAGTCCAAAGAGACACACCGGACAGGATGGCAGACGTTCGAGTGATCGTGAATAACAAAAAGCTCTCGGTTCAGGTGGATGGAACTGAAATCCTGTCGAACGAAACCCATTTGCCGCGAAGTCCCTGGCCATACCTTCTCGACGGTGCCGCGACAAAAATTCAGGATCTCAGGATCATCGGTTCACCTGCGATTCCTCGTGAACTCAACCTACTCGCTCCGGAACGACTGCATTGCTGGAAATCAGGTCGGTTCAGTGACCACGTGTCATGGATTGATCAACCGACAGCGACTCACGAGTGGGCTCGAACCGGTGATGAGTTGCTGGTCGAACGAATCGCCCGCAGACAACCGACAGAAAGCCTTATTACGTACCAGCGTCCGATGCTTGAAGACGGCGAATTCAGCTACGAAGTCTTTTGGGAGTCTGGTCAGCTGGAATGTTCTCCTGCAATTGGACGCACGGCCATCGTACTCACTCGGAATGGTGCGCGAAGACATGAAATCACCTGGGGAGACACGGAAACACGGGAACTGGCAGCCGACAACAGTGAGTCGATTCCGGATGCCGCCGAGAAAATTCCCTTTAGGGAGCGAGACTGGAACGAGGTCCGTCTGACACTGAAGGATTCGGTCGCTACCGTATTGGTGAATGATGCGGCGGTGGCGTCATTCACCGTTCTGGATTCTCCCAATGAACGCTTTTTCGGATTCTTCCGTTACGCCAATCTGACGGGATGCCGCGTTCGCAATGTGAAGTATCGGGGCAACTGGCCGAAGCAGCTTCCGTCGGTGGACGACCAGGAACTCGCGTGGCCGCAGGAATTCGCTTCGACGCTGACGGGAACAGATTCGTCTGCACTTGGATCTGCAGAGACAATTGATTTCAGGCTGCCTCTCGATCAGCTCAAAGCAGCCGGCGCCGTCTTCGAAGGAGATTCGAACGGATGGTCCACAACAGATCAGGGGCTGCGATCGCAGGTCAACAATTCTGATGCCGCTAGATCGAATTCTCTGCGACTGGCAAAGGCTGTCGACGGCGACTTCATGATGACTCTGGATTATCAGGATCTTCAGGCTGCTGGTCAGAAGTCGAACGACTCGCCGAGTCTCGTGATGTCCGTGAATTTCCAGGATGCTTCATGGAGAGCGTTTGTTGTCGAAGCAACTCCGGGGGATTTTGAAGGTAAGGCAATTGTCACCTCTGCCGAGATCTGGCAGCGTGCCTCCGACGGCCAGTCTGTTTCCGAAGATCGCATGACGAACCTCAATGCCCAGGGAACCGGAAGGCTCAGGATCGTGCGACGTGGCGCGGAGTTGATAACGTCGTTCGCAAAACCTGGAGAGACCGAGTTCCGATTGCTGCAGAGATTCACGATCGGAGCCGCACCTCTGGAATCCATCGGAATCGCTCACCGAAAGCAGGACCAGCCATCGGAGCTGAAGGAGGAAGCGTCCTCCACTGTTACCATCAGGAAACTGGAGTTCATCACAAAGTAGGGCTCATTGACTACGTCGTGAAAATGAAGGAACTCAGGATCGGGGACAATCGATTGCTCCGAGGCTTGTCAACGAGGCGACGATCTGCACAAATTTCAGGCTATCCGTCGGCGTCGGACTGTCTTCGGACAGTTGCCGCCGGTTTGTGGTGACTCCCTGTGAATTTCAGACTGAACAGAGAATTCCGTGCCTGATGCGGAGCTGAGCGATTTTGAACTGTCCCGCGAACTGTGCTCCAGTTCGGATCGGAAGCTCTATGACGCGCAGTGGAAATCCGACGGACGCAGGGTGCTGTTGACTGTCTTTACCCCTGAAGTCTCACAGCTGGCGGAATTTCGCCGAGGACTGAAAACGGACCGAGCCATGCTCGCAATGCTGCAGCATCAGTCCGTCAGCCGATTTTTTGGGGCCGGAGAATCTGACGGAACGCTGTTTCTCTGGTCTGAATTCTGCGATTTTCCGACGATCAAAGACCATCTGCAGGAGGGCAGGGAGTTTTCGGCGGACGACATTATTGAGATTGGCTGGCAGATCTGCTCCGCTCTGCAGCAGGCACACAATCTCGGCCTGTCACATGGCGGCCTTTCCACCGACACCGTTCGAATCTCCGACAACCTGCAGGTCACGGTGACCGACTTCGGCGTTGCCCGATGGCTGGATGCGGCAAGAACTGCCGATCCACAAAGTGCCAGCGGACCTGCTCTGATCACCGTCCGAGCACTGGCCTCGCGCGAACAGGTGGAGAAAGACCTTGGCGACCTGACTGCTCTGCTGAAGGTCCTGGTGGACCGACTGCACGATGAGCCGCCGGAAAGCCGGTCCGTCTCGAGAGCACTGCTGGAACGCATGCTGACTCGATTCCTGAACGATGGACAACCCCAGTTGCCTGTCACGGCTCGGGAGTTTCAGGGCAGGCTGGGCGAGATTCTGATTGGCAATGAAGAAGTCATGCCACTGGTTGATGAGAGAAAGTCTGTCGGAACCTCCAGACGTTCGATCGTTGTCGAATTGTTCGAGCCGCGCGAGTCACTGAGCAGCGATGATGAGATCTCCGTGACTCCGGCAGGTTCTGCCGCACGCATGCAGATTCTGCCGATCGCTGTCGGGGTCGCACTGGTGGCTCTGATCACCTTGATTGCCGTTCTGCTGTGGTGAGCGGCGGAAGCAGCCGAAACGCATTTTTGGGCTGACTGAAAAACACGACTCCATCGAAACTTGAGTCAATTTCCAATTTTCCTGATGAGCGCGCCAGTCTAATTTCCTTGGACTCTCATCGAGCTGCGTCACAAACATCATTCGCATGTCCAGCAGTTCGACTCTCTCCTTTCTTCGTTTCGATGTCCAAGGAATTCTGTATGAGACTCCGCATCAGAATCATGCTTCTGACGGTTGCTCTGGTAGCCAGCCTGAATTCGTCTGCACAGGCTGGCGCTGACTGTCTGCTGAATCCATTCCACTGGCTGTTCGGCTGCGGGTACGGCTGCGACGGTGGATGCGGATATGGTTATGACAGTCGCATGGCAACCTACCGAATCATCGACGACTGGCTTGGCTACGGCTACCTGCGAAACCAGGAAGGGACACTGGGCCACTATCCGGGACGTCCGTTTGGCGGTTACCGTCCGTTCTTTCACGGACTGTTTCACCCCTGTCCTCAGCCAGCACCAGCCCTGGCGATGCCTGCTCCAATGCCGGCACCGATGCCTGCCCCAATGGCGCCGATTTACAATCCGTGCTGGGACCCGTGTCAGAATTCCTGCGGCGATCCTTGCGGCGATCCCTGTGCCATGGCTCCAATGCCAACGGTCCAGGTGCCAGTCACCACCTGGCGTCCAATGACCGTGATGGTTCCTCAGACTCAATGGGTCAACGTTCCACAGATACCAATGTCCTACCCAACATCAGACTGCGGTGGGTGTGACAGCTGCGGTGGCACAATGATGCCTTCTCAGGGAATGATGCCTGGGCAGGTCATTCAGGGAACCATGCTGCAGGGGATGAACCAGGCCGCAATGCCGATGACAGCAGACTCTGGTTGTGGCTGCTCCGGCGGAGGCATGATGTCTCAGTCTGCTGTCCCCCAGACATCGTACTACTCACCAGCGTGGTCACAGGTCGCTTCTGCGAACGGCTACGGATACGGTTACGGAAATCCTGGCTCTGCTTACTCGCCCAGCGCCTACGCATATTCCGGCTACTCCGCGGGGATGATGCCTAACGGAGCCGCATGGCATCCACAGATGGCCTGGAATCCTCAGATGAACACGGCGTGGAATGCAGGTCCTCAATGGAACGGGGCGCAGTGGACAGCTCAGATGTCTCGACGAGATTCACGCCGATACGCCTCAATGGCCCGACGATATGGCTGGAACGAAACACCGATGATGGCCTACCAGCCGTCCTCTGTGTACGGCGGGCAGATGGCGATGCGTCCGTGGACACCAAACACGGCCGCCATGGTTCAGCGTCCGTACTATGCCAATCCTATGATGACACAAACCGCGATGATCCCTGCTCCGATGATGGTTCAGAATCAGGCAATGTACTCACCTGCACCAGCAGTGTGGGGAACAAACAACTTTGCCATGCAGCCGGCGATGGCAAATCCCATGATGATGAACGGATACTCCACAGGATGGGCGCGGAGCCAGCCGATGATGCCAGGCACAACCGTTATGAATCCAATGGTGGCCGGGGACATTATGGGCGATCACGAAGTGGCCGGACCGTCAACAGCGTCAGTTCCGGTGATTCAGAACTCGTTCCGGGGAAGCGTGCCGGTGACACGCGCATCGATTTCCCGACCTCTTCAGATGTCGACCTCGCGAAGTTATCCAAACGTCGTTCGATGATCTGACCATCCTCAGTTCTCAACATTGCAACGCTCGCTGAGCTCAGAGTGCTCAGCGAGCGTTTTTCTCTTGGCAGAATCCGAGATTGGACGACACTACCGTCCCGGCAGAAGCCTCGCCCGAACCGGTGTTGATGCCGCCCCGGTTTCATAATCCTGTTAGGAGCCTTGTTCTTGGGACAACCCGAAGTAGCAGCAGAAACAAGTCCTGCGAGGGAAACAGATCCGCCTGAGGCGACGCTGTGGCATAAGATCGCAATGCTCGCTGCGGTGGCTGGCCCCTTTGCGGGAATGGTGGGAGCAGTCGTGTCCGCGTGGCGGTACGGATACATGAACTGGTTCTATCTGAGTCTGATGCTGCTGGGATGGTTCTTCACGGGAACCGGCATCACGGTGGGTTACCATCGACTGTTTGCTCATAAGGCCTTCGACACATACCGCTGGATCCGCTGGTACTGGATGATCATGGGAGCACTCGCAGTACAGGCGTCACCACTCGCATGGTGCGCGGTTCATCGACGGCACCATGCAACCACGGATCGTCCCGGAGACCCTCATTCGCCGCATATTCATGGTGATGGCTGGTGGGCAGCAGTCAAAGGGTTCTGGTACTCTCACACCGGATGGCTGTTCACAGGGTATCTGGTGCGAACGGATCATCAGCGCTATGTTCCTGACCTGCTGGACGATCCTGTGGCGGTCTGGATTCATCGTTACTACGAGACTGTCCTGGTGCCGCTCAGCCTTGCGATCCCGGCGTTGATTGCCGGGCTGGTCACAGGGACATGGCAGGGAGCATGGCTCGGCTTTCTGTGGGGCGGCCTGGCTCGAGTCTTCATGGTGCATCACATCACATGGTCTGTGAATTCGATCTGCCACCTCTTCGGCCGATGTGATTACCGCATCAACGATCACTCACGCAACAATCTGTTTGTGGCCCTGGCAAGCTTTGGCGAGGGCTGGCACAACAACCACCATGCGTTTCCAAGCTCCGCCCGGCAAGGCCTCAAATGGTGGCAGATCGATGTGAGCTGGTACATCATCCGGACGATGGAAGTTCTGGGCCTCGCATGGAACGTGCAGCTTCCCAGCGAACGAGCCCTGGCAACTCGCAGCCTCCGCTGACATAAAGCCGGGAAACAAAAACGCCCCAAACGACCTCCCGGTCAGGTCTGGGGCGTTGTTGTTCTTGTTGTCGTTGTTGTTGTTCCTGTCGACGACGTCGCTATCGAAGACCGAACTTGATCGTCGCCTACGAACGGCCTCGGCTTTGGCGCTTGCGTTCTGTTTCGGTCAGCAGCGTCTTGCGTAGACGAATGACCTGTGGAGTCACTTCCACGTATTCGTCCCACTCGATGTATTCCAGAGCGGCTTCCAGAGTCAGCTGGCGAGGAGGTCGGAGCAGAACGGCATCGTCAGCACCAGCGGAACGAATGTTGGTCAGCTTCTTTTCGCGGATCGGGTTCACGACCATGTCGTTATCACGAGCGTTCTCCCCGATGATCATACCTTCGTAAACATCGTCACCCGGATTGACGAACAGTTCCGCTCGCTCCTGAAGCTTCCAGAGAGCATACGCAATGGCTTTGCCGACGTCCTGAGAGATTAGCACTCCGTTCAGGCGATGCGGAATTTCTCCTTCGACCGGCTTATAGTCTTCAAAGCGGTGGTGCATAATGGCTTCACCGCGAGTCGCGTTCAGCATTCGAGTTCGCAGGCCAATCAGACCTCGAGCCGGGATGCTGAATTCAATGTGAGTCATCCCGGTTGTCGTTGTCGTCATATTGCGAGCCTGACCGCGACGGGCACCGACGAGTTCCATGACCGGACCAAGATCGGAACTCGGAACGTCGACTTCCAGCAGTTCGTAAGGCTCACACTTGCGGCCATTGATTTCGCGAATAATCACTTCCGGCTTTCCGACCGACAGTTCATACCCTTCGCGACGCATGGTTTCGATCAGAACGGCCAGGTGCAGAACGCCTCGACCGGAAACCTTGAAGGCTTCCATGTCGTCCGTCTCTTCGACTCGCAGAGCCACGTTGGACTGCAGTTCGCGGTACAGACGGTCTCGCAGATTTCGGCTGGTGACGTACTTGCCATGCTGTCCGGCAAGCGGAGAACTGTTGACGGTAAACTTCATCGACAGCGTCGGCTCGTCGACAGCAATTCGTTCGAGCGCGGTTGGGTTGAGCGGATCAGCGATGGTGTCGCCAATCTCCGGATCAGGAAGACCAATCACCGCGACGATATCGCCAGCCGACGCTTCAGCCGTGTCACTTCGTCCCAGATTGTCGAACAGCTGTACCTGATCGATCTTCGACATGGCCTTTGAACCATCCGCACGCATCAGTGCGACTTGCTGGCCCGTCTTGATTCGACCGGCCGCGATGCGACCAGTGGCGATTCGACCGACGTAGCGAGACCATTCCAGCGAGGTCACCATCAGCTGCAGCGGATCATTCGGGCGAACAACCGGCCCCGGGATTTTCTCAAGCACCATCTCCAGCAGCGGGCGAACGTCGCCACCCTTCTTCTCCGGATCGTGCGTCGCGTACCCTTCACGAGCACTGGTGTAGATGTAAGGAAAGTCGAGTGTCTTGTCGTCGGCACCGAGTTCAACCAGAAGGTCGAATGTCTGAGACAGTACTTCGTTCGGGCGGCAGTCCGGGCGGTCGATCTTGTTGATGACGACCAGCAGAGACAGTCCGCACTGCAGAGCTTTCTGAAGAACGAATCGAGTCTGTGGGCGAGGACCTTCGAAGGCGTCAACGAGCAGCAAAGCGCCGTCCGCCATCTTGAGAACTCGTTCCACTTCACCACCGAAGTCGGCGTGTCCCGGAGTATCGATGATGTTGATTCGAACGCCGTTCCACATCATGGCGATGTTCTTCGCCAGAATCGTAATGCCGCGTTCCCGTTCCAGATCATTGCTGTCCAGAATGCAGGTCCCCATCTGCTGGTTGTCGCGGAAGATCCCGCTCTGCTTGATCAGGCAGTCGACAAGAGAAGTCTTGCCATGGTCAACGTGTGCAATGATCGCAATATTGCGCACATCGGTTCGTCGCTGAACACCGTTTTCGTCAACGATCGCTGGAGAAAGAGCCACAGACATTCAAATACCCTGGAAACTGGTCGCCGAAGAGCGCTGGTTGCGGAAGGGTCGAGCGCCGACACCACAAGAGTCCGCGAATTGGCCGACCTAAAAGCGGCGGAATGGTAGTCGCTCACCCCTCGAATTCGAAGACGTCCTTTGCAAATTCACAGTAATTTCTTCGTTCCCGGACACTCAGAACACCGCAGAATCCTTAGAATTCCGTCAATTCTGCCGGCGGATTCAGCAACAGTGACTGGCCAGTGAGCCTTCCTCACGGCTTTGGCTGACATCCGCGATGATGGCCCAAACGCCAAATTTCCCTTCCGGAGCGTCCCATGCAAAGCAAAGCAACGAGCGTCGATCAGTACCTGAAGGAGATTCCTGCCGACCGCCGGAACGACATCAACGCGATTCGAGGCGTCTTGAAGACTCATCTGCCGGAAGGTTACGAAGAGATCATGCAGTACGGAATGATCGGCTACGTCGTGCCGCATCGTCTGTTTCCGGCGGGTTACCATTGTGACCCGAAACAGCCGCTTTGCTTCGCCGGCCTTGCATCACAGAAGAACCACTTATCCCTCTACATGATGCCGCTGTACGGAGATTCGCCGGAACTGACCTGGTTTGAAACCGAATGGAAGAAGTCCGGCAAGAAACTGAATATGGGTAAGTGCTGTATTCGGTTTAAAAAGGCGGATGACATACCCATTGACCTCATCGGCAAACTGGTGGCACGCTGGCCGGTGAGTCGCTGGACAGAGATCTATCAGGCGATGCTTGATACCCGCAGCAAAGGGAAAACATCAACTGCCAGCACTGCAAAGAAAAAGACGTCCAAAGTCGCAGCAAAGACGCCTGTAGCAAAGGCAGCAAAAAAGCTCACAAAGAAAGCTGTCAGCAAGTCGGCAGCAAAAAAGACAGCGACTTCCAGTTTGAAGAAGTCTGCAAAGAAATCTGCGACCGGGAAACGCAGTGTGAAATAATCACTGTGGCAACGACCGAATCAACTGAGTTCGTATTGCTGTTTGAAACCGAGATGGATTGAGTTCACTGTATGCTGACTGAAACGGGTTGTAGTCTTCGTCGCCAGAATCTCTGGAATCAGTTGCCTCAGGAAATCGAGTGGGCCCTGATTGGCGACCCGCGTCACATCCAGTATCTCTCGGGTTTTCGCATCAACCCGATCAGTTTTTCCGCCGACCAGAAGACCTTGCTGCTTCTGCTTCGCGACGGTCGTTCTGTACTGCTCGCCGACAACTTTGCTAAACGATCGGCGACCAGTCCGTACTTTGTGACAGACGAAGTCGTCATTCCCTGGTACACCCATCGCAAGTCTGTCGTCAACCGTGACCACGCGCTGCTGCAGGCTCTGGGAGAAGCCGAACGGTTGTGGAAAGGTCGGACCGGTCTGATTGAACCGGAAGGGATTTCTGAAATGGCCGCAGCGGCCGTTGCGGAAGATGCGGCCTGGCAGTTCGCACTCGATGATGATGCCGAACCGTCAACTCTGGGAGAAGTCCTGCGTTCACTTCGCCGAGTCAAACTGGAAGATGAAGTGGCTCTCCTGCGAACCTGCATGCGGGCGTGCGAAGCGGGGCATCGTCGCGCATTCGAGGTGATCGCTCCCGGCATTTCGGAGATGGACGTCTATATGGAAGTTCAGCGCGAGGCTCAGGAGGCTGCGGGGACTCCCTGTACTGTTTATGGAGATTTCCGGGCGACTCATTCCCGGCTGCATAAGGCCGGCGGACTGCCCACATCGTATCGCCTGCAGGAAGGCGACTTGTTTATTCTCGACTACAGCGTGGTGATTCACGGATACCGGAGTGACTTCACGAACACGATTTCTGTTGGTGAACCCTCGCCAGCCATCGTTGCGCAGTTCGAAGCGTGCCGTGACGCGCTGACCGCGGCAGCCAGCGCTTTGAAGGCTGGCGTGGCTTGTCGAGACCTCTGGCTGGCAGCTTCAACGGTCCTTGAACAGCGAGGCTTCGGTCCGCTCGCCCACCATGCTGGCCACGGCCTGGGAATGGAGCACCCGGAACCGCCAATACTCGTCTCGGAAAGTACCGATACTCTCGTCGCCGGCGATGTCATCACGCTGGAACCCGGCTGTTACATCGAAGGCCAGGGCGGTATGCGATTCGAGCACAATTATCTGATCACCGAGTCGGGTGCCGAACAGCTTAGCCAGCACAAGATCCAGCTCCGCTCCTGATTCGATTCCAACTGCGCAAATGTGAACGACTCTGTAGTGGATCTCGCCAGAGATCCCAAGTCATTCGTTGGCCGTGATCTCAAGACCGGCCTCGCCAGAGTTCCCAGGACACTCATCGCCAACGATTTCACGGGGCAGTCGCGGACTTTTGCAGGTGCCGACTGCAGGGCGGCACTTCGCGGCCCTGCCGCGACCAGCGCACTCGTCAGTTGCCACATTCTTCAAAGCACAACGTGGAACCGACATCGCCCTGAGAATGCTCCACCCGCATGCCACCGGAAAAGCGTCGAGTCGCAGAGCATCACTCGGAGAGTGATGGCCCCGATAGGATTTCGTGCACTGGATAATCGGTGCAACAACTGACATGATGCGCAGCCTCTCCTCTTTCTTCCTGCCCAGGGTTACTGCGATGAGTCAGGCAAAAAGCCGTCGGTTTGTGCTTCAGTCGGTTCTTGGTACCGCTGCCGCTTTGACTGCGTCACGAGCAGTCAGTGCTGTGCCCGGTCCAATCGCTGCGAATGTTGCGAAGACGTTTGTGTATGTCGGGACGTTCAGTTCGCCGCTGAAAGATGTTCTGCCGACTCAGGTGGATCTGCCACCGGGAAACGGCCGAGGAATTCACATCTTTGAATTCGACTCCGCCAACGGAAGCCTCAAGGCCGCAGGAACGTTTGATCTGGGCACGAGTCCAAGCTGCCTCGCAACCAATGCGACCGGCACTTTTCTGTACTCGGCCAATGAAACTGACCGAGTGGGAGAATCCAAAGAAGGTACGGTCAGTGCGTATTCTATTGATGCGGCATCAGGCCAGCTCACCCATTTGAACACGGCCCGATCCGGGGGAGCGGGGCCGACCTATGTGAGTCTTCATCCGAGCGGAAAGTTCCTGCTCGTTGCCAATTACTTTGGCGGCTCCGTTTCCGTACTTCCTGTCCAGCCAAACGGTCACCTGGGCGAAGCGACGGACGTGAAGAATGATACGGGGCCGATCGGCCCGGCAAGGGCGAAGAACGCTCCGGCAGGAAGTTTCGCATTCAGCGGCCACGACCGAACTCACGCGCACATGATTCAGTCGGATCCCAGTGGCAAATTCGTGCTGCATGTCGATCTGGGCGAAGACAGAATCTACGTCTGGGAGTTTGATGGCACGACCGGAAAGCTCAAACCTGCCGCCACTCCATTTGTCACGCTGCCTGCAGGAGATGGTCCACGGCACTTCCACTTTCATCCGAATGGCAAATGGTTCTATTCGATCCAGGAGGAAGGCTCGACGCTGGTCCTTTTTGATTACGATGGCAGCACGGGAGCACTCCGGGAACGCCAGACGATTTCAACTCTGCCGCCGGGATACACGGGCAGCAATTTCTGTTCGGAGATCCTGGTGTCTCACGACGGAAAATTTGTCTACGCCGGCAATCGCCTTCACGACAGCATCGGAATTTTTTCGATCGGCTCAACCGGCGAACTGACCTACGTCGGTGAAGAATGGACTCGCGGAAACTATCCCCGCAGCTTCACATTCGATCCCTCCGGCTCATTTCTGTACTGCTGCAATCAGCGAGCTGATCACGTCACGATCTTTCGAGTCGACAAAAAGAACGGCACGCTGCAGTTCACCGGTCAGTACGTCCCCGTTGGCAATCCTTCGATTGTCACGTTCGTCACACCAAAAGTTTGAGCACATATTGGTCATCGCCAATCAATGTAGTGGAAGTCGCCAGACTTCCTCCCAAAAGAAAGGTGTAGTGGAAGTCGCCAGACTTCCTCCCAAAGAATGGCGTCCTCGAAATCACCAGACTTCCCCCAAAAAACAACGTCACAAAAGCCACCAGATATAGTCATCCCACCTCGTCTCCACTTTCCCTGACTCGGAGATCGTCATGACCACTCGTCGCCAGTTTGCTCAATCGGCCCTTGGAGCCTTCGCTGCACCTTTTGTTTTGCCCGCTGCCGCTCTTGGAAAAGGAGGGACTGTGGCTCCGTCCGAAAAAATCACGCTCGGAGTCATCGGCATCGGCCCTCGCTGCACGTACGACCTGACGGCGATGCTGAAGTTGTCTGACGTTCAGTGTGTCGCCATTGCGGATGTCCAGGCGACGCGACGTGATGCCGGGAAGAAACTGGTGGACGGCCATTATGGAAATTCCGACTGCAAGCTGTACTCCGACTTTCGCGAATTGCTTGATCGAAACGACATCGATGCGGTCCTGATCGCCACTGGAGACCGATGGCATGCGACCGCGTCGATGCTTGCGGCCAAAGCCGGCAAAGACGTTTACAGTGAGAAACCGTGCGGCCTGACAATCGAGCTTTGTCAGCAGCTGGCGGACACGATGAAGTCGACCGGCCGGATCTTCCAGGCAGGGACTCAGCGCCGAAGTGTCCCGAATTTTCAGCAGGCAGTCCGCATCGCTCAGCAGGGCAAGCTGGGAAAACTCAAAACGCTGTATGCTTCCGTCTATATCCCCACACTCGACAATTCGTGGCTGCCTCCGGAACCAACACCGGCAAAGGATGTTTGCGACTGGAATCTATGGCTCGGTCCGGCCCCGTGGCGTCCGTACAACTCGCAGTACGTGGCAGGCAAATGGCGAGGCTACTACGACTTCGATTCTGGCGCGAGGCTGCTGGACTGGGGAGCACATACGCTGGACCTGTGTCAGTGGGCAAACGACGCCGACTCAACGGTTCCTGTGACCTACGAACCCACTGAGAATCAGATTCTGTGTCGGTATGCCAACGGTGTGACAGCGGTGCTCGATTTTCTGGCCACACCATTCGGCGATCGAGGCCCCAACTGGATTACTCGGCTCGGCACTTGCCCCGTGCGTTTTGTCGGCGAAGCTGGCTCGATTGAAACCGGTGACAGCGGCGAGACTGTCGTTTCAGCCGACTCGCTGAAAGGTGAACTTGAAGACGCGGCAGCAAAGGTCAAGGGACTGGATGTTTCGGAGCATGCTCGCAACTTCTTTGACAGCGTTCGTTCCCGCAAACCAACGGTCGCGAACGCGGAAGTGATGAGAAATTCTCACGTGGCCTGTCACGCCGCAGCCTTAGCGTGGATCCTGAAACGGACCCTCACAATCGATCCTGTCGCGATGCAGTTCGTGAATGACGATGAGGCAAATCGTTTAAAGTCACGCCCGGCTCGAGACTGGAGCTGACGAAACGCTTCAGCCGGAAACGGGGATCAGTCCTTCAACTCTGAAGAGGAAGCCACTCTCTTCATTCAGCCAGGCCCTGGTGACAAAATCATGAGAGCGCAAGTATTCCCCGTTGCTTGCTGGTTGTGTCTTCTCTTCGCGATTCACAATGCAGCGTTCGCACAGGACGATGATGAGGCTCGCAGCGGTCTCATTGCCAGCCTGTCCGATGGCCAGACCACTGTGACTCGGATCGACACTCGGCTCAGTATCGATTCATCCGTGCAACCACTTGATGTTCGGCTGAAGAATGTCACGGAGACTCGCTGGTCCGGGACGCTGCTTGCTCGCATCGCCGGTGTGCACACGTTCCACGCGCAACTTTCAGGAAGCTGTTCGATTCGGATCGACAACCAGATTGTCCTCGATGCCGACGCGGACGATGCGTTTGTGTCGGGCACTCCCATCGAACTGACAGGCGGCGATCACACGATTGAAGTCCTCTTCCGCTCGCCGGAAAAAAAGAACGCTCCTGCACCACGGCTGGCCGTGTTCTGGTCGAATCCCTCGTTTACCCTGGAACCGATCCCGTCCGATGCACTCAGTCACCTTCCGGAGGCCCAGACGCAGCCGTCCGCCGAGGCAGACTCGCAGAAGGACAGCCATTCTTCCGCTCACAGCGATCCACATGTGACAGGCCAGGGACGCGTCATCGTTGACTCACTGCGTTGTGGCGCATGTCATTCCGGTCTCGCGGAGGCGACGAGTCTTGCAGCCTCGGATTTAGGCGTGGCGCTGCAGTTCTCCGATGATCAGCATATTCTGAGTCGACTGCTGGATCCCGATCAGAAGTCGGCCATGCCGCATTATGAGCTGACTCCGGAACAGGCAGCCGACATCATTGCGTTTCTGCGAACGACAACACCCGAGGACGCGAAACGGAAGGCGCTGGCGAAAGCGAGTGCTCCTAAGAGCATCAAAGAGGGTGATCTGGATGCCGGAAACAAACTGCTTTCCACACTCGGATGCGCTGCCTGCCACAGACTTCCGGGTGTCTCGGTCGAAGTTGCTGCCGATGTGGAATTCAGACTCCGCCAGAATCCCGACCTGCGAGGCATCGGCAAACATCGTTCGGCCGACTGGCTCACAACCTGGCTCACAAAACCCGAAATCGTAAATCCCGCGCATCGCATGCCACACTTTGAACTGACCGGGGACGAATTGCGGCAGCTGGTGCTCGCCCTTTCTCAATCAGTCGAGGAAGCTGACAAAAACGGATCTGCTGCCGCCCAGTCTTCCGACACGCATTTGTCGCACGGCGATTCTGAACGCGGACGAAAGTGGATCCACGAAGCTCGTTGTGCTTCATGTCACAAGGTTCCGGGAATCTCCTCCGAAGGCGCGCCTTCAGAATTACTCAAGCGGCCCGTCAGCAGAGACCTCCTGATGAGTTCCAGCAGCTGCCTTCAGACACTCGAGTCGAGGGATTCCGCTGATCGTTCAAATCAACCCGGTGCGGGCACCGGAGTACAGCCGATTTTTCGAGTCACGCCGCAGGAACGTGATGCCGCGGTTGCGTGGATCCAGTCTCTCCCGGCGGACCTTCAGAAGTCGCCTCGTGCGTCGGGCGAACTGCTGCTGTCGAGGAGCGGCTGTCTGCAGTGTCATGATCGTGATGCGAACCGAGGCCTTTCCGTGATTGCATCGCAGATCGAAGCAACGCGGGATGATCTCCGGGGACAAAGTCAGGCACTGATTCCCCCTTCGCTGACAGCGGTGGGCGACAGGTTGAAGGATGAAGTCCTCCTGGAAAGTGTGACCGGTTCTTCAAAGGCGCGAAGACTTCCGTGGCTCCATGTTCGCATGCCCCGATTTGCATTCACGCCGGAAGAAGCGGAGAGTCTTGCGCAGACACTCATTCGTGCGGATCGAATTCCTGATGCAGCAGATGCGGTTCGTGCGGAACTGTTCCAACACTTCGATCCCAGAAACCCGGAACCCGCTTCACCGGAAGATTTGATCACCGGCAATCAGCTGGCGGGAGCGGCGGGATTCAATTGTCTGGCCTGTCATAAGGCTGGTCCGTTCGAACCTCGCAATGTGGCGATGGGGACGCGTGGTTCAGACATCATGCAGATGGGGCAGCGCCTGCGTTCCAGATACTTTCTGCGCTGGATGCAAAATCCAATTCGTGTCATTCCCGGCGTTGAAATGCCCGCAATCCGGCGTGCCGTTCCGGGAATCGCCGAGGAGTCTCTGCCTGTCCAGATTGCTGTTCTCTGGAAGGCATTGTCCGATTCACGATTTACACCTCCCACGGTAGCAAGTCGGTACGAACAGATCGTCACTGTTGCTCCAGCCGACAGGCCAAAGGTCATCCGGGATGTGTTTACTCTCTCGAATGATCGCGCAGCCGGCAGCATTCCAAGAGCGTTCGCCGCGGGCTTCCCCAACGGACACAGTCTCCTGCTGGACCTCGACACGATGACGGTGCAGCAATGGACGTTCGGTGAATTTGCCCGTCAGCGCACGGAGGGCAAAAGCTGGTTCTGGGACATGGCTGGTCTGCAGCTGATGGACCAGAAGACCCAAAGTCCATGGTGCCAGTTGCATGTCGGGGATCAGGATCAAACGGTTCTCAGTCCAATTCAGGACCAGCGACGGATTGCGGAGCTGCTTGACTGGAAGACAGAAACTTCCAGCGTGCAGCTGCGAGTCCGATTCTATTTTGGGCCGGAATCTCAACACCAGCCAAAGAGCCCTCATGATACAGTCACGCCATGGAACGATCCGGCGGTGAAGCGTACGACGGCGACCGTTCTTCTGAAGATTGAACCAGCGGAAACCACAAGCGATGCCGGGCTTCGCTTGACTGTCACCGTTGAAGATCTTCCCAGCATCAATCGGCTGGCGATCACAGGCTGGGACTCGGCCGAGTTTCAACGGGAGATCCCTGCTCGTGCCGTCGTTGAGCCGGCAACTCCTGTGCTTCGCCAGGGGGAAAGTGCCAGCCTGACTCTGCTGATGTCCCGACTGCCTCAC
This sequence comes from Planctomycetaceae bacterium, assembly GCA_046349695.1. GTDB lineage: Bacteria > Planctomycetota > Planctomycetia > Planctomycetales > Planctomycetaceae > SXXK01. Next base: position 600,716 of record JAXMBV010000001.1, on the reverse strand, counting down.
ACAGTGCCAACGGCTCCGCTGCCGATTCTGACTTCGGACTCCGACGCCATCTCAGTGGTGCCAGGATTTGAAGCGAAACGGCAGCCGCTTCCAGGATCCATTATGCCAACAGCTCTGGCGGTTCGGAAAGATGGCAGCGTGGCCTTCACGTCTCTGCGAGGTCATGTCTGGATTGCGACGGATTCCAACCAGGACGGACTTCTGGACAGTGCGACGCGTTTTGCTGAAGGTCTTGCAGCTCCGTACGGAATCGTTGCTGATGATGATTCTCTGATCGTTTCGCACAAGCCAGAAATCGTGCGAATGAGTGATTCAAATTCGGACGGCACGGCAGACACGTTCCATGTCCTTGCATCCGGCTGGGGATACTCCGACGACTATCATGACTGGACGTCCGGTCTGGTTCGATCCGGATCCGGCAGTCTCTACGCGGGCCTTGGCAGCGATTACTCACAGAATCAACGACCAAAGGACAATGATCGGTGGCGAGGCACCGTACTGAAGATCGGTCCCGATGGGTCCGTGCAGCCGGTTGCGTACTCCCTTCGATTTCCGATGGGCCTGGCATTCGACCGGGAAGAGCGATTGTTCGTGACAGACAACCAGGGCGTGCAGAACACATTCAACGAAATCAATCTCGTCATTCCCGGAAAGCACTATGGAGTCCCGTCACGCCACGAGCAGACCGTCAGCGATCCGCCGGAAACTCCCGCGCTGATGATCCCTCATCCGTGGACTCGCAGTGTGAATGCCATTTCATTCTTTCCGGATGACTACCCAATCCAGCAGCTTCGGGGCCACGGTGTCGGATGCGAATACGATACTCGGTGCCTGATTCGATTCACGACGCAGGAAGTAGACGGCGTCGTTCAGGGAGCGTGTTACCGTCTGAGTCGCGTGTCCGAAAAGGGGGGCGGCGAAAACTTCGTTGGGCCGATCGCCTGTACGTTCGGAAACGACGGGACTCTGTGGATTGGCAGCATCTGGGACAGCGGCTGGCAGGGAGGTTCCAACACGGGCTGCCTCGAACGGATCCGTCCCGCCGAAAAAATGCCGAACGGAATTCAGGAAGTCAGAGCGACCGCGGATGGCTTCGAAGTCACCTTCTTCCACCCGGTCGAAAAGAGCGAAGTCACCAGAACAGAAAACTGGTCCGTCCAGGGCTACACCAGATCCTGGCAGGGAAGTTATGCAACGCCTGACAGTGATCGACACGCGTTGAAGATCAGCGAGATTCAGCAAAAGACAGCAACGACGGTCCTGCTTCAAACTGGCAAACTCAAAGCCGGGTACGTCTACGAACTTTCCGTCTCGGAATCTGCCGACCCAGGCAAAACACTGTGGCCGACGGAAGCACATTACACGATGAAGCAAGTCCCAAAGTAGCAACGCTGCAAACAGCAGCTGCCCCGACGGTCTGCTGAGATACCGAATGTTGCCTGGACGGGTGCCCCCGACGACTGCCTCAGCGTTCACGAAGAGACGAGATGATGTTCATTCGCACCGCTCGGATTGCGGGCGAAATCCCTCCCAGCACCCCCATGAAGACGGCGAGCAGCACTCCCTGAGCAAGGACCCGCGGGCCAAAGCGGAACGAGAATGTAATCTCACTGAACTGATTAATGGTTCCGGTCGAAAGACCATTGAACGGCAAGGTTCCCAGGCATCCCAACAAGCCGCCAAGAAGGCACAGGAAGACCGATTCGAAGAGGAATGAATTCAGAATGCTGATGCGAGGAAATCCCAGCGCACGCAGAGTTCCAATCTCCCTCGCACGGCTGGCGACTGCGGCATACATCGTATTGGCCGCGGAGAACATCGCGCCAACAATCAGAAACGACGAAATGACCCAGCCAATGATCTGGATCGCATTCGCGTCTGACAATTGATCTTCAAAATACGTCTTCTCCGGAATCGCGCTCAGCAGGAAGCGCTTATCTTCGGCCAGCACTTTGATCAGATTGTCACGCTGCTCAACCGATTCCGCCCGCAGGCACACGGAACTGACAGCCGCGGGAGTTTTTCTGGCCAGCGTGATGTCCCGGAGGTCACTCCAGACTTCCGACTCGGCAGCACTGCCTGCCGCTTCGAAGTACCCGACGACCGTGAACGGCTGCCGGTTGATTTCCAGCTTTTCACCAATCGCCAGGTTCTCAAAACGAGCCGCCATGCTGCGACTCGTGATGGCTTCAAACTTCCCCGGTTCAATATCTCGGCCTTCAACAATTCGAAAGTCGGGTCGAAGCGAGCGTCCGCCTGCCTCAAGTCCACGAATTGTCATGTTCACTGTGCCTCCGTTGTTTCGGCGAGGCTTTGTCAGCACGGTCACAAATTCCACCGAACAAAGAGGCTTGCCTTCCGCGTCTTTGGCAATGCCGGGCAGCGAGGACACTTCCCGCGCAACCTTTTGCTCGACACCGGAACCAATTTCGTCGGTTGAACCTTTTCGCAGTACGATCAGGTCCAGCTCATGCCCCGTCACTCGCAGCGCATAGCGAAGTCCATCCGTCAGCCCGAAGCACAGCACAGATGCCCAAACGACCAGGCCTGTGCTGATGACGGTCAGCAGAGTGGTCATCCATCGGACTCGAAGATTTCTCAGGTTGTATTTCAGTGGAACCATGACACGTATTTTCGTAGGAAAGCAGTAGGCCGGAAGTTCACTCGTCACCAATCAGGCGACGCGTCTCAAACCATTGACGACAGAAAGCCGTGCTGCGCGAATCGCCGGCACAATCCCGCTGACCAAACCCAGAAATGCTGCGGCAAACAGTCCATAGCTGATCCACGGACCAATCATTTCCATAATGGTGAATGGGAAGAACTGCGGCATCACCTGATTCATTCCCTGCAGAAAGAAGCACCCCAGGCCGACGCCAATGAACCCACCGCACATGGCGATCGCACACGCTTCGCCGAGCACCATAAACAGGACTCGACCGTTCGGGAAACCGATGGCCTTCAGAACAGCAATCTCCGTCGTTCGCTCTCGCATCGCCATCATCATGGAATTCGCAGTCACGAGCGAAAGCGAAAAGACCACCGCCAGCCCGATGTTTCGAATCAGAATCTGCACGTTGCCAATCATGTCCGCAAACATCTGAGCAAACGCCGCTTCAGTCTGAGAACGCGTTGGCGTATCAGAACTTCCGAATCGATCATCAATCGCCTGAATCACGGTTGGAATCTGTTCGGGAGATTCAATTCGTGCAAAGATCGTCCCGGAATTATCAATGCGGGCAAAGTTCTTCTGCTTCAATCCCTCATTCAGGTATTCCCAGTGAAAGAACACGGAGTCTGTATTCTTCGGGGAATCAAAAATGCCGGAGATCACCAGATCGAGGTCGAGCGGATAGATGTTTCCTTTGAGAGGAAGCCGGTCGCCCACCTTCAGCTTCCGGCGTTCCGCGATGCGGCGATCAATCACACATCCCTGTCGATCATCCTGAAAGGCTTTCAGCTGTTCGGCAGGAATCTTGTACTCCGGCCAGACAGAAAACACCTGAGCCGGATCAGTGGCGAACTGAGCAAACGGCATTTCTTCGTCACCATAAGCTCCGCCGAACCATGCGAACGGAACTGCCGCGACGACCGACTTTGTCGAACGGACATCATCCACAGCGGAAATTGGAAGTTCGCCGCTGAATCCCTGCACATTCATCACGACGATGCGATTGGCTTCTGAAGCAGAGTTCTTGTAAGTCTCCTGAGATGCCAGGAATCCGTACAGAACGGTCATCAAAGCAAGGCTGAATCCGACGGACAAAATTGTCAGACCACTGCGAACAGGGTTTCGTCGGATGTTGCGCCAAATGTACTTCAGTGTGCTCATCGAGCCGCTCCTTTCGCGACAATCGTATCTTCCACAAGCACGCCCTTTTCAAGATGCAAAATGCGGCTTGCCCTGGCCGCTGCGTTGGGGTCATGTGTCACCATGACAATGGTCTTGCCGAATTCGGTGTTCAGCCTCTGCATCAGATCCAGAATTTCCCCCGCGGATTTCGCATCCAGGTCACCTGTTGGTTCGTCAGCCACCAGCAGCGCGGGGTCTGTCACAATCGCGCGAGCAATCGCAACTCGCTGTTCCTGACCACCGGAAAGCTGCCGAGGATAATGATCCATGCGGGACCCGAGCCCAACAACTTCCAGAGCTGTGTGCACATGTTCCTGTCTCTCTTTGCGACTGAGACTTGTCAGAGTCAGCGGGAGTTCGACATTCTCAAAGGCTGTCAGAACCGGGATCAGGTTGTACATCTGAAAGATGAAACCCACGTGCTCCGATCGCCACCGTGCCAGCGCGCCTTCGGAGGCCTGGCCGAGGTTTGTTCCGCACACTTCCACTGTGCCGGACGAAGGTCTGTCCAGGCCGGCAATCAGATTCAGCAAAGTCGTCTTGCCAGATCCCGATGGGCCCATGAGTGCGAGATAATCGCCCTTCTTCAGCTTCAGATTAATGTTCTCGAGCACTGGGATCTCCATGCTCCCGCGGTAGAACACTTTGCTGACGTCCTGCACACTGACAATCAATTCGTCGGACACGGAGTTACCTTCTCTTGTTGAACCAATCATGTTCTCGTTGAACTCATGAAAACTTTGCGGCTTGTGTCGCTACTGCGCCGTCTTGACCAGCATTCCTTCCCGGAAGTCCTTCGGTTCGCTCACGACCACTTTTTCTCCGCCGGAAAGACCTTCCAGGATTTCAGTTCGGTCCTCTTTCTTTTCACCGATCCTGATGGTGACTTTCTTCAGTCGCTGTTCGTTCGTGATCGTCCAGGCGAACACTTGGTCGCCTGCAGTTCGCATTCCCTCATTCGAACAGAAAATGCGAGGCTTCTGATTGACGTCTGCCACCGGTGCCTTGGCTGAAAGAAAGTAGACCGTACTGCTCATGTCCGGGAAGAGGTTTTCATCCGAATCCAGAATCTCCACTTTGACCTTCACAGTCGCTCGAGCACGATCGCCCATCGGAATCACCTTGCGAACTTTGCCGCGATAGCGACGATCCGGCACAGCATCAACCGCGATCTCAACTTCCTGATCCGCTTTGACTCGTGAGATGAAGTCTTCCTTCACGTCGCAGTCGACTTCCAGATGTTCCAGATCGGCAATCGTCACCACTGATCCTCGCCCCGAGGCTTCTCCCATGCCGCCCGGCATAATCGACTCGCCCACTTCGGCATCCTTCGAAATCACTGTCCCGGCGAATGGAGCCCGCACGAACATGTTCTCCCGAAGCTGCTTCGCTTCCTGAACTCTTGCTTCAGAAAGACGGATCGCCGCTTCAAGGGAATCCTTGCGTGCCGTTGCCGCATCTCTCTGAAAACGAGCAGTATCGTATTCTGCCATCGTCATGGTCTTGTTGGCGTACGACTTCTCCGCTCGTTCAAAATCCTTCTGAGTGCGCTGGATTTCCACTTCCTGTTCCTGCAACTCACTGCGAGCCCGCGCGGCCGTTGCTTCCACAGCAGCCAGCGACGCATCCAGGTCCGCATGTTCCAGGATTGCCAGAGTATCGCCCAGTTTTACCTTCGCGCCCTCTTCCACATGGACCGATTCGATTCGCCCTGTGGCACGCGCTCCGATTCTTGCCTGCTGTCGTGACTCAATGAATCCAGTGGCAACCACCGACGCATCCGCCTGGCGACCTGTTTCCACGCTCACGATGGAAATTTGAACTTCCGGCCGTGGCTTGAACGACTCCAGCAGCCGCTCCCATGCAGGAATCCATCCGCGGGACTGACCATAAATGACGACTCCGCCAATCGCACCAAAGAACACAACGACGAACACAAGAAACCGGAACAGCCGCCCAAGCGCTGATGGCGGTCTCTGTTGATTGCCTCGACGAATCTTCAGCCGATTCAGAGCATCGCTGGGAGCAGAAGTGCTGGTTTCCGACATACGATCTTGCTTCGTGTTGGCTCATGGACAGCAAGGCGACCGACCTGAAAGCGCGCACCTCACCCCGACTGTTTTAGGGACAGCTTACCCGCTGGCAACCACCTGTTCAGCCAACACGACCGCTTTTCCCGGAGGCAGTCGCGGACTTTTGCAGGTGCCGACTGCCGGGCGGCACTTCGCGGCCCTGCCGCGACCAGCGACCGTTCGATGTGCCAGAATCTCCAGCGACGACGTGGTAAGAACGCCCTGCAGAGTCTTGAGTACTAAGCATGAAAGTGTGATCGCCGTGTGTGCCAGAGCGTGGTTCGGCTTGCGACGAAAGTCCCGTCTGGCAGATCCGCCAGAAACGACCAACTCTGCCAAGCGCTCGCGACTACACTCGCTATTCCCCGGTGATTAAGTCTGAACAGACGCTCAGAACACCTCTTCATCGACGGCGTGCACAGGCTCACGCGGCCCGCACAGGTTCAAATCGTCTGAAGCGGCGTGCCTTGTTCCACAAGCGGAACAGGGCGACCGGCAGGATTGACCCAGTGCGCCGACGGAGCGATTTGAAGATGATGGAAGACCGTGGCCGCAAGATCTCCCGGCCCGAGCGGAGTTTCCTGAATCATTCCTCCGCGGCGGTCCGTGGCACCAATGACCTGACCGCCTCCAAATCCTCCGCCAGCCAGAGCAAACGACATCACGCCGGGCCAATGATCCCGACCGGCCGTTTTTGTCATCACCGGACTTCGACCGAATTCACCAATGATGATGACCAGCGTCGATTCAAGCAGTCCGCGATTCTCCAGGTCACTTACCAGGGCCGTAATGCCTCGATCAAGCACCGGCAGCATGGGAGTCAGGCCTTTGGCAATCCCGCCCCACTGAACTTCATCACCATGATGATCCCAGTGGCCCCATGCATCGCTGAGCGTCACAAATGTCACCCCGGCTTCCACCAGGCGTCGTGCCAGCAGCGTCTTCTCTCCCATCGAATCACGACCGTAACGATTCCGAATCTCGTCCGGTTCCTGCGTCAGATCAAACGCCTTCTGAGTCGCTCCGCCCAGCACCAGATCGTAGGCTTCCTGCGTGTATCGGTCCTGCTGTTGAAATCCGACTGAAGAATCAAGCGATCTGCGAAATCGATCCAGCTCCGTTCGAAGTGCATTGCGGTCCTGCAGCCTTGAAACCTCAATCCCTTTTGGAAGAGAAAACTTTCCGTTGATCCGAACACCGTCCAGCGGTTCGTAGGCCTGACCCAGGTCACCGGCTCCGTAAATATCGGCGACCATGCTGTTTGCCAGTGCGACGTACGCTGGCATACCGGAGCAATTCGCGCCGCGAAACTTGGCGGCAACAGATCCCATCGACGGATAGCCGCCTCCCTGCCTGCCAATCTCCGTTCTCTGCGCTTTGGGGTTCGCGGCCTGAAAGGTGATCGGGGTATGGTTGCTGGCTTTCGCATCCATGGACCGAACAAGCGTGAACTTGTCCATCATCGCAGCCTGCAGCGGCAGATGTTCACAGATCTGCACGCCGGGAACACAGGTGGAAATCGGCTGGAACGGTCCACGAATCTCCGGAGGCATGTCCGGCTTCATGTCCCACATGTCGATCTGGCTCGGACCACCTGACAGCCAGATCTGAATCACGGAACGCACGTCGCGAGCAGCAGAACTGCCCTGCCCGCCGTCTGCTCGCGCTTTCAGCAGGAAGGGCACAGAAAGCCCTGCAAGGCCGGAAATCCCGGCCTGCAGAATCCATCGCCGTCGACCAACCTGGATGACCGAATCCGTCGATGGCCCAAACTGAGCTGACAGGAGACTGCTGTGCGACGAAGACTGTCCGGACATCGGCTACTCCGTGAATCGAGGACAACGCAACCCATTGGTGACTCGTTCACCAAACGAGGGCTCCAGTCGTTTCAGGAGAACAGTTCCATCACCGCGTCAGACTTCACCATTTCGCGTGGCTGATTCAGGTGGTTGTAAACGGTTCGACGCGGATACAGACCGACCGCGTGGTAGATCGTGGCCAGCAGCTCGCCAGGATGAACGGGCGATTCCGTCGGCGACGATCCCGTTTCGTCCGATTTTCCGTGGACATAACCACGTCGAATCCCGGCTCCCGCCACCAGCCCCGTGTAACAGTAAGGCCAGTGGTCCCGACCATCGTCGCTGTTGCTGTTTCCGGAAGTGCTGACGCCACGTTTTGGGCTGCGTCCAAATTCGCCGACCGCAACGACCAGGGTATCCTTCAGCAATCCTCGTTCGTCCAAATCTTCCAGCAGCGCGGAAATGGCAGAGTCCAGCATCGGGGCAGACTGAGTCTTCATACGCTGGCTCAGCCCAGTGTGAACGTCCCACGAATGATTGTCACTGTTTGCCACCTTCGGCCAGTTCACTTCGACCACGCGCGTTCCCGCTTCGACCAGTCGTCGAGCCAGGAGGCAGCTTTGACCAAAGGTGTTGTTGCCGTACTTGTCTCGCAATTCCTGTGACTCGGACGACAGGTTGAAGGCTTCGCGAGCCTTCCCGGACAACACCAGCCCCAGCGCCTTTTCGTAGTACTCATTCAGAGCATACTGATTCACAGCACGATCAAGACTCTTCATGCCTGCACTGACAGTGTCACGCAACGACGCGCGGCGCTGCAGGCGATCGAGTGGCACGTCCTGTCGAAGCGACAGGTCATCGACTCGGATGCGTTCCATCTTCGCCATGTCCATGTCGTCGCCGGCCGGGTACAGGTAGTACGGGTCGAACGCGCGGCCAAGGAATCCTGCCGTGCCCGCTTTGCCGATGACGTTACTCTCCTGCAACGGTCGAGGCATCATCACGAACGGGAGCATCGGTGCTGTCAGCGGCTTCAGTTTCACAATGTTACAGCCGAAGTTTGGAAAGTCCTTGGGGCTCGGCGGCTCCAGCTGGCCTGACGGGCTGACGTTGTCGGCTGTGTATCCCGTCAGCATCTGATAAATCGCGGCGGTGTGATTGAACAATCCGATCGGCGTGTAGCTCAGCGAACGAATCAAAGTCGCGCGATGAATCTGCTGCGACAGCTTCGGAAGAAGTTCGGTGAACTGAACTCCTGGAATCTTTGTATCAATGTTCGTGAACACGCTGCGAACGTTGTCCGGAACATTTGTCTTCGGGTCCCAAAGATCCAGGTGACTCGGTCCGCCCTGAAGGTACAGAAGAATCACGCTCTTCGCTGACCCAAAACCCTTGCCGCCGTATCGAGCTTCCTCGTCGGTCACTTCCCCGGCACCAGCCGCCTTCTCCAAAAGAGTCGCAGCGCTCAGCCCGGCAAGAGCAGAGCTGCCAACCCGCAGAATGGCTCGTCGAGAATATCCGTCACACGTGTCTTTGCCATAGCGGCCTGGAATGACCAGCATACTCGACTCCTTTGAGAAACGAGGATTGCAACTGCGGGGTGGGAAATGAAGGAGGGGATCAGGTTGGATGTTGATTGCGTTTGCTTCGGACGGGAGTTTTGCCTCCCGAGGAATCTGCAGTGTAAAGGTTTGCAGGGAAAACTCGCAATCCATTAGCTCTCAATTTTGGTAATCGGACTTCACGGCAGCAACACCACAGCAAAGGCAGACTCTTCGACAGTTCCGCCAAAACTGCCGCTCCGGGCTCAAATCGCACGCAGTCCTTGAGGGAAATTTCCTCACAACCCTCACAATCAATTCCGTCTGATAAATCCATTCAAGCCTCACAGTCAGAACGAACGATGAATTCCTGTGCAGCGTTCAAGCAGGACGATTTGCGCTGCTCACGCGTTGCGATTCCTGACGTTTCGGAGGTCCCTATGCCTATTCGACGGTCGTACCTGAAAGCACTCTTTCTGATGGCGCTTGGGGCTGCCCCTGTGGCGGCACAGGACGGAAATCCGTTCGCTGAATGGGATCGACAGACCGCTCGGACGACATCAAAGACGGCTCGCAAGACTTCGAAACCCACCGAGTACTTCTCGGCGAAGCCTGCTGAAGAAGCCGAAGAAAACACCGACAGCCAGGAATCGGCTGCTCCCGTCCGACAGGTTCGGATGCGAGAACGCAGTGCCGCAGAATCCACTGCGAGCACCAGCAAGCCAACAACGGCTGCTGCGAAGCCGGCCGCATCAAAGGCGAAGGCCACAAAGCCTGCAGCTCCTGTGACCGAAGAAGCCACCGTTTCGGACAGCGAACAGGACTTCAGCTGGGCTTCCGACAAGCCCGCAGCCGCTCCTTCAAAGACTGCAGCCGCGACTGCCAAGCCAGCTGCAAAGGCCACAGTCACAGAGTCCGCTGCGTCCCGAACTTCCCCGGCCAGTGCACGCCCTGCGAAAGCTGCTGCACCTGCTGCTGAGATTCGTCAGGCGGGTTTCGAGGCTCGGTCCGAAAAAGAAAAGAAGGGAACCATCACCCAGATCCGAAAGGACGCGGCGGCTGCTCCCGAAAAAGATCAGAACCCGTTCAATACCTATCTCAAGCATTCCGCTCCTGAAGCTACGGATGACGCGAGTGACTTTGAACGAGCTGTGCTGGCTGAAAAGAAGAAGCCCGCAGCGCCTTCAACCGCAGCACCAAAGACCTCTCCAGCGGCTCCTCGTGCCAACGTGACGATGCCAGTCAGCTCCAGCCGAGTTCTGCCGGGCAGCGCTCCAAAAGCGGCAGCTGCCACGGCATCTGTCGCCGATGCCGGACCTCAGTCACCTGGCGTCTCAGTGCAATGGGTGCGTCACGGTGAATTCAACGTGGGTCAGGAATGTGATGTGGATCTGCTTGTTCAGAACAACAGCAAGTCCACGATCCGCAGCGTCATGACGGAAGCCGTTATTCCATCCGAAGTCGAAATGCTGGAAGCAACGCCGGCTCCAATGACCGGAACCGAAGTTCCAACATGGACGTTCGGTGAACTGAAGCCGGGTGAAAGCCGTACCGTGAAACTTCGCGTCATTCCTCGTCAGCGAGGTGACGTGCGTCTGGATGCCTTCGTCCGACTGACCGGCAGCTCTTCCGCCGCATTCAGCGTGCAGGAACCAATGATCGGAGTTGCAGTCGCTGGTCCGGACAAAGTCGAAGTGGGACAGCAGGCTGCGTATTCCATTCGAGTCAGCAATCCGGGGACCGGCATCGCCAACAATGTGGTGATCCAGGCAGCAATTCCGGAAGGACTGGAACACCGCTCCGGAAGCCTGTTAACGATTGACATCGGAACATTGAATCCGGGCGAATCACGTCAGGCGAAGCTGAACCTGACTGCGGTCAAGGGTGGCAGCCAGGAACTTGCAGTCCGAGCTGTGGCTGAAGGTGGCCTGACCGACGAAAGCATGACTTCCGTGGAAGTCGCAGAGCCTCAGTTGCAGATTGCGATCACTGGCCCTGAAGAACAGATGTCCGGACGAACGGCTGATTACAAGATGACCGTCTCCAATGCCGGCATCGTTCAGTCTGCCAACGTTCGTGCAAAGTATCGAATCCCCGAAGGCTTTGAATTTGTCGCGGCAAATCGCGGTGGCAAATACGCGAAAGCGGACCATTCCATCGAGTGGTTCGTTGGGACGCTGCAGCCGGACGAGACCAGTGAGTTTCAGCTGACTCTGAAGGCAACAAAGACTGGCGAAGCACTGCATCAGGCTGGTGTCATTTCAGAACACGGCCAGGTCACTATGTGTGAGAACCTCACACAGGTCGAAGGAACTGCAGCTCTGGATCTGAAGATTGCCGCCAGCCAGCCAAGCGTGAAGGCCGGAGAAGAGATCGAATGGCAGGTCACCATCGCCAACACAGGATCCCGAGCAGCAAACGCTGTTGGTCTGTCGTGCGAACTTCCAGCCGGCTTTGAACTGGTCGCTGCTGAAGGTCCGTCAGAATACATCGCAGAAAACGGTGTGATGGTCTTCCGCTCCCTGCCTGAAGTCGCCGCTGGCGAAACTGTCACATTCACGATCTCCGGCAAGTGTCTCCGAGCCGGCAATCAGCACCTTCGCCTGCGAGTCGCCAGCGAATCCATCACCGAGCCGCTGATCGGAGAAGAAACCGCAACAGTCACCAACTGATCGCGCTCAAACGATTCGTGACTGACAACACAGCAGGACCAAAGCCCGCCAACCCGGCGGGCTTTTTTCATGCGCACGTTCAGCGTCGTTATAGCGGAACGGCGCAAGCCGTCCGGTGAATCCACGACGCAGCGCAATGATTACTGGCGAGGCAGGCAGCTCTGATCCCGGTAGTCCCGATCTAAGCAGCGGATCTACTGGGCAAGTTCCAGCATTTTGAACGAGAGCAGAAGTTGGTAGAGCTTCTGCTGAATCGGTGTCAGATTCCCTGCGTCCAGTGCAGCGGAAAGTGGGTCCATCCAGGCCGGCACTTTGATTCCAAATTCCATTGTCTTCATCCTCAGAACTCGAACGTCCATCTTCAGCATCTCTTCCAGAGCTTTGTTATTCTCCTGTGTCCGAGCCAGTTCGGAGTCCGGTCCGGCGGAGGCATCTGCCGGCTTGCGCTGGGATTCCGGCAACAGGCTATTCAACGGTCCGGCGGCGTCGATCTTTGCCTGAATTCCTTTAATGAGTAGTTCAGCCTCAGCAGCGACTTCGGACGCCGGTGCGCTGGGGTTCTGCGACTTTCCATAACTGTCCAACAGCTTGAGCCACTCGGCATGCAGCTGATCATATTCCGTTTGAGGTCCAGCGGCCGGAGTCTCTTTCGAGGCTGTCCCGCCGGTCGGCGACGCGTCAGGTGTCGTTGGCCCGGACAGAATCATCATGATGCCGCCCGTTACCGCTCCCAGGCCAATCACCGCCCCTGCCACAATCAAGATCATGCGGCGAGACTTGGTGTTCGAACTCGCGGTCGCTTTGGCGGAAGCTGCTTTGGACTTTTCTCCGGAGTTCCCTCGAGCAGGCAAGTCGAAACTGCCCTCCGACTCCTGGTCATCCCACGCCTCAGCTGCTCCGAACTCTTCATACTCTTCGAACCCGCCAAAGCCGGGCTCATCAATCGTTTCCTCCGGTGACGGAGTCTTCCTCGGCGGCTCCTTCTTTGCTGCCGCTTTTTGCGATTTGCCAGTGTCCTTCGTGGCCGTTCTGGCCGATCGAGCGGGTGGCGACTTGGCACCATCCCTCGTCCCGCTGGGTTTGTTAGCCACGTCACTCGGTTTCAGATCCGCTCCCGTAAATGATTGCTGACAGGCCGGACATTTCAGCGCCTTCTCCTTCGAAGGCCGGGAGGCAAGTTTGAGCTTTGTAGCACAATGCGGGCATTGAGTTCGGAATGCTGTTTCCATGCTGTGTCTTTCGGTGGGGAATCGATTTCCGGCACTCGGAAGAAACTAGTGCATCGTCCCCAGGGACATCAAACGCCAGGCCATACATTCCCGCGAAATTTCCCAACGCCGCAAGCCTTCCGGCGAATCCATGACGCAGGCTCGATGGGGATCTGGCACGTCTCCAACCGGCAATCAGTTTTCCGGAAACCGCCCCTGATTTCATTTGCGGTCACCGTCTTGGCACTGCACACCTTGATAGTGCAAAAACCTTTTTACCACTGGGGTAAACCCAGTGGCGTTGATCGACTTGTCACCAACAACACACCGCCACCCGGGTTCACCCCGGTGGGACCCGGTTTCTGCACTACCCGACGTGGCACGAAGCAACTGATTGCAAAACTCATCAACTCACCGCGACGAGGAACTCCACCCCACAGGCGAGCGGCTGGGCGTCAGCCCTCCGTGCCCACGCCCCTTCCCAAAATCTCTTAATCCTTGTCTTCATCTTAATCATAATCTAACCCATTGCCGTCGATCGACATGTCCCAACAACCCACCGCCACCCGGGTTCACCCCGGTGGAGCCAGCTTCTGCACTACCAGACACGGCACGAAGCAACCTATTGCAAAACTCATCAACTCACCGCGCCTAGAAACGCACCCAAAAGGCGAGCGGCTGGGCGTCAGCCCTCCGTGCCCACGCTCCTTCCAGAACTTCTTATCCTAATCTTAATGTTCATCTTAATCATAATCCAAACACCACTTGAGCAGCAACGCCATTCACCATCAGCATCCAACGCGACCTGGGTTGCGATTGAATCCGAGTGGCTCGGACAATTGACCATCTCAAACTGCCGGAAGCGCGATGAGCCGCTGACCGCCCAGACGGCTCGACCGTCTCAAAGCAACCGGCTCGCCACTCGTGAAACTGATCACCTGAATCGACTGCCGAGCATCAGGAAAACGCCGCCTCAGTCCACGAATCGCAACACTGTGCACCTGACAAAGAGCCACCAGCTCTTCAGCCGCTGAACTCCCTGCGCCGTCAATCAGCAAAGAGAAATCGCCCCTTCACTCAGGCACCGACGCCATGCAAATCACTTGTTGATAACTCTGATTCAATTCCAATTCACCACTCGACTCAGTCACTCAGATTTTTCGGGTTGACCGCTTTGTTAGGCCCACGATTGACCAAGGATTGGTTGTCTATGCTTGACGAACCAATCGCGTACGTCCACGCATCGAAATGCTGCTCCCCAGTCTGGAATGCAAATCACTCCATCGCCGATGTACGGTGTGTAGCCCGCGAAGAACTGCCGGCCGATGGGATTTGCAAGTCCAGAACAATCCTCCAATGGTTTTGAAAAGACGATCCCATTCACACCATCTGCGAGGTATTTTCCTTTTTCAAGGCGAAGACAGATATGATGAGCGAGCATGAATGTCAGGAAGGACCGAAACGAGGACGTCACCAGCGCGATATTTCCAGGCAAGACATCCTCCGGGGTGACCTCACAATCACGCACCAAATCAAGGCATGTTTCAATGTAGACAGGTGGATCAGTGTCGCTTGCCTGCTCGGCGTCAACAAAGCAGTAGAAGTTGTCGTGATTTTCGCCCCATATTCGAAACCGTCCGGGTTCTTCAAAATAGCGTTTAGTCGGCATCACGTAGTCTTGAGCCGTCTCATCCTTCACAAACGGATGATCGTTGAGCGAATTGAGCACTTGCTGGACCGTCTGACCGTCTGGAAATATCAGCGGTGGATCAAGCCATCTGCCAAGCGTCCGTGCCATTGTTGTTTGGCTCATATGCTCTTTGGGCCTAACGAATTGCGATCTATGCGTCTGGCGATCAGCCGACGTAGAGATCGTGCGTTGAACGTTGCGCTGTGTGACCGGTGCAGGCTCACGAATGGCCCTTGCGGGATTCATCACGGTGAGGACTCCTCGCCGGTCAGAGTTTACCGCTGGCGATGCAAGTTGTCACCCTGAAAACGGCTTGGTGAGTGAACCGCGGATGGCGCGGATGTTCGCGGATAATGCAGGAGATCGGACAGTGCTGAATTGGTTTGACCCCGGTGAAAACCAGGCCTCTGCACTACCACGCTCCCGGCGAAGCGCTAAGCATCAGCCAGGAACACTCATCAGCGCGAACGCGCACTCATCCAATCAACAAGACGAACCAAGAATCACAGGCTTGCGACTCAGGTCCGGAGGGCAACGTTGTGAAGGATTTGTCTGCCATCCCTTCCTACTCGTACTCAGCATCGCGGTACTCGTACTCGATTCAATCTTCCAAGATTCGTTTGTTCAATCCGTCGAAAGCCGGTCAATGTCGCGTCGCTCATGATCGAACATCGGTTCTTGATTCACGATCCATTCGAGTACGAGTACGAGTACCGTTGCACTGAGTACGAGTAGGACCGTAATGACGCGGCTTGTCACCCTGGAACTGCTCGGCGCTGAGTGAACCGCGGATGAGCGCGGATACGCCACAACAGGACAACAATCGCCTGTCTTCAGCAGCGAAGCTGCGCCAGCAAATAGCCTCGGGTGACAACCCGAGGATCGTGCAATCCACGAACCGTCCCGAAGCCGCGAAGCGGCGACAGAAAGTGCCCCGTCTCTGCGTCCCAGGCCCAGCGGGTCGCCACAACCCTTGCCGGTGTGCGTGAGCCACCGGAAATGAAGTGTAAAAAAGTCTTCAAGCCCCGACGGAGCGACGCATCCATGGTACAGCGAGCCACGGAAAATTGGGGCCATGAGTGAACCACGGATGATCGCAAACTCAGAGGGTCCGAAAAGCCCTTCCTGCTGCCGACTCTACTGAACTCATCGCTTGCCCTGTAATTCACTGCCAACTGAAAACTGAAAACTGAACACTTCCGCCTACCACGGCCATGCTTTTCCCAAAGGGCGCCACGCCCTCACCTAGCCCGCCGTGAAGTCAAAGCGTTCATGGTTATTTTGCATCTTTGCAGTGGAATTCATCCAACCAGAGACGCCGTGTCTCACCGCGCTGATTTGATTGCCATACCATACCCGATTCCACATGCAAACAGGAGAGCCACCCGCCACCACAGGCCCATGTATCGAGGCAAACAGAATTCGGATTGGAGATTGGCAACCCTGACTTCTGAGAGGTGTGACCGCAGACCATGATTTTGCCCGATTCGTGTTTCGGGGGATTGTCGTATGGCTCCCAGTACAGCATATAGTCTGGTTGATCTTCCAGCCGTATATCCGGGTACGCATTGGCATGCACAAAAAAGTGCGTTTCGATTTCGAAGTAGGACAGCAAGCTATTCTGGAGAAAGTCCCAATGCGACTCCGGTATGTCAACGAGTGAGCCGCTGTCGTCGAACGGCGCGTACGATTTGAGGGTCTTGTCACCACCGACATCAATCCATTTGCGACAGTCGGCATCGTCGTCACGAGCGTTCAGCATCATGATGTCATGGTTGCCACGCAGTGGCCGAAGATCGTGCGCAGAATTGAGATGGATGAGCCAGTCAAGAACGGCATTTGTGTTGGGGCCGCGATTGGGATAGTCACCCAGAGTAATGATCGTGTCGTCAGGTCGAAGCTCGACGAAATCACAGAGTGTTCGCAGCGCGTCGTAGCAGCCATGGATATCGCCGATTGCAAGATGACGTTTCAATCCGGATGTCCCGATCTTTGCAAAATGGCGACAACGCCAGCGGCGTCGTCGCCAAAAGCGCGACTTCAAATTCCACGTCGTCTTCTCCTCTACCGCTCTTGCCCCCTGTTGTGAGAAAAAAAAAAAAAAAAAAAGAAAAGCGGCGATTCCCATTGACCACATTGTTCGCCCACGATTGGGCGGTGAGCGCTCGGGTCGCGAGATGAGGCTGGTGATGGCGCCGTAGATCGTGATTTCATCAACAAGCGTACCGTCAATCAGTTTGGGGTGCGGCAGAACAGCGTCCATACGCGGCGGACGCAATCATGTTCTTCCGCGACCATGGGATCGATACCGCGAAAGGCGACCATGTGAGCCAAAGTACTGATCAGGAGATCGATTCCAGCCGGCCGCGTAGACCGCTGGAGCGTTACTCCCGCATCGCAAATACACTCATGAACTGCGTTGACACATCCGATTGCCTCGCTGGTCGGAATTCGCGCTAAAATCGTTGATTCCAGATGAGTCGCTGAAATGGACCATCGGCTTTCCGCAAGTGATTGGGCGACTCGCCGACATTGACAATGTGTGTGATTGCGTTTCGCCGCAATTCATCCGAGTCGCTGGCGCGACGCGAATCGTCCATATGCCAGATGTTGCGTGTGATGCGAAACAGCAGGAACGATCCTTTGTAGTCTTCGTCAGTAACTGTTGAATGAGCCTTTAACGAATTGCGATCTCTGCGTCGCCAGGGACCCCAACATATAGATCGTGCATTGAACTTTCCCACTTTGTCCGCAGCGTGGGCTCTGTAAACACCAATTGCGTGATGAGTTTACCGCTGGCGACGCGGGTTCATGCCGAGGAAATGGCTTTGGTGAGTGAACCGCCCGGATGGCGCGCAGAGATGTTCGCGGATAAGGCAGGAGACCGGACAGTGCTGAATAGGTTTGGTGCCCCCGTTTGGAAGCCGAGGCCCTGTTAGTGCAAAAACCTGACTCCACTGGGATAGAACCGCAGTGGCGGTGATAGCCTGACTCACAAACCCTCCGCCACCGAGTATACCTCCGGAGTGGGACTACGTTCTGCACTACCCGACATGGCACAAGCAACCGATTGCGACATCAGCACTCACCCAATCCAGCAAGGCAACGCAAGACTCATGAAGCGGCGTTCGAATTCAGCAGGCCGCCACAATCCTGCCGGTGTGCGTAAGCCACCGGAAACCGTGCCCAAAGTCCTCAAGGCCCGGGAGGGCCGACACATCACCGGAACAGCTCGGCCCAGATTGCATGCGGTAGCTGAACGGCAGACCAACATGGATGTTCGCAAATCAAGAGGTCCGGAACGCATCTCCGGCCAGCGACTCCACTGAATCCTTCGCTTCCCCTGCGATTCCCTGAACACTGCGACTGAAAAACTGAACACTTCCCCTTTAGCGGACGCTTCTTCTCCCAAAAGGACGAGAGTCGCCCTTAAAATCCACCGGGCTTCGAACAAAGGCATTTCGAAAACAGCCCACGCTCCCGGCTCGCTCAGCCACAAGCCCGCCTCGCTCAGCCTCCAACCACACGCGCCACGCCCTCACCTCGCCCGCCGCAGGAAGTCAAAGCCTTGAGTGTTACCTGCAGGCGCATTGGCGTCGCCAGTTATTTCGCTCTGTGAAAGCATGCCCTTGCAGAACCAAAACAGCAGTAGATACGCACAAGCATGCCACCCCCCCCGTGTGTGTGTGTGTGTGTGTGTGTGTGTGTGTGTGTGTGTGTGTGTGTGTGTGTGTGTGTGTGTGTGTGTGTGTGTGTGTGTGTGTGTTTTTTTTTTTTTTTTTTGGGTGGACGGTTGGGATCACCTCAACGAAACAATGTAGCAGAATTGCGACCGTAATTTGTGACCACCTTTATATACGACCAAACCATAGGCAAACCACAGGCGAAATAGAATGGCAAGGCCAACGACCCACCGAGAAGTATCATAAGGCTTCCGAAATTGGCCATGCGGAGCCGGTACACACGGGAGTCGCGATTCAAGTTGAAATTGAAGGCGAGAAACTGTACGGATGCAGGCTTAGCTGGTGTTCCGACACCTCTGCGGTGTGAGTATAGGAGCAGGAGTGGCGTTGAAGTAAAGCATGAGAAAATCACCGAACAGGCGATCACGAGTGGTGGCGGCAGTCTCGATTTGCCAGTGAAGTCGATGTTCCCGTTGAGTTCCGTCTCTGATTTCGGAGGTTGATACGGGTTCATGTCGGCAGCGTCTCCGGCGAAATCATGGGGAGCATGCAGTTGCAGGTAACGGCAGCGGTAACCGGAACCGCTGAAACGATGTTCCACTTCAAAACGCAAGGTAGCGGTTTCCGGTTCACCGCATTGTTCGCCAGCGATGTACACTGAAATCAGAAGCAGAACAATAGAGTAGAAGTGCAATTCACAGATTGAACCGAGTCAATCGTCGAGTATGCGTTGGACCCAGTCATGCCACGTATTCACACCCAATGAATCCTCGACCGTTCCGGGATGATTTCCGATCCACCATTGCTTGACAATATCATAGCCTTCGGCAGTCAATTCGAAAGGAGCCCATGACGCCATTCGGCCATCTTGATCGCACGGGTCGGACCCTACCAGCAAGAATTCGTTAAGGAACGTTCGCGGCGGAAAGAACCCCGACGTTTCAATGAAGCCAAAGATGCCATATAGGACGGCGCAATTGTCGGCCAAAATCTTTTTAGCCAGAGCAGGGCTTGCCATTGGAGTTGAGTAACATCCTAAACTGGGAACGGCCAAGATTGAGTTGCAGTGAACTCCATGGAGTGCAAGAAACGACCGCACCTGACTTTCAGGGTGGTAGTTGCTGGCGAACGACCAAGATCAGGCGGTTGCCGCGACCAACTTGCCATGTGAGAAACCGACGACGGCAACTCGCCTGCATCTTATCGTTATTTTGTATTGCGGCGGAAGGGAAACAGCAACCGCCAAATGCGATGGAAGAATACCGAGCGACGAAACGCGCGAGGTTCGCGCTGAAGGAAACGCAGCACCTTCGTTACCAAGACATCGCCGCTAGTGCCGTCCGAGTAGACGTAAGCGGTGCATGTCGAGAAATTGACTATTTGTCTGTTTTGCAATTTGGCAATGAGATCCAAGTGGAGTGAGCCCATGTGTTCCTCAACGCGACAGGGTTCAGACATCGCAGACCAAGCATTCACTTTGTTCAAAAAAGAAAAGACACAGTCAACAAGCGTGTGTGGCAGCTCGCGATGCCAATGACGCCGGAAAACTAGAGGTCCCGCTCTGTCATACGCGCGGCGATGGTAACGAACAAGTTCCAAATGCTCAGGAAGGACTCAACTCGCGAGAGCCCTCCTGGCGCAGGGCAAGCCGAAAAAACCGTCTCTGTTCTACATACGTCCTGTATCCATCGGAGAGGAAAACAGCCCAGATCAATGCTGGCCGTGCTGGTCAAGTGTTGATCCAACTGCCACGCCGGTCTTCTCGCTATCCAGAACTCAGCTACCGCCGCATGAACCACACGGTCAGCCAACGGTAAGTCTACGAAGGAATAAAGACTGAGGCGGTCTTGTTGAAACTGAGTATCCGAAATGCGCCGATCAACCGGTTGGCGCGATTGATTTGCCATGTGAGAAGCCGACGCCAACTCTCCCGGCTGCATCTTATCGTTCGCTGGCTACGTGGAAGGCGGGGCAAAGGGATTGGTTGGATCGACCGGTGAGCTGGATCGAGATTCACCAACCCTTATAAAGAACGAACCGCCCAACAAACCTGACGAAAAGAACAAACCGACCGCTCAAAAAAGATACCCATTGGGATAAACTCCACAAATCATCACGCAAGGGTGATCGTAGCCACCAATCTCCGCCAGTAGGACTGGGAACCAACTCAGGTATTCTTGATTGATCAGTTCTGCGGCATCCCAAAAGGCACAAGGCCTTTGCCCCAATCGATAGCAGTCAATCAGGAATCGCGACAATTGAAATAACCAAACTCGATGATTGCGGCGGCGGTCATCTCCGGGGTGCTCGAAGATTGAGGAACCGTGCTGATCAGCGCGTTATTGAAGCTGCGCGATCAAGTATCGCGATCAACGCAGAGGCAATGCCACCATCTTTGTCACCTGGAAGGCCGCGACTGAAGAAGTGAATTGTGGCAAAGCACGCAGGCAGGCTGAGCAGAAGTGACAGAAAAGACAGCGTGCGAAGGCCGCAGTGCGGAAGTTCGAACAGTATGATTGGTGTTGTCTTTCTCATTCAGTGAAATTTAAGGCACACGATCCATTGCCAGCGAACTACTTTTAGACAGAAAAACGGAATTAGACAGAAGATTGATTCTGTCTAATCTTAGCGGTAAGGATTCTGTACAAACCCCTAGGGTATGTCAAGCTGCTCTGACAGGAGTGTATCCAAAAAGTTCATGTTTTTGTCCATCTTGGAGTCTGCACCATAGACCCCAGGAAGTCCTTCGCACCCGGAAAGACAGAATCAATCCCAGCCCTGTCTCGAATGCGGCACAGTCGCCGAAGCTGGTGAGGCGCTCAAGTGCCGCTAAAATGAGGGTGCTGCGTACTCCATCCGAACGGAGTCAGCCTATGTGGACTGGATTGTCAGGTTTCTGAGGTTTTCACCACTCCCAACGGAACCTGGCGGCATCCTTCGAACTCCGCGGGCCGATTTCCAGAGTTCACGAAGCTCATCTGGCGGTTGAGCGTCGAAATTCTGCAGTACTCGGGAATCAGGCGGCAATGCCATTGTCTTTCTCTACCGACGGGTGCTCGAGCTGGATCCGGGTCGTCTGGATGGTGTTCCGGGCCAAGGGCCGGGCAGTTGCCCGTCGTGCTGTCCCATGAGGAGATACGGAGGATTCTTGAGCTGGCGTGTCCTCAGGGAAGTCTGGTACGACTCTTCTGCAGGTGTTCTACGGCACGGGGATGCGGCTGGAAGTTTGCCGGCTGCGAATCAAAGACATCGACTTTTCGGCATCGGCAAGATTCTTGTTCGCGACAGCAAAAGGCGAAAAAGTCGGCGTAGTTCCTTTCCCAGAACGATGCCTTGAACCCATGCGGCGGCAAATCGAAAAAACTCGAACGCTGCGCCAAAGTGATCTCGCCGGATATGGCTCTGTATGGCTGCCTTATGCGATTGCCGAGAAGTACCCTGCTGCGGCTCGGGAGTTTCTTTGGCAGTTCCGTTTTTCACCGCCGGGCGAATCAACTCAGATCCTCGATCAGGAGCTCTGCGCCAGCATCATGTGCACGGGAACTACGTGCAGAAACGTCACCTGCGGTGCTGCGTGCAGGTTGACAAGAAGATCAGTTGCCACACGTTTCGACACAGCTTCGCGACTCATCTGCTTGGTCAGGGCGGATATCAGAACGGTGCAGGAACTGCTGGGACATTCGGATGTCAGCACGACGATGATTTATACTCATGTGCTGCAGCAGGGGCCGATGGGGGTTCGAAGCCCGCTGGATCGGTTGTAGTTGCCAAACCTGGGCTCAACCGGCGTGAAGCCGGGTTGGGGCCGAGGGAGGATTTATCTTCGCTTTTGTAGTTGTCAAACCTGCGTTCCGCCGGCGTGAAGCCGGGCGGGGACGGTTGGGGCGGTTCTTGGTTCTTTCTTCTTGGTTGGCGAGTTGGATGCGGTGCGGGGGAAATGGTTAATAGTTATTGGAGAATGGAAAGTGGAGATTGAGGGAGGCGTGGGGGGCGTTGTACCGGCCGGTTGACAGCGGGGGCGGTCGCCTTGGGGATCTTGTGGGGGTTATTTTTTGTCGCACATTTTTTGTCGGACGACGGCGCGTTGGGGGTGAGGATTAGGATTAGGGTTGAGATTAGGATTAAGAGATGGGATGGGGCGTGGGGCACGGAGGGCTGATGCCCTGCCGCTCGCCTTTTTCTTATTCGCTCGTGGTTTCGAAGCCAGCACGCTGAGGCCGTGACATGAGGCGGGTGGCGTCGGGGTCGTCGATGAAGAGCTCGGTTTCGGGATTCCAGCGGACTGTGCGACCGAGTTTGATGGCGATGTTGGCGAGATGACACGTGGTCGCACTGCGATGCTGGCTCTGGACGTCGGAGATCGGCGCCTTGCCGGTTTCGATGCAGTCGAAAAAATTGCCCATGTGATTGATGATGGCGTCGAGTTTCCCGGAGCGCTCGGGTCTCGACAGGTTGTCATTCCCGTAAACTGCGAACTGTTCCCGCGGCAGTGGCATGGTCTGAAGTGCATCCACGGGCTGTCCAGTGATGGATCCTCGATTCACAAAGATCCTGCCGGTTGTCCCGGAGAACAGGATTCCGTTTCGTCCTGTGTCACTGATCGTCATCTGCACTCCGTTCGCGTAACGCACAGTCGCATTGAAATCGATCGGCACGTTGTATCCGTCCGCGACACTCGGAAATGTGCCCTTGCCGCTGACTTCAACAGGCAGCGAATCAATTGCCCACTGAGCAATATCAATATGGTGAGCCCCCCAGTCGGTCATCTGTCCGCCGGAATATTCATTCCACCATCGAAACGTGTAATGCGAACGCTCGGCGATGTATGGCACGTCCGGAGTCTGCCCCTGCCACAGGTTCCAGTTGAAGTGCTTTGGAACTGGCGTCCTATCAAACGGGCCACCCACTTCATTCTTTCCAAGAACGACTTCGACGGTCTGAAGCTGACCGATTCGCCCACTGCGCACCATCTCGACCGCCAGGCGAAACCGATGATCGCTTCGCTGCCATGATCCCACCTGAACCGTGCCCTTCGCGGCCTGAGTCACCTTGCGGACGGCTTTGCCTTCATCGATCGTCAGCGTCAGCGGCTTCTCGCAGTAGACATGTTTACCGGCGCTGCACGCGTCGATCACCATTTTTGAATGCCAGTGGTCCGGGGTTCCAATGAGAACCACATCGAGATCCGACAGCATCAGAAGTTCTCGATAATCTTCAAAGATCTTCGGCGTACTCCCGAACGATGCTCGAGCCTGTTCGCGGACGTGGCGGTCCACATCGCACAGAGCCACGATGTCGCCATGGGCCCTCGCTTTTTCTGTGATGACGGTTCCCTGGTACCGCAAACCAATCGCTCCGATACGAGGACGCTCGAGCGGCGATCGGGACCGCGAGGCAACGGGCTGCCCAAAGATGACGGGCGGAACAAAGCAGCCGGCTGCCGCGGCCGCAAGAGCTGTAACGGCGAACCTGCGCGAGTGAACTGAGCTTCGTCGTGGGGACACTGGGCTGCTCCTAATTGGTCTGAGAGATCGGAGGTCAGGAAGGATCGGAGGCGGGGAGAAGGAAGTCGCCGGAGGTTATCGTTCTTCATTCGCCAACGCGACTGGAACGGCACTCGGAATCGCATACACTGACGCACGCGGTCCCATCGTTCTTGGAGATCGCAGAATTGTTACGCCAGCCACCACGCGGACCGGCGACGTTCATACAGCCTGTTCAGAACACGGGATTTCTCGATGCCCATCGTCCTTCACATGCACAACGTGACTCGCACCTTTGACACGGCAGCAGGCCCGGTCGCGATTCTGCGTGATGTGAATATTCGGCTGATGTCGGGAACCGCCGTGGCCATTCGAGGTCCCTCGGGATGCGGCAAGAGTACTCTGTTATATCTCGCCGGAACTCTGGACAAGCCCACATCCGGGCTGATTGAAATCCTTGGTGAGAACCCGTGGAGGCTGGGAAGTGGCCGGCTTGCTTCCTTCCGAAATCAGCACATCGGCTTCGTGTTTCAGGACCACCAGCTGCTTCCCCAATGCAGCGTTCTTGAAAACGTGATGCTGCCAACTCTGGCCGGATTCGGTTCGCCGGGCAATGTGCGGGAACGAGCAATTCAGCTTCTGGACCGTGTCGGACTCTCGCATCGGATCAGTCATCGGCCCGGAAAACTCTCCGGGGGCGAACGGCAGCGAGTCGCCGTGTGTCGAGCTCTGGTTCATCAGCCGTCGCTGCTGCTGGCCGACGAACCCACAGGGAATCTCGACCCGGAAACGGCCGCAGCCATCGGAACACTCCTGCTGGAAGTCGCCGCAGAAAACCAGACCGCGTTGATGTGCGTGACTCATAGTGACGAACTGGCGTCGCGGTTTTCTCGCTCGATTACGCTGAACCAGGGTACTGTCCATTTTGATGATCAGGTGACCGCTTAGCGTTTTTGGGGATTCGGCCGGAGGAACTCGGGCGAGGTTCGGTGCGGATTTTTGAGACGAGGAACTCTGGCGAGTTCCACTACTTTTTTGGGGGCGAGGAACTCTGGCGAGTTCCGGTGCGGATTTTGGGGGCCGGGGAAGTCCGTGTTTACCCGCATGTGGCATCCGTGCATTTGTTCCGAGGTGCTTTGTCGATTCGCATTCTCCGCAGAGTTCGCGAATTCGCCAGGCTGTTCTGGTCACAAACCCCTGGATCGATTACCCTTCTCGGTCCGCTGCGCGCAGGTCGAAATGGCTGGTGGGACAGGAGGTCGCTGGTCCGGCAACCGTTCGAAACGCCGCGTGGGGGAAAGACACGGCCCAGCTGTGGGGCCAGCTTCACCGCATGATGCGGAGTTACCTGAACCAAACTCAAAGACTCACATTTTTCCTTCGAATGTGCCACATGATTGGCCTTCCGAAGGCAAGCGTGCAGACTTTGTCTGACCAGACCACCTGATCGAATATGACACTTGCGGAGTTATTGCAGACACGTTTTAGGGCAGACCTGCGGCATCGTGGAGCTGCCTACATTGAGGCTGAGCGAATCTCACTGATTCGAGTCACTCCTGAAAACGTGTTTGGAGTTGTGCAGGACGGATCCGAATACCAGACTCAGCTGCGCTACACGCCTGAAGACATCGGGCTGTTTTGCACCTGTGAACAGTATGCAAAAAGCAAGGTGTGCAAGCACCTGTGGGCAACTGTTCTGGCGACGGACAGTGCCGGCTACGTCAGTCCCACACTGCGTCCCGGGCGGATTACGCCCTTCATGGCGCCGATGGCCTATCAGCCGATTGCGGTCGACGATCTCGAGCCTGGCGGTAACGATCCCGAAGGCGATTCTCGAATTCCTCGCAGCCGGCCGAAGGCAAAAGCTCAGCCTGTCCAGCGCACGCTTCGTCCCTGGGAAGCACGTCTGGCCGAACTGCGCGACAACATGGATGACTCACCGGACGGACGAAAGAAGTCCGATCCGGAAGAGCGTCAGATCTTTTACGAAGTGGACCTGGAAGCCAGCAAGGAAGCGGGCAAGCTGGTCATTCAGGCATCTCAGCGTCAGCGTCGTGCGGGAGGACAGTGGGGCAAAATCAAGCCTCTGAAGGTGCGTCCTGGCGAACTGGATCACATTGAACACGAAGACGACCGAACGTTCCTGTCGTATCTCGCTGGAGCCATTCCGGAACGCAACAACTGGTCAACACAGCAGGCGGAACTCAGAACGTCTGCGCACCGGTTCTATGTCCCGTTCGAACTGGGGCAGCTCGTTCTTCCGGATATGTGTCGCAGCCGTCGATTGCGAATTCTGGGCAGTGACGAAGCGGGCGAGCAGCTGCTGGAATGGGATGAATCCGAGCCGTGGGAACTGACCATTCGCGTCCGTCGCGATACGGAAGTGGAAGGCTGGAAAGTCGCCGGCTTGCTGGTTCGTAACGAGGAAACTCTGGAGCTGGCAGACGTGCCACTGGTTGTTCCCGGCGGATTCGTCATCACCAGCGACTCCATTTCGCTGCTGCGAGACTTTGGTGCTCCCGAGTGGATGAAGATGCTCGCTGGCGGTGGCGCACTGCACATTCCGGAATCGGATCAGCATGACTTTGTCGACCGTTTGCTGGACATCCCGTCACTTCCTCGACTGGATCTTCCAAAAGAGCTGCAGCTGGAAGAAGTGCGAACAACGCCGGCACCGGTGCTTCGAATTTCTGCGCCGCCGATGAATCGATGGCGGAATGATTCTCTGAACGCAGAAGTCATCTTTGAGTATCTGGGGACACCGGTTTCGGGCAGCAGTGCTCGGTGGGCGGTTGTGCAGCGAGAAAGCAATCGCTGCATTATTCGAGACCGTTCGTTTGAAGGCGGCTGCTGGGAAAAACTGCGCCAGGTGGGCTTCCGCCGTCGTCTTGGCGATTTGAAACAAACCGTCAATGTGGAGATTGCTCGCCGGGATCTGGGGCGAGCCGTTCGAGAACTGGTTGATGGCGGCTGGAACGTGTTCGCCGACGGCAGCAAAGTGCGTCAGGCCGGCGGACTTCGCTTCCGAGTCAGTTCGGATGTCGACTGGTTCGATGTGCATACGGATGTGGATTTCGAAGGCCGATCAGTGTCGTTTCCGGAGCTGTTGCGAGCCCTGGAGCGAGGCGATTCGACGGTTCGGCTGGATGACGGGTCGCTCGGTATTCTGCCTGAAGAATGGCTGGAACAGATCGGCATGATTTCCGGACTGGGAACAGCCACGGAAGAAGGTCTGCGGTTTTCGACGTCTCAGGCCGCACTCCTCGATGCACTCCTGGCGACTCAGGAAAACGTCGACATTGATGCCGGTTTCGAAGCGATGCGGGAGCGATTCCGCAACTTCGCCGGACTGGAAGACGTTCCCGTACCACCATCGTTCATGGGGCAGCTTCGAGGTTACCAGCGTCAGGGTTTGTCGTGGCTGAAGTTCCTGAGCGACTTCAATTTTGGCGGCTGTCTTGCGGACGACATGGGTCTCGGAAAGACCGTTCAGTTCCTCGCGATGCTGCTGAAGCGACTGGAGGACCTCAAGAATCCTCCGCCATCGCTTGTGGTGGTCCCTCGATCGCTGATGTTCAACTGGGCCAGCGAATGTGCACGCTTCGCACCCAGCCTGAAGGTCATGGAATATACGGGTCTGGAACGAGCCAATCTGCGGGCCGAGTTTGGGCGTCACAACCTGATTCTGACCACGTACGGAACGATTCGTCGCGACATTGCTGTGCTGAAGGACATTGATTTTGACTACGTCGTGCTTGATGAAGCACAGACGATCAAGAATCCATCGTCGCAGATTGCACGTGCGTCTCGACTGCTGAAGGCCAACTTCCGACTGGCACTTTCCGGCACTCCGATTGAAAATAACGCGGGAGACCTTTGGTCGATCTTCGAGTTTTTGAATCCGGGGATGCTGGGACGCAGCACGGCGTTTCGAACGCACATTGCGGATCCAGACAGTAAGGAATCACGGGAGCTGGTCGCCAAAGGTCTGCGGCCGTTCATCCTTCGTCGAACCAAGAAACAGGTGGCGGCGGAGCTTCCGGATCGACTGGAAGAAACGATCGTCTGTGACATGGATGAAGAGCAGCGTCGCCTGTACGACGAACTCCGACTGCATTACCGCGATTCGCTTCTGGGACTGGTTCAGGAGCAGGGAATTGCTCGGACCCGCATGCACGTTCTGGAAGCGCTGCTCCGGCTTCGACAGGCCGCCTGTCATCCAGCACTGCTGAAGCGGGGAGACGAATCCGAGCCGTATGCAAAGCTGGACGTCCTGATTCCGCACCTGCAGGAACTGGTCGCAGAAGGCCACAAAGCCCTCGTTTTCTCACAGTTCACCAGCATGCTCAGCATTGTCCGGGATCATTTGGACAAGCAGGGTGTGACCTACGAATACCTCGACGGGAAAACACGCGACCGAAAGGCGCGAGTCACCCGATTCCAGGAAGACGAAAGCTGTCAGGTCTTCCTGATCAGCTTGAAAGCTGGGGGGCTTGGGTTGAATTTGACGGCAGCAGATTACGTCTTCCTTTTGGACCCATGGTGGAATCCGGCGGTGGAGGCTCAGGCCATCGACCGAGCGCACCGAGTGGGCCAGACAAAGACCGTTTTTGCTTACCGTTTGATCTGTCGGGACACGGTCGAAGAGAAAATTGCCGAACTTCAGAAGCAGAAGCGAGAGCTTGCGGACGCGATTCTGGAGGGTGACGACACCAG
The DNA here is from genome assembly GCA_046349695.1 of Planctomycetaceae bacterium. GTDB lineage: Bacteria > Planctomycetota > Planctomycetia > Planctomycetales > Planctomycetaceae > SXXK01. The sequence goes on along the minus strand of JAXMBV010000001.1, from coordinate 571,999 downwards.
CAATATTCTTAAAGACCTGTCTGTCGAGGACCTGGAATTGCTGTTTTCCTGAGAAAGAATTGCGGACGGACTCAAGAATTCGTGGCAATCGCAGGAATCCGGGCGGTGAAAACGCGTCAAGAGCATTGATTGTGGGAAATCAACTCACTAGACTGCTCGACTTCTTTCCGCCCGACGCCGATAAAGGCTGGACGCTTTTTCGGTTTTTGGCGTGAATATTGGCTGACTTGTGTTTCTGAACTTTTGAACAGATCCACTGAGATTCAGTGGGCAAGGGATGAGATTTCCATGCTGGCGATTGGCAAAACATGGATGGCGAAGAAGGAAGAAGTCGAGAACCAGAACTGGTTTATCGTCGACGCTGACAACCAGGTCGTTGGACGACTGGCCACACAGATTGCCACCGTTCTGATGGGCAAGCACAAGGCTGGTTATACACCTCATGTGGATACCGGCGATTATGTCATCGTGACGAACTGCGAGCGAGTACGGTTCACCGGCAACGCGATGCAGCATGCTCAGGTTCCTTACCTGACCACGAAGATGGCCAAGAAGGAATATGATCGATACACAGGCTTCCCAGGGGGTCGCAAGGTTCGCACTGCTGTCGAAACCTGGGAACACCGTCCAGAAATGCTGATCAAGGAAGCTGTTCGCCGTATGCTTCCAAAGAACAAACTCGGCCGACACATGCTGAAGAAGCTGCGAATTTTCCGTGGCACCGAGCATCCTCATCAGGCTCAGAAGCCGCAGCCATTTCCGGCTCACCTGATGCCAAAGGCCAAGGTTAAGGCCTAGTTCGTTTTCAAATTTGTTTCTGCGAGCGTGTGCTTGCAGTCAGGAATCCTGTTTTTCTCGTTCATTGAGTTGCTATGAGCACGGACCCTACTTTTGCCACGGATGCTGCGTCTCCTGAAGTTCCATCTTCGCAGCTGCCAGAACTGTCTCTTGGAAGCTCAGCCGGAACTGCGGTTGCCGATCCAAACTATCAGCCAACCATTCGCGGAAAAGTAGACCGTTTCGGTGTCGCGATGGGAACTGGTCGACGCAAGACTTCCGTTGCTCGCGTGCGAGTCAAGGAAGGTTCCGGTTCCTTCACTGTGAACGGTCGGCCTATGGAAGAATACCTTCGCGTAGAGCGAGATCGCGACAGCGTTCTGGTTCCTCTGAAGGTTGTCGGCAAGGTTGGTCAGGTTGATATCTCCGTCCGAGTTCAGGGCGGCGGGATCACGGGACAGACCGGAGCCATTGTTCTGGGCGTGGCTCGTGCACTTCAGGGGCTGAACCCGAACTGGCATCATGATCTGGCAAACGCAGGCCTGCTGACTCGAGACGACCGAATGGTCGAACGAAAGAAGTATGGCTTCAAGAAAGCTCGCCGAAGCTTCCAGTTCTCAAAACGATAAACATGGTCATCGCGTGAAACCTCGCGTTTCACTGCAAGGTTGGCTTGATACGAAATCCCTGCTGAACAACCCAGCAGGGATTTTTTTTGGATTGGTTCGGCGATCTGAGTCGCCGCGAATTTCCCTCGTCAGATTCCGTTGGGAAGTCCCATGCCGGACGCCTTGCAGACGCTGATTCTTCCTGACGTGCAGCTGATGCTGCAGGAGGGGGATACTGCTGGCCTTGCGGCACTGTGCAACGTTCTGCATCCCGCTGCTGTGGCCGAGATGCTTGAAGAACTGCAGGATGATCAGATCTGGACGATTCTTGATCAGGCCGACCTCAATCATCGCACGGAGATTTTTGAATTCATCTCCCTTCGGCGCCAGACAGAACTGGCGGAGATGCTGGAAGCCCCGAAGCTGTCGCAGCTTCTGGAGAAGATGTCGTCGGATGACAGAGTTGACCTGCTGTCACGGCTCCCGGAAGCCCGGCAGGAAGATGTCCTGAGACTGCTGGCCCAGGCAGAACGAAACGAAGTGCGGCGACTGCTGTCGTATGACGAAGACAGCGCCGGGGCGATCATGACGACGGAGTATGCGTCGCTTCCGGCAAATATCTCTGCCCACGATGCCATTGCCCGGCTTCGTCAGCAGGCCCCGAACAGCGAGACGATTTACTACGTCTACATTTTGAACGATGAACGGCATCTCGAAGGATTCATCTCCCTTCGAAAGCTGATTATTGCACGGTCCGATGCACGACTTTCGGACATCATGCAGCGAGACGTAATTCGCCTCCGAGTCACGGATTCGCGCGAGGCAGTTGCACAGACTCTGGCTCGGTACAATTTCATCGCCGTTCCTATCGTGGATGAAAAAGATCGGCTCGTCGGAATTGTCACTCACGACGACGCTCTGGACGTCGTTCAGGAAGAGGCCACGGAAGACGCCTACCTGCAAAGCGCTGTTGCGCCTCTCGAAGACGAATACCAGGACACACCATTGCACATCGTGCTTTGGAAACGAGGAGTGTGGCTGCTGTTTCTTTCGGTCGTGGCACTTTTGAACGCCCACGTGATCGACCATTATCGCGAGACGACCGATCCGGGACAGAGTCTGCCGGCATCAGCAGGGCTTACGTCGCTGATCATGCTTTTCCTCCCGCTGGTGATGGCCAGTGGCGGCAACGCCGGGTCGCAGTCGGCTACGCTGTTCATTCGCATGTTTGCCTTGGCGCCCAGCGATCCGAAAGGTTCGGACGTTATCAGCCGACAGCTGGTAATCCGAGAATTCGTGATCGGGCTGTTTCTCGGTTCGGGGCTGGGCCTGCTGGACTTTGCCGTCGCCTGGCTCTGGTTTGGGCGGGGAATCCCGGAATCTGCGGCCATTGCCACGACAGTGATTACTGTTGTGACCCTGGGCACATCGGTCGGTACACTGCTTCCACTGCTGTTTCGACGCCTGGGGATGGACCCGGCGATCATGTCAAATCCCTTGATCGCTGCGATGGTCGACGTGCTGGGAGTGGTACTCTTTTACGAAATCGCCAGCCTGTTCCTGCATTGATGGTCGGGATTCGCACACCGCTGGCCTTCCCAGTCCCGTGACTGCCCCGGACTTCCGTGGGCCAATCCTGACGGCTGTACCGGCTAAATAAGCGGGGAAAAGGAAACCGTTCCAGTCAATTTCGCGCCGGGGGAATTCCCTGAAGGGCGCGTTCACCACTAACCGAATCGAACAGTGTCAGACTGCGCTTAGCGATCGCGGATTTGGCAGGCTGGAACGATTTTTCGGGGGAAAACAGTCGTTCCGGTGGTCGGGACTGGTTCCCAACAGGAGCAGCGGGGGGGACTTGGGGCGGTGATTGGCCGTCATAACCGTCGTAACTCGCTGCCTGTTCAGAACAAAGAACTTGCATCACCTGGGGCCGGTTTTAGAATTTGACGGATCAGTCAATTTGCGCAGGATAGTGGTTTGAAAGAGCCCGTGTCCTGTATCGACCTGAGGATTCCGCTGCACCTCTATCCCACTCGGGAGACCTGAACGTCATGGCAAAGAAGTATTTGAGCCTTGAAGAAGCCGCAAGCATGCTGGGTATGACCACCGATCAGGTGATGCGTGCCCGCGAGCGGGGTGACCTTCGTGGCTTTGCAGACCGAGGCAGCTGGAAGTTCCGTGAACAGGATATTGAGGAATTCCTCCGCTCACAGCAGACAGATTCTTCACCGGATATCCCAATCATCACCGGTGATTCATCGTCGGTCCTTGATGACGGCGACAACGACCTGTCATCTTCTGACAGCGACGTGCGATTGTTTTTCGACGATTCACCGTTCGATGACGGCGGTGTGAAAGAACTGGCTCAGTCCGGAAGCGATGTGCGACTTTCAGGCGACTCCGGTCCAAAGCTGGAAACCGACGGGGACATCGATCTCAGCGGCTGGGACAGTGACCTGAAGATTTCAGACAGCGACAGCGACGTCAAGCTTGTCGGCGCGGGAACAGAAGCGGAAATCGACCTGGTCTCAGGCAAGAAATCTGATTCGGACAGCGACGTCCGCCTGGTAGACGACGAAGACTCCGATGTGAAGCTGTTTGATTCTGACAGCGATGTGCGACTGGCCGAAAACCTCGCAGCAACCGGCGCGATGGAACTCAGCCAGAGCGACAGTGACAGCGACGTGAAACTGATGGGGTCAGACGACATCCTGCTCGACGACAGCGACAGTGATGTGAAGCTTTCCACCGGTCTCGATCGAACCGACAGTGATATTCGCCTTGCGGATCCTTCACCAGCTCCGAAGGCTCAGTCGGATGTGACTCGCACGATGGCGATGCCCATCATGCCTGACGACAGTGACCTGAAGCTGTTGAACAAGGGCTCAGGAACTCGAGCAGGATCTCCGGACAGCGGCATCAGTCTGGAAGTTCGTGGCAGCGGACTGAACCTGAATTCTGACGAGAGCGGCATTTCGCTCGAGCTTGACAGCGGCATCAGCCTTGAAGCCGATGACAGCGGCATTAGCCTTGAGAGCTTCGACAGCGGAGCAAAGCTTGGCGGCGATGACAGCGGCATTACGCTGGACGCCGGCGACAGCGGAATCTCACTGGATATTGATGATGACGGTCCGGCGGTTCAGGACATGAGCCGAACGATGCCGATGCAGGCAATTCCAGGCGCGGCGAAAGCCAAGGCCATGTCGGATTCCTCTGCGATGACGACGCAGTTTGAAATCCCGGCGGCCGTCGTTGGCAAAGACAGCGAGTTTGAACTGGCTGGCCTGGATGATGATGAAGAGGAAGTTGGCACCAATACGAGCGTGCTGACGTTCGAAGACGACGACGTCGACAACTCACGGACCATCGCGGCTCCCGCATTGGCCAATGAAGGGTTTGCTGACGACGATGACTCAGCTGCTGTTGCGGACGATGATTCCTATGAAGAAGAGGAATCATTTGACGATGACGGTGGCTACGAAGAAGACATGGACGACGTGTCGGACGCCGAAGAATTTGGCGACGATGACTTCGAATCCGGTCAGTCTCAGGTGGGCCCTGCGGCAGCTCGAGTCGGCTCACGAGCCGATGTGGAATGGAGCCTTCTCGTCAAGGTTCTGATCTCATTCTCCACAGTCCTGTCGGTGCTGTGTGCAGTGGTTGGTGTCGAACTTGTTCGAACCATGTGGGTCTGGACTCAGCCAGTTGGAGGTGCTCCGTCATCGCCAATTCTTGAGATGCTCGGCGGGATGTTCTAACCGTCGATTGACCAACGCGATTCGGGAAGACGCAGGTCCTCCTGAGTCGCGGCTCGTTGTGCCTGTAAGCGTTGATGGCTCGACAGAAGCCTCGCAGTGCCGTCTTTGACGCCCTAATAACGTAGACCAGCAAAAGGCCGGTACACAACCGGCTCAATGGACGGCCTGGCGACTGCCGCTTGACCGTTACTCGCCTTTGCCGCCAGGGGGCCACGGTTCAACGTTCGCGCGGGCGGCATATTGATCATAAAGCGCTATGAGCTTCAGGACGATTTCCGGACGCTTGTCTGCGAGGTTGTTCGACTCAACACGATCTTCAGCGATGTTGTACAGCTCCCACGGTTTGCCGTGCTTTGCAACAAGTTTCCACTCGCCAGCGCGGACCGCTCTGTTGCCTTCATGTTCCCAGTACAAAGCTTCTCTCTGCAGTGCCTGCCCGTTGAAAACGGGGACGAGGCTTTGACCTTCCAGAGGAATTGCGAGATCGCTGACTGGCGAGCGAGCGATGTCCACGCAGGTCGCTGCGATATCGATCAGATGGCCGGGCTCGGTTCTCAATTCGCCTTTCGCCGAAATTCCTGCAGGCCAGTGTGCAATCAGCGGAGTGCTGATTCCGCCTTCATGCACCCAGTGTTTGTATTCACGAAACGGAGTATTCGAAACGTTGGCCCAGTTTGGTCCGTAAGCGACATAGGTATCTTCGGGACCCGGCAAAACGTTCTTTCCCATTCGAACAGGAAAGCCATCACGCGTCTGCGCAGGAGTGCTGCCTGCCGCGGCGAAATCCTGGGGGCGCATCAATGGTAATGTAGGAGCATCCGGACGAGCGATATCAGGATGCTGCTTGTTGCCGGTTCGGCCAACCGTTTCTGCGCAGCCGCCGTTATCCTGAAGGTACAGAATCAGTGTGTTGTGGAGTTCGCCGCTGGCTTCCAGCTCCTTCACGATCTTGCCAATGTTCTGATCCATCCGATCGACCATTGCCGCATACACTTCCATGCTGGCGGATTCCCACGTTTTGTCAGGTACGCTGTCCCACTCTCGAGGAGCCGGACACATGGGCTGATCCGGATCGATGAGACCAAGTCGGGACGTTCTGTCAAAGCGAGCTTTCCGGATCGCGTCATAACCCTGGTCATACTTTCCATCGTACTTTGCAATGTCTTCCGGCAGTGCGTGCATCGGCCAGTGGGCCGCAGTGAAGGCGACATACAGGAAGAACGGTTCATCCGCGCGCTGGGCATGATGTTCGGCAAGAAACTGAACGGCGTGGTCCCCGATTGCATCGGTGTAATAGTACTTCTCAGGCTGATACTCCGGGTCTGCATAAGCAGAGATCATGGTATTGCCACGGACCAGCGAAGAAGGATCATAGAAACTTCCGGCCCCGTGAATTGTTCCATAGAACTTATGGAAGCCACGCTGCAGTGGCCAGTTGTGCTTCGGACCATCCGCCGCTGTGTGCAGCGTGACATGCCACTTGCCGACCGCGTAGCTTTGATAGCCAGACGGGGCGAGCAGTTCGGCGATGGTGCGGCATTCGGCATTCAGGTTGCCTCGGTAGCCAGGCTTTTTCTTGTCCTCCATCATGTGTCCGATGCCGGCCTGGTGAGGATACAACCCCGTCAGCAGACTTGCCCTTGTCGGACAACAGCGAGCCGTGTTGTAAAACTGAGTAAACCGTAATCCGGAAGCTGCCAGCGCATCCAGGTTGGGCGTTTGAATCTCGCCACCGTAACAGCCGATGTCGGAAAAACCCATGTCGTCACTGAGGATCACGACGATGTTCGGACGTGCGTTCTGCGCTCGCCCCGAGCCTCCGGCCACCGCTGCACCGATGGTGCTGACCCAGCTGAACACGATGATTGAAACAACCAGCAGTTTTTCCATTTGGTTCTACCTATAGATTCCAATTCTCGATGGCCGTTTACCGAACCGGTGATTTGCCAATCAGTCGTCGTAACAGCCCGATCTGGCCGGCGTGCAGCATTTCATGATGCGAACAGAACAACAGCCCGCCAAGCTTCGTCGCCGTCACGGCATAGGGCATGTCAACCGGTTCCTGCAGCACTTCTGGAGGAACGGCTGGAAGTTCCAGCAGGGTCTGTTCGTAGACTTTGTCAAAGACTGCTCGAATCTCGGCCGGCGGCGGGTTCTTTGCTGGATCAGGATCGGGAGTTGTCCCTTTGCTGAACTTCTTCCGAAACGATGATGACATCAGTTCCATATCGATATCCGCCCGCCCGCGAATTCGAAACAGACACAGACCATACTGTGCCATCGCGAGATGCCCCAGCTGCCATGCGAGATGCGAGACGCCCTCGGAAGGCTGGCGAAACCAGTCGTCCGGCTCAATGCCTTCAAGAAGAGTTAGCGTGTATTCGCGGGCAAATCGGATCTGGGAAATCGCAAGCTCCAACGACGCAGTCATGACTCACTTTCCAATGGGGACTTGATAATGGTTCGCTCGGCGAACAGATGCACCATACTGGAATCACGGCGAAATTCCACGAACGCGTGAAGCTCGGCCAGGCCACGCAGTCGCGGACTTTTGCAGGTGCCGACGGCCGGGCAACGCCGTGAAGGATTTTCGCAGCGAATTTCCGGAGCTCCGAGCTGTAGTGGAACTCGCCAGAGTTCCTGTCATCAACGACAGTCGTGGGACCTCTGGCGAGATCCACTACTGAATCCTTCACAGCGTTGCCAGATGGGCGGCACTTCGCGGCCCTGCCGCGACTTCATGGCGAGCGGGATTGCATAATGAACGTGCCAGAACCTGGGTTCGCCTGTCAGCAGAAGTCCTTTCGGGCAGATCCGGCAGAAAGGACCTACTTTGACAAGCCCTACTGCCCGAGGCGAAACAATCGTTTGGCATTGGCGGTTGTGATGCTGGACATCTCTTCCGGTGTGAGTCCATGAACCTCCGCGAGGACTCGATTCGTTTCAGCAACGTAGGCCGGTTCATTTCGCTTTCCTCGCCACGGCTGCGGAGCGAGATAGGGAGCATCTGTCTCCACAAGCAGCCGATCCAGAGGAATCGTTCGCGCCAGTTCTCGCAGCGAATCATTTTTCTTGTACGTCAGCATCCCGCCGAAAGACAGATAGAGCCCCAGTTCCAGGCAGGTCTTCGCAGTCTCCGCGTTTCCACAGAATGCATGCATCAGGCCGGTGAGATGACCATCTTCTGCAGCCGCCATTCGAAGGACCTCAAGTACTTCCGGCTCCGCTTCACGGCAATGGACGGCAAAGGGCTTTTTGAGCTTCTTCGAAAGTTCGATGTGTCGAAAGAAGTAATCTCGCTGAATGTCCAGCGGCGCGAAATCCCAGTACTTATCAAGTCCGGTTTCGCCAATCCCAACCACATGAGGGTGCGTGGCCAGATGTTCAATCCGTTCCCAGTCTCCGGGCTTCGCTTCGTGGGTGTGATTCGGATGGATCCCGGCCATCGCAAGCACACAGGGATATCGGTTGGAAAGAACAATGGCCGCCTGAGTCGTCTCAACCGTAATCCCGATCGCCAGGATCTTCTCGACACCAGCATTGTTCGCGCGCTGGACGACCTGATCGATCTCCTGGTGAAACGATTCAGCGTCCAGGTGGCAGTGAGTATCAATCAATCGAATCGTCATGCTGTCCTGCCCTCAACGGCGGCACGCCACGTTGATCAAAGGTCGAGCCTTCTGGCAGATGCTGCCTGGGGCAGAATGCGCGAGTTGCCGAAGGTCCACACGGATTCTAGGAGCGGCGCAGAGGAAGCGGCAAGTTTCAGCGATCAGGGAAACGGCAGAGTCATTTGCCTTCTGTTACCCATTCGAGGGGGAAACGGACGAACACAAGCCCATCCTCTTCAGTACTCTCATACAACAGGCCGATGCGACCGTCGCGCAAAACGGTCATGCACGAGTACATCGCTCCGGATGGATCGACGACTCGGCCATCTGTCCATGTTCTGCCCGCGGTGGGGCCAGATTCACCCGGGTTAAGGCTGTCGACACTGCTGCGAACCGTCAGCTTCATTCGCCGTTTGGCATCATCCGGATTCGAAAACAGAAGCACGCCGCTGGGATGCCGGATCAGACTGGCCATACAGGTAGGATCCGTCAGCGTCATCCACGGATCACTCCAGCGACCGTTCAGGACCGACGTTTTCCAGTCCCATCGTGCCCACGCTCGAAGACCGCTGCGAGATTCATCGCGCATCGACAGCAGGAGAGCACCGTCCTCCAGTTCAGCAATGGAGCACTCACTGGTTGGAATCCCTTCTGGAATTGCGGCGGGTGAAATTTTCCACGTGTCGCCACCATCAGAACTGGCGATGAAGCACGAATGTGGAGTGCTGGCCGTCTTTCCGGTCTCGGGTGACACCTGGTCCTGTTTGAACTGAGCCGGGAAAACGAGAGTCCCATCCCGCAACTGGATTCCATTTCCTGGTCCGTTGAAGCAAAGACGCCATTCAGGCTGCTTGACCTGCGACGTAATGCTCCTTGGTTTTGACCACGTGAGTCCATCATCGTCGCTGGAGACAATGACGAGCTGGCCAGTCTCTTCAGGAGTCAGGCCAGAACCACTTCCATTCCAGGCTCGCGGTCCCATTGACCACAACGCGGCAACGATGATCCGGCCCGTGCGCCGATCGACGAGGATCGCGGGATCACCGACGCCGTTTCCATGAGACCCTGTGACCGTGGAGTCGAAATCGATGATTCGTTTCATTGGCAGCCATGAAGCACCATCGTCCACTGAACGCATCATTCCAACGTCAATATCACCCGGAAGGTCCGCACTGCTGCTGTGACGCACATCGAAGACGGCGATCAATGTCCCTTTCGTCGAGGTCGCAATCCCGGGAATGCGGTACGTGTGAACTTCATCCGATCCGTTCTCTCGCACGACTGTCCGAAACACATTTGGATCTTCCGGAAGACGCCGCGAAGAAAGCTGCTGCTGCTCCGGGAGTTCTTTTGCGTTCTTCCAGCGTGCAGCAATAGATGAGGTGACAGTTTGAACTTGCGTGTCAGTCAGCAGAGAAGCAAAGACGTGGACTTCTCCCACATCGCACTTCAGTCCATTTTGAGTGGCGACGTCGGCACCCAAAATCAATCCACCCAGCGGACTGTCTTTCGCCGCAGTTCGGATGACCAGGCAGCGCCATTCGTTTGATGAAGATTGGCCAGCCGTTGAGTTCAACGAGCTTTCCGTCGCAGCCTCCTGGCCGTCCTTCGCAGTCACATCTGAGTCTTCACGAACGTCTCCGTCTGCCTCCCATGACCTACCCGTCCATCGAACCGGAGCACGTCCGGCTTTCGTACTTCCATCAAGCAAGACTCCGGAAGTCGATTGCGTTCTGACCAGGATCACGACGGTGCGATCGGTATCGAGCTTTCCCCATTCTCCTACGGCCTGCCAGATCGCAGAACGCCCGTCAAACCGGACGACCGTGCGAACTCCGGCATCCGTTTGAACCAGGATCGCCTTTGGCTTTCCGACGATGCGTTTGAGTGAACGAGTCTCCGTGGCCGCCGTGCTGTCGTTCCATGACCGAACGCGATTCCCTTCCGTCTCAATTCCTTCGGTGAGATATGACGCGTACACAGGCGGCAGGTTGATCTCGTCGGCAACCGTTGGACACGATGAGGCTAAACCCAGCGAGACGAACCAAATTGTCAGCCGCAAAAGTGACGGCCAGATCAAATGCAGGCGCATGCGGAGTCCTGATTTCGTTGCGTCGAAAAGTGAGACGATGTTCTCGCGTCGGAGACACGAGCCACGTTGATTCGAGCATGGTGCTTGACAGGGAAATGTTGTCAGGAAAACACGCCATGGTGGACATCACCCGCGACGTCGGTAAGTCGAAAATCCCGACCCGCGTAACGGTATGTGAGGCGCTTGTGATCAAGCCCCATCAGGTGCAGCAGCGTTGCGTGCACATCATGCATGTGCATCGGCTTTTCAGTGGCGTAATATCCGTATTCATCCGTCGCGCCGTACCTCGTGCCGCCCTTCACTCCGCCGCCAGCCATCCACATTGTGAACCCTTCCGGGTTGTGGTCGCGTCCATCCGTCGTTCCCTGAGCGGTGGGAGTTCGGCCGAATTCGCCTCCCCAAAGCACAAGCGTGTCCTCCAGCAGACCGCGCTGCTTCAGGTCTCGCAGCAACCCGGCAATGGGCTTATCCACTTCCGCTGCATTCTTCGTATGGCCTTTCCGCAGGTCTCCATGCTGATCCCACTGAACGAATGAGTCGCTGTGAGTGACCTGGATGAATCGAACTCCTGCTTCAGCAAATCGTCGCGCCATCAGGCACTGTCGGGCAAAGTTCTCCGTCATCTTCTCATTCAGGCCATACAAATCCTGAGTCTCTTTTGTTTCCTGAGTCAGATCCTGAAGACGGGGCATTTCTGACTGCATACGAAACGCGAGTTCGAACGAGTGGATTCGCGCTTCCATCGCGACATCATCGGCTGTCTGCAAAAGATGCTGCTGATTGAGTTCCCGAAGAAGATCCAGCTGCGTTCGTTGAACAGACGGGGACCACTTCGCATTGGCGATGTATTTCACAGCCGCCGAGGTTGCCGGCTGACTTGCTACGCCCAGAGGAATTCCCTGGTGCTGAGCAGGCAGGAATGCCGAGCCCCAGTTGTTGACTCCGCCGTGCGCCAGTGTCGGGCAGATGGTAATGAACGATGGCAGGTTGTGGTTTTCGGTTCCGAGTCCGTAGCTGACCCACGCCCCCATGCTGGGCCGCACAAAGTTATCGCTGCCTGTATGCAGTTTGAGAGCCGCACCGCCATGTGCGGAATTTGTGCCATGGACGGAATTCAGGAAGCAGATATCGTCCACCAGCTGAGCGACATTCGGAAACAACTCACTGACAGGAATGCCACTCTGACCATACTGGCGGAATCGCCATGGTGATCCGAGCAGGTTGCCAGTGGGAGCAAACTGAACACGAGGCTTGGCGAACGGCAAAGGCTTTCCATCGTCTTTTTGCAGCTGGGGCTTATAGTCGAACGTATCGACCTGCGACGGCCCTCCCTTCATGAACATGAAGATGACTCGCTTCGCGCGCGGCGTGAAGTGGAATGGCGAGCCGCCCGTTTCAGAAGCCGCCGTCTGCTGACAGAGTGCATTCAACGCCACACCGCCAAACCCCGCAGCAACGCTTTTCAACAGCGATCGTCGGTTTGACCGAAATGGTGAGAAGCCGTTTTCAAACATGTCGTCTCTCCCGGCGTGAAGCCTTTGGTGTCCGATTGCTGCTGATTACTTCACGTAAAGAAACTCGTTAGACATGAGCAATGTCTGAACAACGCAGGTCCAGACGGCTCGCGGAAGATCGCTTTCCGGCACACCATCGTTTTGAAGCTGACTGGTGAGCTTTGGAATTGCGGCAGAGATTGTCTGCCGTTCCTGGTCTGACGGACCGCGCCCGAGAGTCTGCCAGTACAATTGTTCCACTCGCTGCTGTTCGCCGTCAGGAAACTGCTGAATCAGCCTGGACGCACACTCGTCGGCCGCCTGAATGACAAGACTGCTGTTCATGAAGAACAGAGCCTGCGAAGCCACCGTTGACGACGCCCGATCTCCGTTGGGAACCGTTCCATCCGTGCAGTCAAACAGCGACATCGCGTCGTAGAGATTGTTGCGAATGACCGGAAGATAGATCGAGCGTCGATTGGAATCGTACTTTGTCAGATCTTTCGACGTGTGGTCGAACAGGAATTCTCTGTTCTTCACATGGAGCATCGAAGTCCCCATGGACCGGTCCAGAACGCCGGTCGCTGCCAAAACGGAATCTCGAACAGACTCCGCTTCAAGGCGGCGAGGCATCCATCGCCACAACCATCGATTGTCCGGATCCACTGCTTCCGCGTCAGGATTTGATTCGGAAGAGGCCTGATACGTTTCCGATAACAGAATCTGGCGATGCAGAGCCTTGAGCGACCACCCGGATCGCACCAGCTCCGACGCCAGCCATTCCAGCAGTTCCGGATGAGTCGGAGCTTCACCGAGCTTCCCGAAATTGTCCGCAGTCGCGACCAGGCCACGGCCAAAATGCCAGCGCCAGACTCGATTGGCAATGACTCGTGCTGTGAGCGGGTTCTTTTCGCTGGTCAGCCATTGAGCAAATTCCAGTCGACCGCTGTGCGACTCCCCGGTTGAAAACGAACCATCTCGATCCAGCACGACTGGAATTGTTCGGTTCATCAGTCGCCCAGGGGCCAGATGATTGCCTCGGGGAAGGATACGACCGTTGGCCATGGTTCCGTCGGTGACTCCCATTGCCGTCGGAAGCTCGGGCACGGATTGCTCCAGTGTTTTGAGTTCTTCTCGCAGCGAGGCCAGCTGCTTGCGAACATCCTCTGACAGCTGATCTTCCGGAATGTTCTTTGCGTCCCCGGCGGAAGCAGTGGCCGTTTTCAGGAGGTTGTCGATGTCGGACTTCTTCGCGGCAATCTTCGCCTGATGCTGTTCCAATGCCTGCCTGTCCGATGCCGTGGCGATTGAGTTTTCATTCCACTTTGCGATTCGCTTCAAAGACTCCATCGTCTTCGTGCTCTGGAAGATTCCGGAGAGAGCGTAATAGTCCGCCTGAGAGATGGGGTCAAACTTATGGTCATGGCAGCGAGCACATCCGAGGGTCAAACCGAGCATCGATTTTCCGATCGTGTCGATCTGTTCGTCGATGATATCAAGCTGCATTTTGGTTTCGTCACCCTCGGCCAGTACTTTGGGGCCCAGGGAAAGAAAGCCGGTGGCCGTTAACCGCTCGATGCGAGTCGCCTCATCGGTTGATTCGTCGATCATCAGATCGCCGGCAATCTGTTCGCGAAGGAAAACATCGAACGGCTTATCTCGATTCAGTGAATCGATCACATAGTTGCGGTAACGCCAGGCATTGCCATGAGCAATATTCTCATCGAGCCCGTTTGAGTCTGCGTAACGAACCACGTCGAGCCAGTGTCGTGCCCATCGCTCTCCGTATTGTGGGCTTTCAAGCAGGCGATCAATCAGCTTTGCATACGCATCCGGTGAATCGTCTTCCAGAAACTGCCTGATATCATCACGGGATGGAGGCAATCCGGTCAGATCAAACGTGGCACGACGAATCAACGTCAGCTTATCCGTCTTCGGATTCTGTCTCAGACCTTTTTCGGCGAGCGACCTGCTGACCCAATGATCAATCGCATGGCGTTCACTGTCCGGTACAGTGGGTTGCAGAGGCTGGAACGCCCAGAACTTTCTCGCCTCGTTGACGTCAAACGGAGGCTTCGGAGGCGCGAGAACAATTTGTCCTTCCGGATGCTTCGCGCCCTGCTGGATCCAATCGACCAGGATTTGAACTTCTGACTCGGACAGCTTTTCTTCCGGAGGCATTTCGAGGGACGGGTCTGTTCTGCGGACTGCCGTGACAAGCAGACTTTCGTCAGCCTTTCCCGGAACAAGCACCGCGCCTGATTTGCCGCCCAGAGAAAGCCCCTGCAGAGTATCCAGCCGAAGGTTGCCCTCCTGTTTCTCCGGACCGTGGCAGGAATAGCAGTGTTTCTCAAGCAGCAGCTTCGCAAGAGTAAAGGGGTCGGCCGCGGACTTTTCTGTGGCACCGTCCTGACCGAGCACCGATGCGGAACAAATTGCAAGAAGAATGAGAACGCAAGCCTGAGCGTGAAATGGCACGCGGAGCAGCGAGTTGGTTCTAAGCTGGCAGGCGGGCATTTGGATGTCCTCCAAACAGAAACGGCGGGACGGTCAAGGTAGGCTCTCCCATGCGGATCCACAAGTCGGAAACAGAGACCTTCGGGGAAAACCCGGCTTTGCCAATTTCACTGCTCCGACTTTGCCAGCAAACCAGGAAGTTCGTTGCGGTGGAGAGTGTCAGTTCAGCCTGAGTTTGGTTTGGAACGTTTGTCGATGACTTGCCTTTCGGTTGATGAGGGTAACAATGTTCCATCAGGTGGGGACGAGCGGCCTGCAGGCGACAAACTTGTCCTTTGAATCACTGATGGCAAAAGCAATTCTGGTATGTGGAGGGTCCAATGAAGTTTCTTCAGTCTCTTTGTCTGGCACTGTTTGGTCTGGTAGGGGCAACGGCGATGGCCGCGGATACCGTGCATGAGTTCAAAATGAAGTCGATCGACGGCAAGGAAGTGGAGCTGTCGGAGTACAAGGGTAAGGTCCTGCTGATCGTCAATGTGGCCAGCCAGTGCGGCCTGACACCTCAGTATGAGCAGCTTCAGGCGCTGCATGAGAAGTACAAGGACAAGGGGCTTGTCGTGATTGGCGTGCCCTGCAATCAGTTCGGCGCACAGGAACCTGGAACGGAAGCAGAGATCAAGGAATTCTGCAACGCGAAGTACAAGGTCTCCTTCCCGATGATGAGCAAAGTGGACGTCAACGGCGCGAAGGAAGATCCGCTTTACAAGTATCTGAAGAGCAACTCAGAGAAGAAGGACAACATCAGCTGGAATTTCGAGAAGTTCGTCGTCGGGAAGGATGGCAAGGTGGCAGCTCGATTCGCTCCACGAACCAAGCCGGACGCTGACGAAGTGATCACCGCAATTGACGCAGCTCTGAGCAAGTAAGGCGACTTGCACCGGCAGTCAGACACAGACGAAAGCTCCGATCAATGATCGGAGCTTTTTTGTTGGCAGTCAGACGGCGACTGTTATTCGGGCGGACGAGGCGGAGGGCCAAAGCCGCCTCCAAAAAACGAGTCCTGATTATTCTGCTGTTTCTTCATCACGAGCTGCTGAACAAATTGCTGCAGTTCAACTGGCGCTCGATCAAGATCCATCTGAAGTTCTTCATCGCTCTTGTACGCTTCAATGCGGGAATCAATCTCCGCCAGCAGGAATTCCAGTTCAGAAGTTCGTCGCTGTTCCCGGAGGGCGTACGCCTGACCGATCATGCCGAGCAGTTCGAGATACTTCTTCTCCGGAGCCAGTTCCCCTTTGTTGCGAACACTCTGAAATGTCTTGTTCGCCTGACCAACATCAGGAACAGCACTCGAAAGCAGAGCCAGCCCAAGCCGCAGCGAGGCCATGTCCGCTTCAGGCGAATCCGGGAAATACCGAATCACGGCATTCCAGAGATCCTGACGGTCGGGCTGAAGGACGGCCTGAGCAAACTGCTGTCCGGCCGTTGACGCTTTCGCGACCTCCGTCGGTTCTGGCAGCTTTGGAAGTTCAACAGCTGGCGTCATCCGACGAACCATCACAGTCACAAGGACCACCAGCCCGACAAAGATCAGAGCAGCATTGCGCAGTTCAGGCAGCCACTGGAGAAACTTGCCGACGAATCCGGTCGCGTTCCGAAGCCCTGCCGGCGGAGTCACACGATCAAGACTCTTCAGCACCTCTTCCAGTTCCGCTGCCGACTGGAATCGATCAGCGGGCTTCTTCGCCAGCATTCGGTGAATGACATCACACAGTTCTTTGGGCAGGTCAGCACGCAGAGATGCCAGGGAGATCGCTTCTTCCTTCAGGTGCTGAACCGCAACCGTGACCGGGTTCTTTCCGGCGAACGGCGGCTTCCCAGCGAACATATGATAACTGGTTACACCAAGAGAATACTGGTCACTGCGATGGTCAAGCTTCTCTCCCTGAATCTGTTCAGGGCTCATGTACCATGGAGTCCCCATGGTGGTGCCAGCCTGTGTCAAATTCATTCGGGGAGTGTTGGGCTGATTCAACTGAGCCAGGCCGAAGTCGGTGACTTTCGCGACGCCACTGCGAGTCACCAGGATGTTCTCTGGCTTAACATCGCGGTGAACAATCCCGGCATCCGCTGCTGCCCGCAGTGCAGCCGCGGTTTGTTGCATCCATTTCAGCCCGGTCTGGTAGTCGGGCGGGCCATGCTTGCGGATCCACTGGCTGAGGTTCAGCCCCGGAACATACTCCTGAACAATATACGCGACCGTTCCATCGCGCCCTGTCGTGATGATCTGCACCACATTCGGATGGCTGAGCCCACCGGCGGCACGCGCCTCCTGTTCGAAACGCTTCAGAAGCACTTCGCTGCCGCCAGAAATCGCATCGTTCTTGAGAACCTTCACGGCGACGTTTCTGCCGAGCGACACCTGCTCCGCGAGATACACATCCGCCATCCCTCCGCTGCCTAAACGCCGCAGCAGCAGGAATTCGCCAATGCGAACATTGCTCAGGTCGGATGCTGGCTGCTGAGGCTGAGAATCCGGTGTGGTCATTGTGGTTCTGGACTTTTTTGACAGGAAGACAATACGGGCCAAGCCTGGAAGAGAATAACGCAGTCTCTAAGAAATGTCCCGCACGTTTCTCGCCAGATGCCCGACGCATTCCCGAAATCCAGCCATCACGATCAGAGTCGTAGTCGTGACCGTAGTGGAACTCGCCAGAGCTCCCTTTCAAACGCCGCCGATCAGATCTCAAATTTCAGATCTCAGATCTCAGATCTCTCTTCCGAGTACCGCAAATTGATGGAATTCTGGCGAAGGGAATTCTGGCGAATCCCACTACTTGATGAGGCGGTTGGAAAGGAATCGTGGCCAATTCCACGACTCGATCGGTCAGGCGTGGGCTGGATAATCGGTGTACCCTTTCGCCCCCGTCGGCGAATACCAGTCACTGACCGGAGCAGGCTCTGCCAGGGGCAGTTTGTTCCGGAACCGTTCGACAAGGTCCGGATTACTGATGAACGGGCGACCGAAGGCGATCAGATCTGCCTGTCCGGCGGCAACAGCCGACTCGGCGGTTTCCTGTGTATAGCCGCAATTGCCCATCAGAGGCCCATGGAAGACTTTGCGAAAATCCGCAAGCGTCATCGGTTCACCATGCTGGTGAAAGCCAAATGCCAGGCCATCCATCACATGCAGATAGGCGAGACCGTACCGATTCAGCTGCTCCGCGACGTACAGGAACTGGTCACGGTAGTCCGGCGATCCCATGTCGTTGAAGACTCCGTTCGGGGAAATTCGGACGGCCACTCGTCGTGCAGGCCAGACGGTCAGAATGGCTTCCACGACTTCACGCAGGAATCGGTAACGGTTTTGAACTGAACCACCATACTGATCAGTTCTCTGATTGGTCTTCGACTGCAGGAACTCATCAATCAGATAGCCGTTGGCGCCGTGAATCTCCACGCCATCGAACCCGGCCTTCTTTGCACGTTCTGCGGCACGCCGATAGTCGTCAACCACGCGACCGATCTCACCAGTCTCGAGAGCCCGTGGCACTTCATGCGGCTGCTTTCCCTCGGGCGTGTGGAGATACGGTTCATTGATGGCCAGAGCCGAAGGAGCCACGGAGAGTTTTCCACCATGAAAACTACTGTGCGACGCGCGTCCCATGTGCCAAAGCTGAGCAAACATGGGGGTGCCCTTCGCATGGACGGCCGTCGTGACCTGCTTCCACGCCTCTGTCATTTCGTCCGTATACAGCCCGGGCGTTTCAATCCAGCCGTTCGCTTCTTCAGAGATCGTTGTCGCTTCAGAAATCAGCAGCCCCGCCGAGCTTCGCTGGCCATAGTACTCTGCCATCAGCGCGTTCGCGAGACGTTCTTTTCCTGCACGCGAACGAGTCATCGGAGCAAGCACGATCCGATTCTTCAGGCTCAGGTCATGAAGCTGAAACGGCTGAAACAAAGACTCTGACATTTCAAATTCCTCTTTCGAACGGGTCTAAAACAAGACAACGAGAATGAACATCCAGCTGACAGTCGCGTCGTCGTTTACGCGAGATCGAACCAGAGAATCTCAGCTCCACTGGAAGAATGAATGTCCACGGAGCTGCAGTCTTCAACGGACATCCCATCACCCGCAAGCAGCGACTCACTCAGGATTGTGGCAGCTCCTTTCAGAACCTGAAACCAGGCTCCACGCCCCTGACCAATGTCGGCGGCAATTGATGAATCAGGATTCAGCTCTGTGAGATAGAGGCTGGCGTCCTGGTGAATCAACAATGATCCATCCCGCTGGTCGCGAGAAGCAACGACTTGCCACTGGTTCTGCCGAAGCGACGCGTCAAAGGCCTTTTGTTCCCAGGACGGAGTGAGTCCCTTTCGTTCGGGGTACAGCCAGATCTGGTACAGATGCAAAGGAATCTCAGAGGATGGATTGAACTCACTGTGAGTCAGGCCGGTCCCGGCCGTCATCCGCTGCAGTTCTCCGGGCCTCAGGACTTCACCGTTGCCCATGGAGTCACGATGCTGAAGAGCACCGCTCAGGACCAGGGTGACGATTTCCATATCGTGATGAGGATGCGTCCCGAAGCCTTTTCCCGGGGCAACAATATCCTCATTCATCACTCTCAGGCTTCGAAACCGAATGTGGTCCGGGTCCGAATAGGAGCCAAACGAAAACGTGTGCCATGTCTTCAGCCAGCCATGATCTGCGAACCCACGATCACTTCCTCGCCTTACCCGGTGCATCGCAACCATCCCTCCGCAAACCCGACAATATTTACTTTATGCATAAACTATATTCACGAAATCTATCTTGTCAATACCAGCCTTTGAACATGTCGGCTCTTGACTCCAGGCACACCAATTTGCCTTACTCCCAACCGCGCCAATAAACTGGATGTTGACATCCAGTTACTGCCATGTATGATCTAACTGGACGACAACATCCAATTTACAGGAGTGAGAGTATGTTGAAGGGCTGGAAGTTCATTGTTTTGGCAGGTTGTGTGTTCGCCGGATCCGGAATCGTGGCCTCCTGGGCTGCGCCGAAGAATGCCATTGAAAAGGAAGATGCTGCGGTTGAGCGAGCTCGCCGCGAAGTTCGACTACTCGACGACATCTACAAAACCACTGTCGTGCTCGTGACAGAGCACTATGTGAAGGACGAATCCAGCCTTTCCGCCGGCAGCGCGGCTCGAGCCTTGTTTGCGGAGATATCGAAGAAGGGCTGGCATGATGCTCGACTTGTCGACGCGACCGGGCAGCCGTACAGCGAGCAGAACGTTGCCAGGGCCGGCTTCGAAAAGAAGGCCGTCGGAGCCCTGCTGGCCGGGAAATCGTCCTACGACGAAGTCATCACTGATTCCGGCAAACGATATCTGCTGGCCGCGACTCCCATTCCTGTCGTCATGGACAAGTGCATCATGTGCCACGAAAACTACAGGAATGTCCCCAAGGGCAAGGCAATCGGAGCGATCAGTTATCGAGTGCCAATTGCGGAATAGATCACCATCGAGCCATCGACCAGGTGAGCTGTTTTGCAGGAAAGTACTGCTCAGCGTGATCTGAAGATCGCCGGGAATTGCGGATTTGCGTTCAGTTAGAGATCGGGTACATTCGAAGAAGACGTTGATCCCTCCCCCTGAACTGCCCGTGATTCCCGCCTGATCTTCGGAGCCCGCCGTGCTCAACATTGTTAGCCAGCCGTCAGACCATCGCCGGTTTTGTGACGGTCTTTCACGCCGCCGTATGCTTCAAATCGGAGCACTGGGAACTTTCGGCCTGAGCCTTCCGCAGTTACTTCGCGCTGAGCAGGGAACCGCGCTGCACGCTTCAGCGAAGTCGAAAAAATCCGTCATCCTCATCTGGATGCATGGTGGGCCATCGCAGCTGGATACGTTTGACATGAAACCCGGTGCTCCTCGTGAGTACCGTGGGCCCTTTGCTCCGATTGCATCGAACCTGCCAGGACTGGAAGTCTGCGAACTGCTGCCTGAGCACGCGAAGGTCATGGACAAGTGCACCGTGATCCGAAGCTTTTCTCACGGCAATGGTGACCACTGGGCAGCAGCACACTGGATGCTCACCGGACGGCTCGGTGCAAATGGGGCGGACCGCAAACCTCGCTATCCATCCATGGGAGCTGTCGCTTCCCATCTGCTTGGACCGACTCAACCCGGTGCTCTCGCCAACGTGAACATGAATGATGGCGGTTTCGGATTTCATGGCGGAGCGTGGCTGGGAGTTAACACGAACCCGTTTCGGTACGGCGACTTCAGCTACGGGAACGAAGCGGGACAGCTTCCGACAGGAGACCACAAGAGTTTTTCGCTGGTCGACGGACTGTCTCGAGATCGGATGATGGATCGAGTTTCACTGCGCCAGCAACTGGACAGTCTGAAGCGGCAGATTGACCGGAATCGACTGTTCGACCAGATGGACGCCGTCGATCACCAGGCGATGGACCTCGTACTTTCCGGACGAGTCCGTCGCGCTTTTGATGTTTCTGAAGAAGATGCCGCGCTGCGGGAACGCTACGGAGCGGGCTGGGGTGAACAGGCTTTGCTGGCACGCCGACTGATTGAAGCCGGCGTGCGATACGTGTCCCTGAACACAGGCTATTTCGACGATCATTCCAACATCACGGGAGCGTTGAACGACAAGCTTCCACGGCACGATCGAGCCGTGGGTGTGCTCATTCAGGACCTCGCTGATCGGGGGATGCTGAAAGATACTCTTGTGGTCGTCGCGGGTGAGTTTGGGCATACACCACGAATCAACGACAACGCAGGCCGAGACCACTGGCCTCAGGCTCAGAGCATTCTGCTGGCCGGTGGCGGTTATCGCCATGGACAGGTCATCGGGGCGACGAACGACAAAGCAGAATACCCGATCGAGCGAAAAGTGGGCGTTGAGGATTTCTGTGCGATCGTCTACCACGCGATGGGACTGCGAGTCGACGATACAATCATCGACCTGACAGGACGTCCGACGCATCTGGTTCCGGGCGGTGAAGTACCATTCGAACTCCTGTAGTCCTGGGAACTGAATGCTCCCGGTGCGCGATCCCATTGACTTTCCTGTGATGGAATGTCGTAATCCGTTGTGTGGCCACTTCTTCAAGAGAATTCTCCCTGGTACCGCAGAGACGACGCCATGTTTGACAAGCTGTTTGGCAAGAAGAAGCTGCACGACCAGACGGACATTTCAAAGCGATTCAATCTCATCGGGCGAGTCGGCCAGGGGAGCATGTCGAAGGTCTGGAAAGCGACCGATCTGCAAACTGGCCGGACTGTGGCGCTGAAGGTTCTGGACAAGGAGAAGACAGCCAAGTTTGAGGAGCGTTTCCGGGGGCTCCATAAGCCATCGGAAGGCGAAGTGGCGATGTCGCTCAATCATCCCAACATCGTCAAGACGCACGAGTTCGGATGGACGCTCGAAGACGAAATGTTCCTGGTCATGGAGTTCGTCGAAGGAGTGGGCTTGTCGCTTCTGGTGGACCTGCAGAACGAGGAGATGAAGAGGTACCGCCTGCGTTACATGATTCAGATCGGCGAAGCGCTGCAGCACTTCCATCAGCAGAACTGGATTCACCGCGACATTTGTCCTCGCAATGTGATGATCTCCGACGAGAAGTGCGCGAAGATGATCGACTTCGGACTTGTCGTACCAAACACTCCGGACTTTCGAAAGCCAGGCAACAGGACCGGCACGGCCAGTTACATGGCTCCTGAACTGATCAAGCGTCAGTCCACCGATCAGCGGCTCGACATTTTTTCCTACGCGGTCACATGCTTCGAAATGTACACGAAGCGATTTCCATGGGAGGCCGCACTGACGATTGATGCGGTCCTGCAACATATCAACAAACCCCCGGTTCAGATTTCGGCTTTGATCCCGGCCATCGACAAACAGATCGCAGCCGCCATCATGAAGGGACTGGAAGCCAATCCAGACCAGCGCTGGCAGAAAGTCGGCGATATGGTTGCCGAGTTTCGTGATGCCGAGCAGCGTCTTGTGCGTATGGCACGAGAAGCCGCGGCGAAGGCCAAAGGCGGGGCGCCTGCCGAACCCGTCAAGCCTGCTGAGAAAAAGTCGGGGACAGTGATGCCAGCGTCGTCTGCTCAGCCATCGAGTTCCGGCAGTACTTCCGCACCACCCAGTTCCGGGGCACCGAAATCCAGCCCCTCCGTGTCTGCCAAAAAGAGCAAGCGTCGACCGTCGGATGATGACGTCGACCTTAATGAAATGTTTGGCGATTGACTGATTGCCGGCATTTGTGGAATCCAACGTGCTTTCAAATGATCTGACGCACATGCAACGGTCGGTCGACGGAATCCTGCCGCACGAACAGATTGTTCGAGCCGCGCATTTGGTGAACGCCCAGCTTCTTGAACAGCGCTCCTCACATGGCTGGTGGGAAGGCAGACTGTCAACATCCGCATTGTCCACAGCAACGGCAGTGATGGCTCTGCTGCAGGCATTCGAGACCAATCCAAATGCCGCTCCGGCAGAACAATGGAAGGCACTGATTCGCAAGGGACTTCACTGGCTCGCGGCCAACCAGAATTCGGATCACGGCTGGGGCGACACAGTGCTCAGCATCAGCAATATTTCAACGACAATGCTGGTGCACGGGACTCTTCGGAAAGCAATGCAGTTCTCCTTTCAGTGCGTCGCCGCGGATGATCTGGACATCGTTCAGAGGGCAATAGTCAGCTCCGGCGAATACGTTGAAAAGGCAGGGGGAGCAGATGCAGTTGTCAGGCGTTATGGCAAGGACCGAACATTCTCAGTCCCGATTCTGACTCATTGCGCGCTGGCGGGGATTGTTGACTGGAAGCATGTCATTCCGCTTCCCTTCGAACTGGCCTGTATTCCACACCAGTTGTATGCCACCGTTCGAATGCCGGTCGTCAGCTATGCTCTACCAGCACTGATCGCCATTGGGCAGGTCATCTTCCATCATCAATCACACTGGAATCCGGCACTTCGCTGGATTCGCCGCAAATCGATCGCGCCTTCGCTGCGTGTTCTCGAATCGATTCAACCGCCGAACGGTGGGTTTCTTGAAGCAACGCCGCTCACCAGTTTTGTTTGCATGAGTCTGATTGGCTGTGGACTGCTTGAGCATCCGGTCACCCAGCGATGCCTGGCGTTCATCGAAGCTTCCGTGCGAGACGATGGCAGCTGGCCGATCGACACAAACCTCACAACGTGGGTCACGACACTGAGCGTGAATGCTCTGGCTTCGTCCGGCGGGAGTACGAAAAATCCGCTGAACCCCGATCAAAACGACAGCATCCGCAACTGGCTGCTCGGACAGCAATACCGGAACGTGCATCCATACACTCATGCAGCTCCAGGAGGCTGGTCGTGGACGGATTTACCAGGCGGCGTGCCGGATGCTGACGATACTCCGGGAGCCATGCTGGCTCTGCTGAATCTTCGAGATCCGTCGGAGCAGTTTTCTGCGCAGGAGGCCGAGGCGTTGCTGGCGGCTGCACGGTGGCTGCTTGATCTGCAGAATCGGGATGGCGGATGGCCAACGTTCTGTCGAGGCTGGGGCACTCTTCCGTTTGATCGAAGTTCGAATGACCTGACCGCCCATGCCCTGCGAGCCCTCGCCCTCCTGCAGGAACGCTTCCAACGTTCGGGACAGTCTCATCTGCTAACGGGAATGGCGGCTCGGATTCCGAAGGCTCAGCGAAAAGCTCTGGCGTATCTGGAACGATCACAGCGAGTGGACGGCTCATGGCTCCCACTTTGGTTCGGTCACCAGTTCAATGAGGACGATGAGAATCCACTGTATGGAACAAGCCGGGTCGTTCGGGCACTCAGTGAGCTGGGACTTGGCGACTCAGATATGACGAAGCGTGCAGCAGACTGGCTCCTGAAAAACCAGAATGAGGATGGGGGCTGGTCAGCAAGGAGGGGGCTCGCAAGCTCGGTCGAGGAAACTGGTCTGGCAGTCGACAGTCTTGTCCACATTTCGGCGGCACACGTTGCAGTGGATCGAGGAGCCTCGTGGCTGGCCCGTCAGGTGTATGGAGGAACAGTCAAAAATCCGAGCCCAATTGGATTCTACTTCGCCCGACTCTGGTATTTTGAAGAGCTTTACCCGATCATATTTGCCGCCTCGGGGTTAAACCGCTGGACGTCTGTGCGAAACCGCACAGAATCCGGAAAGCCTGCATGAAGTTCGCCGGGATTCTTGCACAGTTCTGCAAAAATCCAGCCTGCTGAAGCTCGCCAGACCACGTGTGCGGCAATGATGTAAAACGACGCTGTCATAAACACGGCAGCTCTGAACCACCATTGGAAGTATCGAAGAAGCCCTGGTGCCGTGATGACCTCTTTGGCATCACTGGATCACAGGGTTTGTCTCGGATAAAGACGATCGAAGAGATCGGAGAAGTGCCTGTGTCAATCGTTCAAGCTCACAATGAACTGGCAGATGAGGAACCGATTCGTCCAGAGTTTCCTCAGGAAACGATCATTGACGACGACGATCCCGCACCGGTGAAGAAGAAGGGAAAGCGACGCAGCACGACTCATTTGAAGATCGTTCCGGAGACACTGGAACTGCGTGAAAAGGTGAAGTTTGCGGCGGAAGAATTTGCCAGGGGGCTTGATCGAAGTCGCGCGTTTACTCGGGATGAACTGGAAAAGCACGGTCGGGCTCTGCTGGAACAGATGGGATTGCCGGAGAAGTACCTTGGCTTTTCCATGGTGATGATTGGCAACTACTTCTGGAAGCAGCAGTTCCTGGCCATTCCGTTCAACCGTCGCATGCTGCTGTTGCCTCATTGCCTGAAGCACGCGGAAGGCTGCCCTGCCGAATACACTCAGTTCGGGCTCGACTGCGAACGATGTGGTGCCTGTTCGATCGCGGACTACAAGGTACGTGCAGAGCAGCTTGGTTACAAAGTGCTTGTTGCCGAAGGTTCACCCGTTGTTCTGAAGATTATTGTTTCCGGCTACATCGATGGCATTCTGGGCGTCGCGTGTCTGAACGTCCTGGAGAAGGCGATTGACAAGGTCCTGATTGCCGGAGTGCCGTCCTATGCTGTCCCTCTTCATTCGGGCGATTGCCTCAACACCAAGCTGGATGAGGCATGGGTCTGGGAAGTTCTGGACAAGTATGAGCCGCTGCCGGAGAAGCCGACGACCAGCTACGTGCCGTTGATGCGAGCTTCTTCACGCGTTTTTGAAGACGACTTTGAGCGCCTGTTGCCCAGAATTCGCACGAAGGATGTCTCACGCCGAGGAACCCCGGTGGCGTGCACGGAAGACATTGCCTACGACTGGCTCAGGAATGGCGGAAAGCGGTTTCGACCGTTTATGACACTCGCAGCCTGGTACGCCGCATCGGGCAGGGGAGTTCTGACGACAGGCGATCAAACGCCGGAGATTCCTGACGGAGTCGCTCGTGTTGCAATGGCCATCGAAGCGTTTCACAAGGCTTCGCTCGTCCACGACGACATCCAGGACAATGACCAGTACCGTTATGGTCGCGAAACACTGCACCGTCAGTCCGGACCAGGGCAGGCAATCAACATCGGTGACTATCTGAGTGGAATTGGTTACCGATTGATCCACGCCGCTCGCGATCTTGACTCCAATGCCGCTCTGGACGTGTTGAACAGCATGTCCACCGCACACAGTCGGTTGTGCGACGGCCAGGGGGCGGAAATGGCGTTTCAGGAAAAGCCGGACTGGAACCTGACGCCGCTGGATGCCCTTCAGATCTATTCGCTGAAAACGTCACCGGCGTTCGAAGCTGCCTTGTACGCAGGGCTCCGGATGGCAGGACATTCTCTCGCCAGCACCGATGTCATCGCCCAGTTCTGTCGCCATACGGGAGTCGCCTTTCAGATACTGAATGACCTGAAGGACTGGCAGGGCGATACGGACAATAAACTCGTGGCCGGCCAGGACGCCATGGCGCTTCGGCCGACAATTCTGCTGGCACTGGCCATGAAAGATGGAACAGACGAACAGAAGCGAGAACTGAAGGAGCTGTTGACGACTTCGGTGGCCGCGGAGAATCGGCATGCTCGGCTGGAAAAAGTGCGAGCCATCTTCCAGGCATGTGACGTCTTCGAAAAGGCTGAGATTCTCGTCGAACGAACTCGGGAGAAGGCCGACTCGATCGTGGAAGCCATTGAGGATACGAATGTGAGGGACCTGCTTCGGTTCTTCATCGAAACGATTCTGGCGCGCGATCTGGGACCGACGAACCTGGAAGCCAACCCAGGCATTCTGGTCGAACTCAACACGGTGACGAATGGAAGTCGCAGCCTGCTGCCAATTCTTGGTGGCGGCAGCCTGGTCGCCAGCACCTGTGCCGCGACCGGGATTCCAGGCTAGCGAGCTCGCTTGGTTCGCAGGCTCAACACAGACCACGGGCCGTTTCCTCCTGCGCCAGCCGCGATCGAAACGACACGCCGCGAGGCTTCTCAGCGTTGAGACAGGAGGCTGTTTGTCTCTGCCGGAACAGACTTCCTAACCGACGTGGTTTCATGACCTGGCGGGAGGCGACCAGGTGAGTCATACAGGGCGATTTCCCTTCGGTGGAAACAGTTTGTCGGTTGGTTGCAGACGTAATTTTGTTTTGTCATGATCCTGAAGACTCCATGGGAGTCCGTGTTCTGAGTATCAGAGTCGAATGACATCGGGCTGTTCAGAACATTTTGACCACAGTTGCCGTCAGGAAGGGTGCACTGTTCGTGCCTGCCATTGACTGACATGGACTGATTCAGCGATTTTGCAGGTGCGTTTTCAATGATGTTCGCTTCGCAAACGCTAGCTGATTTTTTTGGCGGGCTGTTGCCTCCCTGGGCGGCGGAAAGCGGTTACCAGTATGTGCTGGCTGCCGTGCTGCATGCTGTGCTGCTCGTCCACGCGTTCGCTCTTTCGCCTTTTGCTTTTATTTGGCTGGAACGAAAAGTCTCAGGCCGAATTCAGGACCGCCTTGGCCCTACGCGAGTTGGCGGTCTGTTTGGCTGGCTTCAGTCGCTGGCAGATGGAATCAAGCTGGTCCAGAAGGAAGACCTTTGTCCTCCTGCCGCAGATTCTTTGTTGTTCCGTTCAGCACCTTACTTTGTGTGCGTCGCATCCTTTGCCGCATTCATGGTTCTCCCTTTCAGCTCAGGCTGGGTCGCCGTTGCCGCTGATTGCGGGCTCTTCATCATTCTTGCCATCCTGTCGCTGGAAGTCTTCGGCATCATCATGGCGGGTTACGCGAGCGGTTCGAAGTGGTCGCTGTTCGGGGGCATGCGAGAAGCGGCTCAGATGGTCAGCTACGAAATTCCTCTCGCAATCTGTGCGCTTGTGCCAGTGATCGCTGCTGGTTCGCTGAACCTTGGTGAGATTGGCGGGATGCAGCGTGGGGGATTTCACAACTGGTTCCTGTTTCACGATCCATTCGCATTCATCGCGTTCTTTGTCTACTTCGTCGTGGCAACAGCCAGCTGTAAGCGAGCTCCGTTCGACCTTGCGGAAGCGGAGAGCGAACTGGTGGGTGGCTTCCATACCGAATACAGCGGAATGCGATGGTCGTTCTTCTTCATGGGTGAATATGCAAGCATGTTCGCGGTGTGTGGCATCGCGTCGATCCTGTTTCTGGGTGGCTGGAACACTGGTATACCGGGGATTGACAATGCCCTCTATGCAGCTCGCAATGCTTCCGCAAATGGCGAAGGTTCAGCGATTGTTGGTTACCTTGCCAACGTGATTGGTGCGTTCGTCTTCGTCTCAAAGGCCAGCCTGGGTGTCTTCGTTCAGGTTTGGCTGCGATGGACGCTGCCTCGCCTTCGTATCGACCAGGTGATGACAACCTGCCTGAAGTATCTTGTGCCCATCAGTTGCTTTCTGTTCCTCGGGGCAACCCTCTGGCCGCTGTTGATGGCCACGGTCGCTCAAAGGTCAACATGGACACCAGATCCTCTGGGGCTGCGGGCTGCGGCTGAATTCAAAGAGAATTCACCTGGTGTAGAAGTAGTGCCTGCAGTGAAGCCCGTCAGTGATGCAGGGCGAGAGGCGGTGGTTCGATGACCGGTGCAAATATCCTCTTTACCATTTTCGCTGTGCTCACCTGCGTGAGTGCGATTGCCGTCGTGGTCTCTCAGACGGTCGTTCGCATGGCGTTCTGGCTGGTACTTTCTCTTGGCAGCACGTCCGCATTGTTCTTCCTGGCCAATGCTGACTTTGTTGGTGCATCTCAGCTGTTGATTTATGTTGGTGGAACACTCGTGCTGCTGGTCTTCGGCGTGATGCTGACCGCCAGTGGTCCGTATCTGAAGATTGCAACGTCCCCTGGTGAAACAGTCCTTGGCGCTCTCGTGGCTCTGCTGTTTGGTTTCGTGATTTTTGCCTGCGTCAATGGTGTGGAATGGCGAAGTCCTGAAGCGGCTGCGTCAGAAACGAAGGCCGTGGCTGGTAATACGCTGCGTCCGATCGGTCTCAGCCTCCTTGGATCTCGACCGGATCACGACCTGAAAGATGGCGACCGGCTGACTCCGGGGTATCTGCTTCCATTTGAAATTGTCTCCATTCATCTGTTGGTTGTTTTGATCGGAGCCGCTTATCTGGCTCGAGCGAAGCGCCGAACTGTGTCTCCTTCAGTTCAGTCCTGATTGATTTGGAATTTTGGACATGTCAGCCAGTCTGAATGCATACCTCCTTGTGGGGGCGGTACTGTTTATCTGCGGTGTTGTCTGCATGGCAACAAAGCGGAACGGTATTGGTGTGCTCATGGGGGTCGAGTTGGTGCTGAACGGAGCGAATGTGAATTTCGTTGCGTTTTCAAAGTTCACAGACCTCGGACTGGATGGTCAGATCTTCTCGTTGTTTGTGATTGTACTTGCTGCAGCCGAAGCCGCTGTCGCACTTGCGATTGCCCTGAACTTCTATAACAACCACCTGACAATTGACGTTGACCGAGCGAACAAGCTCAAGGGTTGATCTTTACGGCGTCGGTATTCTGGTGGAACTGAAATTCCTGGACGATTTATTTCCTGGATGAACCATGGTTGGCGAAACACTCCGAAACTTGCTGATGATCGCCTGGCTGCTGCCATTGTGCGGTTTCGCCATTGAGATTTTTGGAGGCTTCTGGGGCTCACGACAGAGTCGTTTGGCCGCCTGGATTGCTGTTGGCTGCATCGCCACAGGATTTATTTGCAGTGCTTCCGCGCTGCTGATCTGGGGCCGACAGAATGACTGGGTCGTTCTGGACAAGGCCGATCATGCAGATGGCCATGAAGACGGTGGGCATGCATCTCCTGGACATGAAACGGCACCGGCTCACGAACACAAGGCGGAGCCAGGCCATGATCACAAGACCGAGCCGGCAGCAGGGCACGAAGCTCCGAAGCACGGTGCTGCCGTCAATACTGCTGGTAATTATGTGCTTGCCTCAGTGGAGGAAGCCTCCGAGAAAACTACGTCGAAGCAGACGGTGTTTTCAGGCACGCTTTATCGGCTGGCCACATTCGGCGGCCTCGAACTCAGCCTCGACTATTACATCGACAGCCTGACTCTGGTCATGTTCACGATGGTGACCTTTATTGCAACCTGTATCCACTTGTTCGCAATGGGGTACATGTCCGAAGAACTGACGGAAGAGTACGTTGACCATCACGCGCATCTTCGCAATGGTCATCACCTTCATCGACCAGGGCGGTTCTATCGCTTCTTTGCGTTTCTGTCGCTCTTCTGTTTTTCGATGCTGGGGCTGGTGATCGCTGGCAACATTTTCCAGGTGTTTGTGTTCTGGGAACTTGTGGGGATCTGCTCGTTTCTCCTGATCGGTTTCTACACAGAACGCAAGTCGGCAAGCAATGCCGCAAACAAAGCGTTCATCATGAATCGAGTCGGTGACTTTGGCTTTCTGATTGGGCTGATGGTCATCTGGACGTATTTCGGAACCTTTCGCTTCGGTGAAACAGTCAATGCTGAAGGCCAGGTGACTCAGGCCGGTTTGTTTCAGATGCTGGCTCGCGATGAAGCGGGCAACGTCATCCGCAGTGGCGAAACTGGCGAAGTCGTGATTGGTCAGCCGGAAGCGTCATTGAATCCAGTGAATGCTCGCAAGACGATTCCCTACTTCCTGCTGGTTGTTGCCGGCCTTGGAGTCTTCGCTGGCTGCATTGGCAAGAGTGCCCAGTTTCCGCTTCAAACCTGGCTGCCGGATGCGATGGAAGGGCCAACTCCTGTCAGTGCTCTTGTGCATTCAGCGACGATGGTTGCCGCCGGCGTCTATCTGGTTGGGCGTTTCTATCCGATGTTCGTGCAGGAGGTCCTGCTGACGATCGCGTATGTTGGCTGCATCACACTGTTTGTCGCGGCGACAATCGCTGTGGTTGCTACGGACATCAAGAAGGTACTTGCCTATTCTACTATCAGTCAGCTGGGCTACATGATGCTCGGACTGGGAGTGTTTGGCTGGGGAGCTGGCTTGTTCCACCTCGTGACTCACGCCTTCTTCAAATCGCTGATGTTCCTGTGTTCGGGCAGCGTCATCTATGGTTGCCATCATGAACAGGAAATGCCCAAAATGGGCGGTCTCTGGAAGAAGATGCCGATTACAGCCTTCACGATGCTGATCGGCGTGATCGCCATTAGTGGTCTGGCGATTCCTGGCTTGATCAATCTTTCCACGGTCTTCGCCTTCTCCGGTTTCTTCTCAAAGGATGCGGTCGTTGCGACGGCACTCGCGTTTGTGAAGGCAAATCCA
Organism: Planctomycetaceae bacterium; assembly: GCA_046349695.1. Taxonomy (GTDB): domain Bacteria; phylum Planctomycetota; class Planctomycetia; order Planctomycetales; family Planctomycetaceae; genus SXXK01. The sequence goes on along the minus strand of JAXMBV010000001.1, from coordinate 540,462 downwards.
GCACACTTCCTTCTGTTCATTGTTCCCCTGATCACAGCCGGGATCACAGCTTTCTACATGTTCCGACTCTGGTTTTACACGTTCGCAGGGAAGCCTCGCGATATGCATGTGTATGACCATTGTCATGAATCGCCACTGATCATGACCGGGCCTTTGCTCGTTCTGTCAGTGCTTGCTGCATTCTGTGCCATTGGTGGAGAAAAGGGACCGCTCTTTCTTCTGATCACTGGTGACCAGCCAGCTCATGTCGCCCATGGAGTTCCTGTGACCAATGGGCTGACACTGCCTGATCATAATGCGATTCATGCGGTACATGGACAGGCGGGTTTGCTGGCCCTGATTGCTGCTGTCAGCGGGACCGCAATTGCCTGGTTGTTGTATGGCACAGAGAAAGTGAATGTTGCCGAGATCAAGCGACAGCTCTCAGGGGTCCACAGCTTCCTCGCGAACAAATGGCACTTCGACGATTTGTATGATGTGTTGTTTATGCGGCCGATGCATATCGCGGGAAAATTCTGCGCGTGGTTTGATAGAACAATCTTTGACGGCATCCTCCATTCTGCCGCAAAAATTACTGTGTTTGTTGCTCAGTGGGACCGCAAGTTTGATGAGACCGTGGTTGATGGTCTGGTGAATCTTGTTGGGAACTCCACATGGAGTGTTGGGAATTCACTGCGAACTGTCCAGACAGGACGGTTGCGGCAGTATGTGATGTTTATCGTAGTCGGTGTCGTCGCATTGTTTGCGATCCTGATCACGTCATTTGCAGGTTAACCTTCCGGTTGCCTGATCAAACTAAGAGAAGATTTCCGTTTGCCTGTCCGGGCGATGTACTTCAGGCTGTGAAGCGACCATGAATCCGTTTTTTCTGCTGTCGATTCTGATTTTCCTGCCGCTTGTCGGTGCATTCTTTCTGCTGATGTTCGACGAGCGGAATGCAGAGGCGATGCGATTTTGGTCACTGGCGGTCACCTTGCTGACCTTCGGTTTTTCCATCGCGTTGTATTTTCAATATGACCCTGCTCAGGGCATGTTGACGGCGGATGTGAAAGACTGGATTCCAACGTGGAACGTTTATTACCGTCTGGGCGTGGATGGAATCAGTCTGCCGCTTGTCGTGCTGACGGGATTGGTGAGCTCGCTGGCAATGGTTGCCAGCTGGAGCATTACGAAGCACGTTCGTGGATACCTCATCCTGTTTCTGATGCTGGAAACGGGGATGATGGGTGTGTTCCTTTCACTGGACTTCTTCCTGTTCTACGTGTTCTGGGAAGTCATGCTGTTGCCGATGTACTTCCTGATTGGTGTCTGGGGTGGTCCAAGAAAAGAGTATGCCGCGATCAAGTTCTTCCTGTACACACTTGCAGGAAGCGTTTTGATGCTGGTTGCGATGCTGATGTTCTACTTCTACAGCGGTGCGGACCCTGACAGCTTCAATCTGGTTGCTCTTGCCGACAAGGCATCAAAGGGCGGACTGCTTTCGCCGACCATGCAGATCACAGCGTTCGCGCTGCTCTTTATTGGATTCGCGATCAAGTTGCCTGCGTTCCCGGTTCACACATGGCTTCCAGACGCTCACGTTGAAGCACCAACTCCGATCAGTATGATCCTGGCTGGTGTTCTTTTGAAGATGGGTGGATACGGCATCATTCGAATTGCCTTCCCGCTGTGCCCCTACGGAGCTCAGTATTTCGCCTACACCATGGTTGCCATTGGTGTCATCAGTATCATCTATGGAGCATTCGCTGCTCTGGCACAAACGGACTTTAAGCGTCTGGTTGCCTACAGCTCCGTGAGCCACATGGGTTATGTGCTGCTTGGCCTGGCCATCTGGAAGATCAATGAAGCCGGCGACACTGTCAACTCAAGCTACTGGCAGATGGGACTGAACGGAGCGATGTTCCAGATGATCGCTCACGGCATTTCATCGACCGGCATGTTCTTTATGGTGGGCGTCGTCTACGACCGAGTCCACCACAGAGATCTGAATAAGTTTGGCGGACTGATGGGCAAGATGCCTCTGTACAGTGGACTGGCCGCCGGACTGTTCTTCGCAGGTCTTGGTCTGCCGGGACTTTGCGGGTTCATCGGTGAAGTTTTCGTTGTCATCAGTTGCTGGAGCTTTAGTCCGCTGCTGGCAATTCTCGCCGCATCCGGCGTCATCCTGACCGCTGGCTACATTCTTTGGGCCATGCAGCGAGTGTATCTGGGTGCCGAGTACAAGGGGCCTCATCCCGAAGCACTGACCCCAAGCAATGCTCGAGAGAATGCAGTCGGCTTTATCCTGCTGGCTCTGGCAATCGTGTTTGGTGTCGCTCCAGCACTGCTGTTCAATGTGATGGAACCTTCAGTCAAAGCGATGGCTCAGGCTGCAGAAGCCGGTTACAAGCAGTCAGCGTCCCAGCTGAATCAGCTGCAGGCACAGCGATAGTGGTTGATGGTGGTTGGCGTCTTATCGTCCGTTTGGATTTCAGTCGGTAGTTGCAGCAATGGTCTTTTCTGAGCTGATTCAGAACCTGATTCAGGACACAACAGCCAATTCACTTCCAGTGTTTGGTGTTGAGTTGTGTCTGTGTGCAACGATTGTCCTGATGCTGCTTGTGCGGCTGTTCAGTGCAGACCGTCTGTTGCCCGCCTGTGTGGTTGCTGTCATCGGTGCCGTCATTGCACTTGGTGTTTCCTATCTGCAGTACCGTGAATTGATGATGAACCCTGAGATCGGGGCTCGTCCGTTCTTTACGGGCCTGCTGATCCATGACACGTTCACTGTCTATTTCCGAGGGTTTCTCAGTCTGTTTCTTCTGTTGACCGTGGCGCTGACCAGTCTGACGGGAATACCTGACGAAGAAGACGGCCCGGACTTTTATTCGCTGTTGTTCGGTGCCACGATCGGCATGATGCTGATGGCCAGTTCGAACAGCCTTCTGATGCTGTTCATTGCGGTCGAAATGGCGAGCGTTCCGAGCTACGCCATGGTCGGATTCCTCAAGGGACGAAAGCCGAGCAGCGAAGCAGCTTTGAAGTATGTCGTTTACGGTGCAGGTGCCGCTGGCGTGATGCTCTACGGAATCAGCCTGCTTGCCGGGGTCCTGGGAACAGGTGATATGTCACTTCTGGCGGAACGCCTGTCTGAGGCAGCGGCCGGTGGCAATGGAGGCTTTGGGGACCCCGAACTTCGAACAGCCGGTTTAGGCATCCTGCTGATCATGGTTGGTTTGGGATTCAAGCTGTCTCTTGTGCCGTTCCATTTCTGGTGCCCGGATGCCTTCGAAGGGGCCTCTGCTGAAGTAGCCGGCTTCCTCTCGGTTGCCTCCAAAGCGGGCGCGTTTGCGTTGCTGGTTCGGCTCTGTGTAGCCATTTCCGGCGGTGCTGGAACCGCGTCTCTCGTCACAGCATTCGGTGTCGGGCTCGGGTTTGTTGCCTGCCTGACGACGACATTTGGCAACCTGGCGGCTTATGCACAAAACAATCTGAAGCGAATGCTGGCCTATTCAACGATCGCTCACGCAGGCTACATGGTTATGGCAGCCGCAGCGCTGGTCGTGATGCTCAACAGCGATCAGGCGGCATCTTTGCAAATCGATATGGATCGCGCGGTTGAAGGTTTGTTGTACTACCTCGCGGTGTACCTGTTCATGAATCTCGGGGCCTTCGCGGTGATTGCTTTGGTTCGAAACTACACGTTCTCAGAAGATCTTTCGAGCATCCGCGGGCTGATCAGCCAGTCTCCGACACTCTGCGTCACGATGCTGATCTGCTTCTTCAGCCTCGTCGGGATGCCTCCATTCGGCGGATTCATCGGCAAGTACTTTATCTTTGCGGCAACATTCCGAGCCGGCTCCGTACATTGGTTCATGTATGTTGTCGTGGCATTCGGTGCTTTGAATACCGTGTTTAGCCTTTTCTACTATCTTCGAGTGCTCAAGACGATGTTCCTGGAAGCTCGTCCGGAAGATGCGAAGCCGGTTCCTCTTCGATTCGCATCCTGGGAATCAGCATTCATTGTCACCCTGGCGATCTTTGTTGTGCTTCTCGGAATTCTGCCCGCCGTAATGAGTGGCACCGCGAATGCGGCCGCTCATTCGCTAGCGCTCTTCCCATAGTTTGTCAGAGCACAGAGAACGCTGAGTGCATTGGAATCAGGGTCTTGTTCGGGACGTTTTCGGACGGAAGTTGTCATGCCTGGCCAGTCGATTGAAGTGATTCTGAATCGAGTTCTGATACAGCTGTCGCGCAGCTTCCTGCAGTACGTTTCCGAATCCTCTCCATGGGTCCGCTATGACGCTCCGGGACTTGCTGCCGAAATCGAATCTCTCGCATCCAGGCAGCGCGAAGATGTCGGTCTCCTGGTCGATTTGCTGAACGAACGGGAACACTTCGTTGACTTCGGTTCATTTCCAACCGAGTACACGGACCAGCAGTTCCTTGGGCTGGACGTTTTGATTGGGCGACTGGAACGCAGTCAGTCCAGGATCAATGGCCTGATCGCAACGGCAGTTGAATCCGTGAAGGCCGATGAAGAAGCTGCTTCATTGCTTAGCCAGGTGTCTCAAACCGAGCGCCAGATCGAGAATTCTCTGGCAGGCATCGCCAAGGATCTGAAGCAGCCTGCCTGAAGAAGAGCGGTACGGGTGCTCCTTACCAGCTTCGCTGCTTGTTGACTGCGATACGCTCGCGTTACGTGCGTGCTGCTAACACAACAGTGCCCAGTGCTTGAAAGCTTCGGCGATTCTCTATCGACCGTGTGGGTGGCCTCGATTTGTCCGGCCGCTGGAGAATTTGCTTTCTCCGAGCCGCATTGCACGAGTAAAGTCTGGGGCACTTTGACGTAAATCGAGCGTTGCTCCATTGCTTATTTGCGAGTGTCACAGCGCGACTTACATAGTGTTGTCCCTGCATTTATGCACATTTGCTCTCTGAGGTTTCAATGATCCGCAAAATTGCACTGCTGTTTCTCGTGCTCCTTTTTTCGGCCGAATCCAGGGCTCAGGGAACTGGTGATAATGCGAAGGAACAGAAGGCCGAGCCCAAAGAAGTGCTGGTCGAAACACAGCATGAGGTCGAAATTGCCGGCGAGATCGTCAAGTACAAGGCAACGGCTGGCAAGCTCCTGATGAAGACGGATGACCTGAAGTCTCGCGCTGAGGTCTTCTTTGTCGCCTATACGAAGAACGAATCCGAACCTTCAGCACGACCGATTACCTTTTGCTTTAACGGCGGTCCGGGCTCCTCATCTGTCTGGCTGCACCTGGGAATGCTGGGACCGAAGAGAATTCGTTTCCCGGACGACGCCTCGTTCCTGAAGCCTCCGTATCAGCTCGATTCGAACAGCTACTCCCTGCTGGACCAGACGGACCTTGTGTTCATCGATCCAGTCAGCACCGGATACAGCCGACCGGCCAGTGATGTGAGCAAGAGTGAATTTCACGGCTATGAAGAAGATGTTCAAAGTGTTGGTCAGTTTATTCATGACTACACAACTCGGTTCCTGAGATGGCCTTCACCAAAATTCCTCTGTGGCGAAAGCTATGGTGGCATTCGAGCGGCCGGGCTCGCTGCTCATCTTCAGGACCGGTACAACATGGAACTGAATGGCATCATCGTTGTTTCCGGGGCAATCAATTTTCAAACACTGCGATTCTCAAGTGCGAACGATCTTCCCTTTATCTGTTTCCTTCCCACCTATACCGCAACCGCCTGGTACCACAAGGCCTTACCTGCCGATCAGCAGCAGCGGCCGCTTGCAGACCTCGTCAAGGAATGTGAGGTATTTGCCAGAGGTGAATACGCGCAGGCGCTTTTGAAAGGAACATCCATTTCGGATGAAGAGTTTCAGGCGACCGCCGAGAAAATGAGCCGCCTGACCGGGCTGTCGGCGGACTACATCCGTAGTGCGAATCTCAAGGTTTCTATGGGAAGATTTGGAAAGGAACTGCTTCGCAGCCGTGGACTTACGATTGGCCGGTTCGACGGCCGCTATTCAAGCCAGGATCGGGACAATGCGGGAGAAACCTACGAGTTCGATGCAAGCGGCGCAGCGATCTTTGGTCCATTCACAGCGACATTCAACGACTACATCCGCCGAGACCTGAAGTACGAAGAGCAGCGGGTCTATGAAATTCTCACTGGCAACGTGCAGCCGTGGAGTTACAGGAGCTTTGAAAACCGCTATGTGGATGCGTCGGAAGCACTTCGCAAAGCGATGACAGCAAATCGGTCTCTCCGGGTCTTTGCAGCATGTGGATACTTCGACCTGGCTACGCCGCACTCTGCAATGGACTACACCATTGATCATCTTGGGCTTTCAAAGGACCAGCTAAACCAGGTCACGACTCGATACTACGAAGGTGGTCACATGATGTACATCCACGAGCCGTCTCTCGAAACACTTCGCAGTGATCTAGTTGAGTTTTATCAGCAGGCCACGGCACGATAAGCGTCAGGTTTCCATGTGCGCAACAAAAACACCCCTGACAGGTGCATCTGCCAGGGGTGTTTTGTTTTCCGGGATTGGCTTGACGACTATCGGACTCCGTTGCCGCCAAGACCCCACAGGAAGTTGAACTGCATCAGGCTAAGAGCAACGTTGCCAATTTCTTCTGTGAGTGTGTATCGCAGCATTACCACGTCGTTCGGCTGGATCAGGATTCGCTCTCCCTTGTTTTCAAGCGCCCGGTTCAAGTCCACCTTGATTGCGATTTGATCACCACAGGGAAGTTCGCGAATAACGATCGCTTGTGTGGGCCGGCAAAAACCACCAGAACTGCCATTGCGACCACCACCGTTACCACCGCCATTTTGCGAAGAGCCGATTCCGCCCACACCAGTACCGACCTGGCCAAGGGATCCTCCAGCCAGCGCGATTGCCCCAATTATGTCAAGATCCTTGTCCCTGGGAAGTGGGTGCTCACCACCCCCAAGCATGCCTGCCGTTATGAAGGTCTCCCTTTCGCGACTGCGAATCACAACAATATCTCCTTCCCCCAACACAATATCGTCCTGTTTGAATACTGGAGGTGTTGCAGGGTTGTATCGCAGGGGAATTCGAGTAACGTTTGGGGGGTCCGGAAGGGGCGCTTCACTACAAAAACACTTGTCCTGACATTCCTGACAGTTCTGTGCCATCCCGTTCAAAATCGCATCTGCGTCAACTCCTGACTGGTAAAGACCACGATAGATCATGATCTCATTTTTAGCGTCGGTTCCAGGCATACCGCCAGTTTCGCTCAGAGCATGAAGCACGTCGTTTTCGTACGCCGGGAGGTCTACTATCTTTCCAGTGCCCCGTTTGCTTACTCCTTCTGTCCCTCCAGCTTCTTCGCGGATAACGAGCACTCTCACTCTACGTTTTTCCATCAATGTCACGATGATGCTTTCCTCTTCCTCTTTAATGAGCACATTTGGGTAGAGGTACGCACTTCGGATGGCGTTGGTCGCTTCGACAACGGACATGCCTTCCACTTTGATCGGTTTGATGATCGGAAGTGACAGCGTGCCGTCTTCGCGAACCGGGACCGGATATCCGACCGCCGGTGCACGGTTGCCGTCCTCAGGGAAGTGCACAGGAGGCAGTTCCTGAGCATCTCCGAGAATCCCCTTGATGTAGACTCCTAGCAGGTCTCCGGGCCCCAGCAGATACGTCTCCGGGGGATCCTGTCGCAGGCGAAGCAGCGAGATGTCCTTAAAGCTGTCCTTTCGCTCGACCTGCAGCACTTCCGCAGGGACTCGCGAAACAGGCACAGCGTTAATGTTGTAGGAACAACCACTAAGCACAAGGCTGCCGAAGACCATGGTGCAGACGAGTGATCGGGTCATCGTCGAATGATCAAAGCTGATCACTCCAGACTTGAGAGCGGACATTGTGGACCTCCGTGTATCACAACTCTGTCAGCAACGGCGACAGGAGCAATTTTGAATTCGTAAGGACGAGGCGCTATTTCTCGTAGGGAACTGCCGGCTTCTTGACATCACCTTCTGGCATTGGTGGCACACCTTCCGGGGCCGCCTCAACCTGTCCTGGCAGCTCAAGTTCCATTTCTTCGGCCATCTCTTCGGGAGTACCTTCCGGCACTTCGCCGTGATACATGCCATTGAAGCAGGCTGGATTCACCGGAGCCTTCTTCGCAATCATGTTCGCTCGGGCCGTTGGAGAAATTGGCAACTGGCCAAGGTTCCCCATGCCATCCTGTTCGGCCGCCAGGGCACCGTGTGAGTATCCGTCGAACCACGCGGCGATCTGAGCGCGGCCTTCAGGCGACTGGTAGTAAGGCTTCCAGTAACACTTGGGAGGCAGTGATGGCTGACAGCCTTTTCCACCTTCCAGAATGTCCCGATAGCCAGCCTTGAACCCCTTGGCGAAGTGGTATGGATAGTCGAGTTCGTCGTAACACCATGACCACTCGCCCCATGCCTTCTGAGCGAGGACGTGGTTGCGAATCGAGGTCTCACAGTCAATGACCGTGTCCTGGAGCGCACTGCACCCTGTTGCTGAAAGCAACAGCAGAGAGAGCCATGCTCCTGCAGATTTTCGGATCATCTTTAGTTCTCCAGCGTCTCGGAGTACTCCCGGGACGAACACTGTTTCCTGATGGTTCCAACGGATTTCGGTGACTGACTCCGCGGTCAGCGAGGACGAATCACCATTGCATGGGTTGTTTCAAGGGACTTGCTGCCACGCAGGATTGCTGCCTGTGCCGCCTCCCGAACATCACTGTCCGGATCGCTGGCCGCCAGCTTCTCCAGTGCCTCACGAACTGACTGTTCGAGAACCGGGAAGTCCCCAAGAGTCAGTGCAGCGATGGCTCGAACGTCCGCATTCGGGTTCGAAAGTTCATTGACCAAAGCCGCGGTGCAGTCTTTGTGTGCTTCTGAACCAGTGAAGCATCGCAGGCTTGCAGCGGCCTGAGCCTGAACGTCGGTGGATTCTGATTTCAGCAGAGCGATCAGCTTCACAGCCGAAGACTGATCTGCTTCACCTCGCTGAATCTGTGAGTCAATGCAGGACAGCGTGAGCCGCTCTTCTGTCGATTCACTGCATGCGGTTGCGAGTGCCGTGCGGATCTCGCTGTTGCTGCTGTCGCATTCACCCAGCAGGGTAGCGGCAAGGCAGCGAGTTTCTTCTGAGTCACCGCGAGACAGCCCTGACAGAAGCAACTGGTGATGGTCATTGGGAACATCAATCGCCGCCAGAATTTGCTCTCGAGTAATCGAGGTTGCCTCTGCGGTTTCTGCAGCGGACCCGCGGGAGAGTGCGGCTTCAAATTCAGCTGCTTCGGCTTCAGAGATTTCTTCACCAATGCCTTCAAAAGTGCTGACCGCTTCAGTTTTCACTGATTCAGCCGGTGCCGTGAAATCGGCGACCGCGGAACGGGCAGCGGCGACGGAGGATGCAAACTCAATCGACTTCGCCTGCACCTGGTCCTTCGCAGCGGCGGTGTCGTGAGACTTCGCAGCCTGCTCAACCACCGACTCAGATGCTTTTGTTACTCGAGCTGAAGCCTGATCGAGAATCGTCTTTGAGGTCTGCACAATCGGCTTTTCGACCGTTTCGGTTGCCAGACGAGCAACAGCTTCGGTCGCTCTATCTGAAGCGGGCTCGGCCTGAGTATTTCGCTTTGCTGTCGAGCGGCGACCATTCACAGCATCTGCAGCAGCGATGGCAGACTGCATCGGGTCACCCGGCGTTCTGCCATTTCGTCGTTCTACCAGAGCGGCAATCTGCTGCCGAATGATGGGGTCGTTTGGCTTCTTCTTCAGAGCCCTGCGGTACATCACCTCAGCCTGATCGTAGCGTCCCTGATTCTCAAAAACGCGTCCGATGGACACGAGACGCTCTGCAGACCCCGCTGCCTGCGAAGCTCCTGCTGCTGGACGATCATCGCGTACCAGCGCACTGACTGCAGAACAACCGACACTTGAGGCGGAAAGCAGGCCACCAAGCAGCAGCACCAAAGGCTGACCAATCTTCATTGTTTTTCCCCCAATCGTGGTTACAGCTGACTGCAGCCGCGATCCCGTACACTCGCACGGTCAGCGTAACCGTGCGAAAGTGGCACAAGGTCTGTGGTCCCAGAACACCAATCTGTCTGGAACGCCCGCCAATCGCCAAAGGCGGACCTATTCCCCGAATAAATCATCGGTTAGCGCCAGTTGGGAGCATTCGCAGTTTTTGCAAAATTCGTCTAATTTGAATGTCAGACACGTCTCCTCCCCTGGGGACGACGTTTTTTGCAGATGGATTAAAGGATCTCCTTACCTCGCATTCCACGACTTGAAATCCTCATGTATCGAAGCCTCGACCCGGAAAAGACGATTGCCACTCTCCGAACTCTGGCCAACCGAATTGAAGAGCGGTTTCCCGGTGCCAGCCTTTGTGGCGTCTGTCGGGAACTGCTTCAGATCGCCGAGGAAACTCGGGGCCGAGTCGAATGGATCTCCAGGGGACATGCCTGGATACGCGCAGGAGTCATCGCCGTCATCGGAATCGCCATTTACCTGGGCTGGTATGTCATCCGTCGCATCAAGTTTCATGCTGACGGGATGAGTCTTGAGGAGCTGGAAGCCGGTACGAACGGCCTCGTCCTGCTCGGCGCTGCGTTGTTTTTTCTGATCACTCTCGAATCACGAATCAAACGGCTCCGCATTCTGCGATCACTTCACGAACTGCGTGCCCTGTCCCACGTCATCGACATGCATCAGTTAACGAAGGATCCAAGCCAGATTGTCGCACGGTCTGGCCACCGCACTCCATCGTCGCCGCAACGGACTTTGACACCCTTTCAGCTGACACGGTACCTCGACTACTGCAGCGAGATGCTGTCGCTCGTGGGAAAACTTGCCGCCCTTTATGCTCAAAGCACGTCTGATGGCGTAGTGCTGCAGTCCGTCAACGATATCGAAACGCTGACCAACGGAATCAGCCGAAAGATCTGGCAGAAGATTATGATTCTGGACGACGACTTGTCTCTGAATCCAAACGAAGAACCCCCTGCGGCCGTTTCCGCAGACGAGCCTGCAGAACTGCGAGATCCGGAATCCGGCAACCCGCCGCCAAAGCCAGTGACTCGTCGTCCCCTGACAGAACCCTCAGGCTGACGAAGGTACGGCGCGCTTGCATTCGCACAGCCTCTTGATCGCGGAAAATCCCCTGACGGAAGCCCTCGGTCAGGTTTGGCCAGCGAGTTTCTTTCGATACCACTCAACGGTCCTGATCAGCCCCTGTGCCAGAGGTACCTGGGGTTCCCAGCCAAGCCATGTCTTTGCACGAGTAATATCCGGGCAGCGCTTCTTCGGGTCATCTTTCGGAAGAGGAAGATGTGCAACTTTTGATGAGCTTCCAGTCGCCCTGATGACAGCGTCCGCCAGCTCCAGCATCGTATTCTCAACAGGGTTGCCGATGTTCACAGGTCCCGTGTGGTTGTCCTGATCCATCAAACGCAGCATTCCTTCGATCAGATCCTCCACGTAGCAGAAAGAACGAGTCTGAAGTCCATCGCCATACACAGTCAGGTCTTCGCCTTTCAGTGCCTGAATGATGAAATTGGAAACGACTCGGCCATCGTCCGGTGCCATGCGAGGCCCGTACGTGTTGAAAATCCGAATGATCCGAATCTCGGTTCCGTGAGCTTCGTGGTAGTTCATCATCAGCGATTCTGCAATTCGCTTGCCTTCGTCATAGCAGCTGCGAGGCCCAATCGGGTTCACGTGTCCCCAATAGTCTTCCGTCTGAGGATGCACTTCCGGATCCCCATAAACTTCTGATGTGGACGCATGGAGTACGCGAGCGCCGCAGCGTTTGGCGAGTCCCATAATGTTCACCATCCCGACGGTTGACGTCTTGATGGTCTTGATCGGATTAAACTGGTACGCCTGAGGCGATGCGGGACATGCCAGGTTGAAGATCCGATCCGCTTCCACATACAACGGATGGACGATGTCATGTCGAATCAATTCAAAGCGAGGATTCCCGAGAAGATGGCGAACGTTTTCCTTGGACCCCGTGAAAAAGTTATCCACACAGATCACCTCGTCACCTCGTGCAATCAGCCGATCGCACAAATGACTGCCGAGAAACCCTGCACCACCTGTCACCAGAACTGTCGCCATAAGATCCTCAACCGCAATTTCCAGGAAGGAAACGGAAAGTCCGGAATATGAAAACAGAGCTCCGTCCGTGACGGAGCTCTTCATCAGCCAGCCTTGAGTGCACGCGCTTCGCTGAGTGCCTTTTTCAGCCGGCTAAGTACCCGATCACGCCCCAGCAGTTCCAGAGTTCGAAACAGGTCCGCTCCCTGAGCCTTTCCTGTGAGACACAGTCGAAGCGCCGGAAACAAATCTCCGGGCTTCAGACTGCGTTCCGTCAGATAGGCCTGAAGCATGTCATGAATCGGCTGAGCCTTGAATTCAGCAATCGTCGCGAGTGCATCCTGAAGTGATTCCAGGTGAGCAATCGCGGCATCCGATGAAACGACTCGCTTTGCAAAGTTCTTCTCATCTCGAACGACGCTGTCGTCCTTCACAAAGAACTCATCCAGCTGAAAGATGTCACCGAAGATTCGAAGCCGATCCCCGGCAAGGTCAATCACCTGAGCAACATAGTCGCGAGTCTCTTTCGAATCCGCGTCTTCGATCAGTCCCGCCTGTTTCAGAAATGGCAGTACCCCGGTCAGTTTTTCTGCCGCCGACAGCCGTCCTATCCAGTGAGACTGGAAACTGATCATCTTGTCAGGATCAAGACCCGCTGCACTCTTGATGACTCGATCCAGCGTGAACTTCTGGATCATATCCGAAAGCGACAGAATTTCGGTCTGATCGTCATACGACCAACCGAGCCGAACAAGCGCGTTGAGAATTCCGGCGGGAATGAAGCCGACCTGCTGATAGTACGCAACCATCACCGGCGAAAGAGCATCCGATTTTGCATCGAAGCCCAGCCGTGACAACACCGAATCTCCCAGCTCAAAGAGCTTCTGAAACATCGGGTTCTTTCGATACTGCTCAATCTTTCGTTTCGAAATCTTCTCCTTGCTGCCAGGAGCAGCCACGTAAGGAATATGTGCCCACTCAGGCGTTTTGATTCCCAGCGCGCGATGGAGCAGAACCTGGATCGGAGTGTTCGGAAGATGTTCCTCTGCTCGGATCACATGCGTAATGTCCAGCGCCGCGTCGTCAACAACGGTGGCGAAGTTGTACAGCGGCGACCCATTGCTGCGAGCAACGATCGGGTCAGGCATCAGGCTGCAATCCCATTCGACCGTTCCTCGAACATGATCGTTAATGACGACCTTTTCTCCTCGAGGAACCTTCAGTCGAATCACGAAAGCTTCGCCGGCAGCCACTTTTGCGGCAACCGCCTCGTCCGTTAGTGCCAGCGATACCCGGCTGCTGACGTAGACCCTCTTTTCCTTTTCCGCAAGTTCTCGTTGCGCCTGGGTTTCAGCGGCAGGTTCGAAATCCCGGTAGGCGTGCCCGGATGCGAGCAGCTTTTGCAGGGCTGCGTCATAGAGTTCTCTTCTTTGTGACTGGAAATAGGGGCCGTTCGGACCGCCCACTTCGGGACCTTCATCCCAGTCCATTCCAAGCCAGCGAAAGGCATCGAGGATCGGTCCGAGAGCCGCATCAATGTTCCGCTGCTGGTCCGTATCATCAATTCGAAGGATGAACGTGCCTTTGTTTTTTCTGGCCCAAAGCCAGTTGAACAGAGCCGTTCGCATGCCACCAATGTGCATGTAACCGGTCGGGCTTGGAGCAAATCGAGTTCTGACGGCCATTGGATCAGGTTCTTTTGAAGTTTCGATTTCGTACTTTGGCAGATCATTGACTCAGAATAGGATCACAAGGTTCAGCGGTCTCATCTGCCAGGCTGTGAAAGAGCGGGAATCGTAACTGCCTTTGCAGTATCCTCAAATGGGTTTCACGTCTGAAACGCGAATAGTCACTCGCTTTGCCGCGAACGCCAGGAATCAAGGCACACTGCAAGCACAGTGACCGTTCCTGTAATGACGTATTTTGTTCCTTCACCGGCTCCTGCGTGAGCAAGGCCCTGCTGCAGAACGGTAATGATCAGCACCCCCAAAAACGTACTGACGACGGAACCTCTTCCCCCCGAAAGGCTCGTGCCACCAATCACGGCAGAAGCGATGGCAAGAAGCTCAAATCCTCGAGCTTCACCAGGACTGCCCGCGCTGAGCCGTGAGGTTTCGATGATTCCCGCAATGCTGGCACACAGTCCGCTCAACAGGAACACAAGCACTCGAATCCAGCGAGCGTCCACGCCACTCATCTTCAGCGCCTGCTCATTACTTCCCAGTGCTGTGCAGTAGCGGCCGAACACCGTTTGTCGCAGGACCACATGACCACTGACTACGGCAGAAATCGCGATCAAAAATGCGATCGATACGCCAAGGCCGGAGATCGGTGCTGCCAGCCATTCTACTGGCCGACCGATAAAGACAGGACGCGACTGAGTCGACAGCAGCGCGAGTCCTCGGGCCGCCTGCAGCATTCCAAGCGTGACAATGAACGAAGGTATTCTTGCCGCCACAGTCACCGCTCCGTTGAGACTGCCGCACGCGGCACCAATCAGCAGCGCCGCCGGGATGACGACAGGAAGCGACCACCCCCATTTTGCCATCATGACACCAACGGCCGCCGAGGTCAGCGCAAGTACTGACCCAGTCGACAGGTCTATGCCCCCAGTCATCAGCACGTATGTCATGCCGACGGCCGCAAACGTAATTGCCGGAATCTGATTCAGGACACTTCTGAGCGTTGCAAGTGTCAGGAACCGATCGAGTGTCAAACCGAAAACAAGCACCAGCAGGATCAGCACGCCCAGGAGCGCCGCGGACTTTCGAAGGGACGTGCTGAGTGAACCTGCCATGAAAGAAGCCGACAAAGGCCGAACCATCAACGCTGCGGAGACCAACTCTGCTCCGCCGGAACACAATTCCAGGCCTTATCGAAGCTGAGCCTGAGCCCAGTCGTTCAGCGCCTTTTGAACATCCTTCATGGCTGCGTCACCGACAGTTCGTGCTGAGGCAACATCGCCATTCTTCACATCCGACTGACAGAAGAAGTAAAACTTGATCTTCGGTTCCGTCCCGGATGGCCGACCGGCAATCTGAATTCGAACAGGTGCCGCCGGGTTGCTGTGGAAAATCAGCAGATCTCCCTTTGGCTTTTGAACAGGAGGCAGCGACTGTCCGGACGGCAATGAAACTCTCTTGCCGGTTTCATAGTCCACAACCTCGGTGAACTGAATGCTGCCCAGCGACTGCGGAGGATTCTCACGCAGAGTCCTCATCAGTCCATCGATCTTTGCTTTGCCGGTCGGTCCTTCACAGTAGATCGATTTCTGACCTTCACAGTGGTAACCACATGCCGAGTACAGCGTTTCCAGCTGGTCCAGAAGCGTCTTGCCCTGCTCCTGAAGCTCTCCGGCCAGTTCCAGTATGTACAACGCACAGACCGACGCATCTTTGTCTCGGCAGTAACTTCCGGCCAGGAACCCGATCGACTCTTCGGTGCCGAAGACGAAATGCTCTGTCCCCTGTTCTTCCATCGTCTGAGCGATGTACTTGAATCCGACAAGCAATTCCGAGAAACATCGGGCGCCGTGATGTCCTGCGACCGCCTTCGTCAGCGGCGTCGTGACCAGAGTCTCAACGACATAATCCTGCGGAGAGAAGCGACCCGTCTCCTTCCGACGTCGCAGCAGAAAGTCGGTGATCAACGCTCCGACCTGATTGCCGCTGAGAGAACGGAACTTGCCATCTCGATCGCGCACCATCACGCCCAGCCGATCCGCATCCGGATCTGACGCAAGAATCAACTGTGCCGGGTGCCCGGTGCGCTGAACCCATTCAATGACCGGATCGAAAACTTCCAGGTTCTCCGGATTTGGCAAATGATTTGGAACATGCGGAAACTGGCCATCCGGAGCACGGTGCAGCTTGAAGAGACTGACATTGGTGAAGCCGGCAGCTTCAATCACTGCGTAGACCGATGTCTCTCCTACGCCATGCAGCGGAGTAAAAATGGCGGACAGTGACCGTGACTTTGATTCAGAGAGTCGAACGACTTCCTGAACGTAAGCCGTATCAATCTCTTCACCAATGATCTCGATTTCGCCAAGTGACACGCCGCGAGCAAACGACATCGCCGGGATCACCTCGGCTCGTTCGACTTCCCGAATAATGCCTTTGTCATGAGGAGGAATCACCTGGCCACCGTTGCTCCAGTAGGCTTTGAAGCCGTTGTCTGCCGGAGGATTGTGTGACGCAGAGATCATGACACCGATATTGCAGCTCAGCTTGCGAACGGCATACGACAGCACGGGAGTGGCGCGATGAGAATCAAACAGGTAGACTTTCATCCCATGCGCTGCAAAAGTGCTCGCAGCAATTCTGGCAAACCGAGACGAGTGATTTCGAGTATCGTGGGCGATGACGACAGAGCCTCCGGACACGACACCTGTCGAACGCAGATAGACGGCCATCCCATGAGCAGACTCGGCAATCGTGCGATCGTTGATCGTCGCCGGGCCCATTTCGCCCATCGGACCGCGACGACCGCCGGTTCCAAATGGAATCGCCGTCCAGAACATGGCATCCAGTTCCTGCCACTTTTCCGACCGGATCAGAGCTTCAAGTTTTGGACGATATTCCTGCAGTGCTTCGCGAGTCAGCCATGCCTTCAGGTTGGAAGGAGAATCTGCCGTCAGCTTCCCGGCAGCTGCGGCCTGATCGATCATCGCAATAAGTTCCTGCGACATGTTGAGCAATCCAGATCTGAACGTTCTCGAACGGTTGGGAAACACGCGGGAGTTTATCGAGTCGCAGACGCATTGCCACCGGCCATTCTTTTGGGACGAGTCCTATTTCTGCGAAACATCCAGCCACAAAAATGGACTTCCCGGAATATTCCAGAATGCCGGTAACATTCGGCCTCCACAAAGGCTCAGCCGCGATCTTCGCCAGCGTCGTTGTGGCCATCATTGGTCCAGCAGTTGAGTCAGTGTCTTTCGGTCGGGTTGCTGTTGTGTCACATTCTGATGTTACCAGTTTTCACCCCGGAAAATTCGGGGAAACAGCAGCCGCAGCCGTTCGCGCGATGACAGGAATGACGCCTGCAGACCGGATCGATGCGGGAGTCATTCTGGGATCAGGGCTTGGCGACGCGGTCGACCGACTGCCCTTATCAAATGTCCGCACGGTCGAGTTTTCGCAGATTCCAGACATGATTGTCCCCGGAGTTAAGGGGCACAAAGGCCGGCTGATTCTGGGACAACTGGGGCGATGTCACATCGCTTTTCTCCTTGGACGACTGCACGCCTACGAAGGCCATTCAACGCCGCGACTCCTGTCTGGCATTTCGCTGCTTCATGATCTTGGAATACGGCGACTTGTTGTGACAAACGCCGCGGGAGGAATCTCGCCACATTTTGCCGTCGGCGATCTGATGCTGATTTCAGATCATGTTCGCTATCCGGGATGTGGATTCATCAACTGGGCACAGACATCCAGCGGCTCAGCCGAAGCCTCGCCCTACCTTTCCGAACAGGCCGTTGCTCTTAGCGGCCGAAACTCCGCTGCGCAGGTCTGGTCGAAGTCTCTGCGGACGATTGCCGCCGAGGTGCCATCATCACTGAAGATCCACGAGGGAATCTACGCGATGATGCCTGGGCCGATGTACGAAACGCCGGCCGAGATTCGAATGATGAGAACGCTGTCCGTGGACGCGGTCGGGATGAGCACTGTTCCTGAGAGCATTTTCGCGGCAGCCCGGGGAATCGAAGTTCTGGGAGTCTCCTGCATCACGAATGTCGCTGCAGGCCTTTCAGATCAGCCCCTGAGTCACTCCGAGGTGACGGCCACCGCCTCCTCGGTGGAACATCGATTCGCGTTATGGCTTGAGAATCTCCTTCCGGCAATTTGCCAATAAGTCGGAAAACCAGCCGACCAGGTCACGCAATTGCAAAAAACCAGGTTCTGGAGAACATCTGGATTCACTCAAACACGCCTTTTTGCTACTTTTTCCGCCCTCCGATTGCCTGGGAGCTGTAAGGAACAGCGGGCGTCGGCCATCTTGCTGGCTGTCATTGTGTCCGGAATCGCGAAACCATGATGGGTTTCCCGGTTCAGGATGCCCGAAGCCTACTTCGCAGCCGAGCTTTCACTTCAAAGAACTCAGAAGCGTGTTCCATGGGTACGATTCCCGCCGGTGAATTCAAAAAAGGTGTCAAGGTTCAGATCGACAATGAACCTTATGAAATGCTGGAATGCAATTTCGTAAAGCCCGGCAAGGGCCAGGCTCTTTATCACACAAAGATGCGAAACCTGCTGAAGGGCTCTCTGTTCCAGAAGACCTACCGCAGTGGTGACTCTCTGGAGACGGCAGACGTTCATCGAAACGACGGCGTTTTCTCGTTCCGCGACGGCGACAACTACGTTTTCATGGATAACACCACCTTTGAACAGCACAGCCTGCCGGCGGCGGTTGTTCAGGACGACATGCGATGGCTGCTCGAAGGGGCCACGGTCGGCCTGTTGTTCTGGAACGGGCAACTGATCAGCATGAGCCCTCCTCAGCAGGTCATCCTGTTGGTGACCTACACGGAGCCTGCTGCTCGCGGCAACACGGCGACCAATGTGACAAAGCCAGCCACTGTGGAAACTGGTGCGGAAATTCAGGTCCCCGCCTTCATCAAGGAAGGAGACCGAGTCAAGATCGACACGGAATCCGGTCAGTACATGGAACGCGTTCAGTCCTGAGGACGCGTGAATATCGTTCGCCCCACAGTGGACTCGCCGCTGCTGATCATTCCAGCAGGAGCAGCGCTGCAGTGCGGGCCGCAGAAAGTTCTGGCAGACGTCACTCCCCGAGTGACGTCTGCCTTTTGGTATTGATCACCCGTTTGCACACTTTGTTTGTACATTGTGAGTGTTATGTCGGATCCGGACTCAAAGCCTGTGACAGACCATAACGGTCGACTTTACATTGAAACCGTTGGCTGCCAGATGAACATGCTGGACAGTGAACTGGTCGTGGCTGCATTGCGCCGAGACGGATACCAGCTCACTGACAACCCCAAAGAAGCGGACACGATTCTGTTCAACACGTGCAGCGTTCGTGAACATGCCGAGCACAAAATCTACAGTGCTCTGGGTCGCCTGAAATACAGCAAGCGAAATCGACCGCAGCGAGTCATCGGCGTGATCGGCTGCATGGCCCAGAAAGATCAGGACCTGATTTTTCAAAAGGCGCCGTTTGTTGACATTGTTGTCGGCACGGGACAGCTGGCGGAAATTCCTCGAATGATCCGGGAAACTCGGGAATCCGAAGAGCGGACTCAGCGAAAGGCGGTCAGCCTCGGCCGTCGAGAAGGTTCTCGCGAAGAGGTTTCTGACAGCTTCCAGAGCTACGATCCTCTGCGCGACCCCGAAATGCGACCGACGCCGTTTCAGGCCTTTGTTCGCATCATGATTGGCTGCGACAAGTTCTGCACCTACTGCGTCGTTCCCGCAACTCGAGGCCCCGAACAAAGTCGCCCGCCGGCACATATCGTTCAGGAAGCCAAAGTTCTTGCGGATCAGGGCGTCCGCGAAATTACTCTGCTGGGTCAGACCGTCAACAGCTACAAATACACAGAAGACGGCCGACTGGTACGACTGTCCGACCTGCTGATGCGACTGCATGACATCAGCGGGATCGAACGAATTCGTTTCATCACGAACTTCCCGAAGGACATGACGACCGATCTGCTGCAGGCCGTCCGCGATCTGCCGAAGGTCATGAAGTACCTTCACGTGCCCGCTCAGTCCGGCTGCAACGATGTTCTGAAGCGAATGAAGAGAGGATACACGGTTGAAGACTATCGCGAGATGATGCATCGGATTCGCGAGATCGTTCCTGGCTGTGCGGTATCGTCCGACTTCATCGTTGGTTTCTGCGGTGAGTCGGATGAGTCTTATCAGAAGAGCATGGATCTGATTCGCGAATGCCGATTCAAGAACAGCTTCATTTTCAAATACAGCGCGAGGACGGGAACCAAGGCGGACGAACTGTTCGCTGACGATGTCCCTGAAGAGATCAAACGCCAGCGCAATAACGAGATGCTGGAACTGCAGAATCGAATTTCCGAAGAAGACAACGCGGAGTTCATCGGCAGGCGCGTGCGGATTCTGGTCGAAGGCCCCAGCAAGTCTGCCTCCAGACGCGCGGCCCGGGAAGGCCAGCCGCAGGACGGCGCGTCACTGCTGCCACTCGTGTCTCAGGATTCACACGATTCCCATCATCCGCACGATGCTCATCACGATGACAACATCGAGCCGCAGACCATTCAGCATGCCAGCGAAGAAGCAGCTCGGCTTGCATTGCAGCTGACGGGTCGGACCGAATGTGACCGCATCGTTGTGTTCGACGGAAATCCGCGCCTGATCGGATCACTCGCGGAGATTGAGATTCACGACTGCACCAGCACAACATTGCTCGGGTCCATCGTGACCAAGGAATTCCAGCACGGTTCCGGCCTGCTCCTTCCCATTCTTGGCTGATCCCAATGACTCTCTCTGCTCTTCCGCTCAGCTACTGCACCAACGTCCATCCGGGCCGTACGGTGTCTGAAGTCGTCTCCGGACTTTCCGAACATGCGGCAGACGCACGCCAGCGACTCGACTTTCCAGTCGCGGCGGGGCTTTGGCTTTCGTCCACAGTGACGAAGGAACTTCTTGCGGATCCTGCATCCCTCGAATTGCTGGCGCAGACGTTGTGGCAGCATGACCTGTGCTGCTTCACGCTGAACACATTTCCGTTTGGCGATTTTCACAGTGATCGAGTCAAGGAACAGGTGTACCTTCCGGACTGGACCAGTGCTCGTCGCGTCACCTACACCGAAGAATGTGCAAAGATCCTCGCACAACTGCTGCCCGAAGGCAGCGAAGGCAGCCTCTCGACTGTCCCACTGGGCGGTCGAATGAACCCGCAGGCTCCGGACTTTCGTGCGGTCTGTTTCAGCAACCTGATCCGAACAGCTCGCTTTCTAAAGCACCTGCATGAAACAACCGGGCGGTTGATCCGGCTGGGAATTGAGCCCGAACCTCTGTGTGAACTCTCCAATACTCGACGTGAAAGCATCCCCGCCTTTCGAGGTCTCTTCGCTCAGGCCGAGGCTCTGGGGTGTGAAGACGTGGTGCGAAATTACATCGGGCTTTGCTTTGACGTGTGCCATCAGGCCGTTGAGTTTGAAGATGTAACGGATTCCATTGAACTCTTCGCGAACGAGGGTGTTCGCATCAACAAGATTCACATTACAAACGCGGTCGAAATCCTCAGGCCATCTGAAAATTCAGAGGGTCTTGAAGCCTTGAAGGCCTACGCGGAACCACGATATCTGCACCAGACCTTTGCTCGTTTTTCAGACGGCACAACCCGTTCACGACTGGATCTCTCGCTGGAAGATCTGACTCGTTCTCCAGCAGACGATTTTCTGAAGGCCGAAGCATGGCGAGTGCACTTTCATGTGCCGGTCTATGCAACGTCACTCGGGCCGCTCAGGACAACCCGATCCGATCTGCAGGCAGCTCTCAGAGCGGTTGCGGCTCTGGACTATGCACCGCACCTGGAAGTCGAAACCTACACATGGCCCGTGATGCCGGGCCAATCCGGCAGTTCAGCAGGCTCTGGCTCACTTGCTCAACGAATTGCGGACGAACTTCAGTCGGCCGCCGATCTTCTGGCGGACTGTTCGGAGTCATAGGCACGAACCGGCAACGCTCATGAGCGACCCTGTCAATCCATTCTCAACGACAGACGTCGGGCCTCAGCTGCCTCTGGTGGAAACACCTCCTGGTGGTTCGGAGAAATCTGGTTCTGCAGAATCAGAGGACGCGTATTCCGGTGCCTTCTGCGTCGTCGATCAGCATGGCTCGGTCTTCCTTCCGTGTGGCGACAGCCAGAACTCAGAAGTTGAGCATGACTTTCAGCCCGGTTCGCTCATCCACGAAAGGTACCTGCTGACTGCAAGTCTAGGACGTGGCGGCATGGGGCAAGTCATGCTGGCGACGGATCAGTTACTGCATCGCAAAGTCGCGATGAAAATTGTTGCGGTCCGGCTGAAGGGCGAACAGCAGTCGTTCCAGGATGCCCTGGCGATGGAAGCACGACTGGGAGCATCACTGAACGATCGTGGCATCGCGGTCGTCTACGACTTCGGCATCCATGCGGGCAAGTGCTTCATCATTTTCGAGTATGTTGATGGGCAGACACTGAGGAATGTCCTGAGACAGAGATCGAAACTTCCACTCGCAGAAGTCAATGCGATCATTTCCGAACTGGCTCGATCGCTGGATTACGCTCACGCGCGAGGAGTCGTGCACCGCGATTTGAAACCGGAAAACATCTGCCTCGCACACGATGGGCAGCCAAAGATCCTGGACTTTGGGATCGCACGAGACCTTCGCAGCGACTTTAAGCGCGAGGAATTCTCCGGGACGCCGCAATATGCGTCCCCGGAACAGGCCGCCTGCTCTGTCACCGATGGCCGCACGGACCAGTATGCACTCGGATTGCTGGCGTACGAAATGCTGTCCGGTCGGCGAGTCTTCCAGAATAAAAACACCGTTGAAGTCCTTCGCATGCATCGCGAAACACCGCCGCAGGATCTCGCGATGCTGTGTCCCGACCTGCCGCCACACTGTGTGGAAGCCATTCATCGAGCATTGTCGAAGGAACCGGCCAGACGATTTGCAACCTGTCAGGAATTCGCCGCCGCGCTTCGCCAGGAAGATGCCGACCTCGGCAGTAATCCTGGTTTTGTCGCCGTTTCGGAACAACATCAGGTCGACGTCTGCCTGTGCCACGTTGCCGACGATTCACTGGATGTGCGGCGAATTGCTGAACGCCTTGAGCTGGCTGGTGCCTCGACATGGTATTACCAGCGCGATGCTGTTGCGGGGCTGTCCTTTGTGCGTCAAACCACAGAAGCCATCAAACGGTCACGTTCCGTTCTGCTGCTGATCTCTCCCGCGGCACTGAGTTCCGATTATTTTGCCCGGCAGGTGAGTGAAGCGGCCGAACGCCGTCGAGCAATGGTCATCCTTCTGTCCGGCATGTCTCGCGAATCGTTTGAAACCCGGCAGCCAGTTTGGCGCCCGTTTCTCGGCGCGACGACGACCATCGAATTCGTTTCGAAGGACTACGACCAGGCAGTTGCAGAGATACTCACACGACTCGCCGCCAGCGGAATTTCCGTTTCAGAATCAGAAGAGGGGCAGGACGACACGAGCCTTGCTTCGCCAACACTGCCAGCCCGTTCCCACGGACTGCAGCGGCAAGTCTGGTCCACAGACTCCATTCAGATTGATGTTCACGATCTGCCTCAGGTGGTCTTCCGAAATCCGCTGGTTGATGAGTTTCTGACTCGCCGCAATAAGCACTTCCTGTCCGGCACCAAGGGCCTCGGAAAGACTCTGCTGCTGAGCTACAAGCGCCATCTGTTGTCACAGTCAGGAGGAGTTGAGGGCGGGGAATCTTCACTGTGCTTCATTCCCCAGGGCCGCCCGTATCTGGACTTCATGAGCGAACTTAAGTCCCTTTCTGTTCGTTACGAGAGTTCACTGGCGGATCTGACAACAACAAAGCGATTCTGGAATCTTGCGATCCGCATTTCCGCGATCTCCAACCACCCGGGCTGTATCACTCAGGAAGAAGAGGATGAACTTGAAGCGTTCCCGGTTCGATTTCGCCGTTGGCTGATGGGATCGCGCATCGAACCAACAGTCGTCTTCAAGGAACTGACGAATCTGACCGTAAGCCAGGCGAATTCACTTCTGGACGACACGGAGACGTTTCTCGATCAAATGCTGAGACGTATCCACAGCGCCACCTACTTCTTTATTGATAAGGTCGATCAGGCCGTACGTCAGCTGAGTCGCGACGCATGGATCGCCGTTCAGGCAGGACTCATCGAAGCCGCCTGGGAAATTATGAGCGCGAACAGTCACGTGCGAGTCTACGCGTCGATTCGCCATGAAGCTTTTGCAAATTACGAGTCCGACGTAAAAACAAATCTGCTCGGCGCCACCACGATTTTGCGATACTCCGACGAAGAACTGGAATCGCTGATGGACCGGCTGACCAGTTGCTACGAAGCCAGCAGCGGGTTTCGCAGTTTTCTGGGGATGAATGTCGTACAGCAGGAACGACGATCGGCTCCCGAAGACTCCTTTGCCTTCCTTCGTCGGCATACGTTTGGCCGTCCGCGCGACCTGGTCGTCATTGCGTCAGAGCTTTCAGGACTGCGAGATTCTCTTTCGGAACCGCGTTACTGTGAGATCGTGCGACAGACCAGTTCGACGCGGCTTGTCGCCAATCTTTTTGATGAAATGCGAGTTTTCCTGGACTGCCTCGGAGACTCCGACACGCGACTTCGATTCCTCGCCACACTTCCGGCAAATATCCTCAGTCGCGATGAAGCGATCGAAATCAGTGCGTCGTTCAACGGCATCAGTCGTGAAATGATCAGTGATGATGGAAATCAGTTTGCGGAGATTTTCCATCCCTTTCAGGACCTTTACCTCGCCGGACTGCTGGCCGTTGTCTCTGTGCAGCCGGAATCAGAACAATGGATTCAGAAGTTTCGTGGTCCTGACGATCTTGTTGGCCAGCCTGGCAGCGACCTGCCGCAGTCTCCGTGGTACTTCCTTCATCCGGCGCTCTCGAGTTATGTACGAAGTCTTCGGCGAGACGCAGCGTTTCTGCACTTTCAGCACGTTCGCGTCGGAGATCAGCTTCCGTGGCACCAGTGGGATCCGGCCTGCTGTCAGATCGAACGCCTGACCAGATCAGTCACCGCACCTGACCTGCGCCATTTCGTGGATGTCGTCGTTCGGCAGTCACGAGATGTCCTGCGCAGTCACAGCCCTCGAAACCTGCGTGTCGTTCTGCACTCAATCCCCCGATGGGCAGAATCCAGAAATCGCCTGATTGACGCGGGGCATGATGAGTTGATCCTGTGGATCGATGAACTGATGAACTTCGCCATCTGAGCCGCAGTGGCAGGTCTCGCTGACAGGAACGCCGCAGGCCCCCTGAAGCCCTTGAGAAAAGCGGCCGGGAGAGACAATTCGCTGTAAGAACCGGCCAGCATCACGCGTTCTTCGGGAAGAATTCAGCAGCTGGAAAACTTCAGACTGTCGGATTTGGGTGTTCGACCCGATTCATCGACGGAAGGTGACCATTTACGAACGGGAGTTTCTCATGAGATTAATGGGCACAATTTTGGGCCTGGCGATTCTGGGGCTGTCGTTTTCCACAGACAGCCAAACAGCGTTTGGTGGTGAACAGCTTCGGCGCGAGTGGCAGGTTGACGGCCTGGCTCGCGAGGCACTGATCTCAATCCCGGATAACGCAAAGGACAAGCCGGTTCCACTGGTATTTGCATTCCATGGTCACGGTGGAAACATGCGGCAGGCGGCTCGGTCGTTTCACATTCACACCGAATGGCCGGAAGCGATGGTCGTCTACATGCAGGGTTTGAATACTCCTGGACAGCTGACCGATCCCGAAGGGAAAAAGCCGGGCTGGCAGAAAGCGGTCGGTGACCAGAACGATCGAGACCTGCATTTCTTTGATGCCGTTTTGAAGTCGCTGAAGGATGAGTACAAGGTCGATGAAACTCGGATTTACTCGACCGGTCATTCCAACGGCGGTGGATTCACATACCTCCTTTGGTCGGCCCGCTCCGATGTGTTTGCTGCAATGGCCCCTTCGGGTTCTGCGGCACTGAAACTTCGCGGAACTCTGAAGCCCCTGCCAGTCTTTCACATCGCCGGCGAAAACGATCCGCTTGTGCGGTATGCCTGGCAATCCATGATGATTGAATCGCTGCGCAAGGATCAGAAGTGCGGGGATGGAAAGCCGTGGAACAAAAACGCCACAGAGTATCCCTCAGAAATCGGCGCTCCGGTTGTCACCTACATTACCAATCAGGGACACAAGTTTCCGGAAGAGGCTCCGAAGATGATCGTCAAGTTCTTCCAGAAGCATGCAAAGTCCCCGGCAAAAACGAGCACCGCCGAAGAACGCCCAGGCAGCTCACCGGCGGGAGAAACCCCGAACAAATAACTCCAGTCGTTAACTCCAATCTTCGCGATTCGATGAACCGCCTGCCCATCAGGCAATGGCGTCAGGCACTCGGTTTCCAGCAACTTTGAGGAAAGAGTCCTGCGATGAGAGGGTACGCAGGCCAGCCGTAATGCCGGAAACAGTTGTACCGATTTTTCGGTCAGGAAATTTGGGTGCAATTTCGTAACTGGTTTTCGATCACCGTTGTCGTTCGGAAACGTGACCTAGCTTTGCCTCGTACAGAAACTCCGTGCGCCATCCTTCATCTTCAAGGTGAACGTGGGTCTCATGGAATGCCGGCGACTCTTTGCTCCGGCAGCCCAGGATCCAGTGGGTACGGTTGGCAAAACGGCGAGCGAAAGCTACGAAATGTCTTCGGCAGCGTCTGAAAACCGAATCCAGTCTGACGCCATTCTGTGGGGGGTAACAGGTTTGTTACCAGGCCAGGAAGGCGTCAGTCGCATTCAGATCCACGGCAATTCCGCGGTGTTTGGCCGCAGCGCGGAAGTGGACATTGTTCTGCCATCGCGCAATGTATCCAAACGACATGCAGAACTGATTGTCACGCAGTCCATTGCCGTCGTTCGAGACCTCGGCAGTACCAACGGAACCTTTGTCAACGGCCGTCGAATTCAGGGACCCACGCCGGTCGACGATGGTGATCATATCCAGCTTGCCGACGTCGAACTGCGAGTCTTTCGCGAACTGCCGATGCAGCTCGACTTCACGTACGTTGCCGATGCTCCGGAAACACAGTGGCTGCTGTCACGGATGAACGACGTCTTTCGCGAACGGCGAATTCGGATGTTCTACCAGCCGATTGTCGATGCAACGACGGAACAGATCTTTGGCTATGAAGCACTGGTCCGCTGCGATGTACCCGGACTCGAATCGCCACTCACTCTGTTCAGCACGGCGTCAAAGCTCGGACAGGAATGCCGGCTCAGCCGAATGTGCCGCGAAGAAGCCGTGACGAACCTCTCACGCGCTCCAATGCCCGGCGCGCTGTTCCTGAACACGGATTCGAAGGAAGAACTCGGGGCGGACCTCATTGAACATCTCAAGGTGATTCGAGAAGCCATTGGCAGTCGCCGGATGGTGCTTGAAGTCCACGAAGCGGCTGTGCCTCAGCCTCGCGAGTTTCGAAATTTCGCAGCGGCTCTGAAGGACATGAACATCCTGCTGGCCTTCGACGATTTTGGAGTCGGACAGTCACGTCTGCTGGAACTTGCCGAAGTACAGCCGGACATTTTGAAATTTGATCGATCGCTTGTGAAGGACCTCGGCCAGCCGAATGCTCGCCATGCGTCTCTTGTTCGCAATCTCCACAACAGCGCAGTGGACCTGGGAATCTGCACACTGGCCGAAGGCGTGGAAACGAACGAAGCCATTGCCGCCTGCCGCGATATTGGATTTCAATTGTTTCAGGGCTATGCGTTCGGGCGACCCGCGCCTCTGGAAACACTGTCGCCAATCTCCACGATCTGACACTTGCCACAGACAACACTGTGAAGCAATGTAGTGGATCTCGCCAGAGATCCTGCGAGTTTCGTTGATGACAGGAACTCTGGTGAGTTCCACTACGGCGATAAGTCCATCAATTTCGCTGACTTCATGTGGCAGCCCGACGCAGCCGGTCATTCAACGCTACGCCTAGCCCCGTTTCGGGAAATTTCCTCGCGACGATGTAGTCGAGAACCCGGGAATCCAGCTCCCGAAGTGCGGCAAAAAATCCTGCGGCACACGTCTTCAGGTCCGATGTTTCCGACAAATTCATGACGTGTGAGAAGCCGGCGCCTGGCAGATTTCCCCAGGTCAGTAGCCCCGCATTTTCCCCCGAACGCGCGGCGGCAGCTTCTTCTGGTTCGATCAGTCGCAGAGGCGTTCGTGGAGCATAGTGTCGACTGAGCATCCCTGGTGAAGGCTGCGCAGAATCATCTTTCGTCGGATCGCTGACGGCCCGATCCACTGCGCCAGCCACTTCCGCAATTGCTTCCATCGAAAGCCCGCCGGGTCGAAGAACGATCGGGCGCGGCTGCATGAATGAAACAACGGTCGATTCAACTCCAACTGCGCACGGGCCGCCGTCAAGAATGTAGTCCACAACATGCCCAAGCCCTGCGGCCACATGTTCTGCGGTCGTCGGGCTGATGCCCCCAAAAGGATTCGCACTCGGAGCAGCGAGTGGAAATCCGCAGCGCTGAAGCAACTCCAGAGCCATCGGATGCGCGGGCACTCGCACTCCAACTCCATCAAGTCCGGAAGTCACCAGATCAGGAATCACGGGCTTTCGCGGCAGCACCAGCGTCAACGGCCCTGGCCAGAATCGATCAGCAAGCCGGACAGCAAGCGGAGGAAACTCCCGAGCGTACTCAAGTACGGATGACTTGCCCGCAAGATGCACAATCAACGGGTCAAATGTCGGCCGATTCTTGGCTGCAAAAACGGATGCAATAGCCTGAGGGTTTCTGGCGTCTGCGGCAAGACCGTAGACAGTTTCCGTCGGCATCGCCACAAGCCGGCCGTCACGAAGCAACGCAGCGGCGTGTTCGATATCCGTTCCAATCCTGACGTGGCGGCGCGACATCAGTCACTCTAATCGACAATGACCACGACACATGTCACGTTATCGCGAGACCCGGCATCAAGAGCAGCCTTCACAAGACTCTCTGCCACCACCTGAGGATCATTGGAGGACTGAAGAATGCGTGAGATCTCCGAGCTTTCGAGTCCGTCATTCAGTCCGTCGCTGCAGAGCATGAATCGATCACCTGAGCGGGGAACGATCTCAGTCACATTCGCACCATTCGCGCCGTCGCGACTGCCCACGTATTTGTAGAGTACGTTGCGGTACCGGTGCGTCTTTGCTTCTTCAGGAGAAATCGTTCCCGTGTCCAGCAGAGCCTGCGTCACAGAATGGTCGGTCGTCAGTTGACGAAGCTTTCCGTTTCGGAATTCGTAGGCTCGACTGTCACCAACTCCAATGAAGAAAAAGCGATCTGCCACACGAACCATCATCACGACGGTCGTGCCCATGTTCCTCAGCCCAGGTTCGACTTCGCTGAGAGCAATGATTTCTGAATTGGCATGGGAGATGGATTTTTCCAGGACCTCACCAACGGTCTTGGCATTCGCCTTTTCAAAGTCCAGCAGTTGCTCGATCCGGCGCGGAATCAATTCGACAGCCAAAGCACTGGCACGCTCACCCGCACTCTGGCCTCCCATACCGTCGGCAACAATGAAGACTCGTTGCTGCCCATCGATGTAGCAGCTGTCTTCGTTGTTTTCGCGATAGTTACCGGTCACACTGACGTGACCTGTTCGAAGTGAAACCATGGAATGATCCACAGACTAGATTCAGTGTCCGGATGACGCGAAGGTTTGGGACAGGCTGGCCCGCGCGGCATCGTTGTTGTCAGAAACACGAATTGTTTCGGCAATTGATCGTAAACGCAACAGTTCAGAAGACTTCCCCTGACACGGCATTGTGGAAAACCGCGGTTGGCTCACTTTGTAGCGGTCAATTACCGGCAGGAAAGTCGCTTTTCCGCCAATTTTGAAGGGATTAGCAGGGAGATCTGCCAGGATGTTACCGACACCAGATTCAGGATCGGCATTGAGTTTCCTGCGGCATTTGCTGCTGACAGTCTCAGTGACCATGACTTTTGCACTCGCAGCGCCTGCATGGACGTCTGCTGGTCTGCCGGAAAGTGCACCTGACGAGCCGCAGGTTCCGGCCACAGCAAACACCGTAGTGGTCCTCGGAGATTCCATCACCAAAGGTGTTCGGACCGGAGTCGCGGCCGACGAAATCTTCTCGGCAAGGCTCGAGGCCGCCCTGAGAAAGTACGGCCTGAATGTGGTCATCAACAATCAGGGAATTGGCGGTGAGCGAACCGATCAGGCGCTCGGGCGATTAAGCAAAGACATACTTTCGCAGAAGCCCGTCCTTGTCGTCGTGATGTACGGCACCAACGACAGCTATGTTGACATCGGGAAATCAGATTCCCGGATCTCTGCGGATGAGTTTGAGTCGAACCTTCGTGAGATCGTACAACAGCTGCAGTCCCAGGAAACAAAAGTCATCCTGATGACGGAACCACGCTGGGGCGACAATGCTGGTAAGAATGGTGCTGGCGAACATCCAAACCTTCGACTCGAAAGGTACCTCGAACGAACGCGGATGGTTGCCGAGTCCGAAAAACTGCCTTTGATCGATCACTACCAACTCTGGTCAGAAGCACGATCGCGCGGGGAGAACATCAGCCAGTGGATGACCGATGAATGTCACCCCAACCCTGAAGGTCATCGGCAATTGACCGAGTCGATGCTGCCGGTGATCCAAAAGACGCTGATGGACCTGCCTGCTCGCTTCGAGCCGACATCTTCGAACCCGATCTTTACGGCGGCAGAAGGCAAGTGGGATTCCAGAATCCGTGAACGCGGCTGGATCCTTCGCGAGGACGGGCTGTGGAAGCTCTGGTACACCGGTTATCAGGCTGACTCTTCACCAATGATGATGAAGCTGGGATACGCGACATCGAAAGACGGGATCCACTGGGAACGTGCGGGCAGCGAACCGCTGATTGGTGACTTCTGGGTCGAAGACATGATGATCGTGAAGAAGGACAACACGTACTTCATGTTTGCCGAAGGCGCTCAGGATCAGGCTCAACTGCTGAAGTCCATGGATGGTGTTGTGTGGGAACGAGTTGGGACGCTTGATGTCCGCCTGAAAAACGGCCAGCCAATCCCACCAGGACCGTACGGCACACCGGTTGGCTATTTTGAAAACGGGCAGTGGTATTTGTTCTATGAACGTCGCGACCTGGGCGTGTGGCTCGCCACATCAACAGACATGAAAGTCTGGACAAACATCAGTGATGATCCCGTTATTCCGCGCGACGAGAGTGGCGTCGACAGCGTCATGATGGCACTGAATCAAATCATCAAAGTCGGCGACGAATACGTGGCCGTCCTGCATGGAACTGTCGATCCCATGAAACCACGTCGGTGGTGCACCTATCTTGCTCGCTCCAAAGACCTGATTCACTGGAAGAAAGAAGCCCCACTGCGGCCGGTCGAGGAGAATAAGTCCAGCGGGCAACTGATCCATGACGGCAATCAATGGTTGCTGTACACAATGCATGATCGCGTTGATCTTCATACACCGGTGTCAGAATCGCAGGATTCTCCGAAGTAATGTCAGCGTTCACATGGCATCCCGGAAACACTCGGCTCGGCAGAAGCCCAGCTCTCCCGGACTTTGTGAGCCCGCACGGTGGAATGGCGTTGAAGCCATGGCCTGATACACTTCCGACATGAACTGGCAGTTGATTTTTTCCGGCCTCAAATCTCCAGGATGGGCGGCTTACGCCTTCGTAGGAGTGCTCTGCGCGCTGGGGATGAGCATCTGGCTGCTGCGGCTTGAACGGCGCATGGTGTCTCGCACTGTCGGCTGGACTTTGCTGACCCTGCGAATTCTGGTGCTCACGACGCTCTTGCTGACGATGCTTCAGCCGATACTCACGAAGCAGTTCGATGTGTCTCAGCGAGGCAAAGTTGTCGTCGCTCTCGACGTTTCCGAAAGCATGGAGACTAGGGACCATCACGCCTCGATGGCCGAGAAACTCCGATGGGCTCAGGCTTTGGGGATGCTTGGCAATGCGGAAACGAAGCCACTGATTGATCGCTGGGTCACGGACGCGGAAGCCGGGAACGAACCCAACTGGCTGGGAGGAAATGCACCACCTGCGAACCCGGTCGAACAGGCCTCTGCGGATTCCCGAAGGCGGCAGGTCATGGATTCGCTCGATGAACTTTCGAGAATGCCTCGAACGGAATTTGTCCGCAGGTTGCTTCTCAGCCAGCCCGGAACGCTTCTGAAGAATATGCAGGACGTCATGCCGGTCGAACTGCGGCTGTTCGCTGCCGACCAGGAAGTGATTGACTCCGCCGCGCTCCCAAAACGTCTCAGTGAAGACCGTTCCAGCATTCAACCTGGCGGCTCAGACCCGGTGGGGATGCTGAACGCACTGATGGCCGAAGAAGGAGCAGACGAAATCCGCGGTGTTGTGATCCTTTCAGATGGGCGACAAACAACGGCTGGGGACGTCACGCTGGAAGCTCAGCGCATGGCATCTCTTGGCGTTCCGGTTTATTCCGTTCCGATTGGATCCCGACTTCCGCCACGTGATCTTTCACTCGCCGCAGTCGAAGCTCCGGAAGCTGTGTTTATCAACGACAAGGCGCAAATCCAGGCCGTCATCGGAGCATCAGGATTCGAAGGTGAAGAACTGGAGATCCAGCTCGAACGTGACGGTGTTGTTGTCGAGACGCAGAAGGTCACTCCTTCATCAGATACCGCATCGCTGACCTTTGCGGTCCCGACCACGGAGGTCGGAAGGTTCGAATACAAAATCAAAACCAAAGTCCAGCCGGGCGAACTTCGTGAGGACAATAACGCACGGGATATCAGCCTTCAGGTCGTCGACAACAAAGCGCGAGTCATGCTGGTCGACGGCGATGCTCGCTGGGAGTTTCGCTACCTTCGAAACCTCCTGGAACGCGATAAGCAGGTGGAAACGGCAACAGTGCTGTTTCGTCAGCCGTACTTGCAGATTCTGAATGAGCCATCCATTCCAAACGAGCTTCCTCCGCTGGAGGCATTTCGCCAGCAGCTGACTCGAACGGACCTGCTGATTCTTGGCGATGTCGCGCCGAACGAAATTGATCAGCCGGTCTGGCAACTGCTTGAAGAGGCGATTGCACGTGATGGGCTGACGCTGGTGATCATTCCAGGCCGAAAAGCAATGCCGCTGGGATATCAGTCTCCACTGTTGAGTTCACTTTTACCCGTGACGGAAGCTCATGAGCGTCTTGCAGAGAACTATGCGGCGACGCAGGATGATTCCGAACAGAGTGCGTTTCGACTTCGCCTGTCACCGGAAGCACAGAGTCTTCCGATGTTTCAGCTGAACAGTGATCCCGCAATTCGCGATGCATCGCTGTCCTCGTTACCTGGACACCCATGGATCTTTGCGGGCACTCCCAAACCAGGAGCGAATCTCTGGGCAACCGCCGCCGTTCCTGGTTCTCAAACAGTACCGGAAGCTGTCATGGTCCATCATGATTATGGATTCGGACAGGTGGTCTGGATGGGCATCGACAGCACATGGCGATGGCGGCGTCGAGCGGGCGATGAATGGCACTACAAATTCTGGGGGCAACTGGTTCGCTGGGCAGCTCGCAACAAAGCGGCCGCGGGGAACAACGATGTTCGGCTGACACTGTCAGACGTGGTCATCGATGAAAGCGAATCCGCGGAAGCCGTCGTTCGCTGGGACCGCCGTCTGGCTGCTCAGCTGGAAGGTGCCACAGTGGAGGTCATTGCCGAACCGCTGCAGCCGGATGGCTCGGTTCAAAATCCTGATGGCGGTCAGACGGCTCCGGTGGTGACTGTGCTTCAGCCAGTCCCTGGTTCCCCGGAGCGATTTGCGGGACGTCTGCCCCATCTGACCGCAGGAACATGGAAGGTACGATTGAACGTCACAGGTGGCACGATCGCAAGTCCCCAGCAGATTCAGACGGAGCTTGTTGTCCGACCACAGATGTCCGTCGAACTGGCAAATGTCAGTTGTAATCGTGACCTTCTGACACAGTTGTCGACTCAAAGCGGCGGCGAAATTGTTGAGCCGTGGGAAGCCGAGAAACTGACAACACTGATTCAGCCGAAGGATCAGCCGGAACAGAAGCTGGAAGAGAAAACACTCTGGGACCATTGGATCATTCTGGCCGCATTCTTCTGCCTGCTGACAGCGGAGTGGGTCATTAGAAAACTGAACGGTCTCCCTTAAGCTGCCGTCGGATCTGAAACTGACAGCTTGTGGTGAGACTCATTTACAAACAGGACTTACGCTCTGATGAAGGTTGAACCGGTCATCTCTGCTCTGCAGCAGTGTCTTCCACCCGTAATGCGCTGGGGAGGAGCGATTGCGAAACGCATGCGACAGTACAACATCGCCGTCGATGGCAAGGCCTCGGGCAATGCGAACACCGACGCACTGACTCTGGCAGATCTGACGGTTCAGGAATTGCTTGTTGCCGCACTCCGAGATTCTGCACCCATTCTGCGATCCTGCCGAATTCAGGGGGAAGAGACCACGGGAGACATGCAGAAGTTTGCAGGCGACTCGGAACTGGCGATTGCCATCGACCCGATTGATGGCACAAAGCAATATCGCGACAGAACCGGCAACGGATATTCCATCATCGTTCACCTGCATAACTTCCGCACGCCGCTGTACTCCCTGGTTTTCGCTCCGGACATGGGAGAAACCGGCACGTGGGTCGAAGTCACTCCGGGTCGCATCGTCTGCGGACCGGATGATCCAAACATCAGTGCTCGAGCAACGTTGGATGCACTTCCGGACATGACAAGCCCTCGCGCCAATCCTGGAACAGGCGTCTATCTGATCGGCTTCCAGCACCGGGATACTCAACGAGCCCGTGAGGTGGATCAGCTGAAATGGAACGGTCGGAATCTCACCGGACGAACCTCTGACGAAATGCAGGGCAGCATCTATCCACTCATGGCCACGGGACAATACATCGGTTCGCTCATCCATTCGCCCAACATCTACGACTTTCCGGTCTCGATGCACATCGCCCGAGTCCGCGGAGGGGATGCGGTCTGGACACACAATGGAGAACCCGTTCACTATGGTTCTCTCTGGATGGACGACCGTGCCGGGATGCTGCGTTACCCAGGAATCGTGGCCTGCAGCGAAGACGCGGACGTCATTCGGTCGTTGTCCGAACTTTCAAAGGACTGGAGTCAGAAGCGCTACGACGACTGATGCGGATGGCAGCCAGCGGCTCGACAGGAGCCTCGCCCTCACGTTGTCTCAAGGCTCCTGTGTTGAACTGCCAGTTAACCCTGCTCAGCGGTTTCACCGGACGATGCCGAATAGGTGGAATGAAACTCCGTCCAGCGCTGCCACGCGTAACTCCATTCCATCCACATTCGCATCACGGACCAGAGCAGTCGCATGCGTTCGAGCTGGTCGGCGGGCAGGCGAGTCTGCATGGCCTGGGCTTCTCGAGCAGCCATGTCCAGCCCCCAGCGGCGTGCCAGCAAACGGCACAGAGTATCCGCATTGAGCTTCAGTGATGGGTCATGTTCTTCAAGGTCATCATAGGCTGCTGTTTCGGATTCCCGCGGAATGAGACCAGCGGACTCCGCGGATGCAAACGCGCTGAACAGCTGCGACCGATAGGGTTCCACCTCAAGCGGACGAGTTGCATCCTGAGCTTCAGCGATCATCGTTTCGATCGCTGACAGAAGTTCACTGACGGTCTTCTGCTCTGCTGTGCAGACGACGACATGGGGAGACATGGATTCAGACATCATTCATTTTCCAATCTGGACCGGATACTTAAGCGCCAACGCGGCGGACGTAACGAATTGGATCTTTGGCTCCGGCATCCTCAAACCCCTTGAGCCGAAGCTGGCAGGAATCGCATTCGCCGCATGAGGTTCCGTCAGCTAGCGGATCGTAACAGCTGTGCGTCAAACCGTAGTCCACGCCCAGCTTTAATCCCGTTCGAATGATCTGCGCCTTCGTCAATGTAATCAGCGGTGCATGGACGGTCAGACGCTGGCCTTCAACTCCCGCCCGTGTTGCAAGGTTTGCCATCGTCTCGAAGGCCGCCACAAACTCCGGGCGACAGTCCGGATAACCGCTGTAATCAATCGCGTTGACTCCGATAAAGAGATCATTCGCGCCGATAGACTCGGCAAATCCAAGTGCCACCGAAAGAAAGATTGTGTTGCGAGCCGGAACGTAGGTCACCGGAATTCCATGGGCCATCTCCGACGCATCGCGGTTGTGAGGGACAGGGATGTCGTTCGTCAGCGCTGAGCCCTGGAAGATCTTTGTGTCGACTTTGAAGACGACGTGGCTGGCCACTCCCTGGGCTTTGCAGATCTTTGCAGCGGCTTCCAGTTCGAAGCGATGTCGCTGACCATAATCAAACGAGATGGCATGCAGTTCGAAGCCTTCGCCGCCGGCAATTGCCAGCGCCGTTGCGGAATCGAGACCACCACTGACCAGAACGACAGCTTTACGTTGAGCCACAGTCTTTTCCTTGCAAGCATGGGACTCGGGGAGCATGCCAAAGTGTGCTCACCACCTGCAATCGGCGACTTCGATTTTTTCGATTTGACGTGAACTTTCCCGCATTCTGCGCGAATTCCATCGTTCGTCCGCGGCCTGCCGGGTCTCGCCGCCACCACCATCAATGAAAAAAGGCTCCTGAGAACAGGAGCCTTTCCGGGTCAACTTGTAATTGTTCGGATCAGTAGCGGAACGTCGCTCCAACACTGAAGCCCTGAGCGAAGAAGTCTGTCAGGTTCATGTGCTCCGTGACATTGACCACCGGAACTCCACCGCCGACAGGAGTGACCGAGTCGAAGGCGATGTTGTCGTCAGGCCGAGTGACTCGTGGCAGCCACATGAAGTCGTAGCCAGCGTAAAGGGAGAACTTCGGGCTGAGATGAAGCTCGGTTGCCAGGTTCAGCTGGGTCACTGTTCCGAATGAAATATCGTCCTGCGACGTCTTCACAGCGCCAAGACCGACCGGATCGGCTACAACCGTTGCCGTGTGGTCATTCAGTCCAAACATGACTCGAGGAGTCACGCTGAAGGTCAGGTACTTGCTGGTCATGGCAAATCGACCGCCGAACTCAGGACCGTACAGGTTGTTCACTGTGGTCGAATGAATGTTCGTCGTCCGAGTCACGGTCATGGCATCCACACCATTGAAGGTACCATTGGTACCAAAGATGTTGAATGACTCATCGAAGCTCAGATATCTCGCACCGGCGAGCCATTGCCATGATACGCCGGCTCCACCTGGCAGCTTCTTCTCAGTCAGGAAGGCGAGTTCCGAACCCCACAGCTGGCTCTCCATTTCGAACTTCAGGCTGTTATTGAAGATGAGGGCGTTGGCTGCAGCGACGTCCTGAACAACACCATCGGTCGTCAAAGGGATCGCGTAGTTGGGACTGGTGGCCGTGCCAAGGTCCGGATTAATCGTTGGATCGACGAGCAGTCGCTGTCGAATGCGACCGTCAGCGATGCCCAGATGTTCGATGCCGTCGCCGCTTTGCTGAGTTCCAAAGAAGCTCAATTCCATCTCGACGCCAACGAGGTCCACACCCCAGGTGCCTCGGATGCCAGGAATGTCCTGATCACCGATGCCCCCGAGCGTCGGGAACAGTGTCTGACCAACGGATCCGCCACCGTTCAGGTTGTCGTTGAAGTCGATGGGGACGTTGAGCCCTTCGATCTGGTTCGCAAACACGCCGCGATTCAGACCGGTGACTCCCTGCCCAAGGAAACCTTCACCAGGTCCTCGCAGGTCCCACATCATGAATTCCAGCTTCAGCCAGCTTCGAGCGGCGACATTGCTGAAGAGTCGCTCAATCGGCTGCTCGTCGTCCCAAAGGTCCGGATCACCCTGAATCTGGTGGTTGACCATGGGAGCCTGATAGCTGGAACGGGGCATCTGCAATAGCGGTGGGTGCCCTCCCATCGGAGGGTACTGAGCATTTGCAACGGAACTTGCCGCAAACAGCGAAAACGCTGCGGCTACCAGACGACGCAGGTTCGGACGGATCATTCGAGCCGGACCTTTTTAATAAAGGCAGTGGATGACGGACCGCGTCAAAACACGGTCTGCTGTCGTCGATATCGTCGCGGCTCGACTTTGAACTTTGCTCCAATTGTTCCGATCAGGAAAGATTTGACGAGTGAAGCGATCATTCCGGACTTACCGCCTGTACCGCCCGCTCACCGGCAGAAACCGCCGCATGTATCATTACACTCCTGACTGACGACGGAACAGCCAGAAAAGACGCCCATCCTTCCCCTCGAAAAGCTCTGCTGTGCACCGGCGGAAAAGTGGTTCCCCTGTTTCCACTTCGAGGTGAAGGATCAGGAGGCTCGACAGCTCGCTGGAGGGCCCATCCAACCTCGGAACATCCCCCAATGTGGCGGGATGCCCTGAATTCTCCGTCCAAAAGATCCCTGAATTGACCTGCCTGACGTAGCCGCGGCCTCCGCTGACCGGACCTTCATACGCCAGATAGGCAATACGGTGATCCGGCAATGCTTCGGCGCGAATCCATTCATCGCATATTGGCTCACGCAACAGTCGCCAGCTTTGCAGAGCGTCATGCTGCTCACGTTCCACCAGAAAGTCCCAATGCAGATACGGATGATCGTGGCGGAGAATCACTAAGCGATGCTGATCGGGCGACATCCGGAATGCTCCGTGGGTTACCGTCCCCGGATCACTGTCCGGCGTCCATGAACTGAGACCGCACCACAAGCCAGCAGGCGAATCGCGTCCGGGTACGCCAGCTTCTCCTGTTCGAACACCAGTGAGGCAAGTTCGTCGGCCGTGCATCCATCAGGAACAGTGACCGTCCGTTGCAGAACGATGGGGCCATGATCATATTCGTTGTCGGCAAAATGAACCGTGCAGCCACTCACTTTGACGCCTCGGCTCACCGCAGCTTCATGCACATGATGTCCGTAAAACCCATGTCCGCAAAATGCCGGGATCAACGAAGGATGGATGTTCAGAACTCGCCAGAGATAATCATCCGGAATCTGCAGCAGACTCAGGAACCCCGCCAGTGTTACCAGCTCAACCTGTGCTGATCGCAAAGCCTCAAACACAGCGTCACTAAAGGCATCCACAGTGGGATAATCCTTCGGACGGATGATCTCGACACGAAGTCCGGCGGCCCTGGCGCGGTCAACACCCTTGCAGTTCTTCTGACTGGAGATCACCATCGGGATCTCAACCGGCAATTTGCCATCGTTGATCTGAGCTACAAAATTCAGCAACGTCGTGCCGCCGCCACTGATCAGAACTCCCAGGCGCAGTGGTCGATCAACAGCCGGGGGGAAAGGAAGAAACGAGGGCGTTTCAGCAGGTTCGGAAGCAGTCATCCTCGATGAGGCTCGATCTGAGAGTCAGCGAATGGGCCGGAATACAATTCCTGCGAAGTCTGACGGAAATCCGGCCGTTCGTCCACCACGTGCAGAACTCTCCTCCGATGCCGTCGATCACGCTGAACTCGCCCCCAGACGGTCATTGCCAGCAGCAGCGCGATAAAGCCAAGGAACAAAACGGCCGACTCACTCACACGAAGCG
This sequence comes from Planctomycetaceae bacterium, assembly GCA_046349695.1. Classification (GTDB taxonomy): domain Bacteria; phylum Planctomycetota; class Planctomycetia; order Planctomycetales; family Planctomycetaceae; genus SXXK01. The sequence continues at coordinate 501,108 of JAXMBV010000001.1, read as the reverse complement.
GATCCGCTGCTTTTGCCCGAGCAATCAAGGGGGATTCGGATCGAATCAATCCATCTTTGGCCAGTGCCAGAACATGGGAGGGTGCCGGGTTCCATTCAACGCGACCAGCCAGCACGAGTGGTGCGAGCCGACCTTCTTCCTGAGATCGATAGGCGTACATTTTGAATAGACAACCTGTCACCGTCACGGATTCGATCAGGTCACTGCCGACAGGAAAATCCGGTGGCAGTGATGGCGTTACGATAACGGTCGGAATGTGCTGCGAATCCTGAGTATACAGCCAGAGCTCATGCAGTGGCTGGCTTTGAAACAGCGTCGAATCTCCCGGGTGAGTAATCACCTGACGAACATGACCTCGAAGCGTCAGCAGCCGTCCCTGCCAGTGATCCGGATTTCGAAACATGTCCACAAACAACGGAAACGATGCGGGGTCCTTCAGATATTTCGCATGTCGAGCCAGCCTTGTTCCGAGCTGTCGTTCCAGTCGCGTGACTCGAGTATCGTAGCCTTCCTTCTTGTCCTCGTCCGCCTTTGCGATGGTTCCTTTCCGAAGCTGCTGATCGAGCGATGCTCGCTCCGTCGCCGCGGTGTCCCGTAGTTCCGTCTCCAGAATCTGCATCCGGGCCTGTTGCTCGGCGGCCGCAATTCCCGCCTGCACTTCCGGACTGGTCACCTGGAGCTGCCGCAGAGTTTCATAATAGAGCCAGGCCTCATCTTCGCTCACCCGGCGACGCGACTGCACATGCTCTCGAATGTACTGGTCGTACGGGCGTGGTGTCAGCATGCGAACCACTTCGGCAAAGATCAGTGGTCGCTGTCCCCAGAGCTTCACAAACCATCCCTTCACCAGAACCGGCAACTGCACTCGCTTTTCCACCGGCCATGCTGTCGAAGGATTCGTCTGATCTTCCGGATCGACGTAGCTGATCGCATCAACCAGCGCCAGAGTCTCCGTGCCCTGCAGATTCTTCAACAGTCCTCGCTGCATTCGAAACAATCGCTGCTCACCCTCAAGCGTGTGGACAGCTTCCATTTCCACAACCCCCGACGGCGTGAACATGCCGTACAAGGCGACGGGGCGTGCAACAAAGTGAGCCGGATTGCTCTGCATGTCCAGCTGAAGCGAATAGGCCGTGAGCTCTTCAAAACGAAATGTCGGATCAAGCGGTGTGGCTGCCCCCGGAGCAAACGGGTCCGATTTTCCGGATGGCTTCGGCTGAATCAGAATGGTCTTATTCAGCCACGCCTGACGTCGCACTTCTGCAAATCTGTAAAACGCAGACTCCCACGCGCCGGTCATTGAGACTTCAGTGGGCAGAGAAGCAGGAGCAATACTGCGCCGGTCGATCGCCGCCTGGATCAGCTCCGCATAGGCCGCACTTTCCTGATCATTGAGATTTGGTTTGCCATGCTGAAACGGCCAGGTTCGCCCAACTTCGAGGTCAGCAATCGACACGGGCTGGAGCGTCCAGTCAAATCCCTCTTCGCGTGGCATCGAAGGGTTGAACTCACCAACGGCGATTGAATTCGTTTTGCCGGGAATCGTTCCATCACGCTCATCGGCGCGTTCTCGCTGCGGGCCCAATGTCGAATCCCGTTCACGCGCTGGAATCCGATCATTCAGTTCCTCGACCGGTTCAAGCGGTATCTCGCGATCATCCCTCGGATCCCGAGTCTTCGGAGCAGGTCGCTTTGGAGCTTCCTGAGCGCGGGATGGCTGCTTCGAAGAGCCCGAATCCGTCGCTCCCTCCGAAAACGGCTTGAATGGTAACGGCGGAAATTCTTCGTCCGCTTGTCCGAACGCCTGGACAGGACACACTGCCAATGCGCAAAGCGCAGCAATCACTCGGCGTGTTAGAAACATCCTGATTCGTTCATTGAAAGTCATGGCGTGGGCCTTCCGTTCCGCAGATTGCCAGATCTGCGGAGTCTACGAATTCCCCCTCGTTATTGAACAGTCACCGAAGTTCAATTCCACAGTATTTTGACCAGTACGTCCTTTCTGGCGGAAAGAACTTTCACCGGAAGGCGAACCGGCGATCAGAACGCGACCTCGTCAGGGCGCTGGTCGTGGGAAGGGCATACGGTGTCGCCTGGAAAGCGGCACCAACATGCTTAACGCGGATGCTCGACGGCACGCAGCCCGATTCGGTAGCGAAGGGCCAGAAGTCGGAGGACGACAACGGCGGCAGCGGCACCGGGGAACCCAATCGAGTCGGGGACCTTCAGCAGCTTTGAGGCAATCAGCAGCCAGCCTCCAAGGAATGCACATGTCGCATACAGCGGAGTCCTGGGGCGAAACAAGGTCGGGACTTCATTGCACACAATTTCCCCGATGACTCCGCCAAACGTCCCTGTAATGACTCCAAAGAGCACAGCAACGAACGGTGCAACGTTCATCTCCAGAGCAGTCTCAGTTCCCACGACGCTGAACAGTCCCAGACCAAGTGCATCGGGAATCGCGAGCCACTTTTCCACGTTCGCTGGAATCTTCGGGATCAGCGACACGACGGCGGCCACAAAAAACACGATGACCGGATACCACGAGTACTGAATCCAGAACAACGGATGTCGATCCAGCAGCACGTCTCTCATCGTGCCACCACCAAAGCTGGTAATAAACGCGACCGTGCAGACACCGACAAAGTCCAGGCCCTTGCGGCGAGCCATCAGCACTCCAAAAACCGCGCCGCTGATGACGGCCATGACTTCAATGATCAGCATCATGGCTCAGGACGTTCAGCCTCATCAGCCACATTCTTCTGTTCAGCCGGAGCAGAAATCGGACCTGACAAGGGTGACCTCGTGGGAGCATCGACGAGCTCCCATTTTCCATCTTCCTTCCATGGACGCTTCCAGGAACACTCGAGGATTTCCTCTTCTTTCACAAGCTTGTAAACGTGAAGCTCAATCTCATCCAGATCCGGCAGCGGGACTTTCTCTCTGGAGAGTCGTTCAATCCGTTCACGCAGGTTCGAAAGATACTCGAGGTCTTTGGGTTTCTCTGAGGTTGGGTCCACTTCTGACTTCAGCACAATTCGAAGCACGTTGGGCGTGTCCTTGTGCAGCTTCTTTCTGCCGCCATCAACTCGCGGCGCTGACCCTGGGAATTCCTGAACGATTGCCTCCTGCAGAGGCATGAACGGCATTAAGTGAAACGTCCAGTACGTGTAGAGAAATGAAGTGGCGCAGATGCCCATGAAGAACATGGCTCCCACAATCAAACGCCCGCTGATACCGCGGCGAGCCTTCTGGTGCTGGGACGAGTGGACTTCATTGGGAGACACGGCGTGGACATTCCGCTGAGGTTTGGAGAATTCGGCGTACAGCTCTGCTACTTCGAATGCGAAATGACACCTTCTGTCGGGCTGGAAGCTGTGGCATAAAGTCGCTTTGGAATTCGCCCCGCAAGCAGTGACTGACGTCCGGCCTGGCAGGCCAGTTTCATTGCCACCGCCATTCGAAGCGGATCCTGAGCACTGGCGATGGCTGTGTTCAACAGCACACCGTCGCACCCAAGTTCCATGGCTACCGCCACATCACTGGCAGCTCCCACACCGGCGTCGATGATCACTGGATAATCCGGATCACCTTCTTTCAGGTATTCGATGCAGATGCGAATATTATTGGGGTTCAGGACTCCCTGGCCACTGCCAATTGGGCTGCCAGCTGGCATCACCGAGGTTGCTCCGGCCAGTTTCAGCCGTTTCGCAGTAATGGGATCGTCCGACGTGTAGCAAAGCACCTGGAACCCATCGTCCACCAGTTGCCTGCAAGCCTCCACTGTGGCCACCGGATCAGGGAGCAAAGTGCGAGTATCCGCGAGCACTTCCAGCTTCACCCAGTCTGCGCCTGGATTCTCCAGTCCACGAAGAATCTCTCTTCCCAACCGGGCAACTCGGACCGCATCTTCCACATTGAAGCAGCCGGCGGTGTTGGGAAGAATTGTGTATCGTTTCAAATCAATGAAATCGAGAATGTTACGACCGGCCGCATCGACCAGCCGCTCTCGTCTGACAGCGACAGTAATGACCTCAGACCCACTGGCCTCCAGACACTCCTGCATCAGCTCGAAGGTTCTGTACTTGCCGGTGCCAACAATCAGTCGTGAACGAAGAACATGATTCCCAAGGACGAGCGGCTTGTCTGCCATTGCTTCGGTCATCAGTGAGCCAGCCTTCTGCCAAAAATCCATTCGAGTTCCAGTGTTCGCCAGTTCGCGGCTGAGGCCCATCAGGAGAACCCTGATGGGCCAGTCAACAGCGACCGTTCGACTTATTCAACGCTAAGCAGGTGAACCTCGAAGACCAGGACGGAGTTTGGTCCGATATCCCCTGGGCCGTTTTCACCATAGGCCAGTTCGCTTGGAATGAAAAGGCGGTAGTGTGCACCTGGCTTCATCAGCTGCAGGGCTTCGGTCCAGCCTGGGATGACCTGGCCAACCGGGAATGAAACTGGCATGTCGCCAGCCGCAGGAGCATCTCCTTCGTAGGACTGATCAAACACTTTTCCGTTGATCAGCGTACCGCGGTAGTGAGTCTTCACGGTGCTTTCAGCGGTCGGGCTTTCGCCTTTGCCTTCTTTGATGACCAGGTACTGAAGACCAGACTTCGTGACCTTCACTCCTTCTTTGGCCTTGTTGTCTTCCAGGTACTTCTTGCCGGCATCCAGGTTCGCCTTGCCCTTCTCTGACTTCTTTTTGGACATTTCTGCTCGCAGAGCCTTGAACACTTCATCCAGTTCCGCTTCCGTCAAAGCAGAATCTTTCTTCTGCAATGCAGCCAGAAAGCCCTTTGCAACTGCTTCTGGATTCAGCTCCAGCCCCTGTCGCTGAAAGTCCTGAGAAACATTGCTGCCGATGTTGAAGCCGATGCCGTAGCTGGCCTTGTCGATGGTCGATTCCAGTTTAGTGTCATCCTTCTTCGCTTCGTCTTTGGCAGGTTCCTGCGACAACGAAGGGTTTGAAAACAGAACGGCAGAGAACACCGCTGCCAGAGAAAAAGTCAGCAGAGATCGGATCATGGCACAAGACTCATAAGGTGGGCGACGAAGATCGCCGGATAACGGAAGGCGGCCGGGTCACAATTCCTGGCCGTGCAGTCGAGCAGTGAGCGAAAAGTCGTCGGAAGTGCCGAAAACCTTACGGTTCGTCGCCGCAGAATTTCCTCACTATGACGACTTTCGCCCTGCTTTCAACCGGGTCCCTTCGACGCCCCATGTTTGCAAAAATCCACGCCGCCACTCGGCATGGAGACCTCACCGCCGTCATCTTCACCCAGATGTGGCACGCCCACCCTGAGCCATCTTTCCTTTTGCAGCGACATCCGAGCTCCTGCGATAGGGATTTGCGTCTGACAGGCTCAGACAAACATGAACCACTGCAAGAGCAACCGCAGACGGCCGAGGGCGGCCATCCTGCTGCTGCCGTGCCGCCGTTTGGCTTCGCAGCATGTGTCAGAAATTTGCCCTTCTTTGTTGAAATTCAATCACGCACAGCTACGGTCCATGAAAAATCGGTCTGCACATCCTTCCCTAATTCCCTGCAATGTGTTTTTCAGTCTTGGTGCATTCGACTTCCTGTCAGGGAGCCTTGTCGCATGGGTGACATTGGTGAATCGATCGCCGTTCGCCCGGCAACGCGGATTGAACGAACGTTTCGTTGGATTCGCAGGAGTCCGGCTCAGGCGACCTTGTCAGGTCTGCTCGTACTGATCCTTGTGGCAAGCCTGGGGATTTTGTGGCAGTTCAAGCAACTTCGACAGGCGCAGGCCGAAACGCTGGAGCTGGCGGAACGAAGTGCCAGCAACGCTCAGCTTTCGCGGGTTCTGAATCTGATCGAACGTGATCCGACCGTTGCAGATAAGATCCTGACGCAGATTCCGGTCGAGCGGCGTGATCTGGCCTGGGGAATTCTTCAGTATCGCATGACCGCCGATGACATTGAATGGACCAATTCCGGGCATTCGGCAGAGATCCTCAGCATCCAGTTTTCGGAAGACGGCAAGCGATTTTTCACAACCGATCAGGCCGGCATCATTATCGCTCGTGATGTGAATTCTGGACAAACGCAGTTCGAGAGCAAACTTCCTGATAATGGTGAACGGTGGACCGTTCAGGTGTATGGGGACTCAAATCGTGTCGTCGTGCATCGTGGTGTTCAGTCGGACGACCAGGTCTATTTCATGCCCGACAACTGTTACGTGTGGGATCTTCTGAAGAATCAGGTCATTTTCGACGGCAAGGCCACGGGGCCGAGCTACGGCGCAGCACACCTATCGCCAGCATTCCTGTCCCACGATGGCAAATCCCTGGTTGTCGTTGAACTGCGCGGCAATACCGTCGGAGTCTGGGATACTGATTCTGGCAAGGAAAGATTCCGCGTCATAGTTCCCGGCGACTTGCGTAATACCATCCCAGGGGCCGATGGAACGATTTTGACGTTGGCTTTGAACGGCAGCGGATGTGAACTCTGTGAATGGAATATGACAGATGGAAGGCAGATCTCTGCAAGACCGCTCGTCGGACTACGGTCGAAACTTCCCAGCGGATTTATCGATACCTACGTCGAAAGTACTTTCCACCATTCACGATTTCTTTCGCTAAGTGTCGACTCAAAGACATACTTCTATGACCTTGTGAACGACGTTTTCCTGGGCACCGGCCAATACGTTACGCCGTCCGGCGAGGTTATCGCGGTTCATCACAACAGACGAACACTCACCGCATTAAAGGCAGGGAGCGAGCCACTCACGGTTCCACTCGCCACGAACGGGGTGAAATTTCAGGTTGATGGTCCGACGATGATTTCGCTCAACGAGGATTCAACGCTCTCATTTTGGGACGCTGGTCGAGGTGAGGAACAACTCACACTTCCCGTCAAATCACATTCTCTGAAGCTCGTGAAAGTGTCACCCAGACGTGACGCTGTTGTTGTCGCTGATGACTCCGGTCGATTGGCCATTCTTCGAGTCGCTGTTCCATCAAAGGCGGAGTGATAACGACAAGCCACGGTGCACTGGAATCACTACGCTGTCCCTTCGGCTTCCGACCGCTTCGCGTCACAGGCTTCACCTGTGCTACCCGGCTGTTGCGCGGTCGAGGGTGGCAAGAGAATGGGGGCAAAAGAATGAACGCAAAAAGCCCGTTACCTGAAACACTCGACGTCACTGACTGCGACTGTTTTCCTTCACCCATTTTTTGTCGGAACTCGGTGCTGGGTCCCCGCCTGCGCGGGGATGACGGGTTGGCGCCAATGACGGCTGCACGGAGATGACGGGTGTGCGCTCATGTTGGGTGCGCGGGATTTCGGGGTCCCGCGGATGGCGGTAGTTGGGTGCCAGTTTGAATCTGTCAGCGAACGGTGATGAAGTCGTTGTGGTTCAGCAGTGCCAGTACAATGGCGTGGTGGATTTTGGTGTCATCGCTCCCTGAAACCGCTCGCAACTCAGTCATGTTCTCGAGACACAATGTCAGCTCTTCGGGTGATGCATCTGTCCCCAGAATTCTGCGGAAGCACTCTCGAACAAACGCCTCGTCACCCTGCCCCTTCACCTCCTCAGCAACTCGATCAGCAATGCGGCCGGCAAGGCTGCTGACGAGCCCGCTGTTTTCCATTGCCAGCGCCTGCTGCGGAACAATGCTGTCAGCACGACGGTAACATTCGAGCACACTGGCGTCGTCGAACATGGACAGAAACTTCTGATGTTCATTGTGCGAATGGAAATAGTACAGACTGCGTCGTTTTGACTGATCATCTCCCACAGGAATCGAGGGGCCACCCATGGTCAGATCCAGTTCCCCGGCAATCGACAACAGACTGTCTCGCACGACCTGTGCTTCCATTCGGAGCGGGTTCATTCGCCAGAGAAACCTGTTGTCTCCATCCGCTGCGAATGTCGCCGGATCCGCGTCGAGCGACGACGAAGTCATCCGATAGGTTTGAGACAGCACGATCATGCGATGCAGGCGTTTCATGCTCCAGTTGTGTTCCATCAGATCCACCGCCAGCCAGTCCAGAAGCTCCGGGTGAGACGGTGCGGCTCCCTTGCGACCGAAATCAAAGACGGTCGAAACCAGTCCTCGACCGAAGTGGCGAGCCCAGATGTGATTCACCGCCACGCGCGCTGTCAACGGGTTGCGATGATCCGTCATCCATCGAGCGAACGCGGTCCGGCGTCCTGTGCTTGTCCGAGGAAACGGCTTTCGCCGAGATTCTTCGTTCTCCAGGTTATTCTCAAGAGTCTTCAACGCACCCGGGAGTGACGAATACTGCCTCGGCGCGGCTGCCCGATTTTCTGTCGCATTCTTCAATCCCTCCTCGGCGGCCACCACTGCCTTTGCCGCTTCATCCTTCTTTGCATCGATCGCCTGTGCCTGGGTGCTTCGAGCATTCGCAAGAGTTGCTTCGGCCGAAATCACAGCCGCATCCAGCTCTGCAGCCGAAACATCTGCGATCAGATTCTTCGTCGTCTCCGAATCAGGGGACTCGATCTCCGCACGTTTTGCGGCTGCTCGCGCCCGAATCAACGCCGGCTCTAGCTCTGCTCTTTGCAGATCCTTCTCAGCAGCCTCCATCAACAGCTGAGCCACTTCGGGTGTCAGTTTTGTATTGCTGCCCCCCTTCGCATCTTCCTGAAGCGCCACAGAGCCCGGAAGAGTAATGACTTTGATGGAGTGGAATTCCGCGATCGCATCAAACGCCATCAGTTCCAGTCGACCGCGCTTTCGATCAAACGGAAGACGCTTTGCAATGGCGAATTCTCCGTTCACAGTCACGTTGATGAGAGTACCTCTCACCCTGACGTTCAGAGTTTGAAGTTCGTTAAGAGGGACCTTGCGTGCCTGCTGTGCGTCGCCCGGATATTCCTGCCTGCCGTTCTGATTCCATGACAACTGAACTTTGGGCCCGCCTGCGTAACTGCTGAGATAGACCGTCACATTGTCTGTCGCGGTTCCCTGTGGAGAATCCGGAACATCAAAACGGACGCCGACGGACTTCCACATGTCACCTCCGCGCGGCACGTAGACCAGCGTCACTTCAAAATCCTGCGGCACATCCTTTTGAAGAATGGCTGTCGCGTCTGTCGCTCCGACTTGTGACTGAAGCAGATGACCATCTTTCCATGACCACTGACCTGTTGAGGTTTTCCAGAGATCTTTGCGTTCCTGAGCGAAGTTATCTTCCGCGATTGTTTCTGCCAGCATAGGCTTTTCTTCGTTCGGAGCCTCGTGCCGCGCTTCGTCCAGTTTCTTTCGAGCTTCTTCGAGTTGATTCTTCGCGGCCACGATTTTTGATTCGGCTGCCTTCAGATGAGCTGCCACCACATGTTCGCGCAGTCCTGGCTCGAAGGCTTCAGCAGGCAGAGCAACAGGCTCCACCTGAAATTCCGCGAAGTTCAGGAACGCGGGGACTGCGGGCGTGATCGGTTTTGACAGATCAGGATTGCGGTCATCGCCACGCACGTGAATCCACGTTTGAGCATCCAGGTTGCAGTCAAACGCGCGGGGAATTCCATCCTGCTCCGGATCGAGTACTTCACCGACGAAATCCGTTCGAACCTGATAAGGCTCAAAGATGGCTCGCAGCTGATAGTATTCCTGCTGGGACAACGGATCGTACTTGTGATCATGGCACTTGCCGCAGTTGAACGTCATCCCCAGCATGGCTTTGGACGTATGCTGAATCGTCTCATCCAGCCAGCTTGTTCGATTGAACTTGAAATACTGTCGAGCAAGAAACCCGGAGGCTCGCAGGCGATCGAGGTCGTTTGGATACAGTTCATCCGCGGCCAGCATTTCGACCAGCATCTGATCGTAGCCCTTGTCTTCATTGAGCGATTCAATGATCCAGTCGCGCCAGTGCCAAATGTGTTTTTGCGAATTGCGAACTTCGGCCCCCAGGCCCCACCAGTCGCTGTACCGCCAGATGTCCATCCAGTGACGTCCCCAGCGTTCGCCGTATTGAGGACTTGCGAGGAGCCGGTCCACAACTTTCTCACAGGCCGTCGGTGAAACATCATTCAGGAATTCTGTCTGCTCCGATGGCGAAGGCGGAAGTCCGGTGAGATCAATCGTCACTCGTCGAAGCCACGTCAGTCGGTCGGCTTCCGGCTGAGCCACCAGGCCACGTGAGGCTCGAGCCGCCGACAGAAACGCATCGATCGGGTTCCGATTCCACTTCTCCCCTTCGATGCTCATCGGCACAGAAGATCTGATCGGAGCTCGAAAGGCCCAGTGATCGCGAGGATCTTCTTCGGGGGTTTCATTCTCCGGCGCTTTGGCTCCGGACGTGATCCACTTCTGAATCGCTTCGATCTGCTCTGGCTTCAGATGTTCGCCTTCCGGGGGCATCCGTTCGCCGTCTTCCTTGCTGGAGACTCGTTTCAGAAGCAGACTGTCCATTGCGCGACCTGCGACGATCACGGCCCCGGAGTCACCTCCGACCAGCATCGCTGCGGCGGTATCAAGCCTCAGTCCGGCTTCCTGCTTCAGCGCGCCGTGACAGGCAAAACATCGTGATTGCAGGATCGGTTTGACGGTCTTCTCATAGTGCTCGTCCCCCGGCAATTGTGCCGAATGAAGGAGAAGGACCATCGTCGCAGCAATGTGAAGTTTCATCGACATGGCAGGCCTGTCGTTCGTTTCAGGGTCGCGTTCGAATGAACAAAGACAACGCAACGAATTCGGTGGGATAAGTAAGGCAGGGGTTGGAGCTCAATCAGTCTAAAGAGTGACGAGCCGGAATGCCACAGGCTTCGCGACCGGCCGAGTGCCATGATCACCCGGTGTGGCACAGCAACGGCCCGAAAACGCCTCGCCGCGGGGGAATTGCCCTCCGGTGCCAAACCTACGCACGACTGGTGCCTTCCGAAGTGATTGCGGTGCGTGATCGGGGAGGACCGCTGCTGCGGAGAAACAGCGCGACCCAGTCACATGTCAGCAGCAACGGAGGATCGCGCAACACGCCCAGCAGCAGCGCTGCTTCTCGTGAACTCCGGTCACCCAGCAGAATGGATCTGGCCGCTTCCAGAAATGCCGTACTGCTCAGACATTCGTTTCTGCAGAAGTCCAGGACTTCATTTCGGAACACAGGGTATTCCAGCTTCCCGCACAGCTTCAAAAAATGCCGCAGGGCAATGACGGTCGATTCGTCAGGCCCCTGCGAATTCTCCGAGGAGTCCAGCCATGCTTCAGGGCTCAGTGTCAGGATCCAGAGTGCTTCCGGAAGCACGACGATCAGTTCCGTCAGAAGATCCATCAGCTGAAATGGTGAGCCAATATACCCATAAACAAGTCGGTTCAATCGGCGTCTCAGTTCCACTTCGTCAAGAGCCGGAGCATCGGCAATAAGTTCACTGAGAGCGGGACTGCGGCTGGGGTCATGACTCTCAAAAAACTTTGCAATGACCCGAAGCGCATCCTCATATTCAGTCGCTGAGCCGGCATGGGCCACCCTGACCACGGCCTGCAACTCTTCGAAGGCCTGCCTGGCGAGGAATCGTCCATCAGCGTGTTCGGCAAGAATTCCAAGTTCGAAGATTCGCGACAACAGACGAAACCAGACTGAGGGATGCGAAAACGCCAGCCGCCTCTGAGTCTGGTCGTACTCTTCCTGAATCTGTTTCCACGCGTGCTGACGTGCCAGCAACTGCCAGCGTTCCGAGAGATAGACCTGCAGATTCGCAGAATTCAGGATCCGACGACTTAAGTGTCCGCTGTGCTCGGCCGCAAGGTATTCCGGATGCGATCGAAACTCGCGCAGCAGCAGTCGTACGAGTTCTGCATCGCCGCCAAAACGTTCGAGTCCATCGGACAGCCAGCGAAGTGCATGCAGTTCCGGGGACAACTGAGGCGTGAGCTGAGTGGCCCAATAACCCATCAGGAACGGCGTCACATCATGCTTCGAGGAGACCGCGAGAGAATGCAGACGCTGGATGACCAACGCCGAAGGATCTTGCGAATACTCATCCCATAACTGATTCAACTGGCTTTGGAATCGATCCGCTTCAGTGCCGAACTCCAGGTGAACTGGCCGGGCAATCGGCTCTGCGTTTTGTTCGGGGCGACTGAACTGGCCAACCTCACTCAAATGAATGGGTGCGAGATCCAGCGAGGACTCCGAGGACTGCGAGTTGTTCACGCCGCGTTGAAGTCCCTCCAGCAGAATCTCCATCGCTTCCCGCAGACGTTGAAACTGCGAAGGATGAGTTTCCGGTCGAAACTTTCGAATCAGCGCCGCGTAAGCTCGCCGAATTTCCGTTCGATCGGCATTGGACGGGACGTTCAGGACCTGACTCGGAGAGACCGGCCATTCATCAAGATTCTCGGGCAGATGACTGCTCATGGGTTGTCCCCCGTCTTCTGCTGCACCTGCTCCGCCTGTGGCACGCCTTTTTCAGGTATCTGGCTTTCGCTGGAGTTGCCGTCCTCTGCTGACTTTCCGGATTCCGCCGCAGCCTTTTCCCTGGCAGCCTTCATTAAGCCATCCAGTATTCTTTGTGGGATGCTGACAGCTCTGCTCCCTGTGCCCGTAACGTTCGATTTCGACTTCTCCTCTGCTTCTTTAAGTGCTTTGAGCTTCTCTTCGGCTTCCTTCAGCCGCGTCATTGCCTTTTCAAACTTGTCTGCCTCCTCTGGTCCCAGGAGGGCTCGCCGAAGCTCTGGAGACATATTCTCCATAAATCGGGCTCGCTGTTCGGGCGAGCCGTCCAGCGAATTCAGGCGAGGTTGCGGAACGAACACTGGATTGGACACTGTGTTCCGTGGAATCGGCTGCCCTCCTCCAGGAATTCGAGTCGTCGTAAAGGGAATCGACCCAAAAGCGCCGGCGATGATCAACAGCAGTGTGATGATCAAAATCCAGGATTTCACGGGGAGTTTGTGCTTCGCGCGAGCACCAAGCCACTGAAGCCTCTGCTCTGTTGTGACCCCGCAGGATGGCTTTAACTGAGCCAGCTCAGCACAATGGAGCCGATCGTCTTTCAATGTGCGCGCAGCCGCGGCAATCGCGGCACGATTGCCGACCAGTGACGCGGCAGCCGTTCTTCCAGACTGTGCTGAATGTTCCGGAGACATGACAAACGGATCAGTGAAGACGGCTGCTCGGCTATGTCCAACCGCAGCCAGTTTTTCCGGAGGAATCGAGAGCGCAGTCCGCAGGTGATCGAGTCTCCACCGCAATGCCGGCAAATTCTCTGTCGCACTCCACAACTGTTCCCAGCGCTCTTTCCGAACGTCGACCGCCAGCGCAAAGAACTCCGCGCAGAATCGAGCCACAGCTTCGCGGAGCACGTCTTCTTCGTACTCCATCAGGGCCATTGCATCCGCGGGGCGGATGATTGCGATGAGATCCACTTGCTGGTTCGCTGTGGGATGAAACTCACTGGCTTTCAGGAACCCACACGCAGCCCGGTGACTCGCCAACTCGGAACTTTCATCCCGCGGAGCAGCCGCCAGCCCAAGTCGTCGCCGTGAATACTCTGCAGCAATCGCATGCAGATGCTTCTGAAATTCAGGCTTCTGTTTTTTTGACGGAACCCATGTACTCATTGCTGCTGACTCACGGTTCATGAAGCGGATCAACACTCTTCAGAAAAGCTTCCAAGGTCATTCGGTGAGATTCAATGGCCGATGGATCCTGCAGCTCAAGGGCTTCTTCGAATCCGGTGATCAGTATTTCAAGGTATCGTCGGGCATCATCCGTCAGCTCGCGGTAGACTCTTTCCGCCCATTTCAAGAGATGCTGGTTGACCTGGTCTTCGCGAGGGTGCTTCTTCAGTTCCTGCAGTCGTTCTACTGCTTTCCTGAGTTCCTCAGGCGTCAGATTCTGCGCGTGTTGAGTAATCACGCAGGACGCTTTCCGCCCCGATCCTTCTGCGGCAGCCTCCACTTCAAGAACGCCGTTCAGGTCATACGTGAATCTGATCGTGATCACCTGTCCGGCCGGTCCTCGTGGAATTCCCTTCAGTTCAAACTCCCCCAGAAACAGGTTCTCCTCAACGCGACGACTCTCTCCCTGAAAGACACGCACGTTGACGGAGGTCTGGTTTGCATCCACTGTTTGAAAGGACTCAATTCGACTCACCGGAATCGTGGTGTTGCGGCTGATCAGAGGTTTGTAGTAGCCGCCTCGAAGGTTTCCCGCGATATCCTTCGCTATCTCAACCCCCAGCGTGAACGGACAAATGTCTGTCACCACCATATCCGACACGGCACTGTCCAGATGAACCAATCCCCCCTGCACGGCTGCACCCAGAGCGACCACGTGATCCGGATCCAGCTGGCACAGAGGTTCGCGACCAAAGATCTCCTTCAGCATTCCGGCAATCTGCGGCATCCGAGTCGCACCGCCAACAAGAATCACATCGTTGATCTGTGCGCGTGTCAGACCGGCATCTGACATGGCTCGCTGAAGCGGCAGGCGAGTTTTCGAAAGCAACGATTCCGTCCACGCCAGAAATTCCTCGCGCGAGACTTTCAGTGTTTCAGTCGAATTGCTGATCTCTCCGTTCACATCCGGAAAACGGACTTCTGCCTCACCACCCGACGACAGCTTCCGCTTGGCTTTTTCACATTCATGAATCAAACGCGAGACGAGCCTCGGATGACGCGTCTCGGTATGCTCAAAGTTCATACCTTTGGAATTCAGGATCTGCGACGCGAGTGTTCGGGTGAAGTCCTCACCGCCCAGAAAGATCTCACCGGCCGATGCTCTGATTTCCAGCGTCGACTCGAACTGATCCAGAATGGAAACGTCGAACGTGCCGCCGCCAAGATCAAAGACCAGGGCTACTCTTTCCTTCTGTAGTTCATGAAGACCGTAGGCAATGGCCGCAGCCGTGGGCTCGTTGATGATTCGTCGAACCTGAAAACCGGCAAGCTGTCCCGCATGAATCGTGGCCTTGCGCTGCAGGTCGCTGAAGTACGCCGGGACGGTGATGACGGCTTCCGTAACTTCCCGCCCAAGGTGCTTTTCAGCATCTTCCTTCAACGCCTTCAGAACCAGTGAAGACAACTCCTCAGCGCGAAACGTTCGGTCAGCCACACGGACCTGACGATCGGTACCCATCAGACGTTTGAAAACCGTGGCACATCGATCAGGAGCAACGACCTGGAGTTCCTTCGCCGGCCGACCAATCAGAAGCCGCCCATCGTGGTCAATTCCGACGGCTGATGGCGTAAGCATGTCCCCCAGAGAATTCGGAATCAGCTCCGGGCCATTCGGGGATAACCACGCGACGAGCGAGTTTGTGGTTCCCAGGTCGATACCAACAATCATTACGGAATCTCATGGAGCAGGAATCGGGGGGTGTGAACGCTCCACTACTATAATCCTCCCACCAGCACATAGTAAGCGAATTCATCAATCACGCAGCCGCAGCTCGGAACGCTCATTCCCTGATACGATTTCACGCCGGAGGAATCTCGCGGGCAGCTACTACCGGAACAGAGCAAATTTCGCTATCACTCCCCGCCGAGCCGAACACTCGGCTGTGGCGGCAAACGATGGCTGATCTCGAACTCTTCGACGAGCATGAACATGATCCGTGGAATGTTAGGTGTTTGCATACTGTGTGTCCTGAGCTCCGGAGCAATGGGACAGCACGCCGGGCTTGATCCGGATGGTTTCGACAAGTCCGTCCGTCCTCAGGATGACCTGTTCCTGCATATGAACGGGCGATGGCTGCTGTCGACAGAGATTCCTGCTGACAAGTCAAACTATGGATCCTTCACCGCGCTGGATGATGCAGCCCGGGAGAACATTCGAGCGATCATTGAAGAAGCGGTCAGCAATCCCAACGACGCGATCGCGAAGAAGGTTGGGGACTTCTACAAGAGTTATATGAATGAAGACCTGATTGCTCAAAAGGGCATTGCTCCTCTGAAGGAACACCTTGCCGCCATTGACGCGATCAGTGCTCCCGGCGATGTGGCTCGTTTCTTCGGAGCAGCCGGCATCTACGGTGTCCCCGGCCCCGTGGGATTCTTTGTCGGCGTCGATGACAAGAACTCCTCGCGTTATCTTGCGGGGATTGTTCAGGGCGGCATCACTCTTCCAGACCGCGACTACTACCTCGAAGACAAAGAAGACTACGTCGCCGCTCGCGCCGCACTGAAAGCCTACATCACGCGACTGTTTGAACTCGCAAAAATCCCGAACGGCGTTGCCGCGGCGGATGCGATCCTGGAACTTGAAACCAAGCTCGCAAAGATCCAGTGGTCCCGAACAGAACTGCGCGATGCGGAAAAGCGTTACAACCTGATGACGGTTGCAAAGCTGAAGGAGATGACGCCGGGGATTCCGTGGGACGTCTACTTTGAAGCATCCGGTGCCGCAAATCTGGAAGAAGTCAACGTCACGACGCCTTCCTATTTCACTGAGTTCGAAAAGGTCGCCAGCACCGTTGATCTGGACACATGGAAGCAGTACGCACGATTCCGCCTGCTGGATGCTGCGGCCGATTACCTGCCAAAGGACTTCGTTGATGCGTCCTTTGAACTGCACGAAAAGACGATCTCCGGAGTTCCTCAGCAGAAGCCTCGCTGGAAGAAAGCGGTCGATGCGACATCCGGCGCCGGTGCGGGGGATTTCGGTGTCCTTGGCGAACCTCTGGGACAGCTGTACGTTCGCAAGCACTTCCCGCCGGAAGCTCGCAAGCGAATGGATGAACTGGTTGCCAACCTGTTGAAGGCGTATGAACAGAGCATTCATGACCTGAAGTGGATGACAAAAGAAACCAAGGTCAAGGCGCTCGAAAAGCTGAGCAAGATCACGCCCAAGATCGGGTATCCGGATGAATGGCGCGACTATTCAGGCCTCGAGATTAAGGCAGACGACCTGCTGGGGAACATTTCTCGTTCTCGTCGCTTTGAACACTTCCGTCAGCTGAATCGCCTGAAGAAGCCCGTCGACCGAAAGGAATGGGGCATGACACCTCAGACGGTGAATGCCTACTACAATCCAAGCCTGAACGAGATTGTCTTTCCAGCGGCAATCCTGCAGCCTCCTTTCTTTGATGCGACCGCCGAAGACGCGGTCAACTACGGCGGAATTGGTGCGGTCATCGGACACGAGATCAGTCATGGTTTCGATGACGAAGGCAGCAAGTACGACGGCGATGGAAATTTGAAGAACTGGTGGACGGACGAAGACAAGAAGGCATTCGAAGAACTGACGTCCCGACTGGTTGCTCAGTACGAAGGTTACGAACCGCTCCCAGGACGCAAGCTGAACGGCAAGCTGACACTGGGTGAAAATATCGCGGACCTGAGCGGAATGGCGATCGCCTACAAGGCCTATCGCCTGTCACTGAAGGGTCAGGACGGACCTGTTCTGGATGGATACACTTCCAGCCAGCGATTCTTCCTGGGATGGTCTCAAATCTGGCGACGCAAGTACCGAGACGACGAAATGGCTCGTCGCCTTCTGATCGATCCGCACTCACCGTCTGCTTATCGAGCCAATGGACCTGTCACGAACCTGGATGCCTTCTATGAAGCATTCGATGTGAAGCCAGGCGACAAGCTCTTTAAGCCGGCTGATCAGCGTATTCAGATCTGGTAACCAGCGTGTTGAATCGCTCTGCGATTCAATGGTCGTCTGCGGGCTGTGCGATCATTCGTGTGGCACAGCCTGTGTACGAGTCTCACTCAATGCCGCTGTGATGTCTTTGCGATGTCACAGCGGCACCGTTTCTTCTGAAAGTCCTCGAATGCAAACGACACCAGTGACTCCGGAACAATTTCAACGATCCGTTCTCGCCGTGCCTCCGCTGGCTCGAGACGCTTCCGAAAAAATCTGTTCCGCTCAGAATGAACGGATCATCCGGCATCTGGAACACGGTGGCGTTTCCATGCTGCTGTATGGCGGAAACGCGAATCTGTATCACGTCCGCCTGACAGAGTATGCAAACCTGCTGGAGATCCTGGAAAAGGTCGCTGGTGCTCACACAGCCGTTATTCCCTCGGTGGGGCCTTCCTACGGACTGATGATGGACCAGGCGGATCTTCTGAAGTCCACTCGATTCCCGACAGTGATGGTGCTGCCAACCAAAGCCATCATGACAGAAGCCGGATTGATGACCGGGTTTCGCAAATTCGTGGAAGTCATCGGTCGGCCCGCAGTGCTGTATATCAAAGAAGAAGGATACATCAGCCCCGAAGGTGCCGCTGAGCTGGTACGGGATGGACTGGTTTCCTTCATCAAGTATGCCATCGTCCGAAAAGACCCCGCCGACGACTCCTATCTGGAACGACTTGTCACGATGGTAGATCCCAGGCTGATCTGCAGTGGTATCGGCGAACAGCCTGCTTTGATTCATATGACAAAGTTCCGGCTGAATGGGTACACCTCAGGATGTGTGTGCGTCAATCCGGCACTGTCTCAGCAGATGCTGGCTGCGATTGTCGCCAAAGACTATGACAAAGCGGAAGCCATCCGTCGCATCTTTCTGCCGCTGGAAGACCTGCGAAATGAAATCAACCCGATCCGCGTTCTTCATGAGGCCGTCGCGCTGGCCGGGATTGCAGACACGGGACGCCATCTGCCTTTGCTGTCCGGCGTGACAGAATCTGCGGCCGGTCGAATCCGTGCAGCGGCCGGGGAACTCTTGAATCGCAGCCTGTAACATGGCGGTGGCTCCAGTGACTTCCGGAGTGGTCTTCATCGGCAGGACTCATCCTGAGTTTCTGCCGCTGCTTGAATGGTGTGCGGAACAAAGGCTGCTGTTCGAGCACAACATCTTTTCTTCGATTGAGGCAGCTTTCGCCTCGTCAGCGTTTCAGACGCACCGACCCGCGCTGACGATTGTGCTTCAGAATTATCCGGACGAATACCCGCGTGATGAGGTCAACCGACTGATCGGACACCTGCTCTTTGGAAGAGTCCTTTGCTGTCAGACATCGTGGTGCGTATCGACCGGAAGAACACATGATGTCTGGCCGATCGTTTCGCGAGTTCCTGCCGGTTCAGCGATCCCCGTTGTCGGTCAGGCATTGAAGGAGATTGCTCTGCAGATTGCTCCGATGCTGCCGATGGCTGCCCCGGAAGATGTCTTCGCCCATCGGCAGGCGGTCGCGGTTCCGGAGCACCTGAGCTGTCGTGCCACCTGCATTTGTTCCGACCGACCTCTTAAGAGTGTTGCAGCAGCAATGCTGATTCATGCTGGCTTTCCCGTATCCGCCGAAAGCGACTCAATAGAGCAGCTTGCTCGATTCGGGTTTGTTCTGTGCGATGAAATGGATGTGCGGCATGATCCGAATCTGATCGCACAGCTGAGTTCTGTCAGAGATCAGAGTTTCGTTGTGTGCATGACGGAATTTCCCGGCCAGCAGAAACCAGACTGGGCGCATGCGATCGTTGAGAAGACAGAGTTGCAGGTCCAGTTGAGCTCCGCGATTCGGCAGTTTCGAATCTGGATGTCAGGCAGGCAGATCCATGACGGCGCGTGAACGGCAGGTCCTGATTGTCATCACGATGGCTGCGTTCGAATGCGCGTTGATCGGCGTCACTTATCGACTCTGGCTCGGCACGACTGAATTCCCTGCTGTCTCATTACCAGGCTGGACGATTGATGCAGCAAGTCGGCAAGCACTGTCAATCTGCCTGCTGGGCTGCTGTGGCGCGACGATTCTGACAGGCATTCGACAGTGGCGAGCTTTGCGGCGTGCAAAAACCACGGCCTCCGAAAACAACGCCAGTACAGAAGGTGGACCGTCGTTTGACGGGCTTTCCACTGCCGTACGAGTCACAGTCGGCGGCGCGGCCCTCTTCGCCACACTCTGCGCGATCGCGAACCAGCATTGCCTCCAGGCATGGCACTGGCTGTTCATGATCGTGATGACGTTCGCTGCAACGCTGAGACCTTCGAAGTTCTTTCCGTCGCTGATGCTGGTGCTCGCAGGCGTCTATCTGTGTTCCGGATTGTCACGGATCACGCTTTCCACTCAGCCGAATGCGACAGAAATGATTGTCCAGGCCATCATGAAGTTCTGCCTTCCAGCCAACATTGCGGGAGACCTGCAATGGATTCATCGTCTGGCCATTGTCGCAGCGTGCGGGGAAATTCTTGCCGGCGTCCTGCTGTTCTCCCGGAGGACTCAGCGAATGGGACTGATCCTTGCCTGCGTGATGCACCTGTGCCTTATCCTGGCACTCGGACCATTTGGCCTGAAACATCACTGGGGAGTCATCCTGTGGAACGTCTGCTTTCTGTGCCTCTTGCCCCTTGTCGTCGTTAAACCGGACATGAAGCAGCCCGTTCGGTTTCCGATTGCAGACGCGTGGCCAGGCATCTGTGTCCTGACATTTTCATTGTCCGGGCTTCTGAGCATTTCTGACAACTGGCCATCATGGCAACTGTATTCCAGCCGTCCGGAGACCTGGGAACTGTGGCTGGATTCATCGACCGCCGAACAACTGCCAGTCCCCCTGAAAAAATACGTTGCCAGTGGCACGCTGACTGGTGACTGGGTTGTGCTCAAACTTGATCGCTGGGCACTCGATGCGACCGGAGCACCCATTTACCCCGAAGACCGTTTTCTTTGCGCGGTGATCGTCGAGGTTTTGGCTCAGTTGAAAGACCCGGTTTTCGCCGTTCAAATCGATGAGCCAGAAGTCCTGTGGTGGAAACGACGGACTCGGGAATTGACGTCACAGGAAGCACTCGATCAGGAACGCCAGCGATGGCTGTTCCCACCGTCGAAGCCTGAACATCGATGAAAACGTGAAGCCCAGCGCCCGTCGCGGAGCTCGCCAGAGTTCCTTCACACCACACAAAGTAGTGGAACTCGCCAGAGTTCCTTCTTACGACAGCATGTAGTGGAACTCGCCACGAGTTCCCATCAGCACAAACGACATAGGATCTCTGGCGAGATCCACTACAGCGTTGCCACGCGCGACGGTTCGCCGGGCAGGTGTTCCAGCGTCAGTTCTTCGGCGCTTCAACCGTCGGAGCAGAGAGTTTTGGCTCAACAGGCTTCGCGTCTCCCTGAGGCGGATCTTCCGGCTTGGGATCTGCGGGATTGGCATCGTCCGGTTTTGGATCCTCAGACTTTGGCTGCTCCGGCTCAGGTTCAGTAAGCCCGGCGAGTGGAACGAGTGGTTTTGAGACCACCATGAGATCGGGCATGATGGCATTTGCCTTCGACTCGGCTTCGGGGTAGAAGCGAGACAGGCTTTCCAGAATGCGTTTTGCAAAATCGAACTGCCCGCACTGGATGGCCAGTGAAGCGACTTTCAGGCGACCTTCCACATCGTTCCGATTGTTGACGACTGACTGAAGCAGAGTCCTCATTTCGTTCTCAATTTCCAGGAGCTGTTCAGCGTTCTTGCGAGCAGAGTTCGCGAGTTCCGCGTTGCCGATCTTTTCTGCAGCAGCAGCAAGCGTCTCGAACGCTTCTCTGTTGCGCGACATTTGTCCGACCGCGTTCACCAGGGCTGGCAGTTCTGCCTTGATCTTCTCAACATTGTTTTCTGCCAGATTGACTTTGGCAGCAATGACAGCACCTTCTCCGGACAGAGGCATATCGCGTCGAGCGGAATCGATGACCGTCAACGCCTCCGTGACCTTGCCTTTGCCAAGCAGTGACAGAGCCTGGAACTTCGATCCGCGAGTCGGATCTTCAATCATGTCAACGTACTCATCAGCCTCCGTGATTTTTCCGAGTCTGACGAGGCATTGAAGGTAACGGTCTGCCAATTCGCCGACGGCCGGTGAGTCACCGGATTCGTCCAGCGATTTTTTGTAGGCCGCTGCTGCTTCCTCATATCTGCCGAAGTCCACCAGGATGTCGCCTTCCAGCTGGTTGACCTGAACTGGTTTATGTCCCTTTTCCTTCAGAACCTTGATGTGCGCGAGTGACTCGTTGTAGGCCAGGCCGTTCGACAGAATGCTGGCAGCGATATACCGCGCTTCATCGCCGATTTCCGGATCGTCCAGGACGGATTCGAGCGTCGAAATCGCCTGTTCGAATTTTCCGGCCGTCCCGTAGGCACGACCAAGCAGCAGGCCGGATTGTCCACGGATTTTTTCCGACTTCATCGCCTCAACCAGAAGCGGGATCGCCTTCAGCGGCATGTTGCGGCCAACTGCCATTCGAGCTTCCAGGTATTTCACATGGCCGGCCCAGTCGGGATACTCTTTCAGCTTTTCAACATCGTCCGTGAGCCGCGCGACGTCAGGCGTCTGACTTTCCAGCAGCACCATTGCGTCATCAAAGATCACCTGCGGATCTGTTGGAAACAGTCGAGGAACGATGATGGCCAGGAGCAGCAAAGCAAACCCGACACCGATCACCCAGATCCACCAGGGGAGACCACTGGAAACTCGACGTGGAACAGGAGCCTTGGATGGATTTTTCTGGGACATACAGATTCGAAGGTGTCTGAAGGGTTTCGAGGAGTCCAAATTTCAGAAAACGAGTATTCTGACAACAGCAGGATCAGAGTTGCCACAGGGCATCGCTGTAATCTTTCACCGGCCACGGATTTCGAGTTGGGTTGTTCCTTTTGGGGGGACAGGGGCCTGAAACTCGACCAAAGACGTGCGATGGTCCTACGCACCTTTTTACACGCGTATTTGAAGTTTCAGGCTCCGGGGCCAGTTTTCTGAACAAATGCACCCATAAACCAGCTTTTCAGGCGTTGAAGATTTCCATGGTCGAACCAAGTCCTTCACGGCGATCACTGCTCACCGGCCTCGTGAAAAGTCCTGGGCCGGAATCTGATTCCCGTCCGGCCCGCCCTGCGCCGGGCGGAAGCAGCACCGTTCGCCTGACCGCACGGTGCATGGCCTGTGATTTCTCGGTGATTATGAATCCCGGGTCTTCGGATCGAGTCGCTCCGGCGGGGGAAACACTGGAACTCATCAGTTCCATCGAAGGCTGGATGAGTCTGTATCGGTCGGACAGCGAACTGTCTCTGATCAACCAGAACGCGGGGATTGCCTCCGTCAGAATTCGACCGGAACTCAGCCGCCTGATTCGCCTTGGGCTGGAACTTTCCAACCGTACTGATGGTGGCTTCGACATCGCGATGGGCGCGTTGACGCTGTTGTGGAGACGGTGCCGGCGAGAAGAGCGACTACCGGTTGAGTCAGAAATTCAGGAGGCACTGAAGTTGTGCGGCTCAGCCAATATCCGGCTCGAAGAAGCCGCGGAGACCGTTGAACTCAAACATCATGGCGTCACTCTGGACCCGGGGGCGATTGGCAAAGGCTTCGCTCTTGATGAAGCGGCTGACTTCCTTCGGCGGCAGACTGACGCTCCGGCAGAGTTTTTGTTGCATGGAGGTCACAGCAGTGTTCTGGCAGTCGGAGGCCATAACGGTCACGACGGCTGGCCCATTGGGCTCGGCAATCCCCTCTTCACTGAAAAGCGGCTCGCGACCGTTTTGCTCCGGAACCAGGCGATGGGGACGAGTGGATCCAACATTCAGTTCTTCAGATACCAGGGAAAGCGATACGGTCATATCCTGGATCCCAAAACGGGTTGGCCCGCTGACGGAATGCTGTCCGTGACCGTGATTGCTCATTCCGCCGCCGTCGCGGATGCTCTTTCGACAGCATTTTTTGCGATGGGCGTGGATCGCTCTCTGGCATGCCTTGATTCAATGCCGGACATTGGAGCCATCCTTGTTCCTTTCCCGGAATCTGGCCGCAAAGTCCGACCGGTTGTGGCAGGAATTCCTTCGGATCAGATCTTCTGGGATGAAGACCAGGCGGAAGTCCGCTAAAGTGGCCGTTTTCGAGGTCCCTTACGGTTGGGAAGCCGCAAAAACCCGGTATTTTGCGATCGATCGGACCTTCAAGAAGTGCATCATGGTGTCAAAATGAATGAAGAACGCTGCGACCATTGCGGACTGCAGCAACTTCACTCGACAGCATGACACCTCTCGGGCAACCGGTTCAGGCGAACGAAATGTCGCTGGCCAATGCCTCTGAACTTCCTCCACCTCCCACCACTTGATGAGTCAGGAGCCCTCCTCCGGTGACATCCATCGCAAAAACATCCACTGCCGCCGTCGTGTTCCTTGTCGTGCTGCGACTGGGACTGGGCTGGCAGCTGCTTTACGAAGGTCTCTGGAAGATCGATACCTTCCGCACGCCGACTCCCTGGAGTTCCGATGGTTACCTGAAGAGTGCTCAGGGACCAATGCGCAACCTGTTCCGTTCGCTGGCCAACGATGCAAACGATACGGGCTGGATGGATGTGGAACAGGTGGAAGCTCGCTGGAACAAATGGCGAAATCGGTTCATTGCCCACTACAAGCTGAACGATTCTCAGATTGGTGCACTGAACCGATTGCTCGACGGTCCGGAGTATTTCGCTGCGGCTCTGGAGAAACTTCCTGAAGGAGTGGACTTTGAAGCGGCAAAACTGAAGGAAGTCGTTCGCTTCAATGCGGAAAAGAAGCTGCTGACTGTGGATGGAAAACGCCATCTGCTGGCAACAGAAAAGGCCAACCTGGAAGCGCAGGTCAGTGAGCGTCAGGGCGAAGAATATGATGCTTACCGTAAAGCACTGAATGACGTCTTTGCGCGTTCCAGCCGCCTGTCGTTCAAGGAACGCATGCGAGCCCATTTGCAGGGCAACCCGGACAATTCCGGAAACATCGATGGCCGCATCAGTCAGCTTCAGTTGTACTCCGAAATGCTGACCCGATACGAACAGAAACACGCTTCTGCCAAAATGCCGTTCGAGCAGGAACATCTGGTTCGAACGTGGTCCGATGCACGAGCGAAGGCGAAAGAACTGGCCGGCCCTGTCATGGCGATGGATGCAGAACTTCAGGAAGAAGCGGCTCAGTTGCTGACGATCGACCAGGTGAAGAGAGGAGCGTTGCCGAAGCCCTGGAACACGCTCAAGGTGGTGGACCTTCTGACGATCGCAGGGCTTGCCGGTCTTGGCACACTCCTGCTGCTGGGCCTTTTCACTCGCTTCGCCGCGTTCTCTGCCGCCTTCATGATCTTTGGTTTTTACATGGCGATGCCTCCGCTGCCCGGTGTGCCTGAAGCCCCCGGACCGGAACACAGCTTTATTGTGAACAAGAACCTGATTGAAGTTCTGGCGCTGGTGGCTCTGGCTTTCCTGCCAACCGGACAGTGGTTTGGACTGGATAGCCTTGTCAGTCGAATCAAGTTCAGGAAGGCAGCCAAAGCCTAGCCTGTTTCGTCAGCACTTTCTGAACCCAACTTTTGAAGTCTTTCGCGAATACTTCCCACGGGCCAACGGGCCCTGCAAATACGAGATCGGAGTCTGGACATGGACATCACACCGGAACAGCATGAAATTGGAAAAGACAACTTCAACGAAGCGGTCGGGTTCACTCGCCGCGACGTGCTGAAGACCGTTGCTGCAGGCGGCGTCGGTCTCGGCGCTTTGTATTTCAACTACTCAAAGCTGAATGGAAATCCTGTCCGCACGGCGTTTATTGGATGCGGCGATGAAGCCAATGTGCTGATCACCGAACATCCTTCCGACTACATGGAAATCGTCGCCATCGCGGACCCTCGCCCGGCCAACATCGAGCGCACTTTCAAAGGCAGCCACCCGGAAGTTCGCATCGGCCTGGAAAAGAAACTGGGCAGTGCTCGAGCCAGTCAGATCAAGGTCTACGAAGACCACACGGCTCTGCTGAAGGATGCACAGTCGCTGGGTCTGGAGATGGTTGTCATCGCCGTGCCGCTCAGCCAGCATGCTCCGATCGCAATGGCCTGCATGGAAGCCGGTCTTCATGTCCTGACGGAAAAGCTGATGGCTCATAACGTCACGGAATGCAAGCAGATGATCCGCAAGGCGGAGTCCAAAGGGCTGCTGCTGGCGGTTGGCCACCAGCGCCATTACAGCGTTCTCTATGACAACGCGAATGACCTGATTCAAAAGGGTCTGCTGGGGGACATCAAGTTCATTCGTGCTCAGTGGCACCGTAATAACAGCTTCCCCGGCAGTGACAGCTGGCGAAAATGGGATCGCGGAACTGAAGCGAAGAAGGACCGCGAACATCTGCTGCAGCTGGAAAAATCAGGCCGCCTGAAAGAACTCGGCTACGACAGCGCGAAGCAACTGGTCGACTGGCGACTGTACAACAAGACTGGTGGCGGCTTGATGGCGGAACTTGGCAGCCACCAGATGGACGCCAGCAGCATCTTCCTAGGCAAGAAGCATCCTCTGGCGGTTCAGGGATACGGTGGCAAGAACTTCTACGGCGTGAAGAACGTAGGACCGAAGGAGAACTGGGACGACGATCGAGACATCGCTGACCATATCTATGTCACGTTTGAATTCCCCGGTCGCCATTATGCGAAGGGCGAAAACGAGGAAGACATTGCGATCGTGACCTATTCGTCCATCAACACCAACCGCCTTGAGTTCTACGGCGAAACCGTCTTCGGCAGCCGCGGAACGCTGATCATGAAAGAAGAGAAAGAAGCTCTGCTGTATAAGGAAAACGGCCCCGGCAGCGGCGGCGGTCTCGAGCAGCGATTGTGGGTCCTGGACAGCGCCTCCGGTGGCGGACCTGTGCTCGACAGCTACAACACGGCGGCTCCTTCAGCGGCCGGAGCGATGGCCAAGGGTGCGGTTGGCGACAAGGTCAGCCGCGGTTACCGCGAAGAAATGGAACACTTCTGCTACTGCATCCGCAATGGTAAGGGCTGGCAGGAACTCCGCTGCAATGGCCGAGTCGCCATGGCGGATGCGATCATGGCACTCACTGCCAACCTCGCGATGAAGCACAAGAAGCGAATTGTCTTCAAAGATGAGTGGTTTGATGCCGACAATGACGCGGCTCCTGAAACGGATGAGCAGGTGCTGTCGTAGCCATCGCCGCGTCAGCAGCAGCATCGTTCAGATCATTCAAAAGGACTCGCGGCAGATTTGCGGCGAGTCCTTTGCAGTTGGAAGTGGCTGATTACGACGATTCCGGAATTGATCCAGTACTGACTTTGTGAGGCGTGACATGAATCGACCGCTGATGATCGGTGCCGCACTTGTTGGCCTCGCCGGATTGCTGGTCTTCAGCCTTTCACAGAAGCCAGCGACAAATCGAACAGCCCCGGCGACAGACAGTGCCGGAACAGAACCGCAACGGCCTCTCAGCGTCTTCTGCGCTGCCAGCAACCGAACGGTGATGGAGTCCATTCGTAAGGCCTACCAGCAGGAAACCGGGCGTGAGATTGAGGTTCAGTATGGTGCGTCTCAGACTCTGCTGACAAATCTTGAGATCAGTCGAACCGGTGATCTTTATCTCCCGGCGGATTCAAGCTACCTGGAGATGGCGAATTCAAAAAGTTTGATCGCAGAACGATTCCCGCTCGCAAAGATGAAACTGGTCGTCGCTGTCCTGCAGGGAAATCCCAAACAAATCAACGGATTGTCGGACCTGCTTCGATCAGATGTCAGACTGGTCCAGGCCAATCCGGATGCCGCTGCTGCCGGGAAGCTCACGCGAAGTGTTCTCTCAGCCAAAGGCCAGTGGCAGGCGCTCGAAGGAGCAACAGAAGCGTTCCGCGGAACCGTGACCGATGTGGCCAGCGATCTGAAAGTGGGTGCCGCCGACGCGGGGATTGTGTACGACGCCGTTCTGCACGATTTTCCGGAACTGGAGGCGATTGAAATTCCTGAACTGGCTGAGGCTGTGTCAGACATTTCCGTGGCTGTTGTAAAGTCCACATCGGAGCCACAGCGTGCCCTCCACTTTGCTCGGTGGCTTTCCGCTTCCGATAAGGGTCTCCGGATGTATGCCGAACATGGTTTCCAGACCGTGCCCGGAGATCAGTGGAGCGAGCATCCGGAAATTGTTCTCTACGCGGGAGCGATGCTGCGGCCGGCCATCGAACAGACGATTCAGCGTTTTGAAGAACGCGAAGGTGTCGAGGTGACGCGAGTCTACAATGGCTGTGGCATTCTCGTGGCTCAGATGAAGGCCGGAGAAAATCCTGACGCGTATTTTGCATGCGATCAGGAATTCATGAACCAGGTCCCGGATCTGTTCCCGGCCCCGGTCGATGTGTCAGAAAATGAGCTTGTGATCCTCGTTCAAAAAGGGAACCCTCATCAAGTCGCAGAACTCAAAGACCTGACGAACGAAGGACTTCGCGTTGGAATCGGACATGAGAAACAATGCGCCATGGGCTGGCTGACGCAGAACACACTGAAAGAAGGCGGCGTTCAGGAGAGCGTGATGAAGAACGTCACCGTGCAGAGTCCCACCGGCGACCTTCTCGTCAATCAAATGCTCGCCGGATCACTCGACGCCGCCGTCGTCTACCTCAGCAACGCCGTCGGCGCTGATGAGAAACTCGACGCCGTTCGCATCCAGGGCCTCCCCTGCTCAATCGCCACGCAGCCCTTCGCCATCTCAGAAAAAACCCGCTTCCCCCGCCTCACCAGCCGCCTGCTGGACACCCTGCGTTCTGAGGAATCGAAGAATGTGTTCCTGCAGGAAGGGTTTCGCTGGAAGGAAAGCAAGTAGGAACTGGCGGGAAGAATACACTTCGAATTCAGTGCAGCGGTTCGGCTGGAGCCTTACCCTCCCGAAGTTTCACGTTGGTGCAAAATTGGTGCGAAATCTGTTACCCGCGACTACATCCTTGTCTGCTGAACAACACCGGCGCGGTTGTGCACCGTTACTGAAAATTCATACCATGAACGACAGTCCGATTCTCTTCGTTAACCTCAGCACTCGAGACCATCCATGATGCAATGCCGGTCAACCTTCGAGCGGTGGATGATGGCAATCCTGCTGCCGCTCCTGTCAGTGTGCGTGACGGCGGAACGGGCGTCAGCTTCGCCACTTGATAATCCGCAGAGCCGTCCGAACATCGTCGTGATCCTGGCGGACGATCTGGGTTACGCGGAATTGGGTTGTTACGGACAGAAGGTGATCAAGACGCCGCATCTCGATACGATGGCTCGGGAAGGGATGAGGTTTACTCAATTCTATGCCGGGGCCACTGTGTGCGCGCCTTCGCGGTCGGTTCTGATGACTGGTCTGCATCATGGTCATACTCGTGTGCGAGGCAATGCGGGGGCGGCGAATCCGGCGGCTCAGGCTCTTCGCGAAGGTGACCGCACTGTGGCCAGCGTTCTGCAACAGGCAGGTTACCGCACTGCTTTGATCGGCAAGTGGGGACTGGGTGATGTCGGGGCGGCCGAGACCGGTCTTCCCCGCCGCCAGGGCTTTGATGAATTCTTCGGCTTCCTCAACCAGCAGCATGCTCACAATCATTTTCCGTCGTTCCTCTGGAAGAACGAGGAAAAGGTCACGCTGAAGAACGATCTCGTTGCCGCCGGAGAAACAGGCGCTGGGTATTCGACGAATCAGGCGGAGTTTGCGGATGACCTCTTCGCAGCCGAAGCTCTGCGTTTTGTTCGAACCCACAAAGACCAGCCATTCTTTCTGTACTGGAGCCTGGTGACTCCGCACGCGAACAACGAAAGAACTCGCATGCTGGGCAACGGCGCATCCGTGCCCGACTTTGGCCCATACGCCGACAAGGACTGGCCGGAACAGGACAAAGGACATGCGGCCATGATCAGCCGTCTCGATGGTCACGTCGGACGGCTGCTGGATGAACTGCGAGAACTGAAGATTGACAAGAACACTCTCGTGATCTTCACCAGCGACAATGGTCCGCATAACGAAAGCCGACATGATCTGAAGAGGTTTCAACCTTCCGGACCTTTCAGTGGAATCAAGCGTAGCCTGACCGATGGCGGCATTCGAGTGCCCATGATCGCATGGTGGCCCGGACAGATTTCCGCAGGATCGACGTCGACTCATGTGTCGTACTTTGGCGATTTGATGGCGACTGCATCGGAACTCGCCGGCGTCCCAGCTCCGGACGGTCTCGATTCACTGTCCCTGGTTCCGGTGTTCAAAGGTGACACCGCGAAGATAAAGTCGCATGAGTTCCTTTACTGGGAGTTTCATGAAGGAGGATTCAGGCAGGCGGCCTTGTATCAGGGACGCTGGAAGGGAATTCGAAACGGCAGCCCGGATGCTCCCGTCCGACTTTTCGACCTTCAGTCAGACCCTGCCGAACAAACAGATGTCGCGTCGAAGGAACCTGAGATCGCTGCTCGTGTCTCGGACTATCTGCGAGATGCCCGGTCGGATTCACCAGACTGGAAACCGATCTGGAAAGAAGGACGCGCCGATGGCGAAAAACGCTGAATCGCCAGGCGACGCCCAAGCTTCGCCAGGCCAGAATGCCGATGCGGCAAAGGTTCGATGGCAGGCTGCCGGCACGAAGCCTCAGTCAGACGTACCATTCTTTGTCGGAATGGGACTGAGCTCGTCCATCTTCGTCCTGCTCATCCTTGCGCTCCTGATTGCAGACCTGATGTTTGTGACGATTGAAGATTTTCGGCGGGAACTCTTCAAGCCGGAAATTCGGTTCGCAATCTCCCTGACACTTCAATCCTGCACTCTGGCGGCTTTGCTGTCACTGCTGGTCGCGATACCACTTGGCTATCTGCTGTCGCGTTTTCGATTCCCACTGGCATCAGTCGTCGACACGATTGTCGAAGTGCCGGTCGTTCTGCCGCCTCTTGTGCTGGGTTTGAGCCTTCTGATTCTGTTCAACACCCCTCTGGGCGGATGGTTGTCGGGAGACCCTGCACCAAAACCGGAAGCTTCACCATGGAAACTGGAAACGTGGCTGCGCGAGCATGGCTTTCCGGTGACCTATCACTGGCGTGCCGTCGTGCTGGCTCAGTTTGCCGTCGCCTGTGCTTTTGCTGTTCGTACGATGCGAGTCACGTTTGATCAGATTCCGGCAAGGGCAGAGGATGTGGCTCGAACTTTGGGATGTTCCCGAGCAACGGCATTCTTTCGCATCGCTCTGCCACAGGCCTGGCGAGGTGTTATCGCGGCGGGAACGATTGCGTGGGCAAGGTCGCTCGGCGAGTTTGGTCCGATCATGGTGTTTGCGGGTGCGACGCGCATGAAGACCGAAGTGCTTTCCACCAGCGTCTTCCTTGAACTGAGCGTCGGAAATCTCAACGCCGCCGTCGCGGTCTCCCTGCTGATGGTCTTCATCGCGCTTTTGGTTCTGACGATTCTGCGAGTCGTCAGCTCACGTCAGTTTTCACGCTCTTAAGTAACTCCTGCCGGGATCACAGACATGAAGCCCGTGATGTTGCTGATCATGATGCTGGGCTCATCTGGATTCGGAACACCTGACGAAGATGCCCTGGTATGGACCACCATTTCCGGACCGAGCGACATTCAGGAACAAATCACATGGATGACGACGCCGGAGGGTATACGCGTCTTCGTGAATCGACCTTTGGACGGTGCCGACGAAAAGACTGCGGACGTTGCCACGCACTCTCCGAACAAGCCCATTCATTTGCTGATCTACGCGACTCCCAATGGAAACACAGCCGAAGAAACCATTGGCTCGCGCACGCTTCCGGAGCTTCCTTTTCGTTTCGGCATTCAGCATGTTCTCGCACAGACGCGATTTCTGCGGACGATCGACACGAAGGAGACACTAATCCTGGCGGTCGTGCAGGCGCCAAAGCTGAGCTGGCCGGCGTTTCGAGGTGCTGACGAAAACGCGGGCGCCAGGATTCCGGAACTGGTGGAGACCCTGCAGAAACTTGTCAGCGCCGAAACGATCACACTCAGCGGACACAGTGGCGGAGGAGCGTTCCTGCTGGAGTACATTCAGCGACAACCAGAAATTCCCAACCATGTTCAGCGACTTCTGTTTCTGGATGCGATCTATTCGTGGGACAACGCGATCCACAGAGACAAGGTTGACAAATGGCTGAACCTGGAATCGCAGCGGCGTCTCATCAGCATTGCTTATGACGATCGCGAGATTACGCTGAACGGTCGCAAAGTGATCGGTCCTGAGGGCGGTACGTGGCGCGCGACCGAGCGCATGAAAGCAGGGTTTGCGGCAGTGCGCCCGTTGTTCGATGACACGGCAGAACCGTTC
The DNA here is from genome assembly GCA_046349695.1 of Planctomycetaceae bacterium. Taxonomy (GTDB): domain Bacteria; phylum Planctomycetota; class Planctomycetia; order Planctomycetales; family Planctomycetaceae; genus SXXK01. The sequence continues at coordinate 469,156 of JAXMBV010000001.1, read as the reverse complement.
CTTCGAACTCAAGACGATACGAACCAGGTGCTGCTGCTGCGTCATCCGAACCCGGAAAACCGCATCCTGCACACGGCTCTGGTCGGGGACATGAATGGTCTGATTGCAGGCATGACATTCGGCAAGTCATGGGAAACAACGTGGGGAAAACTGGGCGATCCTCCAGTCTACAACGCCTCGATTCCCGAGCTTCCAGTGAAAGCCCCGTCGCAATGGAGCGCGACACTCGTTCGTGACGCAGCACCAGTCGAACTGGCGCTGCCGAAGCGAGCTGACAACATGCCAGGTGGACGCCAGCTGGCTGCTGAACTCAATGCCCTTCCACTGCGTGAACGCGAGCAACGGATCGAGAACGAAGTGCTCAGCGGGAATGTGCCTTCAGCCTCGCGCCAGCTCGTGCCCATTCGATTTGCGGCAGCGGATGCGGGAGGTGAACGTCATTCGGTTGTAGTTCGAGTTTCCCGCGATGTTCTGAGTCTCGGCTCAGATTCAGACAGCCTGCGAATACCCATGACACCCGGAACGGCGACTCGACTGGCTGACAAAGTCAGATGTTCGCTCATGACAACTCTGGTTTCCGACCTTGTGTTCGATGCAGCCGATGCTCGACTGATTCCATCACCACTGACGGAAGATCGCGAAAGCGTGAAGACAATCCTGCTTCATCACGATCAGATTCAGCTGTCGTTGAAGCAATATCCCGCGCCTCTTCTGATCGCCGGACATAAGAAGGACATTGTGCAGTCGTCGAAACTGACCGACGATCAACACGTCGCACTCTACGGCTGGCACCTTCCTCACGGCACCCCGATTCAGCCGCTGTATGTGAAGCACTTTGCCACTTACGTCGACTACAGCCACGGCGTCCGCCTTGTGGATTCCAACATCGAAATCGATGGTCACCCGACAACAATGAAGTCCGTCCTGCAGGACAAAAGTCTGCGGCCACTGGTTGACCGCGATTAATTTGAAACAAACGCCCCCCACCGGGTTCACCCCGGTGGAACCTGGCCTCTGCACTACTGTGTTCCGACTGAGTGACCACATCAACGAATAACAGCAGTCAGCTCAAAACTACTTCTTCTTCGCCGGTGACCACTCCGCCTTCTCCGGCTTCTCCACAGCCAGCATCGCACCATCGCCGTTCGCTTTCATCTCTGCCTGCAGAAGTCGGAACAGGCGCGTCTCAACTTCCCTCGTGTCTTCTCTCCCGGCCAGATTGTCCTTCTCGGCAGGATCCATTGTCAGGTGAAACAGCTGAGTCCGATCGATCTTTGGATAACGAATTAGTTTCCATTCGCCGTCCGTGACAGCTCGCTGAACATCGCGGTAAGCAAACATGAGACTCGTTCGAGCCGGCAGGTCAGGATTTGCAAGCACGGGATTCAGGTCCATTCCATCACCGCTGTTCGGTGACTCCACTCCACACCGTGCACCAAGTGTCGGGAACAGATCGAAAAGGTAGCACATCGCGTTCGTGCGACGGTTTTGAACAATGCCGGGGCCAGCAATCACCAGCGGAACTCTGACGGAATGTTCATAGAGATTTTGTTTCCCGATCAGTCCATGACTTCCTCGAGCCACGCCGCTGTCGGCCGTGAAAATGATGATCGTATTTTCCGACTGCGGTGAAGACTCGACCGCGTCAAGAACACGTCCGATCTGAACGTCCAGGTAGGAGATGTAACGATAGTATTCTGCCAGCATCACCTGAACATCGTGCTCCGTTCGCGGCCATGGAAGCAGCTGTTCGTCTCGAACGGTCATCTCCCCGTTATTCCATGCGTGCTGAGCAAGAAAGTTTGGCGGAACGGGAATCTTGTCAGACGAATACTGCACTGGAAAATCGTCCGGAACGATATGCGGATCATGCGGCCCATCGAAGGGCAGATAAGCCAGAAACGGAGAGGAATGTTCCCGGCGAATGAAGCTGATCACTTCATCGGTGAACGCTTCACACGCATGCTTCGGAGAAAGCTCTGCTGGCTGCACTTTGCCATCGACGACGTTGCGGAGTTTTGCCTGCAGAGGATTCGTCATTCCTCCGGTGAACATCGACTTCGCATGAGGAAAAATCCTGCCAAGACTCTCATCTCCGTTATGCCATTTGCCGCTGGCAAAGACGTCGTAGCCCGACCTCCGAAACGCTTCCGGCCATGTTGTTGACTGCTGGAGTTTTTCATCAATGTGAAACAGATTCTGGCCGGACAGTAACATCGCACGAGACGGCATGCATGTGGCACCGTGCATCCCGCCCTGCATGTAGGCTCGATCAAACGAGAGTCCTCGCTGCACAAGGCGATCGAGGTTGGGCGTCCGAATCGCGGGATTCCCCAGAGCCGCGATCGTGTCCGCTCGCTGGTCATCCGCAAAGATCAGCACAATGTTCGGACGCTGCTCCGCGGGCTTCGTGGACTTCTCGTCCTGCGTCGCATCCACGTGGCGGCCAGCTGCCCACGCCAGAAGAACAGCGATCACAGTCACAATGCGCATAGATCTTCCTTATTGAACAAGAGGACAGGACTGACTCATTGAGCAATGACTGCTTCAAGCCAGCACCCTACGTTAACAACGACAATCGTGAGCGCAAAGCCCGCAAACGCAGGTGCTGAAACTTTCCGGACACCTCAGTGAAGGCCCTGTATCTCCGTTTGTCATCGCATGGAAGGGAACCAGGAATTCACGCGAATCGACGCGAATAATCGCAGCGAGGAATGCAGCTGCGGACTTACGTCTGTGATGTCGCAAGCGATCTCAGATGCTTTTCTTCTGTGCCTGATTCGCGTCCATTCGCGGAGATTCGCGGTTTAACTCTGTGATTCTGTGTCTGTCCGATTCTCATCATTGCCCCAGCGGCGTCCGAGCGGGTGCGGGATTTTGACATGATCCAGAATTCGCGCAACGACAAAATCCACTACATCTCCCAGAGACGATGGACGGTGGTAGAACCCTGGCATGGCTGGAAGCACCGTCGCACCGGCCTGAGTCACCGTCGTCATGTTTGCAAGCTGGATCACACTCAAAGGAGTCTCCCGAGGCATCAGCAGCAACGGCCGCCGTTCTTTCAAATGAACGTCAGCCGCACGGTGGATCAGATTCATCGAGGCTCCGGTGGCGATTGAGGACAGCGTTCCCATCGAGCACGGACAAATCACCATTCCCGCGGTCAGAAATGAGCCGCTCGCGATCCCAGCGTTGTAATCGTTCAGCCCCCAGCTTCGGATTCTTCCCTGATTGTTCGACTGCCCTGCGACACTTGCCGCGTCCTGAACAGCACGAAAATTCCAGACATTCCCAGGCGCATGAATCGTGGACGCCAGAGCCGCGTGGATGGACTCCGTTGTGGGGTTTCCAACCAAAGACAGTTCAAGTTCCTGCAGGAACACCTGCCTCGCCGCACCGCTGATCACCAGTTCGACCGTGCGACCGGAGAACAGTAACAGTTCCAGAAGCCGCAGCGCGTACACCGAACCACTCGCTCCGGTGATCGCCACAACGACCGGCAACTGCCGACCAAATTCCCCGCTGGCCACAACAAGTTCTCCCCGACAAAACCGACTCACGCCAATCTCACAAGGATTCTAGGCCTCTGCCCCCAAAATCCAATACCACACCCGCAGGACAGCCGCTCTCGGCCGTCTTTGACCTTCGCATTTGCCTGCCACCATGCCACCCAGCGGAGTTTCCCGTTTGCGATTCGATGCCAGCCGAAAGAAACGAAAGACGACGAAAGAGATGACGTGGGAAATTGACTTGGTTTCCGCAAACACCACGCATCCCGCTCGCCAGTGCTCTGCACCGTCGAGCATTCAGCGCCTGCCGCGTGGTCCCGCCTCTCGTTTGTCGGCCCAAACACAGCAAGAACCTGCTTCAGGAGCACTCTGCGTTAAGAGTGTGCTCCTGAAGTCAGCGAAACGCAACAAGGTCATTTCCCGTCGAGCGCAAAACTGGCTTGAACGTTGACCTGAAACTTTACGGCAGTCGGTGGTACGAAGAACACATGATCGTCTTCCGGCAACGCAGCACCGTCGCTTCCTGCAGGAGTCCTGTCGGAAGGACTCCAGACGCAACCGAGGTTCAGAACCTGATTTCCCTGATCAACAATTGACCTCGCCGGCCCAAGTTTTGCGCCGGCGGCTTTCGCCATTCGACCGGCTCGCTTCACTGTGTTCTCGACCGCCTTTTCCCTTGCCTGCTCCCAGAGTTCATCGGCGTCGGCCACTGTGAATTCGATCGCGTCAACGGATGTCACTCCGGCTCTCAGGACTGCCGTTGTCAGAGCTTCTGCCTGATTAAGATCTGACAATGCAAACCGAAACTTCTGTGACACACGATAGCTGATGAGCTTTTGTCCGTTGTCACGGATCGGCGTAATGGCATAGTCCCGAGTAAACGTTCTGGCGGGATCGAGCTTAAACTCCCTGGCCGCTTTCACGACCTGCCCGCACCGTTTGGAGACATCTGCCTGGATCTTCTCCAAATCCAGATCCTGCATCGTGACCGAAACATCAAGAAAGAAGATATCCGGTGTTGCTGAAACAACACCGGCCGCACTGACGGTAATCTGAGACTCCGCCTGATTTCCTCCCGAGCCCCAGCCGACCTGAGCTGATGCCGATGAGGAAACAAGTAATAACGCCACACTGTAAAGAAGTGTCCGGCTCATCGAATGACCTTTCTACGAATTAATCCGTACATCGAAGCAAAAGAAAAGCCCCTAAGGGCTGTCTCACACAGTCAGAGAATTGATCAGACGGTTCTTCGCAGATGAACCATCAGTCTGGGCAACACGTTGGCATTACCATCACGGGAGGTACTACTATTGCCGGATGCTGTCCCGGCACAACTTCACAACTTGCATTCAGCTGCCAGTGATCAGCCGCCAAGGCCCGGAATTCGGGACTCACCGGATCATCGATGGACGCCGCGGCTGCTGTTGTGGCAACACCGGTCCATATCACTCCGAAAGCGGCAACCAGAACTCCAAAAAGCAATCGGAAGACGGACAACAATCGTCCACGTCGACCTTGCAGCAAACGCTGAATTCGGGGTAACAACGGTGCTCCGCTGCTGTGCTGAAACAGTGGATTCCATCGCGAGCGCAGGTGTTCGAGCGCAGCAAGTGCCCTGGAATATTCCAGTCTGCAAACTCCGGTCTGAACCACGCAGTCATCACAGGCAAACTCACGTTCGTGACGAGCTGCTCGCCCCATGAGCCATACCACGGGGTGATAAAACACCAGCGATTCAGCGATGCATTGGAGCAGATTCCAGAGATAGTCCCGGTTCCTTACATGAGCCAACTCGTGCCTGACCAGCAGTGCAAGCTGGCTCGCATCGAGGTTCACGATCGTGCGTTCGGGAATCAAAATGAGAGGTCGCAACCACCCAAGTGTCACCGGACCGGCAATGGCATTCGACCGCACCGTCCGGATGTCGATGTTGCTGAGACCATCAGAATGCTGTGGCAGCATCAGCAATGCATCAGTTCGTGCTGACCGCCGCAATCTTGCCACACATCCAAAGCACACAACCAAACGAAACAACTGCACGGCGACTCCGACGAGAAACGCAAACGCCAGCCATGTGGTCAAAGAAGTCCCGACAACAAAGCCCGGTTGCCTGAACGGCAGCAACGAAAACTGCACGCCGAAGTATGCCAGCCCTAATATCACAGGCATCATGATTACGCCGATCGTCGCCAGCAAACACCGATAACGAGCAGAACCAACCCGCGCCATCAGCAGTTCGACAAATATACCGAGGATGGCAAACAACCAAACCGAGTGAATCAACGCCATACCGAGGAAATCCATTGAGTTCGTCGAACAGCAGCACTCTGTCATCACTCCTGCTCCTCAATGAGTTTCTGGATTTCCATCAGATCCGCCTTGGAAGCCGCCTTGCTCTGGATCGCCCCCTGAACCAGCCGCGCAATCGATCCGCCAAACGCCATGCTCAACACCTTCCGGAGCAGCTGCCCCTGAGTTGATTGCTGTGACACAGCGGCGGAATACACATGACTGCGTTGCGATGTATCTCGCTTCACAAGACCTTTTCGATACATGATTTGCATCGTTTTCAGCGTCGTGGTGTAGCTAACGCCCGATTCGCTGGAAACAGCCTCATGCACATCACGCACCGTCATCGGCCCGCGGTCCCACAAAACCTGCAGGATGGCATATTCAGAAGCGGTGGGATGCGGTGATGCAGGGCGAGCCATAGCGTCGTACGGAAAGGATCCAGGAGGATGTTCTGAGCCCGGGATACACGTGATCCCAAACATGGCCACAAAACGATATACGAATTCGATCGTACTTTCGAGAGAACTTTCTTCTGATTTTCTTTCGCCCCGGCTGCAGGCAGTGAGAATCACCCTGCGAGTCGCGAACCAAGGACTGCCGCGGCGGATCTCCGACAAAGTGTAAAACGACTGTCCTCAGTCGTTCACCGCCAGGCCACCGTGCAGAACCTTGCCAGGATCTACACATCGAATCACAACGATGCGGCCGGAAGGCATGAACAGCGGTCATGTGGTTTGGGCAGAAAAATGTGTGGGCATAAAGACGAAGTGCTGACAACGACTTTGGCACCGATGGTTTCCGGGTAGCACAGGTGAAGCCTGTGACGCGAAGCGGTGGGGAAGCGTGGTTATGCCAGTGCGCCGTGTCCTGGCAATACCGCATGCCGCTCGCCAGTGCGGGACGTCGGACAAAAAATGTGCGACAGAAAATAATCGCAGTGTAAAACGACTGTCCTCAGTCGTTCACCGCCATACCACCGGGGAAAACCTTGCCAGGATTCCAGTGCACCGGCGTATCATCAGTGTCCTGAAAACCGAAAACCTCAAATCGTTCTCGCGTCGGAGACACGAGCCACGTTAGCACGAGCCACGTTAGCACGAGCCACGTTAGCACGAGCCACGATGATACAGGCTGCGGTGTGTCAGTAGCTGGTTGTGTCGCTGCCGGATGGGTCGGTGGGGACCATGTTGAGTCGCGTTGGTTTGCCGCAGTGGGGGCATGGGACTTCAAAATGAGAAGTCACTTTGGTGATTGCTCGCAGGTCCGGGTTTGCCAGGGCGAGATTACCAAGCTGGTCGAAGCCGACTGCAAGTGTTCCGTGGGGTACATGGGCGACAGCGTCATGGGCGCCTGGAGCTTGTATGTCCAGAGGCTGATTTTCAGGCGTTAATGCAAACAGGCCCGTCTTCTGAAGTCCGTCGGCGGCGAGTCCTGCCAGTCGTCCGTCCGGCAGAGCAATCAGTCGGTGCGAAGCAGGAGGAACAGTGCCGCGAAGATTCAACTCCCCGCTGGAAGCCAGAGACATCACAACTCCGGAACCAAACAACAGCTCAGCACCGCCGCTGGAATGAAGAGTCATGTCGACGGCGGGCTGATTCAAATCCTGGAGCAACCGAGGAGCCGCATCAAAGCTGGCGAGAAACAACTTGTTCCCGGCAACAGCGAAATCTCCATTTGGCATCCGAGCAAAACACGTCGCAGGAGCGGCCAGCTGATGGAGAATGGCCTGCTTTCCATCCGGCGTAATCTGATGAATTCGAGACTCACCCGATGTCGAGGTCAACACGTAAACCGAATCATCGGCATCGACGCAGATCCGCTTAATGTCCGACAGCTTCTCGGCACGAAGGGACACAGTCCCATCCGGTTCCAGCTGGAAGATGCACTCGGCCCCACTGTCCGCGATCAGAATCTGATTTCGAGATGTCATGGCCAGATCAATCGGCCGGACCACCTTCACCGGCAATCGTTCGATCACCGGCTTTGAGCGAACGGTGATCGGCTGGTGCGAATGATCGGCGATCGCATTCAGTGACGAATCCTGAGCATCTGCCTGGGACGTAAGCGCCACAGAGCAGCAGCGTGAACGCACACCGCGCGCGAGGATTCCTGAGTAACCGAAGAATTTCAGCATGTCGCGAAGTACCCAAAGAACCCTGGCCCGGCTTTTGACTCAACGCGAATTCCACCAGTTTTGGTCCAGCAAAGTATCGGAGCGAATCAGATCAGCGTCAACCACCCAATTGGCAGAAGTTCACCAGATTGGACAACCGGCGATTACCCTGACGAACACCCGACTCCGATACCATGTGCAGACTTCTCTACACGCCGGAACCAGCGGAAATCTCCGTCGGATTCTGCAGGTTTTCGAGATTTTTCGCAAAATCGCAGTTGCTCAGGCTGCTCGCCGGCAATTCAACAGCCCGGCAGACTCAATTTTCTGCCACTCATGCTCCCACGTCATTTCATCCTTCTGCATCAGCAGGGACGCACTGGCGGAGAACCGGGCAAACAGAGACTCATCCTGAAGAAGGGTGATCATCGCATCGCAGAGCTGGTCGGCATCCATATCGCCATCGATCAGCAGGCCCAGATCGTTCGAGACCACGAACTGTTCAAACTCGCCAACCCGTGTCGCGATGACCGGCATTCCGAGCGCGAGGTATTCATAGAGTTTCGTGCAGTTCGTTCCGACCAGGCTGTAGCGAGGAGTCGCGGCCAGCATCGAAAGGCCAACACATCGATGTGTCGCCACGAACTGACGAAAGACAATCGGAGAAACGGCATTGTGAACGACAATCCCGGGCTGTTCCCGGAGCCATGCAATCAGACCACTGTCACCGTCGCCAAAAATATGCAGCTCTGCCCTTGAGCGGAGTTCCAAAGGCAGCAACTGAAAAGCCTTTGCCGCAGCGCCAACACCCTTCTCGGCAAAGACGCCTCCAATGTAGACGAAGCACAGTCGCCCTTCAGGCACACTGGAATGGGCCGATTCGCGCCACACCCGAGCCGGGTAGTTGTGGATTTCAATGACTTCTGATTGCCACCGCTGAAGATGTGTCTTCAACAGGCCATCTTTCAGGTGAATGCATGTGACCAGCTTCACCCACGGCAGGCACAGTCGATGGATCCATCGGACCATCACGCTGGTCAGCTTCAGCTTCCATTTGCTGCCGCCACCTTCCAGCGTATTCAATTCGTAGTGGTCGTGCTCGTCATAAACAACGGGGACTCGAAGAATGACTCCGAGCAGAACAGCGAACGGAAGCACGGCCCAGTGAAAGCAAAGAATGGCAGAGAGTCGACGCCCTTCCATCGGACCGATATCAGAACGGACTTTTGTCTGTGCGGTCACGGAAAACGGCTGCTCCGCTCGGTCAAGACTCCATCGATGCCGCGGCAGTGCGAGCACACGAACGGACGTTCCCTTCGCGCAGAGGCACTCGAAGAACATGGCCATTCGTTTGTTGACCACGCGAGTCGCGTTCAGGCACAGTACGTAGTCGTTGCTCGAGTCCATTCGATGGTCGTTGCCAGAGTCAGTAATCCGGGCACGTCCCTGCCCGGACAGCATTTTGCGAAAAGTGTGCAATCAGAGCCAGAGGTACTTTTGCACAAACTCAACAAGGTCTCCAAAGCACCAGTACGCCAGTGTGGATTTGCCACAGTAAATCTTGACGGTCACTTCCGCCCCAATTCGCTTTTCCGGCAACTGCTGGCCGTCATTTGCAACAGCCTTCAGTTCAAAGGCAGTACCCATCTCACTGTCCGTCGTGGATCGCGTCGCAACTTCGGTCAGATGACATTCAAACTTCGCGTCCGGCTGCGTGGCCAGAATAAACGTCCCGGGCAGGTCCGTGGACTCGTTCCTTGCCTGAGCTTCTCGCTGAGCACGCAGGATGTGTCCCATGCGTTTTTCTTCGACAAGAAGCTCCATGTGCCAGTCGCCATTGTCATTCATGATGTCAAACAGATGATCCCCAATTCGGACAGGTCGATCTTCCAGCATTTGCCGAAGCTGGAAGTTTGGAATCCGCCCATCGGCCGGGGCGACAATCACCAGCTTTTCCAGCTTGCGCTTTTCCAGAGTCGCGACCTGCTGCTTTGCGATCTGAAGATCTCCGTCCAGTCGCTGTAGTTCGACCTGAAGCCGCTTTACCGTCGATTCACTGGTGCGAGCCTGTTCCGGATCGCCCGAGTTCCCTTTCTGGCTGGCAACGTTGATCTCTTCGTTCTTCGCAACCTTCAACAGTTCCTGCTTCTGGACATTGGCCTTTGCTTCCGCGATCTGACCTTCCAGCTCGTCATTCTCCAGGATCACCAGAACGTCGCCCTTCTTAACCTCCTGATTGCCGCTGACTTTCAGCCCCTCGCGAGTAATCAGACCGTCGGCCGTTGCGAAAACCGCATGCTGCTCAACGGGCATCAGCTTCCCTTCCGCATTGACGGGATAATCAACGCGGATCAGAGTCATCGCGGCCACAATCGCTGCCAGCACAGCGGCGACTGCCAGAGTGATCATCAGCTTGCGGCCATGAAACCACTCAAGCACGGAACCAATCATCTTCCAGATTCGAAGCCCGAAGATGCGACCGTGCTGCCGTGCATTCCACAGCGCCGCACCGGCGTGATCCGCAATCAGTTCTGCACGCTGTTCCAGCTGAGGACCAGGCTCAGACTCCGCGATTTGCTCAACGACAAGACAGCCAGTTGCCTTAACACGTTTTGATCGTCGCTCCCGGTCCGCCTCTTCGCCCTGCTTTCGTACGAGCCCTTCGGTCTCAAAAGTTGGCACCAGCATGACCATTCGAGAACCGCTTTCCTGCACAAACGCAGCGAGGGGTTCTTCAATCTGCGGCGCGAGACCTTCGACCTTTCCGGTGTAAACCAGCGTCTCTCCCATTTCGATCACGCGCTTCGCCAGCTTCGCCATGGCCACCATCAGGTTGGCGCGAGGATTCACGCTGCTTTGACCGCTGACCGCGCGAACTCGAACACTGCGTCCTTTTCGTGTCACAACTGAAACACGGTCGCATCCCAGCAGAGCACGACTGTCGCTCGCAATGGCATCCGCAACTTCCTGCTCCACCAGGGACTTTTGAATTCGCAGTGCAAACTGTTCAAAGTCCGTCCAGAACTGACTCTTCATGTCGGCCGATTCAGTCGCGTTCTTTCGACGGCCTTCGATGAAGCGCGAACCATAGCCACACATCTGTTCAAGAAACTGCATGTAGCCCGACTGAGCCTTGACGGGAACATCCGGGCGCTGGAACAGCTCAACCACGCCAACGCACTTCTTATCCTTGTGCAGCGCTGACAGCACCAGCACATGTTCCGTTGGCAGCTGAGTTTCGCCGCCATGAGTCAGCGTGCGAGCTTCCCCGGTCTGAAGAACTTCCACCAGAAGCCGCTCATTCAGCCCCAGCGCTCCAGGACGTTCGCGCAGTCCGGTCTGCTCCAGATTGACTTGAGCCATCAGCCCCAGCCGACTGGAATCATCCAGCATCCAGACTGCCCCGGCCTTCGCGCCGATCGCGGTCACGACGCGAATCAGAAATTCCTGGAAGAACACCTGAGGCGCCAAATCCTGACCGGACATCTGCTCAATCTCACGAGCCAGTTGCATGACTCGCTCACGGACTTTGCGCAGGTTTTCGTCTGAGGGGACAGGTTCGGTCATGTTCGATCCGATGTTTCTTGTTGCGTGTTCCGAATGATCCTGGTCTCTGCATCCGTTCAATGCAGCGTCCAATTCTCCAGAGGGACTATCAGGCCATCTAATTGACGGGCTTCTGGAAAAACTCCAACTTCCCATCTGAAACGGATTTGCGTCGCATTCTCGCGCTGTTTGAAAAGTGGGTCAAGACCGGCGTCCACCCTGTGCTTTAACTGCTTCCGATTCGCTCTCGAACACCGAAGATCGCCTGTCAAGCAGGGCAATCTGGCGTATTTCCCGACTCAGCCGCAGTCGCAGGATTGAACAAATCACCCAACGATTCCTTCCGCAGCCCCGACACATCGACCGCGCCGGTGGCTCGAAAATGAAGGATTTTGGATTTCCTGAGCGAGCCGCCGTTATCCTTCGCTGGAATTACGGTTCAACTTCATGTGCCACACCCCCGCGGCAACGCTCTGAAAAAATAAGTAGTGGAACTCGCCAGAGTTCCCTCAGCTCTCCACCCCAAATCGTAGTGGAACTCGCCAGAGTTCCTCCCTCGGTTTCACCAAACCCTGTAGTGGAACTCGCCAGAGTTCCACAGCTCTTCTGCACCTTCCTGACCCTGCGTTTGCGAGAGTTCTCCTGGTCGGATTCGAAAAGGAAATATCCATGACGTCGCCACTGCCAGACGATCCAAAGACCTCCGGCTACCACCTGTGGCGATGCCTCACGTTTCTGCACTGGAGAATCGATGCGGGCCAGCTTCGTTCGCTCATTCCTGCCGACCTGAAGATTGATGAATTCGACGGTTCAGCGTGGCTGGGTCTGGTGCCCTTTTCGATGGAACGAATCCGCCCATGGTGGTCGCCGCCTGTCCCAGGAATTTCATGGTTCCTTGAGACGAATGTCAGGACCTATGTGACTGACAAAAGTGGAACGCCCGGAGTCTGGTTCTTCTCTCTCGATGCAAACCAATGGCTTGCCGTGAAACTTGCGAGGCAGTTCTGGCACCTTCCTTATGAACATGCCACATTGCAGCTCAACGAACGATCGTCGTCCGAACCGCATCGAGCTCCAGCCAACCTCACGTATTCAGGAATTCGAAAGATGAATCCGGCTGTTTGCTACAACCTCGAGATTGAACCTGCGTCGTCAGAGTATCGCACGTCACCTCCGGGAAGTCTCGAGGAATTCCTTCTGGAACGATACGTTCTCTTTGCCGAACGCCCCGGAGGACGACTGTTCTCCGGGCAGGTCCATCACACACCGTATCAGTTTGTACCGGCAAAAGTCCGGACCTTGTCTCAAACGATGACAAGGCCCGTCACTCCAGCGATTACTCCGCAGCAAGCTCCGGTGCACGTTGCTTTTTCACCCGGAGTTCACGTGCGAGTTTCCCCGATCCGACCGCTGCCAGGATGAACTCAGCAACTTCGGATGACCAGCCTGCGCTACTTCCTGCTGAAGACAAATCCGTCTCGGGCGGCATCAATCATGATCGTATCACCCGATGTGAAGTTGCCTGCGAGCAGTTCGTTGGCCAGTGAGTTCTGAAGCCTCTGCTGAATCACTCGCTTCAGAGGACGCGCTCCATAGGACGGGTCGTACCCTTCGCTTGCCAGCAATTGTCGAGCAGACTCGGACACTTCAAGCCGATATCCATTCTTCTCCAGAGTCCCCGCCAGCTTCTGAAGCTGCAGATCCACGATCTCCCGAATCTCATCGCGGCCGAGCGGATGAAAGACGATGACTTCATCGACACGATTCAGAAATTCCGGCAGGAAGTGTTTCTGCAGAGCATCCATGACGCGATTGCGGATCTCCTTCTCATCGGCCTGCCCTGACAACTCCTGAATGGCCTGGCTTCCGATGTTCGATGTCATCACAACAATCGTGTTCGTGAAGTCCACCGTTCGCCCCTGACTGTCGGTCAGGCGACCATCGTCCAGAAGCTGCAGCAGAATGTTGAACACATCGCGGTGAGCTTTTTCGACTTCATCCAGCAGAATGACACAGTACGGATTTCGCCGAACCGCTTCCGTCAGCCGGCCGCCTTCTTCGTAGCCAACGTATCCCGGAGGAGCACCGATCAGCCGCGCCACGCTGTGACGCTCCATGAACTCGCTCATGTCAATGCGAACCATGTTGCGTTCATCGTCGAACATAAAGTTCGCAAGAGCCTTGCAGAGTTCCGTCTTTCCGACACCAGTTGGACCAAGAAACATGAACGAGCCAATCGGACGATTCGGATCTCCCATGCCTGAACGAGCTCGACGCACCGCATTCGAAACGGCTTCAACGGCTTCATGCTGGTTGATCATTCTCTTGTGAATCTCATCCTCCATCCGCAGGAGTTTTTCGCGTTCGCCCTGCATCATGCGAGCCACAGGAATGTTGGTCCAGAGGCTGACCACTTTCGCAATATCTTCCTCCGTCACCTCTTCCCGCAGCATTCGATTTTCGCTGGACGTGTTCAGTTCGGCAGACTTCGCTTCAATTTCCTGCAGCTTGGCGCGAGCTTCCTTCAGCTGCTGTTCGGCTCGCTGAGCTTCCACGAAATCTTCATTCCGCAATGTCTGCTGAGCCCTTGAAAAGGCCTGCTGGAACGTCGTCTGCAGTCGCTCGATGCTTTCCTTGAGCGGCTTAATTCCCGACAGTGCCTGCTTCTCCATCTCCCAGCGAGCTTTCAGCTTTGAGGTGGATTCTTCACGCTCGGCAATCTGCCGTTTCAATTCCTGAAGACGTTCTTTGCTGTCTTCGCTCGTCTCCTTTTCAAGAGCCGCCGCTTCAATCTGCATTCGAGTCAGCTGCCGAGTCGCCTCGTCGATTTCAACAGGCATCGAGTCAATTTCCATGCGAAGGCGACTTGCGGCTTCATCCACCAGATCAATAGCCTTGTCGGGCAGAAACCGATCGTTGATGTAGCGATCCGAAAGTGTCGCAGCGGCGATGATCGCATCGTCAGTGATTCGAACACCGTGATGGCTTTCGTATCGTTCCTTAAGACCTCGCAAAATGGAAATTGTGTCTTCAACATTCGGCTCCTGCACAATCACAGGCTGAAATCGCCGCTCCAGGGCCGGATCTTTTTCGATGTGCTTGCGATATTCGTCCAGCGTTGTTGCACCGACGCAGTGGAGTTCACCGCGAGCCAGCGCCGGCTTCAGCAGATTGGACGCATCCATCGCCCCTTCCGCATTCCCGGCCCCGACGACCGTATGGAGTTCGTCAATGAACATGATGATCTGGCCGTTCGAGCCCTGCACTTCTTTCAGCACGGCCTTCAGACGATCTTCAAACTCACCACGGTACTTGGCACCGGCAACCAGAGCCCCCATATCCAGCGCGAAGACTCGTTTGTTGCGCAGGTTCTGCGGAACATCACCAAGCACAATTCGGTGAGCCAGTCCTTCGACGATCGCCGTCTTTCCAACACCCGGTTCACCAATCAGAACCGGGTTGTTCTTACGCCGGCGAGAAAGGACCTGGATCACTCGGCGAATCTCCGGATCACGTCCAATCACTGGATCAATCTTGCCCTCCCGAGCAAGCTGGACCAGGTCCTTGCCGTACTTATCGAGCGCCTGAAACTTGTCTTCCGGATTTTGATCCTGCACCGTCTGTCCTCCCCTCAGAGACTTCACTGCTTCGACGACATCCTTCTCTTCGATGCCATTCAGCGACAGCAGTCGCTTCGCCTGGTCTTCAATCTGCGCCAGGGCAATCAGCAGATGCTCCGTGGAGACAAACTCATCTCCCATCGAATCAGCCTGCTTCTTTGCCGCGTTCAGAACTTTCATCGCTTCCGGACCAGCCCCAACAGGTTCCTGTGAGCCTGCGGTTTGGGGAAGCCGACTCATTTCTCCGTCCACCATTCGCTCAAGCTGAGGCACATGGACGCCCAGCTTCTGCAGCAGGGGACGAACCAGACCGTCCTGCTCTTCGACAAGCGATTTCAAAAGATGGATGGGGCGCAGAAAACGGTGAGAATGCTGTTCCGCCAGCTCCTGCGCTCTCTGCAGGGCTTCCGAACATTTGACGGTTAGTTTGCGTGGATCAAAGGCCATGTTTCGCCTCCCTTGGTTTCAGCTTTGACGGGCTTGGCTTGGTCAACGCAGGGAAATGCTAAAACCATGCCAGCCAAAATGGCACCCACAAACCAGCCGCCCATTAGCGCAAAAATGGCATATCCGAAAGTGGCACGGCTGTGTTGATGTGACGCATGAGAGGCAGGGGAATCGTGGGAGTTATGTCCCTGGCGTTGTCGCTATAACAGCAACAAACCGCAGAGGACGTAGATCTTCCTCAGGCTTTCCAAATTGAAGCCGGAACATTTGGTCCGGACGCAAGCCAGGATTGACCGTTGCGATAATCGCGAGGCGATTTTCGTCCTCGAAGGGCAATTATGGTTTGGGCCGATTCCAGCAAGGCGGGAGCAGGGCGCCCCCAAAAGAGCGAAACACCCGAAATCTACATTTCGGTGTGTCTCGATTGCGGTACGCCCATCCCAGCGCGGCTGATCGAGCTGGCTCGAATGGACCTGATGATGCTGACGGACCGCCCGCTTCGGTTCGGAACCCAGCTCCAGATAGCGATGTACAGCGACCTGATTTCCGCTGTCACACAAAACCGTGCGGTTGTGCACTGGTGCCATCCACAGCAGTCCGGATGGCAGGTCGGTGCGTTTTTGTCACAGCCACTTCCTGATCGCCTGACAGAAAACACGTGGCATGATCTTCGGAACAATCTTCGGTACGACAGTAACTGGCGCGCCTGGGCCTTGTTTGACGGATGCGGAAGCCTCGAAAGCGTTCGTATCCTGAACTACTCCATCAATGGACTTCGCCTGTCGCTTCCGGGGCGACGCCATTTGTCAGGTGGTTTTTCGTTGTTCACGTCCAGCGGCACCCGCGACCGCTCACTGCTTGACGGCCAGATTCAATGGTGCCGTGAAGTTGACGATTCCACTCACATCGGATGCCTGATTCACGGCCAGCGAGGACGAGAACTTCCCAAAATGTTCGGAAGACTCGATGCCATCCATATCGCTGAGACCGAAGACCAGAAACGCGGCTCGGGGGAATCCATCGAGACTCTGCGTTGCGAGATGTCACTGCAGGAACGGTTTCTGACCGGCGATGCTGCGGCAAAGGTGACTCGACGCCTGGATGACAACGACTGGTACGATCTGTCCAACGTGACCTGAACAGGGCTTGTGTTTGCCCATCTTGTGTCACCCGAGAAACTCCGAGATCACACTGTCCGCGATCATCAGTCCGTCTTCGGTGAGTGCCAGATGATCGCCAGACCTTTCTGCAAAACCAGATTCAACAGCCCGCCGAATCGCCGCACCACACAGCTCGTCAAGATTGACACCAAAGCGTTTCTGAAACGACCCGATATGCAATCCGGATCTCAACCGTAACGCCAGCATAATGGCTTCCCGAGCTTTATCCTCATCATTCAGACGCTCATCCTCTTCGTAGCCGGGTTCTCCAAGATTCCATGTCTTCAACCACTGCGTGACACGTCGAGCATTCGTTGTTCTGCGGCCATGTACATAGCGAGCTGCTCCGGGACCGAACGCAAAGTACTCCTCCGCATGCCAGTAGACGAGATTGTGCTGACATTCAAAACCGGGCACGGCAAAGTTCGAGACTTCATAGTGCTGAAATCGATCCTGCTTCAAAACTCGAATTGCCTGAAGGTACATCTCTCGTTCTGTTTCTTCAGGAGTCGTTCGCAGGTCACCGGATTTGCGCCGGCGGAAGAATGCTGTCCCGGGTTCAAACGTGAGCCCATAGGTCGACACATGTTTCACGGGCAGGTCCAGAGCAGCCTGCAGTGAATCATTCCACGAAGAAAGTGTTTGTCCGGGAACGCCAAAGATCAAATCGGCGCCGGTGTTCCCGAATCGCTCGGCAACGCGATGAATCACGTCCCGGGCTTCCGCGGAGCGATGTGTTCTTTCCAGAGTCTTCAGTTCGGCATCAACAAACGACTGCACTCCAAGACTCATCCGATTGACGCCGAATTCGTGCAGGACTTTCAGGCGATCGTCGTCCAGTCCATCCGGATTGGCCTCGACACTGAATTCTCCCTCAGCTTCCAGCACGAAGTACTCACGAAGCAGCAGGAGCAGTGTTTCAAGATGATTGGCCGGCAGATGCGTCGGAGTGCCGCCGCCAAAAAAGATCGTTCGCACGGGCCAGGGTCGAGGAACGTCGCGGCACTCGAATTCCAGTTCCTTACGCAGGCAGTGAAGATAATCCGGTATCAGGCGATCACGATTTGCAACCAGCGTAAAGTCACAGTATCCACATCGATGCATGCAGAACGGGACATGGAGATAAACGGCGGACGGCCATGCTTTGCCGGATTCCATTGCGATGCTCACCGGGTCCCGGCTTTGATCACGGTGGAGTACAGCCGGACATTGTGAGTTGATCGTCCGCCCGCGACGATGTCTGGTACTCCGTCCCCTGTCAGATCCGTCACAGTGAGATCTTCGGTCGCCATTTCACCTTCGTCGAGGATTTGCCTGGTCCATTGTTCTGGCTTGTCCTTTGAACTCCAGAACACCATGACGCCAAACTTCTGCGGTGTGTCACTGTGACCAAACACGATTTCATCCGATCCATCGCCATTGAAGTCCGCTGTCCACACGGCATGACCGCGACGGAAGCCATCCTGAATCACAATTCGCTCCCACGCTTCTGACGGCGATTTGGGTTCGAGATAGACAGCAAGAGAATCACCATGCATCGGCTCGACCGTGGCAAGAAACCGCCGACCGTTTGAGAGCTTCCCGGACTTCACTTCCCCGGCACCGTTCGAGTTCGGATCTGACTCACCGGTTTTCCCTTCGCTCAAACGGACACTGCTCCATCCCGTGCCATCTTTGCGGATCAGCGAAACACCTTCGCGCGAAGCTGTGAGTGTGTCCACGACTCCGTCGGCATCAAAGTCAAGATGCCAGTGATTGTGCATACGGTTCAAGTCCGCATTCAAAACCGTGGCCTGCCATCGTTCACTTTCGGGCGTTTTCGGAATTTCAAACGCGAGCAGACGTACGCCGGATCCGGTGGATGCGTTGAGGGGTGAAACGACCAGCTGCGGACTTCCCTTGCCAAGAACATCTGCCCAGCGGATCCGATGCACGGACGTTTCTTCTCCGACGGCGAAGACTTCCCACAACCCGCTCGAATCCTTCTTCCGTCGAATCCAGTGAAGCGTTCCGGTCTTTGTCCAGCCAGCACCGATGGCAAAGTCGACCTGGCCATCATGATCAATGTCGTGCGGAGCAATGGTGACGTGATCGAGCGGAAGCTGATCCTGCAGAATCACATGCGGAGTCCATGCGGGAGCTTCGTACCAGACTACCCGATTTTCGGACAGCGCCACGATATCCGGTCGTGCGTCATTGTTCACATCGGCTGTCACGATCGCGTAACAGACTTTGCCAATATTCGGGTCGATCGTCGTGATCTCAAACGTCGCCGGAAACTCCTGAGCGGCAACGCTCGTCGCAGACAATGCGATCGCGAACATTCCGAACAGGCGACATGCACGCAGTGAAGATGTCTGTGCCATAGAAAGGGCTCGCTGCCAGGAAACGGGATTTCGAAGCTATGAAACAGTCGACGTACTTAGCCTGGCTGCGGACTCTCACCTGAGGAAGGCCCGCGGCCACGTCCTCGACGACGTCCTCGGCGGCGTGGTCGACGACGCTGCGAGCCTGAGCCCGGTTCGCCGGATTGTTCTCCCTCGTCACCGTCTGCCGCATCCTCAGAATCACCATCAGCATCCGGCAGAGTTTCATCAGCGACCCCCGCGCCATTCAGCAGTTCATCACTGAGCCCGTCGCCAAACTCTTCCGACCGCACGGATGAACTCTGCTGGCCGGGCGGTCTGCTTTGCCCGCGACCGCGACGATGCTCCTGACGCTGCGTCGGTTGCTCAGACGCCTGTTCATTCCCAATGCGTTCTGCTTCCGACGGGCTGCCCGTCTGAGCAGCATGTTCAGCCCCGCGGTTGTCTGGTCGCTGATCGCGCGGCCGACGGTCGCGATGTCTGTCCCGATTCGAATGCTGATTTCGATCACGACCGCGTCCTGAAGTTTCCCCGGACGGCGTTGTGCCCGGCGACTCCTGCCCCTGCGGTGCTCCATCTGGACTCTGATGATCGCCTCGCCCGCGCTGCCAGTCATCGCGCTGACGGCGTTGACCTTCATGGCGGCCACGATTCGGTTCGCTCGAAGATCGATTGTCCGGACGACTGGAGTGCGAACCACGGTGGGAACCACGTCGATGATTTTCGCGTTGCCCGGACGCCTGCCCTTCGCCCCCGGAACCACTTGATCCACCAGGAATCTGTGGATTCAACGGCTGAACTTCGAGCTGGTCGCCGTTCTCACGAAACTCAAACTGCTGGATATCTTCCGAGAGTTTCCGCCGCTGAGGAAACTGAGGAGGGCGAACCGGAATCTGGGGAATGAACGGGACGTAGTTTTCCTCTGAAACTTCTTCCACCGGTTCTTCAATCTCTGACGGATCGGCCGGTGACTGGAAGGCTGTGGTATCGGGAATCAGAGTCTTTGGACGGTCGACCGCTGTCATGAACCGAGGAGGTTCCGAACAGGAGCAAAGCAACGAGGTCGTGCTGCCCGGCATCGGCACTTCGCGACCGCACGCTGCGCACCGAAAGACTCGCAAAACCCGCAAGTCGTAGACCAGTGTCGGACCCTTCATTGTGCTTCTTTTCTGAACACGTAACGTTTAGTTTCTGAATTCCGCGTGGCAGCGAGCACAGGACTTCGAAAGCGCCTCGATCAGTTGCTCTGCGTTCGCTGAGTCATTCTTCCGGATGGCTTCCCGAAGCTCGACCGCCGACTTGATGGATTGTGACATAAGTTCAGCGAATTTTGCATCTGTCTTCAGCTCACTATTTCGAAGACTCTCAGCGAGCCCTTCTTCGACCAGCAGGGATTCCGTCGCGGCGACCAGATCCGGATGGTCCTTTGGAGCCTTCCAGCCGGACTTTGCCATCAGTTTGACATGATCGAAGTGTCGATCCAGTTTCGCCATCGCCGTCGCGATCGATTCCGTTTTGGCGACTTCGGTCAGCTCCGGAAGGACCTCATCCTTTTCCGGCAGCGTGAACGCTTCGACATCACGCCAGAGTCCGGTGTAATCTTTGCCCGTTCCGGCTCTCTTCATCAATTCGAGTGCTTCCTGCTTCGAAACTGTTCCTGCGGCAAGACAAATAATGGCAGCAGCAGCCGGACCTCGATGCTTGCCATGATGGCAATGCACGTAAGTGAGCCCCTTCGCTTCCTTTGCAACACGGGCCATCGCAAGAGCCGACTGGCGGGGAATTCCGTCGTACCCAATCGGAATGTGGATGTACCGCAAGCCATGTTTTTTTGCCATCGCCAGATCTGGCGGAGCTCCATCCACACTGACGATCGTCTGAACGCCAAGCTCCTTCAGTTTCTCGAAGGCAACTTCACCTTCCGGTTCACTGCCGACCAGAAGTGACTCTCCGGCACGGTTCACATTGTGCAACCCCGGATACTCATCACCATGCACACTCGCTGCAGCAGCAAGGACAAAAAACGCCGGCAAAAGAGCCCACGCAAAAGGACTCCGGAACATCCCGCATATCGACATGAAAACGTCTCCCGACTCAAAGAGTTTCCGATCTGCGACCTTGCCTTGAGTCAACTCACTCTGCGAATTGTCTGACGCAAATGAGGATTCTCAATGAGCGGACTAACGCATTTGCTCTGCCAGAAGAAAAGCTATCTCCATGGCCTGCTCATAATTCAAACGCGGGTCGACTGTGCTTCGGTAATCACGAGTCAGATCGGACTCGGTCAGATTACCTGGCCCGCCGATGCATTCGGTGACGTCTTCGCCCGTGAGTTCCAGATGAATCCCGGAAAGGCGTGTGCCGACTTCTTTATGCACTCGAAACGCGCTGATGATTTCCGACATGACATCATCGAAGGAACGCGTCTTGATTCCAGTCCGAGTCGTTTGAGTATTCCCGTGCATCGGGTCGCAGCTCCACAGGACCTGAGCTCCGGCCTTCTTCACGGCCTCTGCCAAAGCGGGAAGCTTGCTGCGGATGCGGTCTGCTCCGAATCGATGAATCAGCGTCAGCCGACCAGGCTCATTGTCAGGGTTCAGGATGCGGATGATATCCAGCAGCTCATCCGCATTGATGGAGTTGCCGACCTTGATTCCAATGGGGTTTCGAATGCCCCGACAATACTCAAGATGAGCACCATCCACGGCGCGAGTGCGGTCGCCGATCCAGGCCATGTGAGTTCCCAGGTTGTACCATCCGCGATTGCGCTCCGCGCGAGTCAGTGCCTGTTCGAACAGCAGCAGCAGCGCTTCGTGCGAAGTGAAAAAGTCGACTCGCGTCAGCTGTGTGAGTTCTCCCGGCGAGACGACTTCCATGAATCGAATGGACTCGCTCAGGGATTCCAGCAGCTGCTGATAGCGTCGGGAACCGGGAGTATTGCGAACGAATTCCAGATCCCAGTTTTCCGGATGATGCAGGTCCGCAAAACCACCTTCGCTCAGCGCTCGAATGTAGTTGATCGTCAGTGCGGACCGTTCATAGGCTCGCAGCATCAGCTTCGGATCAGGCCGGCGTTCTTCCGCAGTGAAGCCGGGCCGATTGATGATATCCCCGCGGTAACTTGGATATTCGACATCCCCGCGTTTCTCGACATCTGAAGACCGAGGCTTGGCGTACTGTCCGGCGATTCGTCCCACGCGAATGATGCGTTTGCGCGAACCGCAAATGAGCACAAGGCTCATCTGGATCAGCACCTTCAGCTTGCGCAGAATCGAACCGGAATTGCAGTCGTCGAAATTCTCCGAACAGTCTCCTCCCTGCAAAACAAACGCCTTGCCATCGGCGGCCGCGGCCAGCTGTGTGCGCAGACGATCCACTTCCCAGGCAGTGACCAGCGGAGGGAATTGAGCAAGTGCCTTCAAACACTCCGTGAGTTCTTCAGGGCTATCGTAAACAGGCTGTTGCAGTGCCGTTCGTGTCTGCCACGAATCCGGCGTCCATGAGTGAGACATTCGATGAACTTTGTGGGAATACTCCGCGACCGCGCCGAAATCTTCGGAGCGGCCGGGTCAATAGGATATGAATCGATCAGCGATCGGGAACACGGCAAAGACACGGCCAGCCGCTTTGGCACGGATGGAAAGTGTACCGATCCGGCGAGGAACAGTCTGCCAACAAACCGATGATCCCCGTGCAGTTCGCTCAACCTCGCTGCGTCCGAGCGACATCTTTTGCGATGAACGCCAGAACTCTATTCCGATGCGTCGCCGGAACGGTTCTTTCGCTCATACCGCTGCTTCGCGACGTCATGTGCTTCCTGGACAAGCGTCCTGAACGCTTCCAAATTGGCACCAGAAGGGTTCAGAATGCAGATAAAATGCTGTTTGGCGTAATCGGGGTGAGGCAAAAACGTGTTCAGCAGAGTGAAGTCCAGTCCGGCGGCATCCCCGGCAGGATTCTCCGGAAACAGTTTGGCAAAAGTCTCTTTTCGAACGCCCAGATTGACCCGAAACACCCCTTCACGGTTCAGGTTGGACACTTTGTCGTAGTCGTTGTCTGAATTGGCAATTGTCAGAAAAGGAAGTCGATGGTCGTCAGCATAAAAAAAGAACTGGTAACCATAGGCTTCTGACCGCTGCACATTTTCCAGAGAACTCACGAAGTTCTCGATGTCCTGTTGATTCATCCTCTTGCCTTTCAGATCTGATTGAGATGCCCTCTTTCGAGGACTATCGCCAGTCTCGTCATTGAATGCCAGTGACCGGGTTCAGTCAGCAATCGTTAGCCCTCAAAATCCGGGGATATCGGCGTGAAGTCAGCCGCCAGCGACGCGAAGCCGACCGCAAAAAAGTCGACAAATCCCACGTCGTGATCCAGTTACTGAGGGTATTGGAGCATGTGCGTGCCCAGTCTCTGGGGACGATTGCCCGTTCAGAAAAACCGGGTTTTGCGGATGGAGGGGGTTGTTGCAGAAACACACCGGATTTGACGCCAAATGTTCACCCACAGCAGGGCTGCACACCCGCAGTGCACACCTGCAAAGTAGGGTTCAGAATCGGTTCCGCCTACTTGGAAAGTGGTGCCCTATGCAACGACTTTTTTCACTTCGATACGTGCAGACACCAGCCCAGTTCCTGTGGCTGACGATTGTTGTCATCTTCATCGCCGAAGTGGCAGTCATGTACACGCTGCCGCTGGTGCTTCCCGAGTCGCCAAATCAGAACCTGGAAGCGTTCTGCGATGCGACGCTGCTTGCACTGCTCGTCAGTCCGATGATCTGGGTCTTCTCCATTCGCCCGCTCAGCAAACTGGCACAGGAACAACGCGAATGGCACAACGCAACACTTGAGACGGCACGTGACGCGATCCTGACAGTCGACATGGGAGGCAACATTCTCGCATCGAACCATGCCGCAGAAACGATGACGCTTGAAGGTCCCGTCTCCGTCCCGCCCTCTCTTCAAAACGCCTCGATCAGTCAGTTTCTGTTCGGGCAGCGTCATGAAATTATGCAGCGTCTGCGAGAAGCGGCGACCGGCGGTCATTCGCTGCTTAAGGAGCATGTTATTACCAATATCGGACGCCGGATCTCAGTCGAAGTCTCTGTCAGCACTATCCCAATCGCCGGCCAGTCACACTTCCTTCTGATCGTCCGCGATTCCAGTGCCAGAGAAGAAGCCGAACGTCAGGTGGAAGAAGCAAACCAGATGCTCATCGATGCGGCTCACCTGGCCGGTAAAGCAGAAATCGCAACCTCGGTCCTGCACAATGTGGGAAACGTACTCACAAGCATCAGTGTCCTGTCGACGACACTTCAGGAACGAGTTTCATCGAACCATGTCCCCAGCCTCAGAAAAGTGGTTGGACTCCTTGATTCGCAGCAGTCGAGGCTCGGGGACTTTTTTGAACATGATCCGCGAGGAAAACAGCTTCCTGTGTATCTTCGCACACTGGCTTCAACTCTGGAGACAGAACAGCAGGGTCTGCTGGACGAACTCCAGTCGCTGGATGTCAACGTGGACCATGCCAAACGGATCGTCGCCGCCCAGCAGAACCTGGCTCGAGGCTATTGCTTCGAAGAAGAAATTTCGCTGGGCGATGTCCTCGACAATGCCATGACCGTGGTTCGAGCTTCGTTTGAACGTCACCACGTTCAACTGAATCTGGATGCCGACGAAACACCAATGGTCGTCACCGACCGCCACAAGCTCATTCAGATCCTGGTCAATCTCTTTACGAACGCCAAAGACGCGGTACTGCACCTGCCGCCTTCGGAACGTCAGATTGATGTGCGAGTCAGCAGCCTGAACAACGAATCGATCCGGATTGATGTGACTGATCGCGGACTCGGCATCGCCCGGGATCATCTGACTCGAATCTTTTCCCAGGGCTTCACCACGAAATCGTCAGGACACGGATTCGGTCTGCACTATTGCGGTCTGGCCGCAAGTTCTCTCGGTGGCTCCCTGACCGTCTTCAGCGATGGCCCTGGCAAAGGGGCCACATTCTCTCTTCAGATTCCACTCCTTCGAACTGCACCGGAGACTTGCGCATGATTGCTGAACCAGACATCTGGAAGGCATCGTCCACCGACAGTCCAATCGTTGAAGAAGCAGCAGCGACGGCACGTTCCGTCTTTGCGCCGAACGAACGCCGATTGCTGCTGATTGATGACCAGCCGTCGATCCATGACGCGTTCCGTTCGATTCTGCAGCCAGCCTTCAGTAACACGTCGGATCTTGCGGCGATGGAACTGGCACTGTTCGGTGAACCTTCAGCATCGATCAACAGCCAGCCTGACGATTCAGTACCGATCTATGTGATTGAATCCGCGTATCAGGGCGAAGAAGGACTGCGATGCCTGAGTCGTTCTGTCATCGAGAACGAACTGTTTCACGCAGCCGTCGTTGATATGTGTATGCCCCCGGGATGGGATGGCATTGAGACGATTCGGCAGCTCTGGAACGTGTGCCCGAACCTGAAGATCATTGTCTGCACGGCACACTCGGCCTATTCGTGGCCCGATGTGATTGCGCTGCTGGGCCGTTCCCATCAGCTCCATCTTCTTCCCAAGCCATTCTCCAAATCAGACGCCATCGCAATGATCGAAGCCGTCACCGCGTGACAGAGCATCGCAACGTGGGCGCTGACGAAGACTTGCCAGCTGCTTTCAGCGTGACGACTCACGTTGCATGCAGCTGGTGAAGTTCTTTTGGCAGAGCAAAGTGCACATGTTCCTCCCGCAGCGTTTCTTCTGAAATCGCTGCGCCGAATCGGGAACGCAGATAGTCGATGCACTCCTGAACAACAACTTCCGGGGCACTGGCGCCGGCCGTTACGACCACTGTGGATGCTCCTTCAAACCATTCCGGATGCAGCTCATGAGCGCCATCGACCAGGTACGATGGAACTCCGCGACTTGCCCCGATCTCCATCAGTCTGCGGCTGTTCGAACTGTTCTGACTGCCCAGAACAATCAGCACATCAGCCGTTTCCACCAGAGCCTTCACGGCATCCTGGCGATTCGTGGTTGCGTAACAGATGTCTTCTTTCTTCGGCGATTCGATGTGAGGATACCGAGCCTTGAGCGCTGAGATGACGGCTGTCGCTTCATCAACGCTGAG
Organism: Planctomycetaceae bacterium; assembly: GCA_046349695.1. Taxonomy (GTDB): domain Bacteria; phylum Planctomycetota; class Planctomycetia; order Planctomycetales; family Planctomycetaceae; genus SXXK01. The sequence goes on along the minus strand of JAXMBV010000001.1, from coordinate 442,976 downwards.
CGTTGTCTGAGTCAGATAGGCGAGCTTGTCCGCAGAAGAAAACGGAAGCTTCGCCACGTCTTCAGGCGTCTCAATCAGAGTGATGCTGTCGGGGGCTTCTCCCATGGTCCCGATCACTTCATCGTGACCTTCATGCCCGATCAGGATGATGTTGTAGTGGTCGTTGGCGTATCGAATGGCTTCGAGATGAACCTTGGTGACCAGTGGACATGTGGCATCAACCGTCTGAAGCTTCCGCTCCCTCGCAACCCGACGGATCTCCGGACTCACACCATGCGCGCTGAACAGAAGGATGCCGCCGAACGGGACCTCTTCCAGTGAATCGACAAACTTGACGCCCTGCTTTGTGAAGCGATCCACGACGTACTTGTTATGAACAATCTCGTGGTACACATAGATGCCCGGACCCACTCGTCGAATGGCCTCATCCAGACATTCGATCGCCATGTTGACGCCGGCGCAGAAACCACGAGGATTAGCGAGAAGAACTTTCATTGGAATTTCGCGTGCACCCTGTTGACGACCCAAAAACTGAACGCCTCGCCCGTGGCTCTGACAACTTCAACCATCGCCATCATAGCACGATGCGCATCATAGCACGATGGCCGTCATCGTCGCTGGAAGAGACTGACGAATGCCTGAATGACTGCCCCGAAAACAAAGGAGACCAGAATCAACCCGGATCCGGTCAGAATGGTCGCAGATGCTGCCGACGTGACTCTGGTCAGATCATGACGCGCTGCATCTCTTTCGAACAAAAACTGACTGAGCGCCAATGCGATGGATCCAATCATCATATGAAGGAATGGCCAGAATTGAGAAAGAGCCGTCACCACGGCTCCGCTGTTCAGCAGGATCATGGTCCTCGGGACGATGCGACACCCCCAAAGTCCAATGGCAAGAATCAGCAGGATTCCGATTGGCATTCCAAGCAGTGCGATCTGTTTGCAACATTCCTTGCCAAAGAGCAATGGGATTGGCAGGTTGATCAGAACGACAGCGATCCACCCCGTCATCAGCCACGACAAACTGCCCGACCGCTGAGTTGGGAAACCGGATGCGACTGCCGCGCTTTCAACCGCGTACGGATTTTCGTGAGTTTCGCTGGCAGTCATTGAAGATCGTTCCTCACAGAGAATTGCTCTGCCTTCTTTCCGATACGCCGAAAATCCGTTATGTTAACGGGGAATCTGGCCGGAAATGGGGAATCCCGTCAACCTCAGTTCGCCACCGTCCTCAGGTACCGCTTCGATGAATTCCAAACGCGCGATGGCTCAGCTGCTCCGTCATCTCCAGAGCGCCGGGCTGACTCATGTGCCGAAGGTCGAACTTCCCAAAGCCCGGCCGCCAGGAGCCGCTCCGGCAGCCAAAGGCATGGTGGCTGAAAAAGCAACCGGCGCAGAAGGTTCCGGTACGGACCGACGTCCCAGTCCAAAGCCTCGCCCGACGTCACCCGTGTCGGAAATCCGTCGACCCTCCGATCTCCTGGGCGCTAACGACGTGCAGCTTGATGGAGTTCGCAAACCGGAATCACTCCCTTCCGTTCAGGCCCTGTTGCAGCAGTCTCGAAACAATCGCGCGGAGCGGGAACAGGCATTGTGTGCTCTGAAAGACATCGTCGCGGGCTGTAAGCGATGCACCGAGCTGTCTTCGCGAAGAACACAGACGGTCTTCGGTGTTGGGAACCCGGAAGCTCGCATCATGTTCATCGGCGAAGCACCCGGCGCCGACGAAGATGCTCAGGGCGAGCCGTTTGTGGGTGCAGCCGGCCAGCTGCTGAACAAGATCATCGGAGCCATGACTCTGAAGCGCGAAGATCTCTACATCTGCAACATTCTTCGCTGCCGTCCGCCCGGCAACCGCAACCCGCTGCCGCAGGAAGCAGCCAATTGCCGCGAATTCCTGGATGCTCAGATCAAGGTGATTCAGCCGGAGTACATCGTGTGCTGGGGCACAGTGGCTGCTCAGAATCTTCTGAACGAAACGGCCGCGGTCGGGAAGATGAGGCAGAAGTTCTTCGAATACGCAGGAGCGAAGGTCGTCTGCACGTACCATCCGTCTTACTTGCTGCGGAACCCATCCGCCAAGAAACTGGTCTGGGAAGACATGAAGTTCTTCATGAAGGAACTGGGAGTCGACCTCCAGTAATCTGTTTCGAACCTGATGAAATCGTCTACGGAGATTTCGGTGTCAGCCATTTCGACGGACAAACGTCCGAACCCGTCCACCTCGCCGCGACTTCTCTCGATTGATGCACTGCGAGGATTCGACATGTTCTGGATCGCCGGGGGAGATACTCTGGCAACCGCAATTCTGAAGAACATCGATTCGCCTCAGGCAAAGATGATGTCCGAACAGTTCGAACACGTGGACTGGGCTGGCTTCCGTTTTTACGACCTGATCTTTCCGCTCTTCATGTTCCTTGTCGGCTGCGTCATCCCATTTTCGCTGGAGAAATATCGCAGTCAGCCTGGTGCTGTGTATTCAAGAATCCTTCGCCGCACCGCGCTGCTGTTTCTGCTTGGACTGGTCTGCAATGGACTTCTGAAGTTTGAGTTTTCCTCGCTTCGTTACGCGGGTGTCCTGCAGAGAATTGCGATCTGCTACGGGATCGGAGCATTGCTGTACCTCCATCTTGGCGTCCGAAAACTCGCGTTTACCCTGATCGGAATCCTGCTGGGTTACTGGGCGATCTTTGCATTCATTCCGGTTCCCGGGGGCGTTGCCGGTGACTATTCGAAAGAAGGGAACCTCGGTGGCTATGTCGACCGGACCGTGCTGCCCGGCCGCATCCCCGATCAATGGTATGGCTACGGGGACAACGAAGGGCTCTTGTCCACAATCCCGGCCGTTGCCACCGTGCTGCTCGGCTGCTTCGCCGGACTATGGCTGCGTTCCAGTCGCACGGGTTGGGAAAAAGCCGCCGGTCTGTTTGGAGCCGGCCTGCTCTGCCTGATCACGGGAGTCGTCTGGGGCTGGAAGTTCCCGGTGATTAAGAACCTCTGGACGAGTTCTTTCGTGCTGGTTGCGGGCGGATGGAGTCTCCTGCTGCTGAGCGTGTTCTATTCCATCATTGATGTCATGGGATACCGACGATGGGCGTGGTTCTGGGCTGTCATTGGCGTGAATGCCATCACCATCTACATCGTGCCCCGGTTTGTGGACTTCGACAAGATGGCGGCGTTCTTTCTGCCAGGCGTGGCACGTCTGTCCGGTGTCTGGGGGCCAGCGGTTCTTGCCGCAGGGGCTCTCGCCGCGCAGTGGCTGTTTCTTTACTGGCTCTACCGCAACAAGACGTTCCTTCGACTGTGAGTGCGAACAACCGATCAACAAAAATGCCGGAACGATGATCGCTCCGGCATTTTGCAATTGTCAGACGTCGCTGCCCAATCGCAGCAGTGAAGATTGATCAGCCGCCTGCGACAGGAAGAGCACTCAGGCCGACACCCGAATAATAAAAGCCGCGTGCTGCCATCTTCTTTCGATCGTACAGGTTTCGACCGTCGAAGATCACCGGCGACTTCATCTTCAGTTTGATGTAGTCGAAGTCCGGATTTCGGAACTCATTCCATTCCGTCACGATCGCGATCGCATCCGCTCCGTCACACGCATCGTAATGGTGCATGCAGTAAGTAACCCTGTCGCCAATTTCCTTCTGAACATTCTCCTGAGCAACCGGGTCGTGCACTTTCACGATCGCGCCGGCCTCCAGAAGATTCCGGATCAGGACGAGTGACGGGGCTTCGCGAATGTCGTCTGTTCGAGGCTTGAACGACAGTCCCCAGACGGCAATCGTGCGGTCCTTCAGACTTCCGTCGAAGTAACTCATCAGCTTGCGAAACAGCACGTGCTTCTGTTCGTTATTCGTTTCGTCAACGGTTCGCAGAATACGAGGTTCCACGCCGTTCGCGGCCGCCAGCGATGCCAGCGCTCGCACGTCTTTCGGGAAGCACGAACCACCGTAGCCGACACCGGGAAACAGGAACGAGAAACCAATGCGAGCATCATGCCCGATGCCCTTGCGCACTTCGTTGATATCCGCGCCGACCTTTTCGCAGATGTTGGCCATCTCATTGATAAAGCTGATCTTCGTTGCCAGCATGCAGTTGGCTGCATACTTGATCATCTCAGCGCTTTCGATACCGACCGCGATGAATGGTTTTTCGGTGCGAAGGAACGGCTTGTAGAGTTCCTGAAGGACGTCGGCCGCTTCTTCACTGTCCACGCCCACGACGACTCGGTCCGGCTTCGTGAAGTCATCAATCGCAGCGCCTTCCTTCAGAAACTCGGGATTGGAGGCGATGTAGAAACGAGTCTGAGTTCGAGCTTTGATCCATTCCTGAACTTTCCGATTCGTTCCGACCGGCACGGTGCTCTTGCAGATGACCACAGCGCCGTCCTTCAGATACGGAGCCATGTTCTCAGCGGCTGACTGAACGTACTTCAGATCCGCCGCGCCGGAATCATCCTGCGGTGTGCCCACACAGATGAAAACGCACTTCGCGCTCCTGATGGCGTCTTCGTAGCTGGTCGTGAACTTCAAACGCCCGGCGGCCGCGTTGCGTTTCACCAGCTCTTCGAGTCCTGGTTCATAAATGGGGATGCCGCCTTTGTTCAGCATCTCCACTTTGCGAGTATCCACGTCGAGACATGTGACGTCGTTGCCGCTTTCCGCAAAACAGGTTCCGGTCACGAGTCCAACGTAGCCGGTTCCGATCATGGTGATTTTCATAATGACACTCGCAGATTATCGTTGAACTGTTATTTGAGATGAGAAGTCGAAGTAAATGGAGTTTCAGTCACTGAGCGCCGGACCATCGTTCATCACTTTGAACGAGTGCCTTCCAGATGACTGCGCGACTGGTATTCGCGTTCGAGTGATTCGAGCAGTGTTTCAAGCCGATCGACATTGTCTCGAATTCCGCGAAGCTCGTTCTGTTCAGGCTTCGGCGGCAGCGTCAGGCGATTGACAACCTTGTCGGCCAGGTAAACCGGTCGACTCCGAACCTGGTCATAGATTCGAATAACGTATTCACCCAGGATTGAAATCCCCAATGCGTTCAGGGCTCCAAAGAACGATGCGGTAATGATCGTGGAGGCCCAGCCGGGAATCGCGAGCCCCGTGAAGGCCTTGTGCCAGAGCACAAACCCGACCGAAGCCATGCAGACCAGACCGGACACAGCAGCGATGACATAGAAGAACTTCAGCGGAAAGGAGCTGAATGAGAAGACCGCCGTCTTGGCAAGCCGAAACAGTCCCTTCATGGACACACGAGGATTGTCATCGTGACGCGCCGCGCGCTCGACCTTGATTCCGGTCTGCTGAAATCCTGCCCAGCTGCGCAGTCCGGGAAAGAAGCGTTCTCGCTCGGGCAGTTGCAGCAGAGCATCCACGACTTTTCGATCCAGCAGTCCGAAGTTTCCGGCATCCACCGGAATCGGGCTGTCGGCAATCGAATTCAGAACTCGATAGAAGCTGTAGAAGAGGAATCGCTTTGCAGGATTCTCTTTGCGATTGAATCGCTGCGCATAAACGACGTCGAAGCCACGTTCCCATTCATCCAGAAATCGCGGGATCGCTGCAGGATCGTCCTGCATATCCGAATCCATCACGATTACCACATCGCCCGTCGCGTGTTCCAGTCCGGCATGCACGGCAGGCTGATGGCCAAAGTTCCTGGACAAATGCACCACCACAATTCGGGAATCGGAGTGTGCAAGGCCATCCAGGTGTTCACGCGATCCGTCCGACGAACCATCGTTGACGTAGACGATCTCGAACGAGAGATTCTGTTTCTCCATTACATAGACGATGCGACGAGTCAGCTCGGTGAGGATTGCCGTTTCATTGAAGACCGGCAGCACCAGCGAGATCTCGGCGTTCTGGCGATTCCGTCCTGAAGTTTGGGAGGCCCTCATTTCTGGAAGACTCCCGCCAGTGACAGTCCCGTGGGAATTCCAACCTTCGTGAGGCACCATCGTTCTGCAGCCGCTGCTGTCAGCAGCGCGCGGTTGGTGAATGACGAGACCTTTGGAAAGTCCGGCTGAGTTCGTTTTGGGAAGAGCTTCTCCCAGCCACGAACAGCCACTGCGGCGGGCATCGTGAAACTGTTCCAGAAGTTCATCCATGAAACTCGAAAGCCCGCTTCGTTCGCGTGTTTGCGGAACTCAGAAGGAGTGTAGCGACGGAAATGGCCCAGCTGCTCATCCCAGCGACTGTAGAGCCAGGGATGGGCAGGGACAGTCGCGATCACCGCACCGCCTGGTTCCAGAGCTTCCCACGCGTGTCGCAGAACGTGAGCCGGATCTTCGACATGCTCCAGAACGTCCAGCAGCACGACTGCTCGCAGGGACTGTCGGTCAACGGGCCACGGCTGGCCAAGATCGTGAACTCGAACGTCTTCAATGCCTCGCTGCCGAACGTGCTCCACCGACTCCGGCATCAGATCGAATCCCGTCACATCGAAACCCAGCTTGTTGAACTCAACAAGGTTTCGACCGGACCCGATTCCCCCTTCGACAAGTCGTCCCGGTGGAGGACAGTGCTTCTGAAGCAGCTCAAGGACGAGCTGCCGCTTGGCAACGTGCCACCAGTAACTGTCTTCCAGTTCAACAAGTTCCCGGAGATGACTGGGGTCCATGAATTCCGCCTGTGTGTTGATTTCAAGGTGCGTACCTCACTCGGCAGAACACATGCGCTGCGCGAGGGGAAGTCGCTGCTGAAACCTAGCACACAGAAACGACGCGATGCTTTTTGGCATCACAAGCCATAACCGTCAGTTGTGACCGTCTGGAAAGATGTTCCGGTTGAGTGGATTGTTCCGGTCATACGGACAGAGTGACGTCAGGATTTGCCCGAACGTCATGTGGCACCTCGATCAGTCGGCTACTTCAGACTCCGCCGAACTCGCGCGACGGTTTCCACACTGTTTGCAGCACGTGCCACAATCACGAGGGTAGGAGAATCGGCTGTGTTAGTTCGCAGGGACTTCTGCTGAGCCTTCGTCTGTGCGGGATCCAGCTCAAACAGCAGCTTCTCGCCGGTGACGGAGTGGACCAGTTTGCCGTCCACGTACAACTGCCATGAAGCCGGCTGAAGAGTCTGCCCTGGCTTTGGTCCGGCCTTGATCTGGATGCGTCCCGTTGAGGCATCGCGTCCGAATTTCTCCGGGACTTCAATCTCGAACGGCTTCCGCCATGGATTCGCAAGCGGATCGCCAACGATCAACAGCTGATACGGGCCTGTGACACTCTGATAAAACGCCTCGGCCAGCGTAGAACCTTCGGCATAGAACACATGAAGAAAGGGAGTTGGGAACTTGGCCTGGATAGCGTAAGGTTCGGTCACAGTGCCGGATGATCCTGCCGCACCATGCTTCAGGAACTCCGTCAGCGGCGTCTGCCCTGCTCCTTTAGTCATCACACCGCCAAAGCTTGTCAGGTGTTCCACAATGGCCCCAGGCAGAATCCTGCTGTTGCTCTTCGACCAGTCGAAATCCGAGATGCCAATCACAGCGCCGGCAACGTCGTTGCGATCTTTCGGAAGAACACCGTCTTCGACAATCGCGTTAACGCCGAGCGACTGGAGCTTCCTTGCCGCATTTGCGAATCCCCATTCTCTTGTATTTGAACGCACATCGCCGTTCCGTTCGAAGTAGATTGTGCCGTTCGGACGAGTCCCATCAGACTGGGCACTTGCCTCCAGAGCTTTGATTGAATCTTCGAATGACAATCCTCGCCCGGTGGTACAGGCCAGAACGACAGACAGCAGATACCTGGGAGCTGTCTCAGTTGACGTTGCCGTTCCGTCCCCCGCCCAGCCTTTCGATGCATCAAACGAAACCGCAGGCTGCATGTCGACAACGACCGTCTTCATCTGTTCAATCAATGCCTTGAAATCAGCGCGATCGCGAAGAGTCTTCAGGTCTTCGTCGCGTGCCGTATGCCGATGGTCCCACCATCCGCTTTTGACAGCAGACTGAAGCGCCGCCACCGAACGATCCGGATCACCACTCATCGCCAGCAGACAGGCAAAGTTGTAGTGGAGCTCCGAGGAATTTGGATGCGCGGTGGCCAGTGATTCCATGGTCGCCAGCGCGTCGGCGGAGATGTCAATCACGTCGCGCTTCGGATCCGAACTTCTGGCCGCCCTCACGGCATCCTGCATCGACTGCACAGCAGCTCCGTATTTCTGCAGTTCGTCTGCCGACCACGGAGTATCCTGGCTGGAATTTGACACTCGGCGTGCATACTGATTGATGTTCAGATCGAGATACCGGATGTCCTTTTCCAGCACCGCCTGATAAAGAAACGTCAGCCCGTTGATGGACGCCACAGGAGTCAGTACCTGCGGAAGTTTTTTGTCAGCCGCGTCCTTTTGAACTTCAATCGCCGTGGGGATCTCTGCGGAATACGCAATCACGTTGATTTGCTTCTGCAGTCCGCGTTCTTCAATCGCCTTCAGGACCGGCTTCAGTACGACATCGCGGAATTCGTCCACGGTGATTTTCTCAGTGTTCGACAGCTTCGAGATGGAGATCACATTCTGAGGAGGAATGTCACGAAGCCGCACGTAGTTTTCTGCAACTCGACGGGACACTTCACTCTCACCGTTCACGACGACCGCCACATTCTCCGGGACCAGGTCCGCCAGCAGGTTCGAACAGCCCGCCAGGACGTTCACGACGATCATCACAACCAGCCGAACCCGTGAGCCAACAAGCGATTGCCAAACCATCACAGAACCTTCCAAGTCCACAGCCAAACAATGTACGACATGCGGAACAGCGTAACGGAATTGGGCACGAGCGGTAGTTACGAAAAACATCCAAGGTGCCATGCACCTGAACTCCCAAGGTGCCATGCACCTGAGGGCTGAAACGGCAGGCCAAGGTGCCATGCACCCGAGGCACAAGGTGCCATGCACCGATGCCCTGAATTTCAGGCACAAGGTGCCATGCACCGATGCTCGAAATTTCTGTAAAAACACTGACATTTTCGGAGATCTCACCGCGAACTCTGCGTCGCTCGACAACCCGGGCAGACACTGAAGAATGACACGGCGACAGAAACGGCGATTTTTGCTCGCAATTCTTGGAAAACCTGGACAGACTACGCCGTCGATTTCCATCTGAGTATTGGAGCAGGCGATGTCGCACCAGATTGTGGAATGCCCCGGTTGTTTGACGAAGCTTCGAGTCCGCGAATCCAACACGACAATTACATTGCAGTGCCCCCGCTGCGGTGAACAACTGGCGGTCGATCCGCCGGAGGCCAGCGCGCCGGCGCCCTCGAAGAAGCCTGCCCCGGCAGCACCGGCTGCTCCGCCGCGAAAAACTCCTGTGGCTCAGCCGGCTCCTCAGGCGGCAGCGAAACCGGCAAAGCCGGAGGCTCCGAAGCCGAAACCGAAAAGTCGTCCAAAGCCAGCAGAAGAGGCAGCTGACAACTGGGGTGAAGGCGAGGACTGGAATGATCCGTATTCCTCTCCAGCTCCGACTCCTCCTCGAAAGCCTGCCCGTTCGTCCGGTGGCGGTGGCGGAATGACTGCGCTGGTCGCAGTCGGCGGCATTGCGGCCGTGGGTGCGGTTGTTTTCGGAGTCATGATGCTGTTCAGCTCCGACGATAACGCGAGCGTGGCTCAGAATCAGGGTGGGCTTCAGGCGACAGGATCCAGCGGTGCCATTGCGCCGACTCCGAATGCCGGAGGATTGACTCCGGTTCAGCCACCGGCTGGAACATCGCCCCCACAAACGACGATGCCACCAGTGAACCCGGGTACGCCGAACATTGCGTCTGTTCCCCCTGCACTGCCAGGCGTTCAGCCCGGCGTTCCAGGAAATGCCGTGGCACTGAGCGGCGAGAATCGAAAGCTGCGTTACCACTGGAAGCCAGGCACAGAGTTCATTTATCAGTTCTCCATTGAAGAAGGTTCGGGCGACGAAATTCGTCGTACAAACGGCACGTGCTCTTACGTGGTCCAGGGAGATTCGAACCAGGTTGTCGCTGATGAAGAAAGCTCCGGAACGGGTTTCGTCGTTTCAGCGGACGGGCTCCTCGCAACGTGTGCTCACGTCGTGGAAGGCGCGAAGAGACTGGAAGTTCACATGCAGGGCCAGGTCTATCCCGCGACTGTCGTTGCCGTCGATGCAAGAACCGATGTGGCTCTGATTCGAATCAATGTTGCTGGACTGTCTCCGCTCGTGATGACTGATTCAGACACGGTCCAGCTGGCTGAAGCCGTTCGAGCTGTCGGCTATCCATTGTCAGACGTACTGGGCACTGACGTGAAAGTGACAACAGGAACGGTGGCCGGTATCGTCAATGACAGGACTCACGGTAAGCGAATCCAGATTGATGCCCCGATTAACCCCGGAAACAGCGGCGGTCCCATTGTGAACGGTGCTGGCCAGGTCGTTGGTGTCGCCAGCGCGAAGCTCTCCGGGTCTTCTGTGACTTCGGTGGGATTTGCGGCTCCGGCGAATCAGCTGCGAGCACTTGCGGCATCGAAGGGAATTCAGCTGCAGGCGTTTGCGCGAGGGCAGGATCTGGCCGGCCCTGAAGTGGCTCGCAGAGTCACGCCGTCGGTTGCTTATATCAAGGTCTGGGGAAACAGCGGCGGGCGAATGTACAACGTGGCATTCAACGCCAGCTTCAGTGAATCTCCCGTGATGAATATGCGTAACGGCTTTCCTCGGCCTTCGTTTCCAACCATGTCCAATGATCGGGGACGGCTGGTTGTGAATGGTCTCGGGGAAGTTCTTGAGTTCGAAGGACAGGAACAATTGCCAGCTGTGCTTGGGCCGGTTGGCGTCTTCTTCATGGAGCCGCTGGACGCATATTCCGAAAGCCAGTGGTCCGTGGAAAACGAATCCACTCTCCAGCGAATCAAGCGTGATGAAGGCCCCTTCGGTCCGCGGTTCGGACCAAGATTCCGTGGGTTTGGTCCTGGCGGAATGGGCGGTCCATTCGGTCCTCCGGGATTCGGCGGCGGTCAGGATCAGGTCATGGAGGAGATTCCTGCGATTGAGCGCGTTTCCTATCAGGCCGGCCAGACACTGAATGACAAGATTTCGATTCAGAAGTCGTACGACTACACTGCGACTCGATCAAACGGTCAGAACTACATGCAGATCCGCGGCACTGGAACTCTGGTCTTCGATATCGCTCAGGGTATGCCGTTCAGCCTTGCGTACCAGGCGACTGTTGAGCAGACCGATGAAGAAGGAACGATCCGCGTTCCTGTGAAGGTCAACTACACGCTTCGAAACAACGAAGAAGTTCGCAAGGAACGCGAAGCTCTGATGGCTAAAGTCGAAGCCGATCGCAAGAAGCAGGAAGAAGAAAAGACAACACCCAATGCCGAGCTTGTCGATTCACTTCTTGAAGAGGTGAAGAAGGCGGAAGGCGGCATTGGAGCCAGCCAGCCACTGGGCCGACTGGGACAGGTTGCCGTGGTCGAAGAGAAGCGGGCGACAGTACTTCGCGTCGCAAGAAACCACATGAAAAACAGCAATGGCTTTGTCAAGAAGTCTGCCGCTGAAGCGCTTTGTAACTGGGCGTCAGATAAAGAAATTGATGAACTGAAATCAATCCTCTCAGACTCCGACGGTCTGCTGCATCAGGCCAAACAGCGTGCCGTTCATACGCTGGCAAAGGTGGGCAAGCCAACGGACTATCCGACGATTATCATGTCGATTACTGACTTTGCCGTTCGCAATGAAGTGAAGGAAGCCCTGATCTCCATCGGTCCGGCAATTGAAGAACCGATTCTTGAGACGATCGACAAAGTCGGTGACAGCTCGGCAAAAGGCGAACTGATGCAGGTGCTCAAGAAGGTGGGCACAGAGAAGAGTGTGCCGTATCTGGAGAAGGTCGCTTCGTCCAACGATTTCTCGGTCAAGTCAAATGCTCAGCAGGCCCTGGACGCGATTCGTGCCAGACTGTGAGATGGTGCAGATTTCAGCAGCCCGTTAAGTTCGACTGTGGTGACACGCGCTGAATGGCGTGTGTCGCTTCATTGAATCTTCGCCACAAACTGATCGTGACAATTCTGGTGCACGACTGCCGCAGCGCATGCCTGAATTTTCTGGCGAGACTTCAGCACGGAAACTCGAAGTGACCGTTGCGCTGGCAGACGGCCGGAAGCAGCCTGAGACGTGACGTGCAGTCGAAGGTCCACAAACGAGGGCTGTTTCAATGAACTGGCCGGACGGATCAGCATCACTGTGACACCGCTGTTCTCCGTTGCCAGCTGAAGACGTCGGACCACGGCAGAGCTGCAGCGATCCAGCCAGCTGAGAACCACCGCAACGCCTCGACACCGGGCTGCCTGTTCGAGTGCCCAGAGCGACTGACTGTGAAGTTCGCGGTCTGTCAGTGCCTGTGACCGATCTTCCGATGCTGCCCGGCGTCCCCCTCGTTTCTTTTCCTGCAGCAGACTGAGCGACCGGGAATTTGCTCGCACCAGCAGAAGACGTGACAGCGGAATTCCAAAAGCTTCGAGTGACGCAGGAAAAAACTCGCGTCCTTCATCGATCACGGCAAGACAACCAGGCTTTGCAAGAAACGGAGCCGCACATCGAAGTGCCAGTGACGTTGCGGACTGGCCAGGCTCATCACTGATCCATTCGATCACACTTCCCTGAGGAAGCCCGCCGCCGGGAAGCACTTCATCCAGCGCAGCGAGCCCCGTGCAAACAACAGAGGCATCGACTGACACCGGACGGTTCGCCCGAAGCTGCCTGCGCAGAGATTCGATAGCCTGAGATCGATGGACGGCGGCTGACATGGGAAACCGTTCATGAATGCCGGATCCGCGTTCATCAATCGAAGCCACTGATCAAAGAGAATCAGTCAGCGATTGAACCACGCAACCCGGCCACACGTCTAAAGACGGTTTCCCTACCCGCCAGTCTGAAGCACGGAGCTTTCGACCAGCCGACCTTAACAAAAAACCTGCTGAATTTGACGAAGAGACAGGTCAAACACGTCCGACCTGCCGTTCATCGGCGTCCAGACGCACCGAACTCTATGAAACTTGCTGTTGACTGTCAACAAAAACTTTGAGCCGCTCAAGCCAATGGAATGCAGCCGAGCGAAAGGACATGTAGTGGATCTCGCCGGAGATCCCAAAACTTTCGTGGAAGGCAGGAACTCTGGTGAGTTCCATTACGGTTCGGTTAAGTAACAGGCCGCGATGATCAGTCGTTAACATCGACCTTCATATAGGCCAGACGATTCCGGTCGCCCGTTTCGTACAGTCGCTGCAGAAGATCAGCCAGCGACGGCTGATAGTCCACCGTCTTGCTGTTCCGGCCGGCTGCTATTCGAATGGGATTGGCCAGATCAATACCAGGCATATCGGGCGAGAGGTACACGGACAACGGTGCAGGCGTTGCTTCGACGATGACCGCATTTCGAGTCGTCAGTCGGATGTTCATTGTTGCCGGCTTGAAGCCTTCCGCCATCGCATCACTGGGTGCATCCAGCTGAGCAAACTGGGGCGGCAGGGAATTCAGCCTTACCCAACCCCAGTCAAGGTCGGTCGATCGGAGAATTCTCGCGTGCAGCTGCTCCGGAAACCTCTGACGTCGATGGACCGACATCCATTCGAAAATGTCCGTGCACTCTTCGGAGAAATTCTCCGCCGTTCGCTCAGGATATTTGATGAACATGACATCGAAGAACTTTTGAATCTCTTCACCCCGACGGAAGAATCTGGCTGACAGAAGATTCGTACGATCAAACCAGTCGGGATGAGCATCGCCGATCACAAAGTACACGGGCTTCTCAATCGCATTGGTCATGGTCCACTGCAGGTGGCGACGCCCCGTCGAGCTGATCGAAACGACGCCCGCGAACAGCTGCGAATGTGATGCCATCATGTCCAGAGCCGCTTCGCCCCCCGGGCCATGTCCTGCAACAAACACTCGATCATCGTCAATCTGAAGTCCACGTTTCAGCATCCGCATCAGACCCAAAAATCGGTCATGGAACTGAGCCGATGCCGTATAGACCGAACCCGGAACACGAGGCTCTTCCTCGGCCGAAGGCCAGGCCGGCATGACAACAATGAATCCCCGAGCGATCGCCTCGGACTTCCACCAGTCGAGCCATTGACGCGGATCCGCTTCGCTTCCAGGGAATGCAATGACCACCGGATAGCGACGAGTCTCGTGGTATTCCGGAGGAACAATTCCCACCGCGGCAAGATTGTCCGCCGAGCCAGCGATCTCAAACTCCCCGGCGGAAGACTCGTCCGCAAAAGTGACTCGCACAGGATGGACGGTTGGCAGAAGCTTCACCATCGCAGCGATGCGATCGACGCTCACACCTTCCAGCTTTGCCGTATCCTCAGCCAGCGTCCTTCGTCGTTCGTTTTCACCGGGACTGGTGTCGAGGTAATCCTGCACCAGAAGCCTGGCATCGAACAGGAAACGCACGTCGATCAGAGTCGCGAGAGTATTCTCTGCCCCCAGCAGCCAGCCTGACAGTGCAGTTGAAAGCTGAGTCTCGTCGTTCGGACGGTCTGCTTCTGGAGTGCTTAGCTGCAGTTCAAACGCAGCAAATCGATCGATCGAGTCTTCATCAATCTTTTCGGCAACCTCACGCACAATCTGTTGCACCGCTGTTCGCAGAGACTCATCGCCGACTTTCGCTGCTAGCATCGGAAGAGCCTGCCTGACTCGTTCAATGCGTGAAGTCAGCGTTTCGTAATCCTTCACCAGCGTTTCGACGCGAACAACCGTATCCGGCGTCAGATCGTTTCGAGGATGCAGCCTGGCACCATTGGCGGCAATTCGATGCTGTCCAACATCCCGGCGCGTTTCCAGCACAGAAGTGATCTGACGCGCAGTCTCTTCGCGGATCTTCAGCAGCTGCTGGTTCTGCAGTTTCGCCGCATCCGGAAAATCTGACAGTGACTGAAGAAGGAAGCCCGCCTCCGGAATTCGATCGGCCTTCAGCAGCATTCGAACCAGTTCCAGACGTCGATTCAGGTTCCCCTGATAGTCTTCCACCTGGCTGAGAATCGCGCCGAGGTTCTGGCGAGGAATCACTTTCGTGGAGACAGCAAACTGCCAGTCATGTGTCGTGGAACTGACTTCCGCAAACAGCTCGTTGATGGACACAATCGCCGCTTCGACCGGAACTTCTTCACCGTTCGGACGAAAGGCCTTTCCGTGCGCAATGCCAGCCACATCGAATGGTTCGAGCGCCGGGATGACCAGAGGTCTGGCAATGCGGCGGCCACCTTTTCGGCGAATCTGAAAAGACTGCGCAGGCCACGCATTGATGTCCAGCACTGGCGACTCACTCTGCCGGACAGGCACATAGATCTCGCGGAACTTCTGATCGATCATCCGCATGCTGAGCTTCTGATCCTGGCGGTCTAACTTTCGGTTACCTCCAGGATACGGTGCCAGCGTTGTTGCCTCCGAACACATCCCGCTGCGCAGGAGACCGTTCTTCATTCGAATGGTCGCGGCCTGTGGCTTGTCACGATCCGCGGGAATAAATCTCACGACTCCCTTTTCGTCCGCAGAAAGGGAACTCGGGAACATCGCGGCCAGAACTGGCGCGAGCAGTACAGCGCGACGACTGATTCGACAGTCACCACAGGGAGAAATGCCTGCCACAGCCATACATCCTCAGAAAGACCGACTCAGCCAAAGCGATACACCCTGCAAACGATGGGTGACAGTGCGGACCGCATCAGAAAACAGTAACGGGCTTTCACGAAAAAAAAAGCAGGCCGATTCGTCGAAACGAACGGCCTGCTCAAAATTCAGCAGCATCAGACTTTCAGCAGCCCGGGACATTACTTCATGAAGAAGTCGGTCGGGCCACGAAGTGTGTAATAAGGATACTGATACAGCGCTGGCATCTGGTTCTCTGGTGGATACATCAGACCTTCCGGAACCGTATAGGTCTGGAAGTTGCGGTGAACCGGATGGAACGGCAAATTGCAGCCTGGCTGTCCCTGAGGACAGGACTGGCAATTCGGAGCATGTGTCATTTGACCATGCGGTCCCATCCCTGACTGACACATTGGGCAGCCGTCAGCCATCACTGGTCCGGCGGACCATTCCCCTGGCCCCTGTCCTCGAATCGTTGGCGATGTCGAAGAACAGCCCGTGGCCAACATACCAATCGCCCCCGAAAGCAGCAGAGCTACCGTAATACGATGCATGAACACTCTCCCTCTTCTCCCCCGAATATCATCTGTGCTGCACCAAGGTTACCAGGCGGAAGACGCACTGGAATTCCGACTGCAGCAACCTGCTGATAATCGTTATCGGCAGACGAATCGGTGAATCACGCAAAATCCCTACAAATCCTCGGACAGATTTCCTGGAAGATTGGGTGGTCTTGCGGAATCAGGCACTCGCGAATACAGTCCGATACCCCATTCTGTGGCTGGACTGCGGTCACCGGCCTTGCCGTAAACTGCAGTAACGGAAGTATTTGTGTCAAAGCAGGGAGTATTAAAGTGCACATTGCCGCCTCAACGCGAAGTCTTGCGGATTTGGCGTTCCCGGCAGCCTGTCTGCAGATTCAGGAACTGGGGTTCGACAAAGTAGAGATTTGCCTGAACGAGTCTACAGATCAGTTGAAACCCTCCAAAGTCGCCGCAGATCCCGAAGGCTGTCTCGCCATGATGCGAGAGGCCAGCAGACTTTCTACGACTGCCATCTTCCTTGAAAGTGAAGTCGACATGACGACTTTCGAGGGAATTGTCCGATTTGCTCGGATGCTGAAAGTCGCTCAGCTGACCATCGAAGCGTCTCCCAAGGGCACTCCGTTCAATACCGAAGTGGACCGCTTGCGAGAACGCAATTCCCTGTGCCACCACGCAGGCATCCGGCTCTCCATTCTCACTCGAAACGGAACCCTGTCCGAAGATCCTCACACGGCTGTGGAACTTTGTCAGGCCGCCAGGGGACTCGGAATCACCCTGGATCCCAGCTATTACATCTGCCGACCATCCGGCCCGGTCGACTTCGACGTCGTCTTCCCACACGTCCTGCATTGTCACCTGCGTGACACGTCCCAGGCGGAACTACAGGTGCCGGCCGGACTCGGTGAAGTGGATTACAACAAGATCATCTCTGTTCTCCGACAGCTCAATTACCAGCGAACGCTCACCGTTGACCTTCTGCGAGGTAAGCTGGAAGGCGAAGATCGTCTCCGCGAAATGCGGAAGCTCCGCCTGCTTCTGACAAGCATGCTGTAAGCAAAAAGACGGATCTTTTGAAGGATCGGACGGTGTTCTGAGGCAGCGGTCGCCCCAACATCACGGTGTGTCGAACGTCTCGTCGAGCCCCATGGCCTGGTAGCGGTTCGGAGGAATGATCTCGCCGGTCAATCCGTCCCGATAAAGCACTTCCTGCGTTTCGAAGCCAATTTCCCGATAGAGTCGCACTGCCTGGCTGTTCTCCGCGGTGACTTCGAGCGACGCCCACGCCATCCCGCTGTCGTAGAATCCCTGCAGAGCCTTCATGACCAGCGCCCTGCCGATTCCCAGACGTCGATGTTCAGGAGCCACGCCAACATTCTGGATGGCCCCAATCGCGCCTCGGCGAGTCACGCCCTGAATGGTTCCGACATCCGAAGGAGGCCACTCCGGCTCAGGCTGATAGACGACCATCCACGTCGAAAGTGGGCAAAATGAGCTCTGACAGGCGATTTCTTTCATCAGCGAAAGACAGCCAGCGGGATCCCGAAGGCAGCCAAAGACCTGGCCGTCGAGGTCGTCGCGAAACGAACGCCACTTTACCTGAGCATGACGTTCCAGCAGCAGCGGGCGCCAGGGAGCCCAGCGGTAGCCTGCCGGCAACTCCGGCACATCCAAACGGACTCGCAGCAGTGACACCTGCATTCTGAATCGTTTGTAGGCTTTGACGAGCATTCTCGGGCCAAACGGTGTGCAAGTCCGGATGAAGCGATGAGGAATTCGCAGTGTATCGGTGCCGCGAGAAATGTGGCAAGCAGCATCCGTACCCCGCGTTCCGGAAACCAGACACGAAATGCTCCGGTTCGAGGTCCCATCGGCCCTCCGGATGCTCCTTGGGGCACGATCAGGCCCGTTTTCCGGCCCATGTCTGCCCGGAGTGCGCAATTCGCCGTTCCTGCCGCTTGAATCACGGGTGCTGCGGTGACAGAATCCGAACTCTCCCATCCGAAACCTGTTCGGAGGGACAGGAGAGCCCGGATGATCTGTTGCCGGAACGGATCAACGACGGCTGACCATGGACGAATTCTCAGAATGTGCAAATAACCTAGATCTGAGGGGCACCAATGAAGTTTCTCGAGGGGAATACAGTCGGCATTGACCTTGGAACCACCTACAGCGCCATCGCGATGCTGGATAAGGATGGCAACCCAACTGTGATTCCCAATGCGGATGGCCGTCCAATTACTCCGTCTGTCGTGCTCCTGGACGAAGACCGCGTTGTCGTGGGACCTTCTTTCGAACGAATCTCCTGTGCCGATCCCAAGTCGATCGTCGAGGCGATTAAGCGAGAAATGGGCAACAAGAATTTCTACGTTGTCTACCAGAACAAGAAGCTGACCCCGGAATTCATCTCCGCCCTGATCCTGAAGAAAATGAAGCAGGACGCGGAAAAAGTGGTGGGACCGATCGCCAATGCAGTGATCACCGTTCCTTACTACTTCAACGACGTTCGCCGAAAAGCGACTCAGGACGCCGGCCGTATCGCTGGCCTGAACGTGATCGACATCATCAACGAACCAACTGCAGCGACTCTGGCGTACGCCTGGAACCGTGGTGAGCTGGGACGAGGTGACCTGAAGGCCGAAGAAAAAACAATCCTCGTGTACGACCTTGGGGGCGGTACGTTCGACGTGACCGTTGTTCGTTATACGCCAACCAGCTTCCGAGTTCTCGCGACGGACGGGGACGTGATGCTCGGCGGTCTTGACTGGTCAAAGCGCCTGTCTGACCACCTGGTGGAACAGTTCAAGCGCAAGTTTGGCGTCGACCCAAGCGAAGATGCGGAAACGATGCTCACCTTCCATCAGGAAGCTGAAGACGCAAAGCGAGACCTGTCTTCCAAACTGCAGGTTCCGATTACCGTTTACTACAAAGGCAACACGCTGTCAGTGTCCGTGTCGCGTACCGACTACGAACGCATGACGGCCGACCTTCTGCAGCGAACAAAGGACACAACAGAACTGGTACTTCAGCAGGCTGGCGTGGCTCCGGGAACTCTCGACGAAGTCGTGCTCGTCGGTGGTTCAACCTACATGCCAGTGGTTGAGCAGATGCTGCGAGAAGTCTGCCAGAAAGAACCATCACGAGCGCTGGCTCCGGAACGAGCGGTTGCGGAAGGTGCTGCAATCCACGCGGCAATTCTGCAGGCTCGACATGGCGTCAACAGCGGTGGCATTCTGGATGCTCTCCAGAAGCGCCTGAACTCGGTCAAGACAACCGACGTCAACTCCCATTCGCTCGGCATCAAGATTTCCGATCCTCGCGATCGCAGCCGTAAGATCAACCATATCATGATCCCGAAGAACACTGCGGTTCCTCACAGTGTGAAGCAGCGATTCGGAACCAACAGCGACGGCCAGCAGCGTATTCACGTGGAGATTCTGGAAGGCGACGCAATCGATCCGGCAGCATGCGAACTGATCGGTGACTTCCGAGTCTTCAACCTGCCATCAGGTCTGCCAAAGGGTTCTCCGATCGAAATCACCTATTCCTATGACTCCGCTGGCCGAATCAGTGCATCAGCCAAAGAACTGACCGGCAATAACACGGCGGCAACTGAAATCGTTCGAGACGGTGGCATGAACGAAGTTCAGATCACCGATGCTCTGCAGCAGCTGCAGACCGATTACGAAGTGGAATAAGCCCGGCGGGTCACACTGCTGAACTGGCCACTTGCAGACTTGAAATAGAAACGGGGAAGGCCCACAAGCCTTCCCCGTTTTCTTTTGATCGCTACCAGTCCGTTGAAACCTGGCTCGCCAGACTCCCGCGGCGGTAATCCATCAGCGTCGGATTCGTACGGGCTCCAGTCCGCTGACCTCGATCATGTCTCGCTTTTCTTTTTCGGACCAGCGGCTGCCCTGAATTCCCACCTGCTGGCCAATGTATCGTTCCAGCTGGACGTTACCGGTGGCTTTCAAGTCGGCAAGAATTCGGCCGGACGGAGTCATCAGGACATAGGCATTTCCCTGACCGGGAGCCCGTTGAACGATGCCCGCTCCGATGAAGCGATTGTTCGGGCTTCCAGGCGTGATGACCCCAGGATCATTTCCAGCCGGAGTTCCCGTCGCCCCGTTTCCAGTTGCGCCCGAATCCGCTGTGTTCACCGGAGCTGCTGACATCGCAGCAATGTCCGGGATCGGAGCCAATGGAGACGGAGACGTAGCGCCTTCCGCCTGGGCGACATTCATCGTCTCGCGATTCAGATACGCTTCAAACTCCGAAGCCACCTGCGGCGGGTCCGCGGAAACGAGGGCATTCTGAGGCCCGGGACTGGCGACCACTCCACCAGGAAGGGGCGCCGCACCGACTCGAGACGCGATCTGAGCATCCTTCATGTCCGTCTCGAACTGAACCTGACGGAGATCGTTGATCTGAGCAAGACGCCGACGATACCGTTCAATCGCTGGAAATCGCATGTCGATCGATCCGGCCACCTGTCGATTGCTCACGGTGTTCTGCAAACCACGGTATTCTGTTTCGATCGAATCAAGATCCCAGGTGCCGGCATCCTGAAGAATCATTTCGCGAAACCGCCGATCAATCTCCGCCAGCTTCTGTTTTTCACTTCGCTCCAGCTGCAGCCTTGCCAGCTGATCGCTTGGGCCGATCACCGGAACATCGCTGACGCCGCCGGGGATGTTGTTCTGGGCCTGTTCAGGAGTCACAAGTGCTCCGTCAGGGCGTCGAGCATTACCGGGGACCGCATACGGGTCATTGTTCTGCTGCTGTCGCTTGATGGCATCGACCGGAACCAGCGCGGCTCCTGGAATCCACCGACGCTCGCGCACCGGAGGTTTCACTTTCAGCATCGACTGAAGACCACTGGTCGTATCGATTTCTTTCTGTCCGAGAATCGTGACCCGCTCGCCCTTCTTCATGCGTCGCTGAAAGACGGACGATTCGTCCCCGAACTCGCTTCCAACAAACGCGATGACGTTATCCTCGCGCACTTCGCCCTCATTCTCGCTCAGCCGCTCCACAAATCGTTCCGGAATCCAGCTGAAGCTTCCTTCCGGCGGATCAATCACATACCAGCCACCTGGATCGTGGCGGTACACGTTGACCACCGTGTCTTTGGGAATACGCTGAGTCGGATAGAAAGCATCGCCGCCGCCAGATCGCACCAGCGCTTCCTGGACAACAACTTTCGCTTCATACGGAAACTCACGGATTTGCCCGAGTGCTGACTGCGTCACACCCAGCAATGCTGCCACAACCAGAGCCATTTGCTTTATGTTCTTCATGACGAACCTCCGAGAAGGCACCGACACATCATCTTCAAAGTAAGTCTGCCCGCGTCCGAAAAGTGTCCGGGCGGCAGACCAGTTCCTTCAGGAAATCAAGTCCCGAAAAAACCGCAAGCAGAAGTCACGCCCGCAGCCTCTTTCGGCAGGAATTGCGGCCATGATTCCGATTCGGCAAAATCTGCCGAAGTCGACCTGCAGGAGTTTTGCATCGACCTTCCGCATCCCACGGACGCGGCTGCATCGATCGCTCAACCCCATACCCAACACCTTGTCAAAAACCGCTGTTTTCACAGAGTTTTCCGACAATTCCGGCTGATCCCTTTCCCAGGTTGCCACCAGCGATTCCTGCCGGTAACAGATGTTCAAAGGACCGTCGAACAGATTCGGGGTTATCGTTTTTCCGGATTTCGCTCAAGTCCGGTTTTGCCCTCTTGCTGCTTCATTCGTCCGGCTCAAAAATCCCGGTCTGGCTGTTCCCCGATTTCAATGCTCCTGAGGATTCCGACACATGACAACCAAGCTTGTCACCTGCGTACAACTGATGGCAGCCGTGATCTGCTGGAACCTCTGGTCCAACACTGTCCTGGCTCAGAATTCCAAAATCAAAATTGGCGATGCAGCCCCCGACTGGAAGGACCTGAAAGGAACGGATGACCGCTCCTACGGCCTCGGCGACTTTTCCGGGAAGGCCGTCGTCGTGATTTGCTTCACGTGCAATTCCTGCCCGTATTCCGTCGACTACGAAGATCGCATCATCGCCTTTCAGAAGAAGTATGCCGAACACAAAGACGGTGTCGCATTCATCGCAATCAACGCCAACAAAAAGCCGAGCGAAACGCTGGAGAAGATGAAGGATCGTGCCACATCCAAAAGCTTCGCATTCCCGTACGTGATCGACGAGACTCAGCAGGTGGCCGATTCCTACGGCGCCAGTTTCACTCCCGAGTTCTTTGTACTGAACCGCGAGCGAAAGGTCGTCTACATGGGAGCAATGGACGACAAGACGGATGCGGCTCAGGTCAAACTGCAGTATCTGGAACTGGCGGTCGAGGCCGCTCTCAAGGGGGAACTTCCCGAGGTCAAAGAAGTTCCAGCCCGAGGCTGTGCGATTCCGTTCCGTCGAAGCCGAAAGTAGATCGGCTGATTCGCGAAATCACACACTGGCTATCCTCTGGCAGTCATCTCTCGCACGGCCCGGGCGAACTTTGGAGCAACGCGGCTGAAGATCACTTCATGTTCCGCATGCTGTTCAATTTTGACTCGGTTCATTGTCAGCCAGATCAGCGAGACGACATAAGTGACAAGTCCGGAAACAATGCCAAGCACAAGCCCCATGATCGCAAGCGGTTGGAGTGGTGGCAGCCTGTGAGTCGGAAGGTAGCCGACCAGAAAGCCAACTCCGCCCGTCAATACAGGCAGCAGCCAGCCAATGCTGGCCACCTTCACCAGATGACTCAGGTGCGATTTGTGCTTCGGGCAAAACGGCAGGGCTACGTGCGACTGCTTCTGAGTCATGACGGCGATAATGACGCCGGGAATTCCTCCCAGAATGAAGCCCAGAATCATCATCGACTCGGCCCATTTGGGCTGATAGTCAATCGTTCTTTTCACCCGATCATGGGCCGCGCATCCGCAGGCCATGCAGACGTCCGGCAAATGTCCAGACTCTGCATCCCGGGCTGGCACTCGAGCAAAATCGGAGAGATCCGTTTCCTGGCGTTCCTTGATCCACGCCATCAGACTCTGGCGAAACGACGCTGCCAGCAGAGCCGAGACCGTTGCAGATAGGACGATCGCAATGTGGAAACCCACCAGAGGCTCCATCATCGAAAACTCCGACTGGACTTCCTGCCAGGAGAGAATCGTCATCAGCAGCGAACAGATCGAAAGAAATGTCAGAATGCCCGTGGCGAAGGCGTTTCTTCGTGCGCTCGCTGACAGAATGATCCAAACCAAAGCGCACAGTCCCATGATCGCTGTCGCGCCGATTCCGGAAGCAATGTCGCCTCCGCGGAGACTTTGCGGGGCATTGATGGCGCGGGGAATTCCCGAGATCCACGGGAGGCTGGCTGTCGCGGCGGCCGCTGTGAACAAAATGAGGATCAGTAGAAACGGCCGAGTTCTTTCGCGAGGCACTGTGTTCGCAGGACCAGTTTCTTCGTGCCCCATCATCATCCTCCACGTACCAGCGATCTCTCGATCAATGATCGTGGAAAGGCCCGTCTGTGAATGTTGCTCAGGAACTGGAACCAGAGCCTGATGCAGGACAGCGGGATCAAGCTTCTCGACAGCAACTCTCAGTTCGGTTGCGGACTGAAAGCGACGCTGTGGATCCGATGACATCGCTCGCAGGACGATCTCATCCAGTCCCGGATGCACACCCGACTTTCTGGACGGCGGGTCAAAGTGACCAACCGGAATGGTGCCAGTCAGCATCTCATAAAAGATCACTCCCAGCGAGTAAATGTCGGCTCGCTGATCGACGTTGCGGCTGCCTTCCATCTGCTCAGGAGCCATATACCTCGGAGTGCCCATGACCTGATGAGTCCCGGTCAGAGTCCAGTCGTCTCCGGATCGAGTCACCAGTTTTGCAAGCCCGAAGTCGGCGATCTTCACTCGACCTCGTGAGTCGATCAGGATGTTCTCCGGCTTGATGTCCCGGTGAACGATGCCTTCGCCATGAGCGTACTGCAGCGCGTCGCAGATCTGACTGATCATCGACACGGCAAGCTCCGGGGAAATCCGACCCGAGTGCATCACCTGTCGCAAATTCGCTCCGTCCACATACTCCATCATGAAGTAATAAAGAGTACTCCGTCTCGCCGGCTCCCGTTCATCCGGTCTCGCATCGACCTCTCCAAAGTCGTGAATACCTACAATGTTCGGATGGCTCAGCCGAGCCAGCGTTCGCGCTTCTCTGGCGAATCGCTCCGCAAACGCCGGGTCTGCGGTAGCGTCAGGGCGAATGATCTTCACGGCAATCATTCGGTCCAGTTTTCTCTGTCGAGCCTTGTAGACCGCACCCATTCCGCCATGACCAATCAGGTCCATGATTTCCAGGTGCGGAAACAACTGCACCAGCTCCGCCACGGCGGGGCTCACAGGAGCCGCGGACTGTGGCGTTGTCACCGCAAAGGCACCGTTAAGAAGACTGCCGTTACCTGGACCATTGGCGCTGTTTCTCAGCAGGCAATGAGGACACAGTCCGCCCGGAGCGTTTGCGGGAATGAGCTGCTTGCATTGAGGGCAATTGGTGTTCATCTGTTTTGAGACTCTGATAAACGCCGTCTGGCTGGATTCAGGAGATCGTGTTGACAGTCTTTTTGCCGTTTTCAGACCGTTGTTACAGGGATTCCGGAGATTTTTCGTGCGCGATTTCGGAATTCGTCCGTCCGCGCCCCCACCCTTCGTAGTGGATCTCGCCAGAGATCCCATGACTCTTGCCGATAGAAGCACTGCCGATGACCGGAACTCTGGCGAGTTCCCCTACGTCTCGGCCATTTCAGCTCATCAGCGCCTGGCGGAGGTGAGCCAATTCCTCGTCGACGGTTGTCTCAGGGCCGATTGTCTCGGCAATCTCGGCTCGCAGCAGTTCCCGGAATCGCTCTCTCAATCGATGGATCGCAACGCGAAGTGCTCCTTCGGTCATTCCCAGCTCCTTCGCCAGTTTTGATTCACTCGCACCATCGACGCTGCCGTTCAGCCACGGGCGACACTTCTGAAAGAACTCAGACTTCCCGCGCTGTCCGTAGTCATCTGCCAGGCGGTCCATCACATGTCCCAGCAGCGTCAGCGCCCATTCTTTTTCGAACGCCGTTTCCGGAGCCAGGTCTCCGCTGCTCTGCAGACACAGCTCTTCTGATGCTTCAAAATTGAAGGACAGTTTCTTCAGATGACCGCCCTGTTTCTGAGTCTGCTCGCGCCGGTGTTCCTGAGCCAGAAATCTCTGGAACAGTGTCAGCAGGAACGTGCGAAATCGACCGCGATCAGGATCCGCCGACTCAAGGAAAGACTTCTCAATCACTGCGGCAAAGAAACTCTGAGTCAGGTCGGAAGCGTCTTCGGCCGATTTTCCCCTTCGCCTAGCATACACATACAACGGGTGCCAGTACGACTGGCAAAGCGCCGCCAGTGCGTCTGCTGCTTCCGGAGCTCCCTGCTGACCGGCCGTCAGCACAAGACTCCATTGCGTGGTCATGAAACGCGCCGAGGCGTCAGACATGATGAAGGTACTCGGTTGTTAAGAATCAGATCCTGGCCGTCGCGGTCATGGTGCATCAAACAGCGCACTGAGAGTATAGACAGACGGGAACGGTGTCTGCTATTCGATCGCGTTGACGATGACCATCCAGTCGTGGATCTGAAGTTCCCGCAACGTTGCGCGGGAACAAATCGCCGCAGCCAGCCAGCGAACAGCCAGGCGTCCCGGCACGTCAGCCGCTCGAACACCCCGGATGTCCGTTGTTGTTGCCATCGTGGCACTGGTGAGAGAACTCAGCAAAGTCGCAGCGCCGGATCGTGACTGGCTTCGCAATCTGTTCACATCGCGCGCGGCGGAACTGGCAAGAGTCTGCGGAATTGCATGGCGGCCACCAGTGGCAACGGCTCGCAGCCAGCGCTCCAGAGATTCATCAGAGGATGCAGCCGTACTCATCCGTGGAACGACCGGGGGCCGCACCGGCCACTTTTCGCAGGACGACAGCTGTGTCTTCTCAATCCTCTGGAGGCCAACCGATCGTTGCGTTTCCCCGTCTGAAAGAAGCAGCCTCGGCCGCGGTGCCGTTTCATCCGACGCGTCCGTGTTCTGTTCTTCGACCGCGTTCGCAGAACTGCACGCCAACAATTGAATGCGTCCCGCAGCGGCTCGCTCAATTCGCCCGATGCATCGAATCTTCAGACCTGGTGCACAGGCAAGAGTCGACAGGCTGTCGCGATAACACAGCGCGTCATCTTCGAGCGCGGATGTCAGACTCAACATCACGTCAGAATCTGACAGGGCGACGATCAACTCATGTTCGTGATAGCCCAGAACGATCGCTTCGAAAAACAGAAGATCGCTGCCTGCGGGTTTCAGAAAATCCGGCTTGTCCGATTCGTCGAAGGCTCGTCGGATCTGCTCGGCGAGTGACATCTGAAACTTCGCAGCCACAGGAGCCGCATTCCAGCCCTGTCCATCAACGGCAACCGCACGAGCTGATTCACCGCCGCCAAGTCGTCCATCGGCGGAACGAGTTCCTTTGGAGAGCAGTAGACATTTCTGACTCAATGCCCGATGAGAAAGACTCAGCCCCGCCAGAGTCACACCGCTTTGCCATGCCTGCGGAATTCGAGACGCATTGCCAGGCTGAACATCGCTGACGCTGCCGATCCATCCGTCGTCCGCGATCAGCCAGGTCACAACGCCCGCGTAGCCACTGCGAGTCACGATGGGTTCGCAAAACAAAGCGTGCAGCTTCTGACTTTCGATCGGTTCAAACTGCCTTCGAGCAACGCCGATCCATCGAACGGGCGTTTGTTCTGTTCGCACTATGTTGCGACTGGTTTCCAGCACTTCGCGAAAATCTTCAACGGCAGTCTCAGATCGAAAATCATCGTTATGGTCTCGCAGCATTCGAATGTCGGTCATCAACCGAAGCCCAGCCGCTGCAAGGCGATGGAGCCCCTCGGAACGACATTCATGAATCGCTCGCAGAAGCTGTGACTGCTGCACTGCACCGCACGATCGAAGTCCCGTGGCAAGAATCCGCGCGACACACTCCTCCATCTGACGTGCGGCCTGAACAGCGCTCTTCAGCAATGTCTCCAATGGCTCTGGAGACGTTCCGCCAGAATTCTCACTCTTACCAGGCGCCTCTTGAACAAGGGAGGGGCCGCTGAATGACGCTTCACCGTCTTTGTCGTCATCAGCCAGCGAGGTCGCTTCAGCAAGTCCGCAAACATTCAGCACGGCCAGCACGTGAAAACACCGCGGGGAAAGTAAACACGAGCACCGAACGTGACTCACTTCCGTGACGAGGCTCGCCAGGACCTCGACCGTTTCTTCACCCGCCCGAATTTGCCATCGACCATCGCTCTGACTCCACTCCCAGCTCTCTGCAGCAGTCGGTTCGCGGTCGAGCCGTTTCTGTAATCGCTCCGGCGCAGCGGTGAGCATTGAGGAAAGGACCAGTGGATCCACGGACGGGCGAGAGTTCTGATTCATCGAATCTGATCTCCTACCCAGCGAGCCAGTTCAAGAGGGCTCAGAGCTGCGACCGGCATGCCGCATCCTGCCACCTGTGCGGCGATGCCAGTGTGGTAGCGAGGCTTTCCGTCATCGGACAGCGCGGCGAGCCCAAGGACCTTTGCTCCGGTATCGACGAGTGCCTGAACTTCGGTGATCAGTGAAGCGACCGAAAAGCCTTCTTCAAAGTCGGTGACCAGCAGCACAATCGTTCGGGAAGGAACTTTCAGTCGTTCGCGAGCCGCTGCAAGTCCAAGCGAGATCATCGTGCCACCCCCGACCTGCACTTCCATCAGCATCGCGAGCGGATCTTCGACATGGTCCGTGAAATCAATCACCTCTGTGCTGAACGCCAGAAACGAAACACTCAGCGCGGGCAGTGCCGAAAAAATCGCCGCCGTCAGTGCGCTGTAGATCACGGACGGCTCCATTGATCCGGAGACGTCCACGACGAAGATCACATGCCAGTCCATGGTTCGTCGTGAAGGGGAACGAAAGTAGAGCTGATCCGGGACCAGCTGAATCTGACCGTCCTGATTTGTCCGAGCCGTTCGAAGATTCGCTGTGACCGTGCGCCGAAGATCGAGACGTCGGTTGGGACGGCGCGTGGGTCTTGGTGTCGACAGTCCCATCAGGGCGGTGGAAAGTCGAGTGGTCAGTTCCTTCGCGAGCTCATCCGTGATTCGACGTGCGATCCGGCGGAGCTTCTCCGTCTGCTGCTCCGGCAAGCTTCCTCGCATTGAAAGAACGGTCTGAAGCAACTCAACCGAGGGCCGAACTGACTCCTCGCGAATCTCAGCCAGAGCCGCCGTCCGTCCTCGTTCAACGGCAGAACCGAGCACCTCTTCACGAACGCGGTCCCCGAAGAGTTCTTCCAGCTCTTCGGCCCAGAGGCGAGTATTCGGCCAGGGTGATTCATCGCCGCCGCCGCTGCCCGGAACTCCTCCCAGACTGCGGCGTGATCCTTCGCCACGCCCCTGTCCGTAAAGCTCATCGAGTGCCCTGGCGGCTCGCTGTGCAGGAGGACAAAGCGAGTCATCTTTGACACCGAGAATCAGTCGCCAGCGGTTCGCCACGGACACTTCATGCGGATGAACATGCAGGTCATCTGCCGTCGCCGTCGAGCTCCTGGAACTAGCGGACTCTGCAAGTGCCAGACTGTCCGTGTCCCGACCTGCAGAAATCTCCGGCAGAAGTGAGCAGACCTCTTCCCACGCTTTGCTGTCCGCTTCGAACAGCACTTTCAGCACAAGAGGGTCCAGACTCCGGGCCGGCGTCGTCCGAAGATCCGACTGTGATCCCGAACCAGCGCCCAGTCGTACGTCAATCTCGCGCAGCAACTGCTTGCGAAGAGAAGGGCTGAGCACATCGAAACCGCCACGCAACGAAGGAAGCCGTTCGAAGAACTCCGCATCACTCATCACTTCCAGCCGCGACTCCAGGCCGCTCAGCAAACCATCATCAGACAGCAGCCGCGGCTGAATGACAATCAAAAGTCCGCGCAGTCGCTTCATCAGGATTCGGCGCAGATCGGCATCAGTCGCCAGATCAATCCACGAACTCAGCGTTGCCGCCAACTCATCGCCTGACAGATCAGCCATCAGCAATCGGCAGCCAGTCGCACTGCCCTGCATCAACGATGCGCCCTTCGCAGCAAACTTACGAAGATGAAACAATAGCCGTCCCGCAGCGATAGGAATCAGTTGCGGGTCAATCGAACTCAGCGCCCCATCGCTTTCGGCCGCAGATCGTTCGTCTCTCTGAAGCTGAACAACGTCGACGGCATGTTGAGGATCAGCAGACGAATCCTTTGCCCATTCCTGCTGTTCAAACCAGTTCACAAGCTCCGCCAGAGCCAGCGCATCACTCTCCTGGTCGGAACCGATGAGACCACTGGCTCGGGAAATCGTTGCCTGAAGCAACGACCGTGCATTCCAGTGCGGTTCAGGGACAAACGCAGAACAAAAGTCCGCATGAAAGTCATCCGTCACCCGCGGAAGGGCAGCTATGTGACCATTGGTGATACGGTCAAGGAACTGCATTCCAAGGACGAGCTGGTCGAGCGACGCAATCCCAGCAAAGTCGCGGAGCAACCATTCCACGCCCACTCGAACCAGCTCCTGGAACCCACACTCCGCCGCCAGCTGAATGGCAAGGAATTCACTGTTCGTCCATTCTGACTGTGGCTTATTGAGACCGCGGCTTCGCAGCAACCCTTCCGCCGCCTGTTCCAGCGTCGCTCCTCGCAGCCCGGTCAGCGCTATCATTGCAGCGGTCGCGTGTTCCCATTTCACATCCCAGACGGACGTCAGGCTTTCGCGATCTCCGGTGGAACCATCTTCGGCTCGCTTCGCATAGGGAATCTGACACAGTCCCATTCGTTCAAACATCACCATCCGCGCTCTGTCCGTTGCGTTTCGCAGCGGGTCCAGTCGAAGTCGGCGGCGTTCCTGCCCAAACGACTCAGGTCCAGGCAGTCTCAGTGCCTTCAGCTGACTTTCCAGATGAGGTGCCAGGCCGCACCGAGGAAGCGAATCCGGAACCGCGCCGGTCCGATGACCAATCAAGACCTTCTGCATGGCTGATGCCACGGCCTGGCCAAGCCCATACAGCTGGCCTCGAGTCAGCCCCGTCTGGATGGCTTCGATCAGCTCGCCCCGCCCTGCACTTCGAAGCCCTCGCAGAGCCGCAAGATCACGTGCAAGTCGGAGAACTTCCTGACCATCAGCGGCATTCATGGGATGCCCCATGCTTCGCAACTCACGGCACACGGAAACGATCAGGGTCGCGATCGCGCGGTCAGCGTCTTCGCAGGAATTGGCTTCCAGCATGTCCTGCTGCCATTGAGGATCTCGGATGCCAGCCGGATAGCCCGACCTTTCATCGAGCTGTGCGAACGAATACGGAATCATGGCGGTCACAACGTCACTCGGACTGTTCGACCCGGTTTGTTTCGTTCCGTTCACCGCCTTCGCGCTGCGTGATGGCTCCGTCCACAATCGAGGAACTGGAAGCAAAGCCGCAGCGTGATACGCACCGACGACGGCCGCCATTCGCTTCCCTGCGTGCGACGCAATCTGAGTTCTCATCCAGAGTTCTCTGGCACGATCGTACTCTGAGGGCTCATCGTCATTGCAGCGTATCGCCCACCCAAACATCAGCGATGCTCTGCGAAGACTCTCTGCAGAACATCCAAAGGCGGGGGATTCCACCAGGCGTTCCCAAAGTTCACCGCTGTCGCGACATTCCAGCCGACGCATCATCGTGGCCAGAATTCCTCGAGGCGGTCCGGTGTTCGAAGACCTCGATTCTCGTGAAGCCAGCGGACTGTCGATGGCGGCAACCGGCACCTTGTGATGAGCGGCCCAGCGAATGGCTGCAAGCTCGGGCGAAAAGTCCGCGAAGGGCAGAAACGAGATCTGCTGGCCGTCGTTCAGGCATGCGGAAAGAGCAACGGGTGCCTTCGTATCGGGATGGGCAAGCCATTCAAGCCACGATGAAAACTCCGGAGGAAGTTCAATCAGAACAACCTCCGGTTTAAAGCGATCCAGCAGCTCAGGCAGGACTCGTGCGAGTGCTGCAGAATGATGCCGGACACCGATGAGAAACGGACGCTCGCACTCCGCGAGTTCTCGAAGAGGCGTTTCCAGATCTTCGGCAGTGTCGAAGCGAAATGCCATGACCTGAAGTCAGCTCCGGTTCAACACGAATCAGCTTGTGACGTCCGCGTCGAACACGCGAACCTGAGCCCAGCCGTCCCGGTTCTCTTCGATGAATTTGATATGGTCCGGAGCCGTCTGATAAATATCGTGAGATGCACGAGAATCGAAGACGACGTTCAGACACACATGGAACGCTCGATCATTGACCGGACGAGCATATTCGGCGGCCAGAGTACCCGCGAAGAATGCGACAACACCCGGATGATTCTTCAGGTACTTGTGGCAAGCAGCCACCATCGCCTGAATATTCTCCGGCGTTGGAGTTTTCAGAGTGAAAAAGACCACGTGGGACAACTGCTGATTTGCCATTGAGCAACACTCACCATCAGAGAAATTTTGCAAACTACGTTCATCACCGCCATGCACAGGCGGCATGCCGGTAACGTATGGAAATTCACAGCAGTCGTCCACGATTGGAACGAGAAACTCAGGGCAAAACACCTGTCCTCAGGCGTTGCCGCAACAGCTCTTGTGTGCGTTGTTTGTCTGCGTCAACCAGCCAGACGCTCCAGGAATCGTTTCTAACCTGCCGACTGGATCCATCCGCCACCAAGCACTCGGTTGCCGTGGTAGAACACAGCCGCCTGGCCAGGTGCAACTCCGAAGACGGGGCTGTCCGTGAAAACAGTGGCGGTCGCATCCGGTCCTTTAACGACTCGACACGGTTCCGACTGCTGGCGATAGCGAACCTTCACTTCGCACACCATTTCATCACTCGCCACATCGGCAAGCCAGTTGATCCCCGACACATGAATCGCACTGCAAGCCAGATCGTCTCTCAATCCAAGAACGACGCGACGAGTTTCCGGTTCAATACGAACAACGAATCGAGGTTCTCCGAAGGCGATCCCCAGTCCTTTTCTCTGACCAATCGTAAAGTGCTCATAGCCCTCATGCTGACCAAGCACCCGACCTTCGGTATCGACGAAGTCTCCCGCTGTACTTTCATGCTGCCGGTATCGGCGAAGAAATCCGGCGTAGTCCTGGTCGGGGACAAAACAGATTTCGTAGCTGTCCTTCTTGTCGGCCACGCGCAGTCCGGACTGACGAGCCAGCTCGCGAATCGCAGGCTTCTCAAACGTTCCGATCGGCAACAGGATGTTGGGCAGAAGTTCGCGACGGATTCCAAACAGCACGTACGACTGATCCTTGTTGTCGTCATCGCCTCGGTACAGTCCCCAGTCATCAGTCGGCGAGGTGTCCGCTTTCTGAATCCGAGCATAGTGTCCGGTGGCGATGTACGACGCTCCAACCTGGCGTGCAAACTCCCACAGCTTTCCGAACTTCAGCCAGTTGTTGCACTGAACACACGGATTGGGCGTTCGGCCAGCAAGGTATTCGTCAGCGAAGTAGTCCTTGATCTTCCGAAACTCTTCCTGAAAGTTCAGCGAATGAAATGGAATGCCCAGGCGGTCGGCGACTCGGCGAGCATCCGCGGCATCGGCAGAGCTGCAGCAACCCTGACGGTGCGATGCGGAAGCCACTGGCAGAAGTCCCGTCGACGGGACCGCACAGGCGTTATCCGATTCTCCGGACCGCATGAACAGTCCGATGACCTGATAGCCCTGCTCATGAAGCAGTACGGCCGCGGCGGAACTGTCGACTCCCCCGCTCATCGCCAGCACAACTCGATCGCCCATGGTTCACCAGTCTTCAGAGACGTCTCTTTGCCAGTTCAGGATTCACGACCCTGCGGAGGTTTGCCTTTTCCTGCTCGCACGTATTCCGCTCGTTCGCGTTCGTAGAAATCCGCATCAATCTCGATCGTCGCCGTTTCATTCGCCTTTGCCGCATCAAACAGCTTGCGGAGAAACGGTACACACCAGCCACATCCAGTCCCCGCACCGCCGCATTCA
Organism: Planctomycetaceae bacterium; assembly: GCA_046349695.1. Taxonomy (GTDB): domain Bacteria; phylum Planctomycetota; class Planctomycetia; order Planctomycetales; family Planctomycetaceae; genus SXXK01. The sequence goes on along the minus strand of JAXMBV010000001.1, from coordinate 409,692 downwards.
CTGATCTCGCTGGGAACTCGAGGCTGGTGCAGTCGGATAAAGTTCTGCACCTTGCGCTGCGTGACGTGAAAACAGTAACACAACTTGTCGTCGGGTTTCATGAGTTCACCGTTTCAGCGACGTTTGAGCAACAAAAAAGCCCGGCCAGATTATAGCCGGGCTTTGTTCTGTTCATCATTCGATTCCGGGAATCTGCCTGCGCGGCCAGTCAGTTGGAAGTCAGCCACGGCAAGGCCGCACCGGCTGGCGGCAGACGAACGATGTCGACGCCTGTCACTTCCGGATGCTGTCGAATCTTCTGAATCGCTTCTGCCGGCGGATCGCTGTCCAGGTTCAGCACAGCGACAGAAGCGCCGCCGGGACGATCCTGCCTGCGTCCCAGAGCCATCTGAGCGATGTTGACCTGATGCTCACCGGTGATCGTTCCGATGAAACCAATCAGTCCCGGAACGTCACGATGGCGATAGATCAGCAGCAGCCCGTCCAGATACGCTTCGAAGTGGAATTCATTTAGCCTGACAAGTCGCAGGAACTGATTTCCGAAAATCGTGCCGGACGCTTCAAAGCGGCCCTGATCGGTCTGAACGCAGACGGAAACCATGGAAGAAAAGTTCTCACAGTCTCCGCTGGCCGATTCACGGATATGAATCCCGCGAGTCTGTGCGACCGACGTGGCATTGATCACATTGACCGACTCATCCAGCGCGGCTTCCAGCAGTCCCGCGGTAAACGCGTTGGTCAGAATGCGAGTCTTCTTGCCGGCCGCTTCGCCTCGATAGATCACTTCCGCACTCTTCAGCCCCTGGCCTTTGGTCATCTGAGCCGCCAGCAGACCAAGTCGATAGCTCAGGTTCAGATAGTGCTTCAGTTCGCCCATCTCCGCAGCAGAAATCGGCGCCATGTTGACGGCACATCGGATCTCGTTTCGCTTCAGATAGGCCACCACGAGTTCGGCCGCTTCAATCGCCACCATTTCCTGAGCTTCATCCGTAGACGCCCCCAGATGCGGCGTTGCCAGGACCTGAGGCAGATCCACAAGTCGTCGATCCTTTGGTGGTTCGTCGACAAACACGTCCAGTGCCGCGCCGGCGACGTGACCGGATTCAATCGCGTCAGCAAGGTCTTTCTCGTCGACAATGCCACCGCGAGCACAGTTGACGATGCGAACACCCTTCTTCATCGTCGCGATGCGAGCAGCGTTGATGATCCCGCGAGTCTCATCGGTCAGCGGAGTATGAACAGAAATGTAATCACACTTTTTGACAATCTCATCGACCTCGCGGAACAGCTGAATGCCGTACTCTTTGCACTTCTCTTCTGAGATCAGAGGGTCATAACCCAGCACGTTCATTTCGAAGGCCACAGCACGGCGAGCCACACTGAGTCCAATTCGGCCAAGACCGATCACGGCCAGAGTCTTGCCGGCCAGCTGAGTTCCCTGGAAAGACTTGCGATCCCACTTCCCTGCCTTCATGCTGGCATGCGCCGGACCGATGTTGCGAGACAGTGCCAGCATCATCGCAAAGGTGTGTTCCGCGGTGCTGATCGTGTTGCCGCTGGGAGTATTCATCACGAGGACACCCGCGCGAGTCGCAGCGTCCAGATTGATGTTGTCAACACCCACCCCGGCTCGCGCAATGCACTTCAGCCGTTCCTGACCTTCCAGGATTTCCTGAGTCAGCGTGGTGCCACTGCGAATAATGATCGCGTCCGCAGACTTCAGCTCTTCGCGAACCTGAGCCGGCGTGAGCCCGCTCTTCGATACAACTTCGATCCCTTCGGTCTGTTCCAGGATTCGGAGACCGGCTTTTGACAAACTGTCTGTAATCAAGACTCGATACACGGTGACGGGCTTTGACAAGAAAGATTCAGATGGGATGGACTGACTCGCGTTCGGTTCGAAGGAACCTGACAAGTCCTGGGAATTCGACTCGCACTGCTTCGAGGCATGCTCCTGACCTGTTCCGGCTGGATTCAGCGACCGAATTCGTGTCCGTGTTCTAGGGGGAACAGACACAATTCACAAGACGCCGTCGCACAGCGTGAAGTTCACCAGCAAAATTCCATTCTCCTGGAGAGCGGAATCAGAATTCATCACGGAGAAACTCGAAGAACGCAGGGGAAAACGGAGAAAACCTGTTCAGGCGAGCCAGCAGCCTCAGATGCCCCGCTTCGTTATTTTGCCGAGTCTGAACGGGACTCCTCCGCCGAGTACCTTCGGGGCAAGTTGAGCCGTTCAGCGATGTCATCCCGGATGTCGCGAGCAAAGTCTCTCAGCAGATTGTTGTGGCCACCTCCGGAGAAGATTCGAAAGTACCTGGCTCGACCGGATTCAGACTTCTCGGGTGTCGCCTGGTGAAGCGACTTCGCCAGAGTCAGAGGAACGATGTCATCCTGATCGCCATGGAACTGAAGAACAGGACACGTCACCTGATCGATGACTCTGTCCGAATGATAGCGGTCCAGCAACACCCAGCGGACCGGCAGCCATGGGAAGTGATAGCAGGCCGCGTTCAACATCGAATCAAACGTGGCCAGCAGAATCAGCGAGTGAGGCGGCTGGCCGGCTTTGCATTTCTCCGCCGCCAGCTGAACAGCAACACCTCCGCCAAGAGATTCGCCCGCCACAAGAATCTGATCGGGGCGATAACCAAGGCTGATCACATGATCCCATGCAGCCCGTGCATCATTCTGCAGAGCCTTCTCGGAAGGCTGTCCGCCGGAATCTCCGTAGCCGTGATAGTCGATTGCCAGGACATCGGCATCCAGGGTGCGGATGACTTCGTACCAGAAACTTCGGTGTCCCCGATGCCCGCCGTTTCCGTGAAACAGCAGAAACACAAATTCTGCGCGCTCATTCTTTGATTGCAGCATCCATCCGCGAATCGTGACATCATCCGCCGTTTTCAGAGACACGTCGCTGACGTCGGCAAAAAACTGCTGGAGCTGCGGAAAATCCTTCACAGCCAGACTGGGTGCCTGCATCGCGGGATACATCAGCTTCCGCTGCAGCCAGACGGTCAGCGCCACAACAATCACTCCAAAAATCAAAATTCGGCGAAGCATCATGTCCGGTGGATTTCCGCTGAGATTCGACGACACTATCCGCCATGTCCGAATTCAACCGAAAGGCTGAATCACCAGGAACCAAGGAAAGCACAGTATGCTGACTCCCTTCGACGTTGCCCAGTGCGCTGCTCAGGAAGCAGGCGAGATTCTTCGACGCTTTTACCACGAAGGCGCTGCGATCCGGTCGAAGGGCGTTGCGGATCTTGTCACCGATGCAGACGTCACTGCGGAGCGACGCATTGCCGAAATCATCCGCAAGGAGTTTCCGGATCACTCGATTCTGGGTGAAGAGGAAAACGCCGGCTCGGTGGATGCTGAACACCTGTGGGTCGTCGATCCGCTGGATGGCACCACCAACTTTGCTCACCACATTCCGCACTTCGCCGTGTCCATCGCGTACCTTCATCACGGCAGACCTCAGATCGGCGTGATCTGGAATCCCATCCGAGATGACCTGTACGTGGCTCGACGCGGTCACGGTGCCACTCACAATGGCAAAACCATTCAGGTCGGCAGCCAGACAACGATGAGTGAGTCGCTGATTGGCATCGGATTCTATTACGACCGAGGTGCCATGATGGAGGCAACGCTCGCGGCCATCGGTGACTGCTTCAGACAGCAGATTCACGGAGTTCGCCGTTTCGGCACCGCATCGCTCGATCTGGCTCACGTCGCCTGCGGTTACTACGGCGCCTATTTTGAATATCAGCTGTCACCATGGGACTACGCCGCCGGAATGCTGCTGGTTGAAGAAGCCGGTGGCACAGTGACAACCTGCAGCGGAACTCCGATGCCTTTGCACAAGAGCAGCATTCTGGCTTCCAACGGAGTGCTGCACGCAGAGATCCTTCCGATCGTTCAGCGCCACTGGAAGTGATGAACACCGGAGCTGACATATATCTGCAGCCAGCCAATCCGCATCGAATTCACGTCGCGATCACACGTAGTGGAACTCGCCAGAGTTCCTTTCATCCACCAACATGTAGTGGAACTCGCCAGAGTTCCCTTCATCAGTCTCACAATCGCTCCGGGCCCTCACGCCCTGACAATTCCTCGGTCCTTGTGAATCTTGTACTCAAACGCATCGACCAGCGCGATCCAGCTTGCCTCGATGATGTTCTCGCTGACCCCAACGGTGCTCCACACAGAATTTCGGTCGCGACTTTCAATCACCACGCGGACTCGCGCGGCCGTCCCTTCCGCACTGTTGATGACTCGCACCTTGTAGTCCATCAGAGCCATGTCAGAAAGACCGGCGTAAACGGGCGTGAGTGCCTTTCGAAGAGCACTGTCGAGCGCATTCACGGGACCGTCGCCTTCCCCGACAACGTGCTGCTGAGTCGCTCCGCAGGTGAGCTTGATGATGGCTTCCGTCATCGGCTCCCGCGCCTGATTCTCCACGTTGACTCGGTAGTGATCCAGAGAAAACGACGGAGTAAACAAACCGGTCTGTTTCATCACAAGCAGATCGAAGGAGGCTTCCGCAGCTTCGAACTGGTAACCGTCATTCTCCAGGTCCTGGACGGCATTCAGGATTCGTACCATCGCCTCGTTGTTCTCACTGATGTTGAACTTGTTCGTTTTGGCAATGATGTTGGATCGCCCGGACAGCTCGCTCACCAGAATTCGGCGCTCATTTCCAACGGCTTCCGGCGTGATGTGTTCATAACTGCGAGCCAGTCGGTTCACGGCATGAACGTGCATTCCTCCTTTATGTGCAAACGCGCTGGAACCGACAAACGGCTGCCCCGACCGAAAGTTCATGTTCGCCAGCTCATAGACATACCGGGACAGTTCTGTCAGCCGCTGAATGCCACCGGATACCAGAACGTCGTGATTGAGCTTTAGCGACAGATTGGCGGCCACAGAAATCAAATCCACGTTCCCGCAGCGCTCGCCTATCCCGTTGATGGTCCCCTGAACCTGAATGGCCCCGGCGCCAATCGCCGCCAGGGAATTCGCAACGGCCAGGTCGCAGTCGTTGTGACAGTGAATTCCAACCGGAACCGAAACATGAGTGCGCAGTTCACGAACGAACTGTGCAATCTGTTCCGGCAAAGTGCCTCCGTTCGTGTCGCACATGACGATCATGTCCGCTCCCGCGTCTGCCGCAGTCTTGAGCGTCTTCAGGGCGTATTCGGGATTGGCTTTCCATCCATCAAAGCAATGCTCCGCGTCATAGATGGCTTCCCGCCCCTGCGATTTCACGTACCTGACCGAGTCGTGAATCATCGCCAGATTTTCTTCCAGCGAAACTCGAAGGACTTCTGTGACGTGCAGATCCCAGGTCTTGCCCACAATCGTACACACCGGCGCGCGAGACTGAATCAGTGCCTGCATGCCGACGTCTTCTGCCGCGGTAACGCCCTTGCGGCGAGTCATCCCGAACGCACAGACCTTTGCACGCTTCAGCGGAATCTCGGCGACCCGCTGAAAGTACTCCTCGTCCTTCGGGTTGGAAAGCGGGTAACCGCCCTCGATATAGTCAAAGCCAAGCTCGTCCAGGCGACGTGTAATCATGAGCTTGTCCTGGAGAGAGAAATTGACGCCTTCCCCCTGAGAACCGTCACGAAGAGTTGTGTCGTAGAGCTGGATCCGAGCCATTGTTCTGACCTGTGCTGCGAGCACCTTCGTGCTCTTCCTGGCAAGACGTCACTGCCAACAAAAAAACCCTCAGGAATTCCTGAGGGTTGCTGGCCGTTACTACTGATGTTCCTCAGGCATACATCACGGCATGAACGGCAATAATGCCGCCACTGCAAATGGAAATGATGATGTGGATGCTCTGGAACATGGACCAGACTTTACGAGATTCCGTCCAAAGTCGTCAATGACGTAATGGCCAAACCCCTGAGAAAATCACACATGCAAAGGAGCGAAGTGAATAATCGGAATTCGCTGACACGGTTGGTCGCACGCCCATTGGCCAGGGCAATCAGCCTGCTGGAAACATCGTTTGGCTGGGCGAAGGCCTCCTGAGCCGTGCTAATCCGCTGTCTTGCGCCCCTTCAGCGGTTCGGCAGGAACCTTTCCCGCCGTGCCCTCCCCTTTGTCAACAGGCAGGCTATTTGTTCGGTACAAGCAGCCGCAGTGTCCCACGTTCAACCTGAACTCGCACCGGCAAATCAGGTCCAGGATCTCCGTCACACTGACTTCGATCGGAGCCTCCTGATGTTGCGACCAAACGAACGCTCGCTGCTCGAAACGTGGAAAACTCACTGGCGGAAATCTGCAGACCAAGCTTGAGTCGAATGGCATGCCACACGATTCCCCAGCGAGTTTTGCAGTGACACACTCGAACGTCCAGAAGTCCGTCTGATGGATCAGCGTCCGGGGAGAACTCAAGCTGAAACCCATAGCGTGGGATGTTGGTGACGATCACATGAGTGCCAAGAAGTCTGTTGGCCTGATCTTCGGAACAAACTTCAAACTCACGAACTCGACTTCCAAAGAATGCCCGCACTGTCGGGATCAGGTAATTCAATCGGCTGATGTTTCCCGTTCGCTTTCCATGCAGCGCCGCGACGACATCAGCATCCACGCCGGAACTCAGCATCAGCAGAAACCGTCGGCCATTCGCCAGCGCCGAATCAAGCACTCGAACGACATTCTGATGGATCACTCCGGCCAGCTGCAGCCCGTCGCGACGAAGGCCCAGGTACCGAGCCAGCAGGTTCTCAGTCCCCATCGGAAGTATGGCAATGGGAATCCCCGGATGACGGTTGGACAGGTCCGCAACGGTTCCGTCTCCTCCGGCGGCAACCAGACAGCGAATGGCGATCTTCGACGACCGGTCCCGAAGCCACTCATCCATCAACGGGCGATTGCGAAACATCCGAACTCGGTAACCAAGTCGCATCAGTTCCTTCGACAGCACAATCAGCTGACGTCGCCCTGCACCGCTGCCAGAACTCGGGTTTCTCTGAATGATCACCCAGGTGGAACTTGATGGTTGTCGAGAAGCAGCGGCCATAATTTTCTGGTACGTATGACCGGGATGGCAACATGGAAGCGAGTGGCCAGATTAGACCATCACAGTCGCACACTTTCCACCAACGCCACCTCTGTTCGCTTATGCTGTTTCCATACCACCGGATATCGGGCAGCATTGAAGCCCAGCGACCCTGAAGGGCATTCGCCAGCTACTGCGAATCCACGGAAATGCTGCAGAATCGTGCCCGCCGCAGCAAAGTCAAATATCGATATCATCACCGACGGCAACGGGCTTGATTTTGGCGAATTCTCTCACGCGCCCAACACCAACATAAGCAATCAAAGATCTCCACGGGCCTGTCGCCTGGCCTTTGACATCCGTTCACGCAGGCCACCTTCCTTCAAAAAGGCGTGTTCCAACTGTCGGATCTGTTGATCCAGGAGATAGTTAGCCTGATGAATCAGGCAGATGACAATGTTGGCCACAACATCGCCTGGCCGAGATTCAAGATATGTCCTGTAGGTCGCATAGGACTCATCTTCTTTTCGGCCGAGTTTGCGAACGAACAACGCCTGTTCACTGTTCTTGTCCCACAGCACACCATCATTTGTTCGCAGAAAATCGCGGTAATCTTCCAGCAACTCTTCCAGGCTGGCACGGGCAACATTCATCAGTTTGATTTCCATTTCTTTGGAAGTTCCTGAAGCCATGCTGCCTTCGATGATGTTTTGCTTGCCCGATCGAGCTGCCTGGACCATCTGATCAACCGTGCGATCCCGTTTATCCAGGAACCGCTTGCAGAATTGCACTGTCGCGTCGTAGACAATGAGCGACTTCCGGTAGGACAACAGATCCTGGTAACCGCCATGCGGTGGGATAAAACCGGACGTCATCGGCGAAGCCCTTTGTCAGCAGGCAAATCTCAGCAGGCAAAATATGTCGCATGAGACCTATACGACCTATTGTCTTCTGCTGTCTTTTTTGGTGACCAGTTTGCCACCCGTTCGGCAGAAACACAAGTCTTGCCATATCCTTCGGCCGTCCCGTTTCCAACCTACCGTCAAAAACGCGTTTCAGGGTTCATCTGATTAGTCGTCACGTCGTTCCAGGCCGGCCGGGGGGCGTTTGTGCCGGGGCGTCGATGACTTCTCGGACTTTGCGGGCCAGGGTGAGTGGTGTGAATGGTTTTGGCATGAAGGAGTCGGTGGCGTCGAGGACTCCGTGGAGGAGGACGGCGTCGTCCGTGTAGCCGCTGATGAAGAGGACTCGCAGCCCAGGGCGATACTGGCGGACGGCATTCAAGAGTTGACGGCCTCCCATTTCCGGCATCACCACGTCGCTGACAATCAGATGAATGTGGTCGGGATACGTTTCCGCAATCCGGATCGCGTTCGCTCCTCCGTCCGCTTCAAGAACTCGGTATCCCTGAGTTTCCAGGGACAGGCGTGTGATCTTTCGCACAGCGGCATCGTCTTCGACCAGCAGGATGGTTTCAGTCCCGCGATTCGCAAATCGAATCGAGTCGGCGGCGCTGGTTGTTGCCGTTTCCCGGACCAGTGGTAGCAGAATGCGAAACGTACTCCCTTCGCCGACGGAGCTGTCGATCAGGACCTGGCCGCCGTTCTGAGTAATGACGCCATGGACAACGGCCAGTCCCAGTCCTGTTCCCTTGCCAACACCTTTGGTCGTGAAGAATGGTTCAAAGACCTGCGCTTTCACTTCGTCCGAGATTCCTGTTCCGGTATCACTGACGGAAAGTTGAGCACATGGTCCGGGAAATGAATCACTCTGTTCCACGACGGACGTTTCAATTGTCAGGCGACCACCCGTCGGCATGGCATCTCGCGCGTTGACCACAAGATTCATGATGACCTGTTCCAGCTGGCCGGGGTCGGCCTTGATTCGAATCGGCTTTTGAGCGGTCACGACAGCGAGAAGGATATCCTCACCAATGAGTCGCCGAAGTAGTCGCGCGGAATCCGCAACAAGCTCATTCAGATCCAGCAGCTTCGGCTCAATGACAGCTTTGCGGCTGAAGGCCAGAAGCTGCTGAGTCAGTCGGGCGGCTCGTTCGCCGGCATCGCGGATCGTCGCCACGGCTTCGCGCTGTCCGCCGCCTGAAGGAAGCTCCGACAGCATCAGAAAGTCGCAATACCCGGAGATGATCGTCAGCAGATTGTTGAAATCGTGTGCCACGCCACCCGCGAGTCGTCCCACAGCCTCCATCTTCTGTGCCTGGATAAACTGGGCCTGCAAGCGTTGTCTTTCAGTGATGTCACGCAGAACGCCCGTAAAGCGTCGTTCGCCGTCGATAAGAAACTCCGAGATGCTCAGTTCCGCGGTGAAGTGGGTTTGATCTCGCCGAACACATTCGACTTCACGTCCGATGCCAATGACCTTTGCCTCTCCTGTCCGCAGGTAATTGCTCAGTGCCTGAGAATGCTCCCGGGCGTATTTTACAGGCATCAGTGCGGCGACATTGAGGCCCAGAAGTTCGTCGTCAGAATAGCCAAACTGTTTGGCCGCCGCCGGGTTTGCCGAGTCAATGACTCCGTGCTCATTGATCGTCAAGATTGCATCACCAACACTGCTGAGTACAGAACGCAGCAGCTGCGTAGCACGTTCACGTTCTGTCAGGTCCGTTACAGCGACGAGTGTCGCGGAGTCGCCGTAGCCGCTGATCCGCGCAGCGAACGAATAGACCGGAACCAGGCGACCATCCTGTCTCACCATGCGCATTTCGAAGCCAGGGACAGATTCGGTCCCCGCGTTCAGCAGGTCATGGCTGCGACGAAGGGCGTCGTGATCTTCCGGCCGAGCCAGCTCAAAGGGACTTCGGCCCATCAGTTCTTCAGGTTTGGATGCGCCAATCAGCCGGAGGAACGCTGGATTCCCGTACAGAATCTGGTTCTGTGCATAGACGAAGATGGCCGTGGGGAGCAAATCCACAAGCTGTCGATACCTGGCTTCGCTGACTCGAATGGCCTGCGCTGCGACTTCTCTTTCTGTCACATCCAGAGAGATCCCGGTCATGCTCAAAGGAGTACCGTCTTCGGCACGATCGATGTAGCCATATTCTTCAACGCTGATGACGGACTGATCCTCACGAATCAGCCGGTACGCATTTCGATAGTCATCGCCTGTCGCAAGACATTCGGCCAGCTGGCGATCAAAGCGATCCAGATCGTCCGGATGAATGCTGGTTCGAATCTCCTTCAGGGTCGCTGCGTCCTGCCACGAAAAAGAGTGTTCGTGTTTCGTACTGACATAACGTTTGACGGAGTCAGTCCTGATGTCCCATGTAAACGCGACAGAGCCGGCGGCATCCAAAGCCAGACGCAGGCGACGTTCACTGGCACGCAGGGCATCATCCATCTGTCTGCGGGCCGTCACATCCGTGACGTATCCATGCCACAGAATGGTCCCGTCGGACAGCCGAACAGGAGCCGAACATCCTTCGACCCAAATGTCGCCGAGGATCGGGCTGTGGACTCGATACTCATCGTGCCAGATTGTCATGGATTCTGCCGAGGCCAGAACGCTCTTGCGGACTCTTTCCACATCTTCCTGATGAACCAGACCGAAGATTGAACTGGCGTCGATGGCGAGGCTTTCCGGTGTGAACCCATAGAGCGGTTCAATCCGGTGACTCGCGTACGGAATCGACATGTGACCGTCCGGAGTCAGCTGGAAGGAACAGATGGCCACTGGAACTGCTTCCATCAGTTTCTCAATGCGGTCATGTTCCGCACGCAGCTTCTGTTCGGAGAGTATCTTCTGTGTGACATCCTGATCGATCCCTTCGACCAGAACGATTCGACCTGCAGAATCTCGACTTGCTCTGCCGCGGCTGTGGATCCAGAGAACAGTACCGTCCGGGCGAATCACCCTCAGGTCGTCGGCGAACTCTTCGGCTCCATCAAGCATTGCATTGACACGAGCAATCGCTGTAGGGCGGTCGTCCGGGTGCAGCATTGCAAGGAACGCTTCAAAGCTTGGCTGGATGTCGTCCTGACGCACGCCGAACAATTCGAATTCCGCAACGGACCACCAGACTCGGCCAGTCTGAGGTTCCCAGCTCCAGCTGCCGAGTTTTGCGAATCGCTGTGCTTCGCGCAGGCGTGCTTCCGTTTCCCGGAGAGTGTTTTCAGCCTGCTTGAGGTCGTCAATGTCGGTGTTGGTTCCCACCCACGAAACCAGTTTTCCCATCGGGTCGAAAATTGGGCGCTGGCGAGTGATATGCCAGCGATACTGCCCTTCGGAGTTGCGAATTCGCATTTCAAACGCCCGAGGCCGGCGTTCGCGAACAATCATGGTCCATGTTTCAGCCGCCTGGGCACGGTCATCCGGGTGAATGGCGTTTTCCCAGGCCCAGTCTTTCAGGCTGATTGCATGCAGTCCGAGGTATTCCATTCCGTTTGCGTTGATGTGTGTCAGCCTGCCGGACGGATCCGCCGTCCAGACGATTTGCGGAATAGCGTTGGCAAGTTCGCGGTAGCGTTCGGCACTGTTGCGCAGCGCGTCACTGGTCGCTTGGCGTTCGGTAATGTCGCGAGCAATTCCGATCAATCCGGACACCTGTCCCGACGTTTCCCGAAACGGAGCTTTGGTGACGTGGTAGGTTCGAATGGACCCGCCGGCAGGCAGTATTTCGTCCAATGTCACGGCGCGGTTTTCGGCCATGATCTTCTTGTCTGTTTCAATAAGTGCTGCAGCGGTTGCGGCGTCGAGCAGCTGTCGATCGGTCTGGCCAAGGATGTCTGCAACGGACTTCCCGAAGAATTGTGCTGCGGCGGGGTTAACCAGCAGATAGCGTCCTTCCGTGTCTTTGACGAAGACCGCGTCAGACGTTCCTTCAACAACCGCCCGCAGCAAACTCTCGGCTCGGTGAGCCGCAGTCACTTCCCGTCGCACCAGCCAGTAGATAAGCCCGGCTGTGACAACAACAAACGCGGTCCCTTTGACGGCACCGGCCAGAAACACACGGTTTGGATCGAAGCCAAGAAAGTTCAGCGCTGAATCACTGAGCCAGATCCACAGGAGGCCAAAGATTGCATAACGCGCGGCAATGCGCAATGGGGCAAAGCCCAGTTCCCGGCCTGTCGAAAGTTCCTGCAACATCTCGATCCATGTCCGCTTCTGCAATCCGTTGAAGTCTCAACCGCCCGCATAGAAGATCGGCTGGACTTGAAAATCTACGGCCAGCGTGACTGCGCGTCCAGCCGCTGCGGTGTGCTCCGGATATTTCCTGGATTGCCTCTGACCGTCACTTGTGCGTGACAGTCGGGGGACATGGCAATCATGTACAAGTCCAGCAAAGAGAACGAAGCAGAGGGTCGACTTTGTGATGCATGTGCGGCCATCGTACTGGCCATTGCTTCCGAGCAAGAGATCTCAACGGATGCGGACAAGTACCAGACCGCTGTCAGAGAACTCGAGTCTGCACTGTATTCGCTGGTCAAGTAATCCGGGAACGTTTTTCTATTCCTTGCCAATTGCTCAATTCCTTGTTCGCGGGTAAAATCCTTGCATGAGCATCACATCCAAACTCACTGCAAAGAATCAGACAACGATCCCCAAGGCCGTGGTGGAGGCATTGCAGATCAAGCCCTCCTCTCTATTGATGTATGAAATTGAACCTGATGGTCGCGTTGTCCTGACCGCCAAGTCGGCAACGTTCGAAGATTTGGCCGATACGTTTCCGACAAAGCGAACTCGAAAACCTGTTTCCGAGGAACAATTGAAGGAGGCTGTTCGAGCCGGTGCCGCAAAGCGATTCAGAAAGTCCAAGTGATGATAGGACTCGATACGAATGTCCTGATCCGGTATTTGACACGAGACGACGAATCACAGTACAGAGCCACGATGAAATTGCTGATGCGTAAGTCGGCAAGCTTCTTTGTTGCGGATCTCGTCCTGGTGGAAGCCGACTGGGTCCTCTCCAGCCTCTACGACTGGTCGCGTGATGAAATCGCCGACGCATTCACCCGACTACTGCAGGTTCACAATCTGCAGTTCGAAGACGAAGATCGAATTCGACATTCATTGGCCGCGGTCCGTCGCGGTGCTGATCTTTCTGATGAACTTCTCATCGCCATGAGCCGCACTCACGGCTGCCGCGAATTCGCCACGTTCGACTCCGCCGTCGCCAAACGCCACACCAAGTTCGCCTTCGTCCCCAAGGACTAATCGGTGTAGGTTGGACATTCTTGTCCGACTGCAATCGACGGGCAAAAATGCCCATCCCACGACAATCGCGGCATCATCAGATTACCCTCCTCCTCAACTGCTGTTTCCGAAAACCGAAAACTGAGCACCGAAAACCTTCCATGGCCCTCAACTGGGAAATCACGGTCAAAAAGTATCGGTCACCCATCCCGGAAGAACTCCGCTGGCGAAATTGGGCGGCAGATGCGGAAGGACACGGGGAGATGCCCCAGACACAATGGGCATCGGCGCACGATCTCCGACGAGGCGTTTGGCTATCGCTGGTCGCTTCGAGGAAACGCGATGACTCTCCAAGTGGCCCCAAGGCAAATTCCGGGGGTGCCCACGCTCAGAAATCGCACAAAAGCCAGTAAAAAAGCAATGGGGCCGCTGGGACTTGAACCCAGAACCAACGGATTATGAGTCCGCTGCTCTAACCGATTGAGCTACAGCCCCGCTTGAGTGCGGTTGTGGTCGAGGGAGGTGCTGACACCTGTGCCGACACCGGCAGAATATGATCGAAGAATGGAGACTTGCAAGCGGAGAACAAACTCGGTCGTGCAGAAGATTCCGGTTCTGCGATGGTTGGACTGGTCAGTCGTTTCCTGAGGACCAGGCGGATTTTGAGTGATCCGGGATGGTTGAGATGGGAACTCTGGTGAGTTCCGCTACCGACGCGCTGCAGTTCCGGGGGGTTGTTCGACCAACCGCGTTTGCTGGGCGTGTTCGTTGAGAAATGTCAGCGTCGGAAGGCATTGCTCAACGGAGACCGTCGACCATCGACAGGCCACAACCACATCGTTCGCGACATCTGACCACATGACTCCATTTGAATCGCCCAACAGCACAATTTCCGGGCCTCCAATCTTTTTGGTCGGGCAGCAACTCTGGCCAATTCCGTTACGACATTTGGGTGGAGCCCGGGTCCTGATTCAAACCTGGTCGGTCTCTGCCTTTGGGATATTGCCAGGAAATGACAATGCCAAGAATGATGACCTGGTCGGCCAGTCTCCACGCTCCGTTAATTCTCGCACCTGGGACGGCGGAGAAGGGCTGGCCATGCGAATCCAGTCCCCAGCAGAGGACGATTTCGCCTTCGGACGGCACCATGATATGTGCGGGAATTTGGTCCGCCATGCCGTCGGTTCTCCAATCGTTGCGTACGTCCGCAGCATAGAGTCGATCAGGTCGATTGTGAGGCGATCACGAGGCCTGGTCAACATCCGAATCGCGCGTATTGAAATGTCGGATGGACTGACCGACAGCCAAGAGAAAGCCGATAGGGCTCTCATCTGAGATCACGACTTTGTCCGCGTTGCGGCATCGCCGCTTCGGGAATCGTGGACCGGTGTTATCCGAAGTCCGCCGAGGTTTGCGATGTGCGACATGATGTGATCGGTCACTTCCGCCAATTCGTCGTGAGTCCCCTTTGCGTCTTTCCACCGTGACAGATCGATCGGCGGACCGTAACACAACGAGGTTCGAGTTCGCACCATGAACGCTCGCACCATTGACGGCGATCTGGGCGAATTACGAATGAACACCGGAATGACGGGTGCGCCGGATTTCAGTGCGAGCCACGCTATGCCTGTGCCCCCGGGAAGCAGCTGCTCATCAGGTGACTTCAGGTTGATTCGTCCTTCCGGAAACAGTCCAAGCAGCTTGCCGTCCCCCAGTCTTCTCAGGGCATCTCGAATCGGCACCATGTCGCGGCCGGATCGCTCCACAGGAATACTTTCCATCGCTCGGCATACCCAGCCAATCAGGCCGCTTCGAATGTAATACTCCTTCGCCATCATGTAACCAATCACGCGCAGGTGTGGTCTCCTGAAGCTGGCAAAGTGCTTCGTCCACAATACGACCGGATCGAGCGGGCTTGTATGGTTGGCGACGATGATCGCCGGTCCGTCTTCCGGAATCGTGCAGGCATTTTCCTGAGTACACCGTGAAAACAAAAAACGGTGAACCATCGCAATCCGGTAACAGATCCACGCTCGCCAGCCTGCTTCACACGACAACGCACGCCAGAGTCCAAACAGGCTCAGCAGAGCGGCAGCGACAACGAGTCCGATAACGGCGAGTTTCCAGTCCATCGCGACGGTGTGAAAAATCAGCGGGAAGAGTTGAGCAGTGAAGCTCGAATGATCAGAAATTGCCCGACCTTTGTCGAGTCGACTTCGAACTTCGCCCATGGGTTTTCGCCCGACGCAGCGTTCTGCCTGCGTTTCTGCAACAACAGTGACGTAGGAGCCAATCGTGCCACCTGTTACCTTTCGCAGCGCGCTGTTAACCCAGTAACTGCCTGTTGAAAAACTGGCCCCATGGAACTGCGAATCGGAAATCCCCATGATTCGACCTGAATCGCTTGAGTATCTCAAGGTCGACCAGTTTGGCACCGATCCCTTTGTCGCCCGAATGCTGCTGAGTGCTCTGAACTGCGGCCTGATCGATCGAATCATCCGCTGCGACCAGACGGATGAGGAAACACTCTTCGCCGGCCTTCCTTTCGATCGCACTGGCCGGCGAATCCTCATGGAAACACTGACGCACGGGAAAGTCATCCAGGTGGTCGCTGGCTCGTTGACCCAGATCAGTCTCACCGATGAATTTCGCCGTCTCCTGCCATATCTGGAATTGCTCCATGTCCGACTAAGATTTGCGGAACTGGTTGCATCGGATTTCTTTACTCAAACCGAAGCATGGCTGACGTCGAGCGATGCCTTCATGGGAAACTCGAAGCTGTTCGAGTACTTCGATTATCGCCGCTGCCTGGCAGTGACTTCGGAGAATTGTCGCCATGCAGCTCGGTGGATGACGCTGACAACCGTGCTCACTCGGTTTGAATCTCCCGCATGCTGCGACCTGTTGAACTTTGGTCAATTCACTCGAATGCTGGATGTTGGCGGGAACAGTGGTGAATTCGCCGTTCAGGTGTGCCGCCGAAACCCCGCATTAACGGTCGAAGTTGCAGACCTGCCCGTTGTTTGCCACGTGGGTCAGCAGCACGTGGAGAATGCAGGACTCGCCGATCGGATTCGATTTCGCGTCTTCAATCTGGCCGCTGACGATGTCCCGAAAGGCTTTGATGTCGTGACATTCAAATCGGTCCTTCACGACTGGCCTGATGAGGCTGTGGAGGATGTGCTTGCCAGAGTCTTCGCTGCGCTTCCGCGCGGTGGCACCGTCGCGATTTTTGAGCGTACGAGTTACGACATCGGCCGTTTTCCGCTGACATTCAGCCAGCTTTCTGTTGCCCTCTTCCTTCGCTCGTACCGGCGCCCAGACTTCTATCAGCAAGCGCTCGAGCGAATCGGCTTCGAAGGAATCGCCGTCGAGGAATTCGTGCTGGACGTGCCATTCATGCTGATGACGGCTCACAGGCCGGCGTAAATGGGAGGAGGTTGTTCTTAGTTCTTAGTTCTTAGTTCTTGGTTGTTGGGATGAGTTTACGACCCTTCAGTGCGTCAGCGTCGGGACACCAGGGCGGTTTGCTGATAGCGGATAAGCGGGACTCGGGAGACTTCTTTGCTCTTCAACAGATCTTCCCATTGAGCGATGTGATCGTGATCGGAATTCATGAGCCCCATGGTCAGTTTGTGGTCAGCGCGGAGTCGGCTGCTGATGGCCGGTCGACGATCCAGTTCGACTCGAACGGGCATCCGGTTCTTCTGACGACGCAGGGCTTCGTGCAGAGCCATACGCGTTTCCGGGAACAGGCCTTCGGGATGCAGAACGGAATTCAGTCGAGCCATCCAGTCGCGGTAGGTCAGATATCGATCCACCTGTTCGACATCTTCCCACTTCCGAGTGTCCACGCGATAGGTAAATGAATCCGCGGAGAGCACCAGTTTGCCTTCGACCGGATCAAACGTTTCGGTAAATCGGGGATGCATCTGAAAGCGGATCAGGTCCGCTTCCTTCGCCGCGGTCGGCAATCCGGTTGCCGCCAGTTCTTCAAGATACTGCTTGGTCTTCGCATCACGATTCTGAAGGTGCTGAATGATTTCATCGAATGTCACCGTTGCGGCCATTTTTCGTGACGGCCGCAGCAGCGTGAACGACTTTTCAATCGGATCGTAGATGACCAGTTCGTCAACACTGGAAACGTAGTCGTAAACTCGACCATTGTGACACAGCGTCAGGCTGCCGCTCAGGACCTGAGTCACCGGTTTGCCATCGGGGCCGGCTGACACGTCAAGAATCTCCGTGGAAATTCGAAGCCCCTGACCATGTGCGATCGACGGAATCAATGATGCTGCAATCAGAGCAAATCGAAACCACGACATTCGACACGTCTCCTGTAACTGATCGCTTCACCTGGATCGTTAGTCCGTAACTTGCTGTTCAACAGACAGTCAGACAGTCAAACCTGGCCGTTCAAACATGCCGCGCAGGTATTCCTGTCTTGATGGCACGTTAGCGGCTTCCGTGGCAGCCTCGAATGCGAATCTTCAGGAGAAGTCAGCAACGGAAGGGAAAACGACAGTCAACAAACGAGAGTTCCGGCGAATTGTGCCGAACCCACAACCGGCAAACGGGAACCGTCCTCTCAAAACTCACGAGGATGCCGATTGACGGAACTCACGAAGGCTGCCACGCTGCTCTCTCGTGATCCTTCGCCAGTCATGAACGGGCAGCATGCACCCTGAGTTTTGGAAACAATGTAAGACTCAAACAATGTCACGACTTCTCACTCCCGCACTTGTCGCAGTGGCCGTCGCAATCGGCCTGATTGGAAACACGACCGTGTTCGCTCAGGAGACGGCCGACCCGCAGAAACGGTACCTGATTATTCACTCCGACGATGCGGGGATGAGTCATTCCGTCAACAGAGCGACCATTGACGCCATGGAAAATGGCTTCGTCTCTTCCTGCAGCATCATGGTTCCATGTCCATGGTTTCCCGAATTCGCCGAATGGGCGAAGCAGCATCCTGAGAAAGACTTTGGCATCCACCTGACGCTGAATTCAGAGTTTGGAGGATATCGTTGGGGACCGGTGGCGGGAAAAGACAAAGTTCCTACTCTCGTGGATGCCGATGGCTATCTTCCGCGTCGCAAAGAGGATGTCGTGGGACGAGCAAGCCCGGCGGAGGTTGAAATTGAACTGCGAGCACAGATCGACAGGGCATTGAAGGCCGGAATCCGACTCAGCCATCTCGACACGCACATGGGCACGGTTGTTTCCACGGGAGACATGCTGGACGTGTACGTTCGCCTGGGGCTGGAGTACAAGCTGCCGGTCATGATCATGCGGCACATTGATCCACTCCTTGCTCCGGGTTATCCCGATCTCGTTGCCCGGCGAGAAGACTATATCAAACAGCTGCAGACTGCCGGGCTTCCTCCCATCGATTATTTGTTTCAGTACTACGATGGCAAAGACCACGATGCCCGGCAGCGACGCTACCTGGAAACATTTCGCACTCTGAAACCCGGAGTCACACAGATGATTATCCACTGCGGCACAGACGATGCCGAGCTGCAGTCCATCACCAGCAGCCATTTTCTGCGCGGCGATGACACTCGCATCTTTTCTGATCCGGCGGTGAAGGCCGAAATCGAAGCGATGGGCATCCAGATCATCAGCTGGACCCAGCTGACGGAAATGCAGCAGAAGTCCGGAAAACACTGATGTCCCTGAATCCCGTGAAGTGGCTTCTGATGGCTGCGGGCTTCCTTTGCCTCGCGCTGGGATTCGCGGGGATCCTGTTGCCGGCAGTTCCAGCGACGCCGTTTGTGCTGCTCGCGGCCTGGCTGTTTTCCCGTTCATCTCCGCGGTTTGAACGTGCCATCGTAGCGTCGAGACTCTTCGGTCCTGTCATTCGCGACTGGCGAGCCCACCGCGGCATTACTCGTCGCACACGATGGGTCGCTTTGTCAGTCGTCGCAGTCACAGTTGCCGTGACATGCTTCATCGCTCCCGTCACCGACTGGCTGCGCTGGACGGTGGCCGGCCTGGCGACGATTGGCATTTGTGTTGTCCTGAAGCTTCGCGTCATCCCGGAATAAAAAGGACCAGAGTCTCACGAAGAAACTCTGGTCCGTTGTAAATCCGAGGAATCGAGGGAGTTCAGCGGCCTGGCAGGAGCCTCACCCTCCCGGTGAAGACCGATGGAAACTGAGGCCGATGGAAGCCGGTTGTTAGAAGTCCCAGGCGACTCGCATTCCGTAGCCGTAGTATTCACCGCCACCCGGAGAGGCCTGAGCATCTCGGATGGTGTACGTGTAGTTGCTCTGAATCTTCAGGTTCGGATTCAGGAACCAGTTAAGGCCCAGAGTGACGTCATCCAGTCGTCCGCCGTCCATGCCGGAATCCACCAGGCACATCTGGTTGTATCGAGCACCTACCTGGAAGGCACCAAGGTGACCACAGGTGCCAAAATTGTTTTTTGGCACAACACGTCCGAAGACGCCTGTCTTCTTTTCATATTCACGGTGTTCGCCAGTCAGGAAGTACAGCGTTTCCGCGTACCAGCCGTACACATAGACGTCACCAAGCTGAGCACCGGCCGGAGCAGAAGTTCCGTTGCCAATGACTTTATGGTTCCATGCGCCCATGTATTCTGCCTGGAACATCAGCGAATCCATCTGGTGCACAAACTCGAGTCCTGCAACTTCCACTTCGCTTGTGTTGAACAATCCCGTGTTGGCGAGAGTTGGATTCACGCCCCCCATACCATTTCGCAGCGAACCACGTGCACGATACTGCGCCTGGCGATTGTTGGGGTCGCGAATGCTGCCGGAAGCTCCGAGGTGAGTCAGGTAACGTCCTTCCTCTTCAAACCATGGCAGATAGGTGACGCGGCTGGTCCACGCATATTCACCGTCGCCAATGCCGTAGCCGAACACGTTTGTGTTGTTCTTGAAGACACCGGTCGACCAGGTTCCATGCTCATCCGCCCAGTTGTCCCAAACGACGACGCCCGGTGTGAAGCCGTTGTTAAAGGCCCCTGTGAAAAGGTCCTGGTTGTAAGATCGTTCCATGAATTCGAGGTAACGACTGCTGGTCAGGTGTTCGAAGCCCATTGGCTCCTTCACGTTACCAATACGAACGTTGTTGACGATCGGAACTTCGCGGAACGTGATCCACAGGTCCGTCGGAGCAGGAACGCCAATCACGTTCACTTCGCTTGGAGTCGTTCCTGGGTTGTCATTCACGGAGTTCACAAAGTCAAACTCGGCACACCAGTCGATCGTTTCATACATCGTGCCGTCTGCTCGCAAACGAGCACGTCGGAAGCCGACGGAGTCCTGATCTGTGAACGGTCCGGTACCCGCAAAGGCGCCTCGGCTGGCTTCGAGGAAGACAGTGTCGAACTGCACTCGACCGCCCACGTGGTACTTGAACTTCTTGTCCTTTGTGGATGACTCCCATCCGTTGTTCCACTTGGATGAAAACGCGAGAGGATCATCAGGCTTCTTGTCAGCCTTGCCGTCCACTTCTGCATTGAGTTCCGACATCTGCCCGATCATCGTCTCGTCGGCACTCTTGAGGGCGTCAAGGTCATCGCGCAGCTGCTTGTTCTCGGCCTCAATGGCATCCAGCCGTGCCTTCAGGTTCGCAAGGTCATCTGCAGAGGCGGAACCGCAGATCGTTGCCGCCAGGACCGCGAGAGAGAACTTCTTCCACGAGAAGCGAAGCATGGGTAAACCATGTTGAATTCCATTTCCGCTCACGAGGACTCATCCTGAATCCCATCGAGCAGGGTTGTCAAAATTGAAGAAGCCATGAAGATTTCATGAACTTCGACACTGTGTGAGTTGGTCGGAATCGTTCTGAAAGTGCTCCGAACCAGAATTGTTAAGAATGGCACCTGAACAAACGCCTCATCCCCGAGGGTCCTGTTAGTCAAGCTGGCGAGAGTCTGACGGCTGAAAGGCTGTGACTCGAACGAGCAGAAACTGCTTGCGCAAGGGGGGAGGATCTGGAAAATCGAGGGGATCCCCGCATCACGGATGCCGGCAATTTGAAGCTCGCCAGGATCTCAGCGGCAGGAAAAATTACTGGTCAAAGCGAAATTCGTCAGCGCCCTGACCACCGCTTGATTAGCCAGAAATTCCCATTACCCTGAATACCCGCCTGAACAAATCCTCCTCAGTGCCTTTGGTTCCTGGTTCGAAATCAGAAAACAGTCATCCGATCGTCTGCCTTGTAGCGGAAGGGCGCAAGTCCTCCGGTGAGTCTGCGTCATGAATTCAACGGACGGTTCCCTCCGGTCCGCTGCATAATCCGTCGCAGGGTTGTCTGCCGACCAGCAAGACGATCATTGAAAACAAAGCCGTACAGGAATCTGAAGGCCATCTTGATTGATCGTTCTATGTGGATCCGCGCCTGCCTTGTCGTTCTCATCACAATCAGCCACTGTCCTGGTCAGGATGCAATTCCAGGCATCGGTCCCACCGGTCCGGTGAAACAGGTTCAAACAGGATTTGAATTCACCGAAGGCCCGGCGGCGGACAGCGCTGGAAATCTCTACTTCACAGACATTCCAAAGAACCGCATTCATCTGCTGGATCCGCAAGGCAATGTCTCCGTGTTTGTGGAACCCTCGGGGCACTGCAATGGACTGATGCTTGTGGGTGATCGTTTGCTGGCGTGCGAGATGGATGGACGGCTGAAGCAATTTAAGATCGCAGACAAGGCCGAGTCAGTTCTTGCTGATCAGTTTGACGGAAAGCGTTTCAATGCGCCCAACGATCTTGTGATTGATCGCCAGGGAGGCATCTACTTCACTGATCCTCGTTTCCGAGCACCGGATCCGTGGCCACAGGGAAAAGAGGCTGTCTACTATCGCGCGGCTGATGGCAAGGTGACTCGCCTGATTGAAGACCGAAAAGCTCCGAACGGGATCATCCTGTCTCCTGATGAAAAGACGCTTTATGTGATCCCCAGCATGGAAAAGGAAATGTGGGCCTACGAGGTCACTGAACCTGGAAAGCTGGGAGCTGGTCGTGTGCTGTGTGAGCTTCGACAGAAGCCGGGCGAATCCAGTGGTGGAGATGGACTGACAATCGACACCAATGGGAATCTCTACATCACTTCGTCACTTGGCATTCAGGTCGTCGGTACGGACGGCAAGATTCTGGGCGTCATTGGGTTTCCCGAACAGCCAGCCAATGTGACCTTCGGCGGCACCGACCGCACGACGCTCTTCGTCACGGCACGCAAGTCGGTTTACTCCGTTCCGATGGAAGCCACGGGACACGTCTTTCCCGGCCCGCAATAGCTTTTCCTCAGCCAACGGCTGGTTGAACACCAATCGGGATACCGAACACCAATCGAGACGGCGAAGGTCCGCCTGAGCCGCGCCAAGCTTTGGCCTTGCGCCGTTGACGGCTCGGCGGTGGCCTCGCGCTCCCCGTTTCAACGGGCTCCCGTCGTCAATGCGGGCCGATTCTTGCATGACATTTTCAGAAGCAGTGAAAATTGTCAGCCGGATCGCCGTCAACACGCGAAAAAACCGTTTCCACGGAAGGTTGAGCATCTCGAACGGGCCGGAGAAATCGAGTCTCCGCAAATCCGAGTTCGAAGCGAATTCGGGGGAACAATCAGAAACTGCATGTCGTCCTGATTCTGCGGCCTGAACTCTTTTTGAACTCTTCGGTTCGACTCGCTCTAAACAGAACTGTGTACTAGACTTCCCGCGATAGAGACAATCATCGCATTCAGTCTACCTGCAACCTGAGAAGAGCTGGAAATCATGTCGCTTCCAACATGTCCATCCTGCGGTCAATCAGTCCTTGAGGATAACGTTGTCGACTGCCCGTTTTGTGCGTGGCAATGGACGGTTCTCGCGGCTCGACTCATATGCCAAAGGCGAAGGGCAACCCGGGAATGATGCGACCGGGGCAGCGGAAGCCCTCAGGAAAAGCCTGCCGAGCCAACTCGGTCCGGCACGTCGGCTCCTGCAACGTCTACAGCGTCTGGTTCATCGGCGGGTGAGCGGCCAGCAGCAAAGCTAGCGATGGGGGCACGTGGTGCAAAGACGGTCGTTGATGAAGATGATCCGTTTGGCATCGGAGCCACAACGGCGGCTCGAAGCATCCGTGGCTTCGTCCGGACAAAACACGATTGCTGAAGGTTGTGCGTCCCATGCGCACAGACGGGATTCGTCCCGAAGTCCGCTATGGGCAAGAGCGTGAATGGCGAACGAAAAGTGCATGGTTCCAATCTTCACGGCGACCGATCCGGCGGAAAAGCCGACCGAGAAAAAGACGACGCGTGTTTCGACCAGGCTCATCTCCGTGGAAGCCAATGATGTCCGCGACAACGCCGAAAAGCGGAATCCGATTTTTGCTCTCGGCGCACTGGTGGTGCTGCGGTTCTGGGCTTGCTGGGCTTGTAGCGACAATCTTCAACAACAAAGCCAAAGAACCAACTGAGCAGCCCGGCATTGATATCGGCAAGTTTATTACGCAGGCGGTAAGAGGATGAGAAGAACAGCTCGCCGCTGAAGCCGCAGCTGCCGTGAAGGCACCGCCAACAGCGGAGGAGATTGTTCAGGGCTATGCAAAGAAGATGGTCCACATGTCCCGGACAGAATGCGCTTCGGGACAAAGCGCGCTGGCCAGACGACTGACGGGCGATTTGCTGCCGAGAATTTACTAATGAAGGATGCGGCCACCGAGTTTACTCAGCTGCAGGTGGTCGACAAGGATCGAGTCTTCTACAGAATGCTTCCTCATCTTTCCGCTTACTGCCGCGTCAGTCGGGAAGAACGATGCCAGTGGGCGCGAAAGCGTCACTGGGCTTCGCAGAAGCGGAAGTTCGAAATATCACTTCCAGTGGTCGACTGCCACCGAATGCCTGCTGGCACTGTCAGCAGCGATCGTAAGGGAAGGACGCCTTACAGAGGCTCAGCAGTTTGTGGCCATGCGACAATTGACCGCACAATCCCGTCGAATCGGCATCTTGTTGCGAGCACCGCGCGGTCATTTATCGCCGCCGAATCGCGTGATGCAGGTATCTCCAGCCCCGGCAGTCCTCGACGCAACTCTCTGGACAGATCCTCTTCATCTGGCCGTCGCCGTCGATCTGGCGATTCATCAGCAGTGGACAGTGCGATTGCCTGGAGCCAGACAGCCCCGATGCTCGCAGCTATCCCGACGCGATCGCCGCCGTTGCCGATGTGGGCGCGCATTGAAGTCGCCTCCTGGCGGCCATCAAAGCTCTCGCAGCCGCGGCGAAGTCGGCGGATCCGGTCTTTAAATTGAATCAGAGCCGCAGTCGCTGCTGCTCAGTGATTCGGCCGCTCGATGCAGCCGTCGCGGACCTGAACAACCTGCCGCTGCTGGCTGCTGTGCCGATGCCAACCTCTCACTGGAACTGGTGCAGAACGATCCTCCAGACCGCACGGCCGGATTGGCCTCGCGCGGTGGCAGTTTCTGAAGTCATTCGTTCGGCCGTGCGTGCTCGGAAAGCCCGAAGTGATGCAATCGGCCGTGACTCAGTTTCAGGCAGCACTGGCATCCGCCGCCCCTCCGACTCTGCAGCTTCGTAACGTCGCACTGGCGATGGACACGGAGGAAGTAGCAACTCGAAAACAAATCGGTACTGAACCGCGAGTCAGCGATGAAGCCTTCAACTTCGCGCCGCATGTTCCGCAACTACCGTCAGCGTCATGCAGAACAGCTTGTGACGGTGGCAGAAGATCGTCGCCTGCTGATTCTGCTGCTAAGCCGCCTTGTTCGTGCTGGTGGGCGCTGACACCGCTGTCCCGTAGTCGCTGGAAGCATCGCCGAGTGGAAGCAGGAAGTGCTCATGGACGACATGAGCAAACTGATTGCGATTTCGGCGATTGCAGCGGGCGCGATCAGGCTCAGGTGGAAAGTCAGCTGGCGTCACTTCAGCAGGGCATGCCTCGGCACGGCGTCGCAAGCCTTCTGGCCTGTACTTCCTGTGGCGTAGCAGGAAACGCATGGCCAATCGAAACAGTGACCTCGAACAGCGATGCAGGCTCTTAATGCCGGAGCAGACCTCTGCCAGAATCCGTCAGGCAATGGCCTGTGAACTGGTTCAGATTCAGGCCACGCAGGTCAAAACACCTGACCTGCCGCTGAGTTCCATTCTGACGGTCCAAAATGGACTTTGGAAAGAAGAGAGGTTTCGCCATCGCAGGTCAGGAATTTGCAGCACGCAATATGGAGTCAGCGGTACTGGACTGGATTGGTGCCAATAAGGTGCCTCAGCTGGAACAGATCACAACGATGTATGGGCTTTCGCTGGGCATCCTGGCCCGACCAACGCCGGATGAAGCAAAGGCAACAACGCCTCCTGCCGAGCCACAAAAGGGATAGTGCACCGCTCTGCGTTCAACTCAATCAGACCGCGAAGCCGGTTGTTGTCCGGCGGCTTGACGAGGACGGGATGCCTGGTCAAAATTCTCGCAGGTGAGCGAACTGTTGACTGAGCCTGAGATCAGATCAGGCTCGCGGTTCGCAAATGATCAGTGGATCTTCAAAGGTAAGAACAGTGGTTCAATTGTCCGGACTGGTACGACCCCGGAGTTCTGAAGAACTGGGACAATATTTTTGGAGACAAAGAAGGTTTGTGGGCGGTGAGACTCAAGGCGGCAGCAAGGGCAAGAAAGCGCCGGAAAGGCGTCGAAGAAGACTGCCAAGAAGTCCACCAAAAGAAGGGATCTGTGCCGGTGGCACAGTCAAGCACCGTGATTGAAGATATCCGACCACAGAGGATCCGGGATTTCTGTGGTCGATTGTTTTTGTATGGATTCTGTTTGCTGCCGTCTCTTTCGAGCAGCCAGATTCCGGCAGTCAATGAGCCGCATTATTTGTGCAAGTCCAAAGCTATTGAGATGCCTCATGGTGTTGAGACTTCTTCTTTCACCTGGCAAACGCTCATTACGTTTTTCTACCTTGTGGGGAAGTCACTTCGCATATGAGTCTTCCGGGGCTGGCGATCGCCGGTCGCCTGGCCTCCACGCTGATTCTCGCGGTCGGCTGGTGGCGATTGTCTGTAACGGTATGGCCCAATCGAAAAGACTGCCCTGGGCAACATGTCTCTCGGCAGTCCTGTACGCACTGATGAGCCAGCTGGGAAATTTCTCCGGCGAATGGCTGCTCGGCGGATTCGAAGCCAAGGTCCCGTCAATGGGGGCTTTGCACTCATCGCGACCGCAGAAATGATCCGGGCTCAACGCACTGGCCAAATTCCGGCAGTTTCTTCTCGCCGGAGTTTTTGCCGGATCGCATTGCCGCTGCATCCGGTCGTTGGAGGATGCTTTGATGGCCGCGTGCCTGTTCGGAATGGGCTGACGTGCCATCTGAAGCGAGGCCTTCTCTCCAGGGACACCGGAACATTTCTTCGCCGTCGTTTTCCAGCGGTGTTGTTCATCTTCTGGAGCTTCTCAGTGGCCGTTGTGTTGTTTTCTACTCAAGCTTCGCCAGCGATCAGGTTTCTGACGCAGCAAAATACTTCCAGTGATGATCAGCTGAAGGCGTCCATGTCCGTGTCTTCTGGAGACTGGCTCATCACCTGGATCTTACGTACTTGACGCTCGGGCTAAGGGGGATATGCCGCTCTGCTGCTGAGCATGATTTCGCCTTCGCAGTAGTTCGTCTGCGACAACGGCGAACTGCTCAGCATGACGCATCCGCCAGGTTATGGCCAACTTGATCGTCTTTGCCTTTTCGGGATTGATCGCATTGGCTGGGATTGTCACAGGTTGGCACTCCCAGACTTTGCAGAGATGTACGCGGAGTTCTCAGTGGAAACTGCCGACAACCGTGTTGGAAGTTCTATCCGTTCCGCATGACGGCTGGGCTGCTGCCGGTCGTTGCAGCAATCGGACTACACTGTGGACTCTGGATCGAAGGACAGCCGAATCTCCGCGAACGCCAGACCACGACATTCGTGGACGCAACCGCCGATTGAAGAGTGAGTCTGCTCGCAGCTTTCGTGATGGTAATTGCGTGGAGACAGGGAAATGCCCTGCCGCCTGGATACACGGTGTCTCAGTTTGAGAACTGGAAGAAAGCTCAGGACTGGATTCGAGCGAACACGCCAAAAGAATCGCTCATTCTGACGCCCCGTGAATCGTACGGATTCAAATGGTTCGCAGCAGAACGCTGAGTACGTCTGTTACAGACTGCCCTCAGGATGCCAAAGGAATCCTGGAATGGAACCAGCGCCTTTGGTTCCTGCACGACTGGACGCTTGGCGTTCAGGGTGATGAACTCTACGCGGACAGGATCTCGGCGAGTGCGCCGCAGGACCAGGTGCGATTTTGTGCTGACAATGAATTCTGGGCCCCTTCGAATCTGGCCTCTGGAGCAAAGGTGAGTGGCAGATCTACGCCGTTCAGGCGGAAACTGATTCCCGGATCATGCCGCCAGACCGTGTCCGATTGAGTGTATCCCGGCAGCAGTCGGTAGCGTCGCTGAGTTTTCGGTGGCCTCGGTCATCGTGTATACTCCCGTTCTACCGAGCATTTTTGGCACCGGACAACGGATTTGCAAGTAGCGTATGAGCGATCGCTGGAATTCAACGCCTCCCGGAACATGGATCACGGCCTCTTCGATTGCGCGAGATGTCAGTGACATTTTTCATTTTCTGACGCGCCGCAGGGAACATTTTTCTTTCCGGTGCTTTCGAACGGACTTTTCTCGGCGGCCGCCGGTGATGGCGGAGACTTTGAGCTGACCGGTTATCGGAACGTCTGGCTGCGCGATAACATTCAGATCGCGTGGGCTCACTGGGCCGTTCAGGGGAACGCCGCGACGGCCGTTCGCTGTGTTTCTGCCCTTCATGAATTCTATCGGCGGCACAGGGACCGTTTCACATCGATCATCAATGGAGACGCAGATGCCACTGAGCCAATGAACTGGCCACACATTCGGTTCAATGAAATACCTTCAGGAACTTCCCGGAGAAATGGTCACACGCTCCAGAACGATGCACTGGGATATCTTCTGTGGCTGACCTGTCGCCCGATCGCTTCGAGATCTTTCCGTCGGTCGCGTCTGACTCCGCAATGACGCAATCCTCGTCACCATGGGACCTGCTCAGCCTGCTCGCACTATTGGCAGACGATTGAAGTGTGGCGAGACGTGAAGACAGCGGACACTGGGAAGAAGTCTGAAGATTGCTGCCTCGAGCATCGGTTGTGCAACGGCCGGTTTGACCGAACTGCGATCACTGATGAACCGCCCGGAAATCGCCTCGCTTTTGAAGTGTGAATATTCTGTTCGGCCGGAAATGGTTGATGACCTGATCGCTCAGAACCGAAATGCCCTGAAGGAAATTCTGCCAGCCGAGTGTGTTCAGTCTGATCCCGCGAAGAACAGACGCTGCGACTCAGCGCTGCTGTTCCTTATCTATCCGTTGAACATTCTGCAGGATCGTCAGCTGGAAGATCAGATTCTGGCGGACATTGCCGGGCACCTGGCAGGTCCAATCGGAATTCGAAGATACTCCCGGCGACGGTACTGGAAAGTGCTGACTACCGTGATTCTCTCTGTCAGCGGAGCAGCGTACCGCGGACTTCAGTGACAGTCTTGATGCAAGAGATCGTTTGCTGAAGCCGTGCATGGAGGCTCAATGGTGCATTTTCGATCCGATCGTTTCATTCATGGCCGACGCTTTCTGAGTCCGGTGATTCGACGTCGCTGGAATTGCAGCGAGTCGCGCTGGTCCGTTCGCTGGCTCAGCCTAGTCCGCGAGGAGGCCGATTCCCCGAATATCGATGTCCGGAATCGTGGTTCTGTGAGAAAGGAGTCTGGCAGCCAAACGATATCACTCCCTTCCTCTGACGCAGGGCAATTCAGGCAGGCAATTGATGCTGTATCGTCAGAGCCTCGAAAAGTCCGGCCAGTAAAGCCCTGGCTCTGTTCCCGGCACGCAGGAGCATTGCGAAACGTGCAGAGCATTGCGAAAACGCAGAGCATTGAAGATCGGAATGAGCAATGGCAGTGAAGCGACAATTCCTCGATGGATACGCTGGCACTTGTCAGTGCGGCCGACTTTGTCATCGCGCGCTATGCTCAGGGCGATGAATCCGATCTTTCCAAAGTTATCGTCGTTGTTCCTGGGCGTCGCGCCGGACGACGCTTTCTTGAGCTGGTCGTTCAGCGAGCAGAGTCGCGATGGCCGACTTCAGCCACCTCGGATTGTCACGTTCAATGCCTTCCCGGAAATGCTCTACTCGTGCAGAAGCAGCAGCTTGCGGATGAGCTGACTCAGCTGCTGGTGTGGTGGAAAGCTCTGTGATGAATGCGAAGGAGACTCGCCGCGCTGCTGCCACATCGTCCCGAAGCCGACTCGGTCAATTCCTGGCTCGCACTGTGCGAATCTTTGCGACGGCAGCACAACGAGCTGGCGGCTGACGGGCTGAGTTTGCGAAGTGCAGCATCAGCAGCTGGGCGCAGTCCGGCGATCTCGAAGAATCAGAACGCTGGAAAGCACTGCGAAGAATTCAGGCCGAGTACCTGGTGCAGATGGATGAGCCGAAATTGTGGGACACGCAGGCCGCCAGACTGATCGCTGTCCAGCTATGAATGAAATTCGCACGGATCAGACATCATTCTGGTTGGCACTTATGGACATGAATCGCATCATTCGGCAGATGCTGGCCCAGATCTCCGAGCGGGTCACAAGCGCTCATTCATGCGCCGCAGACCGAAGCAGGAAGCGTTTGATGAATTCGGCTGCGTGATTCCGGAGCACTGGGAAAATCGTGGGACTGATCAACATCTCCTTCGAAGCCACTGAATCACAGGAACGCCCTGGAGCAGGCTCGTGTTGCAATGAAGGAACTGGCCGGGTACCGGGGGCAGTTCTCGCGGACGATATCACGGTCGGAGTTGCCGACGACAAGATGGTGCCGACACCATGCAGGCTATGGCGGATGCAGGCATTCAGGGGCATTGGCCAGTCGGACGCCTTGCGCGAGACGCGTCCATGGCGATTGTTGTCAGCCCCCGCCACCACATGGCGTCGGCCCGGACGAACTTCCCCCGGACTTCGCAACGCTGGCGGATCTTGTTCGACACCCCGACGTTTTTCAGTGGATCACGGAAACACTTGCCACCGCGCTGACCGATGATGATGCGTTTGCTCAGCGTGAAACATGGCTCGAAGAACTTGACCGCTACATGGAGGAGCATCTGCAGATGACGCCAAAGCGCGATGCTCGGCAAAGGCCGCGGCGACTGATTGTCGCGGAAGTCTGTCGGTCCGTTGAGACGTCGCTGCGCTGCATGGTTCCTGACGCCGAGTCTGCCGAGCAGGCGGTGTCCGCCGTCGGACGAATTCACAAAGATGAATGCTGGGCGCGCGACAAGCGCACGCTGGACGATATGGCACACGACATGGAAGCGTCGCTGACCAGCCAGCTGGAGCGAAAGCGGCCTCTGGTTCAGTGGGCTGAAGGGGCCGTACGCGTCCTGGCGATCTACCATGATCGCGAACTGAAGACTGATTCTCTGGCGGATCGGGGAATCGTGGCCTGCGTCACGGGGATGCAGGATCTGTGCGAGCAGCTGAGGACGATCCCGGCAGGTGTCATGCCGGAATGTTCTGCCTCCAGCACCGCAGCTGCTACTTCGCCAGTTGTCCGATGAGATTTCTTCCTCCGGAATGGGATCCGAACGGCAGGCCGAGCTGCTGGGTTGGCTCGACCTTCCGCTGGATGATGCGCTGCGTTTGTGCTTGACGGGATTCAATGAAGGCAACGTCCCGGAGTCAATCACGTCTGACGCGTTCATGCCCAACAGCCTTCGGTCTCGATTGAACCTCACCGACAATCGTCGGCGCTACGCCCGCGATGCCTGCGCGCTGACGGCCATTTTGCACAGTCGACGTCGCGTCGTCTTCATCAAGGGACGCTTTGATGTTCAGGGGAATCCGCTGACCCCCAGCCGACTTTGGTTTGCTGCCGACACAAAGACTCTTCCTGACCGCGTTCGGTGGTTCTATTCTGAAGAGGGCGACGACAGTGATGCCGCATCCCACTCGGAACTTCCGACGGCTGTTACGCAGGAGGCTGACGAACGAGGAACGGTAAGTGGCTTTGTCATTCCATCACCAAGCCCGGTTCCACCTCCTCCCGAAGAAATCGTCGTCACGTCGTTTCGCGACTACCTGCAGTGCCCCTATCGCTATTTCCTTCGTCGGGAACTCCGCCTGTCGTCAGTGGATGACGATGTCAGAGAACTCTCAGCGTCGGCATTCGGAAGTCTGATTCATGATGTGCTTCGAAAGTTCGGTGAATCACCGGTGCGGGATTCCCGTAATGTTGAAGCCATTGAAACGTGGATCATGCAGGAGCTGCATCGACTGGCGCTGGCACGCTTCGGACGGTCTCGTTCCGCAACGATCAGTGTTCAGCTGAAGATGGCCGAAAGCCGGCTTGGAGCCTTTGCAAAGTGGCAGGTTGAGAATTTCCGTGAAGGATGGCGAATCTTCTACACGGAACAGGATCTCACCTGCGATGACTTCCGGGACATTCACGGTCGCCCTGTGCGTCTTCGAGGACGTGTAGACCGGATCGATCGCCACCAGCGATCGGGCCGATGGCGTGTGCTGGATTATAAGACGGGCGAAACAGCCGAAGGCCCCAATGAAACTCATCGCAGGAAAGATGAATGGGTGGATCTGCAGTTGCCCCTGTACCGGCTTCTTGTCCGCTCCTTGAAGATCGAAAAGAAGGTGGAGCTGGGGTATGTGAATCTGCCAGGTGATCTGACAAAGGCCGGCGTGGAGATTGCTGAATGGTCTGACGCGGAACTTGAACAGGCTGAACAGCTCGCCAGACAGCTCGCCGCGGACATCTACGATCTTCGCATCGAATCCATCACTCCAATGTCTGATCGCTTCCGGGAGTTTTCAAGGCTCTGCCAGGACACCGTCATCGACCGACAGATCCCATGGCTGCCCACCTGGCGAGGCCGGCAGACGAATGAGTCTGCAGTCACCAGAGAAAATCACCGTTGACAGCCTGTAGAAACAGGGCGCGTTTTGAAAAACGGAGGGCCGATGATACTGCGCTCTGCTCGCCCTATTCGTCTTCAAGGTCTGCTTTGCTGACGCGACTCTTTTTTGTCGAATCCTTCCGAAAGATCGCCACGATGTCTTCGATGGGGACCACGAACAGAAGATTGTTGCCCTCGAAATCCACGGGAATCGCATTCTTCGGGTGAAACAACACCTTGTCGTATTTCTTGATTGGAAAGTCTTCGTTGCGAGACACCTGAACGCTGACTTCCACCACACGTCCTGTGATCGTTGGGATCTCAGAATTGTCCGGCAGAACAATGCCACCGCGGGTCTTCTGGCGGGCCTCATCCTTTCGGATCAGGACTCGCATGCCAAGAGGTTCGACGTAGTCAGCCACAGTTCGCGACTCGAAAGGAGGAATGAAGGGTGCGTCCTACACGGGATTCTAGGTGCAACCTCGCGAAAATCCACCGGTCTGTCGAGCAACGCTGTGAAGCAATTTCCACAGCGAATTTCCGAGGCGCCGTTGCAGTGGAACTCGCCCGAGTTCCCTGCCTCAAAGGACGTCGTGAGTTACCTGGCGAGGAGCGACGTGGAGCGGCGGCAAGGAAGGTGCTGCGATCTTGGGCGAAGGATGTAACGGATCTCTGGCGAGATCCACTACGTGTTGCTTAACTAGGCGGCCTTCTTCTTTTGCTGCGGCTGGGCCTTGGGAGCTTCTTTCGAAGCGCCTTCGCCTGCCTCTGCATCGTCGCGACGCAGAATTCGGACGGGCTCCATTTCGGCCGGTGAGTAGCGAGCTACCAATGCCAGGACGGGCGGCATCAAAGCGAGCGAAACCAGGAGGCTGCTTGCCACTCCGATCGCCAGCAACAGCCCGATGCTGAACATTCCGTTATGTGAAGCAATCATCAGACTGCCGAATCCGGCAATGCTGGTCAAAGAGGTGACCAAAACACTGCTGAGTGTGTCAACGGATGGCTCATAACTGTCTTTGCCGGACGAGATCTGCTTGCGACAGTCCGAGACCAGATAGATGCCGTTGTCGATCCCGATCGCAAACACGAGTGGCAATGCAATCAGATTCATCGGGTTCAGTTCCAGCTTCAGCAGGGCCAGAACGCCCAGGGTCATCAGACCGCCTGCCATCGCTGGCACAAGAGTCAGCATGGTGTCTCGCAGGTTCTTGTAGTCCAGCACCGCGGCGATGAACGTGACAAGTCCGAGGCAGATCATGACCAGCAATGAGGGCTCGACTGCTCCGGTTCTCTGGAACAGCGTGTAACCGATGAACGCGGCCACTCCAACCGGAGGGATGATTGTCATCAGTTTCTGGCCGGGTCGCAGATAATTGAACAACAGCACGAGTGAGATCACTGCCAAAGCATACAGCCCGATATTTGCATAGGTTGTGTGCATGCGGCCGGCAGATTCAAGGATCTGAACGGGCGGACCAGTCACGTGCGGATCGACTGTGCGCAGGTCGGAGATGAACGACTGCAGAGCGGCTCCGTCCCACACGTCATTCTTCGGGTAGATTCGCAGAGCCCACTGCTGTCGGTTGTTTGCGTCAACTCGCAGGTAACGGCTCTTCAGCTCGCGAGGCAGGTCCTTCAGGTTGACCGGATCAAAGCGGTCCGCTTTTGCGATGTCGCTGTACTCCAGCAACAGCCAGCGAGCAACCATGTTGTTATAGGCGGCCAGGATTGCTGTCGCCTTGCCACCAGGAGTACTCGACAAATCATCCAGAAGCTGATTCAGCTGTCGTGCTGCCTGCTGTGCAACGGGATTGTTGGAACTACGGACCAGCATGAACAGGCTGTCGATTTCCTTACCAACAACATTGTTCAGACCTTTGGGTGCACCCAGTTCAGGAACGCTCGGAGTCACACTCGCGGCCTGCTGCTGCAGGGCCTGGAGGCGTGCGGCGGTCTGTGGGTTTGGCTGATCCGGAAGCTTGCTCGCTGCATCGCTCACGCGAGCCACTGTGGGAAGACTCAGGAACTTCTCCCGAAGAGCAATCGCCTCTTCCCAGGACGAAGCGATCGCAACGGCATGAAGAACGGTCTCCGATCCGGATTCCTCAAGGCGTCGTTCTGCCCTAACTGCCTCGGCATTCGGGTCCTGAAGTCGCAGCAGATTTGGATTATAGGACACCTTGCATGCGATGGATCCTTCTGAATAGCTGAACGCCTTCCATGCGAAGAAGGCAAGCATCACGCAGGTTAGTCCAATCGAAACAGAGGGCCACGCGACAAGGACTCGCCGAAGCAGGGCAGGCGAAAATGGCTGAGGCAGCTTTTCGACGTCAACCTGAGCATCAGACAGAGCGATCAGAGCGGGAAGAAACAGGAACGTGGCCGCAGCACACAGAAGCACTCCGATTGCCGAGATCACGCCCAGTTCCGCGAGGCCAGGAAAGCCGGTCAGCAATGCCGTGGCGAATGCCAGTGCCGTGGTGATGGCAGATGTCAAAATTCCTGTGCCTGTGGTCTCAGCGGCTTCTCGCAATGCCTCCGGAAGATCCAGGAGTTCCTGACGCAGCGCCAGGTAACGATTGATGAAGGACACCGAGAAATCGATGCTGAGCCCGACAAGGAAGATGGCAAAGCAGACACTGACAATATTGAGATGTCCGACGACCAGCGTCGCAGCACCAAATGTCCAGCAGACCGAAACGATCAGCGTCAACAAAGCCAGCATCGGGTGTCGCACACCTCGGAATACAAGCAGCAGCAGACCACCGACGACGAAGAACGCCACAATGCCGGCATTCTTCATATCGATCGAAGTGCTGCGCATCTCGTCGTGCTCAAGAGCTGGAATGCCGGTGAGAGACAGTTTAAGTTCACTGTTGTCAGGCTTGTTCAGCTTCTGAACTTCTGCAACCAGTTCCTTGAGGCGTGCGACGGAATCCGGCCCAGTCACAGCAGTGGACGGCTTTTGCGTGAGGCAGACCTGAACGACGCCGACGTTTCCTTCTTCATTCAGGATATAGCCGGTTTCGCCATCGGTCAGTTTCTGGTCACCGGCCACAGTCATCAGGTCAGGCAACGGCGACTTGAAGGCCGTGCGTTCGACCTTGCCCGTTTCCAGAGCATTTCGAAAATAGGTGGAGAGACTTGAAGAGAAGCGTTCGAGTGACTTCCATGTGGCTTCGGAAACGACGCCATCTTCCTGACCTTTTTCGATCTGCTTTCGCAGTGTGTTTGCAAGCGTTTCTGTGCGAACAAGGTCCCAGTTCTGCTGTTTGACGACGCGATCGTAGGTCTGCAACCGTGAAGCAGTGCGTTCCACTTCCTGTGGAGTCAGAAACTGAAGTGCCTTTCGACGCATCGCAGTCAGGTTGACTCGGGCGAGCACGTTCTCGAAATGTTCAGGCTCACGGCTGAGGCGTGCTCCAAGGTCATCAATCACAGCTCGAATCAGCCGGGCATTCGGAGCTGGAGTTTCAATGACAACCATCAGGTCGGAATTGGCACCAAACGTATCAGCGTATTGCTGCCAGTTCTTCGCGAACCGAGAGGCCTGATCGGTCAAATCCGAACGGCTCGTCCGGACCTGCAGCTGCGTGACGGTGATTCCGACACCTGCACAAGCAATAAGCAACACCAGC
This sequence comes from Planctomycetaceae bacterium, assembly GCA_046349695.1. Lineage (GTDB taxonomy): Bacteria > Planctomycetota > Planctomycetia > Planctomycetales > Planctomycetaceae > SXXK01. The sequence goes on along the minus strand of JAXMBV010000001.1, from coordinate 373,909 downwards.
CACAGCATCAAACGAGGCCGTGCGGAGACCGTTGCCACTGTCCAGCCGAGTAATCGGGCCGGAAGTGACCGGGGCGTCGCATTTTCCGATGGTCGGTTCATGACCATCCCTGGTCAGGTCAGAAGGGATGAGATAGTGAAGTGGCTCCTGCATCGGCAATCTTTGCCGAAGCAGAAACAGACCCACTCTGACCAATCGCGCACGATGGACGGCACGTCGGCAGAATCGATCGTAATCGGAAGATCGGCATCCCGTCACCAGAGGCTGGAGTGAAAGTCTGCGCCGGCACAAAAGTGCAGACAGACTTTAGAAAACTCCGCGAACTGCGATGGTGGATTGGGCAAGCTGAACGATTAGAGGGATTACGGCGATTCTACCGGAATCAAGGATTCACTATCGGTGGTAACCCAGTGAAGCAATCACATCGAACAGCTCTTCAAACGTGATGAAGCGGCGGCGGTGATTGATCTTGTAGTCGTCGATGGCATTGGCCAGTTCGGCAACCTCCGGGCGAGCCGAGCGGTCGCCGTCGCGGAACTGTCGTCGCTCAACGCCAGGGTTTCCTGGCGTGTCACCGCGCTGACGTCGTTCCACAAAATTGCCTGCGGCGTTTTCAAGGACGGAAGTTTCTGGCATGGCCCCATCTCACAACAAATGGCAAGGAAGTGATCAAAGTCAGTAGAAACTGTTGGTCAGAAAATACGGACCGGCAAATTGCCAGTTGAACTCACTCAAAAAAGCGCCTCAGCCTCTCGTCTTAAAAATGGCTGTGTGGGTTATTCCAATTGTGTCAGCCACTGTACAGCCGTGCTGAGCCGTGGTTCGACTGGACCTTCGCCCCACCCGGAACTGAAACTTCTCATCAGGAGTGCTTGTTTTTCGGACCTTCGCTCGACGCTACAATCGCGCCTGCGAACTGTCCTGGTGGCCTGTCGCTCTGAATCGGTATTGTGAACTTCTGAAAGTCGATGGTGATGAGCACTTCGATCACGTTCTATGGACACAATGTCTTCCTGTATGAGATCTCAGGGAAGAAGATCCTTGTTGATCCGTTTCTGACTGGGAACCCCCTGGCAACGATTGCCGCTGACACAGTGGAAGCGGACTACATCGTCGTGTCGCATGGCCACGGTGATCATGTGGGGGACACCATTGAGATTGCAAAGCGAACCAACGCGGTTGTGATTTCAAACTTCGAAATCTCCAACTGGCTGAAGAAGCATGGTGTCCCGCGAACTCATGACATGCATATTGGCGGCAGTCACAAGTTTGACTTTGGCACACTGAAGCTGACGATTGCCCACCACGGATCGCAGCTTCCTGATGGCACCTATGGTGGTAACCCGGTCGGTCTTCTCTTCAAAACAAGTGCCGGGAACATCTACCACGCGTGCGACACGGGTTTGTTCTATGACATGACGTTGATCGGTGATGAAGGACTGAAAGTGGCCATTCTCCCGATCGGCGACAACTACACGATGGGGCCGGAAGACTCCGTTCGTGCAACTCAGTTTCTGCGTCCGGAGATTGTGATCCCCGGGCATTTCAACACCTTCCCGGTCATCGCCCAGGATGCCGGAAAATGGTCGGACATGATCCGTTCAAAGACGCAGGCAAAACCGATGGTTCTGCATCCCGGCCAGAAGTACTCGCTGCTGGATCTCTGAACGATGAAACTTCGCTAACAGAATCCGATCACGTCGATTTCGGTACCTCACGTTTTCTCTCAACAGCTTCGGACCAACAGGGATTTTTCAGGATGTTTGCTCGAGATCAGAAGTTTGAACTGGTCAGCGAGTTCGCTCCGGCCGGAGACCAGCCGAAAGCGATCCAGTCCCTTGTCGAAGGGATCGAGAGTGGCAAACGCACTCAGGTACTGCTGGGTGTGACTGGTTCCGGCAAGACGTTTACGATGGCCAACGTGATCCAGCACATTCAAAAGCCAACGCTCGTTCTTTCGCACAACAAGACTCTGGCCGCTCAGCTGTACTCCGAGTTTCGGGAGTTCTTCCCCAACAACGCGGTCACGTACTTTGTCAGCTACTACGACTACTATCAGCCGGAAGCCTACATTCCTCAGCGGGACATCTATATCGAAAAGGATGCGTCGATCAACGAAGAGATCGACCGTCTGCGTCTGCTGGCCACGAGTGCTCTGGTCAGTCGAAACGATGTGATCGTGGTCGCCAGCGTCAGCTGCATTTATGGTCTTGGTTCTCCCAAAGACTATCTGAACATGATGGTGCCCCTGCATGTCGGGCAGCAGGTGGATCGAGACAACCTGTTGATGCGATTCATTGACATTCAGTATGACCGCAACGACTTCGATCCGGCTCGCGGAAAGTTTCGCGTCCGTGGTGACGTGATTGAATGCTGGCCGGCCTATGAAGAGTTCGCCTACCGCATCGAGCTCTGGGGGGATGAGATCGAGAAGCTCAGCATGATCGATCCTGTTTCAGGAAAAGAATCGCAGTCGCTGCGGGAAATCTACATCTATCCGGCAAAGCACTTTGTTCTGCCCCAAAGTCGTATCGATGCCGCTCTGGATGAAATTCGTGAAGAGCTTGATGCATCACTCGCCGCGTTCGAGAAGGAAGGAAAACTCCTTGAAGCCCAGCGTCTGGCCGCTCGAACTCGTCATGACCTCGAACTGATGAAAGAGACGGGCTTTTGTCCGGGAATTGAAAATTACAGCCGGGCACTTGCTGGCAGAAAGCCCGGCGAGCCTCCGTATACACTGTACGATTTCTTTCCGGAAGACTTTCTGATCTTTGTCGATGAATCGCACGTCACGATTCCGCAGATCCGTGCCATGTTTGCCGGCGACAATGCTCGCAAAACCACACTGGTGGATCATGGCTTTCGACTTCCGATGGCCAAGGACAATCGTCCGCTGAAGTTTGATGAATGGAACACAAAGCCTTCGTACCGCGTTCTGGTTTCGGCAACTCCTGGGAACTGGGAACTGGATCAAACGGATGGGGAAGTTGTCGAGCAGGTAATTCGTCCGACGGGCCTTGTGGATCCTGAGATCGCGGTCGTTCCCGCGCGTGGACAGGTGCAGCATCTCATGGAACAGGTTCAGGAACGGACGGCTGTCAGAGAGCGAGTCCTGATTACAACTCTGACCAAACGACTTGCCGAAGACCTGACCGGCTACATGAAGGAAGAAGGGATCAAGTGTCAGTGGCTGCATTCGGAACTGAACGCGGTGGAGCGAGTCGAGGTGCTCCGTGAACTGCGTGAAGGCAAGTTTGACGCTGTGATCGGCGTGAATCTGCTCCGCGAAGGGCTGGATATTCCGGAGGTTTCGCTGGTCGCCATCATGGACGCCGACAAAGAGGGATTCCTTCGCAGTGAAACCAGCCTGATCCAGACGATCGGCCGATCCGCTCGAAACGTGAACGCGAAAGTGATTCTCTATGCTGACACTGTGACCGAGAGCATGCAGCGGGCGATCGACGAAACGAATCGCCGGCGCAAACTTCAGATGGAATACAACGAAGCTAACGGAATTACACCGGAAACGATTCGCAAGGCCATCCGTCGTGGAATTGAAGAAGAGATTCAGGCACGCCGAGTCGAACGTGAGTCGGCGGGAATCAGCGGCGAGTCTCAGTTTGTGACTCAGGAATTTCTGCGTGAACTGGAGGCAGAAATGCTGGCCGCTGCCGAACAGCTGGACTTCGAACGCGCTGCCCAGCTGAGAGACCGGATCAGTGACCTGCGCAAGAAAATGGGACAGCCGGTACCGGACGATGAAGGGTCATCCGAACCGGGCTTTGCAAAGAGAGGACAGTCACCGGCACGTCGAAAGCGAAAGCGCTAGTCGCCACGGCGATCGTCGAGAAATCTCCCTGGTCGCAGCAGAGGATTCCAATGATTATCGAGACCGCTATCGAACTGTTCGTCGCCTTTGCGGGTGAGTGGAAGTTCTGGCTGTGAATCGAGAATGCTCATGAAAAAAAGCCCTGGAGCAACTCCAGGGCTTTTCTCGATTCGCTTTAGAAGGGACTTGGTCTTAGTTTCGTGTCCCGGCCACTTCAGGCGAGATCCCGGCCGCAATTGCGTCTGAGAGTTCTCGAGCCTGCTCGGCGGTGCAATTCTGCCAGGCGGCGTGCAGGACCTCGGCTGGTCGTTCCCCGCGAGACACAGCGGCCAGTTCACTGCTGCTGATCGTCAGCACAGGAACATCACCTTCTGGAAGGCCTCGTTCAACAGATACCAGCGAGTGACCATTCAGATGAAGAGTCAGCTGGACACCGCCGGCACCAAGTACGTCGATGCCAACGACTGTTGATCCTTCACCCGCGCGGCTCGCCGCTCCGGACAACTGATCTTCTGCCCAGAAGCCGACTCGCACCGGTTCAGGCTTGCGTTTGCCCCATCGGTCTTCGTTGCCGTAATCGATGTACCGGAAGATGACAGTCTTGTCGATGTCCGGGCACACAATGTCGCCGGCAAATGTCTTGGTGTTGGTCATGTCAAACGTATTGTCCGTTCGCTCGTACGGAGCATACGTCTCAGCGTTCTCGCGAATCAGACGCTCGAACATCCACTGATCTTCATTCACAGAGCGGTCCACTTCCTCCAACGGAGCCTCATGTCCGCAGAACTCAGCTCCCGTCGAATTGAAGTACTCGCCGCAGTACTCAATCATCTGTCGAGAACTCATCGGATTGTCCGGAGCGATATGGAACGTCTTTCCACGGGCTTCCGGCGTTTCGAAGATGCGACACATCACCGCCGACACCCACTCCACAGGAATAATGTTACGGCGTTCTTCTCCAGTCATACGCAGACGAACCGGCGTGTGACGCTTGCCATCGGGGCCAACGGGAATTGCCGGAATCATCACTGCCAGCAACCGCAGGTACAGATAGATTCCGTGATAAGTGTTCGTGTATCCGGTGAGTGAATCTCCGGAGATCACTGCCGGACGGTAGATCGTGACATGGTCTGCAAAGTCGATCTGGCGAACCAGCTTCTCTGCAAGGAACTTGCTCTCTTCGTAGTCATTGCGGAATGACTGACCAACGTCGAGATTGTCCTCCATCACGCGGCCCGTCTGAAGGCCCGCCACATATGCAGTGGACACGTGATGAATGTCCTTGATGTCCAGGTCACGGCACAGCTGGATCATGTTCTGAGTGCCGTTCAGATTCGAACGCCACGGCTCACCAGCGCGATCCTTCCCGTAGAATTCGAGGATCGCCGCACTGTGAATAATGCTTGTGACATGGGCCTTCACCCATGCACGATCTTCGTCGCTGAGCCCAAAACCTGGTTCAGAGATGTCACCAGAGAGGACTACCGGACGTGGCAGCGGACGTCCAAGTTCAGATTCCCAATGCTGAAGGATTCCCTCGATGCGTTCACGAGGAGATTGGCGTCGAGATGGACGCACAACCACAGCCAGTTCATGGCCATTCAAAAGAAGATCGCGAACGAGATAGCGTCCTACCAGCCCGGTTGCACCAGTCAACAGCGTGTACATTACGTCCCCTGTTCAACAGTAGGTCAACGACAAGCCACACCGCTGCGACAACAAAGTTGCCGAAACTGTGAGCTTCCCATCTGACACATAGAACTTGTCCCACAATGAAAACTGCCGGTAAAAGCAGCGTTCATTGAACCAGGATACAGCTCGATTTCCCACGGAAATCCCTGGGAGACCCACGAGTCCTGGAAACCTGATAACTCCCCAGTCACCAGCTTTCCTCTGCATCCTTACCGTTGCACTATTCACTTTTTGCCTGACAGGTCAACTCCGGGTTGTTTTCCTGTCCGAAAACAGGGAAACACCACGGGGTGATCACCCGTACAAAAAAGCCCGCAAGTGTTGCTCGCCTGTGGACTTAGGCTCTCTTTGTTAACTCAATCCGGGAGCGGCATAATCTGCCGGTCCCTGGCAGAAAAGGTTTCGGATATTCGCGAGCGGAGATTCAGGCACACCAGCAGCGTCTTTTGGTCGTTGCAGGAAACCGGAATTTGCAATCGGTGGAAATCCCCTCAAACCGCAAACCGCTACTGAGGTCAAAGTTCCGCCAGTTTGACGAGCTTCCGCGTTCGACAGAATTCGTTCGATGAGAATCGTCCCTGGAAAGCCGCCAAACAGTAAGGCGCTGGCAGGGAGAATCCGCATCGGAGGAAGAAATTGCTGGTTCAAAGCGGATGTGTGCGCATACTTTGCTTTCAAAGGTCACTCCACGCTGAAGCCTCAGGACTTCTCAAATGCCAAAGTTCTCCGGTGTCATTCCTCCGGTCGTTACCCCGCTACTGTCACATGACCAGCTGGATGTGGAGGCTGTTGACCGCCTGACGGAACACTTGCTGGACGGGGGCGTTTCCGGACTTTTCGTGCTGGGCACGACTGGAGAGGGCCCGTCCCTCAGCTACCAGATTCGCTATGAAATGGTGGAACGAACCTGCGAAGCGGCACGTGAACGAGTGCCCGTACTGGTCGGCGTAACGGATTCCTGTTTGGCTGAATCGCTGGCTTTGGCAGAGCACGCTGCAGGATGCGGTGCCACGGCTATCGTCGCAGCGGCACCGTTTTATTTTGATGTGCGACAGTCGGCTCTGGAATCCTGGTTCCGAAAACTGGCTGATGAATCGCCTCTCCCAGTCATGCTCTACAACATGCCCGGCTGTGTCGGTGTCACTCTGTCACTGGAAATTGTTGAGTCCCTTTCACATCACCCGAACATCGCCGGCATTAAAGACAGTGGCGGCGATATGACATATTTCAAGGCTCTTTGTGACGCACATCGTGGTCGAGCTGACTTCGACATCTTCATGGGCCCCGAAGAGCGACTTGCCGAAGCAGTGGCACTCGGAGCCAATGGCGGAGTCTGCGGCGGTGCGAATCTCCTCCCGATCGTTTATACGCGTTTGTACTCCGCTGCCGTTCGCGGTGATGACGCGGAAATCCAGCACTGGAACGCGACGATCGAAGACCTCTTCGCATCGGTGTACCGAGATGAACACGGCCAGATGAAACTGATTCCGGGTTTGAAGCTGGCCCTCCAGGAATGCGGGCTTTGCGATTCCGTCACTGCCCCGCCTCTGGAACTCGTGAATCCAGAACACGCGCAGCGAATCAGGACGTCACTTCCAAGACTGCTGGCGGCATGCGAGTACCAGGGCGTGTCCGGACACTCAGCTGTCCTCTAAATTTGGGCACGAAACGCCGAAGTCGACAAACGCGTGCCAGTTGAAGCCAATTCCTGATCACGGGAAGTTTTTCTGGAAACATCGGAAAACACAACGTTCCAGATGGGAATTCTGAACGCCCGCGTACCATGGAGGCACGTTCTTTACATCCGAATGTAGTTTCAGGCTTCAACTCTCCGTCTCAGAGTTTCCTTTGTGGATTCGCGTCCGCAGGCCGTCAGATCATTCGATCGTCCATTGGGAGAAATACGAACAGTGTCCGGAACGATTGCTCAACGTAAGTCAGTTTTGATTGTCGAAGACGAACCCATTATTCGCGAGACTCTGACTGAGTTTCTGATGGGAGAAGGATTTGAAGTTCGCGCGGCGGCCACTGCGGCTGAAGCGATTCGAATTGCCCAGGAACGTGATTACGATGTCGGTATTTGCGACATCCAGCTTCCGGATGGGGACGGTATTCGTGTTCTGCGCCAGCTGCATCGCATCAATCCGGCGATGTTCGTCATGATCATTTCTGCCTACGCAACGGTGGAAAACGCAGTAGAGGCATTCACAGCGGGTGCGTTTGACTACCTGGTGAAGCCGGTTCGTTTCGAAGAACTTGTGAAGCGCATGCAGCGTCTGTTCAAGTTCCAGGACTTGTACCGCGAAAATCAGCGACTTCGCAAAGACCTTGCTCGAAGCGCGGGCTTTGATCAGCTTGTCGGATCCAGCGCTGTCATTCAGGAATTGCTGAAGACGATTCGCAAGGTTGCTGCCACCAATTCCAACGTGCTCCTGGTCGGCGAAACCGGTACGGGCAAGGAACTGTTCGCACGTGAAATCCATGTGGCGGGCCCAAACAAAGACGAGAAATTCATGGCTGTCAGCTGTGGAACTCGCCCTGTGGAATTGCTTGAGGCGCAGCTGTTCGGAACAAAGGATGGGCAGGAAGGTGCTCTGGTCACGGCCGGCGGCGGTACTCTGTTCCTCGACGAGATCGCGTCTCTGCCTCCTGGAACTCAGTCGGAAATTCTTCGGGCGATTGAATATTCGGAAGTCACCCCGGTGGGCGGTACCAAGCCAGTCAAGGTGCAGGCTCGCATCATCGCAGCGACATCCAAAGATCTTGGTCACGAAGTTCAGGAAGGCAACTTCCAGGAAGACCTGTTCTACCGGCTTGATGGCGTGAAGATTCGTATCCCAGCTTTGCGAGAGCGCCTGGACGATATTCCGGAACTGGTAGAATACTTCATCGTGCGACATCGCGAAGGGATGGGCAAACGAGTTTCCGGGGCCACCAGCGAAACGATCCGTACATTGATGGCCGCACACTGGAAGGGCAACGTTCGACAGCTGGACAATGCGATCGAGCGTGCCGTGATGATGTGCGAAGGTGAAGAGATCACGCCAAACGATCTGCCTCCTGATCTGCTTGGCGGTGGATCGTCTCTGCCTGATACGGACGATCTCCGCTCGGCGCTGCGACACTACGAACGCCTGCACATCACTCGAGTGCTGCGTCAGTGTCCGGACAAGAAGGAAGCTGCAAAGCGTTTGAAGCTTGGACTGTCCAGCCTTTACCGAAAAATCGAAGAACTGAAGATTGAGCTCTGATGAACACGGACGAAATCAAACAGTGCATTCCTCATCGTGATCCGTTCCTCTGGCTCGATGAGGTCACGGAAATCAGCAATAAACACATTGTTGCGAGAAAGCTTCTGGCACCGAATCTGCCAGTGTTTCAGGGGCATTATCCGAACTTTCCGGTCTTCCCGGGAGTTCTGCAGTGTGAAGCCTGTTTTCAGGCGGGAGCCGTTTTGATTTCGCGACTGGTGCCCACAGGGACCGATCAGGTTCCTGTGGTGACTCGTCTGAACAATGTCCAGTTTCGCCGGATGATCCGACCGGGTGAGACCATTGAAGTGACCGCAGAGTTGACCGAACAAGTCTCGAACGCGTTCTACCTCAAGGGGAAAGTCACCGTGGACGGAAAAGTGACTGCAAGACTGGAGTTTGTTTGTACCGCGACCAATGCCGGGACTGGCGAATAGTCTGTCTGCCTTGCAAACGAGCAAAAAAAGGCCGGTCCGTGGTGTTTACCACGGCCGGCCTTTTTCTTTTCAGCCACCAGACTCTGTCAACAGCCTGCCCTACTTGAGCCCGCGGCGCTTCAGCAGTGCATCCACAGTCGGAGCCTGGCCGCGGAACGCCTTGTACGAATCCATCGGTTCACGACTGCTGCCTTTCGAAAGCACTTCCGACCGAAACTTGTTGCCGATTTCGGTTGTGCAGCCACCCTTCTCCATCATGTACGCAAACGCATCGGCAGCCAGAACTTCGCTCCACAGATAGGCGTAGTAGCTGGAGGAATATCCGCCAGACCAGATGTGAGCAAAGTATGCAGTACGGTATCGCGGAGGTACCGGCGCGAAGTCGATCCCATGCTTCTTCAGCGCCGCCGCTTCAAATGCTTCCACGTCAGACGGGATCTGCTTTGATCCCAGCGCGTGCCATTCAAGATCCAGCAACGCAGCGCCAAGATACTCGGCCGTGTCAAACCCCTGATTAAACTTGCTGGCTCGGATTACCTTGTCCAGCAGCTCCGTCGGGATCGGCTCACCGGTTTTGTAGTGGCGAGCATAGTTGGCCAGGATGGCTGGCTGAATCGCCCAGTCTTCTTCCACGGTCGAAGGAAACTCAACGAAGTCTCGTGGAGTATTCGTGCCGGCAACAGAAGGATACATCACATCCGAAAACAGCCCATGGAGCGCATGTCCCATTTCGTGAAACAGCGTCGTCACATTGTCAAAACTGATCAGAGCCGGTTCACCTGCGGCCGGGCGAGGAATGTTCAAAACGTTGACGATCACCGGCTTATCATGCAGCAGTCCGGACTGGTCCACGAAAGAACTCATCCACGCGCCGCCGCGTTTTGAATCCCGCTTGAAGGGGTCAAAGTAGTAGATTCCAATCTGAGCCCCGTCAGAATCCATCACATCGAACACCCGAACATCCGCCTGATAAATCGGAAGATCCTTGCGTTCACGAAACTCGATGCCATAGAGCTTCTTCATCGTGAAGAAAACTCCGTTCTGCAGAACGCTGTTGAGTTCGAAGTATGGCTTGACCTGAGATTCATCCACATCGAAGCGAGCCTTGCGAACCTTCTCGGCATAGTACTCCCAGTCCCACGGAGCCAGTTCATGATTCCCTCCGGTCTGCCGGATCATGGACTCCAGATCAGCCGCCTCTTCCTTAACTCGCTTCATCACACCGGGCACGAGATCTGTCAGCATCTTCGTGGCGGCTTCGGGCGTTTCCGCCATCTGATTCTGAAGCTTGTAAGCGGAGTGATTTGGGAATCCAAGGAGTTCTGCCTTCTCCGCACGCAGCTGAGCAATCTCAAGGATCAGTGACCGGTTGTCGATGCCACCATCCCGTCCAAGGCCACGGAATGCAGATGCTTCCCAGACACGTTTGCGCATCTCGCGATTATTCAGCGATGTGAGAATTGGAACGCGTGTGGTGTTGGTGATCTCGAGAAGATACTTGCCGGTCAGCCCTCGTTCCTTTGCACCGTCCGCGGCAGCCGCAATGTCACCAGCGGACATTCCATCCAGCAGTTTGACATCATCGACAACAACCGCGCGTTCCTTCGTGATGGCAAGCAGGTTCTCTTCGAACTGCGTTTCCAGTTTCGAAAGCTGTTCGTTCAGCACTCGAATCCGTGCCTGCTGCTGCTCCGTCAGCTGAGCTCCCGCACGCACGAAACTCTCGTAGTGCTGCTTCAGCACTTCCTTCTGATCGGCCTTCAGGTTCAGTGCTTCGCGGCTCTCCCACAGGGTGCGAACACGTTCAAAGAGCCTTTTGTTCAGAAGAATATTGTCGGAATGGGCCGCCTGAAGAGGAGCAAGTTCGGTTTCGACCTTCTGCATCGCCGGGCTCTTGTGCGATGACGTCAGGTTCGAGAACACATTGCGGGCTCGCGTCAGCAGGGCGCCCGACTCTTCCATTCTGACAATCGTGTTCTCAAACGTTGGCGCTTCGCTCTGACTGGCAATCGCATTCATTTCCTCCAGCTGCAGCCGCATTCCTTCCACCAAGGCCGGCTGATAATGTTCGTCCTTGATTCGATCAAAGGCCGGCGCGTGGTACATCAGTGTACTTGGTGCCGCAAACGGATTGTCCGCGGGCAGCGTATTGGGAGGTTCCGGGATCACAGTGGAGATGCCTGCAGAAAAAGGGACAGTGAAGGAATATCCCGCCGCACACAGCGACAGGAGCAGAGCCGAAGCCGACGTGTAGATCGATCGGCGTTGCCAAAGGACGGAAGTGAATTTGACCATTGTTCAACCTCGTGATGAATCCAGAGCTGGACAGCCGCTGGAAGCAACGAATCGGAAATCCCATTCGTCCGCACCAGCCACGATTGAACAATACCCAATTGAAACAACGCGGAGAAGTCGCGTGGCGCCAGATGCGATTCCAAACGGATGACCGAATTTGTGATCAGCGCAACAAAAGAGCGTTGTCGATGACAACGCTCCATGAGTCTTCGGTGGCCACAGTTACTAACGATCGATTTCGCCCATGACGATATCGAGAGACCCAACGATGGCCGGTACGTCCGCGAGAGGAACGCCTTCGCAGATCTTGTCGGTAATGGAAAGGTTGCAGAAGCAGCTGCTCTTCGCTCGCACTCGCAGCGGATTTCCTTCACCGTTGCCGACAACGTAAAAGCCCATCTGACCGCGGGGGCATTCAGTCTCGAGGTAGGCTTCGTCCTTCGGCAGCTTGGTGTTCATCTTGAACGATTCGCGATGCGTCCCGGCTGCGGACTTGTACCTTTCAATCGACTGTCGCACCAGGCGAATCGACTGAACAACTTCCATCATGCGGACGTAAAAGCGACACCAGTTGTCACCGACCACGGCTTCTCGGGGAGCGTCTTTGAAGGGTGCCACAGGGACTTCGAAATCATAACCCTTGTACATGCTGGTGTAGATCTCTTCGCCGTTTTTGCGAAGGTCAAAGTTCACACCGCTACCACGGAGCACTGGTCCGGTGCAGCCGTAGCTGATCGCCATTTCCGGAGTCAGGATCCCGAGACCTGCTGTGCGCTTGATAAAGATCGCATTGCGGGTCAGCAGAGTGTGATATTCCCAAATACGTGGCTCCAGCCACTTCAGGAACATCTCGATCACATCAAAGAAGGGATAGCGTTCGCCTGGCTTTGAACCGGTCAGAGACGCGAGCCCGTCCGGAATCTCAATTTCCTCTGGCAGATCATGAGTTGCCCCGCCGACAGTCAGATAGCTGCAGGTCAGACGAGCACCGCAGACTTCTTCGAAGAAGTCCAGAATGATTTCACGTTCGCGGAACGCGTACAGGAACGGGCTGAATGTCCCAAGGTCCAGACCGTAGGCACCCATGCCAACGAGGTGGCTGGCAATGCGTCCAAGTTCTGCGATGAAGACTCGCAGATGCACTGCTTTATCCGGCAGCTTCATCCCGATCAGCTTTTCGACAACCAGGGCAAAGCCGAGATTCATGTTCATCGCGGCCAGATAATCCATACGGTCAGTGTATGGAATGTACTGCGGAGGACTCAGGTTCTCACCGATCTTCTCCGCGCAGCGATGCAGGTAACCAATATGCGGCGTGCATTCGTGGACAATTTCGCCGTCCGTTCGCAGCAGAAGTCGCAAAACGCCGTGAGTACTGGGGTGCTGAGGCCCCATGTTCACAAGCATTTCGTCGGTCTGGACGTCAAACTCAACGACTCGTGGGTCTTCAATCACCAGACTCATACCGGATCCGTCTTACTGCTTGAAATCAAGGATTCGCGAAACTTTGTGTCTATTGAGCTGCGGCCCGAACTAGCGGCCACGCACTCCGTGGTATTCCAATGGGAACTCGTAGTCTTTTCGAAGCGCGTGTCCGACCCAGTCTTCCGGGCAGAGAATTCGACGCAGGTTTGGATGTCCGGCGAAATCGATGCCGACAAGATCGTATGTTTCACGTTCGTGCCAGTTGGCAATTCCCCAGACGCCACTGACAGAAGGGACGACTGGCAGCTGCCCAGGAACATCGTTCTTCCAGCGTGGCACACTGACTTTCAGCTTCAGCAAATGATGGTACTTCATGCTGGTCAGATGATAAACGACTTCCACGTGAGGCTCGTGACCGAACTTGGGAGCCTTCTTAGGATCCGGCTCAAGGTAATCCACCCCGCACAGATCATTCAAATGGTCAAACGAAAGTCGCGGGTCATCCTTCAGGAAACGCCCAACATCAACGATCGATTCCGCTGCCACCTGGATCCATGAGTCAGTGGCCTTCTTCGGCTCTGTTCCCACGACCTCTGCGCCGAACTTCTCCAGCAGGATCGAATGTACTTCCTGAATATTCATCGAATGTCCTCGAAGGCGATCCTATCTCACCGAATCAAATGATCTGAAACTTCCGGTTCGACAACGTCAGGCCGCTGCAGTCTGGTCAGGAGCCTGTGCAGACTTTTTCGCCAGTGCACGAATCCAGTCAAGGTCCCCGCGCTTCCAGACGTAGGCAAACCCAACAAGCAGGACTCCAAAGAACACCAGGATGTCCGCCAGACCCAGCCAGCCGATCTGCAATGCGGTCTCTGCGGAAATGACCTGGCCAGGCGTCATCTGATCCGCCGGAATGCTCAACAGTCGAGCGCTGAGGGCTTCACGCGACGCTTCATCAAGGCGAGTATCCGCGAGCTGCATCGCACTTCCGTAAACCGAAGCCCACGGGAAGAAGAAAGCCACTTCCACGTCAAAAATGATGAACAGCAGAGCAACCACGTAGAAGCGCAGGTCGAACTGGATGTAACTGGACCCAATTGCCGGCTCACCGCATTCGTAAATCGCATCCTTTTCCGGAGTCGGAATTCGAGGACGCAGCAGACGACCAACGATCAGCGGCCCCATCAGGAACGCGATCGCCAGCAATCCGAAAATCAAAAAATGACCTACGAGATCCGTCATGGTTCTCCACCCTATTCTCTCAGCCTGACTGACCCGTCAGCCCTGAATTCCCATTCGTTTCCGTCGCTTCAAACAGCGGATGTCGGTTTCCCGGAGCACAATTTTCGCTGTGAAGGTACATGACTTCCGGCTCGCCAATCTGCCAGCAGAACATCACACGATCCCCATCGAACTCACCAGGGAAGTCGACTGTTCCGCTCACTGCATTGGAAAGCTGGCCGCCGATCTGCTCCAGCTCCATTTCCAGCTCAGCGAACCGAACTTCGTCTTTCGAAAGTTCGGTTTCCATCTGCAGCACTTCCTGTTCGTAAACAGAATCTGCTGACTTTGCGGCCGGGTAGCGATCACGAAGAGAACGGAGACGATCCCTTCTGACGGAGAGATCTTTATGCAAACTGACAATGTCCTGCACGATCGATCGAACGAGCGGCAAACGTCGGTTCACATCATCCACTGACAGAACAGTCTCTTCCGCAACCATACCCAACTTTCTTGACACATCCGCTGGAAAGTTCAGTTACTTCTGCATCGTTCAACCGTTGACCATCCTTCGCCAACCCCTCTGAACAATGTGGAAAGCCGCTCGCTAGTGTTCCGCACCCGCAAATTCAAACGGACTTGGTTCACCCTTCACCCAGGCTGGAGAATGCAGAACTTTTGATTCCGCAACAACAGCCGGGTTCAACGTTGCCTTGCCCCACGCAATCTGCAGAGGAAGCTTGGCATAGTCGACGATGCATCCGTCACGGCTGTAGCAGCTGAGGTCGTAGTTGGACCCCATGAAGATGCAGTCCACCGGACACGGTTCGACACACAATGCACAGAACATGCACTTGGTGTAGTCAATCGTGAAGCCGTTGATGCGAAAACCCTTGCCGACCGGGCTCTTTTCTTTTTCGATGTAAATGCAGTCCACCGGACAGGCGGCAGCACATTTTTCGCAACCAATGCAGGTTGTCAGGTCGAAGCGATGGAAGCCGCGATAGCGAGGCTTCACTTTCACTGGGACTTCCGGGTACTCATAGACCTCGGTAAAAGTGCGTCGCTGGTAGGTCCTGAACATCGTGAGCAGAGTGACGTACATCCCCTGCAGAACGGTGAAAACAGACATCCAGACGTTTCGAAACCACATGAACATGTTCAACGACCTCCGGTCGTGACTTCTCGCTCAATGACTGGGAAAGCAGGTTTTTCGAACCTTGTCTGGATTATAGAAGTGCCCCCTGGAGACGCAACCGGCTCAGAGTCCATCCTGGCATTGGGAAGCAAAAGTTCTGGTCGTCTCCGTTGGTCCTTCCCATTGCAAACCTGAAGAACAGCCAAAATTCGCCAATTCTGTTCAGTTCGTACCCACCCTGTTAGCGTGGGCCTGACGCCAACGGCTGGCAAAACCGAAAGGATGTGGCCCGCACCATCCTGCCGCGGTCAAGGAGTGTGATTGGGCTCCACAACGGCAGGCTGGCGCGGCTCCAAAGCAAGCATCGACGGATGGGCCCCGACGGAAGCTGCTGCTGGGCCCGCGGGGACGGAAACCCTCCAGCCGTCCATGGGGTTCTCAGGCGAGCTTGCCGCAACTCAAAAATGTTCTATCCAAAGGTCGAGCAACCCCGAAGGCTCCATTCGAAGTACCGCCCGCGTTCTTTCCGGCACAAGGTGAAGCGGAAATCGATTAAACCGGAGGGGTTCGGGGTCTTCAAAGTTCATATAGCCATCTCCATCGATATCAGGGTCGAAGACGTTTGGAATACCGTCGTGGTCGAGATCGAAGTCAATTTCGATCGGAGTACTTTTCTGGTCAAAGCCAATGTCCCAAAAGTTGGGAACCCCATGTCCGTCGATATCCGGGTCTGACTCATCAGGAATTCCGTCTCCATCGATATCGTCCCATAGTTCCACAGTGACGGGGAAAATGCATGCTTCTGCATTCCCTGCGGTCGACAGAAATGCAACCAGGACGGGCAATGCAACTGCAATGTTCTTAAGACTCGATCGCATGAACTTACCTCCAGTTGAATAGACAGGGAATCGTGCTGACCTGCCATTGAGGGCAGGTGTGTTGAGCGTACCCCAAGCCACCTCCCAGGAACTCCTTAACGGAGAATTCGCAGAACATCCGTGAAGGACACTGCGATTGGGTAAGAATCTCAGATTTTCCCCGGGTCACTGACTCGGTGATTCCACGCGATCATTCCCAGTCAACTTTTTCACGAGCCTCTGGATGTACTCTCCTTTTGAGTCTCGAGGAAGTTCTGCCTCAATCCCCCTCTGAAACGACGGCTCCAGCTCATCCAGCTCCACCAGCGCCGCGTGCTGCTGAAACTCGGTACCGTTCTTCAACAGGTCACGAAAGACCTCAACTGCTTTGGCATTGTGGGGTGTGCGAGCCAGTCCAGCGGCTGCAGCCAGCCGAAGTTCCGGAATTGTGGATTCCAGTTCTTTCAGCAATGGTTCCGTACGCTCAGAGACTCCGTCTGCCTTCGCCATCAGAGTAACCTGCCACCAGCGCGCCACCGGATCGTCCGAGAGTTGTGTTGAAATGTCCTTTGCGGTCCGGGAATCTTGGTGTGATGTCCGGATCGCCTGATCTAGAACCACCGCAAGACGTTCACGCCCCTCTGGCGAGTGGAAGATTCCCCAGCGGCTTCCCGAAGACTTCGCCTCCGTGTCAAACAGGGACTCGGGAACCAGCTGAGCATCTCTGACGTCCAGCTGCCATCGAGTACATTCGGCCCTCAATTCTTCCAGCACGGACTTGTGGTCTGCAGAATTCACCAGGTTGTGAATTTCCCACGGGTCAGTCTCGAGGTCATAGAGTTCCTCCGGAGAACGCGGCGTGACGAACCACTGAGCCGACGCCGGAGCCAATTCCCCCTTCGCCAACAGACGCCGAAGTTCCTTCATCGTTTCGTTCTGTTCCCCATACGCCACATGCTGCAGCGCGGGACGCCACGGCATGAGGTTGCGAACGTAGCGAAACTTTCGACTTCTTACGGTGCGTACAAGATCAAACCGTTCATCCAGGCGATCCCGCGCCCCGTGAACATACTGGCGAGCATCCTCTCTGTTGAAGAGCGACCGTCCGTGCATGTGCTCCGGCTGAGCAACTCCGGCGATCTGCAGGACTGTCGGGCCCAGATCCAGGAGACTCACAAGCCGATCATCCTGTTCGCCAGGCGGCAATCCAGGGAACCGGCCCTGCCACTTTTCCGGCACCCGAACAATCAGCGGAACTCGCGAACCCGAGTCGTAGGTCCATCGCTTGCAGCGAGGAAGTCCGTTGCCGTGATCGGACCAGAAGAACACAATCGTATTCTCGTCCAATCCGGCGGCGTGCAGTTCGGCCAGCAGCTCTCCGGCCTTTTGATCCATCACCGTGGCGAGGTCTGCGATTCGGGCCAGATCGTCCCGAACAGCCAGAGTGTCCGGAAAGACTGCCGGCACGACCATGTCAGCCGGCCGATGCCATAGCGCTTCCGGCAAATCGGCAACGACTTCTTTCCACCCTGACGGCCACACTTTGCTTTCGTGCGTCATCGTCAGATTGAACACTGCGAAGAACGGCTGGTGATCGCTCGTGCGAGCTTTCCAATGCGCCCTGGCAGAATTGATGTCCCACACATCTTTCGGAGACCATTCCAGGTTGTAATCTGTCTTGCTGTTGTTCGTGCAGAAATAACCTGCATCTCGCAGGATCGCCGGGAACAACTGCACGTGTGGCGGCAAGCGGACCTTTGATCTCATGTGGTTTGCCCCCAGCGAAATCGGGTGCATTCCAGTGATGATTCCCGTTCGGCTGGGCGCACAGACTCCGTGACAGGAAAAGGCGTGAGTGAACAGCGTACCTTCCTTCGCCAGTCGGTCCAGGTGAGGAGTTGTTGCCGTCCGATCTCCATAACAGCTCAGGACCGGGCTCAGATCCTCACAACTGATCCAGAGTATGTTCGGCCGATCAACCGACGGGGTTTCGCCGAAGACCGCATCCTGATAACCGAAGCCGACAACAATCCCGACGACCAGCAGCAAAAAGTGTCTGCGTGCGAACACAGGAGACTCCGTTTCCAGATCTCACGGACCGGTAAGGCACAATGCGAATTGCTGACGACCAAAGTCTGGCGAGTTCAGACCGCCTTGACCTCGAAGCCTTTTCGATATTCCTTCGTCAGCAACGTGTCGGCAGCCGGAAGGTTTGTCTTAAAGCCGACAGCATCCCATTCGATCCTCTGACCAGGCAACCTGGCGGCAATGTTGCCGAGCTGAACGGTCTCTGTCAGCGGACCTGCGTAATCGAATCCATCGGTCGTCTTCTTGCCCGCCAGCACCGCATCGACCCAGTCATGCCAGTGGCTTGTGCCCTTAACGTCAGGCTTCTTGAACTCCGCGAACTTGGAGCCCGGAGTTAGCATTGGCATGCCTACATGCGGAAGAATCATGTTGCCACCTTCGCCAATAAAGAGTGACCCGGCTCCTGGCAGTTCTGTACCGTCCGGAAGCTGCGCCAGCTCTTTGGGTGGTTTCAATCCACCATCACGCCAGATCACCTTGATGGCTCCGGCGGTCTGATCTGTTCCGGCGAATTCGTACGTCACTGTCTCGGGCCCCGGCCAGACTTCTTCTGTGGTCCCGCCATTCTCGGCCGTAATCGCCGTAGGATTTCGAATGCCCAGTGCTCCGAAGACCGGATCCAGGATGTGGCAGCCAAAGTCACCCAGAGCACCAGAACCGAATGCCTGCCAGTCACGCCACTTGAACGGATGATAAACGTCCGGAGCAAAAGGACGTGATGGTGCCGCTCCAAGCCAGAGATCCCAGTCGACGCCGGCCGGTACAGGCGCGGCTTCAGGCCGGTCAGTTCGCCCACAATATTGTCGTCCCTGAACCCCAACCCAGGAATGAACTTCCTTCACTTTGCCGATTGCACCTTCACGGATCAACTGTACTCCCAGGCGATATTCCGCCGCCGAATGAATTTGGTTTCCCATTTGAGTCGTCACGCCGGACTTTGCTGCCATCAGCATCATCTGTCGCGCTTCCCAGACGGTGTGAGTCAGCGGCTTCTGGCAGTACACGTGTTTTCCCAGCCGCATGGCTTCCATCGCGATCGGAGCATGCATGTGGTCCGGTGTTGACACAATGACAGCATCAACTTTGTCTGCCAGCGACGAAAACAGCTCACGATAATCCGCGAAATGCGGCACACCGGGATACTGTGCATCTGCCTTATCGAACCGTGCTTTATCAATGTCGCAGAAACCGACAAACTTGACAGAGGCGTGAGTTCCAATCTGAGACAGGTCTGACCAGCCCATTCCGTTCACGCCGATTGCTGCAACATGCAGTTCCTTCCGGAGCGTCGCGGCAGACACAAACGCAGGAGCGGACAAAGCTGCGGCGGCCGCTGCCGCTGAGGAAAGAAAACCGCGACGAGTCTGCTGAAACGAGCGCATGGGATGCTCCTTCGAGGAAGGCTGGACAGAGGATGGAATTGCGGGACGCTCACAAGTCCGGCGCAATGTCCTTGCCTCGTCAGCGTTTTCTCCCGGTGGGATATTGGCTCATGCTATCGCTCATTTGAGTTCTGCGAAACCAACCGGAGTGATTTTGGTGACATCCCGAGTGGAGTGCGGTTTTGGTGCGTCGTCCCGATGGGCAATGGTCCATCCGAATCGATGCCAGCCAGGATTGATTATCCCAACCTCTCGCCGTTTGGGGTGGTTACCTTTAGTTCTGCAGGACCTTTTGGTGGAACATCTTTATTATTACACTGCAGAGACTATGGAATCACTCCCTACGCCGCACAACAACTTCTTTCACTTCGCGCTGTCTCATTTGCCCAACGCACGCGGGCTGATTGAAACGCAGCTGTCTCCCGCAGCGCTGGCGGAGTTGAAGCTCGACACGCTGCAGTTGGAGACTGGCAGCTTTGTTGATCCGGATCTGCGTGAGAAGTTCTCTGACCTGCTGTTTTCAGTCGAACTGGCCAATGCCTCGGCGGAATCGACCAACAGGCAGGCTTTGGTTTATTTCCTGTTCGAACACAAGAACCAATCTGATCCGCTCACCGTGTTGCAGGTGTTGAGCTACATGGTGAGAATTTGGGAGAAGCGAATCCGCGACGGCGAAGCTCTTTGTCCAATCGTGCCCCTGTTGGTGTACCACGGGGAGACAGCGTGGTCTGCGGCAACAAGTCTGGCAGGACTGATTCCGACGCCTGTGGCTCTGGCCGAATACCAGATTCACTTTCAGCCACCACTGCTGGATTTGAGCCGCCTTGATGATGGTGAGATCCGAGGAGAATCCGTTTTGAGGAACACGTTGCGGCTGTTAAAATACAGCCGTAGCCGACAACTGGTCGAAAAGCTTCGAGATATTCTGGAATCGATCTGCCGGGCTTTGCCTTCTGCCTGGTTTGAGGAATGGATCAAGGCGATTGAGGTTTACATCATGACCGTGAACAAGAACATCGACCACGAACAGTGCAAGCAAACGCTCGCCAGCATCCTGCCCACTCAGTTTGAACCAGGCTCGCTCGCCGATCGACTGCTGATTCAGGGACGCGAGGAAGGTCGAGAAGTGGGACGTGAAGAAGGTCGAGAAGCCGGACGCGAAGAAGGCGAGCTCATCGGCAAAATTCAGTTACTTGAAGAGCTGCTGGGATTTACCAGGACAAGCAAATCAGAACTGCTTGCGTCAGACCCGGAAACACTACAAACCAAAGTGACCGCGTTGCAGACTGAACTTCGCGAGCGATACAACTGAGTCGTACCCTGATCAGGCCGATGCGGCTTCCGGTGCTGTGAGGCACTTATCGATCTGTCGAATCGCCTGACGGAGTCTCTGGCTGTTTTCCACAATCGCAAGTCGCAGGAAGCCTTCGCCTTCCGGCCCGAATCCTCGGCCTGGGCTCACGGCAACTCCGCCTTCATTCAGCAGCTTCATGGCGAATTCAATCGAGCCCATCTTACGCCACGGTTCCGGAATTTCGCTCCACACGAACATGCCGGCTTTTGGAACAATCGGGTTCCAGCCAATGCGGCGAAGGCCATCGCACAGGGCGTCTCGACGCACCTGATACTCCGCAGCCAGTTCGTCAATCGCATGATCACAGTGCCTCATGGCAACAATCGCCGCGATCTGAATTGGCTGGAAGATCCCATAGTCGTAATACCCCTTGATGGTCGCGAGCGCGCGGACCATTTCGCGGTTGCCGCAGCAAAAGCCAATTCGCCAGCCGGCCATGCTGTAACTCTTGCTCATGGAAGTCAGCTCGACGCCGACATCAATGGCTCCCGGTGTCGACAGAAAACTCGGAGCCTTGTAGCCGTCGTAGCAAATGTCCGCATAGGCAAAGTCACTGATGACCAGGAAATGATGTTTCTTCGCCAGTCGCACAAGCTCCACAAAGAAATCCTGCTCGACGACTGTCGACGAAGGATTGTGCGGAAAATTGACGACTACAACTTTAGGTTTCGGAACAAGGTGCTCGCACGTATAAGCGATGTTTCGCAGAAACTTCTCCGGATCTCGCACGTCAAGAGCGATCACGTTGCCAGAAGCCAGCATCACCGAATACACATGGATCGGAAACGATGGCGCGGGAACCACTGCCGTGTCGCCAGGCCCCATCAATGCCAGACACATGTGGCTGAAGCCTTCTTTCGATCCAAGGCAGGCCAGCACTTCGTCATTGGGGTCCAGTCGGACGCCGTATCGTTTGAGATATCGCGACGAGACTTCCTTGCGAAGGTTTCCAATCCCGTTGGAGACGGAATACCGATGGTTGCGAGGATCAGCAAGTGCTTCCTCAATCTTCTGGACAATCTGCGGATCTGGAGGATCGGTCGGGTTGCCCATGCCAAGGTCAATGACGTCGACCCCGGCAACTCGCAACTGGTACTTTCTCTTGTTGATCGTTCCGAACAAATACGGAGGCAGTCGGCGAACTCGATCAGCCACTGGAATGGAAAAGGGATTGTCTTCAAACAGAACTTCTGATTCGCTGCGCATGGGAATATCCGAAGGTCAGGAGGTCGCTGTCTGGCGATTCGCGGACTGGCAGGTGCTGCCAGCGGGAACACGATTCTGCGAGCAGACAGTCGATGTGAATGGTCTGGACAACCAGTCGATACCGGCTGTCTTCCAGAATTCTAGAGACACACGCCTTGCGGTGCGATGTCAGCTTTTTCGGCGAATTTTGCTGTTTCTGTGCTAGTTGGCAGGGGCAAGAAGTCCCAGCATCGCCAGTTTCGAACGGCATTCGTCGCGTTCACGGCTTCTTGTCAGAGCGGCCCATGCCGGATCCTGTGCCGCAAGAAATTCCTCTTCTGAGAACGGAGGACTCGTTCGGTTCTTTGCCGCATTCGCTGTTAGCCGCTGGATAACGCCTGTATCCAGTCCCGTCAGGAATGTGGCATTCATGCGATAGTCGAGGAATGCTTCCCACACAATCGGAAACAGTGGGGCGACAATCTTCTCACCGATTGTCGTTGCATATTGACGAATCTCCAGCTGTGCATGGCTGTCCATTCGGAGAGCGAGGAAGTGAAGCAGGTTGTGAAGATCGATCTTCCAGTACGCTTCTGTGTACGTCGAAAGAGGCAGATCTTTTCGGGCCTGTTCCCTCGCGACGCCCGTTTCAATTCGGCTTTGATAGACGTCTCGCATCTGATCCTGCAGTTGCTTTTCTTCCGCAGTCAGTCGGCTTCCGAGATCTTCCGGCAGTGCGGCTCCGCTGCCCTGTCGATTGGTTTCTGCCTGCGTGCGCCACTGATCTGGCTGCGTTGTCTGAGATGCGTCGATGGCGAGTGAGTAACGCGTGCTGTATTCGTTGATGTTTGCGGTGCGGTGGCGAACCCATTGACGCCAGCAATCCATTGGGACTCGCACCAGGAACTTGATCTCCGCCATTTCAAACGGCGTCGTATGGCGATGTCGCAGGAGGTAGCGAATCAGCGTGCGATCGTCGCTGACTTTCTTCGTGCCTTCTCCGTAACTGACTCGTGCTGCCTGAACAACGCTGCTGTCGTCTCCCATCACATCGACAAGACAGACGAACCCATCGTCCAGCACGCTGAACTTCTGCCATCGCAGAGCATTCACCTGAGCAAGTCGTTCTTCGGCGGACTGTCGAGCAGCAGTGGAATCAGAATTGGCCATGGAACCATTCGCAGGAAAAATGGGCTGGGGAGCACTTCATATTTTGCTTCCCCTCCGCACCAACAGACATCAAAAGAATCTCGGGAGCGTGACCTGATATCAGGCGGGCGGAAATGTAGAATCCTGCGTCACTGATTCCAATCGATGGGGCCACAGAAGAGGAGACGAACGATGGAGTACACCTGGATTGAGAAAACGCCGGTCGGTCGGATCCTTGTCGCCGCCGACAATGACGGCCTGAAATACTTGCAGTTTCGCGAAGACGATTCTGCCGCAGAGCTGATTCAGGAAGACTGGGTTCGTGATGATCGGGCTTTGAAACCCGTCGTACAGCAGCTGCAGGCCTATTTTTCCGGCAAACTGTCGCAGTTTGATGTGCCGCTCGCTCCTGAAGGAACCAGCTTCCAGAAAAAGGTCTGGAAGGCACTCTGCAAAGTCAAATTTGGCGCGACGGCCAGCTACGGCGACATCGCAAAATCCATCGGAAACCCGGCGGCTTGTCGAGCCGTTGGCCTCGCCAATGGTCGAAATCCCATCGCGATCATCATCCCCTGCCACCGGATCATCGGGACAAATGGCAAACTTGTTGGATATGGCGGCGGGCTGGATCGCAAGAAGACTCTGCTGTCATTGGAAGGAATTGAGATTTCAGCCTGATAACTGGGCAAACAGCCTGTCGCTGTTACCATCCGCGACTCATTGAATTTCCACCGCCAACAGAGATCGCTGTTTCAAACGCACTCAACGGCGGACTTGTCTAAGACGATTGCTAATCCCACATCGGAGAGTTCACCATGGACCAGGACGAAATCCTTCTGGATGCTGAAGAGAGAATGGAAAAGGCCGTCAACGTGCTTTCGAATGCTCTGAAAGGGATTCGAACGGGACGTGCCAATCCAGGTCTGGTGGATTCAATCCGAGTCGAATACTACGGATCACCAACGCCTTTGAAGCAGGTGGCGAATATTAGCTGCCCGGAACCACAGCAGATTTTGATTCGCCCCTTTGACACGACAACGCTTGATGCGATCGGCAAAGCGATCATCGCCAGTGAACTGGGAATGGTTCCGAATAACGACGGTCGTGTCATTCGTCTGAATGTTCCACCGCTCAGTACGGAACGACGCAAGCAGATGGCGTCACGAATTAAGGAACTCGCCGAAGAAGCTCGAGTGGCCATTCGAAACGTCCGTCGCGACGCCAATAAGCACGCGGATACGTCCGAAAAAGACAAGACGATGAGCGAAGACGACTGCAAGGCGACGAAAGATCAGGTCCAGGATCTGACCAAAAAGTATGAGGGCATCGTGAATGAACGAGCTGCCGCGAAGGAAAAGGAAGTGATGGAAAACTGAGAAATCCAGAGACCCGCTTTCCACTTCCGCCTCTGTCAGGAATTCGAACATGGCTCGACCGATTCACAGCGATTCACTCGTTGCTCAACCGCGACGTTCGTTCCTGCAGGCGGTTGCGGCGGGCCTGATGGTTCCGGCGTGTGCTTCCGTCGCGTCCGCCATAACCCGTTCTGAATCCTCCATGAAGTTCGGACTTGTCACGTATCTCTGGGGGCAGGACATGGACCTGCCAACGGTCATTGATGCGTGTGAAAAGGCGGGCCTCGCAGGCGTTGAGCTGCGAACAGAACACAAGCATGCTGTCGAACCTCGACTGAGCAAAGCCGAACGAACCGAGGTTCGAAAACGCTTTGAGGCGAGCAAAGTGACGCTCGTGGGATATGGATCAAACGCTCAGTTTCACGAAAACGATCCTGCGAAAGTCGAAGCCAATATCGAACTGGCAAAGCAGTACATTCAGCTGATGCATGACTGTGGCGGCAGTGGAGTCAAAGTAAAGCCGAACAGCTTCGTTCAGGGAATTCCTCGCGAACAGACAATCGAACAGATCGGCAAGGCACTGAATGTCGTTGGCGAATATGGTCAGAAATACGGCCAGCAGATTCGAGTGGAAGTGCATGGCAGCGGGACAAGTGAGCTTCCTGTCATGAAGGCCATCATGGATGTGGCTGATCATCCCAACGTTGCGGTCTGCTGGAATTCAAACGTCCAGGACCTGAAGGGCGAGGGGCTCGAACACAACTTTCGCCTCGTCTGTGATCGTTTTGGAAAGACAGCCCACGTGCGGCAACTGGATGCACCAGATTATCCGTGGGACCATTTGTTCCGACTGTTCGAGTCGATTTCCTACGATGGCTGGGTGCTGCTGGAAGCATCAGGAAATCCCGAAGACAAGATCGCAGCACTCAAGCACCAGCGAGAGCTTTTCGACAGTCTTGTGAAACAGGCAAAGGATGCCAGGTAGGCTGCAACCCTCAGCGTGAGCGTTTGTGCGGTCATTCGATGGCTCGCTGCTTTATTCCTCGATGAGCGATGGCCGATTCGACTCATCAAAAATCCACGGAAGGTCTACCGCCTCCAGGCGATCGATGAGTGCATCCGCGCCGTGTTCAACTTTGTAGGACCGTTCGGCTTCCGAAATGGGAATATGCCAGAGGAACGACATCTCATCACCTTCGATCAAACATTCAAATTCGCTGTGTGACCGAATGATCGGCCGCAGAAAGAACGCACTGGTCCAGGGAGTGCCTTCAAGAGCGGCAGAGTTCCATGCAATCGTGTGATGGCTATCCAGGGTGAACTCATCGAATCGTGGCAGCCACGCCATGTCGTGCAGTCGTCTGGCATGATTCACCGTACATTTCGGAAAGTACTGCAGGATCTCCCTTCGCAGCGGACTGTCGGGATCTTCGGCGTTCTTCATACGTTCATCCGACATTCCGTTTGTCACGGCAACATCAATCTCACCGTCGTGGTATTCCAGCGTGAACACGTAGACGTCAATCAGAATCCGGTCATCCGGCGATTTGAACATTGATGACGGTGTGAAGACCTGCGATGGTGCGCTGCCAAACAGGTTCTCATACGCTGCGAGTCGGATCTTTGTCAGAGCCTTGTGGTTCTTCATGAAGTTGTTCACGTGTTCCGTTCCATCACAGTAATTCGAAGGCCATTGCGGGATTGCTGTCAACGACAACTCAGGGTGGATTCTCCGGACAGACTTTATAGCAGCCCGCAGCCGACTTCCTATACTTCAGCAATGAATTCGGAATCAAACAATCAGTCCAGCATGAGTCGATGGAATTGCCCGGTCGAACTGAACTCCGATACAGAACGGGTCTCACTTTCGCTGGGCGAAGGTGCGAGGAACACGAGGCGATTTCTTCAGAAGACCGTCTTTCCGCGACTCGGCTGTTCTTCGTCGATGACGGATGCAGCACTGATCGAAGCCCAACACCGGCCCCTGGCGATCTGCACGGACAGTCATACGGTGACACCACTCTTCTTTCCAGGAGGCGATCTTGGATCGCTGTCTGTAATCGGCACCGCAAATGACCTTGCCGTCTCCGGCGCAACGCCACGATGGATGACGCTGGCGTTGATTCTGGAGGAGGGTCTTCCGATTGCAGTGCTGGAACGTCTGCTTGATTCAGCCGCTGCAGCAGCCAGACTTTGTGGAATTTCGATCGTCGCTGGTGACACGAAAGTTGTGCCACGAGGAGCAGTGGATGGCGTCTTTATGAATACATCAGGGATCGGCGAATTTGGAACGTCCATCCCGCCCGGTCCTCGAAGCCTGACTCCGGGTGATCGAATTCTCGTCTCCGGTCCCATCGGACAGCATGGACTCGCGGTTCTTTCGTCGCGACAGGGCATGTCGTTTCTGAATGCCATTGAGAGCGATCTGAAGTGCGTTCTGCCAGGAACTCAGGCGCTCCTGCAGCACGGTGGCTCGTCAGTCAAATGCCTGCGCGATGCAACGCGTGGCGGAGTTTCCGCAGTCCTGCATGAGTGGGCTGAAGAAGCGGGCGTCTCCTTTGAACTGGACCAATCGACGATTCCCCTCACTCGCCAGGTTCGCGGCGCCTGTGAGATTCTTGGCATGGAACCTCTGCATCTGCCGAACGAAGGAACATTCGTTGCCGCCATTGCTCCGGATCGTGCGGCAGGAGCACTCGATTTGCTTCGATCGATCACGCCATTCAGCGAGGCCGCTCTGATCGGAAGTGTGATGCCGAAGTCTGTATCACCCGTCTGCATCCGCCGTCTGTTCGGATCCCCGATTCCGCTTGATGAACCGGCGGGAGCACCGTTTCCACGAATCTGCTGATTCCAGTCCAGCCGCGCAAGAAAAGAGCCACGTGTTGCCACGTGGCTCCGTGCGGTCCGCGATTTCGAACTGCTTCCAATCAACCACCAGTGCGGCTTTGCCACAGAATGAGGTTGTTTGGAATCGCACTATTTCATTTCAAGAGACTTTACCAGGAACGCCATTTCGTCCGACGCTTCTTCGATGATCTTTGCGGTCGGCTTTCCCGCTCCGTGACCGGCAGACGTTTCAATTCGGATGAGCGTCGGAGCAGTCCCCGACTGTGATGCCTGGAGCTGTGCCGCAAACTTGAAACTGTGCCCTGGCACGACTCGGTCATCCGTGTCTGCAGTTGTGATCAGGGTTGCCGGATACTGCACTCCGCCCTTCAAATTGTGATAGGGCGAATACTTGAGCAGCGCGGGAAACTCTTCCGGAACATCCGCGCAACCGTAGTCGTCGGTCCAGAATCGGCCCGCGGTGAACTTGTGGAATCGCAGCATGTCCATCACCCCCACTCCGGGCAGGCAGGCTCCAAAGAGGTCAGGACGCTGAGTCATGCAGGCACCGATCAACAGGCCTCCGTTACTTCGCCCCTGAATAGCCAGCTTCTTTGCCGATGTATACTTGTTGGCAATCAGCCATTCCGCGGCGGAAATGAAGTCATCGAACACGTTCTGCTTGTTCTGCTTTGTGCCGGCTTTGTGCCAGCGCTCTCCGTACTCACCGCCACCTCGCAGATTGGCCACCGCGTACACTCCACCCATTTCCATCCATGTCAGACGCCCGACGCTGAAGCTGGGAGTGACGGAGATGTTGAATCCACCATAGCCGTAGAGCAGTGTCGGATTACTTCCGTCGAGCTTCAGTCCCTTTTTGTGAGTGATGAACATCGGAACTTTGGTGCCGTCTTTGCTGGTGTAAAACACCTGCTTCGTTTCGTAGTCATCCGGGTTGAACTTCACGTCCGCCTTGCGGAACAGCTTGCTCTCACCCGTGATCATGTTGTAACGATAGGTCGTCGGCGGAGTCGCAAAACCGCTGAAGGAATAGAACACATCCGTGTCTTTGCGACGTCCGTCAAAACCGCTTGCGGTTCCGATACCGGGGAAAGCAACTTCACGGACAAAAGAACCGTCCATCGCGTGCAGACGCACCTGAGTCTTTGCATCCTTCAGGTACGAGCAGACAAACATGTTGCCCACGATGCCGACCGATTCCATCGCATTTTCGGTCTCCGGAATGATCTCCTTCCACTGGTCCTGCGCAGGCTTCTTCAGATCAATCGCAATCACACGGCGATTCGGCGCGTTCAGATTCGTCTTGAAGTACAGAGTGCTTCCGTCGTTTCCAGCAAACGAATACTCATGGTCGAAGTTGCCGATCAGTTCCCATGGCAGGCCATAAGGTTCCGTCAGATCTTTGACGACAATGCGATAACGGTCGTCGGTGCCAACCCAGACCGTGATGATCAGATAATGACCGTCTTCAGAAACGCTCAGCTGGAATCCCCAGTCGGGCTGATCCGGACGCTCGTAAACCAACACGTCGGCTGACTGTGGTGTCCCAACGCGGTGGTAGTACACCTTCATGTTCGTGTTCAGAGCGGTGAACGCGCCTTCTTTGGGCTCCGGGTATCGAGCATAAAAGAAGCCACGGCTGTCCGGTGTCCATTCGGCACCACTGAATTTGACCCAGTTCAGTTCATCGTCGAGCACCTTACCGGACTCAATTTCCATGACCTTCCATGTGTTCCAGTCAGATCCGGCTTTCTGAACTCCATACGCCACATAACGTCCATCATCGCTAAAGGCGGTTCCTGAAAGAGCAACGGTCCCGTCTTTTGACCACGTGTTGGGATCCAGAAGAACGACCGGCTCGCTCTCAAGAGTTTCCTGACGAAACAGAACATTTTGGTTTTGCAGCCCGTCATTGCGTGAGAAGTAGTATCGCCCGCCTCGCTTGAACGGAGCCCCGATCTTTTCGTAGTTCCAGAGCTCTGTCATTCGCTTCTGAATGACTTCGCGCTGAGGAATCGATTTCAGGTAACCAAACGTCACTTCGTTCTGAGCGGCAACCCACGCGGCCACCTCCTTGTTTTCGCGGACATCATCTTCCAGCCAGCGATAGGGATCTTCAACCTTCGTGCCGTGAAAGTCATCGACCTGTTCGACGGTCTTCGTCGATGGATACACAAGGTTACCTTCCTGTGAATAGGCTGGAGTTTCCAGCAGTGCACCCAGCATCATCAGGCTGCCAAGTGAGCCCAATCCAAGTTTCCGAAACACCATGTTGTTACTCCAATGAAATCGACTGGCTGCCTGCGCGAACGGTTACTTCGCGAGGAGTTTTTCAACAAACGGGTTAATGTCGTGTTTGTAGGTGAACGCTTCTTCTTTGCCCTCTTCCAGCAGAGAGTCATCAAAACGCTTCGCGAGCTTTCCGTCTTTGCCAAACACGTAGACGGCTGGAATGGAACTCAACTCAAGGTCTTCAAACACCTTGTCGGCGGCGACAGTAGACAGAAAGTTTGAAAAGCCGGCCTTCTGCTTCTTCAGGAACGTCTCGACCTTCGGACGATAGTAATCCGGTCCTTTGGTCTTGATGCCGGCGTAGTCCAGATTGAAGCTGACACAGACAATGTTGTCCGGGTGTGCATCGTGAAGTGCAACGAGGTTCGGAAACTCGGTCATACAAGGCAGGCACGCGGTCGACCAAAGATCCACCACAACAACCTTACCGGCGTTCTTTGCGACCAGAGCTTCGACG
Source organism: Planctomycetaceae bacterium (assembly GCA_046349695.1). Classification (GTDB taxonomy): domain Bacteria; phylum Planctomycetota; class Planctomycetia; order Planctomycetales; family Planctomycetaceae; genus SXXK01. The sequence goes on along the minus strand of JAXMBV010000001.1, from coordinate 343,652 downwards.
TCCTTCCATGTGCCATCCGTCAATGTCACAGACCCTTCGGTCGCCTTCTTTTCGTCAGCGCTGCCTACTGCAATCAGTGCTGACATGCCCAGTATCGCTGCAAGAAACACGCGTCGCGATGGATACATTTGAACGTCCCTGTGTAACGGTCGAATCAGACGCCGGAGACAATGACTTCAGTTGCCTCAATCGACGACATCCTGAGCCGACGGCACGCACTTTATCACTCAATTGATGAACCGAAAATGGTACCGGGCTCAATTCGGCCCCCGTACCGTTGCAAGCAAAACAAAAAAAAGGCGGCTCCTTTTCGGGAGCCGCCCTTTTCAAGTCTCAAATCACCTCTCGGCGATTAGTACATGTCTTCCGCACCGCCGGCAGCGTGCTTCTTGTGATCGTCTTTCGGCTTCTCTGCGATCAGTGCATCGCTGGTCAGAAGCAGAGTCGAAACACTGGCCGCGTTCTGCAGAGCCGTTCGAGTCACCTTGGTTGGGTCGATTACACCGGCCTTCACCATGTCTTCGAACTTGTCGGTTGCAGCGTTGTATCCGAAGTTGCCTTCGCCGGAAGCGACCTTCTCGCAAACCACGCCTCCGTCAACACCGGCATTGTCTGCGATCTGTGTCAGAGGAGCACGGCAGGCTCGGACGATAATGTCGTAACCGACTTTCTCATCATGAGTCAGCTTGCCAGGCTTCACGCTTGTGGATGCTCGCAGCATCGCAACGCCACCGCCTGGAAGAATTCCTTCTTCAACCGCAGCACGAGTTGCGTGCAGAGCGTCTTCCACGCGAGCCTTCTTTTCCTTCATTTCGCTTTCGGTGGCCGCACCGACGTTGATCTGTGCAACACCACCAGCCAGCTTCGCGATTCGCTCTTCCAGCTTCTCGCGGTCATAGTCACTGGTGCTGTTTTCCAGCTCACGGCGGATCTGCTCGATACGAGCCTGGATGTCCGCCTTCTTGCCGCCACCTTCGACGATGGTTGTGTTGTCCTTGTCGACAACGATCTTGCGAGCGGTGCCGAGGTCGGTGATGTCGATGCTGTCCAGCTTGATTCCGAGGTCTTCGAAAATCGCTGTTCCGCCAACCATGATCGCGATGTCCTGCAGCATCGCCTTGCGACGATCGCCGTAACCAGGAGCCTTCACAGCACACACCTTGAAGGTGCCACGCAGCTTGTTGATCACCAGAGTCGCCAGGGCTTCGCCTTCGACTTCTTCCGCGATGATCAGCAGCGGCTTGCCGGAGTTAACAACCTTCTCCAGAACCGGAACCAGGTCCTTAATGCTGGAGATCTTCTTTTCGTGAATCAGCACGTAAGCGTCTTCGAGGACAACTTCCATGCCTTCTGAATCTGTCACGAAGTAGGGCGACAGATAACCACGGTCGAACTGCAGACCTTCGACAACTTCGAAGTTCGTTTCGAGGCTCTTGCCTTCTTCGACAGTGATCACGCCGTCCTTGCCAACCTGCTCCATAGCATCAGCAAGAATGCGACCAATCTCTTCGTCGCCGTTTGCTGCCACGGTGCCGACCTGTGCGATTGACTTCTTGGAGCGGCATTCCTGAGCCATTCCTCGCAGGCTTGCGATGATGTCCGCAACGGCCTTGTCCATACCGCGCTTCATTTCAAGCGGGCTGACACCGGCAACGACTGCCTTTAGGCCTTCGTTGTAAATCGCTTCTGCCATGACAGTCGCAGTGGTGGTGCCGTCACCAGCAACGTCGCTCGTCTTGCTGGCAACTTCGCGGACCATTCGAGCGCCCATGTCTTCGAACTTGTCCGGCAGTTCGATTTCGCGAGCAACGGTCACGCCGTCCTTGGTCACCGTTGGTGAACCAAAGCTCTTTTCAATGATCACGTTTCGACCACGTGGGCCGAGAGTAACCTTCACAGCTCGTGCCAGCTTCGTCACACCGCGACGCATGGCTTCCTGAGCTTCCTGATCAAAGGCAATCATCTTTGCTGCCATGACACTTCTTCTCCGAGGGTTGAATTCTCAATCGGGCACTGCCCGAAAAAACTCAGGGACACTTTGCCCCTGGCGGAATCAGTCGAGATACGAATGACTAAAGAGTTGCGAGAATGTCGCTCTCTCGCATCAGCAGGAAGGTCTTGTCGCCAATGGTGATCTCGTCGCCAGCGTAAGAACTGAAAATGACTCGATCGCCTTCCTTGACCGACAGAGGCACTCGTTCGCCCTTGTCATTGACGTGACCGTCGCCAACGGAAACGACTTCGCCGCGCTGGGGTTTGTTCTTCGCTGCGTCCGGCAGCAAAATGCCGCCCGCTGTCTTTTCTTCAGCTTCGGCTCGCTTCAGAACAACGCGATCTCCCAGTGGCACAATTCGAGTGCCGCTCGCGGAAGCCTTCTTTGCCATGTTTCTCTCCTGACCTGCAATTCAAATATGGGTTGCTAATGTTCGACCCGAACTGCTCTGCTTCTGACGACTGTGACCGAGCCGTTACGACCCAGACAGGATTTTCAGCCAGAAGTGCAGATTCATACTTCTGAGCCCCGCGGGAAGCGAATAACGTGCCACGCCCAAAAAATCGCACATAAACCACTGCTGGATAATAACTTACAGCACAAAGCAAAAAGAGGGACTCTGACGGAGAACCGAGGTCACTGCCGTTTTGACATTGATTGCGGGCGGGATTCCAGTCGCTCGGCTTTTGGCAAAAAGGAACACTGGCGAGTTCAAACATGGGGCATTGGAGGTCGGTGAACCTCAGGGGAAAGGAACTCTGGCGAGTTCCACTACTCGGTTTGGGGGCGCCGACTATTCGGCGATCGCCGCGCTGGGCAAAATTCCACGGCAACACTCCGCTGCCGGCCCCTGCAGGCACACGTTCCAGTCCGCGTCGACCGAAATCGTCAGGAGGCCACCAGACATCTGTACGGCGACTGGACTTCCTGCATGAAATCGACCGGCGATGATCCCGGCGACCGCCACGGAACAGGCCCCCGAACCGCACGCCATAGTCTCAGCCGAACCGCGTTCCCAAACTCGTACTTTGCAGTCGTTATCGCCAGTCACTTCGACAAACTCAACGTTCGTCCGATTCGGAAACGACGGGTGATGCTCGATCTGAGGCCCCAGTTTCTCAAATGAAACCCCTGCAAGGTTCTCAACGAAAAAGACCGTGTGAGGATTCCCCATCGAAACGTGAAGTGTCTCTCCCAGCTGCCCCTCGACAAAAACGTCCGAAAGCACAATTCGGGATGCATAGCACGACGCACCAGCAGAACCAGCACCAATCGACAGTTCACCCGGCTTCCCGAATTGGGTCCGAACGATGGCCCAACGACTGCGGCTGTCCGACTGGACAATCTCACATCGAATTCGCCGACCGGCCATCTCGATGCAAAAGTCCGTGCCACATCGGCCTGACTGATGCAGCCACATCGCAAAACACCGCAGCGCGTTGCCGCACAGGCTGCCTTCGGATCCATCTGCGTTGAACATCCGCATTGTCGCGTCTGCATCTGCAACCGCTGGTGGAAGCATCAGGACCAAACCGTCAGAACCGACAGAGCAATGTCGGTTGCTGACGATCTGCGAAAGTCGTCCGGGATCATCGGGAAATGGCTGAGTGAAGCAGTCAACAAAAACGTAGTCGTTGCCACAGCCGTGCATTTTGATGAACGACAATGGCACCATCGACTGTTACTCCAGTTCGTCTGCGGCAACGGTCTGTTCGGTCAACGTCCATCGAAGGTAGGCTTCGAGGAAGCCATCAAGGTCGCCATCAAGCACCACATGCGGATTTCCTGCTTTCCTGCCGCTTCTCACGTCCTTCACAAACTGGTCGGGATACAGGACATAATTGCGAATGGTCTGCCCGCCAAAACCGATCTTGGATTTTTCACCACGTCGAGCTGCCACTTCAGCGTCACGCTTGTCGATTTCCATCTGATACAGCTTCGCGGTCAGCATTTTCCGAGCCAACGCTCGATTCTGATGCTGGCTTCGTTCGTTTTGACAGGCAGCAACAACACCGGTCGGAATGTGCGTCAGTCGGATGGCAGATTCCGTCTTGTTGACGTGCTGACCGCCAGCACCACCGGACCGATATTTGTCTTCTTTGACGTCTTTTTCCCAGTTGATTTCAATCTCAACGTCTTCATTCACTTCCGGTACGACGTCAACCCCCGCAAATGAAGTATGTCGTCGCCCGGCGGAATCGAAAGGGCTGATTCGAATCAGGCGATGGTTACCGGTTTCGCCTTTCAGATATCCGTACGCGTAGTCACCTGTGATCAGCAAGGTAGCATTGCGGATGCCCGCTTCTTCGGCATACGACACGTCGACTTCTTCAACCTTGAAGTTGCGACGTTCACCCCAGCGAGCGTACATTCGGACCAGCATTTGTGCCCAGTCCGCTGAATCCGTTCCTCCTTCTCCCGCCTGCACAGTGATGTAGGCCGCGCACGCGTCTTCGGGTTTCGACATGGTGGTCTGAAGTTCGACTGCGTCGATTTCGCCCGCCAGCCGTTCCACGGTGGCTCGCAGTTCCGTGTCGCTTTCGCCGGAATCATCTTCCTGCGCAAATTCCATCAGCACCTGCAGGTCTTCGCCACCTGACACCAGCTTCTGGAGTGGTGCGACAGTGGATTTCAGCTTCCTCAGTTCGTCCATCACTCCGCGAGCACGCTCGGAGTCATTCCAAAAGTCGCTCGCTGACATTCGATCATTGATTTCCGCGATTCGAGCCGTTTTGCCCGGCAAGTCAAAGACAGTCCTTGAGATGGACGATTCGGCGAATCAGCTCATTACAATGGGCACGAAAATCAGGATCCATGTTCATCGGTCAATTCCAGTCTGGGAAAGCAATCCAAAGCGGGGCGGATTTCAGCAGACTCCTGCCGGGCTTGCAATCAGTCTGAGACACGGTTCCCGCCCATGATGTTCGATTCCGAACGAGCGATGCCAAAGTTCTCGACGAAACCCGCCGCAATCTCCGGATTCTCCAGCAGCCTTGAGTAGGCTCCCACGGGAAAAGTCCCTGGAATTCCAGCAGCACACAACGGTGCATATTCGGCAAACATCTGCACAAATCTGTGAGGATTTTCAAACGCCGATCGCCGCCCTCGCCGTGGCTTCAAAAGATTGTGAGCCAGCCTCAGGTAGTCGAATCGAAAACGATCCACAGGACTCAGATGATTCGACGGTGCATATTCGAAGTCAATAAAGACGACTCGACTGCGTTCCGGGGAGATCAGAATGTTGCCACAGTTCAAATCCATGTGACTCACCCCCAGCGAGTGCATCGCATGAACCGATCGCAGCACCCCGGGCAAGACCTGCCATAAGGACTTGTCATCCTGGCGAAGCACTTCAGAAAGTCGATCCCACGGCAGAAAATCGTTCGCCAGAAACTGAGTACTTCTTGCGATCAGTCGTGGTGCAAGGCCGTGCGTCGACAGTCGCTCATAAGCCGCGCTCTCCCGGGCAATTCGCTGAACTGCAGACAGAGTTTCCCTCGGAAGGAAGGGTTCAGCCTGAGGCCGAGACTTCCAGCGGCATGGGATGCGAACAGCCGCGAGGCAGCGATGCGGTCCCGTCAGAGTCCTCGCAATAAAAATGCGATCCTGTCCACCGCCGCCCGTCGTCGGCAACAGCTGAACCGGTCGCCCCAGAACAAAGCTCAACTGATCAGCGACCTGCAAACGAGTAGTCGTCAGTCGCTGACTGTCGATCCACGCATCAATTCTTCTCATCAGAATATTCATGCGGCCCACTCCTTCCGATGTTCCGGCATGACCTGGGGAAGAAATGATGCTGGTGGAATCTGATGCGACGCCATCAAGACAGAGACAGCGGTACCATTTACGGATCCTGCTTGCGACAGTACGGCCTGCCCCACGAAGTGCGGTGCGAGCTCAAAGATCTCTTCCAGTGCTTCAAGTGCAGCCAGCGGCGACGCCGCATTGCTCAGCAGAAGAGTTGACACCACCGGCTGTCGGATCATCTGCTCAAACAGCAGTCGCTGATACTGCTCGTGCGATGATGAACTGAGTTCCTGTTTTCGCTTTGAAAGGATGCTGTAAGGCACAACCAACAGCACCTGCCGCAGCGGTGGAGCAAAGTACTCGACAAACCTCGCCCCCAGCGCAACGGTCGACTGAACGCCGCGACGGCCGACGACCAACATGCTCTCCGGTGTTCGATCCAGCACCAGTCCGCGCTTCGAACATGAAATCGAGTTCCTGATTCGCAGCCAGAAAATCATCACCCAGCAGACCATCATGGCTCTGAACGCCAGAAAGGTCGCCAGCCTGTCGTCGAAGTCGTTGCGAGAAATACCGAACACACGTCGTGTCACGCTGCTGAACACAGAATAAAACAGCGACCGTCGGTAGAGCTTTCGTCCAACCACCGTTCTCCATTTTCCCGGATGGGCCGCTGAAACCAATTCCGACAGAGACGTCTTGCCGCTGCCATCACTTCCGACAAAGGCCAGCGTGGGACAGCTCAGGGGCGAAAAGACGCTCCTCACAGTTCGGCCAACCGTTCTCATGACCGAACGAAATCCGCTTTTCACGCGATCGACCCACTGCTGTCGCAGCGCGAGTCCTGTCCCCCTTTTTAGCTTTAGTCGAGATTCCAGAAGGGCCTGGGCAAGCATTCCCGTTGCCTGAGAAATCACAATCGAATTCGCATCGCGTCGAACGGTCAGGATTGTATGACCGAGGCTTCTAACCGAGGTATCATCGACAAGGTCGAGATCGCTGCAGATTGCAGCCAGCAGTTTCCCTGTATCGCTCCCTGCATCAGCGTCGGACTTCAGACTTCGCACCAGCCGAAGGATTCGTACGGAGTTAACACCCGAAGCAATGCCGTTTTTCTTTCGCAACACGTGCAGCACCAACATGGCCAGTTCAACATCGCCACAAAGTCGGGCAGCACTGGTCAGCGTAGCATCCTGGTCAGTCGCATCGGGTTCGTTCCTTCGGCAGGACGTGCCCTGCTGGACCAGCGGCTGAAACGATGATGCAGCGATGATCCGTCGCCGCGACAGCATCTGGTTCCATTCCAGCCAGAGATCAACCCTCAGGCTGTCTGAGGCTTCTGTCGTCCAGAGTACCAGCTGAATCTTGCTGCGATGCCGAGATTCAATCTGCACATGGCAGCGTCCATTCTGAACATCTTCAAAGGCCAGTCGAAGCAGTTCCGTTGCCTGTTCGGAAGTGACCAGAAGATCCACATCCTGATCGTGCGAACGCAGTTCTGAGCGGCACGGCAGGGAACGCAGAAGAACCGCCGGCCCAAACTGGCTTTTGCCTGTCCATTCGTTAAGCAGCGACAACAAATCCACAGCCTCAGACTGCTTTGCAATCTTCGGCCCCTGGGATTGTGTCGTTGTAGCGTGCATCGACATGGACGAATATTGTTCGAAGCGACTAGCATGCTTCCGCAGCGACAGGACAGAACGGACCGCAGAGACCCGGTTTTCGGCGGGATCCTGGTAAAGCACGCAGTAACTTCGTGACAAGACCCAGGACGTCCCTGTCTGATCCACACAATGACGGAGCGTATTCGAGGACGGCAGTTTGCCTCAATGCGAGTCTGTGGCGGAGAAACGGCCGTTTCACTGCAAATTTGAGCGAAGTCTGATGTTGATTTGAGGCTGGAACATGTTGCGTCGAATTCCTCGAGCTTTCCTTGTCGTTCCCCTCAGTGCAGCGGCGGTGATCGCAATACTATGGATCACACAGGGGCGCGATGCGGCAGAGAAGATCGGAACCGCGCTGCTGATGCCGGCCGGGCTGCTGTGGCTGCTGCTGATGTGTCTGACCGCCACGTTTTGGCCGCTCCGAAGACGACGAACCGATGCATCCACAGAAGCACTGCCGCCGCGTTCCTGGTCGATCCTCCTGTGCTTCATCCTGTATTCCCTGGCGGGCAGCGGACTGATCTCCGACTCTCTCGCCAGACAATTGGAATCGAAGTACCTCTCTGTGAATCCTCTGAACATGGACGTCCCGGAAATCGTGATTGTGCTGGGTGGCGGCGCAGGAGCGGGCCCCAATGATCGAATCCAGGGAAACATGTCGGGCGATCGACTCATCCTCGCAGCTCAGCTCTATCACCAGGACCATTCAACCAGGTTCATCTGCACCGGCAAGCGAATTCAATCCATGGACACCACGGGAGTTGACCCTGGTCAGGCCTCGCGCGAACTGCTCATGCGTCTGGGCGTCCCTGAAGATTCGATTGAGCTGTTTGGCGGAAAGAATACTTCCGAAGAAATGAAAGCTCTTGCCGCGCGATTCGGCGCGGAACAGAAGGTTGGACTTCTGACATCCGCGTGGCATCTGCCCAGAGCGACGCGACTTGCCGAACGAAACGGACTCAATGTGGTTCCGCTGCCCGCAGATTTTCGGACAGCAGCCGGAAAAGAAGGACGAACTGCCGGTCAGTGGGTCGAAGCACTCATTCCGAACGGCGGCGCGATGGCGGGCATCTGGTCCTTCGCCAAAGAATATGTCGGAATGGCGATTGGCCGCTGAGGTTATTTCAACGCCAGCTGCATGCGATCGAACAGTCGATCGACTTCCTTCCGTGTTTCCTCATCAAGTTCCCACGAGTTTGGCTGTCGGCGGCGCTCTGACGGAAAGATGCCTCGACGAACAAGCAGGTGCTTTTCGATGGCAAGGAAACCATCAAGGCCGGCCTGCAGCTGAAGTGCTACGAGACCACACACGGGATACCAGATCGAATACGCCCTTTCGTCATCGCCTGCTTTCAGAGCCTTCCAGAGAGCGGCGATCCCGTCGAGCAAATCCATTCCCGGCATTGTTCCCGTAATTCCGCGACGGAAACTGTCGATCAGGAGAATCCCGCCAGATCCTTCAAAGATCCTGGCACGGCCTCCAGTGGCATCTCTCAGTGCAGACAGGTTCGGACCGATTGGAGATCCTTCAGGTTTGAAGAGAATTTTGTTCTCATCATAAGCCTCCAGCAGCGATGAGCAGACGGCGATGGGAATTGACTGCCCGACGTATCCCGAGGCATCCTGAACAATCACGGGGATCGAAACGGCGTCAGCGATCGAAGAAAAATATGCGATCATTCGATCGGGCGAGAGTTTTGTCGTGAGCGGTGGGACGGCCATCACCGCATCGCATCCGGCTTTCTCAGCCGCGCGAGAATATTCAATGGCCTGAAGTGTGCTTTCCGCACCAACGGCAGCAAACACACTTCCCCGCCCCATCGCAAATTCTGTCATCAGCTCAGCAAGACGCAGGCGTTCCGAGTACGTCAGCCTCAGGATCTCGGCGACCATGCCGGAACCAATCCCGTCGGCTCCCATTGAAAACGCCCAGTCGATCTCTCGCCGCAGAGTCCCTTCGCAAATCTGATCGTTGTGACTGAACGGAGTCTGAATGATGGGCAGAACACCCTGGAGTGGAATTGGCACCGAACGGCTTTCCGTGTGAGGTTATTCTGAAAGTTCTCTTATCGAATCGGATGCAGAACATTCTGAGCAGGCAGCTGGCGACAGGCGAGCGGCTGTGGATGTTCGGGAGTCATGGACCAGAGACGCACCCACTCGACCCAGTCCGTCCCGGTTTCAAAGAACAAAACGGCTCCTCGTTCGACCGGATGAATGCCCGCAGCAGTCGCCTCGGCAGACGGCATCGGGCGAAGATTTCCTTTGCGATTCAAGTCAACAGTCAGTTCGTGACTGAACATCCCATGTGGCCAGATCGCAAAGCCTTCCCAGTTGATGTCATACTGATGACCATGCAGGAATCGAGCCTCCAGCTGCTCGCGCACCATATCGATGCCGCATTTGCGGTAGAAGCCTTCGAGTGCGTTCTGGAACGAACGCAGCTGATCGGCGGATGCAAATCTCAGACAACCCGTTTCTGCAACACTGGCCACGACCCAGCCACTTTGCTCCTGAAACAACAGGCGAATCGGCTGCTCACCCAGCGTCGGGCTTTCCAGATCCAGAAGAAAACTGTTCGACGCCGTATGAATGTGCCCGCACTCAATCCCTGTCGTCCCCCAGGCGGGACACAGCTGCAGCAGCCTGATCAGCTCGCGTTCCACGAAGTTGCGGATGGCCATTTCAACATGTTCCAGCTGCCCCCGCGCTGCTCGACGAGCACTGAATCGCTTGAACGACGGCTCCTGATGCTCCAGCCTTCGCAAGCGTCTGAACAGCTTTGGCAGAGTCCCGGAGTGAAAGCCCGGGCGAATCAAGCGAGCCACGGTTTCGCCATGACTGCCGACCGCAACCGGACTCAGCTGTGTTTTTCGATTGGCCAGATAAAGCCGCCAGTTCTCCTTCAACTCCCAAACAGCAAAGCCAAAAATGCCTGGTATGAAGACGATATTGAACCAGGTGACCGACCGCGCCAGGGCGACCCCAAGATACGGACTGAGGTAAGCTACCATCGTGCCTTCAAGATAGATCAGTCCGGGCAGAATCATCTTGTGAGCCACAGTGACGACCGGAAAGTGCTTCACCGGATGGAAGGTTGGCTCAATCAGCAGGTTGACGTAAATACGAATCAGGAACGACACGAACGACCAGACTACTCCCAGCACTGCTTTGACGACAATCGACGCCCAGCTTTCATCGCTGTGGAAACGAAGCCATTCATCCACGGCATACAGAAAACGTTCCAGAAAATTCAGCAGCATTCGAAAGATGTCAATCACCCAGTCAATCACCGCCATCACAACGCGAGCCCGAAGTTTATACCAGGCATTCCCAATCCACTCGGCGGTCAGTTCCTGAGCATCACGACCAAGACGTGAGTTCAATGCAGCGCTGCTGAGTACTGTGATGGTTGTCATCCACCACCACCCCAGCGCGTTGCCGGAGATCAGCCATGGCAGAAAACGAGTCGTCGTGAGACCGATCAATCCCGGCGTCAGGAATACTCTGCGAAACTTCACGAACCGCCGATGTCGCCACACCTTCTGGACCATTGGCAGATTCAAAATCGTCGACGGAAGATCGATCACGATCCTGCGCATCAGCTTCAGTGATTCCGACAAAAGGCGGAAGAACAGATTTCGGAAGGAAACAACATGGATCAGCGCCAACAGCAGAAAACCAATCCCAATCACCCACGAAACCGTTTCGAACTGCTTGTTGACGATCTGGTCAATGGCGTCACGCGCATCATCCGGAGGCGCTGTCTTCTCTGTCAGCGTCTTCTCCTGAATGCTGGTTTTCTCCCCCGAGGTTCCAGTGGCCTCTCTCGACGGTACTTCCTCCTGGATCAGCTCGACCAGAATCGGCTCGTCAAAATCCTGAATGACGCCTTCAATCCCTTCTCCGCCTTGTGAACCTCCTGCAGCAGATTCCTTCATCAGATCGGAGGATTTCGCGCTGTCCGTATTCTGTGCCTGCAGGCCGCTGTCAGACTGAGCAGATTCCCTTGTGTCGGTTTCTGACGTCTTGTCGGAAGTTCCAGTTTCCTGTGCGGCTGTTTTCGGCTTCGGATGAAACATGTGCACCACATGGCGCACGCCTTCCACAATGACCACTGCCCCACCAAACGGAATGATCAGAAACAGCGTCGTGAATCGCCCGGCGCGAGTTCCGAAGAACAAAGAACTCGTGATCTGCAGCCACCTCAGATAGAACTCACCGCGCCGATAGACGCCGTCCAGCGACACATCCAGCTGGTCATCAGCGCGCAGCAGGTGGTCACCCCGCCAGAGATCACGCACATCGGTGAGATCGGGCAGCTTCAGGTCATTCTTACTGATCGCATCACGCAGATATCCCATGGTGAGGTAGCCGCGATCCACAATGCAGTCGAGCGCATCGTCAATCAGCTTGTCCGATGCAACCTGTTCGGGAACGCTGTTCGGAGTCAGCCCGACATCCGCCAGAGTCTTCTGCACCACCGGACGCATGCCATCGCGAAGCTGCTTCTCCGACAAATGAGCAGCGTTGTGAAGGAGCAGACTCAGTCGTTCACGCTCGCCACCGCTCAGACGCACTGACACCAGTCGGTTTGCCGCGCTGGCCAGGTGTTTTGCCATGCGCACTTCACGAAGACTGGTCAACGGCCGTCGCAGCGGCCTCTTGCCACGACTGACAATCCACTTCACCAGGTCAACCTGATAAGTGACTCGCTCATGGTCGAGACACACTTTCTGCAGATCAAACAGCAATCGTTTTTCCGAATTCCAAAACCCCTGGATGGCGTTATTCGCCAGTTCCCAGAGTGAAGCCTGCCAGTCTGTGGACTCGGTATCCGGAAAACTCAGTGCACGCTGAAGTCGATCCACAAGATAGCGAATGTCAGCTCTTGCCTTTTCCTGAGCAGCCAGTCGCTTCTCATCCGACGTTGCTCTCTGCGCCGCCCGAATCGCGCACACGATCGCAGCGACGGTATTTCCTCGCTCGTTTGATTTGTCGCGCAGCCGCAATTGTCGCAGGTACGCTCTGTCCGACGGCGTGACCCCGACGCCCAGTGACCAGTCGCGTCGCGTGTTGACAAGCCTGGTCTCATCACGCGCCACATGCGGCGTCAGGTCAGGACTGGTCGCACCGTACAGTCGTGTCTTCTGAAACAGTGCCTCGGGGTTCACGTCCTGAGCGACAACAGTTTCGATGTGACTTCGATCGGAAAGCGATGGAAACCAGACCGGCAACAGATCCGGCTCAAACCACTTCATTTCAAGATAAAGCGCCACGAATTCCCGCCAGGCCTCTGTTCGTGACATCGGATCAATCAGACGCAGCTCACTCCGAAGAACGAAGTGTGCTTCATCGAATTCCACCTGACCGATCTTCGCAATCCGTTCCTGAACATCCGCCCGGCGAAGTTCCCCATGCAGCTTTTGAGTCAGCTGACGATCAATCAATGCATGAAACAGACGCCGCCAGACCTGCTGAAGCAACTCCTGGATGGGCCAGTGCTCAAGCTCACCTTCCTCAGGCTGAGTGATCAGGATGCAAACATCGGGAAGAGACTGCAGCGTCGCCAGGCCCAGTTCATCGGCATGCACAAGATGCCGGAGGTCGCTGGATTGAACAATCTGACTTTCCGTATGCGGGATCGAGGCTGAGAGTTTTGCAAACCCATAACGTTCCCGAATGACCCGACGAATCACACGAGGCGCAACCAGAAAGGCTCCCGGCTCTGCCTGAGTCAGAGCACGACGAAGTTCCTCGATCCGATTCGACTGGTCCTCTTTGGTCACAACAATCCATCCCGGAAACAAAATCCCAGTTGCAGGCATGCGACCGACTGCGGCTCGCGGGGCAAGCGGTCGCCGGAAGTCTAACGAAGACAAGCCGTCCGAAATAGTGTCAGCCGGAAGACAGAAGTGTCCTGTCACCTGGCAATTCCTGGGCTGATATCCACCTGCACCATGTGGAGACGCGAAGGCAGCCCATATTGAATTCCAGGGGCTTCAGGCAGAATGCTCGAACGTCCCTGCTGGTGATCCGCATGGAGTCTGATCGCCATGGGCCCCAACAAGGTTCTCTGTGTCCGTCAACCTTTGTCGCAATCATTGGCCATAATTGCCGGAACCAATTACCGCGTTTGCTTCATGCAGAAACAGAAAGACCGAGCCGTGATAAGCAGCTCGGTCTTTCTGTGATTAGCTTTGAGTCGAGCGATTAGTCGCTCGTCCCTGCGTCGTCGGTCAGTTTTGTGTGACCTGAACCTGAGGGCGAAGCTGCTGACGGCGGTTTTCCACAACGGCAGCAGCCGCCTGCACAGCCTGCTCTGCAGTGCTCAGTTCCGTATTCGCCGCAGTGACCTGAGCTTCAATCGGCGGGATCTCGCCCGTGATTGTCTTCATTGTTGCATCAGCTGTCTGCATCGTCTGCTTTGCGTCGGCGATGACTTTCGCTGCCGCATCAATCTCTGCTTTGGTTGCAACCATCTGCTTCTCCATGGCAGCAATCTGCTCGGTCATCACTGGCAGTGATTTTTCCTGACGGTCAACAACGGTCGCAAGACCTTCAGCAGACGATTTGATGTCGGCGTTGTCCGGAAGCAGGGCCAAAGCTGCCTTTGCCTGCTCCAGGGCGGCCTTCAAAATCGGTACTGAATTCTGTGTCCTGGTCATCGTCTCCTGCTGTGCCACCTTCTGCTGCTCGACAGTCGCCATAGCGGTCGTCAGATCTTTCATCTTCTGTTCTGTGGCCGCAGTCAGTGCCTGAGCATCCTGCAGAGACCTGGCGGCCGTAGCCATCATGTCCTGCTTTTCTTTCAGCGTTGCCTGAGCCTGCAGTGATGTCAGCTGGACTTCATCCCGCTTCTTCTTTGCAGCCTCCAGTGTTGCCAGTTCATCACGCAATGCGATGTAGTGCTGCCATCGGCCCACAAGCGAATTGGCTCGATTCAATTCCTGCTGTACCATCGCCAGTGCCTGTTCCTTTGCAGCGGTCGCCTGCTGCAACGGTGTCAGCGCAGCGGTCTCAGCATCTACGACGCCTTTGGCTGCTACGTTTGCCTGCTCATCAACAGTCTGCTGCTTCTTCTGAGCCTCCAGGTTCGCGACGAGTGTCACAATGGTCGTCTTGGCGGTTGCCAGTTCGCCATCTTTGGTCTTCAGTTCGGTTTCGCGAGCCGTCACCTGGGCATTGAGCTGTTCAACGACTTTCTTCAGCTCGGCGTCGCCCTGCATCATTTCGGAGGCCATGGCTGATTTTTCTGCCGCAGCCTTCAGTTCAGGGATCGCTTTTTGAAGAGCTGTGATTGCGTCGGTCAGCTGTTTCTCTTTTGCCTGCTCGGCAGCAACCTTCTGCGTTTCAGCGTTGACGATCGCCTGCTGATCGGCCACCTTTTTCTGAGTCGCCGTGTAGTTCACGTTCGCTGCGTCAACCTTCTGCTGCTGAGCTGTCTGGGCAGCCAGTGCGGCATCGCGTTCTGCGGTAGCGACCTTGACTTTTTCGGTGGCTGGTGAAACAAGTCCCTGAGCCTGTGCGAGCCGCTCTTCCAGCGTCGGTGGATTCGTGCTCAGCTGTCCAACACGGTTTCCGTCTGCAGCCGTCCAGACGCGAACATCACCAGTCCAGTCACCCGCAATGACACGATCCGTTTCGTCACAATGAGTCACCTGAAGGGCGAGGTCATTGAAGGCTTCAAAGCCTCGAATCGCGCCGCCGTTGGCGTCCCACAACTTTGCAACCTTGTCGCGGCCGGACGACACAATTCGCCCGTCTCGACAGAACTCAATCGAGAACACTCCGCCACCATGGGCGCCCCATGACTTGATCTGGTTTCCGTTCTCCATTTCCCACAGGCGAATGGTCGTGTCTTCGCTCCCGGAAGCCAGCACGTTGCCATCAATGCGCCAGGAGACGGAATACACGGGTCCCGTATGGCCCGTCAGCGTCAGATACTCACGCCCCGTCTGAGCTTCCCAGACCAGCAGACCACCGCTGCGGTCCGAAGATGCCAGGAGGACGCCATCGGGACTGAACTCCACAGAGTAAACCCAGTCGGTGTGCTTACGACATTCGTACATCAACTCGCCGGTTGCCGTGCTGTAAACTCGTACGATTTTCTGAGGACCACCGAGGGCAATCATGGACTGGTCTGCACTAATGTCAGCCCCCAGCACTTCGTCCAGTTCGTCTCCCACGGTCGCGATTCGTTCGCCCGTGCGGATGTCCCACACCACACACAATCCCTTTGCGGCACCGTGGCCACCACCGGCCAGCAGCAGACTTCCGTTGCGGCTGAATTTCAGCACGCGCGGAACGCCTTCCGGAAATGGAAGTACGCCGAGCGGTTCAAGAGTCTCTGAATGATACAGTACGACCTGCTTCTGTCCGGCCACGGCGACAAGCTTGGACCATGGGTTCGTGGCGATAGCTGAAACAGCGGTTGTTGCGGTGGTCTTCACAACCGGCTGCAGGTTCAGCACGTCCGGCATCGGAGCAGGTCCTTCCGGTCGAGCACCGGCGGACACATTAACACTCATTGCCGCATTCTTTTTCTTCGGCAACACAACTTTGCTGGACGCTGTTTCCGGTGCTCCCCCATCAATCCACTTCTTGAACACATCAAGAACAGGGTCCGGGAGCTTGTCCGCATTCGGCGGCATGTACGGTTCGCTCTGATGTGAAATCAGGCTGTAAAGATAGCTGGCCCCGGAATCGCCCAGTTCGATCGATGCTCCGGAAGCGCCACCCTGCATGAGAGACGAATACGATGACAGGTCGAGGTCAGCACTCTTTTTGTTCGTATTGTGGCACGACAGACACTTGTCTCGCAGGATCGGCTTGATGTGATCTTCAAAATTGACTTTGTCTTCAGCCGTCGCGATGGATGCATTCTGAACTGCGAATGCCGCGAAGATTACTGCAAGTGATGGCAGACGTTTCATGACCACTTCAACCCCTCAAACCTCATTCTGATCAGCCAGAGCAGACGACAAATGCCTCCACCGGATGCTCAGAATTGTTTACTTATCTTCGGCAAAGTCTGCCGGCTTTCGAAAGGCCGCACAGAGTCTGCACACGAAAAAGGTTTCCCAGCCTTCCTGACCAGGTCCCGATAATCCATGAAATCGTTGTAACCGGACCTCAACGCGACACAAACAGCCCGGCAACTCTCGCCGCCGGGCTCTTGTGATGCAGACAATTCGACTAGTGATTGAACAGGAACTCGCGAGAGTTCAGCAGTGACCAGAAGATATCTTCCAAAGCTTCAGCCGGGTTCTGCTGTTCTGCAACCAGTGCCACCAGAGAGCCAAGTTCTGCTTCTGTCGGATGTCGGCTGAAACATCGGAGATACATCTCGGTGATAATCTCCGCAGGTGCCTTACCTTCTTTCAAGCGTGCTGGAATCAGCCCGCCCTGCTGAATCTTGGCATTCGATGTATCGCCGTTGATCAAATGCAGAGCCTGCGACAGATTCGGTTCCATCTTCACTTCGCAGGAACAAACACTCTCTCTCTTTGCACGACCAAACGTCGTCAGGAAGTAGGTTGCCGTGTTGCCGTCGGCGATCTGCACCGCACGAGCCCCGACCGGCAGACCGGGGAACTTGTCCTGAGTCGAAGTTACAGAACTGATGCAGTCCAGAAGAATCTCGGCACGAATACGACGCAGCTCTGCATGAGCAAAGTTGCGGTGATCCGATTCATTCGTCGGATTTGTCTTCGTGGACAACTGGTACGTTCGTGATGTGCAGATGTCACGAACCAGCTTTCGGAAGTCATAATTATACTCCGTAAACTTGCGCCCAAGCTCATCCAGCAGTTCTGGATTCACAGGAGGATTGCTGACTCGAACGTCATCAACCTCATGGATAATTCCACGTCCAAAGAAGTGAGCCCAGACAATGTTCGCCAGGTTCTTCGCGAAGTACGGGTTTTCGGGTGACGCAAGCCACTGAGCCATCACTTCGCGACGATCCCGTCCGGCCAGATCAGGTTCAATACCGCCGAGGAACTTTGGCTTCATCACACGGCCACCGACAAGGTGAGTCACCTCGCCGCCGCCGGAATTGAAGATGATCGTTTCGCGAGGGTCTTCACCCTGCTTTCGCCCGATCTGTGAAAAGAAGGCTGCGAAACCGTAATAGTCATCCATTGTCCAGCGGTCGAACGGATGATTATGACACTGGGCACACTGAATTCTCATGCCCATGAACACCTGGGCCACGTTCTCCGAGACCTTCAGTGTTTCCGTTTCGGTCTGATAGTAATTCGTGGCAGGACTTGAGAACGAGCCGCCACGTGCCCCGAGCAGTTCCTGAACCATCTTGTCCGTCGGAGTATTGCTGGCGATCTTTTCCTTCAGCCAGTTGTAGTAAGCCAGCATCGGCTTCTTTTCGACACGATTCGCAATCGTACGAACCTGCAGCAGTTCGGCCCACTTCATCACCCAAATATCAACGAACTCCTTGCGACCCAGCAGGTCATCAACCAGCTTTTCGCGTTTGGCCGGATCTGTGTCCGCCAGGAACTTTGTGTATTCGTCGACGGTCGGCATGGTGCCCGTAATGTCCACAAAAACGCGTCGAAGGAACTCTTCATCCGAACACAGCTCCGACGGAACGATTCGCAGCTTTCGCAGCTTGGCGTTCACAAGAGTGTCGATGTAATTGTTCTCCGGGGTCTTTGGATCTTCATACTGCAAACCTTTGGGAAGCACGATGAACTGTGAACCCACAGTATGAGTTTCAAATCGTGCCATGATGAATGCTTCACCACGAGCATGCGCGGTGACCATTCCGGTCTGGGCGATTTCAGCGCTGTTTTCATTATTCGAGCTGAAGAATGCGAGGTTGGTGACATCTCGGTCTGTCCCGTCGGCGTACTTCGCGCGGACAGTCAGTCGCTGAGTCGTGCCTTCGCCGTCCATGACAGCGTTCTTCGGATACAGCTCGACCGAGACAACGGCGGGAACCGGACCAGGATCGTTCGGGGCGCCTGCTTCAAGCCAACGCAACACGGTGTTGTAATGTTCGCTGCCTGGCTCAAAGCGCTTTCCACCAGTGTGCGGAACCTGCCCGGCACCTTTCTCCATCAACAGGCTTTCCTTTGGCAAGGCCAGGTTGATGCGTCGACCGGGGATTTCACGAGTCAGTCGGTAATGATCCCCTTCTGGGTCAAAACCGAACAGAGAAATTCGAAAACCGTCTTTCCCTCGCGCGGCACCGTGACAGCTTCCGTTGTTGCAGCTCGTCTTCATAAAGACAGGCATCACATCCTGGCGAAAACTAATCGGAGGATCGACCTGGCAGTTTTGCACTGTCACAGGAACTTCCACCGTATGTGCGCCAAACGCGACCTTCAACTTCGTGGAACCATCGGCCACCGGATAGAAGGTTGAGCCATCGCGTCGCACCAGGCCTTCATTTTCCAGACTCCAGGTGACCTGATCCGTCACGTCGGCCGTCAAACCGTTTGGCATGACCGCCTGCACAATAATCTGCTGCCGGTCGCGAGCCGCTGAAAGATGAATGTCGGCCGGTGCAACGGAAATCGAAGCAGGGGAATCCTGTGCCAGCGTCGCTGCCGGCAACACAAATCCAAGTCCGAGGAGAGAGAGAATCAAACGTTTCATTAATCAACACTCCAGATATTGGAGAAAATGTTCCTGAAGGAAATGACACCGACTACGGCTTTGCTTCGCCGCCGCTCTTCTTCTGAGCTTCCAGTCGCAGCTTCTCAAGTCGGGTCAGTCGCTTTTCCGCGGGAGGTGCTGGTGCTGGCATCGGAGCAGCCGCCTGAGCTGCAGGCATTGGAGCCGGCGCCGGAGCCGCGGTGGGCATTGGCAATGGTTTATCAATTCGAAGCTCTGAATTACCAAGTCGAGCATGGACGATCTGCTCGCCATTCTCCACTACAGTGACCTGGCAGAAGACATTCTTGTGTGTACCTTCCGGACTGTCCGGAGCTGTCTTGATCTTGAAGACAATCTCCTTGGTGTCCGCATTGATCTGAAGTGGTTCGGCAGTGACCTTATGAGGAAGTCCGACCAGAGTAACCTGCGCCGGCTGCTTGATCTCTTTCAGGAGCGAAACTGCAATTGGCATTTCTGTCTCTTTGCCCTGCTCGACTGATGCACGCTGAATCTCCAGCCCAACATAAGGCTCGGCAACTTCCAGATTTGCCATCTGAGATGACGCCCATGCGGCACCGTTAATGTTAGCCCAGCCGAGTGCATAGATTGGCCACTTGCCCAAAGCGGCATTCCCATCGGCATTCAATTGGTACAGCCCTTCGGTCTGCCCCTTCGGAATGACGATTTCGCTGTTAGCACCAATCCCTGGAGGACGGAACGGGAACTGAACGTGAATCTCTTCGTCCCAGCCTTCCTTCTTCTTCGCAACAACCTTCAGCTGCATCATCCCCGCGCGAACAATCGGAACATTGGGCTGGACGATCTCCAGATGGAACGGCAATTCTTCGACGACAGCCACAGGAAGTCGGTTCACGTCCTTCCAGACATAAAGTGACTGACCAGGACCAGCGATCACAAAGTCCGCACGATTTGTGAAATGCCCGACGACCGATGCCAGGTTCGGGTCAGTCGGCTTCATCCGAAAGTCAACAAGTGCTCCGGACAGTGGAGCGTCAGCCGCAGCCTCAAACACGATCGGCATGACATTCAAATTTGGATTCATAGGCAGCGCGGTCACCGTGATCCCCGGTGGCAGCTGCAGACCATCGATGGTCAGCTCGCCCCCAAAGTTAACACGCTCGGCGGAAATAATCGTGCCGTACCGGTTGCCTCGAGGGACATACACCTGCTGGCGAGACTGCGAATAGCGAGCCACTCGGGGAATCCCCAGGTTCAGAGAGGGCTTCACTTCCTGAAACTCAATTCGGTAAGTGAACTCAGGACCTCCGCGATTCAGATGATCGGCCACGCGAATCGCGTAATCACCATCTGCCGGTACCTGCCAGCGGAAGTAACTGTCGGGGCCACGTGAGTCATCATTCCCTGTGATGCCTTCTCCATTGGCTTTGTAAAGGTTCATCACTGGATCAATCGGTGAGCGAATTCGTCGACCAAAACACTCAACTTCAAAAACCTGCCCGGCTTTGGCAGTGAACTTGAAGATATCGACGTCGCCAGGTTCCTGCAGAATTCCATTGAACGCTGATGGAAATGTGGCCACAGGCGTTGCTGTGTCAAAGCCCTGATTTGGTTCGGCTTCCATAGCATTCGGATGCGGAGAAACTCGAACGCTGTGTGCCGAAGGAGTAATCCCTTCAGCATCGTCGATGTAGATCGGCAGCTCCGTCACGCCGTCGGCCGGAAACGCAATCGACTTGGTAATGGGGCCATTCGCGTCTCCGATGAATGTGATATCCAGAGTCTGTCCGGCCTGGCCACCTGCCGGATAGGTGATGGTTGGACGAGGAAAGGTGCCGATGTGCAGGCGGTAGCGACAATTGCCATCGCCGCCGTAGCTGCTGTCTCGCATTTCGATGATGTAACGGCCATCTTCAGGAACAATGATCGAAGCAGCAGCATCCTGCTTCAACAGAGGCGAATCATCAACCGC
This sequence comes from Planctomycetaceae bacterium, assembly GCA_046349695.1. Taxonomy (GTDB): domain Bacteria; phylum Planctomycetota; class Planctomycetia; order Planctomycetales; family Planctomycetaceae; genus SXXK01. Next base: position 322,672 of record JAXMBV010000001.1, on the reverse strand, counting down.
AGCAAGCTCGAACCGCTTCTCGTTCAGGATGGCAATGTATGGATCAAACAGCGTCTGGCCAAAACGCATTCCCTCAACTTCCAAACTCAGCCGCTGTCCCTTCTTTGCTTCAACGACAAAGTAGTCAACGTCTTCGTTCTGGACAGTCCCGGAAACCGTGACGTTCAGAGCGATCTGCTGAGGAGCAGCGAAGTCGGTATTTGGCTCGACCTCTTCGACGACAGGAAGAGCACCGACAAAGAACGTGCGGTAATCGGAAATGCCGCTCTTCGTACGGACCTGAGCCGTATGCTCTCCAAGTGCACAATCCGGGGCGATTCGGACTTTGACATCAATGTTGTTCGCATCGGCCGCTTTGATTTCGAGCACTTCAAAGCCAGGCTCATAAAACAGGATTTCTTCCGCGTCGTTCAGACGGGCGCCTGCAAAGCGAAAGACCTGCTCGGTCCCTCTCTGAGCACCTCGGGGAACAATAATCGACAGTTGCGGATCCGCGGCATTCGATGATGTTGCCACGGCGGCAAGGCAAAGCCAGGCAGCAAGTGCAGAACGCATAGCGACAGTCTCTTCCGTTGAATGAGACGCAAGGACTCCTTCCTTCGTGAGACTTCATCTTCCCTGATGAAGCGAATCACAGACGACCCGAGGCGACTACGCGGACTTCGGGCTGTAGAGAGCAGGCATCGTCAAACCCCACTGAGCCATGATGGCTCATGCGCGGATGTGACACATCAGACTGCCCCTATTGCACAACAACGCCACGGACGATTGCTCGTACCGCAGCGTTGTGTAAGTGGTCAATTCCGTTACGCAAGCAGATCGCTGCGAATCTTTCCGCCGTCCACGATTTCAATTGGACGATCACCAGGCGCCATCAGTTCCTTGTCTGCAACAATCCCCAGACAGCTGTAGATCGTTGTTGCCCAGTCTTCGACGTTGAGCGGATTGTCTTCAGGCTCGCTGGCAGTCGAATTCGACGTACCGTAGACGAAGCCTCCCTTGATACCGCCACCCGCCAGAACCACACTGAAGACCTTTGGCCAGTGGTCTCGACCAGCAGTCCCGTTGATCTTTGGCGTACGACCGAATTCGCTGGCGATGCAAACCATCGTATCCTTCAGGCGGCCTCGTTCATCAAGGTCACGAATCAAGCGAGAAAACGCCTGATCCAGTGGTGGCACCTGGCCATTGATCCCGGCAGCGATGTTGTCGTGCATGTCCCAGCCACCGTAGGTTAGGGTCACGAATCGCGCACCAGCTTCAACCAGCCGGCGAGCCATCAGCATGCGAGCACCAGCTTCATTGCGACCGTATTCATCGCGAAGCTTGTCCGGTTCCTTACTGAGGTCAAATGCCTCACGGGCCTGCGGTGAGCTGATCAAACCGTAAGCTCGCTGATAGAAGGTATCCACAGCGTCCAGCGAATCAGCCTTTTCCTTCTTCACGAAGTGGTCGTTGACCGCATCAAGCGCACGACGTCGGCGAGTGAATCGCTCGTCCGACACACCACCTGGCAACTGAAGGTCACGAACCGTGAAGCCGCCGGCGGCCGGATCGGCACCAAGGCTGAACGGAGCAAAAGAAGAACTCAGGTATCCCGTGCCAGCAAACTCATTCGGCTGCCCGGGAATACAAATATACTGTGGAATGTTGTTGCGTGGACCAAACTCGTGACTGACAACACTTCCCATGCTTGGGTATGACAGGGCCGGACTTGGTCGGTACCCTGTGAACATATTGTGCGTCCCTCGCTCATGGGCCGCTTCACCATGAGTCATACTGCGGCAAATGGTGATCTTGTCCATCACCTTCGAAGTCTGCACCCAGCGTTCGTTAATGAACACTCCGGGAACATTCGTTTCGATCGAACTCATCGGCCCGCGATATTCGATCGGTGCATACGGCTTCGGGTCAAAGCTCTCCTGATGAGCCATGCCGCCTGGAAGGAAAATGAAGATGACAGACTTGGCTGTCCCTTCCTTGCTCTCGTAATTCTTGATGTCTGCCTGGGCAGATTTCAGCTGAAAGTACTGAGCCAGGGTCAGGCCAATACCACCGCAAAATCCGACGTGAAGGAAACTTCTGCGACTACGACCGGGAATCATCCATCTCTCTCCAGGGAAATTGCGCCAACTGACCACTCACTGCGACCAGAAGACGAAAACAGTTTGATTGTGTATCGGCAGAAACGGCAGAAAAGATTGCCAGGGCGGGATCTGGGGCGGGACTTTGCGGCGGGAAACCCACCTCAAGTCCGACAAGTCTTAAGTGGGCGGTTTTGATTGTCAAGAATCAATGACCATATTTGAGAGGTCAACCGATTCTCGGAAACCGCCAATTGCCTGAAGCTTTTAGCAGACTTCCACCAGTCCTCACGCGCTGCCTTGCACCAGTGTTCGTGAAGAATTCTGACAACAGCCAGCTTTACCCAACAAAAAGACCCTGACTGAATTTTTGTTCAGCAGGGTCGTTGTATCGTTCGAGTGATCAATTACTTAGGAGCTTCAGCTGGAGCAGCTGCTGGAGCTTCCGCTGGAGCGGCTGGGGTTGTTGCTGCGTCAGCTGGAGCTGCAGCTGCATCAGCTGGAGCGTCTGCTGGTGCGGCTGGAGCTGCTGCACCGTGAGCTGCTGCTCCGCCAGTTGCTTCGTGTGCACCGCTTGCAGCTGCTGGAGGTGCTGGTGGTGCGGATGATTCTTCAGCAGGCTTATCACAGCCAACAGAAACTGCTGAAATCGCGAGTGTAAGGCCGAGTGCAAACTTCTTCATGAGTGTTCTCCGTGTCCCCAATGTTGACTTTTTGTTAATTTGTTTCCTGACGAGCCCTGCCCATCACGAATCCACTCTAACATTGTGTGACGAAAAAACACGCCCTGGGGGGAAATGGAGCAGGGTTTTCCTGGCGTCCGGAAGGTGCTCAGCGTCCAATGGGCTCGACGCTCACAGATCTCGAATACTCCGCGAACGGAGTAACTGTCGCGTTCGGAACGTCCCACAGCGTCTACGAAATCGAACTTGTTTTCGCCGCTTCGCAAGTCGCTAAACAGTGATCGCGCCCTCCAACAAAACCTGTTCTCTGCGGAGATTCCGACAACTCAATTCGACGCAGGCTGTAGGGTGTGAGAGTCGCGTAAACGTCTTCGCGGTGTGGCGATTCTCTGGTGTGCTCCGGGCAAAGGAACAAGTATGAAAAGGAAATTGACATCTTCTGCAGTCGCGAGCATCCTCATTTTGATGTTCGCAACTTCCGCGTATTCGTGCGATTGCCATCAGGCTCACGCGGTCATGGCAGGACTCCCAACGTTCGGAGGTTTTTCAGTCGTCCATCCGGCCATGTCACCGTATGCTCACCCGCCGGTTGAGTATCCATTGAGTCCGATGCCACCGGGAACCGTGGGGCAAACTTATAGTCGCCCTTCTCACCCGGTTCCGGAAGACGAACATCCCCGGACCGCAATGCTTGCCATTCGCGACAACGGCACTGTGCCCTGGCTCAGCGTTCAGACCATGGGTGGAATCAAGATGAAGAGTGGCGTCTGGTTGTTTGAATCAAATCGGCCGCTGGATCCGGGTGCAAACCAGATCGTCCGAATTGAAGCGCGGCACAGCGACAAAGACATCGAACCTTACCAGACCAAATTCGTCCGGCTGATTCCCGGACGGATTGTCTACCTGGACTTCTAAGATCTCCTGTTGGTTGGTCTCGCTGAATCCTCCAATTCTGCCCACCCTGACACAGACGAGGGGTTGCCGATGCATGTCGGCAACCCCTTTTGTTTTTGAAGGCTGGTTCAAGGCTGATTCTTCAGGAATGAACAGGGTTCTTTCCAGGATTCTGCCACGCAGGTCGAATGACCGCCTCGTTTTGATGACAATGCTGGCAGGCTGCTCTTTGCTCGGAAGACTCGGAACTGGAGAATGCGATGATCTCTGCAGAAATTGAACGGCTAAGACAGTTACGAGATTCAGGCGCCCTGAGTGAGCAGGAATTTCAGCAGGCAAAACAGCGAGTCCTCGACGGAGGTGCTCAACCCGTATTCGCAAGTGCTCCTCCGCCGTTACCAAATGCCTTTGCTGGTGCGTCAGATGGCACGGTTTGTGGCCTGCGTCCCAATGTCTACTCCGCTCTGATGCATGCATCGCAGCTGCTGACGTGGACTGTTTTGGGGACCGTTGCACCGCTGATCATGTGGATTGTGGCGAAAGATGAGTCTGTTGAAGTGAAGCGACAGGGCCGCATCATTATCAACTGGATGCTCAGCAGCCTCATTTACGCGGTCATCTCAGGTCTCGCCTGTCTGATTGTCATCGGAATTCCCATGCTGATCGTGCTTGGGGCCCTCTGGATCGTCTTCCCCATCATCGGGGCATTGAAGGCGGCAGAGAGCAAGTACTGGAAGTATCCACTGTCAATCGAGTTCTTTCCCGTTGATGCGGACTGAACGCGTGCTGTTCAGGTTCCACCGGAATGGCGACAACGACTGCAGACAGTCGTTCTACACTGCACGGAATGCGATTATTCTTTAGTTATGGAACGAAGTCTCGCGGCATAACAATGGCGTCCGTGCCGATTCCAGCATGTACGAGATCGGCTTTAATCTGGTTCTCCGCAGATGCTCTTGCGGATTCTCTTCTCAGGATGCGCACGCGGATTCCGTTTGAATCGCCTTTCGTCCGCTTCGCTAACTCAACGAGTCTTGCAAGGTCTGCTCGTCGATAGACGGCGTCGGTCGTTCCCGGAACCTGCATCAAATAATCGTGCTCGTCAATCAGCACCGTCAGCACATTCGAGGCGATCGCCTTCTCCTCATCGAACGTCAGCCCCGTTTCGCCGCCGGGAGCCACTGGTTCCGTTTCCGAATCCGCCTCGTCCTTTTTCTCACGGTCTTGAGGCGAAGTATCGGCTGCGAGGATCCTGGGCGGTTCGTCGGCTTTCTGCTCAGCCTCTCCCGTACCACCTTCGCCGGGGCCGCTCCCTGGTCCAAGACCAAAGCCTCGAAACAGCATGAACAGCGCAAGCCCAATCAGCACAGCTCCTGCGCCCACTCCGGCTCGAGAGGTTCCTCGAACGAGCCGAGGAACGAGACGCTTGTCTGAACGGTCAGAAGTTTTGTCGATCATTTGAGTCTCGTCGAAAACAAAAACTACGTTCAGGGATGAGTAAAGACTGGTCCGGCCGGTCGATAACCGACAATCGAAAAATCATACCAATGTGTTCCGCCTGCGTGCGATCTGAGACGTTCAATCAGGACCGGCATTCCATCAGTCGCCTTCTGACGAGGCCCACCCTGAGCATCGCCCCAGGTCAACAGCGTGATCACGAGGGTATTCGGGTCGTCGAACGTCTTCGTGGCTTCAAAGATCCGTGATGCGAATTCGTCGGCACTGGAAAACTCGACCGTCGCAGAACGGTGCCCATCCGAAACAGACACCTTGCCATTATCCTGCACGTGAACTTCCCACATTGAGACGTGCTTCTGCATCTCGTCTACGCGAAGTGCAAAACGGAACAAATCAGACTCACTTTGCTCCAGCGTCTTCCGCAAAGTCCCGGCAGCCGCTTCAAGACGTGCCGCATCGTCAGTCTGCCCGGCGGTGCGCAGCTTCAGGACTTCGGTCATCGCTGCAGCCGGGAGATTCAGAGACTGAGCCAGCAGTGTTCCGGCCTGCTGATGCTGAGTCAGAATGTTCTGGAATCGTTCATCATAAGTCTGGCGAAGCTGCGATAGCTCCTGCTTCTGTCGCTGCACATCCTTGAGCAGCTGAGCGCGTTCTTCTTCGATGGCGCGACGGCCCTCCTGCTGTTCTGTCTCAACGGCCTGCATGCGATTTCGATTCTCGATGTACTGCGAGAACATCACAATCAGCAGCAGGTCCAGCAGCGGCGTCAGCTGAAGGGAAAGTCGCCGGCGATTGATCATTCCGCGGCCTCCGGCTTTGAATGACCCGCAAGAGCCAGTTCTCTCTTAGCGCGTGCCACCATTTCCCGGACGTGTGCGCGAGCATCCGTCAGACGCGCAAAGCGAACTTCCAGCAGGCTGTTCAGAAACATCAGAATGATTGCGGCAAACAGCCCTGTGAACGTGGACCAGATCGAATCACCAAAGCGTTCCATCACCAGATTCACGGATGCAGCTGATTTCTGAGTCGCATCCGCCTGTAGCGCAGAGCCGATCGCCAGCACCGTGCCAAGTACTCCGCTTAACGGATACGCCTCGATCATGGTCCTTGCAGAATGAACAAGGGTCTCGAACGAAAGTGATTCGAAATAACGTCGCTTCTCATCCAGGATTTGCAGACGCTGCAGGCAGACCGCGCGATCATGTGTCCGAGTTGGGTCAGAAAGAACTTCATTTACATCCTGGACAAACGCGTCAATCTGGGTCGTTAGCGGCATGGATCGGTCAAGAACACTGCGGTGTCGAAGCCCTCGGGTAAAGTCATCGAGGACCGACGCAATGGCTCGTGTGTCACGCGCGCACCAGAGTCGCAGGAAGAAAAAGAACAGCAGGTGAGCTACGGCAATCAGGGCAATGACCGGAGTCGACATGCTGGACAAAAACTGCAGCCATTCACCCACAGAGTTTGATTGAGGTAGCCGCAGTTGCATGTCGTTACTTCTGGTTCTCAACAGGAATAGATCAAATCGTCTGGCCGTTCCGGGATGTCTGGACGGAGGGTATTGCCGAAAGCGTCATTTCGTCCAGATCCGATACGCGGTTCCAGAATGGCTGTTGCAGGAACGCTGCGGATTCCCCCCGGATTAACAACCTCCGCCGCTCGAATGAAATTCACGCTGATCTCGTTGTGGCGAGGTGCAAAAACACAGAGAAGTCCAGATTTGCCGAACTGTTGTGCGTGAGCAACACCCACAAGGTCCGCCCCTCGATCCATCTCCCGATCAGTGGTCCACAACGGGCAAACCGCTTAGACTGTCGCGAACGGATGACCTTCGGGAACAGCGTCGAGGAATCAAAGAATGGGCAGTTCAAGCGATGATCTGAACGATCGTCTCAGCAGGGAGTTTTCCCGCCGGGACCGTGGAAACTCGAATCCTTCCACGGAAATCGTGAGAGTTTCCTCGGAACCTGAACAGGCCGCCCCGGTTCCGGTCGGACCAAAATCCGGCAGCCCGGCGCCTTCGGCAAGTGATGTCGAACGAGACCAGATGGGCATGATCAATCGTCTGCGTCTTCGCAATGCGGAATCCGCTCACCAGCTGGAAAGGGCTCGACTGGCGTACCGAACAGAAATGCAGTTGATTACTCATCAGTCCGAAGCGGCAATCCGGGAAAGCCGCGCGTTCTGGGATGCAAAATCTGTTGAGGTGGCTGAATCGATCAAGACCTACGTCCAGGCGACAATCCGAGCATTGGAAATCAATCGCCTGGATTCTCGAAACGCCGACCTGCAGCGAGCGTACGAAGTTGCGGCAGCCGCCCTGGAAAAAGCGAGGATGGCCAAACTTCCTGAGGTGATGAAAGACCGCCTGATTCGCGACATTCTGGACAATTTTGAGCGGACTTTGTCCAGGATTCAAAACGACACCATCGTCTCAAAATACGATTTGGACTAACGTTGCCAAAAGTCCACCTTCTGAATTCTCGGATGCAGGCCTCAAAGTGACGAGGCGAGAATTTGAACAATTGCAAAATTCGGTGGAATGGCGTTGAGGTTTTGTCCCCCGCCAGGGTAGCAGAGGTAGCCCGAAGAAGGAGATTCGGACCAATGGCAATTCACAACCGCCCCTCCTACCAATGCTTTTCACCGGGAGCATAAGTTGCGGCTCCAGTCGTTCTTTCAGCGCCTTCGAATAGCTCGGGAGTCGATCTCTCGATGCCTTTCGTTTGTTGCGCTGGAACCCTGGACGCTCATTCGCCCCCAATCTGCCCGTCGCCGTGGCGGACGGCTCGCAGCCTCCACTGAAGTTGCCGAGGCCCGACTTGTTCTGTCCGCGTCTCCTCTGTCGGAAATTTCCAACGGGCTGGTAGCCACGCCGGAATCTCCGACTGAGGCAATTACTCCGCCGCCATCGTCCGACACGGGCTTCAGCCTGGGTGATGTTTCGTGGGAAGACTTCCCTGCGACAATTGATGTGCCGGAGTTTCCGGACACACTGTTCCCCGACACACTGAATCCGGGCGATGATGTTGAGGCAGAAGCCCCAGGTGATGAACCATTCGATGGCATCGGACAGATTATCATTGGAGATCCGGATGCTCTTAACCCTGACGCAGGCGATGAACAGCCAGACCCTGGATTTGTCAACGACGGAGATCTGCCGGTCAGCAACATCGACATTGATACGCCGGAGATTGAAACACCGGAGATTGATGGCGGAATTCACCTCTCAGGATCGCTGGAAGAGCTTCTTTACTACCTGATGCAGGATTTTGACATCGCGGATGGTCTGCAGTGGCGAGCAGCGAACGGCGAATTTGCTGAGATCTTTCCTGTATTCTCTCAGGCCATGGGTGTCGTCACACTGGACACCTTCCCGAACCAGTCTGCTCCCCTGGAAGTATTGATTTCGGTATCACCGGCCGATGAAATCAACACGGATATCTCGAAGGCGGAAACGGTTATCGGGGTCAGCATTGACGGAATTGACCAGTGGGTCACCGGGCCCCCGTCAGAACAGGCGTCCTACCTGCAACTGGCAGCTGTCAACGCAATCACTGCGGTCATTCCGGAAGTGCCAGTCGTTCTGACCACCAATGTTGCAGGTGCCGGACTGCTGCGATTTGTCGTGATGAACGGTTATGGTTATCCCATGCAGCCAATGGCTCGCGAGGGAGGACCAGTTCTGACCGGTGAGGATGAAACTCCGAAGGAAACGGATAACGGCGGCATTCCGATCCTTGATGAGGATCCCCCGTTTCCGACCGTTGAGATCGGCGGAATCCCCGGAACGACCAAAGATCAGCAGTCGCCCGAGCCAGTTCGCGACAATGCCGCACCACCGCTCCCCAGCGTGGTGATGATCGCCGAAGACCACTCAATGGTTCTTGCATTGTCGACCAATGATGCGAGTCGCCTGGTCTCAATTGCACCTGAAGTTGCTGGCCTGCATGTCGCCGGAGATCGCTATGAATCTCCGGTTTCAGATGATGCGGACTCAGGTCTTTTTGCAAACTCAGATTTGCAGACTGCCATCACACAGGCAGCCTTGATGGCCCCTGAGTTCTGGGGTGATCAAACTGGGTGGGCAGTGAGTGAAGCAGCCCGCGTCAGACAGGATTCTGCACGACCGAGGCGTTTGCTGCGGGATCAAACCGAACTGGCTGGCAGGACAGAAAGCGAGCGGTCCGCTGATCGATTCAACTCAATCCAGGTTTCCATCGATCCATCAACGCGACTAAATCGTTCTCCGATTACAAACGAGCCGATCGCAACGGCGCTGACTGTTCGACTACAGCCGATTCCGTATTCCAGCCAGGTCCAGATCAGACGCTATCGCGCTGGGCACCGCCAGGCTGCTGCCGCCGAATATGTCGAACTCCCGGTTCGGGTCGTTGCCGCGATCACAGAAGAGCGGCTCGAAGACAACGCGCCTTCTCTGTTGAGATATGTGCTGAATCCACGGGCGCCGCCCCGCGGGCCACCATCTTCCGAATGCCTGATTGAAACCTTCGCAGAAAATGATCTGCTCGAACGATTGAGATACAGCATTGCTCCGAGAGGACCTTCTCTGGCTGACAGCTCATCACTGTCACCCGGGTCAGTTTTCTTCTCGGGGCCGAGAGTCAGCCCTGTTTCTCTGGCCATCTGACTGGTGGAATGAAGTTCTGTTGAGTTTCTGACCAGCACTGGCAGGTAAGCAATGGCTCCACTCGGCTCCTTTTTTCTGGAGCCGACAAATGTCTCAAATGTCCGACGACGCAAGGATGCGAAGTCTTATCAGGTACCACTATCAGCGGAACAGACATCTGACCGTTGTCCACGATACGGATGACCTGTTCCAGGACGCATGGATTGATCTGAACCAGTCGCAGAGTGAACCGGCTCAACCTGAGCCTGTTCCAGTGTCTCACGAAATACTGCTCCGTCAGGCTGTTGGAAGAGCCGCGGAGCGGGCGTTCGGAAGACTGCGAAAACGAAGCCAGCGAGGTTCGGCTGCAGAAGTGCAGCTGGAATTTGAGCCGGCGGACTGTGTTCCGGATTATGCTCTTGTGATGGATCTTCAGCAGCAGATCGAATCATTGCCTGCCGATGAAAGGCGGGTGATTGAAATGCTGCGGTCAGGATACGACGGAACCGAAATCGCAGCCCGCCTCAAGGTTTCTCCTCAGGCGGTTACGCGACGTAAGCAAAGAGCACTGGAACGCCTGCGACAAACTCTGGGCGAAATGACATGAGCACACCCCCAGACATTCAGACGAATATTTCAGCACCTGTCTCCTGCGAGCAGGTGCTGGATGTGCTCGTTTTGCGCTGGCCGGAAGAGCCGGTCGACACGATGTCACCGGCTCTTCTGGACCATCTCTGCCACTGCCGCCACTGCCTGTGCAAATGGATCGCGCTGGAAGCCGCAACGGAGCTGTCCAGACTTCCTGTCGTACCAGCTGCCTCCACCACGGCCGCATCCACGACTCATTCCTGAGCCCTGGTGAATTCTCACCGCGGCCCCGCACGCTGGCTCAAAGTTTCAGAGCCTCAAGGATACGCTGACAGGCATCCGATTTGTTTAGGGCATAGAAGTGCAGACCAGGCACTCCCTCGCGCCGTAATTCTTCGCACTGCTGAATGGCGTGTTCAACGCCAATTTCGAACTGAGCATCCGGGTCGTTCTGAACGGCTTCCAGTCGGGCAGCAAGGTCGCTCGGAAACACCGTCCCGCACATTGATGTAATGCGTTTGATTCTGGCGAAGTCAGTGATGGGCATAATGCCGGGAACGATTGGCACCTGAATGCCAAGCTGTTCGCATTTGCTGCGGAACTCGAAGAAGTTCCTGTTCACAAAGAACAGCTGAGTAAACACAGCATCCGCGCCGGCATCCACTTTGCGTTTCAGATTTCGGAGGTCTTCTTCAAGACTGCCGGCTTCAATGTGTTTCTCCGGATAGCCCGCGACGCCAATTCCCATCTGTGGCTGATGTGCGCGGATCAGTTCCACAAGCTGGTTGGCATTCCCCAGGCCTCCATCCACCGCCCGGAACGCTTCCTGTCCCGCAGGCGGATCTCCTCGAAGCGCCATGATGTTGTGGATGCCTGCTTCTGAAGCACTGGCGAGCCACTGAACCAGCTCCTCCCGTGTTGAACCAACACAGGTGAAGTGAGCCATCGCTGTCTTCCCAAACGACTCCTGAATCTCACGACACCACGAAACGGTTCGGTCCCGAGTCGAACCGCCGGCACCGTAAGTGCAGGAGATGAAGGAGGGGTTGTACTGGACGAGTGTCTGCAGATTCCGTCGAAGCGCGGCATCACCTTCGGCGGTCTTTGGAGGAAAGATCTCGATGGACAGAACAGGCCTGGACCCGGCAAACAATTCCGAAAGACGCATAGTGGGGCTCGTGGACAGTTTTCAGTATTCAAAGTTGGAGAGACTCAAACGAGTCACTGTCAGACAGACCGCGGGACAACTCGGTGAAAATGCAGTTCAACTTCCCGATCGACAACTCGACGCATTCCTTCCAGCAAACATCGTGGTTCGTGGTCAGTTTCGCCAAGTCGCTTCACTTCCGCCAGTGTGGTTCCCGGAGGAACACTGAAGGCACCCTGGTAAATGATCTGATTTCCGGCATCCAGTTCCGGGACAATGAAATGCACAGTCGCACCGAAGCAGAGCATCCGATGCTGGAAAGCATCTTCGTAGGGACGGAAGCCGGGGAATGACGGAAGAATACCATGATGAAGGTTAATGATTCGTCCTCCGGCGAACTTCCAGCACAGATCCGCAGGAAGAACTCGCATATAACGTGCGAGCACTACATAATCGATCTGCTGCTCGTCAATGACCCGCTCCAGAACGGCGTAGTCCGGGTTGCCCTGAGCATCTCCCATATTGATCCAGGGAACTTCAAACTGTTCTGCAACACTGCGGCAGGCGTTCCGGTTCCCAATCATAACGGCCACTTCCGCCTTCAGCTGCCGGTCCCGAATCGCCCTCAGAAGGGCCAGCGGCGGCTCGGAGCGGTACGTTGTGCAGATTGCCAGACGCGGAGGTCGAGAATACTCGTCCCGCGACCACACTCGCACCTGAAGACCTCGGTGATTGCCAATCCCCTGCAGATGCTTTCGGAGAGTGGAAATATCTCCGGACCATTCAATCCGCATCAGCATTGCAAACAGCCGCTCGGAGTCCCGGTCGTACATCTGGATCTCGTGGATGTTCGCACCGGCACCCGTCACGTAGTGGACGATTGGATCGGCCAGGCCGGAATTATCGGGACCGACCGCTGTGATAGTAACCTGCATGGGACAACGTGTTTCTGATCAAAGTCATCTCGCGTCATGCTCAACGAGTCTGCTGACGCATCCGTCGGCGAATTGAACTTCATTGAGCCAAAAAAGAAAAGCGGGGCCCAACTGAGCCCCGCAGTTCTTCGTTTTTAGCCGCAGACGGAAATTATGTCGAGGACTCTTCCCCGTTCCTTCGGCGCCGACGCAGAGGGCTGAGGGCCAGAAGGGCTCCCAGCAAACCAACAGCCGCGGACTTCGACTCTTCCTTCACTGGTACCGCTTCCACAACAGGCACATTTTCGACGACCTGCTCGGCCACCTCAACTGCCTCAGCGGTCGGTACATCCCACCACGCTTCATTATCCCAGCCACCGAGTACCGCATCCGTCTGCTGAGATGTTCCAGGCTCAGGAATCATCAAGGCCTGTTCTGTCTCAACGACAGGTGATTCGGTGATCATCGCATGGACTGCACCCGACATGCGGGACGGCAACATGCTGATCGTCGTATCAACGGAACCGTCGTCAAAGGCAGGAGCCAGAGCTGTCAGCATCCATGTGTCAGGCGAGGCTGGCAACGCTGACTCTTCACGCGAGGTGATCGTGAAGTCCACTGCGTTACTCCAGAGACTTGCGGCCCCGGTTGACGCATTGAACGCCCGCACCCAAACCCGGAACGTCCCCTTACCCAGCGCTGTTGCCGGAGTGAAGTTGGTCGCACCGATGTTGCTCTGCCGCACAAGGATGACTGACGGATTTGCAACGTTCACGATATAGACTTCGTAGCCGGAAGAACCGTCTACCGCCTGCCACGTGATACGCGGAGTCTGGTTACTTGACGTCGGCACTGAATTCACAATGGGCCGTCCGCCCACGAAGAACGCCAGTGCAAAGCTGAAGTCGCCCTGAGTGTCCGCGGAGCGGGCTCGAACGTACGCCCTGTAATTGCCAACTGGCAGTGAATCGGCCGCTGGCAGGGTGTAGTTCGGTGAGGTCAATCCGGCGACAAACCGGAAGTTTGTCATAACCGATGTCGACAGAACCTGGTCGATGCGGAACTCATAGCTTGTCGCACCGGCAGGCAGACCATTCAGCGTCGTTGCCATATTCGTCCATGCGAATGATGGAGTCGTATCGAACGTTGACGATGATGGTCCGGTCAGCGTCGGTCCTGTGACAATCTGGAAGTCCTTCGGAGCACTCCAGTTGCTGAGGTCCCCAAAGGCGCTTCGAGCCTGCACCCAGTATCGGTACCGACCAATCGGCAGATCCGATGGGATGGTGAAGTTCAGTGCATTGATGTTTGAAACATCGTACACCGTTGTATTCACGGAGTTGCTGGAAACGAAGACTCGATAACTCTGCGCTCCTGGAACACCTTCCCAGGTCAGCGTCGGAGTCGCATCGGTGACTCGCCCTGTTGGACCAATCAGATTTGGAGGAGTCGTGACTCGGAATGTTCGAGCGATACTCCAGTCGGAAACGGTCCCTGGGTCCACCGATGAGGTGGTTCGTACCCAGACCTGATACGTTCCCAGAACGAGGTCCGTGCTGATTTGCCATGATGTGCCAGCGATGCCCGGCTGACTCAGAATCTTGCTGGAAACACCATTCTCAACCTTATTCAGCCAGACTTCACTGACAGGATTCGCACCGGCTCCCAGCGGATTCGTCCACTCAACGGTTGGACGAGCAAGGAAGGTTGTCGGCAATGGAGCCGTCACTGACGGGCGTTCCGTGACTGTAAAGTCGTATGTCGAACTGATCGTTGAGAATGCCGGGCCAGTGCCAGAGCCGGCAGCTGGCATGTTCACCGCGCGAATCGTGAACTGGTAGCGTCCCAGCGGCAGGTCGGTCGGCTGGGTAAAGGAGGTTGAAGTGAGATTCACTTCATTGATCACCTGAACATGGCTGCCGAAGTTCTGAGTCACCACCAATTCGTAACGATCGGCTGCTGCGATTCCATTCCAGCTGAATGTCGGAGTCGCATCAGCAACGCGTCCGATCGGAGCAACCGCAACCGGAACAGGGGCCACGCGGAAGACCTGATCTGAACTCCAGTTGGAATCTTCGTTGACAACGTTGAACGCACGCACTCGAACTCGATAGTCCGCCAGCGTCAGATTACCTGCCGGCGTCCAGCTCGTTGTTGTGATACCCGTAACTTTTGCGACCTGAACATTGTCGGTCAGGTTGAACAGATCCACTTCATAGGTCACAGCACCGGCCACTGACGTCCATGCAATCGCCGGACGAATCGACGTTGTCGGACCTGCCGGAGAAGTAACGACCGGAGCCGTCTTCACCTGGAAAGTCACAAATGGACTCCAGTCTCCCAGCTGATCCGCCGCATCCGTAGCTCGAACGCGAACCTGGTAGCGACCGATTGGCAGATCCGTTGTTGGAATGAACTGATTTGGAGTCGCCAGTCCTGTCGTGCTGAATGTCGTCAGCAGGAATGTGTTGCCTGCAGTCAGAGATTCGATGTTCACTGTGTACTTCGACGATCCTTCGATCGCATTCCACTGAATCACCGGTCGTGGAACCGTCACGTTTCCTGACGGAGCCGCAACGACCAGTGGCACGACTTCAAACGTCCATATTGCCGGAGCAGCGGTTGTTCCAAGCTTGTTGGAAGCCACAACAGTCGCCGTGTAAATCCCGGAAGGCAGAGTGTTCGTCACTTCCTGGAGGCTAAAGGTCGTCGTACCGCTGTAGACCAGGGTATTCGCAGCATTTCGAACTTCAACGCTGTAAGAGTAATTCTCCTGATGCGACGTCCACACGATGACCGGTGTCAGGTCGCTTGTCTGCGGAATACGCCCGTCCGCCAGGTTGAAGTCGACCGGGCGATTGATCACCGGAGTCACTGGTGCCGACAGAGTCCTGATCTTCACGGGATAATCTTCAACTTCACCGTCAGCCGCTCGTCCGGTTGGAGCCAGGCCACCGGTCGAGCTGATGCGGAATCGCATGAATGTGTCGCCCGTCAGCGTGTTTGCCGGAATGTCAAAGAACAACCGGTTGGAACCTGCGACAACGGCCATGCCACCAGGCAGAGTCAGTCGTTCGCCAGCATCAAACACACCGTTCTGATTCAGATCCAGCCACGCGTCAACAAAGCCCGCCTTTGAAGCGATGATGTCGACAAAGGCCGGCAGAGCCTGGCTACTGGTCGTTTCCAGTCGTGTCGGGAAGTTCACACCGTCCTCATCAGCACCGTCGCCGGACGCATCCGCACTTGGAACGCCTGTTGTCTCGTCATCCACAGACGATCCGAGGAACAGTCCGCCAGAAATCGTATGAGCCGCACCGTTCGTGGCCTTCAGTGTTCCGAAGGTGTCCGGTGTATCGCCGTAGTCCACGATGAGGGTATTCAACGTTGCCGTTGTGGTCCCCGTATTGTTGACAGCCCCGCTGGAATCTGTGACGCGGAGGCGAATCGTACGAGTCTCCGGAGCCGAGATTCCCAGTGACTGCAGGTAGGCCCACGTCACCGTCGACACCGCATTGCCTGCTGTCGATGTTTCGAACGTGCCGTTGTTGTCCAGGTCCCATGCGTAAGTCAGCGTCTGGCCGAAGAACGCGTCAACATCATAGCTCAGTGAAGCATCCAAAGTCAGATCGTAGGAACGGTCCACCGTATGCGACAGGGCGACGGCCACCGGAGCATCGTTGACCTGGTTCACCGTGATCTGGAGCGTAAATGGTGTCGTTGCGTTGTCGTTCAGTCCACCGGTCGCGCCATCGTCCTGCAGAGTCAGATCGACGCTGATGACACCAGCCGTATCCTGATGCGACTTGAACGTAAGGTTGCCATTGGAATCAATGGTCAGCGTGTCCATCGACAGGTTGCCTGACACCAGCTGAACATTTGACAGAATCCAGGTGAGGTTCTGGCTTCCGAGTTCATCCAGAGCAGTGGCGATGGCCGCTGCAAAGGTATTGACCAGATCGACGTTCTGAGTCCCTGCGTCTTCAGCGACGGAAATCGGCAGAACAGGATTCAGCGTGTAAACAGGCTCATCGTTAATCGCATTCACGGAGATCGTGAAGGTACGAACAACACTTTGTGCACCAAGGCTGTCGGTCAGCACAACACTGATGGTGGCTGTGCCGTTGACGTCAGGAGCTGTCGTATAGGTCAGGTCCCCTGTTGTCGTGTCAATCGCAGGAGCAGTGCTGAAGAAGTTGGCCGTAGTCCATGCACCTGTGACTGCCGTGACAGTCAGAGTTGCGGTGATGGTCTGCGGAGGTGTCTCGTTCGCCGGTCCCGCCGCCTGTCCGGTCATGAAACCCAAAACCGTCTGAGCACCCGCATCTTCATTGACGGCCGCTGGATCTGTCAGCGGGTTGAAGACCGGAATGTCGTTGACCGGCGTCACGTTGATTGGAATGACGTCGATGTCTTCCTGAGGTGCCGCTGGTGGTGTCGGAGGCCCGGTGAATCCACCAAGGTCATTCGTTGTAATGGTGATCTGTGCCGGACCAAAGTAGTCCTGTGCCGGAATGAACGACATCCCTGCAAGGGCCGCGTTGATGAAGTCCACTGTTCCTGTGAACGTCATTGTCGCATCGGCCGTACCGTCACCAGCTGTGAATGTAAGTCCCGTCACGCGTGACAGCGACATCACACCGTTGGTTGAGACCAGTGTCACTCGAAGAGTGTTCGTGCCGAGCCAGACATCTGCGTCAGACACTGAGATCAGGTTGCCATTGGCAACGCTGAAGACCTTTGTTGTGTCTTCTGCCGTCGTCTGAACCAGTGGCACTGAATTTACCGGAGCATCATTAATGCCGTCGGTCAGCAACAGTGTGAACTGAGTTGTGCCGTCGACACGATTTGGTGACAGGTAGTTTCCGGCAAGGTCCCGAATTCCGTCGACGCCGTCAGACGTTGCATCATCATTATCAACAGTAATGCGGTACTTGCGTTCATCCGGGAACGAAGTCGTCGAACGGAAAATCACTTCGTTGGTTGTCGAGTTGTAAACAAAGACATAATCGACACCGTTCTGCATCAGCCCCTCGGTGATGACCGTTCCGTTCGGAAGGTCTGGAAGGTCTGTCGCCTGCTTCACACCGTCGTCCATGTACAGCTTGAACTGTGAGCCGTTCAGCAGAACTCGGGCATCATCGATGCCAATACCAATGTCCGACAGAGAAATGATCAGTTCACGAACCGTGATTGGGGAATTCAGCCAGACAGCATCCAGCGTCGTATCCAGGTCGCCCGTCGACTGATCAAGCGGCGTTGAGAAATACGCCGTCGGTCGGAAGAAGTCCACTCGGTCAATCGCACCGCGATCCTTAAAGACGTTCGCACCCTGAGCAGCCGGCGTGGAGACGGCAGGATCGTCGCCGCGAAGCTGGCCGTATGCGTCGACCGTTGGCGTTGTAATCGGGGAGACACCGATTCCCAGCGGATCTCGAACTGTAATGAAGCCAGTGCGATCGGACAACGTGTCAATTGAGCTGTCGATGGCCTGAGACAGCGGAGCCGGGTAGTAGTTGCGACGAGCCTGATCCACGAAGAGCGGATCCGTATTCGTCAGGGAGATTGGGAAGGTTCCAAGACCGATCGAACCCGTGGCCGCGTTCGTGCCATTGTTTCGGTACAGGGTTCCGCCAACGACTGTTCCCAGAGTCTGAGAACCAGCATCGACTGAGATACCGGTGACAAGGTCAGCAACGATGTTGTTCAACAGAGTTGGGCTGGCGTTCTGCTCCACCTGGATACCCACACCAACTCGATTTGTCGGGTTACCAACGATCGTATTGTTGATGATGCGACCAACGGGCACAGGACCGACGGAGGACTGAGAACCCGGAGGTATTTCACCGCTGAACAGAATACCGCCCTGGCCGGACTGAACGATTACGTTGTTGGAAATCACAATCCCCGGCAGCCAGTTATTGGTATTTGGCTCACGCAGGTTTCGTGGCGGACCAGAATGGCTCAGCGCACCAGCGCCGGTTGGGTTTGGACTGCCCGTTCGAGCGCCAGCATCTGACAGAATACCCCAGTTCAGGGAATCTGAGATGAAGTTGGAACGGATCAGCAGCTGCCCCTGATCGCGGTACTGATTACTGTCGCCGTAGCCTTCGTGGGAAATGACAGTCGTCGGATCCTCGACCGGCCGCAGGACACCCATCTGGTCAGTCGTTCCGCTCTGAACAAACTTCGATGCAACAGCACGTCCGCTGCTGTAACTGACGTCCACCGTGGCACCAAGATTCCAGACTGGTTCCGCGAAGAAGTCGATGTCCAGACCAAAGATCAGCACGTCGTTCTTCTCGAAGCCAGGCCCTCGCTGTGCGGCATCGACAATCTGAGAAAAGTCGATGGTCAGCACATCAAACTCAGAACTGAACGTGAACTTTGGAATCCGAGGATTGTTGTTATCCAGCGATGTGAACGTTGGCGAGTCGAAGTCAGACGCGGCATTGACCGTTGGGCCAGTGCCGTTTCCGCCCAGGATCGAAATCGGATCAAACTTCTGACCGGCGGGCAGCTGAATACGAATGCTGTGGATCTGTTCCGGGTAGCCTGTGTTTGGATCAAGGTACGGGGTTGTATTTCGGAAGGTAAACAGTGTCGATGAGCCAGCTGTATTTCCAAGTCCCGCCATCGTTCCGAAAAAGCCATCCGGCATTCCGTCCGCCCCCGGCTTCTGCAGACCGTCATTGAGCGTAACGAGCGCCGTGCCGTAAAGGTTGATCACGCTGCTTGTGCTGCCGAACGCTGAATCCTCAGCTCCATCCGACAGTGACGCACGAATCTTCAGGATGCCCTGCACAGAGGTCGAGTTGATTGCATCCAGAATCCGACCAGCGATCGTGGCAGACGATTCACCGGTTCGATAGTTCCCCATTTCATAGCGACCATCCAGGGCCGCAGCCTTCGCCGGGTTGAACAGAATCGCGAAGTGTCCCTGAGCGACGCCGTTCGACAACAGCTCGTCTTCGTATTCGAAGGTCACGGAGTTGACGCCGTCGCTGATCGTAAACGTCTGGCCGTCTCGGAGCGACGCCGCGTTTGGAACACGGATCGATTGTGCATCCGTCAGACGATCATTTGTATCGCGCGAATCAAACTGTGGATTCGGAACGGACGATGGAGTGCTCGCATAGTCCGACGCCCGTCGAATTTCAACGTCATACGCACCTTCCAGAATGTCCGGATACGGATTCGTATTGTTGCGATTCACAATTTGCGGATTGTCGATGAAGGCCGAATTGCTCGGAGCGTTCGTCACCATCTCACCGCGTTCAGCGAACCCGATGATGATGTCGTCGATGTACATTCCTTCGAAGGCATTGTTCATGCCTCGCTGAGCCAGTGTCGCCGTATCGTAGTATCCGCCGAAACCATCACCCGGAAGAGCTGTCGTGTGGCCCATCGGTCCAGGATTGGTCACATAGTGAGCAATGATTCGAACCAGGTCTCCACTTGTCTTGATGTTGAATGGATTTACGACCAGCGGATCAGCAGGTCCGTTCGCATTGACCGCATGGCCTTCTACGGAAAGATGCAGCGTATACCGTTCGCCTGGAAGTGCGTCATTGGCAAACGGCGGAACACCGATCTGCACATAGTATTCACCCGGGGCCAGGTTCGTATCGATGTACGATGTGATGTGGTTGCTGCCGATATCGAGCGTTGACCCCACGAGGTTCTCGATAACCGTTGCGCCGTTCGTATCGACGATTCGAATCATCGAATTGAATGTTGTGTTGGTGCCATCCAGATCAACGATCACACGTCGCGTCAGAGCACCTGCTGGTACGTCAAATCGATAGAAGTCTGTGAAGATCCCGGACGAAGATCCGATGATCGAAATGTGCGGCAGCGGAGCGGCGTTGTTTTCCTGAATCGTGTTGTTTGCAACATCAGTCCATGAAAGTGCTTCCAGGTCCGTCGCAATCAGCGGATCGGCAGCATTGTTGCCTTCCACTTCATAGTAGGCACCCGCTGGCAGCAGGTGGCCAGCCAGTGCATTCTTCATCGCGAGGGCGACTTCATTTCGGCTCATGCCGGAGTGAATCACAACCGGTGTCGTTCCTGGAGTTACCCCGGGAGCGCCATCCACAAACAGTCCGGCCCCGCCATTCTGAGTCAGGGTCGTTCCAATCGTGGTGATTGGAGCATTATCCGGCTGTCGGGCAATGTTGACTCGGTTGCCATCCGTATGTGGTTTGATTTCCTTCAAAGGTGATCCGACCGGAGTTGCTGCAATCGCAGTTCGCAGCGCCAAATCGATCGCTCGGGCGATCTCATTCGCGCTCATCGTACGCGAGATACGAATCGCGTTGTTAGCGCCGGCAACACCATTGTAACTGCCGTTGCTCTGCTGCAGGTCAATCTCAAACGTCAGGGTTTCAGTATCGACATCCAAAGTGAATGTTTCACCTTCAACGAGCCCGCTGAAGGACGGAGCCACCAGCGTATAGCCCATGTCCAGCTCAAACTGGTTCACACCTTCCAGAATGTAGCTCTGCCCGTCTCGCAGTTTGCTGCCTTCGCGAGCGTACATCTCTTCGCCGACCGTCGAAATGTCACCAACATTCACAGCACCGCTGGTATCAAATTCAAATCGAAGTCGCAGGTCGGATCGTCCGGCAAAATTGCTCAAATCCACTCGGGCCTGACGCCACTGAGGAGTGCCTGCTTCGTCGTACAGTTCGACCACATCAGGGAAGAGCTGGCCGTTCGGGAACGATGTGACACCGTTCGGTCCCAGATCCTGCTCATCGTCGCCCGTCAGCGCGCCACGATAGGAATCGTTCGTCGCAGCCAGCACCCAGTTAGTGCCGTCACCGACGTAGACTCGCATCGCGTCTGACATCGACCGGACGCCAGGGATATAGTCATTGCTGTCCGTCTGCAGCAGATAGTTGAAGTACAGAACCGGCTTGTCGGACGGAAGTATATCCTTCAAGGCTGAATGGGTTGCTCATGTAAGTTCCATGAGCCGCCGCCTGGGAAGTTGTAGTTGTTCAGCGTCCCGAGGTTGCCAAGATCATTCTTGTTGCCGGCAGTCGGACCACCAGCCAGATTGCCGAAGTAGAGGCTCGTTCCGCCTGGGGCTGCGTTTCGTGTGCCGTCAACGGCAGTTGTCAGGCCGTGACCTGCCTGACCACGATTGCCGGTCTGCTGCCAGAGATTGTACTGCAGGGTACCGAACGTAATGCCGGCAGCCGGCAGACCTGTCGCAAGCACAGACTGGCCGTTAACAAAGAATGGAACCGGATCGCCCCAGACCGCGTTCGGATCAATAACGTTGCCACCGGTTGCCCTGATGTTTCCCTGATCGTCAGACGCGAACAGAGTCGTTGCATACGCACCGCCTTCAACCGAATCTGGTCCCAGAGTCAGCCCGGTGAGGTTGACCGGATTGCCGTTGGCATCCGTAATCGTCTGATTTGCGACGGTCATGGCCCGCAAGATCAAGTTCAACGAGAAGGCCGGTGCTGGTCCCCATAGAAGGACAGCCAGACATCGCGACGCCCTGCACAACGCCCATGTCACTGAGTTGGAATGCGCCGATTTCGACAACGTCCGTCCCCGAGGATTGAATATTGATGGAACTATTTTGGGTCGCCCTGGCGTTGACCCGCGAAGCGGCCCCTGTGAAATCGCAGCTCCGGTTCGAGTATTGAACTGATAAAATCAGGTTTGCACGGCATCGTCCGTCGCCGCGACTGCCAACAAGCACACCACCGGTGGTGTTCGGAGCAAAGTAGGTGAACGCCGTCACATCCATACCGGCGTTTGAAGCCGCTTCCGTAAATGTGGCTGACGGATCCGAGTCGTGGTAGGTCAGAATGCCTTCGTCGCCAATGTTTGTTCGAGCAGCGTTGCCTGTGTTGATCTGGAAGTAGGTACTGTCGCCGGCATCGACACCCGTCACGAAACTCCAGCCGTACAGTTCACCGTCAGGCCGCATCATGATCTCAGAATGCGCGACCCCGGTGTTGCCAACGATGTTCACCGCCGTGCCGGTGTAAGGATTTACGATGTAGACAAACTGTCCGTCGCTCACAAACAGCGGAACGTCACCCAGGTGGTACTGAACTGTGTTCTGTCCCTGCTCGTCGTCAGCAAACTGATACACCGGTGCCGTTGATGTTCCCTGACCTCCAAAGTGCTCGTCGAAAATACGACGCACGAATGGAATCGGCTCCAGGCGAACCTGAGTACTGATCGGATTCGTCTGCATCGTCTGGCCCAGCGTGGCCGGGATCTGACCATGCGGTGCAACAACCAGATAGTAATTGCCCTCTGGCAATTCAAACGGACCAATGTACGGGTCCAGTGCTCCGGCGCTGCCCCGTGACAGGTCATCCATATCCGCGCCTTCGAGAGGACCGCTTCGGTCTTCGGACACGTTGGAGTCACTTGCGGCGAGGATCAGCTGATTGGTTTCCGCATTGAAGATGTACGCATCGAGATTCGCACGAGACATCCCGTCCGCGTAATCGATATCAAACACGACCGATGCAAAACGGTTTGGATTTGTCAGACCTGGAATCTGCTGAATGTCATCGTAAGTGACATTGAATCGGTAGAAGTCCACATCCGACGGAGCAGAAATGCGTCCGGCGATTGCCACTGTCGCACGATCTGTATTCAGCAGGTTGCCGACGTCCTGATTACCGCTCGCCAGCGCTGTGTCGTTCGGGAATGTGCTTTCGGCGTATTCACCTGCAAGCGGCGAGTGAACAGGCTGCCCGTAAACCTCGATACCATTCGTTGCAAATCGGATGTCCGAATAGCGAACCGTCGTGCCAGGAACTTCGTCCGTTTCCTGCATTCTGATCTGCAGCTGATAACTTCCGGACGTCAGGCCGCTGAACACCTTGGACGTGTCTGACAGATCAGCACGATTTGCAGACGAGTTCAGGGAATCAATATTGCTGGAGCGAACTCGGACCTGATACGTGCCGGTCGTGCCCACGTTGCCAGGCAGAATAATTCGGAATCCCGCGTCCTTTGGATTCGTCGTGTACATGTCGTCGCTGTTGTAGAGCGACTTGTTCAGGTTGTTGGCCTTCACCAGAGCACTCTGGCGATAGATCAGGCTGGAGTTCGTGCTTTCATCCAGCGAGTTGTCTGACAGGGCCAGGATTGTGCCCGTAGAACTGATCAGCTCAACGACCGTATCCAGTGAATACGAAGTTCGGTCGATGTCGATCCAGACTTCGCTGCCCGCGATTCCGGTGAAGCTGTATACGTCCACGTCATTTGGTGCATTGATCGCACCGTGCACTTCAAATCCCAGTCGCAGGTTATCGTCACTGCTGTTCTGAGTGGTCGTGGTGCCGTCGGAATTCTGAACGATGAAGTTCTGCTTACCGAGGGCTCCCAGAAACTCAGCCAGTCGAGCCGTCGCATTCGTGCCCGGAGCGGTCGCTGAAATGGTCTCACGCTCGTTGTAAACCTCAACGTTGCGATCGTGAGCATACTGCGAGATCATCAGGCTGCGCCACGCCCCGGCTGTGCCTGTGCTGGCACCGTTGGCGTTGGTGTCCTTCAGCGGAAGTCCATCCAGACCAAAGCCGGATCCCACGGTGTCGTCCGCCAGAGACGTCAGGATCACAGGGAAGTACGGCTGCCCGACAATCTGCAGGACTCCGCCGATTCGGTCATCAATGTCCAGCGGCTTGCCACCGGCTGTGAAACCGGCGTTCGCTCCGGAAAGCTTAACAACCAGGCTCGCATCCGGAGAGCTGTTCAGTCGCAGCCCGCCGTACGTATGGAAGTTGGGAACGACGATCTCATTCTGCACGACATGCACAATGTCCGTGTCGTCCCATACTGACTGAGTCGTCAGTGTCTCACCTCGAACCACGATGCCATTGACCGCATTGCGGCCAAGCAGATTTCGAACAATCAGCGGTCCCTGATTGCTCTCATAACCAGAAAACGCACCAATCAGTCCAGTTGATCGGCCATAGTCACCCTGATAAGCGGCGACCATCGCATTCGCATTGATGGAAAGCACTGGGCCGGAGTTGTCACGGAAGATGTTGTTCACCAGCACCGGCTGAGCACCGCGGGCAAAGATCGTGCCCGCAGCATTCGCTGTGCGACCGTATCGTGATGACGGTGCTGTGCCACCGGTCCCGTCGCGGTTTTCTTCGAACACACTGTTGGCGACTCGAAGATCCGCCTGATGCGCTTCAATCACGTTGAAGCCGGCGAAGTTGCCATCGGTCGGAATCACATTACCGCCAAAGGTCACCAATGCGTGGTCGATGCTGGCTGATGCCCCGGGCGCGAGGTAGAACCCGCCCCAGAGTCCATTGCCCGTTGTGCGACTCGGGCTGACTTCGTTGTTGCCACGTGAGTCGTCGTTATTGGTATCGAACGTACCACCCGCACCGTAACGGTCATCAAGACGTGATGTCACAATGATCTCACGGCCGCCTACGGCTTCAGCAATCAGCTGAGCCCCCATGCCAACTTCGATACGAGACCCTTCCATCTTAATGATCATGTCCGGGTCAATGACGAGGCTTGCGTCCAGGCGAGCTCGATTCCGACCGGTCAGCGTCAGATCAAGAATGCCGGTCAGAGTTGTGCCGTTGTCGACAAACGTCGTTGACGATCCATTCAGGTTGGCGATCAGAGTGTAGTTACCACCGCCTGTATCATCCGAACGGTACAGTCGACGAGATACATACGGCGAAACTGCCGGGGGCAGATTCGCCAGGGAGATGGATCCGGTCGCAGACAGCGTCACAGAACGCGTTGGTACGGACGCAGGACTCTGGTTTCCTGACGCATCGACATAGACAATGCGGTAATTGTAGGTGCCGGCCGGAAGAGTCCCGCTGCCGGTTGAAGCCAGCAATGTGACCAGTACGACCGGAGGAGCATTCACTTCAAGGAATGGGCCGCCAGGAGTGCCTGCAATCGTCAGGTTTTCGGAGATGATATGGACGATATCGCGATCGTCGAAGCGTCCGGCGACCGTCATCTGCTTCGTCGGTGAGCCTGCCGCTGTCTGAATTCGAACGAACAGACCGTTGTTCGAATTGTTGACCAGTCGGTTGCCATAAATGTCCGGCCCAACTCGGCTGTAGTCTGGTGTGAACGAAATGGTCTGGTACGCCGGAGCGCTGAACGTCGTCTCTTCAAAGCTGTCCGGGTCCGCGGACATTGCAGAGTCTTCGCTGCGAGTGATCAGGTTGTTATAGATGCCCGGACGAGACTCCATCATGGTGATCGGATTCACGATCTGCTGAACGGAATCCACATCCAGCTTTCCGCCACCATAGCTGAGAGATGTAAAGGCGACGTAGTCCATGAAGATGCCGGCACGCTCATAGTTGATGCGCCCTTCATCATTGTCCACGTCACGTCGGAAGACCAGACCGCCCCAGTTTCCAGGGCTCGGAGTTGTTGGCGTCGGAGTCGTGTCCCGGCCGATCGTTTCGTCACGCCACGAAGTCATCGTGACATCCTGAGTCGGCGTTCCCAGCACCTGCAGTGTTGCACCACCACGGTCTACAGTGACCGATGAACTGCCCGCTCCGATAAACGAATCCTGGAACTTCAGAACCGCACCGGCATCAATCATCACGACGACATCCTTCGGGATGTCCATCGAGGCACCGTCAATCAGATCAAAGCCGGAATCGTCGAGGCCGATCTGGTACGCAATGTTGTCACCTTTCGTTGCGACATCACCGTCAGTTCCGCCGTTACCGACGATGCGAACGATGTCGCCAGGCTGAGCCGCTGCGAGCGCCTGATTAATCCGGGTGTAGAGGTTCGTGATATTTCCGCCAGCCGTCGCGTTCTTGTCCACAACATGAGTCCGGCTGATATCCACAGCTCGGAACCAGAAGTTGTAAACGCCGCCTTCGACGCCGTCATGATCACCGTCAAGCCGCAGCGATGGCTGATTCAGCGCAGAGTCACGAATGGTCGTGTCAGTGTTTGGCCGGAATGTCATGCGCAGGTCATACTTGCCCTGCGTCGTTCCGTTCATTCCGTTGTCCTGAATGGTTGGATCGTACTGATCGTTTCCACTCGCACTGACACCGATAAAGTAGGTGCCCGCCTCCAGCTCCAGCGTCAGCATCGAATCTTCGCTGAAGTAGTCGTCGTTCTGGGAGATCAAAGTTCGCTTGCCGGAAGCATCTTCACTGTAGAGGCGAATCACTGTGTCCAGCAGACTGGAATCGCTCATTCGTTCCGCAATGGTCTCTGCTGTGAACTGACCCTTCTTTGGCAGGACAAATCGATAGAGGTCGATGTCGCGGCTTTCCGGACGGTACAACGCCTGACCGTGAACAATGTCGGCATCACCCGGGAAGTCAGGTTCCGCTGTCGTTGTCTGAACCGTTGGACCTTCGAAGCCGCCCATCACCGTCATTGCTGGCAGGTCATACGCGTGTCCCATCCCCAGCAGATGACCAATTTCGTGCATTGCCGTGGAGAACCAGGACCCGGCAAACGAGTCGTCCCACGTCTCCGCGTTGTCCATGATCGCAAGACTCAGCGGACGGCTGGAATATCCGATCACGCCACCAGCTCCGGTGATGATGTTCGGATCAATCGCGCGCAGGTCACCAGTGACGATCGTAAAGCCCTGATTCGCAGTCTCAACAAACTGCACACCCAGGTTCTTTGAGAACAATTCGAACGCTTCGCGAGCACGCTGCTTCTGATTCTCGGTGATCAGATTCAGCAACGCTGTCCCCTGAGGACTGAAGCCATAGTTGCGCTGGAAGTTGTAGTAGTACGTGGTGATCTGAGGATTCGAATCCAGCGCCTGCTCCAGATGGTTCTCACCTGGGACATCGATATCGCGATGACCTGGCTCATCGCCATTGCCTGGATAGTCGAATGGGTAAGCACGTGACAGAATCTGTCCGCTGATCACCTGGCTCTGACTGGTCAGCGTTCCAAGATTGACCGAGGTTCCAAAGCTTGAACCCGGATCAACAAACGAGAAGTTGATGGTCGAAGACGTCAGGGTGAGATTTGTGTTCTGGTTCCCGGAAATCGTCGTCTTGACCAGCTTGCTGACCTGAGTGTTCAGGTTCAATGCCCAGGCCAGCTGCGCCGGTGTCGTGCCTCCGGTGGAATCAAGAACAACGCTGATCGCACGGTTGTTGACCGTGATCGCCGGCATGCCGTTTGTATTCAGCGCCGCCTTTGTGAACGACAATGTGATCGGGTTACCGTCGATGGAAACAATCGGCTCGATCAATACCGTGGCCAGTGCGGTGCCGGCCGTTCCGAACGTGCTGGTAAAGACCTCCGAGTAACTGTTTGTCGTCGGAGGAAGCGGAATCTGCTCGTCCGTGCCAATTCGAAGACGATAGGCACCGGCACCTGACAGCTGATCAATCGGCTGCGCAAATGTCAGAGTCGCGGAGTTTGTTGCCGCACTGTAAACAACCGACGTTGGCAGATGGATCACGTCATCGGTGTTCTCAACCGTGCCGCGAGTCGCTCGAAGCTGATAGAAGTTTGGATTCTGGGCCGTGGTCGCATCCAGCGTGTCTTCGTTGAAGTAGACCACGACCTGATTGCGCTGCTGCGTCAGGCTGCCGTTTACATTTCGAGTAATCGGCTGAGGAACAACCGCACGGACCTGAGCACCCAGGTTCAGACGGAAATAGAAATATCCATCCGGGTCAGATGTCCCGCTGTTGAATGTCTCACCGCCAACGTTCTGGAGCGGGTTAGCGCCGCTGCCCTTGATCGTGATGCGGTAGTAGTCGTCTGGCAGGTTTTCCGCAAACCGAAGAACCACGTCTTCACTGGTTGCTCCCAGCCCCACGTAACCCAGGGTCACCGGAACTTCGTTCCCATCGGTGAAAGTACCGTCCCGACCGGATCGAGTCACGATAATCGGCGAGTTGTTGAACAGGCGATTGTTCGCCGCATTGATCTGCTGGCCAGGGTTGAACTGAAGAGTCAGTTCCTTCGGAGCGACGTTCCGGGTCTCACCGGACGTCAGAAACTCCCCAATGTTCGGACGCACCGCAACCAGCGACGGTGCCGCAAGCAGGGCTCGTGTTTCAAGCGAATCTTCCAGACAGGCCGACGTCTTCTTGACCAATCCCCTTCGTTTCACCGAACTGCGATTGTGAGTGAAACGGTTACGGACAGCAGTCAACCATGTCGAAATCAGCATTTCGTCAACCCTGATAAGTACGAATTGAAAGATCGAAGTTGCTTAGGATATCTGAACGAACGATCAGTTTTTCGGCCAAGCTGATTGTAGGGAATTCCCGCACTTTAATGCGCGCAATTTCCTGCAATTTGAAAGACGGCGATTTTCACTTCAACAAACACCTGGTTGTCCAGCAAAAAGATAAAAAATTCGCTGCTTTCGACGGAAGAAACGTACCAAATGTACCTTAGGAGTATGGGCAAAAACCCCTAGCTTGCTACTTCGGCAGTTTTTTCCGGCCGTCTCCAGGATTCACCGGAATCGGATGGTTGTAACGTCCCCAACGGCTGGTCCCGCTGTGCCGAGACTGTTTGCAAAGAGGCCGCTTGGTGCCTGGTGACGGGAACTCGCCCGTTCCGACTGCAACGGCTTGTGTTTGGCGTTAACGGCTGAAACAATGCAGGGAAAGCTGCCAAAGCTCCTCCTTCCAGTCCTCAGAATGAGACCCGCCCAATGTCGCTCACACCGGCTCTCGTCGAATCCACCAGACGCCATTTCCTTTCCGGTGCTGGCATTGGACTCGGGGCCATTGCTCTTGGTGCAATCCAGACAGCTCATGGTGACATTCCGATTTCGCCGTCGAAACCGCTCGAACAGCGCCAGCCGCACTTTACGGCTCGAGCAAAACGTGTGATTTACCTGCATCTGACGGGCTCCCCGCCAAATCTTGATATCTACGATTACAAGCCTGCCCTCGTCGCACGAACGGGCCAGGATTGCCCGGATGAGTTCCTCAAAGGACGCACATTTGCCTTCACTTCCGGAGTTCCAAAGCTGCTGGGGACTCCGCGAAAATTTGTGCAGTGCGGAGAATCCGGAACCTGGCTTTCAGACGCCGTTCCGAATCTTCAGCGTGTCGCCGATGACATCTGCTTTATCCATTCGATGAAGACGGATCAGTTCAATCACGCGCCGGCCGAGCTGCTCCTTTACACCGGTTCGCCGCGATCCGGTCGGCCGTCGATGGGTTCGTGGGTGACCTACGGGCTCGGAACGGAGAATCAGGACCTGCCTGGCTTTGTGGTTCTGATCAGCAGCGGTGTCCAGCCGAACGGAGGTTCAAACTCCTGGGGCAGCGGATTCCTGCCATCAGTGTTTCAGGGTGTTCAGTGCCGATCGAAAGGCGACCCGGTTCTTTACGTGTCAGACCCGGCCGGCATGAATCGGCAGATGCGTCGTCGATCTCTGGACACTCTCCGGGCGTTGAACGAAAGCCAGGCTGAGGAACTTGGGCATCCCGAAACGACAACACGAATTGCCCAGTACGAACTCGCCTACCGGATGCAGGCTTCAGTGCCTGACGTGATGAGCATTTCCGGGGAGTCAAAAGAGACGCTGGAAAAGTACGGAGCGGTGCCCGGTGAATCCAGCTTTGCCAATAACTGCCTGCTCGCAAGACGTCTCGTTGAGCAAGGCGTTCGCTTCGTACAGCTCTTCGACTGGGGATGGGACTTCCATGGTACCGGTCCGGTAGAAGGCCTCACCGACGGACTCACAAACAAATGGGCGAAGACTGACCGTCCGATCGCCGCGCTAATCGAGGACCTCAAGCAGCGAGGACTGTTCGAGGACACTCTGATTATCTGCGGTGGAGAATTCGGACGAACACCTTTCCGTGAAGGTCGCACCGCTGGAAGCTCAGTCCTGGGTCGAGATCATTATCCCGACTGCTTCACGATGTGGATGGCGGGCGGCGGAGCCAAAGGTGGTTGCAATTACGGCGCGACTGACGAACTGGGATTTCAGGTCGTTGAAAACGTTGTGACGCCGCATGACCTGCAGGCCACCATCATGCACCTGCTTGGTTTCAACCATGAACAACTGACGTTCCGCTTTCAGGGGCGCGATTATCGCCTGACGGATGTTCATGGCAAGGTGATCAGCGAAGTCCTCGCATAGCCGCGCGAAACGGAATGCTTCCGGGACATCAGCTCAACGTTCGCCTCACACGCGATTCTGTAACAGGCGGCTAGAACCAGCCCAGAAAACCTGCGGCTGTCATCAGCACGCCAAGTGAGAACAGAACGGCAACAGCAACTGTGCGGTATATCTGCCGCTGTCGGTCTCTGATTGTGAGGACCGTTTCAACCATTGCGACGCGATTGTAGCGAGCCACCGAATTGTCCAACTCTGACCGATGGCGGCTGGGCGCCCGGGCCACGACCTGAGAAGACTGATTTCGTAAAGACGCAGTATTCACTTTTGCACCTGACTGAGAGAACTAGCCATTGAGAGGATTTCAGAGAGGACGTTGACTTCACCTCATGTTCGTCACCGTCCGCCAATAATTAGATCGTGCTGAGATTCGTCAACTGGAATCCCTTCGAGTGGGATCATGCTTTCCTGCAGAATCCTGCACATTCTTCCGAACACGCCAAATTCACATAGGCAGTTGCCAAATCCGCTGTTTGGCCAAGAATCATTTCATGAGAATGCGCGCTGCAACTCTGTCCAGCGACAAACAATCGTTCATACGTGCAGTAGCGCACACGTTGTCATGTTTCGTTCACCCTGCAACTGTCTGCCTGATCAAAAGTGATCAGGGATTTTGCTGCCCGGAACTGGTTGCGGTCGCTCCGACTATTCAAGCGAGACGTCGATGGATCAAATGACCTGGTACCACTCTCTGCAGAAACCCAGCTGGACCCCGGCACCTTCAACGATTGGCCTGGTCTGGTCAATTCTCTATCCAGTCATCATCGTGACGTTTGTTTTCGTCTATGTTCAGGTCGCAAGACGAAAGGTGCCCGCAGCGGTCGCATTTCCGTTCACTGTCAATCTCGTTTCGAATCTCATCTTCACACCCATTCAGTTCACGCTTCGAAGCCTGACGCTGGCAAGCATCGACATTCTGATTGTGTGGCTCAGTCTCATCTGGGCGATTGCCGCCATTCGAAAATACCATCTCTGGGTTGCCATTGCTCAGGTGCCCTACCTCGTGTGGGTCACAATCGCAACCTTTCTGCAGCTTGCCATTACGTTCATGAATCGATGACCGGATGAATCACAACGCTCTGAAGCACTCAACGTCTTCAGCGCGTGCTCAGTGCGCCGGTCAGGATGCGTCTGCCTTATTCGATGAAACGAGCAGCAGGATTGCCAGAATGGCCCCGTAAAGCACAAACATGATGAGAACATGAGCGACGGCTGAGGTGAGTCCTCGAAATGCTGGGTCAACAAAGGGATACGGATAAAAGCCCAAGATGCCGCCTCGCAGGAAGATCCAGGAGGCATATCCGATCGCGTATCCAGCGGCCATAATAATCGGCCTCCGGAAGTGCTTTGAAGCCGGACACAACCACCAAAGTCCGATAAAGAAGGGAGGACTGCCATAATGCAGCAACAGGTCTGCAGTTCTCGCAATTGCTTTCAGATCACCCGGTGACTTGAGCACAAAAGCGGCAACCAGACAGACGGTCAGAATCGCCGCGCAGGGGACAGCCATGAAGCTCCTGTCCGGAAGCGTTTTTCCAAACACGATTCTCAGGCAACAACATCCGCATAACAGGTTTGTTAAAACTGTAAACCAGGAAACGAACTGCAGCGATCTTGCAAGTACGCCATCGCCCTGCGACTCCAGCCAAACGCCAATCGAACGCCATTGCAGGACCAGTCCCGTCAGGATGATCAGCACGCAAACTGCCGCGAGAACTTTGTGGAACACCGCAGAGCGTTTCACGGGCTAAGTTCCCGTCTGAACGATCTGCTCACCCTGTTCGAAAACAACCTGAGCGCGACCCACAAGCAGCGGATCCACCGAACCGATCTTCTCAGGATCCCGGTCTTCGTATGGAATTCGATGCAGGACGTACCTCATGGCGTTCAGACGAGCACGTTTCTTGCAGTCCGATTTCACGACGGTCCACGGTGCATCGGCGGTATCGGTGTAAAAGAACATCGCTTCCTTGGCTCGAGTGTACTCGTCCCATTTGTCGAGCGATGCCGTATCGATGGGAGACAGCTTCCATTGCTTCAACGGATGTCGTTCGCGTTCGCCAAACCGGCGCAGCTGTTCTTCGCGACTGACGGAAAACCAGAACTTCACGAGGTGGATGCCGCTGCGGCAAAGGTTACGCTCAAACTCGGGAGCCTGCCGCATGAACTCGTTGTATTCATCGCGCGAGCAAAATCCCATGACTTTCTCAACGCCCGCGCGGTTGTACCACGAGCGGTCAAACATCACGATTTCCCCACGCGTTGGCAGATGCTGCACATAGCGCTGGAAGTACCACTGCCCCTTTTCCACCTCGGTCGGCTTCTCCAGTGCGACAACTCGGGCACCGCGAGGATTCAAGTGCTCCATGAACCGCTTAATCGCCCCTCCCTTGCCGGCGGCGTCTCGACCTTCGAAAAGGATCACGACTCGTTGCCCTGTCTTTCGTACCCAGGCCTGAAGTTTCAGCAACTCCACCTGCAGTCGGTACTTTTGCTTTTCATAAGACTTTCGGGACAGAAGGAACTTGTAAGGATAACGCCCCGCTCGCCAGTCCGGAGACAGGATCGAATCTGTCTCTAGTTCTTCTGCCGCATCGTCTGCCGGGCTGTCCTGAATAAGCGACTTGCGAAGCCGCGCAGCGTCGTCAGGAGAAGTCCCTTCAAAGATGGCCTTCAGCAGACGGGCACGCGTCTCCGTATCCTCTGACGGAACCGTCCTGAGAATATCGATCGCCGCGTTGATCTGTTTCTCCTGAGCAGCCTCGGTCGATGCCTCAACCGTGTGAGCCTGAATGCCCTCTGCGCTCAGCGTCGGAGCGATGTCTCCCTGTTTGGTACCTCGCGGCCGAGTCTTCGCGGACGGTGCAGCAACCTTACGACGGCGGCGAGTTCTTCGTGTTTGGCGAGTTCGAGCGGTGGGTTCTGCCATGGTCATTCATTTCTCATGATCTGGGTGTGCATCCTGCTCCATTGTCGCGTTCTTCGAGGCGCTGGACAAATTCCAGCGTCTGCTCATGAAAGTACCTTCCCTGTTCAAATCGCCAGCATAATCGTGCTGCGATACCGCTGTCCAACAGCGATGCATTGATTCACTGGATTCACGATCCGGAACGTATCCAGCCCCGCGTCAAACTCGCACACCGAAACTGAGTGTGCGGGTGACTTCGTTCAATGATCTTCCATCACCAGCAGTTACTGCCGGTCAAAGTGTGCACCAGCCAGGGAGGCATCCTCCTCTCGGGTTCGTCCGGCACTCAAAATCTACCAGTCTTACCTGACCTGATCTTCGTCAGAATTTTTCTGATGTGCACCTGTTCCGCACAGTGAAACGCACAGGAATCCTGAGACGAATTTGTTGCCAGGGATTGGCATGTTTGTTTCTGCTATCAGGAGAACTCAGGGATGTTGAAACGGAGTTTGGGATTTTTTGCACTGCTCATGCTTGCGTCCGCGCAGGCACAGGCAGGGTTCAACCTTTTGGCAGTATCCCCTGTCAAACGGACGGCTGCGGTGACGCGTGCGCTGATGCGTGCAGCACCGAATCCGCCTGTACTCCTGAAGGTTGTGCCGATGACGGTTGCGGCGAAGCCGGCTGCTACGACGGCCTGTTCTGCGAAGGCGGAGCCAGCTGCCTGACCGGGCTCACCAGCCTGCTTCACAAGAGCGATCATTGCTTCGATGACTTCATCAGCCCGATGACCAACCCAGTGTTCTTCGAAGACCCTCGAACACTGACCGAAGCCCGTATGATCTTCGTTAACCACCAGATTCCGAAGCAGCTTGGTGGTCAGAATCTTCAGGTCTATGCGATGCAGCTGCGATTCGCGATCAACGAAGACGTTTCGATTATCGCAACCAAAGACGGCTTCATCGTGTCAGATAACCCGCTCATTGATGACGGCTGGGCTGACATCGCAGCTGGTTTGAAAGTGAATGTTTACAAAGACTACTCCAGCGGCACACTGCTGAGCGTTGGTACGACCTACGAGGCTCCGTTCGGAACACCGCGAGCTCTGCAGGGCAACGGCGACGGCGAATTCCATATCTTCACGTCAGGCGGTACTCGATTTCTGGATGACTATCACCTGCTGAGCGGTCTGGGTGTCCGACTTCCGGTCGACCAGAATGCCGAAAGCACAGTGATGTACTGGTCCAACCACGTCGACCGAAAGCTGGGCGATTCCAAGTTCTACCTGCTCGGCGAATGTAACTGGTATCATTGGCTGGTTGACGGAAACGCATTTCCAGTCCCGGTTGAAGGTCTGGACTTCTTCAATCTCGGCTCAACCGGGGTTGCAGGAAATGACATCGTTACCGCGGCAATCGGTGTGAAATACAAACCCAGTGGTAACACTGAAATCGGTGTTGCGTGGGAAGCCCCGTTCACCGATCGACGTGACGTTCTCGACGACCGAATTACGGTCGACTGGATCATTCGCTACTAACTGCTGAAGCGATTGCTGGATCTTCGAGCAGGTCCCGATCCAATTTCCTCAGAAGGAGCCTGATGGACTGCGGCCATCAGGCTCTTTTGAGTTTAGCGACACAGGGAATGAATGTGCGTCCCGTTTGAAACTGTCGTTTCGGCCGAGAGATGCACGAACGGTCCAATCACACAGTTCTCACCAATCCGACAGCCTCGATCAATCACAGTCATCGGGCGGATGACCGTGTCTCGCCCGATCTCAACGCCGAACTCGATACTGGTTTGCGCCGGATCCTCAATGGTCACGCCGGCCAGCATCAGCTGTGTCTGGATGCGTTTCTGAACTGTGCTTCGCACTTCCGCCAGCTGCGTGCGAGTGTTTACGCCAAGTGCCTCTTCGATCGTGATGCTGCATCGCGCGGCGACTCGGTGACCTTCCTTCATCAGAATTGCCGGGCTGTCGGTCAGGTAATATTCGCCCTGACTGTTGTTTGGTCGCACGCTCTGCAGAGAAGAGAACAGCAGCGGTCCGCTGAACGCATAACATCCCGTGTTGATCTCAGTGATGGCCTTCTGCTCCGCGGTTGCGTCTTTCTGTTCGACAATGCACTGAAAATTTCCACCGGCATCGCGGACAATGCGGCCCAGTCCTTCATTGTTGGCTGTATCTGCCGTTCCAATCACACATGCCGCCTTCTGAGTCTCACGTTCTTCCAGCAGAGCCCTCAGTGATGACCCCTGAAGCAACGGGGTGTCTCCGGCAAGAATGAGTACCGGGCCCTGATGCGATCTCAGCAGCGGCTCACACATCATCACTGCATGTCCAGTGCCTTTCTGCTCCGTCTGTTCTGCAAACTGCACATCCGCGTGGTGCTGAAGCGCGGATCGCACAAGATCGCTGCGATGCCCCACAATCACCACAATCTTCGAGGCTCCGGCTTCTCTTGCAGAATCCAGCACGTACTCAATCATCGGCCGACCACAGACCGGATGAAGGACCTTCGGCACTTCCGACTTCATTCGAGTACTTTTGCCGGCGGCCAGGACAATCGCCACAGTGTCTGTCATCTTGTCACCCAATAATCTTCCATCTGCCAAATGAAACTGCCAGGCTCATGCCTGGCAGAGTTGTGAATCAAATTGCAACTACGGTGCCCTCAGAGCTCTATGGGCTAGTATCGCAGTCCGATCTGACCAATGAATCCGGAATCCAGATCATAGCCCGGTACAGCACTCGCAAATTCCACCTGGCGATCAAGGACATAACCGCCTTCGAAGAACCAGCTGTAGAGTCCGGCGTCCATCTTCAAGCCTAGAAGAATTCTGTAGTCGGCAATTTCAATCTGATCGTCAGCCTGCACGCCTGCGTAAGTTCGGTTGATACCATACGCTTCAACGTGATACTCGGCACGGACATACAGCCACTTGGACCAGTAGGCTTCGTTACCCAGAAACAGGCTGACCTTCGCTTCCGGATACATCAACTGCCATTCCCAGTAGTCGTCGCGGTAAATCAAACCTGCCCATGGCAGGATCTGATCATTGACTCGATCCCAGTACATCGCACCAAGCCCGATCGTCCAGTACTGATCCAGCTGCAGCAGGAAAATACCGCGTCCATCAAGCTGAAAACCATCGCCCCAGACATCGCCATCAAAGTCTGTGTTGATCGACGGAGTGATTCCAAAGCTCAGGCTGTACGGTCCCGCGGCCGGAGTCTCCAGTTCAAAATCCACACCGAACCGGAAGAGATCGCTCGGCAGCTGAAGAGTACCATCCGGCCCTCCCCAGTTTCGATACGAAAACTGGTTCGTCCAGTTCATGATCCAGCCGGCCCACCAGGGTGATGCGTAGGCAAGCTCATAGTCGATGCCCAAAATGTCCATGTCGCCAGTGACTCCGGCAGGAGCGCCGCTGACACTTCCGCCCGGAAGCCATGACACATCAATCTGGTTCGTCCATCCGAATCGATATGGCTCCGGTGCGTTCGCCCCATACATGCTCAGCCCCTGCGGAGGAATGCCTGGCTGGTACGGGTTGTACGGTGCGTAAGGATCCACCGCGTTCGGAGTCAGGAACGGGTCCTGTGTCATCGGCGGTGAAAATGCATTCCAGGTCGTGCCCTGGTCATACATCGGAATAGTCAGTTCTGACCCCGACAACGGCGCGTTGCCTGTAACAGGAGCCGGCGTTCCGGCATCGAATGGAGTCACCGCCGAAGGAGCCGATGATCCGCCGGCTGCCGGCGCGGCCCCGGAGTCTGCCGGAATCGGAACTCCGCCATCCTGAAAATACGGACTGGAGGTCCACATCGGCTGGTACAGCCCCATCGATAATGGGTTCTGCGCCCGAGGAGGGCCGTACTGGGCTCTGGCCTCGGTTGCCAATGCACATAAAACCACAGTGGCCAGCGTCAGGGTTGAGAAGATTCTCACAACAACACCTGCTGAGAAAGGAAGGGATCAGGTGGGATTTCGTCGCATTCCCCATCGAGAGAGGAGAGAACAGGGGTTCGCGACTTGAGAGGAGTTTGCGGGATTCTGTGGATTCACCCAATTAGGTCAACACCACTTCTGCGTTCGCAGGCAATTCTGACCGGTTGCCCTGGAACCAAAGATGCTCGGCAGTGCTCGTCCGGCGAATACTGCCGATCAGACCGTTATCTACAAATACCCAGCTCATCCCATCCGCTCCACCCTTCCTATTTCTCCGCGGGGATGGGGTCTGCTTTGACCAGCTCCGTGAATTCCGCAGTCAGCCGATCCCATTCCTTCGCTAACTCTTCAACTCGCATCCGTTGGCTATCCGCAAGGTTCTTTTCTTCGGACCGGTCGGTTGACAGGTCGTACAACTCCCACGGGGCGTCCTTCGTGGCCACAATTTTGAATTCGCCGAGCCGAAGCGCTCGGTTGCCTTCGTGAAGCCACCACAAGGCTGGCCTCGATTCTGAAGGCTCCGACTGAAACGTTGGAACCAGGCTGCGTCCCGGAGGCGGGGGTACCGGCTTTCCGTCCACAACACCCGGGCGCTCGACTCCGGCGAGTTCCAGAATCGTCGGTACCACATCAATGACATGTCCGGCACTCTCCCGCAATTCTGCCTTGGCGGTGATCCCGGCAGGCCAATGAACAATCAGCGGAGTCGAAATCCCGCCTTCATGGACCCATGTCTTGTGACGGCGAAAAGGAGTGTTGCTGACGGTCGACCAGCCCGGTCCCAGACACAGATGAGTTGCTGCGGATCCCATGGGAGCGGCAGGATCATGTCCATCATCTCGTACCATCATTTCCGCAGAAGCGCCGTTGTCGGACAGAAACAGGATCACGGTGTTTTCAAGAGCATTCATGGATCGTAACTGCGTCAGGAGTCGGCCGATTTCCTGATCCATTCGGTCAACCATCGCCGCGTGGATGGTCATCTTGGCGGCCTGAAACTTCTGTTGTTCCGCGTTGAGTTCCATCCAGAGCTGGGGAACCGTAACTTCCCCGGGACCAAACAACTTCACCTGCTCTGGAAACAGGTACGGGGGCCCAAGTGTCCGTTCCGGTGAACTCAAGCCTGTGTTCGGGAACATCATCGACTGCTGCTTCTTCCATCGCTCGGCGCGCGTTTTCTCCCATCCGTCGAGATATCGACCCTCATATTTCGCAATGTCTTCGGGCAGCGCCTGAAGCGGAAAATGAGGTGCAGTGAAGGCGACGTACTGGAAGAATGGTTCATTCGCATTGGCCTGCTGATGCTCCTTCAGACAGCGAATTGCGTGATCAGCGACGGCGATCGTTGAATAATATTTGTCACCGTCCTTAATGGCCGGAAGCTGCCTGCCATCTTCCGCATGACGCGAGGGACGGAAGAATCGTCCCTGATCCTGCAGTTCGTAGCTCCGATGAAAACCACCGTCCTTCGGAGAACCGTCGATGTGCCACTTGCCCGAGTAGTAGCAACGATAACCTGCTGGCCCGAGCAACTGCGGCAGCAACGGGGCCCACACCGGGCGGCGAAACTTTGGAGCTCCTCCACCAGGAACTCCCGGCAATGCATCTCGATGAATCTGCTGAGGATAATAGCCGGTCAACAGGGATGCTCTCGTCGGCCAGCACCGCGCTGTGTTGTAAAACGCGGTGTATCGAAGGCCTGAGTTCGCTAGCCCATCCAGATTCGGTGTCGATATCTCGCTGCCGTAACAGCCAAGATCCGAATACCCCAGGTCATCCGCAAGAATGACGAGAACATTTGGACGCGCTGCCTGCACTCTGTCGGCCCCAAAGACCAGTTGAGCGTCACACAGCACCAAAAACGTCACCAACAGTGAGACATATGCCTTCATCGCGATTCGACCCCTGCTCTCTGCCTCTCAACTTTGCTGCGACGGAATCAGGACCACGAACCATCGTGCCTCCCTATTCCGCGACTCCTCTGGTGCGCCGAGAGTCATAACAGGCTCGTTCGTCAGTGCAAGTGAAGGAAGACACAACGGAAGACCGAGGATCTTTCGCGTGGTGCAAAACGCCGTTTCCGAAAGGGATTTTCGTTCAGTGATGCCACTGTGCTTGCCGTGTTGTTGTTCTGCCTTCTTGCCGTGGAGAGCGGGATGCGTCAGCTTCCCGGTATGCGATTCAAACATAGGTAATGCTGCAACGAGGCGATCAATCTTGCCGCAGCAAAGTTCCGACAAAAAATGGGTGACAGAAAATGAAAGCACCGACTGCCTTCAGGGGCAACTTCGTTCTTCCGTTTCCTTCCGGTTACATTCGGGTTCACGCTGTCGGCCGAGGAGGTAAGAACAAGGACACGCGTACCAGTGCGCTGACACTGCACCGCTCGACCTTTGCCTCAGCGAATTCGCCCTTCGATCAGGACATCCGCACCAAGGATGGTATGGCGACACGATTTGAGACTTGGAAGTTCCGGAATCCGCTCGCGTCCATCGCCGCCGACTGGTGGACACGCTGAAACGCCGCCCACAAGTTTCGGGGCGACATACACATGAACCTCATCGATCAGAGCCTGATCACAGAAGGCTCCCAGTAGCCCAGGCCCTGCTTCCAGCATGACGTGCGTCATGCTTCGCCTCCCAAGGTGGTCAAGCACTTCCGGGAGCGAAACGTGAGTGTCGGCGTCAGTCTGCAGGACTTCCAGTCCCTGCTGCTGCAGCCATTTGATCTGACTGTCTTCACAGCGTCGAGAGACACACGCCAGAACCGGAATCTCCCGAGCTGTCTGTACCAACAAACGATCGGCTGAGAGTGAACGTCCGGCGGAATCGATGACAACTCGCAGCGGCGTACGAGGTCCCGGCGGGCGCGCGGTCAGGCGAGGATTGTCGGCCTTCACTGTACCGGATGCCGTGATGATGGCGTCCATTCGACCTCGCAGCCAGTGCACGTGAGCCCGTGACTCTTCGCCGGAAATCCACTGAGAATGCCCCGTCCGCGACGCAATGCGACCGTCGAGCGTCATGGCCCACTTGGCATGGACCCATGGGCGATGTTCCAGCATCTGTCTGCGGAACGGAGCGATCAGATCTTCGGCTTCGCGCTGGAGAATTCCGCATTCTACCTGAAGCCCGGCATCCCGCAGCTTCTGAAGTCCCTGACCGGCAACGTGAGGCGCCGGATCCTGGCACCCAACGACGACTCGCCGAAAGCCTGCTCTTATGACGGCATCAGCACACGGAGGAGTTTTGCCAAAGTGGCTGCAGGGTTCGAGCGTCACAAACAAGGTCGAGTTGTGGCAGAGCTCACCCGCCTGCTGAATGGCCACAATCTCTGCGTGGGGGCCGCCGAACTCATGGTGATAACCCGACGCAATCAGCTGCAGGTCTTCCGTTACGATCACCGCACCGACCATCGGATTTGGTTCTACCGATCCAAAACCCTGCTGTGCCAGCGTCAACGCATGCTGCATCACTGCGATATCGGACTCGAATCGCATGGTCAGATTCCAGGGACGGACGCGTCGTCAGATCCAAGCACCTCGCGCAGTTTTCGAATGGCACGAAGGTATCTCATGCCTGCTGCCGGAGCACTCAGCCCCAGGGCCTCGGCCACTTCACTGTTTCCCAGATGCTCAAAGTGGCGCATCACGATAATCTCGCGATCGCCCTCTTCCAGCTGGTCCAGTGCCAGCAAAAATCGATTCTGCATTTCCTGTCGCAGGGCGGCCGCGGCCGGTGTCAGTTCGGCATCTTTGAGCAATCCCGCGAGATCAGCGGCGGACTGATCGTCACTGCCAAGCCCGCTGAAGTTCTGTTCCCGATCCACCGATCGACGCTGAGCACCTCGATGGCGTCGGTGCATGTCGATGATGCGATCCTTCGCCAGCTGACGCAGCCACAGGTGAAACGGCATCGCCGGATTCTGCAGATAGTCGGTCAGCCTCTGTGAAGCCTCCAGCATCACATCCTGAACCACATCGCTCGCGTCGACTCGACGAGCCACCGCCTGATCCAGTCTCATTTGAATCATCCGGCGCACGGCATCGCGATGACGATCCATCAGTCGATTGACGGCCGATTTGTCGCCGCCCGCGACTTCATTGAGAAGGTCCTGAGTTTTGTCGCTCTGAGGCCACATGGTTCATGTCTCGATGAGCACGCTGGAGATTCGTCGCGGCTGGAAAAACGAGCCGCGACACCGTGAGTCTACACTCCGCCGAACTCATCTTCGTAGTCTGCGATCGCAGCCAGAATCACTTTTTCTGCATGAGCACGATCGTAGATATGGTCGATCACAACCTGCTGCGACGTGTCACCCGGCATCACTTTGTACGTGGTGAAGTAGTGTCGAAGCCGCTGCACGAGTGCCTGAGGAAGTTCGTCGAGGTCTTCCACATGGGACCAGATATTATCCTGAGCCAGCACGCCGATGATCTTGTCGTCTGCTTCCCCACCGTCAATCATCGGCAGCCCGCCGATGACTCGCACATTGACAATGACTTCCGACTTTGTAATGGGGCGTTCGCTCAGCACGCAAATGTCGAGCGGGTCGCCGTCACCACGTCGCGATCGAGGCATCAGTTCCGCAACTCGCTGCCCGCAGAATGTTCGCGGAATGAAGCCGTACAGAGCAGGAGGCTGCGATGACGTTCGCTGAGGACGGTCGACTCTCAGGTATCCCGTCACCTTATCCACTTCGTACTTCACGAGGTCGAACGGAGAGATTTCAATGAAGGCGTGCACCAGGTGAGGAGGATTCGGACCGACCTCAAGCCCATGCCATGGGTGTGGACGCCAGCGAAAGAATGGTTTTGGAAAGGCCATGGAGAGTCCTTGACGGATAACAGTGCTCAAAGTCCATTCCGGTCGCCGGTCTGTGACTTCCCCGAAGACTCTAAGGCATCCGGAAATCAATAGCACCCCCAGACTTTCGGCGGCAGCAAATTTTTCACTGCTGACCGACGTTCGTTCGGGTTAATTGGAGTGAGATGAGCAGTTTCGCGGCGAATTCTGCTGTTCTTTTCCCACAGGATGCTGTCGGCTGGCCCGCTCGACTATCCGTTCAGCGCCTGACTCAAATCGGCGATCAGGTCATCCGCATGCTCAAGACCGACGGAAACTCGTACGGTCTTTTCTGTAATGCCCGCGGCGGCTCGGGCTTCTGGTGTCATCGACGCATGACTCATCGTGACCGGGAATGAGATCAGTGATTCAATCCCACCAAGCGATTCCGCCACGTCAAACAGCTTCGACTTCATGCAGACTCGTTCCGCGGTGGCCCGCCCATCTTTCGTATCAAAGGACAGCATGGCTCCGAAACCCTTTTGCTGCGCCTTCGCGAGAGCATGCTGGGGATGGGACTCCAGCCCCGGATAGTACACTCGTTCAATCAGCGGATGTGCTTCAAGGAACCGAGCGATCGCCATCGCGTTGGCCTGCTGAGCATCCATGCGACAGCTCAGAGTCTTGATGCCTCGCAGAACCAGCCATGCATCAAACGGCGAACAGGCCAGCCCCAGCGCGTTGCAGATCCAGGCGATCTTCTTTGCATGGTCCTGCGACGCCGACACCACACAGCCGCCAACAACATCAGAGTGGCCGTTGATGTACTTGGTCGTCGAATGCACAACAATGTCGACTCCCATTTCAATTGGTCGCTGTAGATAAGGCGACAGAAATGTGTTGTCGCACAGAGTGATGGCAGAATGGCGGCGGGCAATCCGGACCATTTCCGCGATGTCGATGACTTTCAGAAGCGGGTTGCTTGGTGTCTCGATCCACACACCTTTCGTCGCAGGAGTCATCGCCGCTTCGACTCGTGCAGAATCCGTCATGTCCACAAACGTGAAGCTGATTCCTTTCTCCTTCAGGAACCGTTCGAACAGTCGAAACGTGCCACCATACAAATCCGCCGGCGCAACGATGTGGTCCCCGGGAGAAAACAGCGCCATCGCACAATGAATGGCGGACATGCCTGTTGATGTTGCAACGCAACCCGCGCCTTTTTCCAGTGCAGCGATGTTCTCTTCCAGTGCCTTGCGAGTCGGATTACCTGACCGTGTGTAGTCGTATCCGGAATTACTCTCCAGCGAATTCCAGTAGAACGTGGACGTCGGATAAATCGGCGTCGTCACGCTGTTGTACTGCTGATCCTTGTGAACTCCTCCGTGAATGCACTGAGTTTCAAAATGCAATGGAGATGTTTCGGAGGACATGATGAACTTTCTGAGAAACTTAATTGACTGCAGTGAGGCAAATCCCAGCCTTGAAAACTTAGGCGTCTTTTGGGGCGTGGCGAGCAATTGCGTTGATTACGATCGGATGGACTCGACCGTTTGTCACCGCCATACCGACGTTCTTCGACAGCGATGCGCCCTGTCGAAAATCACAGAGCTGGCCGTTGATGTCTGTTACGTGGCCGCCTGCTTCCTGAACAATCAGAACGCCGCCAGCATGGTCCCAGATCTTTTCCTGATAGCCCTTTCGAGTCGGCAGACGCAGATAGAGATCCGCATCGCCGCGAGCCACCGCCAGATACTTGCACTGGCTGTCCATTCGAACGGGTTCCCGATGAATCTGCAGATCGGATGCAATCAGTCCGGACCAGTCGTGCGAGCTGTGACCTGATTCGACTGACTCGCAGAACACAAGTTCCGATGGAGTACTCGTGAAAGACACCTTGATGGCCTGAGGAGCACTGTCCGGCGCGGAAAGTGACTGCTGCCAGGCGCCGTGCCCTCGAATGGCCCATGCAATCACGCCGGCCGTACCATCAGGCATCGGCATATTGGGACAGCCCAGGATGCCCAGCTCAATCTGACCATTGATGATCAGCGCGAGCGATATCGCGTACTGCTCTTTGCGAAGAAAGCCCTTGGTTCCGTCAATTGGGTCCAGCGTCCAGAATCGGGGTGAATACTCGGACGATCCGCCATGGTCGATCCAGTCACAGATCTCTTCCGGCGTTCCAGTCACTCCGGCAGAACTGACTTCACGAACAACCTGATCCAGGAACGCACTGCCCGCCGGAGTTCGCAGTTCCGCGGCTCCTTCTTCGCCAATCACGGGGTCATTCGGAAACGCGTTCTTCAATGCGCGGCACACGATGGCCTGGCTGCCATAGTCGGCAACCGTCACAGGACTGTTGTCTTTCTTCGCCAGAGCTTCTGTTGTGATCGCCGACTGAACAGACTGACAAACTTTCGCGGCAAGACGAACAGCTTCCAGACCAACTCGCAATTCGGAACCGTAGGGAACAGCCATGAGCAAACACACTTCATCAACGAACCCGGCTCGATCGTCACTTCAACGAGCACGGTTCGCAGTTAGGAAAAGGAACACGTCAC
The DNA here is from genome assembly GCA_046349695.1 of Planctomycetaceae bacterium. Classification (GTDB taxonomy): domain Bacteria; phylum Planctomycetota; class Planctomycetia; order Planctomycetales; family Planctomycetaceae; genus SXXK01. The sequence continues at coordinate 277,923 of JAXMBV010000001.1, read as the reverse complement.
GACTCAGAATCAGGCGACTCTAAACTCGACGCGTCGGAGTATAGACGGCGGCAAACGAAATCTCAGCCGTCAGAGGGTCGGAGGCTTCTGTTCTCCGAACTTCGATGCGAATTCCGTAAGGCTGGCGAACCGCAACCTTCAACCGAACAGGCTCTTCACCTGCGGGCTCACATTCCACTTCAGGAATCCCAGGCAAAGGTGGGGAGAAAGGAATATGAAGGTGAGCACGTTTCTGGCCAATCTCAAACCGTGCCTTGATCTTGCCCTCGATCATTTCCCCGCCATGTTCATCCTTGATTCGTTCCAGATGAAAGTCCCCCATCGACTGCATCGACTGAGTCAGCCCCGGAACCGCACCTGAGGATTCGCCGGTCACATCAAAGTCGGTATCACTGGAATCTTCGTCGTTCGCTTCCGCCTGAAGCCGACGATCCAGTTCCTGAAGAGGCGATGCGGCGACCATCTTTGTAACGTCACGGGGAGCAGCGGGTTCTGACAGCGGCCGACGTGTGGTTTCTGCCAAAGGGCGCGGCTGTGGAGCGGGCATTTGCAGCGGCACTGCCGGCGCAACCGGCCGTGGTGCCGGAGCAGAGGCAGGCAAAGACACCATCGACAGAGGCACCGGTTCTCCAGGTGCCGGAGACAGTGGGCTTCCCGGCGGAGTCTGGAATCCCATGTTGCGGTTACCAGCGTTTTCGGGGTCTCGCAACGGTCTTCGACTTGTTGACACAGAAGTCGGGCCCGTAAAGCCCGTCACTGGCGTTCTTTCGAAATTCTTTTCCCGCGTCACATCGCCGGGAACACCTCCGAACGTTGAGACGGGAATCGACGGCTGTACCGGTCCGACCGGTATCGGCGGCGGTCCGGGCATTGATGGCACCGCTGGCGGGACTTGTCGCTCTGCACGAATCTCGCTGCTTTCAGTACGAACCGGAGTCGCTGGTCGCGGCGGCAACGGTATTTCCGCTCCGGCCACATAGGTGTCTCGCGACTCGACGTCCTTCTGCTGTTTTCCCGTTCTGCTGATTGTCCGGCCCGTTCCGGTGAACGGATTCGTCCAGGGATCGCGCGCCTTTGTTTCCTTGCGAGCCTCTTCTTTGGGCGGCGCCGTCAGACGCATCACAGTTCGAGGCGCCAGCTTCTGAAAATCCGTTCGCGGCTCTTCGACATTCAGCTCGGTCAGATAGGAATCTGTCAGCAGTCGAAGGTACGACTTTCGATCCCGAGGAATTCTGAACACTTCATCCGGCAGCGGACTTAGGATGGCCAGAACTCCGAAGAGAAAGACGCCCAGAGTCAGCCAAGGTCGAAGCGGCGAACCAGTCGGCATCAAAAGGTACGCGATGTAGCACGGCGGTATCAGAGTCAGTATGCCGGCAAAGAACAACGCAGGTGATTCTTCTGCGGACTTTCGTTCGGGCGAAAACAGGAGCCATGCGAAGATGGACAGGAACATCGCATAGGCACTCAACAACAGCGCCGCAGGTTCCCAGGCCTGAACTCGGATCAGTCGATTCGCCCGCGCGTACCACAGCAGCAGCGCAATCACAACGAGCGATACCCAGGCCATGATCGCCAGTGCACGACGTCCCTGAATCCGACGACCACGTGCCGATGTCATTACGAAGGCCTCCTGCCGACCGAACTGTCAAACAAACACCGAGACTGCCAAACCCCGAAACTTATCCAGTCCGGGCAAATCTCCGTACTTACCCGAACTGTAACAGCCCGCCTCCCTCATCCGCAAGTGCGGCCTGAATCGTCGACGGTCGTCGAACTCCAGCACTCGCACGTCGCCGCAAAGTGTCGCACCCGGGAGCTTGATCCGTCAGTTAACGTTTTCCAGTGCACTGTGTGCCCCAGCAACATTTACCCTATACTGAGCGACCTCGTTCCACCGTCGGTCCAGGAGAACTTCAATGCGTATTACACTGATGCTGTTGGCAATACTGTGCCCCTTCTTCGGCCACCGTTCGACAGCGCTGGCGGTTGAGCCGCCAAAGGCTCGAACCAATGTTTTGTTTGTCATCTCCGATGACCTCAACAACCTGCTCGGATGCTATGGTGACCCGCAGGTCAAGACACCGAACATTGATCGACTTGCCGCTCGAGGAGTTCGGTTTGATCGAGCGTACTGCGCGTTTCCGTTGTGTGGGCCGAGCCGGAATTCACTCCTGACGGGCCTGTATCCGAACTCCACAGGGATTCATGCCAACGGGCAGATTTTCCGTCAGACGATTCCTGACCGACTGAGCATGTCGCAGGCATTTCGTCAGCAGGGTTATGTCGCGGCGCGACTCGGAAAGCTGTATCACTACAACGTGCCAAATTCCATCGGCACTGACGGCCACGATGATCCCGCTTCATGGGAACTGGAAGTGAATCCCGCAGGCGTCGATCGCCTTGAAGAACATTCGAAGATCTTCTCACTGGTTCCCAATCAGTTTGGCGGGACTCTCAGCTGGTACGCTTCACCTCAGAGCACCGAACATCACACCGATGCGAAGATTGCTCAGGATGCCGAATGGGTTCTGGAACGATGTGCAAAAAGAAATGATCGACCTTTCTTTGTGGCCGTTGGATTCTTCCGACCACACACGCCGTACGTTGCTCCGAAAACACCATGGTTTGATATGTACGATGTGAATGCGATGCCGGTGGTGAGTGGCGTCGCGGAAGACCTTGCGGATATTCCCGCGCCGGCGCTGCAGAGTCAGAAGAAGGACCAGCTGGAGATGACCGATGCTCAGCGTCGCGAAGCTCGCCAGGCCTACCTCGCCTGCATCAGCTTTATGGATGCTCAGGTGGGACACCTTCTTGATGCTCTGGACAAACAGGGACTGTCCGAAAACACGATCATTGTCTTCACCAGCGATCACGGTTACCACATGGGTGAACATGGCCTTTGGCAGAAGATGAGCCTCTTTGAAGAAAGCAGCCGAGTTCCTTTACTGATCATCGCCCCAGGCTGTGAAAAAGGAACGGTCTGCCGTTCACCAGTTTCGCACGTCGACCTGTACCCGACACTGATGGAATTGTGTGGCCTGACAGCACCGGAAGGACTTCAGGGCCAGAGCCTGGTTCCGATGCTGAAGGATTCCACAGCCAAAGGCCGAGGCTGGGCGCTGACTCAGGTGACACGCACTCTTCCAGCCAATCAGAGAAAGAAACAGGCAGAAAGTAAACAAGCGGCAGACACCAAAGACGCCGCCACTGCCAAAGCTTCAGCAGCACCGGACCAGCCGAACCGCTACTTCGGTTACAGCCTTCGCACGGAACGCTGGCGTTACACCGAATGGGCAGACGGCGACAAAGGAGCGGAGCTCTACGATCACGACACCGACCCGCGCGAACTGCACAATCTCGCCGAGCACAAAGACTATCAGGCGACGAAAACTGAACTCGCCGAACAACTCCACACCGCCATCAAAACGACATATCCACCATCCGGCCAGACCCCCGAACTCCAACCCGGCCTCTGGGCTCCATTGCTGACCAAGCCATGAGCCTCGAATCCCTGGACTGCCGCAGCCCCGCTGCCGCTTTCCCTGTCACAGCCTGCTGTGACGACTGTCGTCAAAGTAACCCGTCATCAACGTAGCCAACCTGTTCCAGCAGCAGGCCGCTGGAATGAAAGCGGCAGCGGGGCTGCCGCAGTCCATGGTGGGTGTCACTCTTTGCGTGTTCGAGACAGGAATTCATCGACGGCTTTCGTGACGGGGTTTTCGGGTTCGCCGAGCTGCTCGTTGATTCTTACGTGAGTCGTGTCGCGGGCGCTGAAGGTGGTGGAGTCGAGATTTGCGGCTTTGAGGGTGTTGTGAAGTCGCTGAGCCTGAACGGTGGTGTCGGGGTGTTCGCCGACATGAAGAATCAGAAACGGAGGAATGTGCTTTCCGGCGGCGACGTGAGTGACAGCCGAAAAGTCCTTGTGCTTTTCTTCCGAGTTTCCAAATTTCTCGCGATGGCCGAACTTGGCCTGAGGCAGCCCGTGGACTCGGCGGCGAGTTTCTGCGGTCTCGATGATTGCGGGAATATCGTACGTGTCGCCATCGACTGGCACACAGCCCCTGATCAGACTCAGATTGAGTCCATGTTTGCCAAGGTACTTTTCATCCGTGGAAATCAGCGCGGCCAGTTGAGCACCCGCGGAATGTCCCATGACCCAGATTCGACTTCCATCGGCACCGTACTTCCCAGCATTCTGATGGAACCAGTGAAAGGCTTCAGCGACGTCGGCGACAATCGTCTCCATGGGATGTTCGGGCAAGAGACGATAGTTCGTTGAGACAAACACAAAGCCCTTTGACGTGAAATAGGCGGGCTTTACCTGGACATCCGATTTGTCACCCGCCTGCCATCCTCCGCCATGAATCCAGAAAACAACCGGAGCATTCTTCGCATTTGGCGGCACGTAGATGTCCAGCACGTTTCGTTCATGCCCCGCGCCGCCGTACGGAATATCTTTGTGAACCTGCTGAGCAATCGCCGGACACGAGGCAACGAAGAGTACGGCAAGAATCACACAACATCGCATGTTTGGACTCCGTGGTCAAAAGCAGCCATCACAAAGCAGCCATCACAAAGCAGCCATCACAAAGGTAGCCATCCTCAAAGTAGCCATCACTCTCTGAGTGATGAACCGCGACTCCCAGTTTGAGAGATTGGTTCTTAGTTCTTAGTTCTTGGTTCTTGGTTCGTCGTTCTTGGTTTTGACGCTTAGCCCATCTTCTGTCACCCAACTTCTCCAGACAGGCGCGGCTGGCTGGGCTCACCCTGCGCAGGAACGACGTTACAGGAAGCGAAATAGAACCCAATTTGCAATCCCCAGTTTTCAATAACCGTTCACCATTGATCTCCTCACGCGCAACCAAGAACCAGGAACCAGGAACCAGGAACCAGGAACCAGGAACCAGGAACCAAGAACCAAGAACCAAGAACCAAGAACCAAGAACCAAGAACCAAGAACGCCCGTCGCGCCCTCCCCCGAGCTTGCTGACGCTCGCTCGACCCCTCCCACACTTCATGCAGGAGGGGAGGTTTCACAGCGGCAATCTTATCGGACTCAGGAACCCGTCTGATTCCGGCGGCATGGCTGTCGAATCAGCGGCGGGATGCCGTATTCTTACCTGCGAAGTTAGCGATCGAGAAGTTTCAGGTCGTGTGGATTCCCGACCTGGCGGCATTTGTGACAATGTCGCGGCGGGAATCACTTCGCCGGCTTCAGGAGGATTCTGTGAAGATTGCCATCATGGCTGATATCCACGACAACGTGGACAACCTGCGTCATTCGATTCGACTGGTCAATGCGCTGCAGTGTAAAGCCGTTCTGATCGCGGGCGATTTTGTGTCACCGCTGGTTGTTCCTTCGATGCGAAAGTTTCACTGTCCCGTGGTGGCCTGTTTTGGTGACAATGATGGCAACCAGATCGGCATCGCAGGAGGCATGAAGATTGTCGGAACTCTTGGATATCCTCCAATGTGCTGGAAATCGCCGGATGGCGTGCGATTCCTGATGTGCCACCAGTTGAATGATGTGCGTGATGTGCTGGGAGAATCCGATGTGGTCATCTTCGCCCATACTCACCGGCCCAGCGTTGTCGCCGACAAAAGCGGTCGGCTGTTTGTGAATCCCGGCGAAGTTGGTGGCTGGATGTTTCGAAAGCCAACGATCGCGGTTTACGATACGGAAACGCGAACTGCGGAAATCCTTGATCTGCCGGCAATGAGTCCGGGTGTTTACATCGAAGAATAAGCCAGCAGGCTCAAGTCTCACCAAGCCCTCAATCTCCACGCGAGGCCGTCATGAACATCTCATCCGAAATTCGTGAACTGACAGCATCTCTGTTGCGTCGTCGCTGGTTTCTTCGCGACTGCGGAATCGGGCTTGGGGCGATCGCGGCGTCTTCGATGCTGGCGGGAGCCAACGCGGCGCCGCCATCTTTGGAAGATGCTCAGAAAAATCCGCTCGCCCCGCGTGAACCGCACTTCACCCCGAAAGCCAAGCGAGTCATCTACATTTTTCAGGCGGGTGCTCCCAGTCACCTGGAAATGTTCGACAACAAGCCTGAACTGACCAAACGCGATGGTCAGCTGCCACCGGCGGAACTGCTGAAGGGATACCGAGCTGCCTTCATCAATCCAAACTCCGCGTTACTGGGCCCGAAGTTCAAATATGAAAAGCACGGACAGTGCGGCATGGAACTTAGTGAAGTCCTGCCTCACACGGCAAAGATGGCCGATGATCTGTGTCTGATTCGAAGCATGCAGACTGATGCCGTCAATCATGCTCCGGCGCAGATTTTGATGAATACGGGTTCGCAGCAGTTCGGTCGCCCAAGCTTTGGTTCATGGACTTTGTACGGACTGGGCAGCGAGTCTCAGGATCTGCCAGGGTTTGTCGTTCTCACCAGCGCGAAGGGAACGAGTGGCGGGGCGAGCAACTATGGATGCGGGTTCCTGCCGACGATGTACGGTGGAATTCCTTTCCGAAGCAAAGGCGATCCGGTCCTGTATCTTTCCAACCCGGCCGGTGTGGATGATGAAACTCAGCGAGCCTCCCTGGATGCTCTTCGCAAGCTGAATGAACTCTCGCTGCAGTCATCAGGCGATCCGGAAATTGCGGCACGCATCCAAAGTTACGAGATGGCCTACCGTCTTCAATCCAGCGCTCCGGAGCTGATGAACATCGGCGGCGAAACGAAAGAGACGCTCGACAAGTACGGCATCAAGGATCCGAACGAAGCCAATTTCGCTCGCAATTGTTTGCTGGCTCGACGCCTTGTCGAACGAGGTGTTCGCTTTGTCCAGTTGTTCCACGAAGCCTGGGACCAGCATGGGAATCTGACGGGTGGCGTGAAGCAAAACTGCGTCGACACCGACCAGGCCAGTGCGGCTTTGATTGCGGACCTGAAAGAACGAGGACTGCTGCAGGATACTCTGGTGATCTGGGGCGGGGAGTTTGGTCGAACGCCGATGGTTCAGGGCGGCAATGACGGCCGTGACCACCACAATCGTTGCTTCAGCTTGTGGCTGGCGGGTGGTGGAACGAAGGCCGGAACAACGTACGGTTCAACGGATGAGTTGGGCTTCAATGTTGCGGAAAATCCGGTTCACGTCCATGACCTGAATGCGACGCTCCTGCACTTGCTGGGACTGGAACATACTCGCCTGACTTATCGCTTCCAGGGCCGCGATTATCGCCTGACGGATATTCACGGGAATCTGGTGCAGGGCATTATGGCTTAGGCGAAGTTTTCAGTGTTCAGTTTTCAGTTTGCAGTGTTCAGAAATCTTGGCAGAAGTGATCGCGAATGAGTCTGAATGATCGTCAGCGGCTGGCACCGGAAGCACTCAAAAGTCATCGGTATCTGGGACCGGATGATCTGCGTTCCTTTGGTCATCGATCGCGTCAGAAGCAGGCCGGATTCGGGACAGACGAATTCCGCGGCAAGCCGGTCATTGGAATTCTAAACACATGGAACGACCTGATCTCGTGTCATGCTCATTTTCGCCAGCGAGCGGAAGACATCAAACGCGGAATCTGGCAGGCCGGTGGCTTCCCCGTTGAGATTCCCGTGATGGGGCTCAGCGAAACCTTCATGAAGCCGACGTCGATGTACTATCGCAACTTCCTTGCGATGGAAGCAGAAGAGGTTTTGCGAACCTATCCGATCGATGCAGCCGTCCTGATGAGCGGCTGCGACAAGACAACACCGGCATTGCTGATGGGCGCACTCAGCGCGGACGTGCCTTCGATCGTCATGCCTGGCGGACCGATGAATCGCACGTCGTGGCACGGCGAACAACTGGCGAGCGGAACGGACGTCTGGCGATTCTGGGCCGAACGCGGTGCCGGCCGGCTGTCGTGCGAAGCCTGGTGCCAGCTGGAAGATCATATCGCCGCATCACCGGGACACTGCATGACGATGGGGACCGCATCCACGATGACGGCACTGGCAGAGGTCATGGGGATGACTCTGGCCGGAGCTAGTTCCCTGCCGGCGACTCATTCCGGACATGCTCGCATGGCCGCAGCAACAGGGCGAGCCGCCGTGGAGCTGGCCTGGAGGAACATTCGTCCTTCGGAAATCATGACGCGTGACGCTTTCGAAAATGCCATCACGACGTTGATGGCCATCGGAGGATCCACGAATGCAATCGTTCATCTGATGGCCATGGCTGGCCGTGCTCAGGTGCCCGTCGCTCTGGAAGACTTCGATCGTATCTCACAAAAGACTCCGGTGCTGGCGAACCTTCGTCCGACCGGCAAGTATGTGATGGCGGACTTCTTCGATGCCGGTGGACTGAATGCTCTGCTGAACGAAATTCCCGATCTGCTTCATCTTGACGCAGAGACCGTTGAGCTGACGCCTCTTCGAAATGCACTTGTGGACGCGACGATCTGGAATGACGACGTCATTCGGCGTCGAGCCAACCCGGTGTGTCAGACAGGAAGTCTTGCGGTGCTGCGAGGCAATCTTGCTCCGGATGGCTGCGTGATCAAACCCGCCGCTGCGGAATCACACCTTCTGCAGCATCGAGGGCCTGCCGCAGTCTTCAAGAACTACCCGGACCTGAAGGCTCGTATCGACGATCCGTCACTGAAGCTGACGAAGGATCATGTCATCGTTTTGCAGAATGCCGGTCCGCTCGGCGCGCCGGGAATTCCGGAATGGGGCATGCTGCCGATTCCGAAGTATCTTCTTCAGCAGGGTGTTCGCGACATGGTTCGCATCAGCGATGCTCGAATGAGCGGAACGAGTTACGGGGCATGCGTCCTGCATGTCGCTCCCGAATCATACATAGGCGGACCCCTCGCGTTTGTTCAGGACGGCGACATGATCACGCTGGATGTCGCGGGAAGAAAGCTGACTCTGGACGTAACGGACGACGAAATGGCGAAGCGTCGAGCAAACTGGGTGGCGCCGAAGCCGTCGTTCAGCCGAGGATACGGAAAGCTGTACCTGGACGAAACGACGCAGGCCCACGAAGGCTGTGACTTCCGCTTTCTACATGCAGACGGAAGTCAGGATCCTCCGCCCGCGATCTACTAACCGTGAATACCTGGTTTGTAACGAACAGTACGTGGTTGACACCGAAGCGCTGGTGTCGCATCCTGACTCATCTGGAATACAGGGTAGAAGACGACGGGGTAAGGCAATGGCAAAGAGATCTCAGGACGATGATGTTCCTCAGGATTTTCATTTTCTGCAGCAGGATTCTGAAACCCTTCCATCGGATCATGTCGCAGCCCCTCCGGATTTCTCAAATGTCGTTGCGGGCAACACGGTTCCCTACATGCTGCCGCCCGACAACGATAAGGAGCACACTGCGTCACTGCCATCGGTGACGATTGCGGAATCAGAAGTGCCGGCAAAGTCAACTTCCGTTGTTATTCAGTCTTCGCCGGTAGTTGCAGAGAATCAAAGCCAATCCCCCGCAGCAGGCGTCTCCCCGGCAACAAGTCGCGACGAATCGAAGAAGGCAACTCTCGGAGCCCCCGCCGCCAGCAGAGAATCCAGCCGCAGCTTTGCTCCGCCGAACGAATCTGCGTTGTCGCTGACAAGGTCATCACGCCAGCCGTCTGCAATTCTGACCGGTTATGCGGTTGCCGTGACGATGATTCTACTGTTTCTGTTTCTGACCGGAAAAGTCAGCCTCTTTGGAACTCACCCGCTCGAAAGCCTCCCTGACATCAAGCCTCTGGCTCCCAATGAATTCAAGCGAGTCCCTGAAAACGCAGCATTGCCGGAAGGCCATGTGCTGAAGCTTGGCGAATCAAAGCGTTTTGGCGACGTGGTTGTGACTCCGTTGAAGGTCACACGCGAGCCACTGACGTTTGAAGAATTTCGTACTGCTGCTGCGGCTCCAAATCTGGCGACAGAGCCTGTTTTGCGATTGTGGCTTCAGTTCAAAAATGTGGCCACGGAATACGCCTTTGCGCCATTTGATGCGGACCTGATGTCCAGCCGCTTTCCGCAGCTTGCCGTGGACGAAAGTGCTCAGGTCAATTCCTTCCTTCGCCTCAACAAGGGCGGCGAGAAAGCTCGTGTCCTGAATTTCCTCCAGTCGTCGGACAGCAATTTTGTCCTGACCGGGCAGAACAGCGGCAAGCTGATTGCACCCGGCGAGGAACTTTTAACATTCGTCGCCAGCGAAGAAATGCTGCCGGCTCTGGCGGAGTCTTCGGACACCAGTGCTTCGTGGCGAGTTCAGTTTCGCAAAGGCGTCAACGTTGACTCCGGCAACGGAGTGACCACGCTGATCGACGTTGCGTTTTCGCTGGCAGACATCAGCGACGTTCAGCAAACCGCAACGCCTCAGTAAATCGCTGGCCTGTCCGCCATTCGCAAGCAACAATCGAAACCAGGAACCAAGAATTACGAACACAGGGCTCAGAACGACTGTCCCGTCAGGATCTCAAAGGCTTCGATGTATCGTTCGGAAGTTCTGCGAACGACATCATCGGGGAGCGTCGGCGGGGGGCTGTTCTTGTCCCAGCCGGATCGTTCCAGCCAGTCTCGCACAAACTGTTTGTCGAACGACGCCTGCCCTCGGCCCGGCTGCCAGTCACTGGCTGGCCAAAAGCGTGAGCTGTCCGGTGTCATGACTTCATCGATCAGGATCACCCTGCCGTCGCGGAGGCCAAATTCAAACTTGGTGTCAGCGATGATGATGCCTCGCGTCGCGGCATGTTCACATCCCCTGCCGTAGATCTTCAGGGTCAGCGATCTCAGTGTCTCCGACAGTTCCGGACCGATGATACTGCAGGTTTGTTCAAACGAGATATTCTCGTCGTGTCCTGATTCCGCCTTTGTTGCCGGAGTGAAAATGGGGGCTGGCAACCGGCTGCTTTCCACAAGTCCCCCGGGAAGTGGAATTCCACAAACCGTTGATGACTTCTGATACTCTTTCCAGCCGGAGCCCGAAAGGTACCCTCGCGCCACGCACTCAATAGGCACCACCTGAGTTTTCATGACGACCATGCTGCGGGCTCGAAGGGCGTCCACATCGGTGCCGGCTGGCAATGGAAGTGATGTGATGTCATCTGCCAGCAGGTGGTGATCGACACCCAGGAGACTGAACCAGAATCGACTGATGCGAGTCAGCACTTCGCCTTTGCGAGGAATTCCGTTTGGCAGGATGTAGTCGAACGCGCTGATGCGGTCCGTGGCCACAAACAACAACCGGTCGCCGAAGTCATAGACATCGCGCACCTTGCCACGACGAACCGGGATACCAGGAATTTCGCTTTGAAGGAGTACCATCGGACTCGCTGACTTGCTCAAGAGACACACTCGCTGCAGCCGCTGGCCCGGAGGATCCAGGCGATTCGGCAAATAAATCGGTTGATCGAAAAAGTAGCAAATCTGCCTCAGCAACTCGACCGTTGCCCTGGCTTATCACAAAAAACCGAGCCAGCTTGCGTGCCTGGTTCATTGGCGAGAACGATTCGATCCGTAAACTCCCGTCTTCGAAACCAACTGAAGGAGAATCGTCCATGGCAGACAATCAGACAGCACCGGCCCGAAAACGATCCGGGGGACACATCTGGATCCTGGTGGGACTCATCGCAGGCATTTGCTGCGGGCTGGTGGCACACTCCGTAAAAGCCGGTGGAGGATCCGGTGAAGCCGCTGTCATGAATCTGATTGCTTTCACCGAACCAATCGGAAAGCTGTTCCTCCGACTGATGCAGATGGTTGTTCTGCCACTGGTGTTCTCCGCACTGTTTCTTGCGGTGGTCGACGTCGGTGACCTTCGCCGACTTGGCCGCATCGGACTGATGACTCTGTTCTTCACCGCGGTTCTCTCGTTTTCTGCAGTGATGATCGGCGTGACACTGGTCAATGTCGTAAAACCCGGCAAGTCGCTTTCGAAGGAAACGGAAGCCACTCTGATTGCAAAGTACTCGGAGAAAGCCAGTGAAGGCGTGGCCAAAGCGAATGCTTCAAAAACACTGGGTCAGACGCTCGTCGATCTTCTGCCGGAAAACCCGATTCAGGAAATGGCCGGCGCTGTCGATGGTTCTTCCAAAGGCAACGGCATGCTGGCCGTCATGTTCTTTGCGCTGCTCGCGGGTATCGCGGCCACGGTGAAGCCGGATGACTGTTCCACGCTGGTGGGAACTTTGCGCGGAATGTATGAGATCTCCATGACGATTATCGGCTGGGCGTTGAAACTGGCACCATTCGGTGCTGGCTGCCTTGTCTTTGGCGTGACAGCCACGATGGGAACGGACATCCTGAAAGCGCTGATCGTGTTTGTGGCGGTCGTGATCGGCGGCCTGCTGATTCATCTGGTTGTGGTTTATTCTGCGGTCATCGCCCTCTTCGGGAAGATGTCTCCACTGACATTCTTCCGCAAAGTGTCCGATGCGATGTTTGTTGCTTTCAGTACGTCATCCTCCAGTGCCACGCTTTCCACTTCGCTGAAAGTGGCACACGAGGAACTGAAGCTGACGCCCGAAACAGCGAACTTTGTCCTGACGGTTGGGGCAACCGGCAACCAGAACGGGACGGCCCTTTTCGAGGGTATCGTTGTGCTGTTTCTGGCTCAGGTCTTTGGAATTGATCTCAGCATCAATCAGCAGATCACGGTGGTTCTCATGTCGGTCCTTGCCGGCGTTGGCACCGCTGGTGTGCCTGGTGGATCAATTCCGCTGATCATCGTCGTTCTAAAATCGGTCGGTGTTCCCGCCGACGGCATCGCCATCATTCTGGGTGTTGACCGCATTCTGGACATGTCGCGAACGATGGTGAACGTCGTCGGAGACCTGGTTGTTGCCAGCTGCGTTGACGCATCGATGAAAGCAAAGTCATAACGACGGCTTGCTCGGAGAAAGGACCTTCTGCAGTGACCACGACCGGGTTGATCAATGAAATCTTTCGGCAGCACAAAATTCCGTTTGCCGATGTGCTGGCCGGTGATGAACATGGATGCTTCCTCGAATGTTCCGGTGGAACTGCTGACCCGCTGGAATCGACGACAGTGGAACGTCGCTACCTGATTGCGTCTCTGACGAAGTCCGTTGTCGCGACGATGTTTGTGCAGCTTGCATCGGAGGGTTACTTTTACCTGAACGAACCGGTGCGGAATTTTCTTCCGGGCTTTCATCGAGGATCGCACCGCACGATCACTCTGCGACACCTGCTGACGCATTCGTCCGGTCTTCCCGACATGCTCCCCAACAACCATGAGCTCCGCGCCAGTCACGCAGGGCTCGGAGAATTTGTGGCAGGAACGGCCGCTCAGGAACCAGGGTTCGTGCCGGGCACAGCCACCAGCTATTGCAGCATGGGTTTTGCGCTGCTTGCGGCGATCATGGAACAACGGCTGAATCAGTCCTGTGCGGAAATCCTCCGATCCCGACTCTTCGAACCACTGGGAATGAGGGAGTCATGGCTTGGGCTGCCTGACGAAACATTCGCCGAACTCATGCCGACAGTTGTTCCCTGTGAACTTCCGGAATGGCAGGCCAATGCGCCTGACTGGAACTGGAACAGTGCCTACTGGCGAAAGCTCGGCGCGCCTTGGGGCGGAATGATTTCCACAGGAAAGGACCTCGGTCGCCTGCTGCAGTGCCTCCTCAACAACGGGCAGAACGAGAAAGGACAGTCCGTCGTTTCGCCCGCCGTCGCGATCGCCTGCACTCGAAACCAGACGATTCGAATGTCAAATCTGCCCGAAACAGATCGAAAGCGGCGGCCATGGGGATTCGGCTGGAGACTGAACTGGCCCGATCATTCGGGCTGCTTCAGCGATTTTCTGCCATCGTCCGCCTTTGGACACTGGGGAGCGACGGGCACGCTGATGTGGGTCGATCGCACGTCGTCTCGCTGGTGCGTGATTCTGACGAATCAGCCGTTCGAGAAAAGCCAGACCGCCATTCAGCGAACTTCGAATATCGTGGCGGCGAGCGGATGTCGAGAACGTTGCTGAAACGATGGAGATAAAAAAGGCTGTGTCTTTTGGACACAGCCTCCATCATCAGATGTCTGGCAAGCCTCGCGATTACAGGCGAACATTGCCTTCCGGAGCGGGAAGAGAAATCCAGCGAACCGGGACCGCTGTATCCTGCTTGCTGCCAGCAACCGTTGTGACTGAACGACGTGATGGCACTGAGCGAGAAGCAAGCCGACGAGGCTGGATGACTTCATCCATTCGACTGGATTGCTCCGCTATGACAGATCGTCCAGGAACGCCAGCCTGAGGTTCGGCAGGCAGGAAACTATCTTCCTTTGCCGGTTCGTTTTCATTGGCCGGTGGCAGGTCCTTCAGCTCCGGCATCGGTGGCTTGTTCTGGAACATTTCCCCCGGCTGGCCGTTCGGATCGTCTGCGCCTCGGAAGTCATCCTTTTCAGGCTGAACAGGATCCTGACCGCCTCGTCGATTCAATGGAGCCTCATCCACGGGGTTCTCAGGCTGCAAACGGCGGTTCCGGAGCGAATCGTCAGTATTGTCGTAGTCGCTTGAATCCCGGTCTCTGAAGTTCGGGTCTGTCGTTGGCTTCAGGCTGTTCGAATTCGTCGTGCTTGCACCGCAGGAACCCGAGGCGCAGCTTCCACCGCAACACGGGTCACAGCAACACGATGGAGCACAGCAGGCACCACCGTAGCTCGCGGAGTACACCGGAGCACCAAACATGGGGTAGCCGGCTGTGTAGCCATATCCGTACCCGTATCCCGGATAACCAAATGATGGATATCCCGCTCCGTACCAGCCGCCAAACGGCCAGAGACAGCACGCCTGAGCACTGCTGGCGGAAACCAACAATCCCAGGGCCAGTAATATTCCGTGGAACACGCGTTTCATGGCAGATCCTGTCAGCCTGAAAAAATCGTCTGAGACGGTCCGTTCTCCCAGGTGAATCCTCCGGAATCCCTGTCGCAACCCGTCTATCTAACCTGTTTTTACACATGCCGGACGGGGGTTGTCAAACAGCTGCTACTCGTTTTGCATTGGTGAGTGCTGTGGGTGGGGCCAGGCCGTCTTTTGACGAACGAAGGGCGAGCCGCCGGCCGAGCTGCTGAAACTTCAAGCGTTTTTACTGAGAGACGACTCTGGACGGCCTTCATCCTCCAGGATCTTGCAGAGCAACCGGCGTTAAGAGCCGCGCAGTTCTTTCCGAACAACCACTTTCAGCCCGGACCAGATTTCGCTCACCGCACACACTTTGATGTCAACGAAGCCAAGTGGAAGGGCAACTTCACGAATCACATCCTCTGTGATGTCTGTTGGTACTTTCGACGTCTTCTTTGGCCACGACACCCAGACCGCCGCGTCGTCTCTCAATGAGTTTCGCAATCGGGTTAGTCGTTTCTCCAGCTCAGCACGATCCTTCGTAAAGAGATGAACCAGGTCGGTGCTCTTCGATTCCCGTTTTGTAAACGTCACTCCGTCCGGCAGCGGTTCCAGCCAGGTTTTGTAGTCGTCCGGAGCACCAAACAGGCAGACGCTGGAGTGCTCTGCAATTCCAAGCTTCTTTGCGAGGGGTGTTCTGGAATAGCCTGGTGTCGCTTTTACCATCATCTAATTCTAATGCAGTGATGAAAACTCGCTGCTGTTGAGATAAGCCCAGAGCATATCCTCCGTCGCAGTCTTCATCGCGTCTGCCGGTGGGAGGTTGCGAATCAGTGAGCGATAGCGATTTCGGAACACACGCTCCTCCTTCTCCGTCGGTTCGCGATTCAAAGTTGCCATTGCCAGCCGACGCAGAGATTCCACCACGGCTCCTGATTCATCCGTCAGCGATCGAGCCACTTCGCTCGAAGCCACCGCGATCGAATTCTGGAGATCATTGCCATTCATCAGCAAAAGAGCCTGAGCAATGTTGCTGTCGAAGGCGAGTGATTCATCGTTCTCATCCGTCCCGTACGACCGAACAAACTGTTCAACCCACTCGCGACGGTGAATCGTACCGACGGAGGAATCAATGGGCCTGTTGGACACTGAGCGAATTGCAATTCGAATCGAATCGTAGACCTGTTCTGGTCCCATCGGTCGAGGATAGGCACGCGAAAACAGAGGTACGCCACCTTCCTGCGGGTCGTCGATCGAAGCAAACTTCTCTTCCTGCACACTCGACAGGCCAAACGCCTGAGTCATCGAAATCCAGTACATCAGCCGATGCAGGTCATAATTCGACTCGACGAATGACTGAGTCAGAAAATCAAACAACTCCGGATGGCTTGCGGGGTTATGTGGACCAATGTCGTCAATTGGGTTGGTAAAACCATATCCAAAGAACATCGCCCAGGTACGATTGACCATTGCCCGTGCCACCTGATGCTCGCTGTCTGCTGCCAGGATTTGCACCAGTTCTGCCCGGCGAGAACGCACCGAGGTCAGCACTGCGTGCCCAGCGAACTCGGGCATGACCGCCTGCTGTTTGCCACGGCGATCTTCAAAGAATGTCATGCCGGGCGATCCGCTGTCCTGCAACGACCAGATTGCTCGGCCTTTTGCTTCTTTTGCTGTCTGGACAATTTCCCTGGAGGCTTGCTTGAAGAACGCATTCAAACTCCAGAATTCTTCCTGGTGGCGTTCCTTTGCGAATGGATGATCGTGGCATTGAGTGCAATGCACCTGACGCCCCAGAAACAATCGAGCTGTGACTGCCGTTGCCGGAGTCGCCTGATCATTCAAGTGTGCCAGAAGAAAGTTCGTCGCTCCATTTTGATCGCTTCGACCTTCCGCAGCGATGAGTTCCCCAACCGTATCCATCCATGAATGATTCGTCGAAAAACGATCGTAGAGGAACCGGTACAGCGATTCTTCATCGACCTGCCGAGGATTTGACCGGCCGATGAGAAGATTGGTCCACACAACCGAGAGATTTTCAGCAGTCCGTGGATCACTGACCAGCGTGCGGATCAACGCCGATCGTTTATCCCGCTGAGTTGATTTGGAATAACTGGTTGCCTCTTCCAGCGTTGGAATTCGTCCGGTCAACGACAGGTAGGTGCGTCGAACCCATTCATGGTCGTCCGCTGCCGAGGCAGGAACCACCCGGTTTTCATCCCATGCAGTGCTGATCAGCTGATCGATGCCTGCAACGACTTCATCATCATCCAGAACCTTTGACGCCTCCGTCGGACCAACCTGGGCAACAGCCTGCTGATCCGGTGGCAGAGGCACGTCTGTCGATTGCGTATTGTCCACTGGTACCTTCGTTAGTCCATTCAGCTGAATTGGGCGAATGGGCTCCGTTTGAGCATCGTCAGGCTCGACAGAGTGTTGCTGTGCCGAGGGCGGCTGGACTCCTGCAATGTTCTGCGGAGCAACCGGAGGACGACGAAAGACAACAACGGTGACTGCAAGCAGGACAATGGCGGCAAGTGCCGACCATCGCATCGTCGTCAGAAGAGCACGGCTGGTTCGCGCGGGGCGAACAGGATGGTTCGAAGATCGAGGCGCTGAGCCTGCCGCATCTGCGGAAGCTGAAACCGCCTCTGCCTGTCGTTCTCGCAGTGGAATCAACGTCCCGGCCAGCATTCCGGCGTCCCAGTTCAGCTGACCATGCAACTGAACCAGTTCGATAAAGACACGGCGCAATTGAGCATCGCTGCGAAGCAATGCCTGCAGTCGATCCTTCTGTATCTCTGTCAGCGTGGAATCACACCACAGACTGGCAAGAAACAGCAGCTCTTCGTTCTCCGCCGTCATGTTGCACCTCCAGCCGCCATTCGACGGCGAATGCATTCCAGCAGAGTTCTGCGGACTCTTCCAAGTGATTGATAAACAGAATTTGCAGGACGTCCAAGCTGATGAGCCACATCATCGCCCGTTGCCCCGTCGGCATATCGGCGACGGATCAGATCCTTGTCGGACTCACGCAGCTTTTCCAGACAATCCCCCAGCGCACGACGCTGTTGTTCGTGGTCCACAGGATCTTCCTCGATGTCTTCTGCAAGCAGATTCATGACATCATCGTCCAGCAACTGCAGTCTGTGAAAATTACGACGTCGAAACCGAAATACTTCAAGGCGGGCAATTGCCCGACACCACGCAATAAAGTTGGTGCCCGGCTGAAACTGGCTCCATTTGCTCAGCACAACAACATTCGTTTCCTGAAGGACTTCTTCAGCGTCAGCAGTCGTGTGAACGAGCGGCAGAATAAACAGGTAGAGGGAACGCTGAGACTGGGTGAACAGCCGGACAAACTCTTCATTCGGTCCGGAAGGTGCTTGATCACTTTCCGGAGGTCTGCGGTCTGCGTTGTCCACTGCCATACTCGCCTCCCCTCCTGACGAAAAACTGGCCGAGAGAAGAACGTCCGTATTTGAATCGACGGACATTCCAGTCTCGGCCATCCCTAAATCTCTGGCTTCAGTGACACGTGCGATCACCGATTCGTCAGCCAAAACAGGACCTGTCAGCGATTAGCCGATCAGTTCCTGGATTGGTGTGCCGCCGTTTGCCAGCTTCATCGGGCGACCACGCTTTGAAGTATGCACGGTGTTGACCGGGATACCCATTGCCTGAGCCACGGTTGCCCAGATGTCGCCTGGCAGGTATGCCTTGCTGCCGTCAGCAATCTGAACGCCGTCCTTATCGGTTGCTCCGACGGCCTGGCCATTCTTCATGCCACCGCCACCCATCATGACAGTCCAGGAAGCTGCCCAGTGGTCGCGGCCGACGTCCTGGTTGATTCGCGGAGTACGACCGAATTCGCCCATCCACACCAGAACGGTATTGTCCAGCATGCCGCGCTGCTTCAGGTCCGCAGTGATTGCTGCAATACCCTTGTCGAGCTGTGGCAGTCGCTGATTCTTCAGAGTGTCAAACACTCCTGCGTGAAGGTCCCAGCCGCCCATGTTGACTTCCACGAATGGTACACCAACCTGAACCAGTCGGCGGGCCATCAGCAGACCCTGACCAAACGGGTTACGACCGTAAGCGTCACGAGTCGCGTCGGATTCCATTTCCAGTCCCAGTGCCTGATCCGCCTTGGCAACATCGAATGCTGCCATCTGACGGGATGTCATCAGGTTCACTGCGTTTTTGTAAACGTCCTTATGAGCCGTTGGCAGCTCGCCCCGGCGAGACTGCATGAAGCCAGATTCGATTTCGTCCAGCATCGTCAAGCGAGCCGGCAATCGGTTCTTTGCTTCCTGTGAAGGCTCATTGCGAATGCGTCCAGTGTTGTCGACCACGAACGGAGCGTGAGTCATTCCGAGGAAGCCGGCCTGACCAGCACCACCATCGATCGAAATGAAGGCTGGAATTTCAAGAGCCTTGCGGTTTCGTCCGATTTCGTAGCTGACCACTGAACCGAATGTCGGGTGAACGACGGTTGGGTTTGGCACGTAAGCAGTCTGCATGTAATAGCGGCCACGATTGTGGTCAGCCTCACGAGTGCTCATCGAGCGGATCAGAGACAGGTCACCGAACACCTTCGCGGTTTCCGGCATGTGCTCTGAAATCTGCACGCCAGAAGCAGCGGTGTCAATTGGCTTGAATTCGCCACCGTTTTTGGATTCTGGCTTCAGGTCCCAAATGTCGATCGTTGGAGGACCGCCACCCATCCACATCAGGATGCAGGCCTTCTGATTTGACTTCAGAACATCTGCATTCGCCTGAACATGAGACAGAAAATTCATCGCCGGGACGGTCGCCGCCGCCGTCGCCAGATGCTGCATGAAATGTCGGCGGTTCATTCCGTAGTTATTCCAGAGTGACATGTGAAACTCCCGGTTAGAAATTGCGTTCAGACATTCGAACGCTGAAAGGTTAGTGAAGATTCAGTCATGAGCCTCGTGGCTCGTTCGTTTGTGGCTTTTCAGCCCGTTTTAGTGAATAAACACAAATTCGTTTGAATTCAAAAGCGCCCAGAACAGGTCTTGATATCCATTGAGCTTGTTCTGTTTGTACGTCGCCAGAGCCTTCTGGAACTTCGTGATCTCCGTCTTGGTTGGCTTACGACTCAGAGCCGCAAGAAACAGATCATTGATCTTCTGAGCTTCCGGGCCTGGCTTTGACATCTCCTCAAACAGGAAGCTGCCACGTTCCAGACTGCACGCCTTATCAATCAACTCGCTGTTCATCATCATCAGAGCCTGAGGAATCGTGCCATTGAAGGTCGTTGACTCATCATTCTCGTCATTGTTGAATGCCACGATGAACTGCTGCATCCAGCGTCGTCGCTGTTCTTCCTGAGCACTCCAGTTTCCGTTTCCTGACTGGTGAGCATTGCTGGCCACGATCAGTGAGTCATACAGCTGTTCCGCCTGCATCGACTTCAGATACATGTGGCTGAACAGCGGCATCTCTCCCGCAGCCGGATCATCAATCTTGTTCTTGTCACCAAACTGGCTGCTGAGCCCGTAAGCTTCGGTATTCACAATCCAGCGTACCAGATCCTTCACGTTGTATTTCGTTGCCGCAAACTCCCGTGACAGACGTGCCAGCAATTCAGGGTGACTTGGCGGATTGTGTGGTCCCATGTCGTCGATTGGACGAGTAAATCCGTAGCCGAAGAAATGAGCCCAGGTTCGATTGACCATCGCCTGAGCCAGCTGAGGAGGTTCATCTCCGATCGGCTGAACAATCAGCTTTGCGAGTTCTGCTCGTCGATCAACCCCTGGACCCGGATCCACTTCGTGGCCCTGGAACCGAGGGAACGCGACCTGCATCATCCCGCTTCGCTTTTCGTAGTACACCGGTCCGGTGAATTCACGCCAGACAACTTCCGAATAGTCATCAACCTGCCGACCCGTCTTTGGATCCAGCTTGCGATGGTCTCGCTTGTCGACCTGACGGAAGAAACTGTTGAACTCCCAAAACTGGTCCTGCTGCCACTTGTTGAACGGATGGTTGTGACACTGAGTACACTGAACCTGAAGACCCAGGAACAGTCGAGTCGTCATCGCAGTCAGCTGTACGCCTTCATCCTGATTCTGCATCTGTGCAAGGATGTAGTTAACCGCTCCGTTTTCTTCGTAGTGACCAGACGCCGTGACAATGTCAACAACGATCTCATCCCACGGACGATTCTTCGCAAACGCTTCGCGATAGAACTTCTCCATGCCGGTCCGGCTGACTCGCTGAGGAGTGCCGCGGCCAATCGAGTTGTTCGTCCAGATTGTTGTCAGGTTGCGAACGTAGTCTTCATTCTCCAGAAGCGCATCAATCAGCACGGCCTTCTTACGAGGATTCTTGTCCTCAAGGAAGGTCTTCACTTCAGTCAGAGTTGGAATGCGACCGCAAAGATCCAGATAGACTCGGCGAACCCACTCTTCGTCAGTAGCCACTGGTGAAGGCGTGATTTCATTGTCAGTCCAGCCCTGACGGATCTGCTGATCGATGTACTCCGCCAGAGGCAATTCCTGGCCCGCCTCTTTTGTTTCCGCCTTTGTGGCCTCATCTGCCTGTACTGAAGCTGTCCACGACAACCCAAGCATTCCGATACCAGCCATAATCAGGCCGGTCCGAACAGTGCGAAGGATTGGATTTTTGAAGAGCATCGTATTCACTCCTGATTCCACGAGACTCGCATTAGCCCGTGTGTCACTCTACAACATAGAAGGCAGCGGATGTTCGCTGGTTTTTCGCCGAATTCCAGACATTTTCGCCAGGTTCTGTTCATTCGTCCAGACAACGAGGCCAAAACGAGTCATTTGGCTGGAAAAATCAACAGACTTTTGCCATCTCCCACGACTTGAAAGCTCGCTATGAAGATCACATTCTTAGGTGCCGCAGGGGAAGTCACCGGCAGCCAGCATCTGATCGAAACGGACTCCGTCCGAATTCTGCTGGACTGTGGCCTGTTTCAGGGTCGCGAAGAGGACACTCTGCCGAAAAACCAGCATTTCCGCTGCCGCCCTTCCAAACTGGATGCGGTGATCCTCTCGCACGCTCATATCGATCACTGCGGAAACCTGCCCGGGCTGTACAAGGCAGGCTTCCGAGGCCCCATTTTTTCCAGCCCGGCGACTGCCGACATCGCGTCGATCATGATGCGAGACAGTGCGAAAATCCAGGAGGAGGATGCTCGCTACGAACGCAAGAAACGGTTCAAAGGCGAGCAGCACGAACCAAAGCCGCTCTACACCGAAGAAGATGCTCGCCACGCAGCGAAACTCTTCGAAACTGTGCCGTTCCATGAATGGGACGAAATCCTCGATGGCGTCAGACTGCGACTCCACCATGCCGGACATATTCTTGGGGCTGCCATCGTCGAACTGGAGATTCAGGACGGCCCGGAATGGAAGCGTGTGATTTTCACTGGCGACCTCGGTCGACGTCATCAGCCAATCCTGATGGACCCGGAAACCGTTGGCCGGTGCGACGTTCTGATTTGCGAATCAACCTATGGCGACCGAGTTCACCCTGACACGTCGGACGTGAAAGCGGAACTGCAACGCGTCATCTGTGAAGCTTCCCGCCGTGGTGGTCGAGTCATCATTCCGGCATTCAGCCTTGGCCGAACTCAAATGCTGGTCTACCTGCTGAATGAACTCCGGAATGAAGACGCGATGTGCCGTGTTCCCGTCTTCATCGACAGTCCACTCGCCATTCGACTCACCGACGTTCACCGCGAACATACTCGCGACATGGACAGCGACGTCCAGGAAACACTCAGGCACGATGATGATGTGTTTGACTTCGAAGGCCTGACATACGTCCAGTCTCAGGACGAAAGCATGGCGCTGAATCGTCGCGAAGGACCAATGGTCATCATTGCGGCCGGCGGGATGTGCGAAAACGGTCGAGTCGTCCATCACCTGAAACATGCGGTCAGTGACGAACGCAATGCCATCATGATTATCGGTTTTCAGGCCGAACATACGCTGGGCCGGCGTATCGTGGAAAAGCGGCAGGAACTCAGAATCCTCGGAAGGACGCTGCCCTTGAATGCTCGCGTCGAAATTGTGAATGGGCTGTCAGCTCACGCGGACGCATCAGACTTCCAGTGGTGGTTCAACGAACTTCAAAAGCAGGGCGGCGCCGAGCAGGTCTTTATTGTTCACGGCGAATCAAAGTCCGCCAGCGCTCTTGCAAAGATTGCAGAAGACGCGTCCGATCTGCCGCCGGTCATCCCTCAGTTCGGTCAGTCCTTTGATGTGTGACGGCGACTGAAATTCACGCCGTCACGAATTCCCCACCATGGTGCTCAACCATCGGCTCAAGCCAGCTTCACCCATCAGGAATGAGGCAAGGTTCGCAGCCACGATGACCAGTGCGTCGCGATCAAGACTTCGCCAAAGTGGCTTGTCGGTCAAATACCGAAAGAACAAAACTTCACCGACTGGAGCGAAAGTCTCTGCTATCAAAAGGTAAACCAGGCGGCTGTCACTGCCTGCCGCCTGAAACATCCCCGGCAGCACCATGACCACAACAGGGTACGTCACACCTGTCAGCAACAGGCCAATTACGATCGTTTCTGATGTCGGATACTTCCCGCGGAATCCAGCGACGAGGATCGGGATTTCAATCAGCACGGTCAGCAGGTAGCCAAACACCAGGAAGCCAAGGGTTCCCATCAGCATGTGAACTGCACCATTCAAGGAAACAGGGCCTGAACCGGTCGGCCTACAACAATCGCAGCAGAAAAGGAATCTCTGCCAGAACGTGGATCGTTGCAACAGTGAAATAGAGGTCCCTCGTCGTTCGATAGTCCGCAAGGAAAAACAACCACAGCAATACAACAACCAGGGCGGACAACAACAGGCCCCACCGAATCGAAGTGCGCAAGGAAGTCTTCATCACTGGAATGGATGCAAACTCCGCGGAGTAAACTCGGCCACTGACCATGGGAATCGCTATCAGCCAGACTCCGTAATGCAGCAGTTCCAGAAATGCATGCACGGCGACCAGTCGCGGTCCGGACTCCGGAGCAAACAATGGCAAAGACGAGTGCCGCAGAATCTGATCTCGGACGTCCGAAGAAAGCCGCAGGACATCAGATTCCCAGGCACCGGTCCCGTTCCACTGCAGCACGATCAGAGCTGGAAGAAGGCAGAGACACCACCGAAAAACTCGCTGCAGCGAGACCGATTTCGCTTTCAACTCACGATCCAGAATCCAGAGCCCCATCAGCGGATGAGCGTACACAAGGACAAACGGAAGAATTCCAGGAGCAAGCCAGCTGAGCCCAATCGCTGCAAGTCCCACCGGCGCTGCATACTCCCAGTCGTGACGTGGAGGCAGCTGACTTCGCATGATGACAAGCGTCGTACACCAGCCGATGAACAGAGTATTCCAGAGTCCGGTCAGCCACAACGAGGCCATCGGAGACCATCCCATCCACACGGGAAGGCGACCGGGAAGTGGAAAACTGGCCGACAGAAGAAGCACGCCAAGACATGACACCAGAAAGAATGGTTTCAGTCGTCCCATTCTTCCTGGCAACCGAGTCAGAAAATAGCGTGCTTCCGCGTAGTTGTGGGGCCCGGCAAACAGAAACACAATCATCACAGAGACCGCAATCGGTGCGACGATCGTAAACGCAGACGCGACGAACATGAACAGCAGAACGCACGCCCCGAAAATGAGGCCATTGAGCCCACTGCGTTTGTCCGCAACACTCGTCGACACTTCGACACTCCCGTGCACAAAAAGCTGCCAGCCTTCCGTTCACACAAGACATGGGTACCCAAACGAGTTACCGACTGGCCTCTGTTCGAACTTCCGCTTTCCGTTGCCGTGCGTTCCTGAGCCGAATGATTGTGATGGCCACGATGGCACTTACCAACAGTCCACCGCCAATCATCAACATCAGGGATTGCCCGAATGTATCCCGCGAAGGCAGAGGTCCACCGGAGATGTCTGCAAACACATGAGCGCCCGACACCAGGAAGGCAAGAATGCTGGCTGCAACATGAGACGTCTTCACGACCTTCATAACTGATCCTCCGGTCTCTTCGATCTGCGCCGTTTTCCCCTGATGACACCAAGCAGAAGCACTGCGACTGAAACAAACATACCGCAGATCACCAAAAGAAACACGCCACCGGCAAACAGCATTGGCAACGGCGACATATCTGCAAGTGTCAGAAACAGCATCATTTTGCCTCCCGGTGATTCCATGTTTTGGTCATCAGACATTGAAGTGGAGATCCCCACCGATTGGTTCAATCACTTTCCAGCCTTTTCGCAGTTTGCCGGTTCCCGCCAATTCCCGGCAGGCCGGAGAACAACCGAAGCCTGCGCGCAGGTCGATTCGTAAACCGTTCCCGCATTTGCACTTGCAATCACAGGTGCATGGCACCTTGGGTCTGCTGTACATGAAAAAAGCCCCTGACCGAGTGACTCGATCAGGGGCTTCAGTTTTGGATCAGTGTCCGCGAAGTTTATGGATTCGCTGGAGCACTTTCTGGTTCTCGCAGGAAGATGATGCTCTCACCTCGGCCACCGCCACCAGTGGATGGATTCAGGATGTAATCTGCATCCAGCGCCTTGGTGATTCGATCCTTGGCCTGTGCCAGGTGGGCTGCAGTGTACGGATCGAACTTGTCAGCAGAAGCTGCCTGAGCGGCTTCGATCTTCTTCACGATCTGACGCAGCTGTTCGCTGGCCAGCATGGAGATGGTCTTGCCCGCAGGTCCCTGAGAACGGCCTGGCAGAGTCAGGTCGACCAGACGTTCCATGTGTTCACGCTGAAGGTTGCGTCGCAGGCTGGAAATGAGTGGCTTGCGTGCGGAATACTGACCTTCCGCTTTCACATCAAGTTCACTCCAGACGGCATTGGCAACTGTGCTCAGCAGTTCCGGCAGTGTCAGGGAATCCTGATCAGCCGGGGTGCGGAATTCGTTGTCGTAAACACGTCGCAGAGTCGTTGGGTTCATCAGGCTGGTCAGAGCCGAAGCCTGAATGCCCATGATACGGTCATGGATTGGCCATGTGGATTCTTCCATCATGGATCCCTGGTTGTCGTACCACTTGTCCAGTCCCATTGCTGTGACCAGTTCCGGAGTCAGTCCGAATGATTCGTCCTTAAACGCGTTGTTCACGACGAAGTTCAGAGCAGCTCGCTGAGTTTCCGCGGGAACGACTTCGATTGGCTTGCGGCCGTTCGGGTCGCCCTTCTTGTCACGATTCACGTGAGCACCGCCGACCCAGTTCGCCATCATTGACAGAGAACGAGTCTGCAGAGACAGAATCATCTCATAGCCGTAGCGGACTCGGTCCCAGCTGTCGCCGTCTTTAATGAAGTCGGACAGCAGTTTGGAGCGATGATGAGCCGCCAGCTTGACCTGCTCATTCGCAAAGTCGAGCGGGTTCTTCGTGAAGTCGTAACGGCGAGCCAGCGGGTCTGGTCCACCAGTGTCTTCGTCGGTTGCATAAACCAGTTCAGGTTCAGCAACTCGAGCCAGAACCGGCTTTGTGTCGCCAAACGTATAACCATACTCGATGGCCCACAGGTCGTATGGACCAACGCCGGTCATGCAGTAGTCGCCCTGAGTGTTTCCGGATTCCAGTCGGATGTTGGTTCCGATGTAGTCCATCACGGAGCCAGCCAGCTGCTTCTTACCCTTCACTTCATCGCTGTTGATCTGAGCGAGCGTGTAGAGGCTTGATGCCTTAAAGTTGTGTCGCAGGCCAAGCGTGTGACCAACTTCATGAGCAACCAGGTGAGCAATCAGCGGACCGACGAACGATTCCGGCATACCATCCAGCATCTGTTCCTTCGGAGCATCCTTCTTTTCTTCTTTCTTCTCGCCCTGAGCAGCAGCCTGTGCTTCCTGTGAGGCAAGAATGTCGAAGGTCATGCGAGCCAGTGCCAGTTCCATAGCCATGCCTTCGGCTGCCATACAGAAGCCGTTGACCTGGCTGTGTCGATTCAAACCGTCATATTCTTCGTCGCCCAGAATCGAATTGTCAGCAGATGCCAGAGGATGACCGGCGTACGGCAGCGCTGCCTGACGCTGAATCTTCTCCTGAACGATCTTTCGCATTGAAGGAACTGCCAGACGAACGCGCGGGTCCCATTCCGGATGATCCGCCAGCCATGCCAGCGTGTCAGCTCCGTAACCTTCCATCGCAATCTTCGGCAGAGCTTCGTTGAACTGCTGCCGGTAGTGTCGAATCCAGCCGTCCGTCAGAATGATGTCGGCGTCCAGAATCTGGCCAGTCAGCGGATGAACGCGGCTGGGGCCAATGGCCGTTCCAACGTCATTATTCAGCCAGCGGACGAAGTTGTACTGAACGTCTTCCGGATCCTTGTCCATGTGCGCACCGGACGCAGCATCCTGGTAGTACACTTCGACTGCGTTGGCAATTCCGACCTTTTCGAAGGCAGCATTCCACGCCAGAATCCCGTCACGGACCCAGCGACGATAACGCACTGGAGTTGTGTGTTCGATGTAGAACACAATCGGATTCTTCGGAGGACTCAGCTGAAGCTTTGGATCCGCCTTTTCCAGGTGCCATCGATTGATGTAGCGAATCCGAGTCTCACGGTCGTCATACTTCGCAAGGTCTGAGTAAGACGTTGTGAAGAAGCCAACGCGGGTATCCGCAACGCGAGGCTGATAGCCGGTGTTGTCCGGAATATTGCTGATCGAGTAGTGCAGGATCTTCAGAGTGCCATCACCGGCTGCCGGGACTTCAAACGCAATCTCCACGTTGTTCTCGAACGCCTTGGCGGTCTTGATCGAGAAAATCCCCTGCATGGTGAATGCCGGATTGAACTGAGCTGGTCCGATGTTGTAGCGAGGATTCAGGAGCATCGCATCAACGTCGATGACCGGTCCACCATTGGGCCCCATGGTGACGATCGGAACTTCCATGATGATGCGGTCCGTGAAGAGTCGCTCCACGGAGGCTTCTGCTTCACGGTCACCCGTCGCACGAATTTCGATGTTCGGAGTCACCAGGGCCAGCTTTTTGTCGTACTGACGCCAGTAGACGTAAAGGTCGCCACCCTGAAGTCCCGCGTAATCTTCACCACTCGCAACTGTCGTTGCAATGAAGTACTTCTTTGACGCGAAATCGCGAGGAAGTTCGGCGTACATCTGGCCGTCCTTCGCACGCGTGTAGAGCGTGTACATAGGGCGAATATTCGCCTTGGTCACGACCTTTTCGAAACCTTCCAGAACCTTCGCCGCTGGAGGATATTCGGGTTGAGGCTGCCCTTCCTGAGCCACCGTCGTTGCTGACAAGGAAAGTGCCGCCGCCAGCGTCAAGTTGCGAAGCCGGAACACACTTCGAAGCATAAGAGCCCTTTCTTTCACACAAATTGCAGTGAACGCCATTCACGCTGGCAATGGTTGCTCAACGCACCCACTTGCCAAACGAGTTTCTGGAGATTCCGGGAGATTTAGGGCGACCAGGACGGTGGAGACCCTCGAAAAACAGTCATCTTGCAAGCTGTTTCGCAGCGAACTGCGCGAAGGATGCGGAATCGCCAAGTTAACAATCTTACCTGGTTTTTCCGAATTGTGAAGCAGGTCACGAAGCCGCGCGACACTTTGCCTGGAGACGATCGACTTGCAAAGGACTGACTGTCGTTCACGGACAACTGTCGCCATTCTCCAAAATCCGTTTTGATGGCAAAGTCATCGCCTCGCTGTTGCCACGGACTTCATCAAGTGGCGTTCAACGCCACCAGATATCACTGCACAAAATGCCAGTCGATTTCGATTTCGTAAGATTCAAGATCACCCAAACCAA
This sequence comes from Planctomycetaceae bacterium, assembly GCA_046349695.1. Taxonomy (GTDB): domain Bacteria; phylum Planctomycetota; class Planctomycetia; order Planctomycetales; family Planctomycetaceae; genus SXXK01. Next base: position 249,306 of record JAXMBV010000001.1, on the reverse strand, counting down.
CATGCTTCCAACCAGAATCGACGCCTGGTAAACTCACCGCAGTTCGCCTGAATTCACATGCATGCAGGCACAGGGAGGCTTTTTGCTGCTCATTGAAACGGATTCCAGAGGAGAATGACATGACAAAGCACTTGATGGCGTTTGGGTTGATTCTTGTCGGAGTATGCAGCTCAGCTGTGGCCGGGGATCGCTTCTATTTTTCACACCGGACGTTCGTAGCGCCACCGGTTGTTTATGGAGCACCGGTTGTGGCGTATCAGCCCGCCTACATCGTTCCGACGCCAACGGTTACCGTCGCTTCCTATCCGGTCAGCACAGTGACCTATTCGACGCACTACTTTGCCCCGATGGTACCTGTGGTTCCGACCACAGTCGTGGCAGCACCAGTTGTCGCTGCTCCAGTTGTGGCGTCACCGGTCATCCTTCCAACACGGACCTATGTCGTGCCAGCTCGACATGGCCGCTTCCGTCGTTACCGCGGTGTGGAAGTTGAATTTGAGCGAGACGGCGATATCGAGATTGATTACCGATAACAGTCTCGAAATCGGACGATCCTGAAACAACAAAAAGGCGGGCCTCTTCAGGGGCTCGCCTTTTTCGTTGCTGGTCAAACGGAGGCACAGGTCACGGGAATGTCGCGTCAGGAAAGGACTCCGCGAACAATCTCCCCATGAATATCCGTCAGGCGGAAATCTCGCCCCTGATATCGATAGGTCAATCGAGTGTGATCAACGCCCAGCAGGTGCAGGATTGTGGCGTTGATATCGTGAACGTGTACGGGATCACGCACGATGTTGTAGCAATAGTCGTCCGTTTCGCCCCAGGTTGTCCCGCCTTTGATTCCTGCTCCGGCCATCAACATCGTAAAGCAGCGAGGATGATGATCACGGCCGTAGTTGTCCGGGGTGAGTCCTCCCTGCGAATAAATGGTTCGCCCAAACTCACCGCCCCAGACAATCAGAGTATCCTTCAGCAGGTCTCGCATCTTGAGATCTGTGATCAGGGCCGCCGTCGCCTGATCCGTATCCCGGCACTGACCCCGGATGGCATTTGGCAGCCCGCCATGATGGTCCCATCCCATGTGGAAAAGCTGGATGAAACGAACGTCTCTCTCAGCCATCCTTCTCGCAAGAAGGCAGTTCGCAGCATACGACCCGGGGCGCTTCACATCCGGCCCATACATCTCCAGCACCGACGAAGACTCATCAGAAGTGTCCAGCAGGTCCGGCACGCTGGTCTGCATACGGAATGCCATTTCGTACTGAGCGGTTCTGGCGTTGATCTCCGGATCGTGCATTTCAGAAAATCGAGCATCGTTCAATGCTCGAATACGATCAATCGTGCGCCTTCGATCGGCTGGGGTCATGCCTTCCGGATTCGAAAGGAAAAGCACCGCATCGCCACTGTTTCGGAACTTCACTCCCTGGTGACGTGAGGGCAGGAAACCGGAACCCCATAGCCGGTCATACAGCGGCTGATCGTCCGGCCGACCGGAGCCAAAGGATGTCAGCACAACGTAGGCCGGCAAGTCTCGATTTTCGCTGCCAAGGCCATAGCTGATCCACGACCCTATACTCGGCCGGCCCGCCAGTTGAGAACCTGTCTGACAAAAGGTGATCGCCGGGTCATGATTGATCGCTTCCGTATTCACGGTGCGAATCATGCAAAAGTCATCAGCCAGCTTCGACATATGTGGCAGCAGCTCGCTGAACCACATCCCGCTCTGGCCATGCTGCTGAAACCGAAACATGCTGGGAGCAACGGGAAAGCTCGCCTGCCCCGATGTCATGGTCGTCAGTCGCTGCCCCATCCGGATGGACTCCGGCAGGTTCTCACCACGATGTGACTCCATCTGAGGTTTCGGATCAAACAGGTCCATCTGCGAAGGAGCACCCGATTGATACAGGTAGATAATTCTCTTTGCCTTCGGGGCAAAGTGGTGCCCATTGACCGGTGCTTCCGTATCCGCAGCCCGCGAATCCCGAGCCAGCATGGTCCCCAGTGCCATACTCCCAAGGCCACATGCGGACTTCAGAAACGTCTGTCGGTTGATTTGATCCTGAAACAACGTCGGCTTCATCGCACAACCCTCAATCTCGCAGGCGTCTATCGTTCGTAAATTGGCAGGAATCGATAGTTGAGCGCCATTGCCAGCAATGACATTCCCGTGCCATAGGCCGGACCATGCTGACTTTGAAAACTGCCATCGTCAGCCTGCAGTTCCTTCAGTTGTTTCGCAGTCTTCAGGTTCCACTTTTGCCAGGCTTCGAAGTCGCCCTGGAACAGTGCCTGGGCCGTGTAATATCGGAAGTACTCCGGGTAGCTGTATTCTTCATGTTCCAGGTTCACGGTGATCTGCCCAAGCACGGCGTTGTATTCCTTCAGATCCTTTCGCTTCCCGATGGAATAAACCAATGCCGCAATCGCCTTCAGATTCGCCGACCCGCCACCGCCGATTCCCGAGTACCCGACTTCTCCGCGATTGGTCGTCATCGATCGAAAATACTCAAGAGCTTTGTCGATCGATTCATCAGGGACTTTGATCCCCGCATTTCGAGCGGCCAGCAAACCCATCAGCACCGCTCCTGCAACCGACGTATCTGCATCGGTGGCATCTGGCGAGTAACGCCATGCGTTCCATGGGTTATTCTTCTGTGACGTCACAGAGGCTCGAACTGCCATCTCAAGAGACTTGCCGATGGAAACGCGATCTTTGACGTCCGTGCCTGCTCCATCCCAGAGGGAATCTTCATCAAGGACTCCATAGACCTCAGACATACCAAGGCAGGCAAATCCATGGTGGTACATGCTGCCATGCCCCATTCTGCCGCCATAAAATCCCGTGTTCTGATCCTGAGTCGACATGATGCTTCGAACGGCGCGACGGATATTGTCGGAATAGGGTCCAAAGTTTGGATCTTCACCGCTGGCCAGGAACGCCATGATGCACATGCCCGTGATACCGGGGCCTTCATCACCGCCGCTCCAGTTTCCTTCTTTTGTCTGGTTGGCAGCCAGCCACTCAAGACCACGTTCGTAGATCTGCTCCACATCGCGGGGCACATCCGAACCGAAACGCAGCTGCGGATCCTGAGCAGACGCTGGTGTACCGAACGCTGCAAACAAAATCGCGGCGGCTACCAAAAGGTGAAATCGCATTGAACCAACCCCATCGCAGTGACTCTGGATTTCTGCAGGAAGTGTCTTCCTCGCAGCCTCGGAGTCTATCTTTTCTCCCTGGCTCCGTCACGGAAGATCTCGGGGAAGACACTTTTCAGGGTAAAAGTGCACTGATCAACAGGTCCGGTAACTCAGTCCGTCAGGGGGCGCGGAACGTGAAATCGCTTGAGTTTTCGGTCCAGAGTCGATCGTTCGATCCCCAGAATCTGGGCAGACCTGGACTTGTTACAGCCGGTGTGTTCCAGTGTCTTCAGGATGTGTTCCTGCTCGATATCCGCAAGAGAAAGTTCCCGGTATTCCGAGGACGATTCACGGTCGGTCTGTGGCACAGTCTGTCGCGACGCGAGACTTGAAAGCTGAATATCCGATGCCCTCACGACTTCGTTTCGACACAGGATCACCGTGCGTTCAATCGTGTTCTGAAGTTCGCGTACGTTGCCAGGCCAGTCGTAGTTTCGAAGCAGCTGGATCGCCTCATCCGTAAAACCCTTGATGACTCGGCCCGTCTTCTGCACAAACTTCTGCAGGAAGGCAGTCGCAAGGATTTCGATGTCATCTCGTCGATCCCTCAGAGGGCTTGCGGTAATTTCAGCCACCTGAAGTCGGAAGTACAGGTCTTTGCGAAAGTCGCCGTCCTCTACTGCTTCCTCAAGATCGCGGTTCGTCGCGGCGACGATGCGAACATTCACCTGAATCGGCTTGCGGCCACCTATTCGCTCAAATGGATAGCCTTCCAGAATTCGAAGGAACTTTGCCTGAATGGAAGGACTCATCTCTCCAACTTCATCCAGGAACAGCGTTCCTCCGTCCGCCTGTTCAAAGCGTCCGATCTTCCGATCCACCGCGCCGGTGAATGCCCCCTTTTCATGGCCGAAGAGTTCGCTCTCCAGCAAGCTTTCATTCAGCGCCGCGCAGTTGACGCAGACAAACGGAGCATCACGCCGCGGGCTCTGGCTGTGAATACTTCGTGCGATCAGCTCTTTGCCGCAGCCACTTTCGCCGCGAATGAGCACGTTGGCGTCCGTCTCTGCAATCAGTCCAATCTTCTCGCGAAGATCACGCATGCTGCCGGTTTCGCCGATCAGAGTTTGTTCCTGAGTCAGCTGGGACCGAAGAGTCTCATTCACACTGCGAGCCTGAGCAAGTCCGGTCTGAAGCGTGTCACGCTCCTGCAGCTGCTGAAGCGAAACGGCCAGCTGATTCGACAGAGCCAGAGTGAACTCGAGGTCATGCTTGTCGAGAGGATTGTCCGGGTTCGTCGAATACAAATGGATCAGTCCAAGAACACGGTCCACTGTTTGAATGGGCGTGCAGATAACACTGAGTGCCTTCATCTCACCCAGACTGTCGAACACCGACAACTGCCGATCATCAGAGACATCGCGCGTCAGGATGGCCTCGCGTTTTGAAAGTACGATACGTGAAAGATTGTCGGAGACTCGACGATACGGCAGATCCTTGCGACTGTGATATGCAACAACCTGCAGATCCACGGGCATGGGCTGACTGGCCGCGTCCGGAGCCGCAAGCAGAATTGCAGAGATACTGGCGACAGTTTCACGCGCGATTGATGCGAGCACGACTTCGGTCAGCTGCTGCCGAGTTTTCGCGGCCCCCATCTCCAGGCCCAGGCGATACAGTTTTGTCAGCTCGTTACCGAAATCCGTCTTCGCCGGAGCCGCTGCTTTTAGAAACTCCGGCACCGCGGTCCGATGTAAAATGTTGGGTTCTGCGGAAGTCGTACTGACAGCCGGCTGAGTTGGCGAGGTGGCTCTGTCTGTCCCCGAAACGGATCCGGACGGATGAACCGGCGCCGCTTCCAAACTGGTCGTGAACGCGAGACGGCATTCCCCGATGGAAATCACATCTCCCGAATGAAGCGGCACGTCACCCGAAACCTTGCGATCACGCAGCGTGGTCCCATTGCGGCTTCCCAGGTCACGCAGTTTCCAGTCCCCTTCGGAAAAGAAAACTTCACAGTGATTGCGACTGCACGAATCATCCTGCAGAACAATTCGATTTGTCGCTGACCGTCCGATGGTCGTGACCTGCCCCTGGCGAAGGCGAACAACATCTCGCCATGCACTCCCGTCCCAAGTCAGCAGAAATGCCGTCTCGCCAGAATTTCCTGAAGCCTGTTCCGAAGTCATAAAACACTTTGCCGACGTATTCGCGTGAAGATCCGCTGCTGAGTCAGTGCACATCCGGAGGTGACACGTTCTGCGCCAGCCGTCCTGTGTCCACAAATGCGCACGATAACGAATGTGGCAACGACGGTACAGCAGTCGAAAACAGTCCGCTGTCGCAAAATCTGTAGTGGATCTCGCCAGAGATCCCGGGCATTACCTCGCGAGAGATCCCAAGCATTACCCCGCGAGAGATCCCGAATCTTTGATCGCGTTTGCTCGCCAGAGATCGCTCGACGCGTGTCGATGATGGGAACTCTGGCGAGTTCCACTACACAGGGAGCCCGCAAGGCGAATCGCGCTAATCGACCGGATTCAGCCGCCAGCCGCCAACGAACATCGGCAATGGCTCAAACTCAGCCGGCCCGGGAAGTCCCACGAGCGGATGGGACCAGCGAGCATAGCCTTTGATCTTTCCGGAAATCGGATCCACTTCCAGTGCTTCAATCAGAGTCTCTTTGCGTTCCGTTGCTCTCATGAAACCCAGAGCGGCCAGCGCCATGCGACGGACTTCAGCAGTCTCCGGATTCGGCGAATTGCGATCCTTGATTCTCTCTTCCAGCTTCGCGATCAGCGCGGGATCAGGGTTCCGTTCATAGAGCAGGCCAAGGCACCACATCGCCGCACCACGTCGCTCACGCGGCGCCGGCGCGCCTTTGCTGAAACACATATCATACAGCTCTTCCACTTCCTTGATCCGCATGATCCCGCAGTACTGAAACAGGAACGTCTGCTTCAGTCCGTTCTGATAGTCGCCTTCTTTCGGATCAGCCAGCTGCTTCTGAGCGTCAAACGTTGCTTTGACAACAGCGTCACGGACAGCCATATCCGGATACAAATGAATGAGCCACGCCGCGGTGACTCGCACTTCATTGCGGGGATAATTCAAAAGCGGAATGCACAGAGCTGAATGCTCCGTTGCACGAAGCTGTCCCAGCACGAGCAGCGACTGTTCAATATTCTGCCAGTCCTTTGACTCCGCTGACAGTCGCGCCGCTGCTTCACCAACAATCTGAGGTCGCAGGTCCGATTTTTCCGTCGCGACAGCAACCAGCATTTCCCGTGCGACGTTTCGAACGCCGATGTGGATATCGCTCAACTGTTCGTTCAGCCATGTCGCTCGCTGTGCATCAGGAAACAGTCGCATGACGCGCAGAGCGGTGATCCGAACATTCGCGTCTTTGTACTTTCTTCCCTCATCCAGTGCGGGGAGCAGAAGTTCCGGCTTATGTCGAAAGAGCAGTTCCCACGCGGCCGACGCGACAGCGCTTGCTGAATCATTCGTGTGCTTCAGCGCCGCTTCAAGAGACGCCGCCGTATTGGAGTTGAGCAGATCCATCGCGAGCAATCGGGACGGTTCATCTTCGGTCTGCAGTGATGTCGCCAGACCGTGCGCTTTGTTCGGAACAAGAATGGCTGCGGCACGGGCTGCGGCCTGACGTTTCAAATAATCCACCTGAGTATCGCCGGCCACAGCGACACACTTATCACCGGATGCCACATCGTTGCATGCCGCCAGACCCTTAAATGCCAGCTGGACTGACACGGCCGAAGCCAGCGGATCGGCGATGCGCGCACGCCAGATGGTTTTCGCAGATTCCACTTTCCATTCAGCCAGCACAGGCTCGATCAGTACTCGATCGGAATCGGACGCAGTGACGACAAACCTGGCCAGCAGGTCAGCACTCTCCTTCATCTTTCCAGCAACCAGGGCACACGCACAGGCTCGCTGAATGCGCCGCGACTTTGATCCTTCGAGTCGTTCGGTCAGGATCTGTCGGGCTGACGATGTGTTGTCCAGATCGTGCACGGCAATCCGATACAGTTGAAGCGCTGCGACTTCCTGAATCTCTTCGTCAGGAGAATCTCTCAGCGCTCGTTCGCAGGTTGCCACCATCTTTTTGAGCAGCACCTGGTAGCTGGGGACATCCTTCACTTCCGGCTCAAAGTCCATGCGCATCGGCAGTGTTTCAAACCGGGCAATCGAAGGAATGACCAGGGGCCCGGAATAATGGCCCGTGGCTGTGAAATCCTCCGGGGCCACTGGCTGCGGCCATGTGGGAGCCTGCTGCTGACCTACCACCGCCGGCAGGCTCAGACATTGCAGCGCGATCAGAACAAGAAATGAAAAACGTTTCATAGGGAAGCCATCCGGAATCACCGGGCAAAATCAAAACGCCAGCCAGCAGAACCTGATTAGTCAGGTCGAGTCAATCGCAGTGTCTGACCAAACAACACGACCAGAAGAACGACCGAGACAACTCCGGAAATCCACCACGCAGACGGTACCAGGTTGTACTTTTCAAACCCGGATGCCTGCATGGCGTTCAGTGCCGCGGCCATCGGATTCAGGCGAAGTGTGTTTTCCACGATACTGTGCCCGAACGGGGCATCGCGATTGACCCACACCAGCATGGTTCCTCCGAACAGTCCGATCAAGACTCCGTAGGCCACGGTGGTTGCAATGGCGGTCGAACGGAACAGGCTGCTGATGGCAGCACTGATCAGCATCGACAGCACAGCCGACACAACCAGACAGACCAGCACCTGCGCGACCTGTGGCTGCAGAATGGGTTTGATCAGCATGATGACGGCATAACCAGGCAGCGTCGCACACAGCAACAGAGCCAGCGTGATCACGACACTGATCAGCTTGCCCATCAGAATTCTGCCCGGGCCCATCGGAGTTGCTCGAAGCAAATTCCAGCTGCCTCCCTCAATTTCGCCCGCAATCATGCCTGCAGCAAGTCCCGGGGTCAGCAACACAATCAGTGACACTTGAAGAACGATAATTAGAGCACCCGTAAACTCCACGCCCCGCGACTCAGTTCCTCGCGCTGACGCCAGAGTCAGAAGCAGAGACAGCACGGCACAAAAAGCCACCAGTCGCAGAAGCCAGTGCATTCGCCCAAACTGGCGGCACTGAAATTCCTTAACCATCACTGGGTTGATCAGTGGAGGAATGCCTTTGGACCGTTTCTGTGGGTCAACGAGATACAGAATTCGACGACTGGCCTGAATCCATCCGTCCTGGTCATCCGTCATATATCCCTGAGATCGTGCGCGATCGAGCAGTGAATGGCTGAGTCGCAGAATGCAGACAACACTTCCGACTGCGATGAACAATGCTGCGAATGTCAGGTAGCTCGTGACCGGATCACGCAGTTCAATCAGCCCGGTACCTGCCACAGAGCCCTGATTCAGCAGTTGCAGAATTCCGGGAATCGGTGAGATCAGCTTCAGCAGAGCCATCCCTTTCGCAAGTGGACTGTCGCCGCCTGGAAAAAGAGCATCCGGAAACCATGGCACGATGGTCACCAGAAACGTAATCCCGTAACTCCAGCGAAGAGCCGACTCGGTATTTCGGCACCATGTTCCTACCAGCAGACCAATGACAACAAGCTCTGTGCAGACGACGATCAGAAACAAGTACATCCGAAGAATGTCGCCCGTAAACGAAACGCCTCCCATCAGATAAGCACAGGCCATGGCTGGCATTGTGCTGCACAGCAACAGCATAACGAAGCCCAGCATCGCCAGAACTTTTCCGAAGTAAATCGAACTGCGGGACAACGGAGAATTCAACAGCAGTTCCAGCGTCCGCCGTCGAACTTCTCTCACCAGCAGCGTTGATGGAAAAACCGGAACCGCAAGAATCGCGGCGGCAACCATCGCATACGTCAGCCAGCGAAAGACCTCACGCCCGCGCGCTCCGTCAAGATCGACGATCGCGCTGGTGGGCCACTTTAGAAAGACCACAAAGGCCGAACAGATCGAGACAGCCAGAAGAATGGCCAGAATGCGCGGGCTTCGCAGCAAGGCCAGAAGTTCCCGGCTCAGAATGACACCAATCCCATGCATCACGCCACCCCTGCTTTCGTCTTCGCAGGTCCCTGGCCAGCTCGTTCAGCTTCAGCTTCTCGCGCCGCCGTGATGAACGCCTCTTCGAGGTCGCCGGCAACTTCACGAAACTGAGCAACTCGGTCACCCGACGTTACCAGATGCTTCAAGAGATCTCCCAGCTTTTCATCGTTCGCGGACGTTCGGCAGCGAATAATCGTCTCGGCCTCTGACACCGTCACTTCGGCGTCGGATTCCAGCTGACTTCGGACACGTCCCGCTGCTTCTGAAAGTCCGGCATTCGACAGGAACTGAATCTCAATCGTTCGTCGTTGAGACAGTTCGCGAGTCACTTCCTGAAGAGTTCCCATCGCTCGCAGCTTGCCGCCGGCCACGATCGCCACCTGATCACAAATGCGCGACAGTTCCGGAAGAATATGGCTGGTCACAATCAGCGTTCGGCCTTCCTGAGCCAGTCGCAGAAGGATGCTTCTCATTTCAATTCGCGCTTCGGGGTCCAGCCCGTTCGCAGGCTCGTCCAGAATCAGCACCTCGGGGCGATGCAGAAGCGTGCGAGCGATCCCGACTCTCTGCTGCATCCCGTGGCTCAGACTTTCGACGTAGCGGTCCTGCATCCAGACGGCGTTCGTCAGTTCCAGCACTTCGCCAATTCGAACCTGACGCTCCTTTCGAGAAATCCCGAAGGCCGCGCCGAAGAAATCCAGATACTCACGAACACGCATGTTGTCGTAAGAACCGAACTTGTCGGGCATGTATCCGACAAGCCTGCGAACCTTGGCAAGATCCCGCACACAGTCAGCACCGGCGATGGTCGCACTTCCGGAGGTGGGGCGAGAAAGTCCGACAAGAATTCGGATCGTGGTGGTCTTTCCGGCTCCGTTCGGCCCGATAAATCCAAGGATGCTGCCACGGTTCAGCGTGAGCGACAGGCGATCCAGCGCAACAAATTCACCGTAGTGTTTCGAGAGCTCCCGGATCTCAACGACCGGCGTCGAACTATTCATGGACGGACTTTCCGAGAAACAGCGTGGAGAATGCAAAAGAGAGAAGAAACTAAAACCGGTGCAATGGAAAAGATCCTACGGGGCGCTGCCGACGTGAGTGCTGGCGATTCGCTTTCCATGCAGAGTGATCAGGCACTGTTCGACCTTGTAATTGTCGTCCTGTTCGCCTTCCATCGGTTCCGAGGAGTCTCCTTCGGACAGCGAACTGACGCTCAACTGCAGGTAGATGCGGCCGGAACGAGCACTGGTGAGCAGTTCTGCCGGAATCGTGGCTGTCACAACACCAAGCGGACTTTCAAACTCTGCAACCTTCTTCATTTCGCCCGGCTGTCCGCCAAACACGGTCACCAGACGGGACCCCGCGCGAACATTCAGCTTTACATCCGCGGAACTTGCCTCAAACGGCCGACAGCAGGAAGGAATCTGAAGCTCGAAGACTGAGTCAGATCCCGACTCCAGCGCGACCCATTCCCGTTTGGTATTTGAGAAGATGCCGCTGAGTCCGCCGCGAGTGTTATCGATCGCACGGAAGGTCAGGAACGGTGATGGAATGGAGATTGGCGCATCGAGCTTTGGCGGGATCCATCGAATGGGCTGCACCACCAGCGTCTCTTCCTGGACGCGCGCTCCGGGCGAATTGAACTTCAACGACGTCACGTCGGACTGTTCCCAGAATAGAAAGGCCGTCTCAACCGGAAACTGCTCAACCCGATTTCCCGAGAGGAACAGCGAATCCAGCACGAGTCGTCGGTGGGCCTGATCCTCTGAGGTAATCGCCGCTGACGAATACTGTCCAGGCTCAAGCACATCCTTGTCAGATGCTCGCAGCGAACCATCTGCGCCGCGCTGCACTCCGATGCGATCCGGCGTCATTCCGGCAATCAGCAAATCACTGACTGTTCCCGACGTTGCGCTTTGAAGCGTTCCAACAAATCCCTGTTCATCGAATGTCCCCGTCACCTTGATGGGAGATTCAAGCTTTCGGCTTGAGCGGAATGCATAGGACTTCAACCCGGCAGGCTGGTTCAGCTTTTGCCAGTTGGTCGTCACCGCACCATCCCAGACAAGCCGCCGATAGTCAGAGCTGGAACTGTCCAGCACAGCCCACAAAACGGCTCCGGTCTCCGAGGAAACTGGCAGATCGCGGGACTCCGGCAGATACACCGACGCCACTCCATCTTCAGCGACTTCCGTCGCACCAGGCGTTGCGTAAATCACACGCGATTCCACGAATGTCTCGGGAGCCACAGAGCGGACAGACATCCCAATCGCCACCGCTGGCAGCGCCGAAGCCAGAGCCAGCGCTGGGACAACCCACAGAATTCGCTCGCCGGCTCCTCGCTTGTACAGCCAGGTGCCCACCGAAATCATCAGCACAGGAAACACCGCCAGCAAAATGACGGCGACCGATCGTGAAGGAATATCGTAGCCAACAAGAGCAGCGGCATTTCCGCCTGCGACGTCATTTTGAACCAAAGGAGGCGACCGTCGCTCAAACAGCGTCTCAAGCATCCGTCGGCTGGAAGCAATTGGTCCGGCTGAAGGTTCGCCGTCTTTCCATGTCGTCCGAGGTTCGAAGAACACAGTCGGCGTAATTGACGTGAGGAGTGCGGTTCCATTTCCGACGGGGACTCGAATCGCCACGGGCCATCCATCGACGCTCCAAATTGTTTCCCCTGCACCCGGCATGACTCGCAGATACGAAACCGGTTCATCAAACGTCCGGTCGACAAATCGTTGAGGATACTGCTTTTCCGAATAATCCGGATTGATATCCAGTCGCACGGTGTTCGACGACGACTGTCCGACAACCGTGAACGGCAGCGCGTCACCGAGCAGCATTCTCGCGACATCTTCACCAACAAAATTCAGCGGAATCATCAGTCTCCCGCCACGCTGTGTCCAGACTCTGATACTTTCTGCCGCCTGCGGATGATCGACCAGCCTGCTGTCAGCAACGACGAGACTGTCGAGCGGCTCAAGTGATTCAGGATGATGTGAAATATCCCGGGCAAGAAACGACGCCAGCAGCAGTGATCCCGTCTTCGCAAACTTCAACGCCTGAACACATTCCATCAGAGGACCATCGTCCCGCTGAATGCTGGTTTCCGGCAGATACCCTGTGACACCTGCCTCGTTCGATGATGCAATCACAGTGAAGGAAGGGAGAAGCGTTTCATTTCGCTCTCGACGAATCACGCCGTCTTCCTCACCACCCGGAAAATGGAGGTACTGAAAATCCATGGGACCTGACTGGCTTGGCCCTGGAAGATAAACCGGCCAGCTCGATTCAAACATGACCTTGGGAGGAATCTCGATTCGTCGCCCGTACTGCAGGCCACCACTTGCAGGTGTGACCACGAGCAGACTTCGAGCTGGTTCGTCGGTGCGATTTTCCAGCGTCCCGGACACTGTTCCCCATCGGCCATAGAAGAATCGGCCCGTGCCTCCGGAGCGAACACGGACAAAGTTGCCTTCCTGTGCGTCCCGGGGCTCCTGAGCACACACGGCGGTAAGGCTCAACAGCACGATCAGACTGGTGGACGCAGCGGTGAATATCGTCTTCATGAACTACTCATCTGTCCCCCGACACATTCCATCCAGCGGTCATCGACTCACACAAGGTGGCTTGACCATGGGACAATTCAACCCAGGAGCACAAAGAGTGGGGGATTTGCTTTGGCGGGAGTTGAGTTCATGGAACCAGATCAACAGGCCGCGCTATTCAAACGGAACAATCCGGGAACTACAACCTTCGGACTCGACTATCCGCCATTTCAGCCGACATTCATTCGCCTGGACTGCCCATAACCCCACATCAGTTGACCTCGAATGCCGACCTAAAACGACCGTCGAACTTTGCAATACTTCGCCGTCCGTGAGCTGCTGTTTCGATGCTGAATCGGGTTGATGCGTGTAGCCTCTATTGAAACTCCACAAGTACCGCTGCTATCCCAATTTCCTGCAGATTTCGCCGGAAAAAACGGTCTGGAGGCGAATTTGTTGAACTGATATTCTTCCAAAGCACTGTCGGCAGATGCTGACCGTGAATAGAATCGACGCCGACATCAGGACGTCAGCATGGATGCTGAATTCCTCTGATTCTGTGTCGCACAACAGCCCCGCGGGCCAACCATGGGGTATCGGAAAGGAGTCCGATGGTGAGACATTTTACTGCCTTCTGCGTTGCCATTTTGACTTTGCTTCCTGCTGCCAACGCGCAAGCAAGGAACTCGGCTCCTCGGACCGGTCAGCAGCAGCCGGCAAAATCGTCCGGGCAACGTCCTGCGACTCCTGTCAGCCGTCAGTCAGCAACTCCTTCACAGGACTCGCCAGCGGCACAGCCCCAGAGCAATGCGGCCGGCGCGAATCCTGCGATGCCAAAAGCACAGGTCGAAATGAGGGCCGTCGCGGGTCAACGCCGTGCTCCGGAAATGTCTCCGGAAATGGAAGCAGAAATGGATCGCCTGCTCGTTCAGTGGGCCCAGGCCAGCGATCGAATCAAGCGTCTGGAAGGACGCCATTTTCGAATTGTCTACGATCTGACTTTCGAAACAGAATCTCAGTCTGAAGGCGAATTTGGTTACGAGGATCCTGATAAGGGCCGCATCGATGTAACCCCTGTGCAGATCACAAAAGAACTCGTGGCCGCGCGCGAAGAAGAAGTCAGGAAGGCACTCGAGGAAAAACGCCGCAGCACAGTTCGAATGACGCAGGATGGCAAACCATTTGCGCTCGTACCAGCACTTGAAGAAGGATGGTATTGCGACGGACAGCGCGTTTACTCCGTTGATGTGCCGAAGAAGCAGGCGATCGTTGCGCAGCTTCCCTCGGAAATGCAGGGCGAGAACATCATGGACAGCCCACTGCCATTCCTCTTCGGACTGCCCCCGAAAGAAGCACGTCGCCGGTTCGAAATGTCGTTCACTGGCGGCAAGTTTGATCCACGATCCGGCCGCGCGAACCTGGTGATTTATCCGAATCTGCCTCAGGATAGCCAGAACTGGAGCCACGCAGACGTCATCCTGGACTTAAAGACGTTTCTTGCCGGTCGCAGTGCAGCTGTTTGATACGGCTGAATCAAAAATCACGGTGTATAAATTCCGGGACATGAAGATTAACGGAACTTTTGGCCAGGTCTTCAAGTCAAGCTGACTGGAAAGAATCCATTTACGCCGAGTCTTGAAGGATACAACGTGGTCGTTGTCGCAGGAGAAAAGACAAGCGAGGATCTGGCTGAAACCTTTGGGTGAGCCCGAACGAACGGCAGAGGCACCTCCCGGGAAAACCTGCTTGTGAATGTCGAAGGCATCAGGTGGACAGACGCAGAAGTTCAGCTTGGTCGACAGGGATTGCGACGCGACAAAGAAAATCCAAAAGCAGGACGAGTACTGCTGGTGGAAGGTGATCCGGCAAAGACTCCCGAGCAGATCTTCACGGTTCAGAAACAGGAACCTGCCCCTGGGACACCCATCACGTCAAAGACTGTCGTCCGACTGGTGATCCACACCGACCCAAACCGACAAAGCAAGTAGCCAGACTTCTGCCGAGTTCGACTCGGCCAGTCGCTGATCAGGCGAAGCTGAACTCGCTCGGTAGTCACGGTTCTTCGGAAATGCACTCAAAGACGGAGTCGCTCTCGCAGCGACTCCTTTTTTGTTTCACGTCGTGAAATGAACCACCTGGATGGAGAATCCAGGTCGTCACAGTTTCGCAGGTCTTGCCGTTCCAATCAGAGATTTGCCTGTGAGAATTCCCCAGGATCCGGTCAATCCCGTTGATCCGCAGAGTCTCTTTCTCAATACTCTCAGCCTACTTAATCCAGCCTGACGGGTTTTGGATTCCTGACCTGTTTCCAAAAAGCTGCGCTATTCGCGGCAGACTGATCCGATGAATTCTTCAAGTTCTCAAAGTGACCGTCCGCTCCAGGACGTCAATATTGTTGGCACACTGCCGCTGATCTCCCCTGCCGAACTGAAACAGGAGTTCCCAGTCAGCGAAGAGATCGCTGACCACGTTTGGCGTTCGCGAAATCTGGTTTCCGAGATCCTGCGGGGACATGACAAGCGAGTGATCGCGATCGTTGGCCCGTGTTCGATTCACGACCCGGGCATGGCACTCGAGTACGCTCGAGGGCTGAAGAAGATCGCCGATGCCGTCAGCGACAAGATTGTCGTGGTCATGCGTGTGTACTTTGAAAAGCCCCGCACAACCGTCGGCTGGAAGGGGCTCATCAACGATCCTCACCTTAACGACACGTTCGACATTGCGACAGGGCTGCGAAAGGCACGCAGCATTCTTCTCTCAATCAATCAGGTTGGACTTCCCGCAGCGACCGAAATGCTGGAACCCATTACTCCTCAGTATATCGCAGACCTGATCACACTGGCTTCCATCGGAGCTCGCACCACTGAATCACCGACTCATCGCCAGATGGCAAGTGGTCTGTCGATGCCGGTAGGATTCAAGAACAGCACTGAAGGCAGCCTTGAAGTGGCGATCAACGCGATGAAGGCCGCCAGCGCTCAGCATCGTTTCCTTGGCATCGATCATGATGGCAAGACCTGCGTGATGACTACGAAGGGAAATGACCTGGGACATCTGATTCTGCGCGGAGGCCGAAACGGTCCAAATTACCAGGCAGAGTATGTTGCTGAGGCGAGTCAGATGCTGAAGGCAGCAAAGCTTCCGCCGCGACTGGTTGTGGACTGCAGCCACGCAAACTCAAGCAAGGACTATCAACGACAGCCCGAGGTTTGGAACGACGTCATCGCTCAGCGCGCTGCAGGCAACGAAGACATTGTCGGGCTGATGCTGGAAAGCAATCTGCATGAGGGTCAGCAGTCACTCGGCGATGATCCGCGCAAACTGCGGTATGGTGTCAGTATCACCGATGGCTGTATCAGTCTGGAACAAACAGAGCTGCTGCTGCGTTCCGCCGCCGATACTCTGCGGGGGCGGTCATAGCGGCCTGAGACACTTCCATGATCGAACTCCGCGACGTCTGTCTTCAGGCTGGTAAGTTCCGTCTGGAACGAATTTCGTTTCAGGTCCATTTGGGTGAATATGTTGTCCTGATGGGCCGTTCGGGACAGGGCAAAACAACAATTCTCGAAACGATCTGCGGCGTGCGTCCGGTGGAATCCGGTTCCATTCTGATTCATGGCACAGATGTTACGTCGTGGAAACCCGGGCAGCGTGGGATCGGCTTTGTTCCGCAGGATCATGTGCTCTTTCCCACCATGACGGTTCGACAGCAGATGGAGTTTCCACTTGAACTCCGCGGCATGAAGCCTCACGCGCGACGATCACGCATTGAAGAACTTGCGGGCGTCCTGGATCTCGCGCATCTGCTCAATCGTTTCCCTGCGGGACTCAGTGGAGGAGAAGCGCAGCGAGTCGCGATCGGGCGAGCGATTTCGTTCGAACCTGCAGTCCTGCTGCTCGACGAACCGCTCAGTTCTCTGGACGATGAACTGCGTCGCGAACTTCATCAGCTGCTCGGGACTGTTCGACGTACGACCAGCGCTGCCATCCTTCATGTGACACACAACGAAGATGACGCAAAAGCGCTTGCTGACCGGATTCTGGTGCTTTCAAACGGACGGATTTGCAATCCGGCAGCATCTCAGCATTCGACAGACGGGAAGCTGACATGACAGAGCGATGCTCCACGGTCGAGATCATCCTCGAAGCACCGCTTTCTTCACTGGCGGGTTCCGGGACGATCTCACTTCCGATCTCCGGAACGTCATCGTTACTGGATGTGCTTCAGCAGCTCTCCGAGGCTGCACCTGCGGAACTGAAACCGCGCATCCTGAGAGTCGACGGTTCTCCGGTGGCTGGATTGCTGTTCTTTCTGAACAACAGGCCAGTTGCGGCAGGAAATGCCGGTCAAACGACCGTTCAGGCTGGTGATGTGCTGCTACTTTGTCCGCCAATCTCCGGAGGATGAGCGGAGCATCTTTACGGCCAACTTGCTGCGGTGATAGAGTTCCCATCGATTGACTGAGTTACTGATCCCACGGACGGGAGTCCCATAAATGCGTTCCTTTCGCCTTCTGGCAATTGTCATGAGTATGCTGATTCCTGTCAGCATGTCCGGCTGCGGAAACAGCGCCCCCGGTGACGCAGCAGTGAGTGACGATGATCTCATGAACGAGCTGGTGGGACCGGGTGCAGAACCGCGGCGAGAACCCGCCGAACCAGTCGATAGTGATGTCGCTGAACTGGAATCCGAAGACGACACTCCTTCGAGGGAGACACGTCTTGCTTCTGCCCCCAATGATCCGAAAGGCGTACGTCTCGAACTGCACCTGAAGCGTGGTGATCGCTTTCCGCTGATCAAGACTGTGGAACAAACGCTGATTCAACAGTCGGAAACAGCTCCAGCTTCCGCTCGCACTCGACTCGAACTGACACTGGCGATTTCAGTTGATGAAGAACGTGAAGATGCCATTCTGCTGCGTGTGAATTATGGTCGAGTCACTTATGAGCACAACATTAACGGTCAGCGACTTTCGTTTGATTCACAGACTCATCAGGGAGCCGTTCCGTGGGATGCAATCCCCTACGCAGGCATGGTCGGCAACGGATTCTCCTTCTGGCTTGGCCGCGATAATCGAATCCGGGAACTGGTGGGGTATCAGGACTTCCTGCAGCGGTGTGTCGCCAATGTTCCTCAGGATCGACGCGAGACACTTCTGTCAGAACTGAGCCATCGATTTGGTGACGACGGCGTTGCAAACTTCATAGACGACTCGATTGGCCTTCTTCCCTACGACACAACTGTGGATAAAGACCAGGCAACTCGCGTGATGACGGGAGACGTCTGGACAAGAGAACGGCGTCTGATGCAGCCCGTTCCCGTTTACCTGACGACAACGTATAAGCTGCTTGAGATCAATGACCAGACTGCTGAAGTCGATATCACCGGTCGAGTGGCATCGGGAGAAGCGGTGCAGGCAACCGGCCCTGGCCGAGTCCGAGTTTCTGGTGGCCGAACATTGGGCAATTGCACTGTCGATCGAGCCACGGGGCTTCCGCTGGAAATGCGGCTCACTCGCAACATGACGATCCACGTGACGACGGAAGACAATCAGGAAGTGCTTCAGGAAAAGGAAATCCTGACAACCATCCGAGCCTTCCCGGAAGTTCGTGGCCCGGTTGTGCAGCAAAGACCTGGCAACCGCCAGGTGACTCCAGCGTCCGGACTTATTCAGCCTGATTCGAGGACCGTGACTCCAATCCCGACGAACGATGAATCATCCTCGGCGGTCCAGGCAGTCTACCCGCGCTAGGGCAGCCAGAATGATCGAAATGCCACAACAGCTGACTTCAGAACGGCCTCCTTCATGAGGACGCTGAAGCTTTGTTCGCAACGCTGGTTCTGCGGCGCAGTCGCCATGCGAGCAAACTGATCGCACCCAACAACACACCAGTTGCGGGCTCGGGAACGGCTGCCGGAGCAAAGTTGGCCGTCACTTGAAAATCATCGATGGCCAATCCGTCATCAAACCCCGTCGCATCAAAGTCCTGCCAACGGATCCACAAAGAGTCTCCCACGGCAAGGTTTGCATCCGTCAGAACAGAGGTGAGTGACTGACGATTGGCCGCGAGATTTCCATTTACCGCGCCCACCGCGACACCGCCGGAACGAGCAAAGTCGAGTGAGTTGAGATCGCTCCATGTGCCAGTCGTCAGTGACGTCGCATCCTTACTGAATTGAAAGTCCAGCCGATCCAGACGGCTTACCGCGCCAACTCGCCACTGTTCCCCGACATAGGTAATCGTGAAATCCAGAATCGATGTCGTGCCGCCATTTTGGAATGACACACCGAAAAGCGGGATCAAGGTGCCTGTCTGGAGCCCGCCAAGAGCGCGATCGGTATCGCCCGCGAGGCCAAAGCTGTAGGTATTCCCGGTGGTCAAACTGCCCGTTCCAACACCATAACTGGAGTTCGCGGCACCTCCGGATTCCGAAATCAACCAGCCTGAAGGTAGAGCCGTACCTGTGGCTCCGGAATTGGCCAGAGTATCAAAATTCTGCGAATATGACGGGACGCTGCTCGTCAGGATTATGCCCGCAAATCCGACTTCGGGCAGGACAAAAAGGCAGACAAAAACGACCGCGCAGTGCAATTTCATGATGAAGACTCCCGCTGTAACACATGGTGCTTTTAAGAACACTACACATGGGTGGTGTGCAATATCAACCCAGACGTGTTCCTTGCGCTGGATTTTTCGTCACTTCGGTCACTGAGAGTCGAAGAAAAACAGTCTCAATCGAAGGAGGCTATTTGACATCTCCACTGTGATTTTCCAACATATGATCCGTGGATCCTGCGTAGGTCACAGATGACTGATGCAGGCCACACCGTTCTGAGCCCGTGAAGAACTAAACTCTTCGGTTCTCTCACGACTCGATCCCACACATCGAAGAAGGCACTGGAGGACGCCAGAGCCGGATCGATGAAAGACCCATCTGATTCGCCATCGCGATCTCTTCCACCTCAACACAATCATTGCCTGTTTCCACTCACCAAGCAGTCTCACGCGCGAAGGTTCCTGTCATCGGAATCGCAGGTGGCGTTGGCGCAGGCAAGAGTTCTGTTGTCAGGGGCGTTAAGGGCCTTCGCTTGAGCATCGTTGACGCCGATCAGGCGGGACATCATCAACTTCGAAAACCAGAGATCCGAGAACAGCTGACGCGTGTCTTTGGAAACGGGATCGTTACTCAGGATGGTGAGATTGATCGAAAGCAGCTTGCGTCGCTCGTGTTCGGCACGACGCCCGAGCACAATCAACGACGTGAACTGCTGAATCAGATTGTTCGGCCGGGGATTCGGGAAGAAATCCGGCAGCAGATTTCATCGGCACCTCAGGATGTGGATGCCATTATTCTGGATGCGGCTTTGCTGCTGGAAGCAGGCTGGGCTGCCGAATGTGATGCTCTGATCTTTGTCGAAACGCCACTGGAGTTGCGACGCGAACGAGTAGCCCAAAATCGTGGCTGGTCGGCGGAAGAACTTCAGAAGCGTGAGAGTTCTCAGTGGGATGTGGAACGAAAGAAGGCGGCCTGTCATTTCGTGGTTGATAATTCCGGGTCACCGGAAAGTTCTGCCAGTCAGATGGAACAGATCCTTCAGACGGTCCTGCAAAGGCGATCCCGGCCCCGCTGATCGTTCGAAATCAAACAACCGCTCTGGTCACTCTGCAGGAATGAACTGGTGTCTGCAGAACTGACGCCTTTCTTTGACACCAGTCACCTACCCGGCTCTTTCCTGTCTATCCTGTCTTCGGAGGCCCGACGCGGCCATGTCCAGCAAAAGTACTCGTCCAGAAGATTCACGTCCCGGTCATCCTCGCCTCCTTCGACGTTCAGAAGATCGGCAGGAAGCCCCTGAGGCTGACAAGCCTGTTTCAGAAACGTTTGCGCCGCCAGACGATTCCAACATCAACATTGCCGAACTCCAGCGCATGTCGATGAAGGAACTTCTTGCCATCGCGGAACAGGACCAGCTGACCGAATATCACGGTCTGAAAAAGCAGGACCTCATTTTCCGGATCCTGAAAGAACGAACCCGAATGAACGGGCTGATGTTCGGAGAAGGAACCCTGGAGATTCTGCCGGATGGCTTCGGCTTTCTGCGAAGTCCTGACTATCACTACCTGCCATGTCCGGACGACATCTACGTCAGCCCCAGCCAGATTCGCCGTTTCGGCCTTCGCACGGGAGCAACGGTGGCCGGCCAGATCCGACCGCCAAAAGAAAACGAACGGTACTTCGCACTGCTGCGTGTTGAAGCGATTAATGGACACGATCCGAATCTGCTGACCAACAAAGTGTTCTTCGACGACCTGACTCCCCTGCATCCCGAACGTCGCCTTCGGATGGCAGACAACGCAGAATTTGTCAGCACCCGCGTCGTCGACCTGATCGCTCCGATCGGTATGGGGCAGCGAGGCCTGATCGTTTCTCCTCCGCGTGCCGGCAAGACGATGCTCCTGCAGCAAATGGCAAAGGCGACTCTGCAGAATCATCCTGACGCCTATGTCATTGTCCTGCTGATCGACGAACGACCGGAAGAAGTCACGGACATGGAGCGAAAGCTCAAAGGCCGCAACTGCGAAGTCGTCAGCAGCACTTTTGACGAGCCGCCTTCACGCCACATCCAGGTGGCAGAAATGGTGATCGAGAAGGCGAAGCGGATGGTCGAATACGGCCATGATGTCATCATCTTTCTTGACAGCATCACTCGTCTGGCCCGGGCATGGAATACCGAAATTCCAAACTCGGGCAAGACCCTGTCCGGCGGTGTTGATGCCAACGCACTTCAGCACCCCAAGAGATTCTTCGGAGCAGCTCGCTGCGTGGAAGAGGGCGGCAGCCTGACGATCATCGCCACCGCACTGATCGATACAGGCAGTCGCATGGATGAAGTCATCTTTGAAGAATTCAAAGGGACGGGCAACACAGAACTGCATCTGGACCGCAGAATGGTGGAACGTCGAGTCTGGCCGGCGATCGACGTCAATCGCTCCGGGACGCGTCGCGAAGAGCTTCTGCTGAATGAAGACGAACTGAAACTGACGTGGGCGCTTCGACGAGCATTGAACGACAAGAATCCGGTTGAGGCGATGGAGATGCTGGTCAATCGGCTGAAACGTACAAAGTCGAACGAAGAATTCCTGTTGTCCATGAATCTTGGCTAAAGACGATTGTTATGCCCACTGAACTGTCTGCTCAGCTTGTCGTCGGCGATGCCAGCTTTGCCATCGTCGTCTCCCGCTTCAACGACCTGATCACCCGCCGCCTTCTCGATGGCGCGATTGAAACCATCGTTCGACACGGTGGTGATTCGTCACGACTCACAGTCGTCTGGGTTCCAGGCTCGTTTGAAATTCCTCTGGCCGCATCGCGACTGGCAAAGTCAGGAAAGTACTCCGCAGTGATCTGCCTGGGAGCCGTGATTCAGGGGTCCACTTCCCATCATGAATACATCAACAGCCAGGTCGCCTCAGGCATCATGGGAGCGATGCGAGAGAGCGGCATTCCCGTTACCTTCGGAGTCATCACCTGTGAGTCCATGGATCAGGCACTCGATCGAGCAGGCGGGAAGGTCGGAAACAAAGGCCATGAAGCGACTCTTGCCGCCATTGAAATGGTCAACCTGCTCAAGATGATCTAGCCCACTCAGCCGGATCCCATTCTGGCAATCTCACGCACAAAAAAATCCCGCCGGTGACCGACGGGATTTTTGTTTTGAACTGTGCGGCTGCATTACTTTCGAACCGGCTGGGCTGGTTCATCCGCCACGGCCGCAGTTTCTGTTCGACCTCGAGATTCCCCGGTCAGGAAGTTGTCCACTCGAGCCTGCTGCTGCAGCCGCTCGAAGGTTTCACCGACCAGCTTCTGAACTTCACGTTCCGTCAGGTCTGCATGCAGCTGAGCTTCGACGTCTGCCAGGTTGTGGTCGACAGGCTCAGTCCGGCCTTCAAACTTCAGAATGGCGAAGCGATTTGGTTCGACCTGAATAATTCCGGACAGCTCACCCTCTTCCTTCAGAGCAAACGCAGCCTTGCGAAGATTCTCTGGAGCACCACTGTTGCGACGAAGCGGAGGAATTACGCCACCCAGAGCCCGGCTGTTTGGTTCGATCGAATAGTCGCGAGCCAGAGCTTCGAATTCTTCCGGGCTTTCCTTGGCCTTTTCCCAGATTTCCGTCGCACGGCGAATGTTGTCGATCACGATCATGCGGGCCTTCACGCGAGGACCGTAATTGTCTTCGTAGGCGGTGGCCATCATCTCACGAGTGATGTTCACTTCTTTGCCAGCCAGCTTCTTCAGAGCCAGCATCGGCCAGATCACATCGCGACGGTACTGAGCAGGAGTCAGGTTGCGTTCAGCTTCCAGCATCTTGTACCACTGATCCACAGCCAGACCGAACTTCTTGGAGATCTCCACGATTTCCTGATCGACTTCAGCTTCGGACACTGTGATGCCACGATTGGCACATTCCTGCTGAATAATCAGCCGGTTGATCATGCTGTCCAGAACTTCCTTGCCGTGACGTTCGACGCATTCCTTCGCCAGGGCTTCGTAGGTGATCGATTCGCCGTTGACTCGGGCAAATGCCGTCTTCAACGCTTCCGTGGCAGAAGGAATCTGCTGAGAAGTCGCCTTCTGCTCCGCTGCGATCCCGTCACGGGCTCGCCATACCTGCATGGTGATGCCACCAGCCAGCATGATGATCAGAGTTCCGCCAATCAGAATGCCTCCACGACCGGATTTGGCACCAGCCGTCTTTGCCGAGGCTGCGGGGGTTTTGTCTTCCATGATTTGAGGCTCCAGAGGGGCGAGAGAGGAGGGAGAGCACTTGTGAGAGATTGGAGCAGCAACACCTGAGAAGGGAGCGGCAGAGGCTGCCGCAAAGGAACGTGTTTCTGCATGATTGGAGCCGCGTTATACGACGTTTTTCGAAATAGGGTCAAGTTCGGTTTTTGACCAATTGGAGGCTTGCGGGGCGTTTGAGAAACCGGCAATTTTTGCTAGAATGCAGAGCGTGCGGAGTCGTGTCGCAAACCATTCCAAATTAAGGGTTTACGACGTTTCGAATTCGCCATCAGTGGCCCTCGACTGCACATTAAGATGAAGCAGCCGCAGTGGTCACCGGAGATTCAAAGAGGTCACGGGGCATTTCGCCCGTTCAAGGAGTAACCCGGTTTGTCTACCGACAACGTTCAGGATGATTCTTCAGCTAATCAGGATCCTCGTGTCTTCAGAACCGACATTCAGGCGGAGATGAGGACCAGTTACCTGACGTACGCGATGAGCGTCATCATCAGCCGCGCTTTGCCGGACGTTCGCGACGGCCTGAAGCCGTCTCAGCGTCGAATTCTGGTCGCGATGAACGACTTGAATCTCGGCCCCACCGGCGGGCGAAAGAAGTGCGCGAAGATCGCCGGCGACACCAGCGGTAACTATCACCCTCACGGCGAAGGCGCGATCTATCCAACGCTTGTTCGTATGGCCCAGGACTGGGTGATGCGAGAAGTGTTGATCGACAAGCAGGGCAACTTCGGTTCGCTGGCCGGTCTGCCTCCCGCAGCCATGCGATACACCGAAGCTCGGCTGTCGGGTGCTGCGGCCGAAATGATGCGTGATATCGATCGCGAAACGGTCGACTTCGCACCCACCTATGACAATGATCGTCTCGAACCGGTCGTTCTGCCAGCACGATTCCCCAACCTTCTGGTGAATGGATCCAACGGCATCGCGGTCGGCATGGCCACCAGCATTCCGCCTCACAATATGGCGGAAGTCTGCGAATCGGTGATCCGCCTGATCGATAATCCCGGCGTGACGCTGGATGAACTGCTGGACGTGATGCCTGGGCCGGACTTCCCGACCGGTGGCATCATCTGCGGAACGATGGGTATTCGCCAGGCGTACATGACTGGCCGCTCAACGCTGACTCTTCGGTCGCGCACGCACTTCGAAACGGAGAAGAACTCGGACGTGATCGTTGTCACTGAGATTCCTTACATGGAAACTCGTGACCGCATCCGCGAAAAGCTGGAAGTCCTGGTTGCCGAAGAACGCATCAAGGGCATTTCCCGCATCGTTGACCTGACGGACCGCAATGTCCCGCCATGGCAGGTTCGACTTCACATCGTGCTGAAGCGTGATGCCGACAAAGAAGTCGTTCTGAATCAGCTGTTTGAATATTCTCCGCTGCAGACAACCGTCAGCGTCATTCTCCTGGCGCTGGAGGGCAATCGTCCTCAGCTGATGACAGTTCGAATGCTGCTGGATGCCTTCATTCGGCATCGTGTCGACGTGATCCGCCGTCGCACAGAATTCCTGCTCCGCGAAGCTCGCAAGCGCAAGCACACGGTCGAAGGTCTGCTGCTGGCTCAGACGGACATCGATCGCATCATCAAAACGATTCGTGAATCTTCCAGTCGAGCTGCTGCGAAGGAAGCTCTGCAGAAGATCCCGATCCCGGCGCCGCTGGTGTCGCGTGCTCTGGGTGAAAGTGGATTCCGCGCGTTCGTGGGCGAGAACGGGGATGCGACGGAATACTTTCTGTCGGCGAATCAGTCGGAAGCCATCGTTTCGATGCAGCTGGGTTCACTCGCCAACCTTGAACGCGAAAAGCTGGTGGCTGAACACCAGAGCCTGCTCGACAGCATCGCGGAATACCTGCGCCTGTTGTCCGACGAAGCCAACCTGCGTGCGGTCGTTCGCAATGATATGGAAGAGCTGCGAGCCAAGTTCCCGGACAAGCGCCGAACGACGATCTCAGAAGAAGAACTGGGCGACTACGACAAGGAAGCTCTGATTGCCGAACAGCCGATGGTGGTGACACTGTCGCAGCGAGGCTACATCAAGCGAACCCCGCTGGATGTGTATGAAGCTCAGAATCGAGGCGGCA
Source organism: Planctomycetaceae bacterium (assembly GCA_046349695.1). GTDB lineage: Bacteria > Planctomycetota > Planctomycetia > Planctomycetales > Planctomycetaceae > SXXK01. The sequence continues at coordinate 223,635 of JAXMBV010000001.1, read as the reverse complement.
AGGGGATCAAAGGTGCGACGACGGACGAAGAAGATCCGATTGCGCATTTGTTCGTTTCCAGCACGCACGACTTCCTGCTGTTCTTCACCGATCGAGGCAAAGTGCACTGGATCAAAGTGTATGACCTTCCGTTGCAGCCACGAACGGGCAAAGGTCGTGCTCTTGCAAATCTGATGACGATGGAAGAAGGCGAAGGGATTGCGAACTGCTTCAACGTTCGTCACTTCCCGGATGACAAGTACCTCGTCATCGCGACTCGCCAGGGCATCATCAAGAAAACCGCTCTGTCAGCTTACGGCCGTCCGATGAAAGGCGGCATCATTGCGATTCGACTTGACGATGGTGACGCTTTGGTCGACGTGCGCATTGTCGAAGGTGATGACGATCTGATCCTCTCGACTTCGGGTGGTATGGCCATTCGCTTCAACCACGAAGATGCTCGCCCGATGGGCCGGGCCACTCGCGGAGTGAAAGGGATTACTCTGACCAAGGGCGAAATCGTCGTGGGCATGGTCGTCGCCGATCCCGAAAAGACGCTGCTCAGCATTTGCGAATTTGGCTACGGCAAGCGAACTCCGTTTGGGTTCGTCGATGCGGCCGATGAAGCCGTGGCTGCACCGCCCGTTGAAGGAGCGGATGAAGCGGTCGTCGAAGAAGCACCGGAGATTGAAGCAGAAGGCGAGGGCGATGCAGAATCCTCCGCCGGCAGCAACATGCGTTATCGAAGGCAGCGTCGAGGCGGCAAAGGACTGCGAGACATCAAGACGTCGGCTCGCAACGGCCGCGTTGTCGATGTTCTTGCCGTGTGTGATTCTGACGAAGTTCTGATGGTGACAAGTCGAGGCAAGATTCAGCGAATTCGAGCTTCTGACATCAACACCATCGGCCGCAATACTCAGGGTGTTCGCATCATCCGCCTGGATGATGGCGATTCTCTGGTGTCATGTGCCGTCATTCCTGGTGACGTCATCGATGAGGAAGCCGCCAAGGCCGCAGCAGCCGCAGCCGCGTTGGCTGAGGCGACTCCTGCACTGCCGCCGGTTGCGGAAGCTGCCGACGAAGCAGCTGACGCCGGGGAGTGATGAATCGCAGGGGTTTTCGGTTTTCAGTTTTCGGTGGTAGGGCGCTGGGTAGCACGGCGGAAGGGCGGTGTGCATGATGTATTGCCGACTGCGGTTACGGGTGCAGCCGCGGTTGCTCCTCTGCTTCCGACGGCTGCGCGGTACAGGTTAAGCTTGTGCGACGCCGTGGTTTGATTCCTTCATGACCGCGGCGTTACTCGGAGCATCAGGTTCAAACAGTGGATGAACGACTGAGGACAGTCGTTCTAGCAGCATGGGCCTGTGCTACCCGGCGAATTCCGGAATCGCGGCATCCCGTCGCGCACTCGTAATTCTGCTTGTTGATCAGTTGCGGTGTTGCCAAACTATGTTGTCGGCACGACGTCTGATCTTGGTCGACAACCCTCCGGTATTCTTCCCGCCTCAATGCCTTCCTTCCATGAGCCTCCCATGATCTACTCCTGCGCGCGGTTTGTTTTTGGTCAGCAGCACAGAGATGGTCAACGCGTCCAGTTCCGGGCTGTTGCATTCATCACTCTTTCGCTGGCAGCGGGACAGGTGATGGGGCAGACAGCTGGCGAAGAGCATATTGCTCCGGACGCGGAGATCTCGTTCGAACGCCAGGCGAGGCCCATTCTGAAGGCGTATTGTCTCGACTGTCACGGTGGCGAACACACCAACGGGGGACTCGACCTTCGTCTGAGACGCTTCGCGATCAAAGGTGGAGAATCCGGCGCAGCGTTGGTGCCGGGGGATCCTGAAACCAGTCTTCTGATGCAGAAGATACGGTCCGGTGAAATGCCGCCGGGTGAAAAGAAGGTTCCCGCGGCCGATGTTGCAATCCTGGAACGATGGATCAAGGCCGGAGCATCGACGCTCAGGTCGGAACCAGCCGAACTTCCTCCCGGCATCGGCATCACGGAAGAAGAACGATCGTACTGGTTCTTCCAGCCCATCAAGTCACCTGATGTTCCTAAGTTCGACGGGGACCTGGTACGCAGCGTTCGAACGCCAATTGACGCACTCCTGATGGCCGGCCTTCAGGAAAGAGGGCTCACGTTTTCCCCCGAGGCGGATCGTCGCACGCTGATTCGCCGAGCCATGCTGGATCTGCATGGTGTTGTTCCGACACCAGAGGAGATTCAGGCCTTCGAAGGCGATGCTTCCCCGGACGCATGGGAGAAACTGGTTGATCGGCTCCTCGAATCTCCTCGATACGGCGAACGCTGGGGACGTCACTGGCTGGATGTCGCTGGCTATGCGGATTCTGAAGGTGCAACGAACGCTGATGCCGAACGTCCGAATGCATGGCGATATCGGGACTATGTCGTCCGATCCTTCAACAGTGACAAGCCTGCCAGCATCTTCATTCAGGAACAGCTGGCCGGCGATGAAATGGCGGGGCCGCGAGGTTCGCAGCTGACGCCCGAACAAATTGAGCTGCTCACCGCGACCGGCTTCCTGACTATGGCCGCCAATGGCACCGGCAGCGGCGACGATTCGCCGCTGGCTCGCAACCAGTGTGTCGCGGACACGATCAAGATTGTCAGCACCTCGCTGATGGGACTCTCCGTCGGCTGTGCTCAGTGTCATGACCATCGCTACGACCCGATCTCGCATGTCGACTACTATCGACTGCGAGCCATCTTCGATCCGGCGATGGACTGGCAGAATTGGCGAACGCCGGCCTCGTGGCAGATCTCGCTTTATACGGATGCCGATCGAGCAAAAGCGGCGGAAGTCGAACAGCGGGCGGTGGAACTCTCGAAGGAGCGAAATGCAAAGCAGGCGGAGTTCATGGCGGCTGCGTTGGAAACCGAACTGAAGAAATACGAACAGCCGCTGCGTGACCAGTTGAAGGTCGCGTACGAGACCGAGGCTTCGAAGCGGACTGCCGAGCAACAGGATCTGCTGAAGAAGTATCCGGCCGTGAACATTTCTCCTGGCGTCCTGTACCAGTACAACCAGGCTGCCGCGGACGAACTCAAGAAATACGACGAACGGATCGCTGCCATCCGCGCGGAAAAGCCGGTTGAGAATTTCCTGAGGGCGCTGACTGAGCCTGATGGTCACGTTCCCAAATCGTACCGTTTTCATCGCGGGGAGTTTGGTCAGCCGAAGGAAGAAGTGACGCCGGGCGATCTGCAACTGGCGTCCCTGTTCACGGATGTTCCTTCGATCCCTGTGGATGATCCTGCTCTGCCAACCACAGGCCGTCGTCTTGCGTTTGCTCGCTGGCTGACATCCGGCAGGCATCCGCTCGTCGCCAGAGTCATGATGAATCGTTTGTGGCTGCACCACTTTGGAAAGACGTTCGTAGGAACCGCAGGCGAGTTCGGCAAGCTTGGCGAACAGCCCGTTCATCCGGAGCTGCTGGACTGGCTCGCAGCGGACTTCATGAACGGAGGATGGACATGGAAGCGAATGCACCGTCAGATCATGCTTTCGACCGTGTATCGCCAGAGTTCAGCGACCGATCCCGCCAAAGAAGCCATTGATCCCATCAACCAACTGTACTGGCGAAAGCCGATCATGCGTTTGGATGCCGAGTCCATTCGGGATTCCATGCTTCTGGTCAGCGGCCAGTACAATGATCAGCCAGGCGGTGCGCCCGTCCCGATGAAGGCGGACGATACCGGTCAGTTTGTCGAAGCGGAAAGCAACGGTCGACGAAGTCTCTACCTTCAGGTTCGCCGCAGTCAGCCGAACGGCATGCTGTCCGCATTCGATGCTCCGGTGATGGAAACTAACTGCCCGGCTCGCAGCGTTTCCAATTCCGCTCCACAGTCATTGATGATGATGAACAGCCAGTTCGCGCTGACCGCCGCGGAACGGATGGCCGATCGATGTCTTGACGGCCCGATATCACAGGACGTCGTTATTCCGGGGCTCGAATCCCTGACTCTGCCTCGCATGAGCGTCTGGGAATTCGGCTACGGCGCGGTCGCTGACAACAAAGTCGACTTCCATCCGTTGACGGTGTGGGATGGATCACGATACCAGGCGGGACCTCAGCTGCCCGATGCGACTCATGGCTGGGTCATGGTGAATGCTCAGGGAGGTCACCCCGGTGATGCTTCTCACGCAGCGATCCGGCGGCTGACTGTTCCTGCGGAAGGAACGATGAAAGTCACCGGAGCCATCAGCCGACCGGCTGCCAACGGAGACGGCGTTCGAGCCCGGATCATTTCCAGCAGAGCGGGCCAGATCGGAGAATGGAAAGCAATCGGTGGCAGCACGGAGACACCTGCAGAGATACAGAACGTTGTTCCAGGGGAGACTCTGGATTTCGTCGTCGACTGCCTAGATACCGTTGAATCAGATTCGTTCGCATGGACAGTCGTTGTGAGCCTTCAGAGCCCCGATGGTAAGAGCCTTGGCTCATGGAACAGCGAACAATCCCTGTATCCACCGGCAACAAGTCCCGATCGACTTTCCGCCGCCATCGAAAACGCCTGGCGATTTGGCTACGGCCGAACATTGCAGGAAGCCGAACGTCGGGCCGTCAGCGAGTTCATTCGCAACCAGTTTGAGTACCTGAAAACGAGTGGCAAAGGCCGTGCTCCCGACGTCGTGCGACAGATTGTGGTCAACATCTGCCAATCGTTGCTGAGTTCCAATGAGTTTCTGTACGTGGAGTAACTCATTCACAGTAGTCATCACTCTCTGAGTGATGCAATGCGATTCTTCGCCTCATGGAGGCTGCCCGCCACATGAGTCGCAGTTCGTCACTCGGAGAGTGACGGCTACATTTGTGCCGAGTCACGTGGCCGCTGTCTTCGAAGTGATTGCGGATGTCGCGGAAGGTCGCGGGCTGGTACATCGTTGTTCCGCAGCTCCAACGAGTTTCTGTGTGTTGAGTAACTCATTCACGGTAGTCATCACTCTCTGAGTGATGCAATGCGAATCTCCGCCCTGGTTGATGCTGCCCACCACATGAGTCGCAGTTCGTCACTCGGAGAGTGACGGCTACTTTAGTGCCGAGTCACCGCGCCGATGTCTTCGAAGTGATTGCGGATGTCGCGAAGGGTCGCGGGCTGGTACATGGTTGTTCCAAACCGAGTCGACACGACCTTCTTCTTGACGGCTTCTGCATCTTCAGCGGCGAAGACGGCGAGGCAGGGAACCTTTTGCGATCGGCCGTAGGCCTGCACCTGAGGAAACACCGTCAGCACTTCGTCTCGGATGGAATCGGCGAGGAACAGAATCCCGTCCGGCGGCTTATTGGACTTCAGTTTGTCCAGTGCCATTTCCGGCGACTGGATAAACGTCACCTCGAAGCCATGCTTCTCGAAGTACTCCTTCAGCACCGAACAGCGCTTCTTCTGAGTATCGACCACCAGCAATCGGAAGTCAGGCTTCACCTGAATTGTCAGCGGCTGTTGAGTCGTCGGAGGATCAACGTGTTCACCGAGCGATGTCAGGACGGACCGCAGATCCTTTACGGCATCGGCTGCTGTTTGGTATCGATCCGACGGACTGACGGACATCATGCGTCGCACGACGGGGAAAATCTGCGATGGAAGATCCGGCTTGAGAGATTCGAGCGGGCGACTGTTCGTGTAGCGGCTCAGCAGCAATCGTTCTTCACGATCGCGAGTTCTCTGCCACGGACCTTCGCCACTGAGCAGTTCATAGTAGATCGCACCGGCGAAGAAAATGTCGCTGCGGGGATCGTTGCGAGGAGCATTCGTGCCGCGTTCCAGAGACGCATATTCCAGAGCACGCTGAACTTCGTCACTCGTTCCCGACTGGCTTGGTGATTCCGCTCCGGCCAGCCCGAAGTCCACAAGCTTGGCAACACCACTGCTGCTCATCAGCACGTTCGTTAGTTTCAGGTCGCGATGAGTCGCTCCGAGGGTCAGTGCGTATTCAAGCCCCTGACAGATATGCAGCATCGCCCGAGTCGCTTCCACGGGATTTAGCATCTTGCGAATCTTCAGGAAGTCACGCAGGTTGCCGCCTTCCACAAACTCCATCGTGAAGTAGTGAAACTTCCCTTCGCTGCCAATGTCCAGAATCGGCACGATGTTTGGATGGCGAAACTTCTGGCAGATGCGAGCTTCCCGTTGAAAGCTTGCGACCGTCTTTGGGTCGTCCGCCCAGCGTTCACGCAGCAACTTCAAAGCCACCATCTGGCCATCATCGACCGTGACCGCTCGAAAGACCCGCGCGAAACTTCCGGACGCGTTGCGGTATAGCAGTTTGTAACGTCCAAGAACCAGACCCTCGGTTTCGCCCTTTAGGATGCGACCGGTCTGCAGCGGAGTCAGCAGCTGGCGACGTTCCAGCAACTGCAGCAGTCCTGACACGTCGGAAATTCCACCCATCTCAGGTTCAACCCTGGCCCATTCAACGGCTGACAGCAGCCGCGAGGTCAGCAGGAAGGACTTCAGTCCGTCTTTCGACTTGATCGGCGGCATGGACCGTTGACTAGCTGTCTGAGGGTTGATGAATCTTGCGTCTGCAGCTGTTGCAGATTGAAACATGACATATTCCTGGGAAGCGAATGAACCGCCACCTTGCTCGTGGTCACACTCGTGGTGTGATTCAAAGCAAACCGAGTTCCAAATTCCCAGGACAAGTCGGCGGCAGGATCAGGGCCTTTTTGATTTCCCCCCAGATTCTCTGCACGGGCAGAGTCTAACGCGTGGTGAGCCGCTCGCAACCAGTGTTCACCATGAGAAGTGGCACGATTTCATCACGTTTCATCCAGACTCCCTACGAAACGCAGAGATGGACAGGAAGAACGTGGACATCCGTTGCCATGCGCCGAAGTAGCGGAAGGGCGCGAGCCCTCCGGTTACTCCGACATCCGGCAGCACCTGTTGCACCGGCTCTCCAGAAGCATTGCCCACCCAGCACTGACTGGGGCTCTTTTCAAAAGCCTGTTATGCCGGTTCATCTCGTCCCGGGCGTTTCAGCGAATGAGGCTCCACGATGGCCCCGTACATTTCGGGCCGTCGATCCGCCATTCGGTCGATCAGGTGCTTCCCGGGGACTCGAACAATCCGTTTGGTCCTCGCCTGAGCCGGATCAATATCCGCTCGCAGGACACCCGCGGTTGCATCATCCAGAGACGTCATTGTCGCGCCGGTCGGGTTGCAGATCCGGCTCTTCCCGATGAACGAAAAGCCATTCTCCGTGCCGACTCGGTTCACCGCAGCAAAGTAGATCCCGTTCTCCATGGCTCGGGAATTGATCGAATATTCGGCCATATACGCTCCGCCCGGCGGCCAGTTCGTCGGCAGAGCAATCAGGTCGGCTCCACGAATCGCAAGGACTCGCGCGGCCTCGGGAAAACCCCCATCGTAGCAAATCAGCATGCCGATCCTGACACTTCCTGCGGTAAACACTTCAAATGGCCGATCGCCAGGTGTTGTGAATCGATCCACGCCCAGATACGGAAGATGAACCTTGCGATAACTGCCAATCAAACCATCGGGCCCGATCAGAACGGCCGCATTAAAGAGGTCCTTTCCAGACAGTTCCAGCATTCCGAAAATCACGAACGTGTTGAGTTCCCTGCACAGGCGAGCGACTCGATCAGTGCTCGGCCCGGGAATGCTCTCGCCGAACGCCATTGCTTCTTCCAGCGAATCAAAGCAGTAGCCAGTGGAATAGCACTCAGGAAAGATCGTCAGTTCAGTCCCCTGACGAACTTCGTCCCGGACGGTGGCGTCCAGTTTCGCCAGGTTGGCGCTGATGTCCTTGAACACGACGTCCGTTTGAATTCCGGCAATACGCATATTGAGTTCTCTAAAAGTGTCTGTCGTTCCGTTGAGGAAACAGACTGCAGGGTTTCAGTGGATAAGCGATCGGCAGTTTTCGCCGATTCCAAAACCAGGGTCAGGGAGCACGATGAAAAGCTGTAACGATCAAATCAATTCTCCCAAGTTTACCGCCTTTGCAGGACGATAGTAGCAAAGAAGAACCGGCAGCGCCGACACCAGGCATGGATTGTCCAGACGACGCGATGCTGGAACAGACACAGTTGAATGAAGGTAAAACCCGTGAACAAACTTTCCTCACGCTCCGGAATCATGTTGTCGCTCGCGGCTCTTGTCTGCTGCAGTGCGCTCACGGGCTGTCAAACCACCATCGGTGGTCAGACTCTCCCATCGCCCGACTATCTGTCGGATGACGTGCAGTACTTCCCGGCGGGTCCGGAATTCAAGCTCCACAATCAGGTCGAAGCGGCAAAGAAGCAGGCTGCCGAGAAGAAGAAGGTACAGCAGGGCTTCTGATATTCTGCCGTCAAACCGCGGCAACCATCTGTCCATCGCCGAAAACAGCACGAGCGACACGTTCTTTCGAACGGGCCGCTCGTTTTCCTTTTTCCGCCGGCAGTTCCTGTCAGACCTTGTCGGCCTTTGGAACCACATACGGTTCACGATATTCACGCGTCAGCAGCGCGTTCGCTTCGGCATTGTTCGTGATGACTTCGCGTTCCGGATCAAATTCCAGCACTGCACCAAGTGACATGAAGTCCTTGTCCGTCTCGACACCGTTCTTCTGCAGATGTTTGACGGTTCGCTGCAGAGTGGCTTCGTTGTCGTCCAGAGTTTTGAAGGACTTTAGCGCACCGGAAATATCCGACACCGACAGACGGTTCTTTTCTCCGACGTAGTACGAGATATTGCCGAGATGGCTGATGGCGGCTGACAGATGTCCTTCGCGAACATCCGCATTCAGGTCTTCCACCTTGCGCGACTGACACGCGGAAATGAAGTTCTGGAAGTGTTCGCCACCGCCCTTGAATTCCTTCACCAGCTTCTTGTCCTTGTCATAGACAAAGCAGTGGCTGTAGGAATCCTGAACGACGTAGCCTTCGGTGCCATAGAATACAACACCGACCTTGTTGCCGGATTTGCTCTGGAACAGCAGGTTCAGCTCTTCGTCGTCGCTGTCATCGACCGATAGTCCGCGAGTTTCGAAGACGATGCACTTGTCGCCGTAGTCGTACAGAGAAATCTCCGTGTTGCCCGTATCGCCAGCGTCAACGTAGTCCGGATTGTTACGTTCCGCCTGGTATCCAAGGCGTCCGCCGTAACAAAGAATGCGGCTTGGGTGAGTATCAACTCCCAGACCCCAGCGAGCGATATCGGTCTGGTGTGGCCCCTGATTGCCGAGGTCGCCGTTTCCATAATGACGCTGCCAGTGCCAGTCGTAGTGGAAGTTGGGTCGAGTCAGCTGCGGAGTTGTGAGCGATGCTGGTCCGCTCCACAGATCAAAGTTCACGGTCGCCGGGATCTTGTAATCTCCCAGAGCCCCGATGCTCTTTCGTCGCTTGTAGCAGAGGCCTCGAGCGAACTTCACTTCGCCGATACCGCCGGAACGCATAAACGCCACGGCATCAATGATGGCTTTGCTGGAACGGCACTGAGTTCCGACCTGACACATACGGCCATACTTGCGAGCCGTTGCGATGAGCGATGTGCCTTCATGAACATTGTGGCATACAGGCTTCTCGACATACGCATCTTTGCCGGCCTGCATCGCCCAGATTCCGGTCAGCGCGTGCCAGTGATTCGGCGTCGCCGTGCTGACCACATCAATCGCAGGATCTTCAAACGCCTTCCGCATGTCGGTGACTGGGGTCGGACGTTTGCCCTGCTTCTTTTCAATGTCGTCGCAGCGACGGTTGGCAACCGCTTCGTCGACGTCCACGATGACTCGAATCTCAGTACGATCGTCTTTCAGAAACTCGCTGATGTGTTCGCCGCCGCGGCCGTTGACACCAACGATGGCCACACCAAGCTTGTCATTCGGTGACATGCCGGCTCGACCAATGGCCGGAGCGGCAAAGGCCAGAGATGCGGCACCGGCGCTGGTTGCGAGGAAGCCGCGACGCTGCAATTTTCGCATGAAAGTTCTCCTGTGATTTCTGAAGCGGAATGTTGACGGGGAATGTTGAAGGAGGGAGGTCGGAGGTTGCTGCTTTGAAAGAGGGTACCGGCCGGGTTACACCAGCCGCTCGCCTGTGCAGTAAGTCACGAGCCGACCAGTCGCCAGTGCCCGCATGGGACTCAATTTTGATCGATCCTGCAAGTCTCAGGACCAGTCGTCGGCTTTGCAAATTCGCTGAGCAGCCGCCCAGTCGCCTTCCTTCGGAGTACACTCGAGGCCCACATAGCCGGCATACTTGAGTGCCTTGATCTCCTGGAAGACTCGCGCGTAGTTCAATTCGCCCGTGCCAGGTTCATGACGACCCGGGTTGTCTGCCAGCTGCAGGTATCCGATGTAGTCCCAGCCTTCCCGCATCCTCATGCACAGGTCACCATCGACAATCTGCATGTGATACAGGTCCCAGTTGATCTTCACGGACTGCGAACCGACGGCTTTGCAGATGGCAATCGCATCATCGCCGCCGTAAAGACAATGATTGGGGTGATTGCGAGGATTCATGGGCTCAATGATGATCGTCTTCTTGCGCTTCTCACAGATCGGCGCGGCTCGCTTGAGTCCTCGAATGGCCGCAGCGTGCATGTCGGCCTTGCTGACTCCAGCGATGTCATCACCGATCACGACCGTGAAGAGCGAACAGTCCAGCTGGTCGGCGATGTCGCAGCTTTCTTCAATCTTGCGAACGAAGTCATCGTGATTCGACGTCGGATTGTTCAGGATCTTGCCAAAAGGCCAGGCAGTAAACTGCGAAACAGCGACGTTCTTTTCTTTCAGCAGCTTTGCCGCCGCCGGAATGTCCTTGTTCTCGTACGGCCAGAATTCAATCGCAGGGTAGCCATACTCAGCCGCCAGTTCGATTTTCTCCATGAACGATTTGCCGCTGTACCACATTTCCACGTTCACAGCGAAGCGAGTATTCTTCGTGGCACCTGGCTTCTCCACTTCCGTCGGCTGAACAACTGGCGCGGCCTGTGTTGAGCCCATCATTGCTCCGGCGGCGGCCAGACTTCCTGCGATTGCCGCTCGTCGTGAAAATCCCTGCCCGTGGTTCATCGTTCGACCTTTCGTCACCGCATTGAGCCGCCTGGTTGTGGGGCCCGCAGATCAGCTGACGGTCACAGAATCACACGTTGTCATTCTGTCAGTCATGCGGGCGAGGCAACTCCCCAATCAACTCGGTGAGCGTATCCGGCGGCTGTTCATGCGTCAAACTGCCACGAGTCACTGGCATTCTTCGTGATCGCAAAAAACTGCACGCTGTCGGCCGGGTTCAGAAGGCACGGAGTCTCTGACAAAGGATCGAACAACCGCACCGGCGTGCGTCCAATCAGGTTCCAGCCGCCGGGAGACAACTGAGGATAGATGCCGGTCTGATTCCCGCCGATCGCAACAGATCCCGCTGGCACCTGCAGTCTGGGAGTCGCACGTCGCGGCAGCCCCATGCTTGCGGGAAGGCCAGCAAGGTACGGAAAGCCCGGAGCAAACCCAATCATCCGAACCTGAAAGATCAGACTCGTGAATTGCTCGATACAGTCCGCTTCCGAAAGCCCCGTGCGTTCCAGCAACAACGGCAGGTCCGGCGCGAACTCCGGGGAAAAACACACAGGGATCCTCACGCATCGGCCCGCGGCACTCACTGCTGTCGCTGAGGCGTTGCGAAGGATGTTCTCGATGCGCTGAAGCTGCTCATTCCAGTTGACGAGTCCATCGTCAAAGATCACCGTCAATGCGGCGAATCCCGGAACAAGTTGCCCCGGCTGAAATCCGGCAGCGTTCAGGGCCGCGAGAGCACGACGGATTTGATCAAAGACAAGCTCATCCGACAGTCCAGGCCAAACGATCCGAACGGCCGAGTCACCAAGGATGCTCAGTGATGGCGCCATGGCATTCACTGCTTCGAAGCTGGTTCAGCCGGCGCGGAGGGTTCAATCGGTTCTGCTGTGGCTGGCTCGGCTTTCGATTCCTCAGCGGCGTTTTGAACAGTCGCCGATGCAGGCTGAGAGATTTTGCCCATCAGATCGAAACACGCGGCTTCTGATGCGTTGCGCACGAGCAGTCGTCCCTGATTCACCACTGGAACATTCCACGTTCGATCATTGAGTGCTTCGAACCGAGTCACTTCTTCGAACTTGTCCGGGATGGCATCCACGACGGCAACGTAACCTTCTTCTGCCTGCACGATCAATTTGTCCGACCACAGCAGAACGTGTCCAAATCCGTAACGCCCGCCCTTCCACTTTCGTTTGCCATCATTGAGGTCAATGCAGCTGAGAATGCCATCGTCGATGCCATACAAATAGTCGCCCAGTCGCACGGCTTCGTTGAACTTCAGCTTCATCGATTTCGCAGGTGCCCAGACTTCGGCGGGGCGACCATCAGTGACGGAACCCGGATTCAGCATCACACATCCAGCGTTGTATCCGCTGCTGATGAAGAGTGAATCGTTGAATCGAATCGGCTGAGCAACGTTGATCTTGTACTGATTCGTCCATGGATATTCCCACAGTCGCTTGCCGGTTTCCGGGTCCAGTGCCAGCAAACCTTCTCCATGGAAGATCAGCAGATGCCGGATTCCTGAAAACTCCTCAATGCGAGGTGCCGTGTAGCTGGCCGTGTGACTTTCCTTTGCCCAGAGAATGTCACCCGTATTTCGATCATAGGCGATCGCCGCCTTGCCGTTGTTTCCTCCGGCATCGACGAACAGGCGATCGCCGTCGATCAGCGGAGTCCCGCTCATGCCCCATTCGATCATCTGAGCACCGGCATCGTCGAGGATGTTGCGCTGCCAGATCACGGTGCCATCCGACGGCTTGAGTGCGGTCAGGATCCCGGTGGCCCCCAGAGCGTAAATGGCCGTTGGAGTCACGACCGGCGTCGCGCGGGGTCCGACGGCTCCCTGAGCACTTTCGTATCGAGCCTTGTCTTCACGCCGCCAGACTTCCTCGCCCGTTTCAACCAGATAACACACCGTACATTCCAATTCGCCTCGCTGTTCCTGCGTAAAGATCAGCGGGCCAGCTCCGGAAAAGGAAGACCATGCATCGCCAACCGGATGCCGCCACAGCTCGCGCGGCGGACTGGCTTTCCAGTCGAACGAAACAGCGGGCTCCATGATCATTCGATTCCGCCCCGGGCCGCAGTAGTCGGGCCAGTCAGCAGCAGTGATCTCCAGCGGTTCGGTGATTTGTACTTTCGGCTTTGGTGATTCCTTCTGCTGAGCCAGCCACTCCTGGGCCTTCTGCCGCGCTGAAGGAGGATCCCATCGAAACTCAAAGTGCGGCCGCATGTCGCCTTCGAACCAGACATTTCGTACGCACATCGCAAACACAGCCAGAGCCGCGCCGCTCAGCAGCCAGGCAAGGAAACGAGTTCGCAGTTTCACACCGGAAAACAGAAGCCACCAGAAGCTCAGGACCAAAACCGAAACGCCGATGCCCATGAACGTGGCAATCATCCGGTCGGTCGCATTCTCCGCGGCGCGATTGACAACGACAGTTCCTCCCACACATAGCGCCAGCACGCTCAACCCTGTTTTCCATCGCAGAGTATTCCCGCTCTTTGCAGGCACAGCGGACGACGTTGGTGTGTTCATCGACAAAAAACTCCGACGACAGGACAAGCCATAGAATCATCACTGGTGAGCGCGCAGATCTTACTCGCAGAGCGGAAATCACTCCATGGCAGCTGCATCGTGAGGGCGTTAGTTCCTTGTCAGAAATTCATCAAGGTTCATGGCCGCATTCGCCACGACGATCCAGGCGGCGAATTCTTCCTGAGTCAGTGACTCTGGTTTGCTGGCTCGTGTCGATTCCACAAGCTTCTGAGCCTGTGCGGGCTGAGTCTTCATGTCCTGAAGAACATCGTTGTACAGAGCAACGAGGGGACGGGCTTCCGTGGTCTTCACCGGTCGAACAAGAACCGCCTGCATGGCGAAGACCGCACGATCTTCCACGGTGCCGGAGTGGGCGCCGACCTTCGATGCCAGTGCTGCCGCGGCTTCGAGGAAGACGGGATCATTCAGCGTGACAAGCGCCTGGAGAGGAGTGTTCGTTCGAATGCGGCGGATCTGACACACTTCTCCGCTGCCGCCATCAAAGGTGATCATCGATGGATACGGCGTGGTCCGCTTAAGATACGTGTAGAGCGCTCGCCGGTATCGATCTTCGCCTTCGGCATTGACCCATTTCAGTCCGTTGTAGGTGGAGCGCCAAAGGCCATCTGGCTGAGGAGGCATGACGGGCGGGCCACCCTTCTTCAGCGACAGCAAACCTGAAACAGCAAGTGCCTGATCTCGAATCACCTCGGCAGGAAGTCGAAAACGCGATCCGCGGGAATTCAGAACGTTGCGAGGGTCAGCATTCCGAAGTTCTGCAGTGGTCACAGAACTTTGCTGATACGCCTTCGACATCAGAATGGTCTTCAGAAGTTTCTTCAGAGACCACCCGCTGTCCCGATATTCAGCGGCCAGATAGTCCAGCAGCTCCGGGTTCGATGGCAACGATCCGAGCGCCCCGAAATCTTCTTCTGTTTCCACGATCCCAATTCCGAACAGACGCGCCCAGATACGATTCGTCCAGACTCGCGGCGTCAGCGTGTTGTCGCGATGCATCAACCAGTGAGCCACCGCAAGACGATCAATCGGCGCGGCATCGTTCGCTGTCGCGGAACCGGGCGAAGCGGAGGTAAACTGAAAGGCCTCGGGAAGAGATGCCTGAACCTCATCGCCAGGATCCAGAAAGTTTCCTCGACGATGGATCTTCGTTGTTCGCCTGCGATCGGCATTCACGGCTTTCATCACAGGCAGCTTTGGAGTGCGTGAATTGATCTCCTGAAGCTGCTTGTTGGCCGCGGAAAGTTCATCCGTCAGTCGACGCACGTCTGCCGAGTTCTCGGGCAAGGTCACGTCCTTTGGATCCATTGCGATAGTCGACAGGCGGAAACGTCGCAGAACCAGAGAATCTCCATAGTGCTGCCGCAATTTCACTCTCAGCATTGCTTCTTCCGCAAGGATGAGCGGTTCAGAAAACTCGAAGAGCGCCACGTGCTTTTCGCGCTGGCGAGGACTGATGGCCCAGCCGGTCTTCGTGTCACCATCAAGGACGGCGGTGACGGGCCAGCCACCCTGTTCGAAATCCGCCTTCGGATTTTTCAGTGTGAGTTTCTTCACCGCGTCGCCCTGAACGAGTTCGACTTCCAGCTCGGAAAGGACAAAGTTTGGATCGCGGGGATTGCGGCCCACTCCGAAGTTCCCATCGCTCAGCTTTCCCATCAGTGCATCGATTCGGAGCATTGTGTGGGGGCCGGCGGCGATCTTCAGAGTCAGCTCGTAAACGTCTTGCTGCGAAGCTGTTCCTTCTGCGTCGATGACTCCATGCTCTCCCGCAACAAGCTTTGCTTCGCCCTGCGTTTTCAGAGTCGTTGCCTGCAGTGGCTTCCACGGCTGCTTCTCCGAACCGGCATCCGCAGCCTCGGCGTCGGCAAGTTGCTGCTTGAGCGTGTTGATTCGATCCTGTGCTGTCCTGCGTTCCGCATCCAGTTCCGGGCTCGTCAGTTCGAGCGTCGGTGAATCATCGTAGCGATCAGCATCGTCTGTCTGGTTGAAAGCCGCGTAGAGCCCATAGTACTCCGACTGCGAAATCGGATCATACTTATGCGAATGACACTTCGCGCATCCGGCAGTCAGCCCCATCCAGACCTGAACAGTCGTGTCGACCCGATCCTTCACCGCGATCGTTCGAAACTCTTCGTCGTCTGTACCGCCCTCATCGTTGCTCATCGTGTTTCGATGAAAGGCCGTCGCGATCAGCTGATCCTGCGTCGGGTTCGGGAGCAAATCGCCGGCCAGCTGTTCGATCGTCATCTGCTCGAGGGACATGTCCGCATTCAACGAGCGAACAAGCCAGTCACGATACGGCCACATCGTGCGTCCCAGGTCCTTCTCGTATCCCTTTGTGTCAGCATAACGAGCGAGGTCCATCCACATGCGCGCCCAGTGTTCCCCAAACTCGGGGCGAGCCAGCAGCTCGTCAATCATGGCTGACAAAGCAGCGTCCGTTGGCTCTTTGGCGAATCGTTCGGCAGCTTCAAAAGTCGGAGGCAGCCCAATCGTATCCAGCCAAACCCGACGCACCAGTCGATGGGCCTCTTCGCGCTCCTGCAGCCGAAGTCCCCTGGCATGCAGTGACCATTCCACGAATTTATCAATAGGCGATTCGCCGCGTTTGACCAGCAAGTCTCCGTCACCAAGCGGTTCGAACGACCAGTGCTTTCCCCAGATTCCGCCCTGCTCAATCCAGCGTTTCAGAATCTCCTTCTGTTCCGGACGCAGCGTCTTGTGCGAATCCGGCGGCGGCATCATCAGTTCAGGATCACTGGTCATGATTCGCATGATCAGGCTGCTCTGGTCGGGCTTGCCTGGAATTACCGGAGTCCCGGAATCATGCGGGGCTTTCGCATCGGTCTCCACGTCCAGCCTCAAGTTGCCCTTTCGCTCATGTTCGTCGGGACCATGACAGGCAAAGCAATTTGCGGAGAGGATCGGCAGGACGTCGCGACCGAACCGAATCTCATCCGCCGCCAGATGGGTGACCGTCGAAACAAGCAAGACGACACTGAGGGTGACTTGAGAGACAAACAAAGGCGCTGCGTGCATGGGAGCCTCGTCGTACGAAATTCCGAAGGTCTTCACAGCCCGTGTTGTATCGGACCGAAACCCGAAACGAGCAGACGCGTTCGCTTTCGAACTGAGCGTCTCAGAATTGGGTTGAACCAGCACGGCACATCGAGGAACCGCCAGCCAAAAGGGCAACGTCACATCCGCGCTCAGAACTCAGAAATTGCTGTGCCGGTCGGGTTGCCGCCGCTTCGCAGAACCACTTCCGCTTTCGCGACAACGGTCTCATCAACGCCGCATTCGCGCATGTGGCGAATGGTTTTGTCGATATCGTAGGGAACGCGGCGAAACTCCACCTGGCCTTTGTCGATGATCGCGTATGCAGCCCGTGGATCGCCGTCTCGAGGCTGCCCGACGCTTCCGGGATTGATGATCTGAGTTCCATCGAGCTTCAGGTGCATCGGAATGTGCGTATGTCCAACACACACAAAGTCGACATCGACATGCTCCAGTCGCTGCTGCCACTGATCCGGAGCATCCCCGATGTACTCATCCATCGGATCACGCGGCGTCGCATGCACTAGCAGGAATCGATGATCTCCCAGAGTCAGATGGCGAGTCACCGGCATCTGCGCCAGCCACGTCAGCTGCTCATCATTCAGCGTTTCAAAATGGCGAGGGCGCATGGCCGCCGCCATTCGACGGAATGTCCCACCTGGGCGCACCACAACTCTCTGAGCCACCGAATGGTCATGATTGCCGCGTACGACGGCAGTCGCCTGCTTTCGGACCCATTCGATACACGGAAGCGGATCGGTCGCGTAGTCAACAACATCGCCAAGAAACAGGCACGCGTCGAACCGTTCCTGAATCGCTGCCAGAGCGGGCCAGTTGGAATGAATATCAGCGATGAGCAGTATTCGCATGATGATCGCTCGGGTTCAACGGCAGCTAGGCATTGCACTCAGAAAGCGTCGAGTTGCCTTTCGCGTCCAGAAGGCTAATGGTCTGCTCGAGATTCATACTGATGCGGCTTACCATCAGGTCCGACCTGAACGGAATACGATTTTCCATCAGGAGCGACCGTCACTTTGATCCACTGACCTTTGCAATCGGCCGTCGTTTCTGAATTTGCAATTTTCTCCGGGGCAGTCTGCAGGCTCGGATCGAGGTCGACATTGCGATGCAGCTGATACCAGTCCTTCAGCGACTTCACTTCTTTCAGAGTCTTCATCGTCTGCTCCGCTCCACCCTTCTTCGGTCCGTTGCACATCACAGCGACGACAGGATCGATCGCGAGAACCATGGCCGGATTATTGCTGACCGGCAATCCGTGGTGCGTCACCATGAACAGGTCGACTTTCCCGACGGGGTTGCGAGGCACCATCAGTTTTGCTTCCGTGTTCCAGGTAAGGTCACCACACGTCAGATAACGAAAATCGCCAAAGGACAACAGCAGAGACAGACTGGCGGAATTGTCGCTGGGATCATCCGCCTGAGCGACATGCCGGTCAGCGAATGGATTGGTTTCACCTTCGCCCGTGACCACTTCGCGACTCGCCGTCATCACTCGATAAGTCAGTTTTGTGTTTCCGGATTTGAGTGGAACAAACTCACCCGCTTTGAGCGTGCGGGACTTGTTTTGCGAAGCGGCTCGATAGGCGGCAATGCGAGTATGAAAGTCGCGGTCTTCGGAAAGGTCATCCGGGATCCCGCGATCCCAGAACGTGCCGATTCCAAAAGCCGCCTCCAGCGCTGCGTGGTTCCCGTAATGGTCAAGGTGCCAGTGTGATACCACGGCATGGTCGATACTCTGGAGCCCCGCAACCGTTTTCGCGACATGGATGATTCGATTCAGATCCCGTCCCTGATTGTCCGGATACCCCGAATCGATCAGCAGCGACTCACCTTCCGGCGTCACCATCAGCGACGCAGCTCCACCTTCTACGTCGATGAAGTAGAGATCCAGCGTTCCCGTCTTCTCATCTGCGACGCACGTCGAGCCAGTGGCAAATGCAGCGAGGACAATCAACCAGTTTCGAGCGTGGCCTGACATCATTCCATCCAACCTTTCGCCAGATCATGTGGGAGTTACGAACAGGTCAGTCGCGACAAAGAACCCTTCCGGATTCTGCCAGGAATATCAGTCTCCAACAGCCGCTGACCAGTCCTGCACCGCATTTCACAAGCCTTGCCGACAAAATGCAATTGAGCCCAGTTCAGTTCGGGCTTTCGACATGTCAGCAGCAAGTCGGGAATCTCGTGCGCAACATTTCAACGGCTGCTAACCGTGACCATCTGGCGGAGCGGCCGCTTCGCTCTCGGCCACTTCCGGAAGTATCTCGAACAGAGTCTGGATGCGCAGAATCGCACCATTGTCGGGAAATGTATGGTAGGAGTGGACTACGAGGCCTTCCGGAAGAAGATCGCTGCGCAGGAAACTGAGGCACAACGGGCTGGCGGTACTTGAACCAGGCAGGGCGATGGCCAGAGTGGACTTGCGGGCATCTGCTTCCATTTCCCGGTGAATCTGAAGGTAAATCTCAGCGGGAACGGCTTCCAGCTGGTAGCTGCAATGATAGCGCACGCCACGTCCGTCGATCATATGAGTTCGATAGCCGATCAATCGCCGATCCACCATGCATTGATGGGCCGGCAGAGGATTGTGTCGACTTGTGGCGATCTCCGTCACCGTGTAGTCACGTCCACGAAACTCCAGCGAATGACCGTGACGACTGAGCCGCAATGTCGCCTCGTACCGTCCCACCTGAATACGGATCGCGCGCAGGGTTTCGATCAGTTCCGGATGAACCGAACGTTCGAAAACTCGCAGCACCATGTCCGCCACATCCGGGCGGCACAATTCCGTCGTCATGAATCGTCTCGAGTGAAGCGTTTTCAATGTCTCCTTCGGAGCTTTTCCAAACGTTCGAAGGGTTGAGTTCCCACGATTCTAGGGAGCGCGCGAGCCGGAGAACAGGATGACTTTCCTGCAAGTCCGCGATCCAGGAACTTTGCTGACTGCCTGCACATCCGGCAGCGAGGGCACGATCAGCGGCGCGGGCCTCGGGATTCCATGCGTTCGGCCAGCCAGGCTCCCAGAGCCTTCTGCAGAGGATCACTGGTCAGCAGGCGATGGCAGCTGATTCCAAGCGACAGACATTCCTTTTCCAGTCCCCGCACAAACTCCGAATACTGACGCAGATACTCCTTGCGTAACCGAGTCGGATCCACGAGCAAACGATGATCCAGGTTTTCGAGGTTTCGAAACTGCGTGGGACGATCAAACGGAAACTCTTCCTCTTCCGGCGCGGCGATTCGAAGGATCGCGACTTCATGCCTCGCATGGCGACATCTCTGCAGCGCTTTGGCGAGCAGGTCGAGATCGTCGAAACAATCACTGATCAGAACGATCAGGCTGCGGCGCTGCATCGTGGGAAGCAGGGCTTCGATCACGCCGGACAACCCTGTATCGTCGCCGGGCTTTGTCGCTTCCAGAATTTCCAGCATCCGTCGAAACGTATCGCGATTGCTGGTTGGCTTAATCTGTTCGCGCACCTTCGAATCAAATGTCGCAAGCCCCACGGCATCTCGCTGCCCAAGCAACAGCCATGCGAGCGAGGCAGCCAGCATTTTTGCATACTGAAACTTGCTGACATGCTGACCTGCGTAGCCCATGCTTCCGCTGGCGTCCACCAGCAGGTGAGCCCTCAGGTTCGTTTCGTCTTCAAACTCTTTGATGTAATAGCGGCCGGTCTTTCCGAAGGCTCGCCAGTCGATGTGCCGAATTTCGTCGCCCGGGTAATACTCCCGATGCTCTACGAATTCGACACTGGAACCTTTGAACGGGCTCCGATGGCGGCCCATCATCACACCTTCGACCAACTGGTGAGCAATCAGTTCAAGGTGCCCGAACTGAGCCAGCTGGGCAGGGTTTTCAGGCAGCTCCGAAGCCATTCCAACAATCCGAACAACGCCAGTAATCACTCTCAATGTGCGACGCTGAGAGTCATAACAGAATCAGGCGATGCCGAAAACTCAGGACTCGCTGTCAGCCGTTTCTGTCGCTTCCTCAGGACGTCGCTCGGCGTCACTTCGAATCGCGCTGGTCATTTCGCGGCGTGTCTTCCAGTAGGTCACCATCTGAAGAGACAACTCCCCAAGAGCCAGCAGAATGGCGAGACCTGCCAGGTAGTTCAGTGACGGGAACTGCATGACTCCTGCAGCATTTCCAGCGTAGATCAGCCCCGTCACAAACACCAGCGCGATGATCAGCATGGTGCGAAGAGCCAGTCGGCCCTTGACCTGCTTCATCTGGTAGGACGCCAGCGCCTGTTCGACCGATCGCGTTGCGACTTCACGAAACGACGTCATGTGTTCTCGAATGGAACTCACATCTACGGGTGTTCGCGGAATCTGTGGCAGAACCGGTGCCGCAGGCTCTTCCGCTGCGGATGCACTTCCCCCCTTGGCCAACGAGGATGGCGACGCCGATGATGAAGCGGAAGCGGAACCGGAATCGGACTCCGGCAGCTTGCCGCCATGCTGTTCGAGGTATGATTCAATGAACGACTTTGGAGCTTTCTTCTGCGGTTCGTTCGTTCGGCGTTCAGGACCGCTGTGCGGAGAATTTGATTTTCGCCGATCAGTTACTGTCTCCTCACCTTTCTTCTTCTGCAACAGCGAATCCAGATACCGGGCGACAGAGTTTCGATGTTCCTCGTCAGCCAGTTGAGATGGCGTACCTGACGGTGTCGCAGCTTGTGGTTCGTCATCAACATCGCCTGAAGAGCTGTCAATGGCCGGGACATCGGATTCCGGTTCCATCGCTTTCGGATTTAAGGGCGTTGCCTGAGACACGCCTGACTTCGAATGCAGCTCAAACAACTCCGCCAGTTCGGACCTCAGCGCCGAGGCCGCGGAAGGAGTTTCTCCGCCGTCAGCACTTCCCGCCGGGCGTTCCGTCTCTGTGGAATCCAGTTCAGGAATGGCGGTCGGAATGGGAGGCATGACATGAGTTCGATTCTCTGCCATGACAGCGACCAGCGATTCGTCATTCGCAATCACAGACTCCGCAGATTCGGCGTCCGCATTCTGCGGGCTGCGTCCACTCCAGGCATCCGTCGTCTGAGCCGCCAGCAGGCCGACAGGCACAGGAGCCGTCGGTCCGTCAAAGCGAGTGCTCTCTGCCGACACATCAAAAGTCGACGAGTGAGATGGGCGAGCGTCCGCATGAAAGTCGGACTGGTACTCTGCAAGATCTCTGCGCAGTTCGGACAAATTTCGACGCAGTGAATCTTCGATATCGTCGTACCCGGAACTCACAGACGATCCAGCGAGTGAACTTCCCGTCGGTGTTGGAAAACTATCTCCCCGAGCTGGCTCAAAGTACTCATCGGACAGAAGTGACTCCGGATCAAACGGACCGTCATCGTCGAACTGCGATCCAGCATGCGACGCTTGTTTGCTGCTGGACGACTTCGCAACTTCTTCCAGAACTTCTGCTACCGTTGCCGCTATCGGCGAATCGACGCTTTCGTTTGCGGTCGCCGATGTTTCAGCAACGGCGTCCTTGCTGGCCTCCGACTGTTCGGTTGCCTCTTCGGGGATTTCTTCGACACCAGCATTCCTGCGTTGCTTCCAATAGACAAAGCCAGCAGCCGCAAGGCCAGGAATGACGCAGATGGCAAGGATCCATGCTGCCTTTTGAACTCCGGACTCCGGAGTCGTCACTTTCATCTTCGAAGGAGTTGCAAACCGAGAATCGTTCGCACTCCCGGGGGTGCCGGACGCAAAATCCGAGTTCTGGCCTGGAGCTTCAGCATTTCCGGACTGACCGAGTCCCAGCGAATTTGATTCATGCCCGTTTGCCGCCAGCGACAGTTCGGGCTTCCAGCCTGCCGATGTTCCGGAGGTCAAGCCATTGGCTTCCGCAACCGGGGCACTGTTTCCGGAGCTGCTGCCTGTTGATGTGCGTTCTGCACCGTGACCATCAGTTGTCGCTGCGACGGCATCGCGAGGAATTGGCACATCGGTCGGCGGAGGAGGAATGATCTTCTTCCCTGTCCATGGTTGCACGATCCCGTTGTTCGGTGTCGTCCCGGCAACTGCTGTGCTGGTCGTTGTTGCAGGTGTTTTCGATGGTGCTGGTTCGGCCGAAGCAGTTTGAGGCCTGTCGGTCGCCTTCACAGGATTTTCCGAGGAAGCTTCGGGACCCTTCACAAAGGCCGGCTCAGACACCTTGCGTGTTTCAGGCGCTGGTCGGGATTCGTCTTCATTGGTCACTCGAATGGTGCAGCGGCCAAAACCGACGAGGTCATCGTTGTCCGTCACTGAGAGTTTCAGATCAAACAAAAACGCCTTTTCAAAATCGGGCAGGTGCCCTTCACCAACTCGAATGACGCCCGATGCCGGGTCGATCGCAAACACGGAATCACTATTGCCTTCAGCGATGTGGAAGCGGAGTGTTTCGCGGCGATCGGGATCTGTGGCTTTCACAGTTCCAACGACGGTCCCGGCAGGGGAGTTTTCTTTGACAGTGAATTCTGCTTCAGTCAGCTCGGGTGCTTCCGGAGCGTCCAGAATCTGGATCTGGATTCGAACGACAGCAGCACGTCGGCTCAGTTCCTTCAGTTGCTCAGCACTGACGCCTTCTTCCAGTAGTGATGAGGAGAACTTTGCGGCGTATGGGTCGCTGGCCTCCACCAGAGACTGTTCCGCGCGGACAGACAAGGTTGCGACTGTGGACTTTTCGAAATTCAGTGACTGTGAATCCGTCACGAACACCTCTCCGGTTTTGCTGTCGATGCGGAAGCCGTCAGAGGATCGGTCACTGATGAGTTCAAATGTGGTTGACGGAGGAAAGGCATCGCGGAGACTTCCGATCACAGAGCCTTCCGGACGATTCTCCTGCACTTCCCACGTCAGTTTCTCCACCGTGGTTTCAGTGGACTCCTGAGCAGATAATTGAGGCCATGAAAGACCGATGGCCAGAAGCCAGGCCGTGATCACACAGTGACGACTTGCGATGGATCGGAGTGTTCCAGAAAATTCGGATGTCATGTGTTAGTCAACCTGGCGGCTTAAAGGCGCAATGTCAGCGATGTTCACAAAATGGAACACGTAAACCTAGCTCATTAAGGGGAGGTTGGCGGTTGAGGAATGTTGACGTTCTGCAACGCAGGTTCTCGGTAATCGCGTTGTACCGGGTTTGACGGTTGTTCCGGCGAATGGGCATCAGTGCTGAGCGGCGTGGTTGCGGAGTCGCAGACACCAATCCAACAACCACCAAGTGCCCTACATCCGGCTCTTTCGGAACGACCGTGAAAATGCATCTCTCACACCAGGGGCGGACCGTTTTTTTGTCGCCGCCGGTTCTTCAGCAGACTTTCGCGCCGAATCGGCCGAATTAACAAGAGCCTCCCTGCCCGGATTGCAGGATACCTGGCGAAGAATGGAATCAATCGGATGCCTGGAATTCACCCAACATCTCCGTGTCGCCACCGCTACTGGCTGCTGATGCTTAGCCTGTCGGGATCGATTTGTGCTGGCTGCTCTGCACCCACACTTCGGCCCTCCCGAGCCTTCGCGCGACCACATGTCGTGTCATCCCCAGTTGCCGCAGGATCATCCGTTTCGGAATTCTCCGAACCGATGAACTCCGTGCCCGACGTTCCACTCACCCAGGAACAGGCACTCGAATCGCTGTCTTCAAATGGGGCTCGCCTGCGATCAGACAGTCAGGGGCAATACACGGAAGCGGACCTGTCATTCACATCCGCCGGGAATCAGGACGTCCGAATCGTCGCTGCAATTCCCACTCTCACGGAACTGGATCTGACCGGGACTGAAGTCGACGACGATGGCCTGGCACCACTGTCCTCCTGCCAGACTCTTCGCGCCCTGAAACTTAAGGGAACGAAGATCTCCGCTTCCGGCCTGAGTGTACTTCCAACGACGCTCATCCTTTTCGACGCCTCAAACACGGCAATCACTGACGACAGCCTTCAGACAGTTTCGCAGTGGAATGATCTGCGTTATCTGTCTCTGAATAACACCGCGATCACAGACGCAGGACTGGATCATCTTCGAGAACTGAAGAACCTTCGTGGTCTCAGCCTGATCAACACAAGTGTCACCGAAGACGGCATCAGGAGCCTCAAAGAATCTCTGCCGGAATGTCTGATCGTCGCTCAGGCAGACCCTCAGAATTCCCAGACGGGACATCAGTCTCGCCTGCCGCAGCTCTCTGAGCCTGCACCTTCGCCGGCTCTGGATGGATTTGTGTCAGCAAGGCAGCTGGAGCAGGTGACTCAGCTTGCGGAACTGCAGCCCCATCTCGCCATTCACCTCTCTCAGATCTACTCAGAAAAAGGTCAGTGGGCCTCGGCCGCAAAGGTTCTGGCCACTGCATCTGTTGCAAATCCAGACGATCGCGAAATCCATTTTGCACTGGGCGAAGCGCTGGCTCGCATCGGGCAACCGGATGCCGCGCTGGAACATTTCGTGCAGGCTGTGGACGAAGCAGAAGCTCGCTACCATGTTGGAGTGATCGTTTACGAAAACTCCCTCCGCCATGTTGAAAAGTACTTTGACGATGCGGTGGAAGCCGACCCATCTCTGCTGGCGGCTCAACAGCGTCGAGACCAGATTCAGCGTCAGTTGAGTCAGCTGCGGGGATCGTCAGCCGGGTTTGCGGATTCGTCAAATCCGATGGTCATCCAACCGGCAAACCGACCCATGCGAACGGTCTCTCGATCTCTAGGTCACTGACGGATCGCAGGGTCTACTGCTGAAATTCTGCTGCATCGCCAGCGTCTTCGAGGCTTCTTCATGCGAATCGTGCTGTTCTCAACCGACCTGATGCTGTACAGCTCAGTCAGTGGCGCAGCCTCCGCATCCGGCCATGAGTTTCATTCAGGCACCGACATTGATGGTCTGACTACTGTCCTGCAGAAACCGGACACTCTGCTGTGCCTGGATCTCAACACGGCAAACGGCGACCCGGCTGTGCTTGCTGCAATGATGCATCCCGAAGTACTTGCCAGATCCGTTGCCTTTGGGCCTCATGTTCACGTCGAAAAGCTGAATGCTGCGAAAGCCGCCGGATTTGGAACCGTGATGCCTCGCGGTCAGTTCGTGTCCCAGCTGATGGCGATTCTGAACCGATAACGCCGATCGAAATGATTTGTGTTGTGCAGAAGATGACTAGCCCTGGGTGGCGTTCTGCTGAGCCATCGTTTCCCACTGACCTTTCGGGATCCGGTCTTCTTCATCCATGAGCAGCAGCTGGATTTCGACAATCTCATCGGCACAGTCAAAGAATGCATCAATGACGGCCGGGTCGAACTGAGTTCCTCGTCCTTCGCGCAGAATGTCAAAGCACTTCTGACGTGGGAATGGATCCTTGTAAGGTCGTTTGCTGGACAGGGCATCGAAGACGTCGGCGACTGCCACGATACGGCCTTCCAGAGGAATGTCTTCGCCCTGCAGTCCCAGCGGATACCCTTTGCCGTCCCAGCGTTCGTGATGGGTTTGAGCAATGCGGGCCGCCAGCATCAGCAGCGACGATGATCGAACATGAAGCATGCTCTCGCCGATGCGAGTATGCGTCTTCAGAATGTTCCACTCCTTCTCGGAAATTGGCTCGATGATCTGCCGTCCGAGCGCGCAGTGTTTCTTCATCAGATCGTATTCGTCGTGACCGAGCTTTCCTGGTTTGAACAGGATCGAGTCAGGAATGCCGATCTTGCCGACGTCGTGAAGCTGTGCCGCCTGTTCGAGCATTTCCAGTCGATTGTCGGGGTAGCCCATCTGTCGCGCGATAATCGCTGTGTAGCGCCCGACTCGAATCACGTGGTTGCCCGTATCGTTATCACGGTGTTCCGCCGCGCGGGCGAGACAGAGAATCAGCTGCTGGCGAGTTGCTTCCAGCTGTCGGGTTCGGCGTTCCACCTGCTGCTCCAGTCGAGCGGCTTCGCTGGACGCCATGTCATAGTGCTTCTTGATCACAATCGCGTTGCGAACTCGAGGAAGAAGTTCATTGGGATCGATCGGCTTCTGCAGAAAGTCGCTCGCACCAAGATCCAGTGCCTGCTTTCGAGTCGCCGGATCAGATGCCGCTGTCAGGATCAGCACGGGAATGTGCTGAAGAACCGGATCCAGGCCTGTCACTCGCAGAATGTCCAGACCGCTGATCTCGGGCATACGAATGTCGAGAAGCAGAACGTCCGGCTTTTCAGATCGCAGAAGATGCAAAGCTTCGCGAGCATCGCTGGTGGTCACGAAATTCTCGTATCCCTCCATCTTCAGATGCTGGCGAAACGTCATGACGTTCAGCGGTTCGTCGTCAACAATCATGATCTTCGCTGCTTTGTCGACGGAGCGAAGTGTCATGCCGGAAGAGGAACTTTGCCGTTCGACAGGCCGTTGATGCTTTTCTTCAGGACTGTCCGGCAACAGGTCGTCATCGAGATCCGCCGGAAATGCTGCCGCGGCGAGTGGTGAATGATGAGCAATCGGCGCTGATGGCTGAGCTTCCGGCGCCAGGCGCGCAACGGGAGCAGCGACCAGGGCCAAATCCGTCGTTTCCCTGCGGGGCCCGGTTGAGGCACGCAAAGATTCGAACGAAGCAATCGTTGAACGGATTTCGTTCAGGACGGATTCTGCAGGAGATGAAAAGCTGTTAGTCATGTGATGTGTCCGGTGCGCGCACCGTCCATTGAACCAGTGACGGAAAATGTCCTATGGGAGCCTAGGTCGCAATCTGAATGTTGCCTGAAGAGCGCAGTGGTGTTTCCACGACTCAACACCCTGTCAATTCTCAGCAGTCGCCAAGTTCGGCACATCCGGCATGAACCATTTTTCCACTCCAGCTCGTTTTGGTCATCACAACCGGTTCGATCCGATGATCTTTCCTGCATTCTCCGGGTGCCCGAAGGAATCGACGGAAAGCTAACCATGACCAGGTCCCCTCCGGCCTTTGAAATCGCCTCGGTGGACGAGTGCCGCACCATCGTTGTTCCAATTCCAGTGACTCGCACTTGCCGTGAATGGCCTGCGAGGTGAAGATCCTGCCATGGTTGAGCGAGTTGAGGTTTTCCTGCTGGGTGTTGCCACCGTCATCGATGCGGTTCTCACGCTGATTGTGCTGGAACGTGTCAATCGGCGGGAGATTCCTGTATGGCTTCGGCTGTCTGTGATCTCGACATTCCTGTTTCACCTTGGCAACTTCTGCCACAGTCTCCTGGGATTCTCGGAAGGACAGCTCGCTTCCCTGCTGGACGATGCCACGATGCTGACGATGGTGGCCGGGCTCGTGCTGATTCCGTGCAGTCTTCTTCACGGAGGACTTCGGCTCTTTCGCACGGGAGATGATCCACGACCGCCCGCGGACGCCCGATACGCTCTGCTCTACATTCCTGTGCTGCTCTTCCTTCCGGCGGCGCAGTTGATTCTGAGTGGCGAGGTACGCCTGTTTCGCCCTTCGCTCGGAACTCTGCCGTACGTATGGAGCGGATGGATGATGATCGCCAACATTTCGGCGGCCATCTGCTTCTGGAACTCTGTTTCAAAGATTCGCCGTCCCCAGCTGAAATCGATGGTGCGCCAGCAGGCCGGTCTGATGGCACTGAATTCCATCATGCTGCTTTGCTTCGTGTTTGTTCCGCCTGGATCACCCAACGAGCCGGCTCTGCGATTGCTGATCTCCCTGTCACCTCTGGTTCCGTTGCTGCTGTTCGTCTGGTCTTCGTACCGCTTTCGTCTGTTCCCGGTGATTGTTGAACGAACGGTTGTCTATGGCGCTGCATTGCTGATTGTGATGTGGCTGCATCACTTTGCCGTCGCACCGCTGACGTCGGCACTGCGACAACGAGCCAGCTTTGACTTTGTTGTGCTTGAGATTGTTCTGTTCGTCGCTCTGATTATGGCATGGACGCCGCTGCGATATCGTGTCACCGAATCACTGCGGTACCTGTTCAGCAGTCAGATTCGACCGATGAGAACAGCGATTACTGACCTTTCCGTTCAACTTCCACAACAGGCAGGTCGGTCCACCGAAGATCTTGTCTACTGGCTGTGCCGCGAAATTCATCAGTGCCTCGAAGTGGAGAGCGTTCAAATCAGTGTGCTTGCGGAATCGGAACTCCACATTGCTTTCCCGCGCGAAAAGGAAAGGACGAGCGACATTGAAGCCATTCGGCAGCGGCTTGGCAGTCGACGCTGGCTGACCGTTGCGGATGCGGGGTATGCCGACCAGGCACTGCTGGAATATCTGCAGCAGGAACAGTGGATGGGGGTCTTTCAAAGTCGTTGCGAAAACGTCCGAGCGTGCCTGTTCGCCGGGAATCGTCACAATCTTGATCGCATTCCCGGAGAGCAGTGTCATGCGCTGTCCCAATTGCTCGACCAGCTAACCGCCTGGCTGCTTCACCAGCGTCGCGAACAGCTGCGACGTGCGGCAGAACGTCAAATGGCTCAGAGGGAGAAACTCGCAACGCTTGGGCTACTCTCCGGAGCGATCGCGCACGAAATTCGGAATCCACTGTCGTCGATGCGAACACTTGCAGCACTCCTCGCCGAAGAACTGCCGCAACATTCCGAACAGAAACAAAGCGCTGACCTGATCATCAGCGAAATTGACCGACTGACTCAGACGACCAACCGACTTCTTGAATCTGCCAGACCTGCTGACGATCGAAAGAACTCCTGCGAACTGGAAGTGACGCTGGGGCGTTTGTATCGACTGATGGAGCCGCTCGCCCGCCAGCAGAATGTCTCGTTCCGTTCGGAATTTCATGCCGGGCCGGTCATTATCGAAGCCACCGAGGCGGCGATCTCCGAGATCTGCCTGAACCTGATTCGAAATGCGATTGAAGCAACGGCCGGACAGCCAGACGCGTTTGTGATTGTCAGAACGGAGCGATCAAATTCTGACCAGCTTGTCATCGACATTGAAGACAATGGCCCGGGAGTACCGAGTTCGATTCGCACGGCTCTGTTTCAACCGTTCGTAACCGGCAAAGAAGATGGCAACGGACTCGGGCTGTTTGTCGCCAGCGAACGTGCGAGGGAACTTGGAGCACAGCTGAGCTGTCTCGACCGGACAAACGGAGGAACGATTTTTCGCCTGGTGATGTCCTGCTCGCTTGAGGCTTGAGGCTTGAGGCTGAAGGCTTGAGCAGCTGGGGTTATTTCAGCATCCCGCTGGAATGGTCATACGTCGGAACGGCGCTCAGAGTATCAACGCGGCTGCAACGATGAAGATCCTGATCGAAACCCAGCTCGAGCAGGTTAAGCCCGCCTCGAGTTGTTCGGAAGTACGCTTCGATTGCTGACTCCTCATCGTCGGACCCGGTAACATCTCGCCAGCAACGTCGTGCAATCTCGGCACTGTCGTTGATCTTCCGCGTCGGTGTCTCCGCTAGCAGCAACTCCGTTATAGCTCCGGCAAACAGCACATCTTCGCCGGTGATGATTCCATCCGTGCCGGCGCAGACGAGGTGAATGTCACCCGTGTGCTTTCGCAGTCTGCCAAGCAGTGCGGAACGGTTCAGAAAGCAACCGACAAGGACCGTTCCGGCACTGACGGATCTAAGCAGCGCACGTGTTCCGTTTGTGGTCGTGAAAACAATCTGCTTTCCCCGGACCGTCGGTTCGTCATATTCTGCGGGTGAGTTGCCAAGATCAAAGCCATCGATCCGGACACCGCCGCGTTCTCCGCCAAGCAGCACAGTTCCTGGCGAACTCTGTGCCTTCCAGTCGAACGCTTCTCCAGGAGTCGCACATGCTCGAATTCCGACACAGCCGTTTTGCAGTGCCGTGGCCATCGACGTCGACGCTCGCAGAATATCGATGATAACAGCGACGGAGCTTGCGTCAGGAAACCGCGGCCCGATCCCGGCAGCTGCAGATTCACCGTGAGCCACCGAGGCAGAACCGGCCTTCTCGGACGTCATCAAATTCGGCAGTAGATGAACTGAGATCATCACGCTTGGCATTCAGTCTGCATTCAGTGCGAGTGGCTTTCCTGTTCCGTCAGCTGGCCGGCAATTCGATTGCGAGCATGCTCTGACCACGGGCCTCGCGAATCGAAACGGAGGTACTGTTTCCAGCAATCGACGGCTTCTGAATTCCGGTCGGTCCGATCCAGCAGCTGAGCATAATGCAGAAGAGCATCCGGGTTGCCGGGATGAATCGACAGAGCCGTGCGGAACGACTGCTCAGCACCGTCGTTATCACCCTGTTCCGACTGAAGACAACCCAGCTGAGTCCATGCTTCAATGAAGTCCGGGGCGGTTTCAATGGCACAATGGTAGCGTTCGACAGCCGCGTCCGGTTTGCCCAGCCGATACAACGCATCGGCGAGATGAAAATGAACATCGGCCGGATCAGGAAACAAACTGAGCTGATCGTCGAAATGATCGCCCGACTCAATCTTCATTCGGATGTTGTTCAGTTCAGCCCCGAGAAGCGACAGCGTATTTCGAAACGCGTTCACCGCTGACTCAAGTTCCGACTCTTCCGTCAGACGGCAGGCTTCATGAAACCACTCTTCAGCATTCCACTCGGCCATCGGCCGTTCAGCGTCCACATCGCTGGCGATGCGGAATGGAACGGAAATCGTTTCTGAAGAATCCCCATCATCCGACGCATCGTGCTCGGTCTGGTCCGCCGGACGAAACAGCATCGGCTTCTCAGACCCTTCGAAATCCAGCAAGCGCTGACCGGTGCGAGGATTCAGCATGCCTCGATCATCGCGGACCAGCACCTTCTCATCCATCACGAGAAGATTCAGCTGAGCGAGAGTGCGGTCGGTGCCGGCAATCGTCTTGCTCAGTTCCGACAGGCTGTGTTCAATCGTCTCCGGAGAAACACCTTCCTCCAGCAACGCCGCCAGTCGCCTGGCACTGGCAACTTCGCGGTAATCAAAGTACGGAAGACGGCAGACACGGCGCACAGGGCGAATCAACCCGAGCCTTGCCCATCGCCGAATCAGACGAACGGGAACATCAAGGAGTCGGCTGAGCATTGCCGGGGTATGAGCGCGGCGGATTTCTTCACGCTGATCATCCAGTCCCAGCGTCTGAAGCCAGTCAGATTCCGCGATGATTCGAATCCCGCGTCCATCGGTCACAAGCTGAGCTGCCTGCTGGACTTTCTGCGAAGTGCGACCATCGTCCTCAAGAGGCCAGCCTTCCTCACCAATGATCAGAAGCGTGGTGCTGCCACTGACGGAATGCGTTGCGCGACCGCCATATTTTTCCACAAGCTCCATCGCGGCCTTGTGCGTCATCGAGGCCAGCGTTCCTGTGAATGCGACGGTTTCTCCTGACAGTGGCAAATCGTTCACTGCCGATTCCGCCACCATTTCAGCCAGCGCATTGCCATGAACGGCCTCCCGTTCGGCGGCCAGTTCGGCAAGAAAATCCTGTTCTGCAATGTCGTTCAAGTGCGCCCCGGTTTCTCAAATCAGCTGAGGAACGTGAGATCTCATCCAAAGGAATGAAGACCGGTTTTCGTTCGAAGATACCGTCGGAAAATCGTGAAGGGTAGCAATCAGCCGATCTACTGCTATAAGAAAGCAAAGTCCTTCAGCGACTCGTCAACTCTGACGTCCGTCCTGCGAAAATTACCGCAGAAGAGACCGTCAGGCTTGAACTTCGGAATTCCTGTCCAACGTCCCATTTCGAATCCTGTCAGCAACACATTTCGGGAATCAACTCGAACCGTTCTGCAGTCCAGTGAGCGTCACGATGTCCGCACTTCAAAATTCTGATCCATCCATCTGGCAGGCAATTGTGCAGGAGCGCAAGCGTCAGGTCGACGGCCTCGAACTCATCGCCTCCGAAAACTACACGAGTGCTGCGGTGATGGAAGCAGCCGGAACGGTTCTGACGAACAAATATGCGGAAGGCTATCCTGGCAAGCGTTACTACGGTGGCTGTGAGAATGTCGACATCGTTGAGAACATCGCACGTGACCGGGCGATGCAGCTCTTTGGAGCCGAACATGCCAACGTGCAGCCTCATGCAGGTTCACAGGCCAACATGTCGGTTTACATGTCCGTGCTGAGTCCTGGTGACACCATTCTGGCAATGGACCTTGCTCACGGTGGTCACCTGACTCACGGGATGCATCTGAACTTCAGCGGCAAGCTGTATCGCATTCTTCATTATGGAGTTCGTCAGGAGGACCACCGTATTGACTTCGATCAGGTGGCCAGCCTGGCACGCGAGCACAAGCCAAAGATGATCGTCGCTGGTGCCAGCGCTTATCCGCGCGAGATCGATCATGCTCGGTTCGCAGAAATTGCGAAGTCGGTCGGAGCCATGCTGATGGTCGACATGGCTCATTATTCCGGACTGGTTGCGGCCGGTGTGCATAACAGCCCGGTTCCCCACGCGGATTTTGTCACGTCCACATCACACAAGACGCTTCGAGGACCGCGGTCCGGATTTGTGCTCTGTCGAAAAGAACATGCTGCGGCTGTCGACAAGACTGTGTTTCCAGGGATCCAGGGTGGTCCGCTGATGCACATCGTGGCTGCCAAGGCCGTTTGTTTTGGTGAAGCACTGAAGCCGGACTTCAAGACCTACGCCACTCAGATCGTCAGCAATGCCCGAACTCTGGCAGAAGTTCTGATGCAGGGCGGGCTGCGTCTGGTTTCCGGAGGAACGGACAACCATCTGATGATGTGCGATGTGACGGCCATCAACCTGTCCGGCAAAATCGCCGAGCATGCTCTGGACAAGGCCGGTATCACCGTCAACAAGAACATGATTCCCTACGACCAGCGCAAGCCGATGGACCCAAGCGGAATTCGCATCGGCACTGCGGCTCTGACAACTCGCGGCATGAAGAATGACGAAATGAAGAAGGTCGGAGCCTGGATCCTGGCAGCTCTGCACAGTCATGATGATGCCGGCAGACTCGATCGCATTCGAAATGAAATCGCCGAGTTTGCTCGTCACTATTCCGTTCCCGGAATCAGCTGATTCCCACACACGGTTTCCTTCTCCCGCACCGACACTTCGGAAAGGAGAAGGAAATCGACTGCTCTTTGAGACAAGCGTCACAGTATTTCGACCGCACCGAAGAGCCATGAAAGACTACCGCGGCAATTTTGAAGTTCACATCACTGTGGAAGTCTCCGGCTCCCACGCTCCATTGCACGAATGGTGCGTTGCAAACGACTGCAAGTGCGTTTTTATCGTGCTGGCCAGAGGAACTCACCCCCAGCAGCCGATGGTCTCCTGGCGCCGGGGGACCGTTACTTTGCCGGCAGTGCTGCAGGAGGCGAATTCACGCGCGCAGGAGCTTCAGCAATCCGGGTTCCTTCCGATTCGCCTGAAGATTGAAGCCGATCCCGATAATGAGGGAATTCCTTTAAGCGATGAGGACGCTTCGAACGAACCGCTCGGCAACTATTTTGAACATCACATCAAACTGCGCCGACAAATCACGGCAGATCATGGCAACCTGCTGACCCTTTGCCTCGACCACGGTGCCCATCTTTCCCGTAACGCGTTCCGAATCACAGCAGGAGGGATTGAAGAGCGTTTTGTGACGTTGAGGTCACATGGTATCGGCTGTTGCCAGTCACATCGACGACTGGAGGAACTGCGGAGTTCCCTGGAGGCTGCTGGAGAACACATCGTCGAAGTGGAATCGGAGTATGCCGTGTACGATTCCAACATCGCTCTGGACGACGGATGGCTGCGGTCTGCTTCACGGTGAATTCAAGGGACATCACATGTCAACCGCCGACCCGTCAACACCAGCGACTCCGATGGAGGTCTATGCGGAGTTCCTTCATTCGCTGAACTCAACGGTCAGTTCGTACGACGACCTTGTTCCTGTGCTCCGTGGCAGCATTCTGATGAAGCACTGGTTTGGGGAAGCGGCTCGACCGGCCGGGGATGTTGACCTCGAGTGGTTCCCCATGGATCGCTACCGCAGCAGATTCGGGTCGGTTGTGGATCATGCCCGGGCCCTTTGCATGTATGCGCTGTACAACAGCGATGGCCGGCAAATCGATTTCAATGAAGACATTCCGATCCCGCCGGACGGAGTCAGTCTGTGGGAATACGACACACCGGGACTGCGTTGTTACACCGGCTGGACATGGGAAGAACTAAGTGTCAATGGCCTGTCGCGGATTGACAGCGGAGTCATGCAGGTTGATCTCGCACAGGCCGGGAGTTACAGCCTTGCTGAGATCGTGACGGAAACCATTGAACTTCCGCGAGTCCCTCGCGAGCCGGCATCGTTTCTTGCCTATGCCCCAGAGATGCTGCTGGCGGCAAAGTTCTCGTGGATCGTTCGACAGATCGATTGTGTGCCGGAACCAGATGGCTCGTTGCGTCTGCACTTCAAAGGTGAACCCAAAGATCTTTTTGACGCCCACTTACTGCTGACGGGAAGAACCGTTCGTCCGGATCTGTTTCAGATGGCATTTCTGGCCGTCGTGAAGGAAGACAAACTTGACAGCAGGAGACTGGCTGCTCTGCTGGATTCTGAACTGACGATTCCGGAATCTGACTGGGAGTTGTCCTGGCCTACGTTCTTCCACCAGCACAGCGCGCTGCTTCAGGTCCCGCCACACGACATGTTGCGGACAGTATTGACGAACGTCCGCCGGCACCTGGGAAATGTTCGGGACCATGTTCCATTCATTGAGAGCATTGCCGCGGATCCTGTGGACGAAATGGCCTATCAGATTTACGCGGACTGGCTGGAAGACCATTCCGACGCGAGAAGTGAGTTCGTTCGAAAGTTCTGCAGGTACTTTTTTCACAACGACAAGAGCGAGCTGGAATCGCTTCACGCCGAGTTTTCCGGTCAGCCCGGTGCGTGGTTGTCACAACTGCTCGGCGGTTCAAAGCGAGTGAGCGAAATTTGGCGCAGGATGGACGCAGAGCGTCCGGGGCAAAAGCCATCAGAAGAGGAAACTCGCCAAACGCCGTCAGTCGGCACCAGCCAGCAGGCGTCTGAAAAGCCATGGTGGAAGTTCTGGTAACATCTGGACGCTGATGACTCCAAATGCGGAGGGCGTGGTTCCTGCTGAAACCGAGCTCCTAAAACAGTGTTCCTTCTGGCAGCTCAGTTGCTTGCCAAAGTGAATGGCAGCCGGAATGATGCAACTCCACCTTCGGCGGCGGCTGGACCGTGTTCCAGACTGCCGACTCTCCTTCCAGATCAGGAGCCCACCATGCATTGCCCGCATCCCATCGTCCTCGCATGTTTTGTTGCCTGGGGGATTGGCACAGCAGCAACCCCACTCCATGCTCAATCGTCGTCGACTCTTCGAGCTGAAGAACTGACCGCAGAGAACTGGGAGCAGCTTGTTCCCGCCGGCAAGGAAGTTGACGCCATCTATCATGATTACGTCCTCCAGAATGATCTGATCACCGCCGTCATCGCGCGTCCCCTCGCCTCTCGCAACGCGAACATGACCGTTCGAAGTGTGGGGGGAAGCCTGATTGATCTTGCCTGGCGAGCTGCAGAAAGCGATCAGCTCAGCGCCTTCTACCCGGCTCGCAGAAACCGAGTCTTCCAGGAGAAGGTGGAAATCACGCGAGACGCTGAAGCGACGGGGGATGGCAGCAAGCGCCAGTCCGTGCATCTGAAGCTCGTTTCCGCCGGAACGGACGAGCTTCCAGAAATGCATGTCACCTGGAGCCTCGGTGCCGGAGAATCATGGCTGACGCTTCAGACACAGTGGGTCAACACCACAAAGAAGGACGTTGAGCTGACACTTTCGGACGATCTTCGGGCTGACGCCGGGAAGGAACAGATGCAGAAGTCTGACGATGGCAGTCATCAGTACTTCTTTTTTCACGACATCTATTGGAAGCAGGCCTACGCTGTGGAAGCAACGGGCTTCCAGATCGTCAGCAAAAGCAACGCACGTGAATCCATTCTGACCTATACGCCGGACGACAAGGCGACCGTCACTCTGAAGCCAGGCGAGAACTACGTGTTGAAACGCCGCATCTTTGTGCACCAGGATCTTCCTGGGGTTCTTGCCAATATGACGGCGTCAAAACCCGGTGGAGAGGCTCTTACGGAAACCACCCTGACCGCGCAGGCGAATGGCAGGCCGGTTGCGGAGGCTCGTCTCCATTTGACAAGGAACGGTGCTGCCTACGGAACGGTGGTCACAGGCGAACAGGGCGAGGCATCAGTGCGGCTGCCGGCGGGTGAATGGCAGGTTGAGCCTGAAGTTGCCGGCAAGACCTATGCAAAGCAGCCACTGCCGTCCGGTCAGGCAAAGGTGGCAATTGATGTCGCTGGTTACGCCCCAGGAGACGTGCGGTTCATCGTGAAGGACGAAGCAGGCAGTCCGATTCCTGCGAAGATCGAAGTTCGTGGCTCAGGAGATGTTCCCACTCCAAACTGGGCACCGGAATCAGGTGAGATGTTTGTGAAGAACCTGATCTACACTCCCAGCGGCGAAGCGACCGTAAGTCTTCAGAAGGGAACCTACGATCTGATTATCAGTCATGGTCCGGAATACAACGCCGAGTTTACTCAGGTGGAGATCGTTCCTGGAAAGACGGCTCAGCTTGCGGTGACACTGCCGCGAGTTATCAACACTAACGGCTGGATCAGTGCCGATTTCCACAGCCACAGCACGCCATCCGGAGACAACACGTCCAGCCAGGCCGGACGCGTTCTGAATCTGCTGTGTGAACATATCGAATTCGCACCGTGTACCGAGCACAATCGCGTTTCCACCTATGATGCTCATCTGGAACGCTTCGGCGCAAAGGTTCGGATGGCCACGGTTTCGGGAATGGAGCTGACCGGTTCGCCACTGCCGCTCAACCATCAGAACGTGTTTCCGATGAAGATGACGGCTCGGACGCAGGATGGTGGCGGACCACAAACCGATGCCAGTCCGGAAACACAGATGGAACGAATCGCAGCGTGGGACAATCACAGTGAGAAACTGATTCAGCAGAATCATCCGGACGTTGGCTGGTTGTTCTACGACAAAGACGGCGACCAGAAACCAGACGAAGGGTATTCGCGATCTTTCGGGATCATGAACGTGATGGAGATTCACCCGATTGACCCGCTGCTTTCTCCGTCGCGATTTCGAATGGTGGATGGCAAAGCAGTCGGCAATCAAACGGCCTTCAACTGGCTCCAGCTGCTGAATCAGGGTTATCGCATTTACGGTGTGGTCAACACCGATTCGCACTACAACTTCCACGGCTCTGGCGGCCTGAGGCTTTGGATTCGTTCGGCAACAGATCTCCCGGAAAAGATCAACAGCGACGCAGTTCGGGAGGATTCGCGGAATGGCCGACTGATCATGTCGAACGGCCCCTTCCTCGAAGTTTCAGCGGAAGCCGGCGATCGAACCGTTGCTGGTCCAGGCGAGGATTTGCGGGTCACGAATGGAAAAGCAGTCCTTTCCCTCGCCGTGCAAACCTCCAACTGGTGTGATATCGATATCGTCACTGTGCTGGTGAATGGCAAGTCGTCGCCGGAACTCACGTGGACTCGCGAATCGAATCCGAAGATGTTCAGTGACGAGACGGTGAATTTCCGGCACAAGGCCACGATACAAATGAGCACAGATGCACATCTGATTGTGGTCACTGGTCACAGGACTCAGACGCTTGGCGACGTGGTTGGGCCAGACTGGGGCAAACAGCATCCGGTGGCCGTTTCCAATCCCATCTTTGTTGATGTGGACGGAAACGGGTTTGTTTCCAACAAGGACACGCTTGGCGCGCCCCTGCCCGTAAAGTTCAAAACCGAGTAGTGCCAACAAAGTGGGGCGCTTTTGTGTGGATGATCATGGAAAAGTACGGTTCCCTTCCTACAAACGTGATGGGAAGGGAGGGATTGTTCTCCATCATCTTCAGTTGTTTCCCGGAATTTTGAAATAACGCTGACGGACGGTGGAAGGTTTTGGAACTTCTCTTATAACGACCGCCTTGTCAGGTGAGATCCGGACTTTCGTTTCGTCTCATCTGTGGACGCTCAGGATGAGCGTGCCAGCTGTCAGTTGCGGAGGATCAGAGGATCACCTGCCGACTGTCAGGAAGTATGGGAGGTCTTTCCCGCCCCCCACTAAACTCCTACCTTGAGCCGGGCGGATTGGAGTTACAATAGGAAAGGATTCCCTCGTTCATTTTCGCAGGGAGGTTATCTTTCGGAGGAAGTTTTCATGCAGCGCAAACGACGAGGATTGAGGCGATCCGAGAAAAAGGCTCCGCCACAGACAGAGTTCGAACAGTCAAAGAAGCGACGCCCCTTCACCGTCTTCCTCGTTGAAGACGATCAGGCTGTTCGCGCGTCACTGGTCGAAGCATTGAATGAGCAGAAGATTGCTGTCCGTGATTACATGACAGCAATGGAATTCTACCGCGATTATCGCGACCCGGTTCCAGGTGTTCTGATTCTGGACCTGCGTCTCCCAGGGATGTCAGGAATGGAGCTTCAGGATAAGCTGAACGAAGAAGGGTTCGAACTCCCGATCGTGATGATTTCCGGGCATGCAGACGTTCCAATGGCAGTGCGAGCCATGAAGAACGGCGCTTTTGACTTCCTTTGCAAGCCAGTCAAGGTTGAAGACCTGATTCAGGCTGTCGGACGTGCTTACGCGTTCTACTACGATGTTGACGCGGAAGTGCTGGAAGACGAACTGGAAGACACAGAAGAGAGCATCAACAGACTGACCGGACGGGAACGCCAGGTTCTGGATCATGTTGTTGAAGGGCTGTCGAGCCGTGAAATCGCTGCAGAACTTGGTGTCAGCACCAAGACTGTGGAAGCTCACCGAGCAAGAATCAATGACAAGATGCGAGCTGACAATGTCTCTCATCTGATTCGTATGTGTTTCGCGTACAACGAAGAGCACGGCACTGAGTGATTCATTGCCTGACAAATTCAAAAAGGCCGTGCAGCAATCCTGCACGGCTTTTTTTGTTGCCCGAACAAAATGACAAATCGCCAGCGTTACCAGATTACACTATTCTTACCCGACGATGCCTCAGCGATCATCGAAGGCGTACGCAGGGTCGTTGATCCTGTTCAGGCCTCGCTGATAGCCGCCCACGTAACACTTGTGCGGGATGACGAGCTGCCGCTGCTGACGGCGGAAGAATTCTCCGGCCGGTTGATGCGAGCGAAGGGGCAGTCCTCGCCGCTCCAGTTGATCTTTGGGCCGCCCGTCTCGTCTGTTGATCACGGAATCCTGATGCCCTGCACGTCGGGAATAGTCGAATTTCAAGCGCTTCGATGTGTGATGTTTCCGGAACTGCAGGCGAAGCAGCTGAATCCCCACATCACTCTGGCTCATCCTCGCAACCCAAAGGCCCCGGGCAACTCCATCGAAAACACGGCTCCGCTGAACAACGGACTTACGATCGTGTTCCGCCAAATAACGCTGATACGGCAGACAGACCACCAGCCGTGGGACATCGTCAGAACTCTGAATCTCGACTGATTCAGCAGGCAGGCCACCGATGTGACTTGCGGCCGAGTCTCCGGGCGTCGAAGTATTCTCATGATCTGCCCATCCGCCGGTCGGCACGATCAGACTCAACCGACAATCCGGGACAATTGATACTCCGCGCATTGTCCTTGCTCTCTCTCCGCCTTCGCCAGCCTTCCCTAACGGCCTGCGAAAATACGCCGTTTCAGACGATTACAGCGCCGATACAACTTTCGAGTTTCGCGTGACCGCGCGCAGGGGATGAGGTCGTGGCATGCTGAAATGGTTCAGTCAGAGGAATTCCTCTGCAAGGATTAACCCATGAACGCTCGTCTGTCACTGCTGGTGCTGGTTGTCTTTACTTTCATGGCGATCTGGGATGCCGATCGTCAGGGAAAGCCAGTCCGACCTGCGCACGCGCCTCAGCCTCTTTCATGGCACTTGCCGCTGCCCGCCCATCCCGATGCGACGGCGATGTCCCCGACTCCGATTGTCGCCTCGGACGTACTCAGCAATCTCCCGATCAGCGATTCTCTGCCGTTGCTGGACGATGCCGTGATCGAGCAGCATCTTCACGAGGTCATACCCACAATCCCTGTGACCGACATTCACTCGCTTGAAATTCAGCACTCAGAAACTCCGGACGCGAAAGATGAGCCTGCAGAGACGTCGCACACAGACGCGACCACCGCTTTGAGCACCATCGAAGTCACAGAACCCAAGCTTACCGAACCGACAGAATCTACACCCATCGCTGCCACGGAAACAGTTGTCCTTCCGGAACCAGGCGTCATTTCAGAATCTCAGCCGGACAATGCTGTTTTCACGGAGACTTTGGAAGACTCGACACCTGCGTCCACCGAAGTAGCGAAGGCTGAATCGCCAGACTCGTCAACGACCGAAATCGGCAATGACACAGCTGTGACGGAAGCTGCACCTCCGGAGAACCTGCACACGTCAGAGCACTGGGAAGCCGAACGCGTGCTGTTTCTCAGCCGAAGTGCGCTGGCTCCTCATGAGCGATCCACCACTCCGATTTCTCCGGAGCTGTTTATCGACGAGAAAGTGGAAGTGAACAACGTCGTCGCGGAAACTCGAGTCATTGACGAGGCCACCGAGTCAAAGGAAAGCACCGCAGCGGACTCGGCACAGACAGAGTCACTCGAAACACCATCGGCAACCGTGACCTCCGGTGAGCCCGTTGTATCGAACGACAATTCCGATGTCGACTACCTTCCAGTTCCAAAGAACCTTGGTTCAGGAACATGGCAGTTGATCAGCCAGGACGGCGAGATGCTTCAGATCACGATCACTCGACCAGAAGCATCCTCTGCGGATGTGGAACTGACCGAGAAGTATGCAACGGGAATCGATCCAAAGGGAAAGCGCTGGGCATTCGTTCGTTTGCAGACTCCCACGGAAGAAGCCGCCAAAGTGACTGAGGCTCCTGTCAACACTGAAGAGTCGGAACCAGTCTCCCGCCCTGTTCAGAAAGCAGCGACGGAGTTCTTCTCTCCCAGTACT
The DNA here is from genome assembly GCA_046349695.1 of Planctomycetaceae bacterium. Classification (GTDB taxonomy): domain Bacteria; phylum Planctomycetota; class Planctomycetia; order Planctomycetales; family Planctomycetaceae; genus SXXK01. The sequence goes on along the minus strand of JAXMBV010000001.1, from coordinate 182,072 downwards.
CGCTAGAGAACCGCCGTTTGAAAAAGGAGAGGCCTACGCTCCTGCCGGGTAACACAGGTGAAGCCTGTGCCGCGAAGCGGTCGGAAGCCGGTGTGGAAGCGCGTTCGCTCCAGTGCACCGTGTTCCGGCAATACCGCATGCACTCATCGGCTTCCGGCGCCTGCAGCACACGCCCTTCAGGCGTGCTACCCGGCAACTCCACTCGGCGAGCGTGATGCGTCAGCTTCCCGGTGTGCGTTTTGGTCGTTTGAAACGCATTTGTGAACCGCGAATGGACGCGAATTCACACGAATACAGCGCAAGCGGCCCATCATTTTTTCCCCACCATCTTTTTGCCCGCACCGGAGCTCAGCCCGTTGTGGCCGTGGATATCGGACAAAAATGGTGACAGAGATAGTCGGAGTGTAGAACGACTGTCGATGCCATCGTGGAATATTTCGCCTGTTTCGGCGGAGCGAACCGCGACTCTCGGTAGCACAGGTCGGATGCCGGTGGGGAACCGTTCAGTGCATAAAGAAGCTCTTGATTTCACTGTTTTCGGATGCGACGGTATTCCGAACGCTGCCTTCTGAGAAACAACGTGACAGGCCCGGTTTTCACTGGTAAAGTGGGGGCGAGCAGTGTGTTGAGAACTGCAAAGGGCATAGTGATCTGATTGATCTGTGGTTGAGCTGCCATCCGATCGGACGGGAGAAAAGTGTTGGACAGAAACTGGGATCAAATCGATGCAGTGGAAATGCACGGGGACAAGGTTGGCGGTGCATGGGTCTTTCGGGGCACACGTGTCCCCGTGGCGGCTCTGTTCGAAAACCTCCGTGATGGGGCCACAGTCGACCAGTTTGTGGAATGGTTTCCAGGGGTCAGCCGCAAAGACGTGGAATGCGTCCTGAACCATGAAGTCCTTCAACTGACGAACTCGGGCGCGGCATGAGGATTCTGTTTGATCAGGGGACGCCTGTTCCCCTGCGTCGTCAACTCCCTGACCATGACGTCGCGACCGCGTTTGAACAAGGCTGGTCGGATCTGTCGAATGGGAGTCTGCTCGACACGGCTGAACAGGCGGGATTTGAATTGCTGATTACGACTGGATGTCGGACAAAAAATGTGTGACGGAAAATAGCCGCAGTGTAGAACGACTGCCCTCAGTCGTTGCCCGCCTCGTCACGCAACCGTGGAGCGATTCGCCTGGTTCGACGTAACGAACTGCGACGCTGACGCGAGCGTTGGAAGCCGACGGGACAGCGTGGTGATTCCAGGGCACCGGCCCTTGCGGAAACATCTCAATCGAGTCAACACTTGAAAACGGAGTACGTGCAGGAATATTGCCCCGAGTACGATTGAGATCATCACTCGGCCAGCCTTGTCGAAACACCTTGAATTTACATCACTGAGAGACTTCCATGGCCATCGGAATTAGTCCGCTCGTCGACTATGCGTTCAAGCGAATGCTGGGAAGCCCGGAGCATTCCGGAATCACGATGCACTTCCTGAACGCCATTCTGGTGGGGCAGGCGAAGATTACTCAGGTGACCTTCCTGAATCCGATTCTCAACAAGGAATCGGACGACGACAAGCTGGCCGTTCTGGATATTCTTGCGACGGACGAACACGGGCGGCGACTGAACATTGAAATGCAGACGTCGCTGCCGACGGGGATGGCTCAGCGGCTGGCGTACTACGCAGCGTCGTCGTATGCCAGCCAGTTGAGTGAAGGTCAGAGCTATTCGAAACTCTGCCCGTCGATCAGCATCTGCGTGCTTTCGCGAGCACTGTTCGCTGTTCCTCAGGCACTGCATCTGGACTTTCGTCTGCGTGAAGCGTCGTTGAACCTGACTCTGACGGATGATCTGCAAATCCACCTTCTGCAACTGAATCATCTTCAGGTCACTTCGGACCGTGTTTACAATGCATCGCCGGCGGAACAGTGGATGTGGTTCCTCCGGGAGGTTCACGAACTGACGCTGGAAGATGTTGCTCGCATGTTTCCCGACAGAGTTTTTCATGAAGCCTTTGGAGTCCTTCAGATGATCTCGCAAACTGCAGAGGAAATGATCGGGTATCAGGCTCGACTGAAACACCAGCGCGACGAAGAAGGCCGGATGATCCAGGCAAGACTGGACGGCGAAGCCCGCGGTATTGAGATTGGCGAAGCCCGGGGCATTGAGATCGGTGAAGCACGCGGTATTGAGATCGGTGAAGCCCGGGGCATTGAGATTGGGGAGGCCAGAGGGGAAGTCCGAGGTCAGATCTGCATGCTTCAGAAGATCCTCGGGCAGCGAGTCTGGACGAACGAAGAGTTTTCCGCCTGCGACCTCACCCAGCTGCAATCCATGGCCGAGCATCTCGAGCAGCAGTTGAAGGCACGCAATCCATCACATTGAGACACTCAATCGGCGAGTGCTGGTCATCAACGCTTCGCTGCAGTAGAACGACTGTCCTCAGTCGTTGCCCGCCCGCAGATGCTACCGTCGAATATTTCGCCTCGTTCGACGGAGCGAAACGCGACACTGGGTCGCAAAGGTGCAGCTTGTGAGGCGAAGGGGTCGGAAGCCGACGAGCGATTGGATCGCTGGACAGCCAACAAAAAAGGCAGTCCAGCGTTTCCACTGGACTGCCCGGGAGGATTGATCGACAGATTGCTCCGCCGACCAGCAGTGACTCCCGAATCCAGTCACCGTCGAAATCGACGGACGAACCGCAGCTTTCGGGATGACTGGCTCGATGTTCCTCTGATTTCAGCGGAGAATTCTCCGACTGTAAGGACTAGACTTTGGCTGTCTTTACAGTTCGAATGATCTCAGCAGCGACCTTGTACGGGTCGGCATTGGACGCTGGACGTCGGTCTTCCAGCCAGCCCTTCCATCCATTCTGGACGGTCGCAACCGGAATACGGATCGAAGCACCTCGGTCAGAAACGCCGTAGCTGAACTTGTCGATCGACTGAGTTTCGTGCTTGCCAGTCAGACGCATGTGGTTGTCTGCACCGTAAACAGAAATATGCTCTTTGATTCGCGGCTGGAATGCGGAACAAATCTTCTCGTAGGTTTCCTTGCTGCCACAGGTTCGCAGCACGTTATTTGAGAAGTTGGCGTGCATACCGGAACCGTTCCAGTCGGTGTCGCCGAGCGGCTTACAGTGCCAGTTGATGGAGACGTTGTACTTTTCAGCAGTTCGCTCGAGGATGTAGCGAGCAACCCAGACTTCGTCACCAGCACGCTTAGCGCCTTTTGCGAAGACCTGGAATTCCCACTGGCCGGTCGCCACTTCCGCATTGATCCCTTCGACATTCAGGCCAGCCTGGAGGCACAGGTCGAGGTGTTCTTCGATGATCTCTCGGCCGAATGCGTTCTTCGCACCGACGGAGCAGTAGTATGGACCCTGTGGGGAAGGATATCCGCCAATCGGGAAGCCCAGAGGAAGATTGGTTTCGCGATCCCACAGGAAGTATTCCTGTTCGAAGCCAAACCAGAAATCATCATCGTCGTCGTCGATCGTCGCGCGACCGTTGGAATCGTGCACTGAACCGTCTGGGTTCAGAACTTCGCACATGACCAGGAATCCGTCCAGACGGCCTGGGTCAGTAAAGATTGCAACTGGCTTCAGCAAACAGTCTGATGAACCGCCTGGAGCCTGGTTGGTGGAGCTTCCGTCGAAGCACCAAACTGGACATTCTTCAAGAGTACCGCCGAAGTCCTTCACGATCTTTGTCTTGGAACGCAGCACCTGCGTGGGTTTGGTGCCGTCCAGCCAGATGTACTCAAGTTTCGATTTCTTCGCCATGCTCTGCTAACTCCTCCCGTAAACCTTAATAACTGTGGACTTTCGGTTTTCCTCTGACCCAAACTGCTTCGGCCATTCAGAATCACCGTGTTGCTCTGCTTCCCACAGCAGAAGCTCCCTCATGGAACGGATTCGGGGGGTGCCGACGTCGACACCCAATTTCGAGACTCCCCGTTTGCTGATTTTCAACCTCCAGCCAATCCTGGCAGTAAAGCTGAAATTCCAGGCAGCCGTGCCTGACTACTGAGCAACTTGTGTAAAATCCCGTGAAGATTTCTCACAGAACACTGTTTTAGCATCCAATGTGCCAAATGCACGTGGGTCGATGAATTCGGTCTGAAAGGGCTGTATTGCTTTTGCGGTCGGGGAGGCAGGGCAGAGTTGCGGGATCATTCGGCAGGGTGACCATTGGTAAAGTTTGAGGATTTTGACGAATTTCCTCAAAGCACGGGATTCAGCGGTCCGATAAACCGGATGTGCGCTGGACTTTGTCCGAAGCGTACCTGTTCTTTGACAATTCACTCGAAAGCCAGGATCAAATGCGATGCGGAGAGTCCGAATAATCGGGCCGATCCGTCGTCGAAGTTGCTCCGTCTCAAATCTCGGACCTTGACAGTAAGTCCTGACAGTGCATAAAGTTGGATCGTTTTCCAAAGCCAGCTGTTTTCGACTTAACTCTAGTTCGGGAGCTCGAAACGTGACCAAAAAAGAGATCGTGAAGGCGATTTCCGACGAGTTGGGACTGACGCAGCTGAAGACCAAAGAAATCGTTCAAAAGACCTTTGACGCGATTGTGGAGACACTGGTCGAAGACCGGCGTATTGAGCTTCGAAACTTTGGTGTGTTCGAAGTAAAGATGCGAGCGGCCAGAAAGGCCAGAAACCCCCGAACAGGTGGTCAGGTTGAAGTCCCCGCAAAATTTGTGGTGACCTTCAAGCCGGGTAAGGAAATGGAAGCGAAGGTTCGCGAGCTGGAGGAGCGTGAGGCTGCTCGAGCCGCCGCGGAAGCCGCTGGCCTGATTCCTCCGACTGGAAACAGCGTGTCTCACTAGAGTACGGACAAGAGTTCTTCATCGCATCAGATCATGGTTTTGGAGTGAATGTCTGTCGGCGAATGCTGACGACCAGGAACAGCTCCTGATTCTGATCTTTCTTCCGAACATGTGGCAGCCGCTTTAGGCGGATCAACGGGTCCAGGGAAGGACGTTGCGATGAAGATTCGAAATCGACTGATGGCAGGTCTACTGCTGGCGTGTACTGCAATGACAGCAGGCTGTGCTATGCCGATCTGGAGTCCAAACCCTGACGTGCGAGCACGCCAACTGATCTATCAGTCAGAAAGCCTTCGCCACATCCCGGAAATCTGGGAACGTATCTGGGGCCTTGACCTCCCAGACATGGGGACTCCTTACCGTGTCCACGGCGGCGTGATCTAATCGCTCGCTGAACAGTTTTCCCGCTGACGAACGCTGCGCGGGGATTCTGTGAACTGATTCCAACAGGCAGGCCGGTGCATGCGCACGCGGCCTGCTTTCCATTTGGCGGACGGTATGGGAACTTTGGTGAGTTCCACTACGAGAGGCCATGGGAACTCTGGTGAGTTCCACTACGAGCTGGCGTGATCAGGCTTTTCGAAACTCCGTCGTCGCACTCCACGGGCCGATGTACACACTGCTTCCATCCGCCATGATGGCTCGAACCCATGCTCGATAAAGCCCCCTGGGAAAATCTGAGGGCAGTGTCACGATCGTGGCTTTCACTGACGGGTTGTGAAGGATCTTTGCACGTTTCGCGGCTGCTCCTCCTTCATACTCGGTCGCTGTCGCCACTGCCGTCCATGCCAGAGTTGTTCCGATCACCGAGACTGCCTTCCCACGAAATCGTTGGCCTTTGATTCAATCCGAGATTCAGGCGGCCGGTTACTTCCATCGCTGGTTCGAGCTAAATGAAAACGTGTCGTGAAGACCAGTTGGTGGAAACGGTTTCGGAAACGAGTTCTCTCACCCAGATTGCATCCCGTCCTGTCGGCAGTCGATTCGTCGGAGACCACTCAGTCTTCCCAACGACCGTCTCCATGAGAACTCGTTTGCCTGTGTTCAAATCTGCGACCCAGACCTGGTAGCTGAACTTTGAACTTCCGGTCCAGCGAAATGTCGGTTCCGCTGTCGTGCTTTGAACGATCGCATTGATCAGTTGTGGTGAGTTCGTGGCAACCGTGAATTCCTTTGCCGAGGTCCACACGGTGCGACCGCCAGGCTCCTTCAGTCCGACAAAGGCGCGGTACTTTCCGTTTGGCAAGGAGGCCAAAAATGACTGAGCCTGAACTGTCTGGTTGATGACGTCGGCGGTGCCGCGAGTCAAATCGCTGACCCAAAGTTCGAAGCCCAAGCCAGGAGCATACGGAGTCCCTCGCCATGAAAACTGAACTCCGGGAGTTTGAACGTCGACACTGAACTGGTCGAAGCCGGATTTGATCGGGTGTGCAGCGTCGAGGATGCGCTGGCAGATTCAATCGTCTGGCGTTCGGTGGTGCCTGGGAAGCGAACGACGAAAATCGACGTTGCGAGTAAAATCTCCTGATCCATGCGGACCGGTTGTCGTTCTGGCCTCTTCGCTGCGGTTTCTCAGAGTTCCGGAGACTGTTGCCAATGTGGAACAGACCGGTGCGTCTGGTATAACACGCCGCGACAGGTTCGGATTGACACCGTTTTTTGATTTGGAGAGGGGATTCGACAATGGGGTTGTTTGACAAGCTCCGTAACGAACTGATTGACATTATCGAGTGGGTGGATGACTCAAAGCACACGCTCGTCTGGAGGTTTCCTCGCTATCAGAATGAAATCAAGAATGGTGCGCAGCTGATCGTTCGACCGGGCCAGATGGCGGTCTTCGTCCATCGTGGTCAGGTGGCGGACGTGTTCGAACCGGGGCATCATGAACTGAAGACCGACAACCTCCCGATTCTCAGCACGCTTTCGGGCTGGAAGTACGGCTTCAACAGTCCGTTCAAAGCGGAAGTCTATTTCGTCAGCACCAAGCAGCTGACGGACCTGAAGTGGGGTACTCCGAATCCGGTGATGATGCGGGATCCGGAGTTTGGACCAATCCGAATCCGCGCGTTTGGAACCTACGCCATCCGCGCGACGAATCCGAAGGCACTGCTGACAGAACTGGTTGGCACGGATCAGGAATTCGGCGCGGATGCGGTCACGGAGCTGCTGCGATCGATCATCGTTGCGACGCTGGCGGAAACACTGGCAAAGGCGAATGTGGCTGCTCTGGACCTGGCCGGCAAGTATCTTGAATTCGGCGAGACTCTGCGAAAGGCTGTGCAGGAAAAGATCGACGACGAATACGGGCTTGAGATTCCTCAGCTGATCATCGTCAACATTTCACTTCCTGAAGCCGTCGAAAAGGCGATGGATACTCGCACCAGCATGGGTGTGATTGGCGATATGAACAAATTCCAGCAGTTCCAGATTGGTCAGGCGATGACCGCTGGCGGCGGAACGGGCGGCAGTCCGGCGGCTGAAGGTGTCGGCCTTGGTGTTGGTCTGGCAATGGCAGGACGCATGCTGCAGCCGGGTGCCATCGGAGGTACTCCTGCGTCGCCTCCACCGATTGTCTCCAGCACCTGGCATGTGGCTGTGAATGGTCAAAGTCAGGGGCCATACGCGATCGAACAGATCGCCTCCGCGATTGCTGCCGGCCAGGTCACGAAGTCCACACTGGTCTGGACGGCCGGAATGGCAAACTGGGCGGCCGCCGGCACTGTACCTCAGCTCGCCGGTTCCTTTGGACCACCAGCTCCTCCTCCTGTACCAGCTCCATAGGTTCCGCGAACAGCGGATGAATGTGATCGGAACTTTTCGCCTGTGATCAGGGTCGCGGGCGAGAAGTCCTCTGCTGTTTTCCTCGTACAGTTTTCAGGTCAGGGAGAGCTCCTGAAATGGCCAAAGCGTTCGGTGATCCCTCAGATTCGCAGCCAGAAAATCACTCGTCGATGGATGCACCGAAGCAGAGTCCCCGAGAGGCTCATACCGGTGCGGCGGGCCGAACATTCGATTCCGGCGAAGGCCGAGTTTTTCCGTGTGAGTCCTGTGGTGCGGATCTGGAATTTCACATCGGCGAACAGTCTTTGAAATGTCCCTACTGTGGCTTTGTCAAAGAGATTCAGCCGCCGTCTGAAGCCGGAATGCAGGAGCAGGATTTTCACGCCATGCTCCTGAAACTTCGGGAATGGCGTGAGGAAGAAAAAGAGAAGAAGCTGCAGGGCGATCCGGAAGCGGCAGCCATCGAAGAGACTCATAAGGAACTGCGCTGCGAATCGTGCGGCGGCAACGTGGAATTCTACGGAACTCTCACCAGTACTCATTGCCCGTACTGCGACGCTCCCGTTCAGCTGGAGCACGCTCACACCTCGGCCGAACGACGAATTCCGGTTGACGGAGTCCTTCCGTTTCAGATCGACAAAGAACATGCTCAGGGCAATCTGAAGGAGTGGGTCCGTTCTCGCTGGTTTGCTCCGAATCAGTTTCTGAGAGACGGAGCCAACGGCAAGTTCAGCGGCGTTTATCTGTCCTATTTCACGTTCGATTCGATGACGTTTTCTGCCTACACCGGGCAGCGTGGTGAGCATTATTACGTGACCGTCGGCGACGGCAAGAATCGTCGAACCGAGCGGCGAACTCGCTGGTATCCTGCAAGCGGGCAGTTCCAGCGATTTTTCGATGATGTGCTGGTCCTGGCCAACACAGGTCTTCGCCGGGATTTCATGCTGGAACTGGAACCATGGCCATTGCAGAAAGTGATGCCCTTTGATCAGCAGATGCTGGCCGGCTTTCTGGCACGTACTTATGACATGGAACTGGATGCCTGCTTTGACGACGCAAAATCCCGAATCGATGCAGCGATTCACGAAGAAGTTCGCCAGAGAATTGGCGGCGATACTCAACAGATTCACTCGGTCAACAGTCAGTATGATGCCATCACCTTCAAGCATCTTCTGCTGCCGACATGGCTGATGGCATACCGCTACCACGGCAAGGTGTATCAGGTCTTCATCAACGCAGCGACCGGTGAAGTTCAGGGCGAACGGCCCTACAGTCCGTGGAAAATCACGTTTGCGGTCATCGGTGCCATCCTTGCGGTCCTGGGAATCTACCTGCTGGCGCAGAAGTAGCGTTCCTGCCTGCCGTTGCGAAGGCGGAACCAACCTGGACTCTCCCCAATCAAAAAAAGCCCTGCCGAGGTTCTCCCGGCAGGGCTTCTTTGTGTTTTGATCTCACCATCTGCAAGTCAGGACCTGCGGATGGATACGACGCGTCTGTGAACTAGTTGCGAGCTTCCGGTGGCAGTGGAACTCCGGCTTCGCTGTCCATATTCACATTCGTGGCCGCTGCATCGCTGGAAACCGTTTCACCGGTCTCTGAGGAAGAGAATCGTGTCATGCGTCGGTCCAGGATGACTCGAGCCGCTTCACGAACTTCATCATCGCTCAGACGTCGCAGGTTGCCAATCTGAGTCAGAGGCTCAACCACTGAAGCGACTCGGCCCAGTGTCGATTCCATCATAGCGATTTCCATCATCGAGCGGCGGAGCGAATCCAGAGACTTCACGTGGCCCGCGACTTCAGTGCGGAAGTCGTCGAGAATTTCAAGGTTCTGGATCGCTTCTGTAACCTGACCGGTTCGCTCTGACAGCATGGATTCCATCGTAATCAGTGAATCCAGATTGCGGCGGGAAGAATCAAGCTTCAGGGAATCGCTGCTCAGGCTGTCGTTCAGCGCCACCAGCGTGCGGGCATTTTCCTGAGCCACTGGAACTCGATCGCCGGCAGCCAGAACTTCACCCTTCAGAGCCGCCAGGTCAGCGACGTTTTTGCGAGCCACTTCGATGTCGGCACCGGCTGTGGTCACTGAATTTCGCAGAGCAACGAATTCGTTGAACTTCTGAGCAGCGGAATCGATCTGATCAGCTTCGGCCACAAGCTTCTGCGACAGTTCCGTCATGTGAGCCACGCCTTCGCTGGCCTTTTCATAACCATTGGAAGACGCGATCAGTCGATTCTGAAGAGCAACCAGGCCTTCCAGAGAATTGGAAGCAACTTCGGTTGTGTCAGCACCATCAATGATCGCCTTCTGTAGCTGTTCGATGGCTGTCAGGCGATTTGAAGCGTCAACGGTCATCTGCTGGCCGTTGATCAGGCGGTCCTGAATGGATGACATGCGGTCCAGTGCAGCGAGAGCGACATTAGCGGACTCTGCCTCTTTCTGGATGGAATTGCGAAGATTCTGAATGTCAGTAATGCTCTTCTTCAGAGACTCAATGCGAGAAGCCTGATCCTGAAGGCTGGTCAGAAGATCATTCGTCTTGTAGACCGAGTCGCGAGCAGCGACCAGTTTGCTCATGTTGGATTCAGACTGTTCAAGACGAGTCTGAATTCCGTCCAGTCGGCCTTTCAGAGGACCGACCATCATCAGCTGCATACCGAAGAACACGACACCCAGCGACATCAGCATGGACAGCCAGATGAAGCTGCGAACACCCCGAATCTCCGGATTCTGGGGACGACGGATTGTTGTGGTTGAACCGCTCAAGGGAGAACCTCCTGTGAAGCTGCGCCGAAACTGCAGCGCGGACAAATGTGAATGTCTGAGTAACAGAGAACCCGGCCTGAGCCTGAGTGACGGGTTGACCGGATGTGGGAGAACTCGGCCAGGGAACCGCATCAGCGAACAGGGATCGAGGACCGGACGTAACTCGCCGAGGCTCGCCTTCCCCGGCATAAATACAGGCTTTGCTGCTTTGTGTATCGCCGTCAGACTCCGGCACAATTTGCCGCATTGACAGCGATCGGCATGTTTTGCCGAAACGGCCAGCCAGGGTGCATCGAATGAAACGTGATTAGCGATTCTGCAGGCTGTACAGCGACAGGCAGTTCCAGCTCCCCTTCACCAGGCCCGTGTGGGGGAAAACCTGCAAAGTTCGGCTGAGCGTGCCATCGGGCGTGCGTGAGCGGCAGACATTGCCGATCCATCGGTCGCAAAAGTGGTAGAAGCGTCAGGACCGGAGCGATCCGCAGGACTGGTAGATTCGGAACGATCCGTACATCTTTCACATTTTAACTCAATCCAGGGGATTCAACTGACCGATCGAAAGAGTAACCGTCATTGCCGGCGCATCCGGCACAATCCGTTAATACGGCTCGATCGGAACAATCGATGAAACCCACACGAATCTTTGCCACGGCTTCCCTGATCGTCAGCAGCATCGCTCTGATAACGGCGGCAAACATCTCCGTCGGGGATGAGGGAGTTGTCCGCATGTCGTCGTTCACGCAGGAAGGCACAGCTCCGGTCCCAGCACCGGATACTGTGGGCAATCCTGGCGTGGCCACGGTGCAGTCACCACCGGTGATGCAGGCTCCTCCGGGACCGTATCCTCAGCCGGGCAATTTCGCTCCTTACTTTGAGCGATCCATGGGGGCTACCGCTGTGGTGCCGGGAATTGGCTATCAGCCAGTCCAGCCGTTCGGCCCGATCATGATGTTCGAGTCGAATCTCGACAATGGTCTGGGATACGGCAAAGGCTACCAGCGATTCAACGCTCGAGTGCCTTACCACATCGTGCCAAACACCACGGTGCTGCTCGGAGACCTTTCGGCGTCCGTCACTTTCGACGGTAACCCGGTCTTCAACGGCGGTGCTGTGTATCGTAACTACGATGAACTGAGAAACCGCGTGTTTGGCTGGAACGGATTCTTCGACTACGACGAAGGTTACGGCAACGGCGACTGGACTCGCGTTTCCGGTGGTTTCGAATCTCTGGGTAAGTACATCGACTTCCGCGGTAATGCCTACTTCGTGCTCGGAGCCGATTCTGCACTGATCAGCAGCTCGGTATCTCCAAACCTGGCCCTGAGCGGGAACAGTATTTACAAGATGCGAACAAACGTCCAGGAGAATGCTTACTCTGGTTTCGACTTCGAAGCCGGTGGTCCGCTGCCTCTGCTGGGTCGGTACGGCATGAACATGTATCCCGGGGTCTACTATCTGACCAACGGAGACGGTGGCGACACAACCGGTTTCCAGGTCCGATGGGAAGCTCTGATCACACAGAACGTCACTGTAAACACTTATCTGACCACGGACGAAAAGTTCGACACGAACGCCTGGGTCAGCCTGCAGTACGAAATTCCAAACTACCGCAATCGCCGAACCCTGAAGCCTCGCCGAACGCCTGAGCGTCTGATGGATCCGGTCTATCGCCAGAACCGAATCCAGACCCACATCGACTCTGTAGTGGCTCCGGAAGCTCTGATCAATGCAGGAACCGGTGTAGCGTACAACATGATCCATGTTGACCCGAACGCGACAGCTGCGGGGAACGGCACCTACGAGAGCCCATTCAATACTCTGCAGGCTGCGGCAATCGCCAACAACGCCGGTGTCGACATCATTCGAGTTGACCCCCGAACCGACGACTCTGGAACCAACCTGACCGTCAACGGCGGCCTGAACCTGTTCGACGACCAGGTGCTGCTGTCCTCACTGGAAGCCTACACGATCGCTCCGAACTGCATCATTCCTGCTGACGTCTTCAACCCAACACCACTCGGACCGCTCGTTTCCGATCCAAACATGCTGGCCGGCGGCAGCGTAGTTCACCTTGCGAACAACAACACGATTCTCGGATTCCGCTTCGACGCGTCGAACGCAGCCGGGACGGTCTTCGGCAATGGCGTGTCAAACGCCTTCCCGATCACCGACGTTAACCTGACAAACAATACGTTCACTAACTACGTTGTCGGTGCAGATCTGCAGAACGTAAGCGGTCGCGTCATTCTCGACAACAATCAGTTCAACGGTCTCCTGGGTGTATCGGACAACGGTCTGGACCTCAGCATCGCCGGGGGAACTACGGCCAGCGTTCTGGTCCGTGACAACAGTGCTGCAGACAACAGCGGGGTTGGCCTGAACATTCTGGCCCACGCCGGATCAACTCTGAATGCAGACAATCCAAATGGAACAGTTCCAACCGGAATCGTAGACAACACGGCCAGCGGAAACGGCACTGGTATCGCTATCGCCGCGGAAACGGGTGCTGTGATCAACGCTGTCGTGGAAGGCAATACTGCTGAAGACAACACCTTCGATGGTCTGGCAATGACATCTGACGCAGGGACCTTCAATCTGGCCAGCCTGAGCGGCAACCAGCTCAACAACAATCTTGGCAACGGCACATACATACATTATCTCAACGGCGGCATCTTCAGTTCAGTGTCTGAAGACCTCGATGGTGATGGAACCCTCGACGCCGGCGAAGATCTGAACGGTAATGGAACGCTTGATCTTGGTATTGTCTCCAACGCCATGAGTGGTAACGAAATCGCAGGGCTCTGCATCTTTGGCGAAAACGCCAGTGTCGGTACCTTCGATGTCGGTGGTCCTCGTGCAGCACTTGGAAATACGTTTGTTGGAAATACTGAAGGTGGAGTGCTCATGGACCTGCGGGACACCGCAACCGGGCAGGTTGACGCTTTGTTCAACACAGTCATCGGAGGAAACGGGACGCCCGGCCTGACGATTGTTCTCGACTTCGTAGACTCAGCTCAGGGCTCCGAGATTGATGCAAACGGTCGCCTCGTCAATCCATTCGATGTGACAGCTTTTGGCTTCACTGCTGCACAGTATGATTTGGTGACCAAAGCCATTCTGGCGACAGTGGAAGATTACTACACGAATCTTCCATCGTCAGCAGACAATCCTCTCAGCACAATTGCTCCAGGGCAGGAACTTAACATCGACTTTGTAATTGGTGATGCAAACACCGCCCCATCGAATGGTGCGACAGAGTATTACGCCATCACAATTGGGGAAAGCACTGTCGCTCCCGCTGGCCTTGCTGGTCAGTCTTCTGACATCGGACAGATCCGAAACAAGAATGGACAGGGGCCAGGTCAGGGATTGTTTGGTGTTGCTCAGGCAAACGGAGCTTCTGCTGTCGGAGTGTATACAAACAATGTCGTAGCTCTTAGCCCGTTCCTGAATCCACCAAATGCGTTCGGATCAAATGACGGTATCCATGTCGCATCACCGGAGAAATCCGCTCCTTATGCGATCACAGCATTGACCTCAGGTAATCTGACCTTTACTCGACGTGCTCTCGGATTCATTGCATCCCACGAGCTGGGACATGCACTTTCACTACGCCATATCGAAGATTCGACTGCTGTAACACCGAATAACCTGCACCCAATCATGGGAACTCCCGCGATTGACCTGCCGATTCAGGCACTGGTTGAAGATGCCGAGTTTGCTTACAGCGGAACAAACCCCGGGGAGTTGCCGAACGAAGCGGCATTCACTCAGAATGATATTGCACAGCTTGCTTCGGCAATCGGAACCCGGGTTCGGGCCAGTGAATCAAAAGCCGGGATTCGTGTGACTGCTACGGATAGTGCAAGACTTCTTGACTCCAGGTTCAACAACAATACTGTCACTGGTGCAAGTCAGGACGGGATTGCAGTTGTCATGAACGATAGTGCGGTGGCAGAAGGTGTCACAATTCAGACTAACAACATCACCGCAGGGGCAGGCAATGGTATTCGGCTTGAAGCAAATGGCCCGAATGCCGAGATTCATGCAGACAATACGATCGGTGGTTCAGGCATCAACATCTATAGCGGAACGTCCTATAACCAGGGCAACGTTATTGACGGTGTTGGTGGCGATGGCTTCCGAGCACTCGCAGCAAACGGCGGTCTGATCAACGGAAACCTGATCAACAACACCATCACCAACAACGGTGGTAACGGTGCTGCACTGTTGATCGACAACGGTGGTGATATCGACTTCGGAACCGTCGCCAGCAATCGCGTGATCAAAGGCAACACGATCACCGGCAACGGTGAAGCAGGTCTGCTGCTGAACCAGCTGACGAGCCCGACGACTGAAGCAGAAATTGACGCCACTGTACTGGGGAACACCATCTCAACAAACAGCCATGGTGGTATTGTCGCCAACCTGCTGGGCGCAAATCACACTCCGCCGGCCCTGCCGGTTATTCAGGACAACAACCGTCTCAACCTCGTGATTGGAGGAACGGCTGTTGCTGACGCCAACACGATCAGCGGTAATACAGATGTCGGTATCGGCGTGAACGTGACTGGAAACGGAAACGCAAACGTGACGTTGACTGACGTAACGGTTACGGGAACTACCAATGGTACGGATCCGATTCTGAACGGTGACGGTATTAACCTGCGTCGTCAGGATTCTTCGCTCCTCACTGCAACTTTGAACGGTGTTACGTCAACCGGCAATGAGGGTGACGGTCTGAACGTCGATGTTCAGGGTAACGACAGAACCGACCCAAATCAGCCTTCAACGGGAACAGCGAACACGGTCACGATTGACGACAGCAACTTCAGCAATAACGGAGCCAATGGTGCGTTCTTCCGTACCCGCGGCGACGCAACGCTGATCTCTGATGTGACCCTCAGCACCTTCTCGAACAACAGTCAGAACGGTATCCTGGTGCAGACGTCTGAAAACTCGTCCTTCGGTGACCCGACAATCGGTGCTCCTCCAGGACGACGATCCGTGTTCGACGGGCTGTTTGTTGACGGCAACACTGTGGACGGTATACAGATCCTCGCGACCGAACAGTCTCGAGCTCTGGTTGAAGTCACCAGCACAAAAGCAGCTGCTACGGGAAGTGCACACTCCGCAGCAAGCACGCTGGGGAATACGACGATCTCCAACAACGGACGAGACGGTATCCACATCGAAACGACTGGCGGATCGTCAGATATCCTGATCACCAAAAACTCAGCGACAACGACGATCAGCGGCAACGGAACTGTCGCCGGGGGTAACGGAATTCGCTGGGATGCCAGTGGGACTTCAGACGGAACGGTTCGCGTGACCGGAACAACGATCACGACCAGCCAGGCCGGGGCAACTGAAGACACAAACGGCAACGGTGTTCTTGACGCCGGTGAAGACCTCAATAACAACGGTGACATCGATGTCGCTGACGGTGACGGTATCCAGGCCAACTTCAGCGAGAACACCACTGGTGTCCTCGTAGTCGGCAACGCTGGCAACGGAAACACGATCCAGTCAAACGAAGACGATGGTTTCGCAGTCACTGCAACTGGCAGCGATGCAACCGGAAATCCTCGACCTGTCATCACTGCGACGGACAACGTCATCGGTGGTACCCTGAACGGTCTGTCTGCGGGCAACCTTGGGGACGGAGTCAGTCTGAACGTCTTCGGTGGAACCGCAACGGGTACTGCTCCGGCGAATGTTGACTTCACACTGCCAATTCTCAGCTTCAACGATGGTGTGACAGAGTCTGGGGCGGTCCCACAGTTCACATTGACCAACAACCTGATCTCCAACAACGACAATCGTGGTGTCAATCTGCTCCTGACTGGTGCAAGCGGTACTCGCGACCGCGAAAACGGTGCTTCGGTGTTCGATCCAGTGCGAATCACACTGGACAGCAACACAGTTGTGTCAAACGGAGCAGAAGGTGTGTTCTACCGTGCTGACTCTCAGATGAATCAGAGCCGATTCGTCTACCTGCCAAACTTCCCGGACCCACCGGTCACTGGCAACAACAACCTGAACTACAGCCCGTTCCGACCTGAGTTCTTTGCTCTGAACGTCGGAAGTGTCAACGGAAACACAGCTTACCTGGCACCTTACCTGAACCTGCGAACGGTCCAGAACAGCTTGTTCACCGTGACCAACAACACGATCCAGAACAACGGTGTCAACACTGTCACCGGCGAAGGCCTGCGAATCGAAGTTGGTACCGGTGCCTACGTTGCTGCTGACATCCAGGGCAACGCCTTCGGTGGTAACCTTGAAGAAGACGTGGTCACCAGCTCCTTCCTGTCAGCTGGAAACACGTTTGACTCAGTCGACACCAACGGTAACAACACCTTTGACTATGTCTACCTGGACGATACCGCTCAGATGGACATGCGATTCCAGAACAACAGTGGAAACCAGATTGCTCCAAGCGACGTCGGTGCCATCTACACGAATGCCGACCCGCTCAAGCAGCAGTTCTTCGGTGCCATCGGTGTCGTGAATCGTGATGCTTCGTTCTTCCAGGTTGACAACGGACCAAACCTGAACAACCCGGTGAATACGTTCATCAACTTCGGAATTACTCAGGACATCCAGAACGCCTTCACAACAGGAAACTACAACCTGCGAGGTGCTGCGGATCCAGCATGGCCGAACATCGGATTCGCTCCGTTCCTCCCATAATCTGAAGCTTCAGTCACCTGAAGTGGAAACAAAAAGGGCTGCCAGCGATGGCAGCCCTTTTTCTTTTGAATCACAAACTGGCAGGTCGCTTACTTCTTACGGCGAGTATACGTGACCTTCATCAGTTCCGTGTCACCCGAATCTGCCACCATGAACATTTGAAACGTCATCAGATCAGCAGATTCATTCACGCTGATTGTCTTGTACTTTGCGACACCGCCAGGTCCAGGGCCTTCGCCAGTCATGGTCATCTTCTTTCCGTCCTTTGTGCCGCTCAATGTCATCGGCGCACCGCTCATCGAGTCGACCCAGAGGGAATTCCATTTCTTCGTCGATGAGTCATAGCTGTCCAGGCCGCGGCCATGGAACTTCATCCCGCCAAAGTCAGCTTTGAAGTCCGACTGCAGCCACATCCCTTCACAGATCATCTTGTACTCAGCGACACCTTTCACTTCCGAACCATCCGCCATCTTCATGACGGCATCCCAGGTTCCTTCCAGTGCTTTCAGTTCGGCATGTTCCGGACCCGGGGCCTGAGGCTCCTGGCCATTCACAGCTGGAAGTCCGCTCAAACACAAAACACCAAACATCAACGCAGTGCAAATTCGCTTCATGGGGAGACTTTCAACAGGTTCAAATGGGGCAAAGTTCCCGTTGTCCGGGAGCAGGCAGGCATCCAATATACCCGCTGAAAATCGCGACTGTCGCGTGTCGCAATAAATTTCTGAATTCCGCGGAAAATCAGCCTTTATCGCTCCAGGCCCCAATGATCACCGAAGCTCACGGAACATCACGCACTGTAACCCCAGCGTTTTTCAGCGCCTCCAATAGCACTGACCGTTCAGTCGTTGCAGGATCGATCCACGCGACCGCTACCCCATCGCGAAAACTGGCGGTGGCGTGAATCACGCCTTCCTGACGAATCAGCACGTCGTGCACTGCCAGCGAACAGGCTTTGCAGTCGAGCCCTGTGATCTGAAAGTCAAGTCTCTTGCGGTCTTTCAACGCCACTGAACTCAGAGGCCTGATTCCAAACAGGCCACGCGACAGATGCTGAATCGTCTCGTTCAGACGCTGAACCGCCTGCTCATCGCTGACGCCACGAAACAAGTCTCCGTCAGTGGCGATCTGAAGTGTGGCCTCGGCTCTGTCGTAGTCGAGAGCCTCAAGCTTCGCCTGTTCGACCTGTTCCATCTGCGAACGAAACGCCGCCTGTTGTTCCGGGATGAATAGTCCCAGGACCTGTACGCGAAGCGATCGAAAAGCTTCCGAGGTTTGCTTCGCTTCCGCTCCCGCTCCCGCTGCCACTGTCCCATCGGCAGTCGATTTCTTTCTAACCGGAGTTGCCACGGCGGCAAGTTCCGAAGTCATCATCATCCGCTCACTGTGCACGACACTCGCATCCGGCTGGATGACTGGCACCTCCGAACCGGCTTCACTTTGGCGAAGCGCTGTCCCTGCAAACAGCGGACTTGAGATCACTTCAAGCAGCAGAGTAAGAACGCCGCCGCCCTGACGGCGAGTCGAGTCAACGATCTGATCGATCGTGCTGCGATTGCGAAACCCCGGACTTCTGCCGGTCCCGTAAATCAGCAGCTGCTTTGCAAGATTCCGCAACAGCCGCGTTTCATCCTGCGCGACGATCTTCTGAAACTCTAGGACGTTCATGAACTCCCTGCCATCGGGCATCTTGCCGCTGGCGTCGACTGGACGTCCAAGGCGGAAACTCAATCCAATGAAGGGATCAATATTGCCTCGCTCAGCCGCATCGCCTTCGCCAATCGACCGATAGCGGGAGCGAAATCCTCCGATCACATCAAATGCTTCCAGAGCAAATCCCGGTGGATCAATCCGCTGATGGCAGGAAGCACAAACGGCGTTGCTCCGATGCTTGTCCAGTTGCTCTCGAATTGTCGTCGCTCCCCGCACATCGGGCTCAATGGCGGGGACGCTTGACGGAGGCGGCTCCGGTGTTTCGCCGAAGATCCGATCCATGACAAAAGCTCCGCGAGGAACCGGACTGGTTGTCGTTCCGTTAGCGGTGACTTTCAGAATCGCCGCCTGAGTCAGCAGGCCTCCTCGGAAACAATCATCCGGAATCGGCACACGCCGCATTTCAATCCCGACAACTCCCGGGATGTTGTAGTGTGCGGCCAGCTTCTGATTGACCATGACAAAATCGGACTGAACGAGCTGAGTCACGTTCAGGTCATCTCTCAGAGCCGCCTCAAAAAAACCTCGTGTCTCGGCAACCATCGAATCCTGGAGGTACGGACTGAACTCCGGGTACAGCTTTCGATCCGGGTCGTTTGCAGCGATGTCATACACTCGCAGCCACTGTCCCACAAAATCATGAATGAATCGCTGCGATCGTTTATGAGTCAGCAGCCGATTTGCTTCACGGCGCAATACACGCACATCAAACAGCTCGCCAGTTTCTGCAAGGGCAGTCAGCTGTTCGTCCGGTGCCGAGTTCCATAAAAGTGACGCGAGGCGATTTGCAAGTCCGCGGGAATCCAGTTTTGCAGCCTGCACAGCGGGTATTGCAACGCCGCTTGTCATGCTCGTCGTCTCCACTGCTTCCGTTTCGAGATGAAGCAGAAAGTCCGGTGAGACCAGCGCGCCTCGATAGGCGGCTCGCATCGCCAGTTCAAAGCAGTCGCCTTCAATCAATCGTGACTCCACAATGGACAGATAATGCTGCAGCACATCAGCACTGACAGCGCGTCGAAACAACACGGGAAGGCACCGCTCCAGCAGTCGCCGCGCATCGACCAGCGGCTGTTCACTTCGAACCGTCCACGTTCCCGGTTCCGGATCCGGCCGGTTCTTTCCGGCACCAATTTGTCGTGGACGCTGCCTGATCGGCGCTCGCACGCCGGGATGTTCTTCCGGCCGAAATTCGGCAAGGGGCAGATCTCCAAACAATACTCGGTGGCTGCGAGGTGGCCAGCTGTCGTACAGCGGTCCTTCGATGTCCAGCCAGTCCACGACAATGCCAGGCCCCGTAAACTCCATAGCCCGCTTTGGCTTATAGTAGTTGGCTGCCGGTGCAAGAGACGCAGCGTTGAAACCGATCAGTTCGTTGTGATTCAGCCAGACGGTCAGTTCATGCTCCATCGCCTTTCCCGCCGGCGCATTGAAGTATCCAAGAACATAGCTTGGATGCTGACCCCCGCGGCCATCTCCCGTCAGCTGAACGACCGACAGACGGGCTGCTTCCGTGCCGCGTCCGGGCAGAACCGTGCCCTTATCCCACTGAAAGCTCCAGAGCGACGTGCGAACTCGATACCGCGCCGGGTAGATCGTCACATGCTCAATGAAGTAGGGGCTGACCGATTCATCTTCGTGGCGAAACAGTCCAACGCTGGCTCCGTTCTCAAATGAGCCCCAGCGTTCGTGGGCTCCCTCATCCAGATGATTCTGTTCCCCGGCCGGCGGGAAGTCAGGATCGGGCTGACCGTCCTTCAACAGGACCCCATCGCCGTTCATGACAATGTGAGCGACGAAGCCTCCACGATTCACAAGGGAAATGCGGCGAGTCGTCACCGTCGGAGGTTCAGGTCGGGTACAAATCGCGTAATCAAGGATGTGATCAGCCGCCTCAAGGTACTTTGCCATGTTGACATGGGAGATATCCAGAGCTTCCGGAACACGGTCAAATCCATGAGCCTTGCCATCCGCTGGCAGATTTTCCGCCAGCGCAATGCCTGGCATGTCGAAGACGTCTCGAATGATGTTCTCGTATTCCCTGCGAGTCAGCCGGCGAAGTCGCGGAGTCTGCGAATCGATGACTTGTTCCGCTTTCACCAGTGCATCTTCCAGTGAAGTCAGCACGGTCTTTCTCGCTTCTGCCTCCGGCTGTTCGGAATCAGCCGGCGGCATCGTTCCAGCAGCAATCTGATCGTACATCCGAATCCAGCGGCGAAGGTCATCCGGCTGAGTCAGATCACGAGAGAGGCTCTTCAGATCCAGCCCAGCTGGAGCCGAAGTTCCCGAATGACACTCCATGCAGTAGCGTCTGAGAAACTGATCGACAGCCACATTAGCGGACTGCTGTTCTCCCTGCGCGAAGACGGCGTCTGGTGTTGCGGCGAGCAGCAGCACGAGACAAACGCATCGTGAAAAGTACCACCTGACAGCATCATGCATCGCCCGTCTCCGGCAGTGCGGAGATTCCTTCTTCGTGTTTCCGGTCCGCCGTACATCGCGGTGTCGCGCAGTTCTGAATGTCAGCGCTATCATGCGAATTCGAGCCCCCGCATGGTTCCGCGACCACTGGAGAATGCATCCACTTCAAGCCCCAGTCGCTGCAGCATGGAAACGTAAAGGTTCGAAAGCGGATAGTTATTCTCCGTGTCGAACGCAAGGTGCTGACCATGACGAAAACCTCCGCCCGCAATCAGCGCCGGAAGATTGACGTTGGAATGAGAATTCGCGCTTCCCATGCAAGTGCCGTAAAGCACCATGGTCCGATCCAGCAGCGTGTGTTCCTGCTCTTTGCACCGTGTGAGTGCGGCCAGAAAATCTCCGAGCACCTGGAACTGTCGCTCTTCGTGGCCACGCAGCTCGGCCAGTGTTTCCGGACGGTTTCCGTGGTGAGTGATGTTATGGATGACCGTTGTGTCGATGAACAGTGAAATGATGCGAGTCGAATCGGTCTCCAGTGCCAGCTTCATGACATCGAAGATCATCTTTGTACGCTCGACGAACTGCCGAGGATCGTTGTTTTCTTCGGGAGCCTGAGCATCCACTCTGGGCTTCGGGCGTCGTTCCCATTCCTGTGCCGCATGAAGTCGCTGCTCCAGATCACGCACGGCTGTCTGGTACTGCTCCAGCTTCTGCTGATCTGCGGCGGACAGTTGGGAATGCAGACGCTTCGTCTGATCCGCCACAAAGTCCAGCGTGCTGCGTCCCTGCCTCAGTGATTCGACATTGGCCTCAACGTCTTCCGGACGCCCCTGAATGAAGAGCTTCTCAAACAGTTTGCGAGGACTTTTCTCCGAAGGTATCGACGCACCGTTGCGAGTGTAGCTCAGCGTCGCATTCTCGTTTGTGATCGCCAGCACCAGTGAAGGGAATCGAGTCTCGCTGCCCAGTTCTTCCGCCGCAAACTGGTCCAGCGAAACGCCATTCCGAAATCCACCGCGCTCGGGATGCGGAGTGCCCGTCAGAAAACACTTCTCCGCTGCATGGCCACCGGTAACTCCTGGCAGACTGACTCCTGAAAACACGGTGAACTGTGATCGATGCTCAGCGAGCCGTTCCAGATACGGTCCTGGCTTATAGTCACTGCCTGTGCCTTCAGGGAAAAAGTACTGTGGGAGGATTCCCATGTTCGTCTGAATGCAGACCATTCGGCGAGGCGACTGGTGGCTGTCATCTCCCTCGGCGCGACTGGAACGCGTCATGGCATCAAGGAATGGCAGGGCCAGACAAACTCCGGATGACCGAAGCACTGCCCGGCGTGAAAGAGGTCGTCGCGAAATCAGAACCCGCGCCGAAGTATTCTCTGATGATCGCCCGGCGGTCGAAGGACCGTACGTAGTTGAAGGCAATGCGTGCATCATGCAGTCGGACTCAAAATGGGCGCGACGGTTTTCGACAGAACGTTCTCACAACAGAAATGGCAACATACCGTCCGGCCATACCGTAAAGCAATCTGCCGCAAGGATCTGAGCAGAAGCAACTGCGAGTCCTGCTCTGCACTTTCCCCTGCCTGCGGCGACGTTATTATGGTGAGCCCGCAAAGTTCTCCTTCCATCCCGGTGCACCTCCAGCGCCCTGCCAGCGTAACGCCTTATGCACTCTTCCTCCTCATACCTTCGCCTCTTCGCGACGCCTGCACTCGCTGTTGCGGCATTGGTTGCAGTGTGCGCGGAAGCCAGTCGAGCACAGGAGTCGCCGTGCCCGGCGTCAAACCTGAAGTCCTCCGATGCTTGGTTCACTCAGAAGGTCTGGGCAACCGTCGGACAGAATGAATGCCTCAAGTGTCACAGAGCAGACGGGGACGCCTCTGACACACGGTTCATCCTTCGCGACCCCACAACGAGTCCTCGCGAAGAACTAAACGCCGTCGTTCGCCAGAACTACGAAGCCTTTGCGAACATGGCCAGACAGTCCCACGAAGGTCGCTCTTTGCTGCTGGTGAAAGCAACGGGTGGCCTGGATCACGGAGGAAAGCAGGTCGTTGCTCCGGATTCCGCAGGGGCGCGTATGCTCGAGGCGTTTATCCAGCGGCAGTCGAATGCGAAGCCGGCAGAACCGCACGACGTGGAACCGGATCGCCCATTCTTCGAAGGAGTCGCGATGTGCAGTGACCTGCAGCTCCTTCGAAAGGCGACGCTGACACTGGCTGGCCGACTGCCGACAAAAGAGGAGCGAGAAAAGGTCTCCACTGGCGGCCGCGATGCGCTGTCCGCTGTGCTCGACAATGTATTGCGAGAAGACGCCTTCTACGAACGGCTTCGAGAAGGCTTCAACGACATTTTTTTGACGCAGGGAGTCGACGGGAATCCCGACCAGACAGTTCTGTCGTATGAACACTTCGAAAAAACTCGCGGCTGGTACCAGCACTATGATCTAAGTCACATCACGGATGAGAAGGAGCGACAGAAAGCCGGTTACAAACTCGCCGACGACTACCGAGCCGCTCTTCTCGATGAACCGATGCGGCTGATCGAACACATCGTTCGCAACGATCGCCCCTTTACGGAAATCATCACCGCTGACTACATCATGCTATCGCCGTACACGGCGCGCGGTTACGGAGTGTTCGACGAACTGAAGGGCCAGTTCAGGAATGTTGAAGATCCCTTTGAGTACGTTCCGGTGAAACTGAAGGCACTCATCGGTAGAAACCAGTCAGAGAATCAGGAATCGGCAACCGGGTTCTATCCTCATGCCGGCGTGCTCAGCACATTTCAGTATCTCAGCCGCTATCCCACGACGGAGACAAACCGCAACCGCCTTCGAGCTCGGATGTACTACCTGCATTTTCTGGGAGTGGATGTTCTGGAACTGGCCGCTCGCGGATCCGATGCGGCTGCAGTTACAGCAAAGTTTGAGATCCCGACCATGCAGGCGTCGGAATGCGTTGTGTGCCATAAGACACTCGATCCGGTGGCCAGTCTGTTCCAGGACTACTGGCGATTCGATACCAACTTCAGCATTTATGGTCGCCGCAAGGACGGGTGGTTCAACGATATGTTTCAGGCAGGCTTTGAGGGGACCGAGCTGCCAGCCGAAGAACGATGGCGCGCCCTCCAATGGCTGGGCGAACAAACCATCCAGGACCCTCGGTTCGCACGAACAATGGCCGGTCATGCCTGGTTCCTTCTGACCGGACGTCGTCCCATAGCCTCACCAAAGGACGTTGACGATCCGTTGTTCAATGCGAAGTATCGAGCCTTCCTGAATCAGCAGTGTACGATCGACACGATCTCCGATACTTTCGTCAACGGAGGTTACAACTTCAGGCAGCTGATCAAAGCCTGGATTCTCTCCGACTTCTATCGCGCGGATGGGCTTGCGAACGAGATGCCTTCGGAAGAAAAACTGGCCGAACTGGATGAGATTGGTGTCGTGCGAATGCTCAGCCCGGAACAGCTGGAACGCAAAATCTCAGCTGTCTTTGGTACGAAATGGGGACGCCTGAACGAACAGACCGCCATGCTCTACGGCGGCATTGATTCGAAGGAAGTGACCGAACGAGCCACCGATCCCAGCGGCGCCATGGGCGCCATTCAAAGAACACTGTCCAACGACGTGGCCTGCCGCAACGTCTCGCTGGACTTTAGCCGCAGTCCGGATCGCAGACTGCTGTTTCCCGGGATCGCCCCCGATGTTCTTCCCGGAAAATCCGATGACGATGACCTCAAGATTCGGCACGCAATAGTTCATTTGCATCAGCACATTCTTGGGCGTGACGATGCGGCCAATTCGTCCGAAGTCGATCGATCCTTTCAACTGTTCGCTGCGGTCGTCAATGAGGCCGCTGCACAGGGGCGAATTGATCCTCAGGAGAACTGGCATTGTCGGCAGGGACTGGAAGGACCGGTGCCGGATCCTCACTACACCGTTCGAGCATGGCGTGCTGTGGTCACATACCTGCTGCGACAGCCCGAGTTTCTGTATGAATAAGGTGCGCAGATGAAACACTCACCAGGACATCGACGTGACTTTCTGAAATCCTGCGCGCTGGCCGGACTCGGGCTTACGGCCGCAATGGGAAGTCATGATCTTCGGGCCGATGAAGCCAGGGAACTGCCACCCTATGACGGTCCCTATTACATCGTGTTCAACGCGTCCGGTGGCTGGGACACAACATACCTCATGGACCCAAAGGGTGTTGGAGGAATCAATCGACTGTTCGAGGCCGGTGACATTCTGACGGAAGGAAACCATCGATTTGCACCAACGGCAAAGCATAAGCAGGAAGGTCTGAGCAATGAGGATTTCTATCGGGAGTTTGGCCGCGAATTGCTTGTTCTGAACGGGCTCGATTATTCCGTCAACAATCATTCGCCGTGTGCTCGTTACATGGCAACCGGGAAACTCGACAGCCTCGCGTATCCAACATTCGCCGCGCTGGTGGCGGCTTGCCAGGGACCGACCTGTCCGCTGTCCTTTTTGACGTTCGGAAATTACTCCGCGACCGGCAATCTGGTAGCGATGTCACGAGTCCCCTATCTGCCGTCCCTGCAGAGAATTGCGAATGCTGACGCCATCGAAGGGAACATACGATCTCCTTACCATGATGACTTCTCACTGTCTCTGATTGAGAAGGCCAGTGCTGATCGCCGAAGTCAGAGATCGGGCGAGCCGCTGCTTCCGCGAAGTCAGCGTGCGGAGAACATGCTGCATGCCGCCCAGCTCAATTCCAAAGCCCTCTCACGGATTACTCCTTACATCCCCAAAGAGAACCCGAAGCAGCGGCTGGCTCAACAGGCCGAGATTGCTCTGGCATCTTTCAAAGCGGGCGTTTGCGTATCAGCAAACCTGTCCATTGGTCAGTTCGACAGTCATGCAAACAATGACCAGGATCAAATGAAGCTGATCCCGGAACTGCTCGAAGGCATCGCTTATGTCCTCCGCCGTGCAGAGGAACTGCAGATCCGTGAGAAGCTCGTCGTGATCATGCAGAGCGAAATGGGGCGCACACCGGACTACAACAAGGGCAATGGCAAGGACCACTGGTCCATCGGCTCTGTAATGTTCCTTGGTCCCGGAATCGCAGGAGACCGCGTTATCGGAGCCACCGACGACAAGCAATTCGCCGTGCCTCTCAATCCAGGCACGTTGACATCAGAACCAGCCACAGGAATCCGCGTCCGCCCGGAACACATTCATCAGGCACTCCGCGAACTCGCCGGCATCGCCGCTCACCCGTTCAGCCAGAAGTTTCCGCTCGGCGTGAAAGACGATGAGCAGCTTCAGGGTCTGTGGAAGCCGTAGCATCGCCGCCGTAGCATCGCCGCCGTAGCATCGCCGCCGTAGGATGGCCGCCCTCGGCCGTCTACCATCAGCATCACCCCAGCCGTCAAATCCCAAACGACTGAGACCGCCGTTTTACACTGCCCCATTGTAGAGCGATTGTCCTCAATCGCTCCAACCCCCAGCTCATCATCAGCGTTCACATCCCAAACGACTGAGACAGCCGATTTACACTGCCCCATTGTAGAGCGATTGTCCTCAATCGCTCCTTCCTCAACAGCACCAACTCTCAGTCCCAATCGACTGAGACAGCCGCTTTACACTATCGACGGAAGATGCCGCGAGCGGTTCCCGTTGAGCGGCCAGTTGCTGATCGCTGGTAGAAGTTTCCTGTTCGAGTTCGCTGATGATATCGCTGAGCAACCTGTACGGTGTCATTGACCAGTGATGTGACATCGATGACGCTGACGGCTGCGGCAAAGCAAGCGGTTGCGATCAGACCACACACGATGTTTCGGACAGACTTCGGATTCATGATGGCACCTGCAAAGTTTCAAAGGATTGAAGAAGCTCTTTGACTGAATGCTACACGATCCACAAAAACAGGACGACTTCCGACGGCTTCCGAACAGTGTTTCCCGTCCGCTGCTGCGCAGCGAATCGCTGGTCAGAGAAAGTGGATTTGGTTGAGTTCCGGAATCTGCGAGAAAACCCTGAGTTTTGATGCGTTTCTGCATCGTTCGTCCACGCAACACAACCGGAAAATCCGCACGAGCCATACAGTCGGACTTCTGATTCCTTCTCCCGTTCACCATCGAATCTGTAAATTCCGACGGTCGCCGCAGCGGAGAATTCGTTTACCAACCCGCCCGTCTAAAAGCGATCTTCGCCTTGCGACCAGATCATCCATTGAAGACATTCGCTGACACAGAATGATCGGAGAATTCAGTGACACGCATGCTCCACCGCTGCTTTGTCGCCTTACTGCTGGCTTTGACCGCAACGGGGTTCTCTCCCGAAGCGCAGACATGCCAGGTTCAGGAGTCACCAGACGACGCATCAAAAAAACCGGACCTTGCCGTTCTGCGATCGACCGCAGAAACGGAATTTCAACTCTACCATTCCTCCGAACGGGTTGAGCGACTCCTTCAGTTGTCCCGTCAGATCCTCAGCCATCCGGAAAACACCGGAGAGTCCCTCGTTAATGATCTTGGCCGAGTTCTGGAGCTCTGCGACGACTTCGACCTCTACGACGAGACCTTCGAATACTGCGAACTTGTCGTTGCGGCTCATCCAAAGGAATGGAAGGTCAGACTCGCTCTGTGTAACGTCCAGCCATTGACTCCTGCCAATTTTTACTATTGGCTGGCAGACGAGGGAATCAGAATCGGTCCTGGGTTTTATAGAGGTTACGGCGCCGGGATGGAAAACGGAGCAGGCGTCTCCTTTGTTGATCATGACCGAGTCTGGCGGCTGCAACGGCTTCTTGAGGCGATCAGGCTCATGGAAGCTGATCCTGCGGTCACGGCGGTCAACCTTGCGGATGCTTATGAGACTCTTGCTGAAACGATCGGCGGGTTCCGCTATGAATTCCACCGAAGCCTTCAGCGCCTCACAGATCTGAACCAGATCCCTCCACCTATCGAATTTGATCAGGAACCGTGGTCGGTCTCCCGGGGAAATCTCAAACTGAATGATCAGGGGCAGATTGTCGGACTGCAGTTCCCGGTCTCGTGGGAGGAAGCAAGAACGGATGCCGAACGATGGTGCTGGGCGTTGGAACAGGCTGTAAAATTTGATCCACCAAGACGCAGCAGACTCGAACTGCTCCGTGCCAGCTACGTCGATTCTATTGTTGGGATCTCCCAGACGTTCCCTGCACGAGCTGATGAGTCAGGTGGGGTGGCACCGGCCTTTGAAGCACCGGCCTTCGGCAAGATGGCTGTCGCCCAGGTGACGAAGGCCGAAATCCGGTCGCTGCCGGATTCCGACACGTACATCTCAACACCAGCTGGTCTTCAGCGAATCACGCTGGATCCGGAGTTCAACCCGATTCTCCTTCTGCAGCGCATCCTGGAACGACGAGATTCCGAACGGACGGATGCACTGAGTGCATTGCTGCAAATTCGTATGAATCGGCATCAGTTCGGCTCCGTCGCGGCTTCGCTCGAACTCGAGATTGCACAACTTGAGGCAGAACTGAAGTCGTTACGCGAGGCGAACCCTGCGGAGCAGTACGTCTTCCTTGAGAACGACCTGACGAACCTGAGAACGACACACGAGCTGATTCACAGCACACGCAAAGAGATGAAGTTGCCGGACGTCCGACGCATCACAAAAACGGGCACGGGTGGGTCGAAAGTTCCGGTGACTCTGACATTCAGAAACAGCACATCGGCAACATTTCGACTTCATGCGATTGATTTGGAGAAGGTGCTGCAGGGGATTGTAAGCGAAGACTTCAAAGACGTGCCGATCCAAAATCGACAATCCACTCTTGATGTTTTGTATCAGGGACGCGGCAGGCTCGAACAGCAATGTCTCAGCACACTTGAGAATCTCAAACTTCTGCCGCATGCAGCCAAAGAATGGACGGTTCCTTTAGTACCACGACCCGAACATGAGCTTACCACGACGACCATTGATGTTGCACTGGAAGGGCCAGCCGCCTGGGTACTGACCGTGGGTGACGGTCACTCGATCGATGACATCTACTTTTACTGGGAAGCTCCTGCAGAATTTCTGATCTGGCCTCACAACAAGTCCGGCTATCTCGGTTTTCTTGCAGATCGCACAACGGGACGTCCAATTTCAAACGCAGAGGTGCATTTAGCGCACTATCAACAGGGCTCCGCAGAACCTTCGACTCAGGAGAGCATTACAAAGATTCTGACCGATCAGAACGGACTCTTTACGCTGCCTGAGAACAGCGAAGTAAAGACTGCCACTTTCGTGTACTGTCGACGAGAAGAACAGATTGTCGCCCTCGGAGAATTCCGTGAGTCATTTGAGGATACCGAACGACGGCGAGCTGAAACTGACGTTCGACAGAGGTTTGCGTCCCGAGTCAAATCGGCAATCGTCACAGATCGTGCCATTTATCGTCCCGGCGATACCGTCAAGATGCACTTCTGGACAGGACGGCCGTTCGAAAGACTGAACCCGATTCCGGGAGATGCTGCGGCAACGGTGCTGATCACTTCGGATTCTGACCACTTCGTTGTGGACGGACAGTCGCGGAACGGAGGTTACACGTCAGAATGGACGATCCCAGTCGATACACGATCCGGCACCTACGAAATTGAACCAGGGGTTAATTGGGTCGAGATGGATGGCTCCGCTGACATTCGTATCGAAGATTATCGAAGACCGGAGTTTGCGATTCAGGCGTCCGACAGTGGCGATGGATCCAACAACGAAGCAGTGACCATTCAGGTTGCGGCCACCTACCTGTTTGGGAAACCAGTGAGTGCGGGAACCGTGCGATGGAAGCTTGTCCGTCAGCCGAATCAGACGATGGCATTTCCAAGGGATCTTTGGGACGAACTGTATGGAAATGGCTATGCCTGGAACATGCTCAGAGGCAATCCTCAAGTCTGGCCATCGGCTCGGTACACCCAAAATGATTATTCGGCCCCGGCAAACCTGAACGGCGTGGAGATCGAAGACCTCAATCAGTTCATTCGCGGCACAAACGTTCTGGACGCCGATGGAACCTGTCGAATTACCGTGAAACACCCGGAAACTCTGCGAAAGCTGCGGTTCAACACACTGGAAGTGGAAGTCGCGGATCTCACAAATCGTGTCGAGAGAGAATCGCTGCCTTTGGACTTTCCCACAGTATTGTCGATCCGAACAAATCGAGGCTACTGTGTTGAAGGAGAAGCGATTCAAACAAAGGTTGCCGCGCTCGATGCCGCTGGCAATGAGGTTCTGCGAGAGTGCCTGGTCGAAGTCCTTTCACAGGACGGTCGCGATGAGGATCAGGCGGACATTGTTGTCGCTTCAGAAAGGGTGCAGACAACGACAACAGGCCCCGTCACTCTCTCGCATAAGCTGACTCAGCCTGGTCGAAGCAGGCTCCGAGTTTCATTGATTGATCATCCAGACGTGACTGCAGAGACTGATGTGATCGTTCTTCCGAGCGAAGAACGTCCAAACAATCCGTTTATGGAGGCAGATCTGCGGGCAGAGTTCGTAGAGAATGCCCCGGGGACTTCGGCAAATCTTTTGATCTCAGGCCCGACTTCTGGTGCCACAGTCCTGTTGTTTCTGAGGTCCCAGGCGGGATTCGTCGAGACACCGCAGATTCTGACGTTGAATGGCCACTCGCTAATCGTTCCTGTCGAACTTCAGCAGCGTGATTGCCCTGGGGTTTCGGCACGAGCTGTGATGATGGGAGATGGAAAACTGCAGGAACTGACTTGCAGCATTCTTGTACCGCCGGTCACCCAACGGCTGGAGATTCAGCTTGATTCGCTGACCGAAACACCAATGCCTGGCGATACCGCTAAGCTGAAACTGACGGCCGTTGATTCGCAGGGAAATCCCGCTGCTGCGCATATCCTGATCGCTGCCTACGACGAAAGCCTCGACCAGATTGAGAAACCCAGCCCCGAATCGCTCATTTGGTCCTTCTACTGGCGCATCTTCAAACAGGATGAAAGTTGGTATCGTTCGTTCAGTGATTCCAGACGCCGCAACCCTCGCGGTTCGTTTCTGCCGTCAGATGGCGAAATTGCTGCATCTCTGCATAACGATTTCTTTGGTTCGATCCTGCAACGGCACTCGACACAAATCATCCTTGGCGGCTTTGGCGGCGGTTTCGGAATGGGAGGTGGAGGTTTCGGTGTCGGCGGAATGGGTGGTGGCGGCATGGCAGACCCGCAAGCGTTCGAGCCACCAGAGGGAACGGTGGCCGCCGGCAACTCGCAAAATCTGAATGGCCACTTCATCGATCCCCGGCTTCGAACGAACTGGCGTGACACGGCATTTTTCTCTGGGGAACTGGAGACAGATCTGTCCGGGCAACTGACATTCGAAATTCCATTGCCCGACAATCTGACCACATGGAAAGTCCGAGCGTGGGCAATTGACGATGCTGTGAGAGTCGGATTCACGGAACGCAGTCTGCAGACGTCTCGTCGCATCATGATTCGGCCACATGTGCCGCGTCATTTGACAAGTGGCGATGAAATCTCGATCTCAGCCGCGATTTACAATTCCTTCACTACCGACAAGACGTGTCGAGTATCACTGAAGTCAGGGAATGAACTGGTGCGTCTTCTGAATCCTGCTGTTCAGGACATCAAGCTCGCTCCAAACACCGAGACAATCGCAACATGGGAAGTTTCAGCCTCCGACTTCGGAGTTGCAGAGCTGACTTTCTCCGCACAAACTGACGAAGACGCCGATGCCGCTCAGCTCGCGGTTCCCGTCAATCCTCGAGGACAGTGGAGCAATACAACTCGTTTTGCCGCGTTGAAACAGACAAGTCCAGCCGCCGATCTTGAGTTTGAAATCCCCGCGGATCGGATGCCCGGCAAGGCCCGGCTGGATCTTCACTGGGGCTCGACAATACCGGATTCCATCAGAGATGCTCTTCCGTTCCTGATTGAATATCCTCACGGCTGCGCGGAACAAACAACGAATCGGTTTGTCCCGCTCGCGCTTGCTCATCGAGCCGCGACCGACTTTCCTCAACTGCGGATTGCAAAGCCGCCTGTGACCGGAAAGCAGGAGTCTCTGCCGGCCCGCGATCTCCCCGATGAAGCGACGTTCCGAAGAATGCTGCATGCCGGCACATCGCGGCTCGAGGAGCTTCAGAATTCCGATGGCGGCTGGAGCTGGTTTGGGACACCTGGTATCAGCAGTCCTGACCTGACGGCTCAGGTTGTCTACGGACTGTTTCTGGCCAAGAACAGAGAGGAGGAATTCTCCGACGGCCACCTTCGGGGAATCGATCTCCTAACGAGACTGCTTGAAGGACGCAGGAAGAAGCTCTCTGCTGCGGGGCAAAGCCTGACGGCCACAGACAGCGACGTCTGGATGGCCTTTGTTCTCTCACAGCTTCAACCACTGGATCAACTCGATACGGACGCCGATATTCCTGAGCTGTGTCGAGAAATCCTCGTTGTCGCAGCACGTGACTCGGACAACCTCACTTCACTGGGAATCGTGCTGGCAGGATTGGCCGCTCAATCAATTCACGACCCACAGCTGACAACCGCATTCATTGAGCGTGCAGACCAACTGGTCGCCCGCGACACCGTGATGCAGACAGTCACTCTCCAACAACAGCCGTTTCGACGAGGCGGATGGTTTGAAGGCGCGAGCGAAACCCTCGGACGCTACCTGCAGCTCAAAGTCCGCAACAACAAGGAAGATCCGGACATCAACTGGATTGTTCGTGGCCTGCTGACAAATCGACAATCCACAATGAGCTGGGAGAATACTCGCGATACAGCTGTTGCCATCGAAGCGATGATTGAACTTCTGCAAACTCAGAACGCTGATGCCGCAAAGACTGAGTTTGATATTCTGCTTGATGGACAACTCGTCAAAGCGATTCGAGTGTCAGCGGAAGATCCTCAGCCGGCAACGAAGCTGTCACTCGACGCAACTCAACTTTCACCTGGACACCACACAATTGCCCTTCGGCACACAAATGGTCCAGACCTGGATGCCATGCTGGTGTCACGGGAATTTCGGCAAACGGTCCCTTCCGGACAGGATCGTGGACCGCTGCGAATCGAACGCAACCTTTATCGAATTTCGCGGGAGCCGGACAATCATCGCGTCGGAGCGACGGAACCACAGCGCACTCTGCTGAAGAAGGACGATTCCATCGCTGTCGGTGACATCATCGAAGTGGAACTCATTGTGTCACTGCAGAGTGAGATCGAGTACCTGATGATTCAGAGCCCTCACGGCGCTGGTTTCGAGATATTTCAGGTGCCTGAGCAGTTCGAATCTATCAATCATCATGAAGCGCGTGACAATCGGCTGGAGCTTTACGCAGATTCTCTGCCAGTCGGTACTCACAGCTTCCGGTATCAGATCCGCGTGGAGCACCGTGGGCACCTGTGGATCAACCCGGCACATGTCGGCTCCATGTACTTCGATCAATTCTCCGCCAGCAGCCAGATACATCAAATCCACTGCAAATGACGGCGCCGTAACAAAGATTGACGCTTCAACTATGAAATGAGTTCAAGTGAGCCCGGAAGTCGATAAAGGGGCCTTGGCGATCACTATCGGCACCACGACATCCGCATGGCAAAGTCCTTCTGAAAGTCGGGACGCCAGCGGCTGACTTCGGTGCGGGGATCGAAGTCTTTCGTGAATGGAACGTCGCGGAACCAGCCGTCGGTCTGCCGCTCAAAGCGACCACCCCAGCCTGGTTTTGTCGGGTCGTTGGGATCGTTTCCGCCCTGTGGAAGAAAGAAGAACCAGGCAGGAGTATCGCCTTCCTTGAGACATCCGTGAGGATTCGGATCGGTCCATGTTTTCGTGGGGTACAACTCGCCGAGCGGTCCGGTGCTTCGAATGTTCTGATCGACCCATTCACGGCTGGTCGTGGAAATGTCTCCGGTGAGATACATGCCGCGGTAGATGCCGTCGCGTCGGTCCCGACCTTCCGGCTTCGATGCCAGAATGTAGAACATGCCTGGAAACTCGGTTCGCATCCAGTCCGCAATGCCATCCTGATCATTGATGTCGTACACACGAAAACGGCGCTGCAGGACCTTCATTTGCTCTGCCCCGCGATCTGCTCGAAGTCGCCACAAGGCCTGAGCAAAATCTGTCTGCCCACCCCAGATCGTGATGTTCAACGGATCGTCCGGTGTTGCTGCATCAATCTCCTGAATCAGCCGCTTTGATGCGTCACTGTCATGACCGTCGCCGACATAGTCACGTCCTCGATACTTGTTCCCGGAAACAATGCAGCCCTTAAGATACTCTGCCGTTGGCCATCCCTCTGCGTGCCTCTGCAATCCCGGAAGCACTTTGCCGTAGCCGTCGACGATTTCGTGAATCAAGTCGGGGCGAGTAATCGCTTCTTTCAGCTCGCCACGAGTACCAGCGGCCGTGGCTGCGAGCAGACGAACGTTAAACTCTTTGGAATAGACCATCAGCCGGATCATCGACTGCTGGTCGTCCGGATCGCCGCCAATGTCCGTCAACACCGCGAGCCGCGGCCTGTGATCGTCAGCCAGAATTGACGAAGATGCGACGGCAACGACGGCAAGGATCCAGAACACTCTATACACCGCAAACCCTCCTCGAATCGAATTTCAGATAACGCCCACGGTGTGACAACTGTGTGGTTCAAAGGTCGAGCAGCACCTTCAGCGTGTCTTTGCGAGTGGCATGTTCAAAGGCTCTGATCGCGTCCCGGATCGGATACGTCGCCGACAACAACGGCGCGACATCCACTGCCCCCTCAGTCAGCAGCTGAATGGCATCGGCGAATGGCCCACAGCGCGATCCCAGCAGGCGGATTTCATCGATCACAAACGGAGCCATGTGAATGTTCTGAGTCGCTGCGACGGTCGTCTTCAGCACGATCGTTCCGCAGGGACGCACGGCTTTCAGAGCAGTCTCCAGACCACTCGCCGAACCTGTGCAGTCGACAACCACATCCGCAGATCGTGCCGGCGAAAAGTCCTGAAGCAGCACAGTGGCAATTCCACGATTGCTCAGCAGTCGCAGCTTCTCCAGGTGCTTTCCAACAACGGTGACGGAACAACCATGGTGAGTCAGCACCTGAGCACACAGATTTCCAAGACGACCGTCACCCAGCACGACAACGGATTGCCCTTTGATGTCGGGGATCTGTTGCGGAATTCGGCAGGCTGCAGCGACCGGTTCGACAAACACCGCGGCCTCTGTGGAAAGTGCATCCGGAACTCGGTGAAGATTCACTTCCGGAATCCAGACGCTGTCCGCAAATGCTCCATCATGCTGCAGGATGCCGACAACCGTTCGATTGGGGCAGTGATTGCCGAGCTGCCGACGACACAGTTCGCAGGCTTCGCAGGCGCAATTGATTTCGCCGACGACTCGCTGCCCCGCAAACTTTCCGTTGCGAGCTATCCCGACGAACTCATGGCCAAGGACCCCACTGAATCCCATATAGCCCTGGCATAGCTGAATGTCTGTTTCACAGATGCCGGCCTTGATCACATCGACCGCAACTTCGCCTGGCTTGCCGGCTCGCATCTGATACGACTCGACGAACCGAAGCTGACCGTCAAACACCACTGCTCGCATCTGGATCCCCCCTACGAAAGAAGCCCGGCTCAAAGGCCGGGCTTCTGGATCTTATCGTTCTGTCAGGACGGAACCAGTTCGACTAGTCCCAGTTCAGTGAACCAGCGCTCTGGTATTCGGTCACTCGAGTTTCGAAGAAGTTCTTTTCCTTCGACAGGTCAATCGTCTCGCTCATCCATGGGAATGGATTTGGTGAACCGTACTGCGTTGGCAGACCAATTCGTTCCAGACGTCGGTCAGCGATGTACTGGACATAATCACGGAAGGCTTCCGCGTTCAGCCCCAGAATACCGCGTGGCAGACATCCCTGAGCATATTCGATTTCCAGTTCGACGGCCTGGCGAATTCGATCGACCATTTCGTTCTGGAACTGCTGAGTCCACAGGTCCGGGTTTTCCGACTTGATGCCGTTGATCAGGTCGATCCCGAAGTTCATGTGGATCGTTTCGTCACGCAGAATGTACTGGAACTGCTCACCAATCCCCTTCATCAGGTTGCGACGGTGGAATGACAGAACCATCACGAATCCGCTGTAGAAGAAGATGCCTTCCATGATCACGTAGTAACCAATCAGGTTCTTCAGGAACAGCTGGCGACCTTCCGGTGTCTCCGTGGTGAAGCCGTCCGCCAGAACTTCGGCAGTCAGCGACATCTCGAACTCGTCCTTGCGAGCGATCGCAGGAATCTCATGGTACATGTTGAAGATCTCGCCTTCGTTCAAGCCGAGACTTTCCACAACGTACAGGAAGGTATGAGTATGCACGGCTTCTTCAAACGCCTGACGCAGCAGATACTGGCGGCATTCTGCGTTGGTCACATGCTTGAAGATCGCCAGAACCAGGTTGTTGCCAACCAGTGATTCTGCGGTTGAAAAGAAGCCCAGGTTACGCTTGATCACCAGACGCTCGTCATCGGTCAGGCGATCCGAACGCCAGACTTCCACGTCCTGGTTCATCGGAACTTCGGTGGGCATCCAGTGATTGGCACAGCCGTTCAGATAATGTTCCCACGCCCAGTGATACTTGATCGGCATCAGCTGGTTTACGTCGACCTGAGCACAGTTGATCAGACGCTTTTCCGTTGCTTTGACTCGGCCTGATGTGCCGTTTTCCATTTTGGTTTCTTCATCGAAGCTGATAGTTGACATGGAGCTACCTCATTCCGTGAGTAGAGGACAGTACAGGGGTTTTGAATTCAGTTCAGCCAGCCGAAGCCAGCAGTTGTTTCAATGGCATTCGATGCCATGCGTTATAAAGGTATCCCTTCGGGTTCCATGGAACAGTCGAGGGCATTGTGTTTCCAAGAGAATCCGTCGCGCGAACGGTGACTTCTGTCTCAGGATTCACAACCCCTAAAGTCGCCGTCCACAGCTGCCAGCAGAAATCCGCCGATTCCTTTTCCAGTGTCGCGGCGGACCAGGTTTCTCCTCCGTTCACTGAGATTTCAACCGTCGCAATCCGACAACCCTTCTTTCCGGTTGGAAGCGCGTATCCCCGAAGATACACCTGTCCGTCCTTCAGATCCGCCGAACAGGCCGCGGCATTCACCGGATACCGGTAGATGGGAGCCGTCTCGTCGATTTCTGCCTGGGTCTGAGAATACACCATTTTGTAAACATCAGCGACGAAGTGATTTGTCGACGGCTTGTCGCTCAGCGTGATCTTGCGCAGCCACTTAACGCTGCGAGCCCCGATGTACCCTGGCACGATCGTTCGGACTGGAAATCCGTGGTCAGTCAACAGGGCAGCACCGTTCATCTGCGTGGCCAGCATCGCTCCCGGCATCGCAGCATCCTGCTCCGCCAGCTTGCTGAGCGGAATCGAAGCTCCGAACGGAAACTTTGCGTCGCCGTCCCTGACCTCATCCGCACCTTCGAACCAGACATGTTTCGCTTCTAGCCGAACACCAACAGCTTTCAGAACGTCCGAAAGGAGAACGCCAGTCCACGTGGCATTGCCGATGGGACCTTCCGCCCAGTCGACGCCCTTCATCGCTTTGACTCGGATGAATTCCTGACGCCGAATGCCGGCACAACTGACCGTACAGGTACAGCTGATCTGAGGAAACTGAGCCAGCAGATCAGCGACGGTCAATTTCAACGGCTTGTCCACCAGCCCGTCGATCTCAATCGTATGCTGCGTGGCAATCGTCGGATTCGGTCCGTGGCTTCGAATGTAAAAATGCGACGAAGGTGTCAACCAGTTCTCGGCCAGCTTCCGAAGCGGCGGTTCCCCGTTCCGAGGAGCCTTCGTCCGGTAGATCAATCCGGCTTTCACCGGATCAATGGATGGTTCATCAAGAGCCGCCGCGTTCGCAATTCGAGATGCTCCCTGCCACGGCATCGCCACCGAAGCCAATGATGCGGCGAGCGACGATGCTGCAAACTGACGGCGAGACATCGGTGACATGGGTAGGCCTTAAAGACGCAGAAAGTCGGCTGGAGCACCAGCGGTTCAAATCGTTCGGATCACAAGTCTCGCAACGGGATCCAGAGAGACTTGCTCGCAGCAACAGTCGGATGAGTCACGGCAGTGCCACATCGACACTGCCGCGACGGGTCCGACGTGACGTTACTGACAGGCTTCGCAGTCCGGGTCAGTAATGCTGCAGGCCTTGTACTGCGACACTTCGGTCACCGGAACGATGTGAGGTTCCGGAACGATGGCAGCACCGGCTTCCCGCGGATCTTCACTGCGGGCGACCTGAATTTCGCTGGAAGCACTGCGAGCTTTGACCCAGCGTGGCTGCATGCCGAACTTGTTGATGTCCACAGTCGACTTTTCAATCTGCGTTGCCGCCAGAGTTCGAAGATAGTAGGTCGTCTTCAGACCCTTGCGCCATGCCAGCAGGTACATGTCGTGCAGCTTGCGACCGCTTGGTTCGCACATGTACAGATTGAGTGACTGGCCCATGTCGATCCACTTCTGACGGCGAGCCGCACATTCGATCAGCCACTTCGGTTCGACTTCAAAGGCCGTCAGGTAACGAGCTTTGATGTCGCCTGGAATCCGAGGAACATCCTTCAACGTTCCATCAAAGTACTTCAGAGCTTCCAGCATGTCGGCGTCCCACAGGCCCCGCTGCTTCAGCTCAGTCACCAGTGATGTGTTCAGGTGAGTAAACTCGCCTGACAGGTTGCTCTTCACGAACAGATGCTTGTACATCGGCTCGATTGACTGAGACACACCGATGATCGTGGAAATTGTCGCGGTCGGAGCAATCGCCATGCAGTTACTGTTTCGCATGCCTCGCTCAGCCACAGCCTTGCGAACCACGCTCCAGTCCATGCGGGATGTTCGGTCGACGTCGATGCGGCAACCGCGCTCCTGCTCCAGCAGTTCCATCGTGTCGATTGGCAGCAGACCACGATCCCACTTGGAACCGGTGTAAGTGCTGTAAACACCACGCTCGGCCGCCAGTTCTGTGGACGCCAGGATCGCGAAGTAGGAAATCGCTTCCATGCTGTAATCAGCAAAGTCAACCGCTTCCGGGCTGGCATAGCTGATGTTCATGGCTGCCAGAGCATCCTGGAATCCCATGATGCCGAGACCAACCGGACGATGCTTCGCGTTGGAATTCTTTGCTTCGTCTGTTGGGTAGTAATTGATGTCGATGACGTTATCGAGCATGCGGAGAGCCGTCTTGACGGTCTCTTCCACCATCGGCAGGTCCAGCTGACCATCAACGATGTGAGCCAGCAGGTTCACTGAACCGAGATTGCATACTGCGGTTTCACTCGGCGAAGTATTCAGCAGAATTTCTGTGCAGAGATTGCTGCTGTGCACAACCCCGACGTGATCCTGAGGTGACCGGATGTTTGACGGATCTTTCCATGTAATCCACGGATGTCCCGTTTCAAACAGTCGAGTCAGCATCTTGCGCCAGAGTTCGACGGCGGGGATTCGCTTGAACATGCGAATCTCACCGGTCTCCGTCATCTGTTCATATTCGGTGTAGCGTTTTTCGAACGCCTTGCCGACCAGATCATGCAGGTCTGACACTTCGTCCGGGCTGAACAGTGTCCACTGACCCTCTTCCTGAACTCGCTTCATGAACAGGTCAGGAATCCAGTTCGCCGTGTGCATGTCGTGCGTACGACGGCGATCGTCCCCGGTGTTCTTGCGAAGATCCAGGAATTCCTCAATGTCCATGTGCCAGGTTTCAAGGTACGAGCAAACCGCTCCCTTGCGTTTGCCACCCTGATTGACCGCGACCGCTGTGTCGTTCACGACCTTCAGGAATGGAATCACGCCCTGGCTTCGACCGTTCGTGCCCTTGATGTGAGCATTCGTGGCGCGAATGCTGGTCCAGTCGTTGCCAAGACCACCGGCCCACTTGCTGAGCTTTGCGTTGTCAGAAACACACTTG
This sequence comes from Planctomycetaceae bacterium, assembly GCA_046349695.1. Taxonomy (GTDB): domain Bacteria; phylum Planctomycetota; class Planctomycetia; order Planctomycetales; family Planctomycetaceae; genus SXXK01. The sequence continues at coordinate 141,919 of JAXMBV010000001.1, read as the reverse complement.
AAGATGTGTTCCAGGTCGTCCTTCACAGTCGACAGGTAGCATGAGCTGAGCTGAGGATGATTGGTGGCCGAATTGAACAGCGTCGGCGTTGCGGAGGTGAACCGCATGGTCGACAGCATGTTGTAGAACTCGATGGCTCGCTCTTCCGGCTGAGCTTCATTCAGGGCCAGGCCCATCGCGACTCGCATCCAGAAATACTGAGGAGTTTCGATGCGTCGACCGTCGATGTGCAGCAAATAACGGTCATAAACCGCCTGCAGGCCTGGATACTTGAACAGAGCATCGCGGTCTGGCTGAATGGCTGCTGAGACCTTTGTCAGGTTCAGATTGCGAAGATCCGGAGTTAGCCGGTCCGCATTGATGCCGTCAATGATGTAGTGTTCAAACTGGTTGCGGTAGAGCTTCGCGTATTCGGCCGGGCTGGTTGGAGAACTGCCCAGAGCTTCGTTGCTGATCACCATGCGAAGCAGGCGAGCTGCCACGATGTCGTAAGCAGGGTCGCGTTCGATGCGTGTTCGAGCCGCCAGGATCATGGCTCGGTAAATTTCACCGACGGAGATTCCGTCGAAAACGGACTTCATCAATTCCTGAAGAAGATCGTCCGCATCACACTCTGGCAAACCCTGGCACGCCAGGTCAATTCGCCGACGAATGCGGTTCACATCGAATGGAACGCGCAGACCGTCTTCCAGTTGGACGTGCATGCGAGGCTGAGCAAACACTTCCGGCTGCTCAAGAGCTTCCGGCTGCAGCAGTGAACGGATCTTGGCGTGTTCTGCACGATAAACGATGTAACGGCGAGCCACCTTGTAGTGACCCCGCTTCATCAGCTGCATTTCCACGAAGTCCTGAATCTGTTCAACCCCCACACCACGGTCCGTGGCGGCGTCCACAGATGCATCGGCCACCACCTGCTCAGTGATGGACACAATCTCCAGTTCAACATCACGATCCAAAGGCTGGCCGTCTGCCAGATTCAGTTCTGCGCGAAACGCGTTGCCGATGGCTTTGGAAATCAAACGAGCTTCGAACGGAACCGTTCGGCCATCTCGCTTACGAATAATCCATTCTGACACTGCTCGAATCATTCGACGCTCTCCCCTTTACTTCTCTTCCAGATGAATTCTGCGCGTCTTGCGCAGACACTCCGTCTCACCGATACGACCGAACTACGACTGACAAAACAAAGACAACACACCAAACAATCGCATTGCATTCAAAAACATTTCCACAGCGCAGCAGCGACCCTTATCTGTAATCCCGGGGTGCCTTAGCCAGCAAAATTGGCTAAAGGAAACGGCTCGTGATCGGCAGGCAACTGAGCAGCAATGATGACATTTTCGTCCGCGAGGTCGACCTCCTGTCGAAGGGGGCATCCTTACCGAACCGGCAGCAGAATATTGTGCTGACGCGTCCTGTCAACGAACCCGAAAGCGGTCTCCTCAAACTGTTTTGAGATAACGATTTGCGACCGCCATACCGTGCCGGCGGATGTTTTTCGACAACCGACGACAACCGCAATATAGTGGGCCAATCCTGACTGTCAACACTAAATGTTGTGTGTCCAGACAATCGACAACCCAAGGGATTTCACCGCAGAATTTTCGAAAAAAACTCCATATCGCCCCGGCGCGGCAAGCTGCAAAACCACTGTGCAGCGGCGAAAAAAATTTGGGCGGCTGTCAAGCCGCCAGTGTACCAGCTTCCCCCGTCCACGCATTCGTCATCACCGCAACCCGCCCATTTTCAATCGCACTAAGCCACCACCAACTGCCCGGTGAAACAGGAGGGATTCCACCTCTTGAAAAACAGAAGGTATCTGCCAACTGACAATATGACGGTGACGACAAGTGATTGCGGGGTGTTGACACACTCCGCTCGCCGAGTGAGTCGATTTGGGGTGAAAGAAACGGAAGAGGTCAAAAGGAGAACGCCCGCAGACGCCACTGCCTGTGATTATCTTCTGTCACCCAATTTTGCCCGACATCCGTCTCACAACCACGATCAGAGTTCAGGTGCGGGCAAAACGATGAGGGCCTGTCCCGTGCTTTATCCGCGTCGATTCGCGTTCATTCGCGGTTACAAATGCGTTTCACAATGACGAAACGCATACCGGCAGGCTGACGCCTCCCGCTCGCCAGGGAGTGATGCAGCAGACCCGGGTAGCACGCCTGAAGGGCGTGTGCCGAAGACACCGGATTCAGATGAGTGCATGTGGTATTGCGAAACCAGGGTGCATCGGACTTACAGACTGCCAAAACGAACAGAGGACCGATTGCTCGGTCCTCTGCTGCAGATTCCGTCTCAGTGGTCCAGACAATTCACGAAAGTGACTGCTGGAAATCATCTCCCTGGAAAAGTGAGTCCCACTGAAGTTTCAATGACCAGGAGCGGTCCTGATTACTTGGTGCAGCTGTCGCAAGGAGCAGCAGCGGTTTCGCCACATGGGTCAGCCACGCATGGATCACAGCATGTTTGAACCGGGCGGCAGACAACTCGTGGTACGCAGCGAGTCATCGTGAATGGCACCTGGCGAGGAACGCACTTGGTTCGAGTCACAGTGCGGGTTTCGCAGACCTGACGGCAAACCGTGTAAGGAACCTTGCGAGTACAAACCTGCTGCTGCATCTGGCAGGTGGTGTATGGGATCTGCTTGGTGCAGGTCTGTGTCACCATCTTGCAGGTTGTGTATGGAACGCGGCGAGTAATGCACTCTTCAGTCCACGTGCAGGTTGTGTAAGGAACCTTGCGAGTGCAGGTCTGGTAGCTCATCGTGCAGGTTGTGTAAGGAACCTGCTTCTGGCAGGTCTGCTGAACGAAGGAGCAGGTCGTGTAAGGAACCTTCTTCACGCACTGAATAGGAACCTGACGGCAGATGGTGTAAGGAACCTGCTTGTGGCAGACTTCCGGAACCATGCGAGTGCAGGTGATGGTCTTCTGAACCATCTTAGGAACCCACTTGCGGCAGGTGACCATACGGCTTGGGCCCTGAACGCAAACCTTCTTGCAGCAGCAGGGATTGCATGGGTCACAAACGCACTTTTCAACGACTGGGCCTGGGATGCAGTGAGATTCTGTGACCCATTCGCCACAGCAAACGTCAACCGTCTTGCACTCAGTAACCGGCTTGCAGACCGTGTAGCACACGTCCTTGTAGCAGGTTTCGGCTTCTGTCTTCCAGGTCGTGCAGCAAACGTCTTTGTAGCAGGTCTGATAGACTGGCTTGCAGACGTTGTAGCACACCGTACGGTAGCAGGTCTGGTAGACCGGCTTGCAGACAGTGTAGCAGCAGTCGCGGTAGCAGGTCTGATAGCAGGGCTTGCGAACGCGGCAGGTGACGTCTCGGTAGCAGGTCTGGTAAACCGGCTTGCAGACGTTGTAAGTGCAGGTCTTGTAGCAGGTCTGGTAGACCGGCTTGCAAACGGTGTAGCACTCGTCGCGGTAGCAGGTTTCGTAGACGTTCTTCATGCACGTGACCGGAATCGATTCCGTGCACTGATCGTAAACTGTCTTCATGCAGGTGTACTGCTGGGTTTCCCAGACTACTTCCTGCTGCACGGAGCAACACTGTGGATCTGTTCCACAGCGAGCGGCTACAAAGTCACCACATGATGAACACGCGGATGTTGCAAGACCGGGGAAACTGCCCGATCCGAGCAGTCCGGCCATCAACACACCGCTGTTCAGCAGCAGGGCAACTGCAGCAGCGGCTCCCAGCATGAGCCTTTTCATTGCCTTTACCTCGACTTGTTCTGATGAGAGAGACATGAGCGCACAAATGGCATGCGCATCTGACTCTCTCTTCGTCGACTTCGTTCACATGACTTGATTTTGGAGAACCAGGGACCCTGGGACTTGGTTTGGAAGCACCCGTCGTCACTGAAAAACCCAAACGATCGTCACAGCCGTCAAAGTCGAACACGCGGACTTTGTGGCTGCTCGGAGTTCGGCGGAATCCACCGGTTCTCCGATTTGCTCCGCCGACAACACACGAATCCGGCAAAGGCAGCGCGGAACGTCCGTTTCCGGAGGAGCGGGGCAAGCGTAGTCGAAAGATCCCGCTGGCTGCTCCAGTCAATTCACTGGTTCGGAGCAAAATTCGGAACGACCACTTTCTCGATTGAGACTCTGTCGGCAAATTGCGTGCAGAGAGTTGTTGACTCGGCAGTTTTTGCTAAACTCTGCGGCCCTGCGAACCCGACAACTTTGTTCGGTGTCGCACAGCAGAGTGCTTCGGCAATTTCTGCAGCTCCGGCGGCGTAGCTCAGTTGGTTAGAGCAGCGGAATCATAATCCGCGTGTCGGGGGTTCGAATCCCTCCGCCGCTACCTTGAAACCTCGGTTGATGTTGTGAATGCAGCGTCAAACGAGGTTTTTTCATGCGCTGCGAACCAGGTCAGCTGAGGGATACTCTCTTAGGTGGATCATTGAATTCCACACCTTTATTATCCCGGCTCTGCATCTATGACGGGACGGTGAAGTTCTGCGAGCGTTTCATCGACAGGCGGTCTCGCACTCACGACCAGATGATTCAGGTGGCTCGATCGGGAAAGCGAAACATCATCGAAGGCTTGAGCAGGATTTCCTGAACGAAGGCGGTCTGCGTGAACGAATGACCCGCGCCAGGCTGGCCGCGAGATCACAACCACCACGCCATGACCCAAAGCAGCGCTAAACGACTTTCGTCCTTCGCGTCTCTCTTGTCCCGTATCCCCTTCCGTCCCTTCACCGAATCCCTTCCAGCCTGTCCAGCACATCCGGCGCTGTGTGATCCACTTTCAGCGCGTCGTCGCATCGCAGAAGGTGGTTGTATTTCACAGCGGCTCCGGTGTTGAAAAGGACGACCGTCTCGTCGCGGCGGATCCAGCCTGTTTCATGCAGCTTGCGAGCAGCCATCCAGACTGCTCCTCCTTCCGGAGCACAATGGAACCCCTGAAGTCGAGCCAGTTCGTGCACTCCCTGCATCAGCTCGGCATCACTGACCGTGATCGCGGTGCCATGGCTGCGTCGAAGAATGTCGAGCATCAGAAAGTCGCCCACAGCCGCGGGGACTCGGAGCCCGGAAGCGATCGTCTGTGCGTTTGGGAACATGGGTGCTGACGTCGCATCGTCATGGAAGGCTTTCACAATCGGCGCACAACCTTCCGCCTGCACAACGACCATTCGGGGGCGAGCCGGGCCGATCCAGCCAAGCTGTTCCATCTCATCAAACGCTTTCCACATGCCAATCAGCCCGGTACCACCGCCGGTCGGATACAGAATGACATCCGGAAGCTGAAGGGTCCTGGTACGGCGAGCCTCAGCGAGGTCGAAGGCCAATTCGTAGCCCATCGTTTTCTTGCCTTCCAGACGAAACGGCTCCTTCAATGTCGACAGATCAAACCAGCCAAAGCGGTCGCACGCCGCGCGACACAGGCGACCGCAGTCACTGATCAGGCCGTTGACCAGGACGACACTGGCGCCACCGCACGCAGATTCCAGAATGTTTGCCGGCGGTGTGTCGTCAGGAACAAAAATGACGCACTTCATCCCTGCCCGCGCGGCATAGGCAGCGGCAGCTCCTGCGGCATTCCCGGCAGACGGCAGAGCGACGGCTTTGACCCCCAGTGCCGCAGCACGAGTCACCGCAGCCGACATCCCTCGTGCTTTAAAGCTTTGAGTTGGATTGAAGCTCTCATCTTTCACATACAGCGAATCGAAGTCTCCGAACGACCCTCGCGGCAGGCAGGGAAGAAAAGGAGTCATTCCCTCGCCAAGCGTTACGGCTTCTCCCACCGAGTTCACTGGCAGGACTTCATGAAACCGCCACATAGAACGTTCCGAGCGCGCTCGCACGACATCCGGGGTCCAGTGTCCCTTGAGTGCCGCGAGGTCATAGCCTGCCAGCAGTGGCTTTCCTGCTCGACTAAGTCCCTGCAGTTCATGCAGATTGTGTACTTCACCGTTGAGTGAACATGTCAGTGATGTGTGCATGAGTCCCCGGTCCCTGTGCCGCGATGTTCGAAATATGCCGTGTTTTCACAGTTTTCCGGAGCTTGCAGGGGCGGAATGGCGGACAGGCCGGCCAAATGTCCTTCGGTCTTGAGGCGATTCCCTGAGATCCGGTAAAAAACACGAAAATCGTCGGACGGCGGAACGATTCGTTCCCCGTCGTTGAGCCGGATCTTATCGAAGGGGAATAACGGGCCAACTGACCAGGCCAGTTTCGCTTTCATGAGTTCCGGAGAAACCTGTCGGCAAGGATGCCTCCGTGAATTTTGCTCGTTTCACACGCGAAATCTGTCGCTGGTCCAGTCGCTCTGTTGTCAGCGCGGTGCTTGGACAGCTTTGCATCTGCTGGATCGGCCTGTGCGGTGCTTCGCCGGCATCGCTCCTGATGCTGATGCTGAGCTACGCTGCCGGATTGCTTCTTGTTGATACCCTGCGATCCGGAATTCAGGAGCTGCGTCAAACTCGCACCGCCGCGCTGATCGCATCCTCCGCGACCGGGCTGACCGTCATGGCTGGAAGCTGGCTGTTGCCTTCACTCCTGAATTCAACATTGCTGGCTGGCTGTGAAACAATCCCATCAACTTTCCCACTCGCGCCTGTCCTGGTCTTTGCGTTTCCTGCACTGATGGTCGCGCTGATGACGGCGCTGTGTCTGGCGTTTCATGAGACGGGTACGGAATGGTCACGCTGGACCGATGAAGCGTCTGCGGTTGGCTGTTCGATGATCGTGCTGCTGCCACACTTCTGGATCTCACTTCCGCTGGCCTATACGGTTGCGGCATTGATGGTGATGACGATCGGCGTTCGCTGGGGAATCCAGAAGCTGATGCGGCAGGTTTCCGCGATGCCATTTATTCCATCAAAGCCACCACAGGCCGCCGGTTCATGGGCGATTGCTCTGAGCCTGGTGGGTACGGGCCTTCTGATGCTGGCCATGTCCAGCATGCTTGCTCATCTCATCCCTGCCAACGTTCCCGGGCTCTTGTCCGGCATCGTTGTGGCCTCGTTCCTGCTGAGGCTTCGTCATCGTGTCGGAACGATGTATCCACGATTGTTGCCTCAGGGAATTCCTGTGTGCCTCGTCGTGATGGCCTGTTTCCCGATGTCCTTTGACTCTCTGGCCGAATGGAATCTAAGTGTCGCCGGCAAGGGAGATTCATTGGCCGCGGTGGGGTTGATTCGAGCATTGCAGTGGGGTGTTGTGCTTGCCTGTGCTGCAATGCCATCGTTCGTCGCAGCTCGCCAGTCGTCCTCAAGTCTGTCAAGGCTGGCAATTGTGAGCCTGCTTGCTGGCTGTGCCCTTGGGCTGATTCTGATTTCGCGCGGAGTTCCGGTCCTTCTGATCACCGCAACCGGAATGATGCTTCTGGGCATGCCGGATTTCTACCGCAACCTGAAGTCTTACTCCGCTTCAGACTCGCGCGGGGAACGACTAAAGAAGCGGACCGTTTGGGCTCAATGGAGCACCGCGGGCGTGATGGCAATTTGCCTGCTGACCACAGTCGTATCCCGTCCTTCATTGACTCGAACGGCATCTCTGATGTTTTCCGACCGAACGTCCGCTGCGAGCGAGCGAGGCCTGGAGAGTGAACTGATCCCGTATTCGGATTCCAGCAGGTTGGTTGCGGAAGTGAAGTCGACCGAAGGTGATGTTTCGGTGTGGCGTCAAAGCAATCAGCTTCTGGAGATTCGCCGCAACGGCATTTCTCTGGGACGAATCAGCACGGACACTTCGATCGTGCCACAGCCGGCGGAAGACATTCTTCCTGCGGTGCTTGGCTTTGTCAGTCATCCGCGACCGGATCGAATCCTGCTGCTGGGCGATGACACGGGAGTCTGCCTTCGCACAGTCAGTCACTTCCCGATCCGGGAGATTGTTGCCGTCCGTTCCAACGCCGCGCTGACGGAACTGATTCGCCAGCTGACGTGGAAGAATGAACCGGATTCGCCGGTCAATGATGCACGCGTCACGATTCGTCACGAACCTTCCCTGCTGGCGCTTCGACGTCGCAGCCTGAAGCAGTTTGACGTCGTCGTCGCGGCAACAGCGCCGATTCAATTTGCGTCAACTCCTTCGGAGATGACACAGGAATTCTATGAAGCTGCGAAGTCCAGAATGACGCCGGGCGGAGTCTTCTGTCAGCGATTCCGCCAGAGCCAGCTGGGGGCCGAGCCGCTGAAGGAGACGCTCTCCACTCTGCTGAATGTGTTTCAGAACGCCGGGGCGATCCAGACGGTTCCAGGTGAAGTTCTGTTGATTGCATCCGACGCGGAGCGATTGGTTGACCCGGAACTGCTGAGTCGGCTTCAGCGCGACCATGTCCAGCGTGAGATTGCATCGACGGGCTGGGACTGGTCGCAGGTGGCCGTGCTTCCTCTGGTCGATGCGCGCGACAAGCTGGGGCTGTTCAGCAATGATCCTCGACCTCAGGCCATCACCATCAGCAACGGCCACTTCGTGATGACACTGCCGGGCGAAGTCGCTCGACGAGGAAACAAAGCGGAAGAAATCCGAATGGCCTTTGCACCGCACCAGATGCAGTTGGCTTCGTCGATACCGGTCGGCCCAGCGCACGAAGAAGCCAAGCGACGACTTTCCGAAGTGACTCAGCAGCTGGAAATTCTGGCTGGCATGCCGGATCAGCCGTGGACGTACCGCAAGTCTCTGCGAATGGAAATGCAGCGCAGTCCCCGTCCGCCGAAAGAACACATCGAAGACGGCAAAGTCGTCAAGACCGCGCATCCACTGGATGAGATTCGGAAGGACTACTTCCTGGAGCTTGGCAAAGCACTGACGACCGCGACAACTCAGCCATCTGCGGAAGCGATTAGCGACATTCAGAAGCTGGAACGGTTTGCAAAGGCCGGTGAGCCTTTGATGAGTCACTTCGCCCACTATGAGATCGTTCGCCTCCATGAGATGACTCAGCACCCGTCAATTGGCGACGAATTTCGACACCGACTTCATATCGTCTTCTTCACGACGCCATCGGATGCCTCAGTCAGGCCCGTCATTTCCACCATCGACCAGCTGGTTCATCATCCGGCGTTAATTCCTGATGAGCAGGATCGTTATGACTGCCTGAACGCACTGGTGCAGAAGCTGATTGAACGCTGGGAAGCCAGAACGGCCTGGGAACCACGCTCTGCTGTTCGAGTTCAGAATGATGTGGATCAGTCAGTGCGAGTCGTGAATCTGGCGCTGGAACAGATGGAAGAGCTGTCAGTTCACTGTGGCCTGACGGACCAGGACTTTCGACTGCGTCGCCGATTTGTCAATTCAGCACTGGTCAGCCCGCTGCGAGCATACCGGGATCAGGTTCTTGCTCACCGCCTGAAGACCGAGACTCCCGCAGAACCAGATTCGGAAGATCCGAACGATTTGCCGCTGATGGCTACCCCTGAGCCTTCGGTGAACACAAACTGATGTGCAATGCATGGCATTGTGAGAGAACGTGAACGAGGGCTTGCTTTGTTCCACTTGCGCAGGAACCGTAGGGCTTGCGTCCTTCGGCGTTTGCAGTCACCGGAGGGCTTGCGCCCTTCCGCTATTTGGATGGTTTGATTTCACTGTTGAGCTGAAAAGTCCACGATGAGACTGGGAATTCTGGGAGGCACGTTTGATCCGATCCATTACGGCCATCTGCTGATTGCAGAAACGTGCCGTGAGGTGTTGTCTCTGGATCACGTAAAGTTCATGCCGGCGCGAATCTCGCCGCTGAAGACGGATCGACAGCCGACCGACGGGCACGCGCGAGCCGACATGATTCAGCTGGCCATCGCGGGTTATCCGGAGTTCTCCGTTGATCGTCGCGAGCTGCGTCGGACGGGTGTGTCATACACCGTGGAAACATTGAGAGAACTCGCTGGCGATTCTTCCAGCGTCGAGCTGTTCTTCTTGATGGGCGCGGATTCGTTGCGGGAACTGATGGCCTGGAAAGAGCCCGAAGAGCTTGCAAGACTGGCGACTCTGGTTGTGTGCAATCGCCCGGGAGTTCCACAGCCAACGCCGGACCAGATTCTCTCCTGGACAACACCGATGATCGCAACTCGAGTCCAGGTGGTGGATATTCCGGGCACGGATATTTCCGCGTCGGAACTGAGGGAACGGATTCGTTCCGGTCGCAGCATTCGCTTCCAGACACCTCGATCAGTGGAGTCTTTTCTGCGGCAGCACCGGCTTTACGATCGCAAGTGAATCCAGTTCGAAGAACGATGAGGCGTCATGGCCGAATGTGACTTCAATGATCCTCGGATTGACGAGGGAATTCGGCTGTTCAATGAGCGGGAGTTCTTTGCGTGCCATGACGTCTGGGAAGATTTCTGGAGTGAACTCACGTGCCCGGAAAAGCCGATGTTCCAGGGTCTGATCCAGGCGGCCGTCGCTCTGTTCCATTTTGAAGAAGGCAATCTTGGCGGGGCCAGGCGAATGTTTCAGTCCAGTTGTGCGTACCTGAGCGGCTTTCAGCGAGTCGTTGGCGGCATCGACATTCCGGCACTCCTGAACAACATGGACCAGTGTTTTCACGAGTTATGCCAGCCTCATGACGGCTATCCTTCGCACATTCGCCTGAATGACAGCCTCATTCCAAAGATTCACCGGCGGACAGAAATTACCGGCAATTGATGAGCCTGAGGCAATCCAACTTTGTCTCTGCTGAAGCAGCTTTTAGAATGCCGCCTCGAAAATGCCCTGAAAGCCTGGCATTTGATGCCGCGAGGCTTTTTTTGATGACACCAGCCTGACTGTGGACCGATGACGATTTCTCGCCCTGATATCCGGAACCTCCTCGAAGAACGCATCCTCATCATCGATGGCTCGATGGGTGCGCTGATCATGTCCAATAATCCGACCGAGGAAGGATATCGAGGCCAGCGGTTCAAAGATCATCCGATCGATCTTCGCAACGCCACCGACCTGCTCGTGCTGACTCAGCCGGACCTGATTTACGGCATCCACGAACAGTACCTCGACGCCGGCGCGGACATTATTGAAACAGACACGTTCAATGCCAACATCGCGTCTCTGGAAGAGTTTCAACTCTCGCACCTGACCTACGAGATCAACAAGGTCGGGGCTGAGCTCGCACGAACAGCGGCGGACAAAGCCACCGCGCGCGACCCAAAGAAGCCGCGTTACGTGGCCGGCAGCATTGGGCCGACGAAAGTTCAGTTGTCGATGAATGCGGATCGTCCGGGAACTCGCCCATTTCAATTTGACCAGATGGTCGAATCCTATGCGGAACAGATTCGAGGACTGATGGACGGCGGCTGCGATCTGCTGCTGCCGGAAACCAGCTTCGATACTCTGAACATGAAGGCGTGCCTGTTCGCCATCTGGAAGGTGTTTGAAGAAAAGAAGCGTGAGATCCCCGTAATGATCTCCGGCACGGTGTTCGCCGGCGGTGTGACTCTGCTTGGTCAAACGGTTGAAGCCTTTTACACGGCTGTTGAGCACTTCCCGGCACTCAGTGTCGGTTTCAACTGCGCGCTGGGACCGAAGCAGATTCGGCCCTACCTTGAGACACTGTCGAACATGGCCAGGTCCTATGTCAGCTGCTATCCGAATGCCGGGATGCCTGACGGAATGGGCGGCTTCGACTGCGGACCAAAAGAGTTCGCTGAGATCCTGCATTCCTGCGCGAAGGCGGGGCTGCTGAACGTTGTCGGCGGTTGCTGCGGAACTCGTCCCGACTACATTCGAGCAGTCGCCGAGGCTGTTGCCAATGTTCCTCCGAGAAAGATTCCTCAGGGCAACGGCTGGTCGACTTACTCGGGATTTGACTACGTCGCATTGCGTCCGGAATCGAACTTCCTGAACGTCGGCGAGCGTACCAACGTCACTGGGTCTCGCAAGTTTGCTCGGCTGATCCGTGAAGAGAAGTACGACGAAGCCATCAGCATTGCTCGTGATCAGGTCGAAGGCGGGGCTCAGGTGATCGACGTCAACATGGACGAAGGTCTCCTGGATGGTCCTCGCTGCATGGAGAAATTCCTGTGGCTGCTGCACGATGAAAACATCCGTGTGCCCATCATGATTGACAGCTCCGACTGGAACGTAATCGAAGCCGGTCTGAAGTGCTGCCACGGCAAGAGTATCGTCAACAGTATCAGCCTGAAGGAAGGCGAGGAAAAATTCCTGCATCAGGCGACATTGATTCGTCGCTACGGGGCCGCTGCGATCGTCATGGCGTTCGATGAAACCGGCCAGGCGACGTCGTGCGAAGAGAAGGTGCGGATCTGCAAGCGAGCCTACAAGCTGCTGACGGAAAAGGTTGGCTTCCCGCCCACAGACATTATCTTCGACGCCAACATTCTGACGGTCGGTACGGGCATGGAAGAACATGCCAACTACGCTGTCGAATTCATCGAAGCCGTTCGAAGGATCAAGAAGGAATGCCCCGGAGCCAAGACGTCCGGTGGCGTCAGCAATGTCTCATTCTCCTTCCGCGGCAACGATGTTGTGCGAGAAGCGATGAACGCGGCGTTCCTGTACCACGCCATTCAGGCCGGGCTGGATATGGGCATCGTGAATCCACAGCAGCTGGAAGTCTATGAGGAGATCGACAAGGAGCTGCTGGTCTATATTGAAGACGTCTTGTTGAATCGTCGACCTGATGCCACGGAGCGGCTTATTGAGTACTCCGAGCAGTTCAAGGCAAAGGCGGAAAGCGGAAAGCGTAAAGCCGATGAGTGGCGTGAGGGGACGGTTGAAGATCGTCTGAAGCATGCTTTGCTGAAGGGCGTGACGGATTTCATTGATCAGGACACCGAAGAAGCTCGACAGAAGTACGGCCGGCCGCTCGACATCATTCAGGGTCCTCTGATGGACGGCATGAATGTTGTCGGCGAACTCTTTGGCCAGGGAAAGATGTTCCTGCCTCAGGTCGTCAAGTCGGCTCGCGTGATGAAGAAATCCGTCGCGTGGCTTGAGCCATTCATGGAAGCCGAAAAGGCGATCAAGGCCGGTGTCGAACGACAGTCCTCAGTCGTTCCCAGCGCCGATTCGACAGTGAAGCACGACAATAGAACTGTTGAGACTCCAGTTCCACCATCGGGTGCTCGCCTTGAAGCCAACGGCTTCTTCACAGGCACTCGCGACGAAGCCATCGCCATCGCTGCAGCAGCGGCATCGACCAGCGGAGAATCTGAGCAGAGCCATCGAGGCACATTCCTGATTGCTACCGTCAAGGGCGACGTGCATGACATCGGCAAGAACATCGTCGCGGTCGTTCTTCGCTGCAACAACTTCAAGGTCATTGACCTCGGAGTCATGGTTCCGTGTGAAACGATTCTGGAAGAAGCGAAGAAGCACAACGCCGACATCATCGGACTCAGCGGCCTGATCACACCGTCACTGGAAGAGATGATCATCGTTGCGAAATCGATGAAAGAGAACGGCTTCACGATTCCTCTTCTGATCGGCGGTGCCACCACCAGTGCCAAGCACACGGCAGTGAAAATTGCGCCGAACTATGACCAGCCGGTCGTTCATGTGGGCGATGCCTCGTTGTCTGTCGGCGTTGTGGAAGCCCTGCTGGATCCGGCTCAGAAGGCCGACTTTGCGACCAAGAACCTGGAAGCGCAGGACAAGGCACGCGCTTCCTTTGATCAGCGACAGCAGGTGGCTCTGGTTCCCTACGCGGATGCTCTGGCAAAGCGAATGACGGTGGACTGGTCCAGCTACACGCCACCGAAGCCATCGTTCCTGGGGACACGAGTCATCGAGGATCTGCCGCTTGAGGAGTTGGTTCCGTACATCGACTGGTCACCCTTCTTCAGCTCATGGCAGCTGATCGGGAAGTATCCGAAGATTCTGAACGACGATGTTGTGGGTGAAGAAGCTCGCAAGCTGTTCGAAGATGCTCAGAAGGAACTGAAACACCTTCTGAAAGACCGGAGCATTCGGGCTCGCGGCGTTTACGGCTTCTGGCCTGCCAACTCCGATGGTGATGACATTGTGCTGTGGACCGATGAAAGCCGAACGAAGGAACTGATGCGATTCCCGATGCTTCGACAGCAGTGGGAACGAGTCGGTCAGCGGTCCTTCCGATCGCTTGCGGACTACATCGCACCGGTTACGGCAGGAGACAAAGCGGAAAGCGGAAAGCCGAAAGTCGAGTATGCGGATTATGTCGGTGCGTTTGCGGTGACGGCGGGGCATGGGTGTGATGAACTTGCGAAGTCTGTCGAAGCGAGCGGTGACGATTACCGAGCCATCATGATCAAGGCTCTGGCCGATCGGTTTGCGGAAGCCTTCGCAGAATATCTTCACGCGCGAGTTCGCAAAGAATGGGGTTATGGTCAGCATGAGACTCTGTCGAACGAACAGCTGATCGACGAACAGTATGACGGCCTGCGACCGGCGTTTGGATATCCGTCGTGTCCGGATCATCTTCCGAAGGGACCGCTCTGGACATTGCTGGACGCGGAGAAGAACACCGGCATGACGCTGACCAGCAGCTTCGCCATGTGGCCAGCCGCGTCGGTGAGTGGAATGTACTTCAGCCTTCCGGATCGCCTGATCCCGGGCTCGAAGTATTTCGCTGTTGATCGCATTACAAAAGACCAGGTCGAAAACTACGCAGCCCGCATGAACAAATCCGTCAAGGAAATGGAACGCTGGCTCGCACCAAATCTCGGATACAACCCGTAGCCAATAGCCACCAACCCCTCGCCCCATAGGAGCTTGACGGCTCGTTGCAACGTCCTCACTCACGGAGCTCGCTTGGTTCAAGCAACCTTGCACCATGCGCGGTGGAAACAGGCTTCCATGGAGTTTTGGAAAGTCATCCGATGAACGTCATTCTCCGAACAGCACTGTTGGTGTCGTGGCTTCACCTCTCACAGATGCCGGTTGCGCGAAGTGCTTACGTTCAGGAAGCGAATTCTGGGAGCATCGAGGCCGATCTGCGTTTGCAGCTCGTTAATCATTCGAAAAAGCAGGTGCGGAGTTCCTCGCCTTACGACTTTCCTCGATTTGCTGACGTTCATGGGCTCAACGCCAGCCGCAAAGCCCTGATCTCACTGCTGGCCGACGACGAAGCGTCTGTTCGCTGTCTGGCTGCAGACGTTGCCCGTTCATGGCTGCGTCCTGGAGATCTCGATCACCCCTTGCTGGAGCGTTGTCTTGAAAGCCCTGAGCGGCCTGTCTGGCGTCTTGCGATTCTTATTTGGCCCGTCGACGGAACTCCTACCGATGCTGTGCTGAGGCTGGCTCGCGATACCGCGAATGAACGGAACACCGCGGCACTTCTCGAACTTCCGCGTTTCATCCAAAGCGGTGACAAGGAAGCAGAGAACATTCTGCTGGAAATGACTGAGTCGAGCGACGTCGACGCAGCGTGTCTCGCGATCTCCCTGCTGAAAGAAGTGCCGACAGTCATCCCCAAAAGTGAACCAGCACTGCGGAAGGCCTTGACGCGATTTGAAGAAGGCAGGCTGAGCAAGTGGTTCCACACTTCGCCAGCCACGCTGCCACCAGTCTCGGTTCAGATTCTTCGGGAGTTTGGATTTGCGGATGTCGCCACAGCAAATTCGCTCCGCACCTACTGCAAATATCAGGAAGAGGCGTACCAGAAATACTGCGAGTTGAAGTCGATGGAATTGAACGGAGGAGATGCCGCGAGCCTGGAACCGGAGCATCACAATAATGGCGAGCCGCCGTTTGTCGCTGATGCGTGGTCCGATGCTGCATTTGCTCTTGCGATTTGGCAAAAGGATTTCGAATCGCTTCGGAACATCCTGATTCTCCGGACGTCAACGAGTCCTCCTGATGACTTGGAAGTCTCTGAATTGAACAGACTGATTACAGATGTCATTGAAGACGCTCCCGTCACATTGACCGGCTGGGATCATGGTCTGCGAGTCTGCCGGTTTCTTTTGGCAACCCCCGAAAAACGATGCGAGAGCGAAAATTGGGAAGCCCTCGTGAAATTCCCTGGCGCAGCGTACGTGTTTCGGCCGGAGATGCTCCGATACCTCTCAGAGTTGCCTGAGGAAGCTGAGGAATCACGAACGTCCGCGTCGCCGGGAGTTCTGCTGGTGCTGGCAGCCGACGGTTACTCAATCGCGGATCTGGAATTTTCACTCAGGATCCTTCGGCTTGAGCACCGATGCCGCGCGGCGAGTTCTGAGTCTTTTGAACAGTTACTTTCTCTCGTCGAGACCAATCACTACGAGCGCGAGATGGAGTTGATGCTCTGGTCGTTGATCAATAATGCCGATGTGTCTCCATCCTTCATCCAGAGATGCCTTCCGCCCGAGGCTGCTGACGGAAAGGTCTCCAGGAGTCGGGCACGCATCCTTGAGTGGCTGGAGAAGTAGCACCTTTGTTCGACCATCGACTTACTTCAGTCAAACGTGCGGCATTCGCCAGGAATAACACATGCCAACGACCAAAGAGGTCTACGCCATGCTGGGAAACGAAAACCTCTGGCAGGCGGCAACGATTTGTCATCAGGTGTTGGCGGATGCCGGGATCTCACACTCGGTTTGTGGTGGCGTGGCCGTTTGTCTCCATGGATATCAACGAAACACGGTTGTGCTCGATCTGATCGTTCAGCGGAAACGATTGAGGGATTGCCGGTCCTTCGGCTGTCACGACTGATTGAGATCAAGATTGCCTGCGGGGCCGAGAACGTTCGGCGAATGCACAAAGACTTTGCCGATGTTGTTGAACTCATCGCGATTCGGAAGCTCGATGGCACGTTTGCTCAATTTCTGCACAGTTCCGTACGGGAAATTTACCGTCGCCTTGTGCGAAACGCTTACTCACAATAATCAGACTGGCTGAAGCAGAAACAGTTCGCGCGTGTCCGACAGACGCTCCGTTCGAACGATGCGAAAGTGTGATTCCGCACAGTGTCGAAAGTGATCGGCCGAATAATCTTCGAACACATCTCTGCGGTTCTGAAGGAGCTGAGCGACGAGCGGATCGCTTCGATCGACCCACTCGAGTACGACCGTGGCATTCAGGCGACGAAGCCACTGCAGGACATCGCCGAGCAGCAGGTTGTTTCCTATCACGAGGTGGTGAACCAGCGCGAGGCACAGGACCAGTGCTGGCTTTGAACGTTCTTCCAGCGCTGGCCGCTCATTTCCGTTCCATCCCAGTGAAGGGCTTGGGTCTGCAAGATTGTAGACGATCGGTGTGATCCTTGAATTCTGCTCGTCACGAAGTCGGCAGTACAGCTGGTCGATGGTGAGATGATCCGCATCCATCGCGACAACCTGGGCGCCGCATTCAGCGGCGATTCGGGAATAGCGCCCCTGGTTGCATCCCATGTCCCACACTGTCTGTGGGCTGGCTGAACGACAGATCTCTCGAACAAAGCGTTCCTTGATCACGGAGTCCTGAGCGACATGGGCTGCCTCGACGTTGTATCCGGCCCATGTGGATCCCGCAGGTGTCCAGTCCAGTTTCCGGACAATCCGCTGCAGTCCTTCGACATTCCGTTCGATCATCGAGCGATCGAAGCCGGAGGATTCAAGGGACTGGCGAACCGGCTGTTGTTGCGACTGTCGCTGAAGAAGTGCGTGCAGCCAGACATGCGTCACGGCACCTGGCCGCAGCAGGTCTCGCCACGACAGCATCCGTGCGAAGTCCGCAACCGGCACACCTTCGACGGATCCGCGGAGCCATGGCTGAAACGCCACGTCTTTCCACGCCTGCAGCATCAGAGGAAAGAGGAACTGCTGACAAAACTGGCGATAGCCATGCCATGCTTCACCCGTCTGCAGCCGCTCGATGGAGGCCGTATCCATCAGCAGAACGCAGCTTCCCTGAAACTGAAAATTCAACGGCGTTGCATCTTTCAGTATGCAGTCCTCAGCCAGCGCGTCTTTCATCAGCTGCAGCTGAAGCAGCGCCGCGTCTTTCAGCATGGAGAACGACCATTCCCACGGCCATGTCAGCAGTGGCAGGCGACGATGTTCCAGTGCAGCAACGAATCCGCAGGAACGGGCGAGCGAATCGAATTCCGGAGCTCGATGAGTTTCGACGATCGATTCATTTTGAATCGAGTCCTTCCAGAAATTCCTCGAACTCACATACTCCCAGTTAGCAAGCCCTCGCGCCGAGAGAGCTCGAAGAACATGCTGGTCATGATGGAACACTCGTGCATCACGGTCGCGGAAGGATCCACTGGCGAAGCGAAGAGATTCCGAACTGGTGGTCAGCATTGGGAATCAGCCTGCCAGAGAAAGCGGAACACCCTGGTGAATTCCGCACGGGACCAACCTGCCGAATCAGCGAAGGACGTCAGTTGGCTGTGATGCCGCTTTTGTGGCTTTCAGCGTTCGCCACCAATGGCGAAAGAAGACCATGATTCCTGCCGTCCCGCCGACGATGGCCTGGAGCAGCAGGCTGCCTGAGCCTGGGTCAAGATAGGCGAACTGAATGATCAAATTCACGGCTGCACCCCGGTTCTTCCCTGATGACTTTTGATTCGATAGTTTTGAACTGGCAATTGCAGGCCTGTCTCCTTAACCGAAATTGTCGGCCGTGGTTTCGCTTGTTTTTGGCGGATCGGAAAAATTCCCGGCGAAGTTCCAGGACGAGGCACTCAACAGCGAATCTCCGGCAACTGAGCTCATGGCTGACCGCCGCCGGCAGAACACACGCAGGGTGGTATGCAGTTTTGTTCAGACTTAGTGGTTTTTCCGGCGTGGACTGGAAGCGGCGATGTCTCTGGCTACCATGTGGCTGTGGACATTTCCGAGCGTGATTGACAAACCACGTTTCCATATGGGATCTCGATTCCGCTCTCCGGTTTTTGACAGAGGACGTACTCAGGTGATGCAGCTGCGATCAGTCAGGCAGTTATTCAATGTTGTGACCGGACTCACGGTCGTGTTCGCAGTTTTCTTCGGACTTGCAGGTTCTGCACCGGCCCAGCAGAAACCGGCAAAGAAGCAGGAGAAAACAGCAAAAGCTGACAAGCCGGAACACGAGTACATTCGTATCCGCAAGAACGACAGCAACCTCGCCGTGGCGCTGGAAACGTCCGTCATCACGTTCCAGGGATCGAATTCCTATCCCAATGCAACAGTCGACCTGATCGGCGCGATTCACCTGGGTGAACCTGAATACTACGAACAGCTGAACAAGCTGTTCGAAAAATACGACGTGCTTCTGTTCGAAGCTGTTATGCCCGAAGACGCAGTGAAACAGGACCTCCGGCCAGGCGGTGGTGAAGGTGCTCGCCGCAAGCCACTGACCGACGAAGAAGAATGGACCGATGCGAAGGTTGGCTTTACAGCAATCTCAGTGTTGCAGGTTGGGATGAAAGATGCCCTTGGAATGGAATTCCAGCTGACCGGTGTGGATTACACAAAAGATAACTTTGTACATGCGGACATGACGGCGGAAGAATTCGAAGCATCTATGAAGGAACGCGGAGAGAGCTTCTCCGGAATGATGCTGAACGAAATGGGCAAGTCGATGGCGTCTCAGCAGAAACAAAATCCTCTGGCCATGAACCTGGACATGATGATGTCGGCATTGTCTTCCGATCGCGGATATCGCATGCGACGTATCTTTGCCGTGCAGCTGGCCAAGGGCGGTGAAGGCGACGCGTTT
The DNA here is from genome assembly GCA_046349695.1 of Planctomycetaceae bacterium. Taxonomy (GTDB): domain Bacteria; phylum Planctomycetota; class Planctomycetia; order Planctomycetales; family Planctomycetaceae; genus SXXK01. The sequence continues at coordinate 122,347 of JAXMBV010000001.1, read as the reverse complement.
GCCAGTTTCGACGGTGCATCAACGATTATTACGGAACGCAACAAGAAGTGCCTGGCCGTGATGGACCGAGAACTCAAGAAGGGCCATCAGAAGATTGGGATCTTCTACGGCGCCGGACACTTTGCGGACATGGAAAAACGCATGGTCAACGAACACGGCTTCCAGCGCAAGGGCGAAGAATGGATCGTGGCATGGCACCTTCGCGATCCGAAAGAAGATACTGCTAAAAAGCCAGAGGCAAAAAAGTAGCTTTGCTCGGATCAGAGCATCAAGGCGACAAAATGCGGGACGGCCATGTGCCGTCCCCTTCTTGTTATTCTGACAGGAATCTGGAATCACCTTCGGGACGAAGAAGTCCGGCGGAGGATTCAAAGAACTTCCTGCGTCGTCCGCTCAGCTGTTCCGGCTGACTCGACTGTTCCTCAAGGTCATGCAGATTGGCCTGGCAAACTCGGCAGCCGACCGTCGTCAGGTGAAATTCGATGTAGCTGGCAGCATCCCCGCTGAGCGTTCCGAGCAGGTAGCCCCCCAGTTCCGATCGTGTTGGACAGCTGAGCTTCCCTCGCTGCCAAACTTCGCCGATCGAGTTGCCGCCCTGGTCTCGCTGGCGAATCACCGAAGCGACACGATGACGAAGGGCGGTGTCGTTCCGGAGCTGATTTTCGAACTCAGCCATTCGGCCGGCTGGAAGCAGTTCATCCAGCCAGGCCACGACTTCACGGTCAGTCCACTGCATTGTTCACCTCAAAATCCCAAACGGTCAGCGTGCAGAAACCAGGTTGTCGATCTGCGGAACTGCGTGATGTTCGCAGTCTGCTCCTTGTCGGCGGAGGATATCTCGATTAGATTCGCGTTTTCCAGTGGTTTGCGGTGAGCAGCCAGGAACAACGGCTTTGAGAAGGACGGAATGTTCGATCCGTCCGGAGTTTTGAGAACGTGCAGTTTCGGTCGTTTCACAACTCTGATCCTCCGCGATTGCATCAGCTGTGGCATGCCTGCCAGCTGGGGCGAAATGCCGCAGAAGGGTTCTCCTGCGACATTTTTGAACTGTTCGCCTGTTCGCAGCCTTACTTTGATCGCCACGGACTGATTCTGGCATTTGACGGTGACAGAGCCGTCGGATTTGTACACGCAAGTTTCGCCGTCAATGAAGCCCAGACGGATCTCGACCGGCGTCAGGGAATTCTTTCTGCACTGATGGTTCATCCCGAGTATCGTCGGCGAGGCATCGGGCGTGAACTGGTCGCAAGAGCCGAACAGTATCTGCTGAATGCCGGCTCAGTCACTGTCGAAGCCGGCGGTGGCCTGAACCGCAACGGCTTTTACTGCGGAATCTACGGTGGCCTTGAGCCGTCCGGATTCTGTTCATCCGCAGCCCCATGGAAAGAGTTCTTTTCTGCATGCGGTTATGGACCGGGATCGGAAACCTACATTCTGCGTCGAGACCTGCTGCAGAGTCGTGATCCTGTCATCGCGAAGCTGCTGCGACATCGCCGGAACCTGAACCTGGTGATCACAGATCGGCCGGGCAATGAATCGTGGTGGTGGTTCGTACGATACGGCCAGCTGGACTCCCTGCGTTTTGAATTGCGAACACGGGAAAAGGAAGACCTCGTCGCATCCGGTCAGATTATCGGGATGGACATTTTCATTCCCAAATGGGGCGTGAGAAGTGTCGGCATCCGAGAGATCTATGTGCCGGAAACTCAGCGGCGTCACGGGTTTGCCCAGGCACTCGTTCTGGAAATCTGCAAGCGGCTGCGAGAAGAATCGGTGCAGCTTGTGGAAGCTCATGTGGCATCGGATAACAAAGCGGCCGTGGATCTGTTCACAACCGCCCGATTTGAACTGCATGGGCGGTTGCTGACATTTCGGAAGTCTCTGCAGCGGGCAGAAGCATAATGCTCGCGGAGCTTCTGCCTGCACCCTGGAAATCTGTGCTGGCTGATGAGACGGCTCAGCGTTGCCTTGAACGGCTGTCCGAGTTTCTGTCCAGCGAAGAACGGCAGAACCAGACCGTGTTCCCGCCGCGCAACAGGATCTTTCGTGCACTGGAGCTGACATCGCCCGACCAGGTGCGAGTCGTGATTCTTGGGCAGGATCCTTATCACGATGATGGTCAGGCAGAAGGTTTGAGTTTTTCTGTTCCTCAGGGCATTGCGATTCCCCCTTCACTGCGAAACATCTACCGCGAACTGAATGACGACCTTGGCATTCCCCCGGCGACTCACGGGCACCTTGCCGGGTGGTGCCGACAGGGTGTCCTGTTGCTGAACACGGTACTCACAGTCCGGGCCCATGAAGCCAATTCCCATCGAAAGCAAGGCTGGGAAGAGATTACTTCAGCGATCCTGAAAAGGGTCAACGACCTTCCGCGAGTGGCCTTTATTCTCTGGGGTGCTCCGGCTCAGCAGTTTGCGAAATCGATTGCAGATCGACATCTGATCCTGCAGAGTGCTCATCCTTCGCCGTTATCGGCCTATCGAGGATTCTTTGGGAGCAAGCCGTTTTCCAGATGCAACGCATGGCTTAAGGAACATCATGGTTGCGAAATTGACTGGCGGCTGAATGAACCCGGAGATTAACGTGCTCATCCGATTTGTGAGTGAACTGCCTGTTTGAGTGAAAAGTGGATGGTGTAGAACATGCTTGCGCGGCGTCTGACAGCTCAGGGGATCGAGCAGTTTGATGAATTCCTGCTCAGCCTGCGCGACGATCCTCGCCGGGATGCACCGCTCCATCTGCTGACCGGAGCCGAATCGTCGGCGGCGATTGACGCGGAAGTCGATGCAGAGCCACGAGTCTTTCATTCGCGTCTGGAAGTGGCAGAACATCTTTCGAAAATGCTTCGAGTCGACTCGTCCGCGCTGCGACGGGACAAAGGGTTTTGGTCGTGGCTGGGACTGGCCTGGTTCGAATCAATCTGTCCGATTCAGGAAGGGCGATGGCAGCCGGGCGAACGTTACCGCTGGATCGCGGAACTTGAGGATCCTCGGAAGTCCTGCCGACATCTGCTGGCCGGGCCCTATCAGATTTATCGAGCCCACCGAGATGATCCTGCGAGAGCGCTTTCGTTGCTGTCCGGTCCGGTTTACAAGACGGGACCGCTTGTCTCGCTGCTTGCGTCGCGTCCATCGTTAGTCACGTGCCGCGCGGTTGTGGGTGTGGCGACTCGTTTGTATTACGATCATCAGCACGGACGCAATCGGGCTGGACTCGGAGGCCGCGGTCCCGGGAGTCCTCGACGCTTTGTCGATCTGCTTAGTCAGCTGGATCTGACCTGGGACCTGCATTCGCTGACCACGGAAGAACTTCTGGAACTTCTGCCTCCCGAGTTTGATGAGTTTCATCGCTCACAGAACTCGCGGCAGCCTGGCTTGTTTGATTAGCGGCCCTCTGAAAGACAAAGGTCGGGAGAGCGAAGGTCCTCCTGAGCCGCGACAGTCCCAAGGTCTTTACCCTTTGAACGTCTCGGCAGGAGCCGCACCATCCCCGTTTCATCAGCCTGTTATTCGACATGAAAAAAGCCAGCTTCCATTCTCATGAAAGCAGGCTTTGGCATGGTGAAGCCGATGACTGAGAAACTGGTGTGGGATCAGAACTACTTGAGTTCGATCACCAGCTCCGAACTGCCGCCCTCGGGAATTTCTACCAACAGGCCTGAGGTATCCGGGCTCGCATAGATCGCAGGAAGCTGAACGGGTGGCTTGGGAAGCTTGGACGGATCGTCAATGACGTTGCCCATTCCGTCATCTTCCGGCGGCTGCCAAACGACCGAAACCTTGTTTGCCCCAGGGACAGCACCATCGTCTTTGGTGTTCGTACCGAGTACAAATTTTCCAGCTTCGTCTGTGACGCCCGTCGCCGCTCGCTTCCCATCGGCCGGCTGAAACGCCACAACAAAACCTGGCAGAGGCTTTCCTTTGTAGGTCAGGGTTCCAGAGGCGGAGACCGTCGAAACAGCTTCCGACTCCTGTGAATAGCCACCTCCACAACCGACCAGTGCCAGAATGACGACTGCAGATAACAGAGAACGCACCACAACTATACCCTTTTGCAGAAAGGATCTGTTCTAAATCAGACCAGCGGCACGGGCGCGACCAAACTGTCGGCCTCGCCCGGTGAAGATCACATCCGCGTGTCTACCATTCCCCGATCGTCTCACCACCATTGATGCTGCCAACAGCGCGCCAGACACCAAGGTCAACATTGTTGCTGCAGAAGCGAACGGAGCCGTCGCCCAGACAAATCTGAGCACCGCCTGTGTGGAAGCTGCGAGTTGCAAGGTGACCACGGTCAACGCCGGTTCCACGGATACAGTCACGCAGTCGTGAGTTCGGCACCATCGTGTGAGAATAGAATGTTGTTACTACGACGCCTCGATAATACTGCTTGCCTCGATAAAGGTAAGCACTGGTCGCGCGGTTGTCGCAGGCCGCAACCGGGATCGTGTCCCCGGTCGTGCTGGCGTCCCAGGTCCCGAATGGAAGGTTGGTCGCGACCCAAAGGTCCGCCTTGTCAGTGATGGGCACGACGCCGGTTGTTGGAGAACCACCTGATGGGCCGATCACAATTTCAGCAAACATCCCGGAGTTCGACATGCCGTCGGTGAAGTCACGGAACTGCGCTCCACGGTTTCGCCCGAACGGACCTCGGTCCGCTGCGTAGTTGGCATTATCGCCCAGACTCTGAACATAGTTCGTTGTCCCGCAGCCATTAGGACACTGCGTTCCGGCCAGAACAAACGGATTGACATTCGGCTGGCTTGGGCACTGAAGAACAGGAAGCACCTGCTGACGAGCATTCAAGTTGCTTGCATGGGTGTTCGTGTCGACATTGAAATTGAAGAGGTTGTACACGTTGCCGGCTTCGAAATACGGCAACAACTGTGTGTGAGTTGACGCGTTGTTGACGCCAATGAATCCAGGAGGCAAACGGCGATGAGTGCCTTCGTAGTTGTGCAGTGCCAGCCCAATTTGCTTCAGGTTGTTCTTGCACTGAGTACGGCGAGCCGCTTCGCGGGCCTGCTGAACAGCGGGCAACAGCAGAGCCACCAGAATTGCGATGATCGCAATGACCACCAGCAGCTCAATAAGGGTGAATCCTCGTTTCTTCATAAAGACACTCCGAATAACAAATTGCAGGAAAGAAATCACCGCACTTCAATGCGGCACTCAGAAAGTTAACAAATGTCCACTCGGGAATCCAGCGATTCACGTGACCACATGACATGCCGCACGGAGGGTTGATTGAGGGTGGAAGTTGTTGTGGCTGACAGGGAATCTGAGGGTTGCTAACATCCGCCGCCTTCGCTGCCAGGAATCGGATATTTCAGATTCGCAGGAAGCGATCATTGTTGGACAAAAACACCAGAAAAATCCAGGGGAACAGAGGATCGCGAGAACTCCTCTGCAAGATCGTTGCCGAAACGAGTCCATTTCCCCCTCCGGTCAGGAAAGAAAATGCGAGATCCTCGAATACCGATGAAGAACCCTTTGGTAGCCGGAGTTCTGGCGTTCCTGATCCCCGGCGCGGGTCACTGGTATCAGGGTCGACGTTTCAAGGCGACGATTTTCTCCGGCTGCATTTTGACGATGTTTGTCTGGGGCATGATTCTTGGACATGGTCAGCCTGTCTACAGCCAGCTGGTGCTTCGCGGACGTGAAGATTCGGCTCAGTTTGAAAAGGTGACTCCGCGACTGAAGTTTTCGATCGCCTATTCGGTTCAGTTCCTTGTGGGCCTTCCGGCCCTGCCATCACTGATTCAGGAAGCTCGGTTTCGCAACGAGGATGCTCAGATCAATTTTCTGTCTGAAGAACTGGACAGTGAATTTTCTGGCGTTCTGTATTCTGGTGACGACGGCGGATCTAAGGCCGAACAATTGATTCAGGGCCAGCTCACGATTCGACCGGTCAATGACCAGGGAAGTCGTGTTGTGAACGGAACACTGACCTATGAGAAGGCGGACGGCTCAACGGCGGAGCTTCAGATTGCCGGCGGGATCACGATTGGTCGCAGAGTGTTCGGATCACCTCAGTGCGACATTGAGTGCAGCATTGCGCAGCCGGACGGGAGCTTCACCGGGCAGCATATTCGAGGCACTGTGGACCGCTCCTTCCTGGACTGGTTTCAGGCGCCGCGCGATTCTCATGAACTGGATCGGCTCCACGGGACTCTGAACCGTCGGTTTGATATCGCGTCGGTGTTTACCTGGATTGCAGGCCTGTTGAATTTGCTGGCAATCTGGGACGCAGCGGAAGGACCGGCGTATGGTTACGGAGATGAAAAGCCTGAAGACGAGGACGATGAAGAGGAAAAGCCAAAGAGCCCGCCGGAAAAAGTCGCCGCGGAAGCAAAGTAACTCTGGCCAGCACATCGCACTCAACAAGACTGGAAGACGATTCCATGGACCTGACACTTCTGACACAGGCAATTCCTCTGACCGCAATGATCTGCCTCGTGTACTGTGCAAGCCGATTTGAACTGCCCGCAAAGATTCTGAAGTCAGCCGCGGTGATGTTCGGAAAGACGATCGCATTCCTTTCCGTGCTGTACGGACTGCTGCTTTGGATTTCTCGCTGAACCGCGAGCAGAATCGCTGAAAACAGCTGCAAAATGCGGAAAGTGGGCTCCCGAGAACCCTTCTTTGCAGCATTGCGTCTTGCTCCTATACTTCGCCTCCCAGATCTGGGCAACGAAAGTGTCGTTGGCCTTCTGAAGGATGCTCGCACGGTGCGCCCATCTTTCACAAGTTTGAATTCATTGTTTATTGGACCGGATTCCCGTGCACAGAACTCATAACTGTGGAGAACTTCGTCGAGACAACGCCGGACAGACCGTGACTCTGGCCGGCTGGGTCAACAGCTACCGTGAGCAGGGTAAGGAACTGGTGTTTGTCGACCTGCGAGACCGTTATGGCAAGACTCAGGTGGTGTTCTACACCGACGATGACTCCAAGATTGACGCAGTCGCGCGACGACTTCGCAGAGAAGACGTGATCAAGATTGTTGGCGAAGTTCGTTATCGCGGCGACGGGCTGGTAAATCCCAAACTGGCCACCGGTGAAATTGAAGTTCGCGTTCAGCAGCTGGTGGTTCTGTCACGCAGCAAGACACCTCCTTTTGAAATTGAAGGTGGTGAGCTGCCGAATGAAGAACTGCGACTCAAGCATCGCTTCATCGATCTGCGACGGCCGGAACTGCAGCGCAATATCATTCTGAGGCATCAGCTGACTCAGGCCGTTCGTGAATACTTCAATGAACGAAACTTCCTTGAGATCGAAACACCGATGCTTGGACGAAGCACTCCGGAAGGTGCTCGCGACTATCTCGTGCCAAGCCGTGTGCATCCGGGAAGCTTCTACGCACTGCCACAGTCGCCTCAAATCTACAAGCAGATTCTGATGGTGTCCGGATTCGACCGATACTATCAGATTGCCCGCTGCTTCCGTGATGAAGACCTTCGCGCCGATCGCCAGCCCGAGTTTACTCAGATCGACGTCGAGATGGCGTTTGTCGAACGCGACGACGTGCTGAATACCATTGACGGCCTCGTGTCGTTTGTGATGAAGAAGGTGCGAGGCATCGAGGTTCCCGTGCCACTCCCTCGTTACACCTATCGCGACGTGATGGAGCGATTCGGGTGTGACAAGCCGGACATGCGATTCGGGATGGAGATTACAGACATCACCGACATCGCCGGTGCCAGCGAATTCAGTGTTTTCAAAACGGTGGTCGGTTCCGGTGGCCGTATCCGCGGACTGAATGTCAAAGGCGGTTCAGAGAAATACAGTCGACGACTGCTGGACGTCGATCTGAAAAACTTCGTTGGCGATTTCGGTGCCAAAGGCCTGGCCTACATGAAGGTCGCCGGTGGCAAACTGGAATCTTCCATCGCCAAGTTCTTCAGCGACGCTCAGCAGCACGAGATCATTTCTCGCATGCAGGGCGAAGATGGCGACCTGCTTCTCTTTGTCGCTGACACCTACAAAGTGACAAGTGCCGCGCTGGCAGCGCTTCGCAACAGAATTGGCAAGGAACAAAATCTCTACGATCCTGCATCACTCAAACTGCTGTGGGTTGTGGACTTCCCGCTCGTGACCTGGAACGCGGAAGAAGGGCGGTTTGATGCAGAACATCATCCGTTCTGCCAGCCGAATCCGGAAGACAGCGAATACTTGAAGTCCGATCCGGGCAAAGTGCGAGCGGACAGCTACGACCTGGTCGTGAACGGTTACGAAGCAGCCAGCGGAAGTGTTCGAATTCACGACTCCGAAGTTCAGCAGATGGTCTTTGATCTGCTGAAGATCAATTCGGAAGAAGCAGAACGCCGCTTTGGATTCCTGCTGGAAGCGCTTCGCTTCGGTGCCCCGCCGCACGCAGGGATTGCCCTTGGCCTTGACCGCTGGGTGATGCTGCTGGCCGGGAACGACAACATTCGTGAAGTGATCGCATTCCCGAAGACGCAGAAAGCAGCCGATATGCTGACAGGTGCTCCTTCGGAAGTCGATGATCGTCAGCTGCGTGACCTGCACATCGACGTCGTCGAGCCACCTCCGAAATAGATTAATCGTCTGCCTGCAGAACACACAAAGCCGCTCTTATCCGAGCGGCTTTGTTTTGCGCTGAACCAGCGTTTTGTTCATTCAGCCCAAAAACCTGGCCATGTGATCCAGTGTTACTCGAGGAAGGGATCAAAGTCGGCCGGGATCTTCTGGCCACTTCCCTGAACCGCATTTTTCGCGGCCTCTGGAAGCTTGTTCGCGCGTTCTCGGACATAGCTTCCGGCAGCGTCGGTCATGTCAGACGCCTGCGACTTTGCTGACTCTTCGGCTCGGTTCAGAACGTCCTGAGCGCGGTTCTCCAGCTCCGTAGCGACTTCGTCAAAGCCGTAATCGTTCAGGGAACCGGACTTTGACGGCACCACAGTTGAAGGCTTCGATGTGCCAGTCGTACTTTTTGGCGCTGTTGACCTGGATGAGGTTCCATTCGGACGAGCGTTTTCTGCTCCGCCGAAGATGCGGTCTTCCATTTCCCGAGCTTCATCCAGGATGGACTTCTGTGATGAGGAACTCTTTTGCTTTGGCGTATTGCCGCTGGTACCACCGGATCGCTTCGGCTCAGGCTCAGTCACTGGCTTGAACACGTCTTCGGATTCATCTTCCTGAAGACCGCTCAGCACTTCGCCGACGGTGAATCGGGAAGAACGACTGTCCGCCAGAGTTCCCGGAGGCGACGTGCGAGATCCTTTCGGTTCATCCGAATCGCGAAATGGATCTGCAGGCCCGGTGGACGTCGTGCCTTTCTGAGTCAGGTCCTGAGGGAACGGAATCGGCGACGAGTTTTCTGAAAAGCCCGGAGCATCACTGCGACTCTCTGCGCCACCCGGGATTCTGAGCAGTCCTTCCGCTTCGTCTGTGACCTTCTTCTTCGAGTTGTTCAGGAAGTTGCGAAGTTCGTCGAGTGTCGAAGAATCTTCGGTGACGGTATCCGCCAGCGTTCCGGCCACGGATTCGGAAATCAGATCCGAAGAGCCATGAGCCATCAGAGCCCGCGCGAGTTCGGGGCGATCGGTCCACTGTGACGGAGTCCAGCCTCGAATGTCAGCATAGGCCAGGCCGATCGACTGTTGCGGAGTTCGCGGGATCACCTGGAATCCGTCGTGGGAATGCACAACGTGATACTGAAGTGAGAAGAACATGGCCGACGCGCCGAGCGCTGTGCCGAAGAGGAACGGCTTGGCTTTGCTCATCGGGAAGATCCTGTTCAATGAAGGCGGGAAAGTTTTCCTGGAGTAACGGTCCTTCGGCGCACGGGGAACGCACCGGCTTCTGAAAGCAAGTTAAACCTACCACCTGTCAGGGGAGTGACTTTCGCAGATCGCCCGCGCGGCCCAAAAAAATGTTCACTGATGGAAGCTCGCGCGTTGAGGTTTTCGCAGAACGCACGTTCGTCGGACGTCGCAGAGTTTCGCTGAACGAAACGGTCGTACGAAACTGGCTGAAAATGAAAAGAGTTTTCCAGGAAGACTCAAGTTGAGCGTGATGCCTGCACTTCAAATCAGTCTCAATGATCAGCTGATCATCATGGGAGCCTTCCGGACTGAGCGATTCAACCTGAGAAGCGTGCCGGAAGTTTGCGAATCCTCAGACTGCCGACTACGCTGCCCTGCATGTTTTCCCGCTTCTTTATCGATCGACCGATTTTCGCGACTGTACTGTCTGTGGTGATTACGCTGGCAGGCGGAATCGCGGCTTTCACACTGCCGATTACTCAGTATCCGGAGATTGCTCCTCCCACGGTCGAAGTGTCCACGATGTATCCGGGGGCGAATGCCCGCGTTGTTGCCGACACGGTTGCAGCTCCCATTGAGCAGCAGGTCAACGGAGTGGAAGACATGCTCTACATGTCTTCGCAGTGCACAAACGATGGCACGTACACGCTGACTGTGACGTTTGCTCCGGGCACCGATCTTAATCTGGCTCAGGTCCTTGTTCAGAATCGAGTCGCGCTGGCTCAGCCGACACTTCCCGATCTGGTTCAGCGGCGAGGTGTCACGGTACGAAAGAAGGCCCCCGGCATTTTGATGATCGTGAATTTGTTTTCGCCGGACAGTTCACGGGACAATCTGTACCTCAGCAATTACGCCACAATTCAGATGCGTGACGAACTGTCACGTGTCCCCGGCGTTGGGGACATTTCCTTTCTGGGCCAGCGCGATTACAGCATGCGAGTCTGGCTCGATCCCCAGCAAATGGCCATGCGTCGTATCAGCACGCAGGATGTCCTGAGAACCATTGAGCAGCAGAACACTCAGGTCGCAGCTGGTCAGATCGGTCAGCAGCCCACGACATCCGGCCAGGTTTTCCAGTACACGATGACAACGCTGGGACGCCTCACCGACGAAACTCAGTTCGGTGACATGGTGATTCGATCAGACGGCCAGGGTCGCATGATTCGGCTTCGAGATGTGGCTCGAATTGAACTGGGAGCGACGGCCTATGACCAGGTCTGCACGCTGAACAACCAGCCATCGATCGCCCTGTCGATTTATCAGCTGCCCGGATCGAATGCACTGGAAGTTGCGGAAGAGATTCGCAGTCGCATGGAGGAACTCAAAACGCGGTTTCCGGAAGGTGTGGATTACGCGATCGTTTACGACACAACGCCGTTCATTCGCGAATCCGTTCGGGAGGTCTTTGTTTCTCTTCGAGATGCCGTGATCCTTGTCGCGATCGTTGTGCTTGTGTTCCTGCAGGGCTGGCGACCGGCCATCATCCCTCTGGTTGCAGTGCCCGTTGCGATTGTCGGCACGTTTGCAGCGATGGTCGCCTTTGGTTTCAGTCTCAATGCGCTGACGCTGTTTGGGCTGGTGCTGGCGGTTGGCATTGTTGTCGACGATGCGATCGTGGTCGTTGAAGCGGTGGAACACAATATTGAGCATGGCATGTCGCCTCGGGATGCTGCCATCCGAGCGATGGAAATGGTGGCAGGGCCGGTGATTGCTGTGGGCCTTGTTCTGACAGCCGTGTTTGTGCCGTGCGCTTTCATCAGTGGAGTTGTCGGACAGTTCTTTCGGCAGTTTGCTATCACCATCGCCGTTTCGACGCTGATCTCCGCATTCAATTCACTGACGCTCAGTCCTGCACTGGCCGTGCTGTTGCTGCGGCCTCGTGAAAAAGGAAAGTATCAGGACGCACTGCCTCGACCGGGTCTTGCGTTGCTGGCCGGATGGGCTGGATATGCCTGGCTTGGAAGTCGCCTCCCGCAGCTCTTTGGAGGAATCGAACTGTTTCAGAAAGTACCCGGTGCAGCCTGGCCGTGGATTGCTGCGGGGCTCTGCCTCGCCGCCACTCTGGTGATGGCCGGCGTTGTGAATCGGATCCTGGGATTCGGGTTTGCCGCCTTCAACAAGGTCTTCGGCTGGACGACCAATGGTTATGTCTGGTCGGTTGGTCTGATGCTGAAAGGAAGTCCCGCGGTCCTGCTCGCTTACGGGGGAATGGTCTACGGAACTTGGCATCTGTTTCAGCAAACTCCGACAGGGTTTATTCCGGCCCAGGACAAAGGCTATCTCGTCCTGAATGTACGGCTTGCTGACTCCGCATCGCTCGAACGAACTCAGGCACTGATGCAGAAGGCGGAACAGCTGGCGGGGTCGATTCCAGGAGTCAGACACACGGTTGCCATTGCAGGCCAGTCGCTGTTGCTGAACACCAACGCGCCCAATTTTGGTTCGATGTATGTGATGCTGGATGACTTTGAGACTCGCGTCAAAGCGGGGCACAGCGCGGATTCGGTTGCCGCAGAACTGCGCCGTCGATTTGAAAGCGAGATTGAAGACGCTGATTTCAACATTCTCGGCGCGCCTCCGATTGAAGGTCTGGGAACGGCAGGAGGATTCCGAATTGTCGTTCAGGACCGTGGCGACAATGGTCTTCCCGTACTTGAGTCTGTCTGTCAGTCGATCGTGGAACAGGGGCTTGAAAACCAGAAACTGCGAGACCTGTTCTCGAGCTTCCGTGCGTCGACAACATGGCTGGAACTGGATATTGATCGCGATGCCGCTCGCAAGATGGGGCTTTCGATGGCGGAGGTCTTCAATTCCCTTCAGGTGAATTTCGGATCTTTGTACGTCAACGATTTCAATCGGTTCGGACGCACGTGGCAGGTGAATGTCCAGGCGGATGCTCGATATCGCATGCAGACGAGTGACCTGCGAAGGATGTACGTCTCCAGCCCGACCGCTGGCAGTGTTCCACTGGCGACATTCATCAAGGTGAAGCCGGTTACCGGGCCACTGATGATCATCCGTCACAATCTGTATCCAGCGGCGTACGTCAACGCGGATACCGCGATCGGAGCCAGTTCCGGCGAAGCTATTACAGCACTGAAGGATGTCGCGGACACACAGCTGGCACCTGCGATGAAAGTCGAGTACACGGAACTGGCGTTCCTGCAGCAGCTGGCAGGGAACACAGCCATGTATGCGTTCCTGCTGGCCGTGATTCTTGTCTTTCTGGTCCTTGCCGCGCAGTATGAAAGCTGGGCGCTTCCGCTGGCGGTGATTCTGGTTGTTCCCATGTGTTTGTTGTGTTCCATCGCCGGCGTCATTGCCGCAAACATGGACATTAACATTTTCACTCAGATTGGTTTCGTCGTTCTGGTCGGACTGGCGTGCAAGAACGCGATCCTGATCGTCGAGTATGCTCGCGCAAGAAACGTCGCCGGAGTCCCTGTCTTTGCTTCCACGCTTGAAGCCTGTCAGCTGAGACTGCGGCCGATCATCATGACGTCATTCGCCTTCATCTTTGGTGTCGTGCCGCTCGTACTGGGGCAGGGAGCCGGAGCAGAGATGCGGCGTACCCTGGGAACAGCGGTGTTCGCGGGTATGCTGGGAGTGACTCTGTTCGGCATCGTTCTGACACCGGTCTTCTTCTATGTGATTCAATCCATCGCGAATCGCCGACAGAGCGTGGCTGCTTCAGCGACAACTCAGAGTGTGGGTGCGAAATGAAATCGATCACTCGCTACCTCACGTTCCAGATCCCGGAACGCATGGGGTTCGTGAACATCACTGGTCAGCTGGAAGAGATCCTTGCCGAGAGCGGGATTCAGGAGGGACTGCTGCTCTGCAACGCGATGCACATCACGGCATCTGTCTTTATCAACGATGATGAAAGCGGACTGCATGCGGACTATCGCAAATGGCTGGAGCAGCTGGCTCCGTTCGATGCATCACCTTCGCGTTATGCTCACAATCGAACGGGTGAAGACAATGCGGATGCTCATATGAAGCGGCAGATCATGGGGCGAGAAGTCGTGATTGCTGTGACGGCCGGAAAGCTGGACTTTGGCCCGTGGGAGCAGGTCTTTTATGGGGAATTCGATGGCCGGCGTCCAAAACGCGTGCTGGTGAAGATCATCGGGGAGTGAATCCTGGACTTCCGGTCCTGTGGATTCGCCTGAGACGCTGGGAGTTTTCAGCCGGGATCGTCACAATGGCAGGGCAGTCCTTCCTGACGTTTTCTCATGTCTCCTGGAGTCTCCCCATGACCAATACGATTCCCACCGATCACCTGCCAACCGGATTTCGTCGTCGTGCATTCCTTGCCACTGCCGCAGCGACGCTCGCCGCAATGAAGACAACCGTCGCTGATGAATATGAGTTCGGTGATGGCGCACAGCCAGTTCGTTACCCGGATCCTCGTCTGGTGTCACACGATCCGCGATTTGACAAGCTGAAGCTGGGCAACACACCGATTCAGCGGCTGTATCACAGTAAGAACATGCTGTGGGCTGAAGGGCCTGCCTGGAACGGCTCGGGCAAGTACCTGGTCTGGAGTGACATTCCGAACAATGTCCAGCTGCGATGGCTGGAAGATGATGGCCATGTTTCGGTCATTCGAAATCCCGCGAACAACAGCAACGGCAACACGTTTGACCTGCAGGGTCGACAGATTTCGTTTGAGCATCTGACGCGTTCGGTCGCTCGCTACGAATACGATGGAACTCGAACGGTGCTGGCTGATTCTTACGGCGGAAAGTCCCTGAATGCTCCAAACGATGGAGTCGTTCATCCCAATGGGGACATCTGGTTCAGTGATCCCGGATACGGCTCCCTGATGGATTATGAAGGGACGCTGGCAAACACAGGGTCCGTGCAGCCGTACCAGAAGGAAGGGATTTATCGAATTGAAGCCAGCACCGGCAAGGTGATCAAAGTCACCGAAGACATTTTCAAACCGAATGGCATGTGCTTCTCACCGGACTACAAGAAACTGTACGCGGCAGACACAGGATCGTCTCACTACAAGGAAGCTCCGAAGAACATCAAAGTGTGGGATGTCGTTGACGGCAAGACTTTGGCGAATGGCCGTGAGTTTGCGTCGATGGCACTTGAGCTGCCGGATGGAACGGTCAAATCAGGTCTCGCGGACGGCATCCGCTGCGACATCCATGGCAACATCTGGGCCAGCGCCGGATGGGTCGGAGCGGGGTACGACGGAGTTCATATCTTTGGTGCCGAAGACGGAGCACGCATCGGTCAGATTCTGCTTCCGGAAATCTGCAGCAATGTGTGTTTTGGCGGCACGAAGCGAAATCGCCTGTTCATGACGGGCAGCCAGTCGCTGTATGCCGTGTATGTGAACACAAAGGGTGCTCACTTCTGCTAAACGCTTCGGCGGGCGGAATGGTCTCCGACGTTCTGGTTTGGCAAATGCTGAGCCAGAACGTTTTTATTTGCGCGAGGCCGAGTGTCAGCAGTGTCAGCCGAGTGTCTCGTGAATGACGATGTCGCCGCTTGCCAGATCATAGACAAGCCCAATCAGTCGAAGCTGGCCGTCTGAAATTGCATTCCGAATGCACTCGCTGCGTTCCGGAAGATGACCGATGCAGCATCGCACGTTGGCTCGCACGGCGTTTTGAAGCGGATCCCCGGGCTCGCCACGTGCGGATTCAATCGCTGGCACAATTTCGCTGATCAACCGGCCGACATAGCCGTGAGGATCAACACCCTTCATCGCCGCTTTCACCGCTCCACACTGTTCATGCCCCATGACAATGACCAGCGTGACGCCCAGATTCTCAATCGCATATTCGAGGCTTGCAATTTCGAAGTCACCTGCGACGTGACCGGCAACGCGGACGACGAACAGATCTCCCTGGCTCTGGTCAAAGATCACTTCCGGGGACACTCGGGAATCGGCACAGCCCAGCAGCGCCGCAAAAGGAAATTGCCCTTCCGCATGGCGTTCCCGATCCTCACGAGTCGTCTCTGTGTTCAGACGCTGGTTGTGCAGGTATCGCCAATGCCCGTGAAGCATTCGCAGGAACGCTTCTTCCTTGGTGAGTCCCTGTCCGGGCACTGTTGGGTTGTGATTCTCGGGATGCAGTTCTTTTGGCAGTTCAGGCACAGGTTATTATCCGGCATTCTGTCCGCGGTAAGGTCGGGACCTGCTGCGAGTCCATCTCGCAGGGGCTCCAGCGCGATGTTACCAGCCGTTCCGGGCCCGAAGCCACTCAATCTGCCCGGTATGGTGCCGACAATGCCAGGCGTAGTAACACAGAGCTGCATCGAGCGTCACAATCCGCTGACTTGCCGGATGGTAAAACGTTCGCGAGAACTGGTCGCTGGTCATGGAATGAAGCAGTTGCACCCATCGCCCATGCAGCCCTTCAAACAGTGCCAGTGGTGCGATGATGCAGCCTTCCTTCGAATCCGGCAGGTCCGCACAGAGCGTTTCATCGTAGGGTTTGATCGTTGGGTTCTCTTCTGTCAGAGCCCACTTGAACCTGGCATAACTGTGGATGTGACTGTCCCCGAGGTGATGGACGATCTGGCGAATGGTCCAGTTCACATATTTCTGATTCAGCTGCTCTGTGCTCAGATCCGCGACCGCAGCTTTCAGTCTGCCAGGAGCACGCGCGATGATGGAAATCAGCTCTTTCCGTTCATCGATCGACAAAGTTGCCTTTTCAACGACTGGCCCGACAGGTTGCTGCGGTGGCTGCACAGAAATGCCTTTCGAAAGTACAGTGCGAACATCAGAGAGAACGGATGGTAATCACACTGACCCCATCGTTGCAGATTCTGACACGGTTTGCCCGTACCGGTTCATAAGAATCTGTAACGACATGTGACACTGGGCAACGTGATGCTGCTTCCCGTCGGTGACTCATTTGAAAGGTAAGCGACCATGGTACGCCGGTGCGACACCGTGCTAAGAATATTCAGCTGTCTTGCCATCGGGCTGATCTGTTCCGCCGCTTCAGCGCAGGCTCAGGATTCTCGCGAGGCGAAATTAGTCCTGCCGGATCAGTGGGAGTTCACAGCACCGCTCATTTCACCAGAGGAACGGAATGCCGATCGAAGTCACGCGCAGAAGGATCCGTCGGTGGTCTTTCACAACGGGCAGTGGCATGTGTTCATGACGGTGAAGATCGGCCAGCGCACGGTCATGGAATACTGCTCTTTCAAAGACTGGCAGGATGCTCAGACGGCTCCTCGCCATTTGCTGAAGCTGATCAGTCGAGACTACTTTTGCGCGCCGCAGGTTTTCTTCTTCGAGCCGCATGGATTGTGGTATCTGATCCATCAGGTTGGCAATCCGGGATCACGATTCATGGCAGTGGCGTATTCCACCACCAAAGATATCTCTGATCCGAACAGCTGGACGGCGGCAAAGTTCATCCTTGATGGCGGCTCAATGGATCCTCGCAAAGAAGGTGGACTCGACTACTGGGTGATCTGCGACGACAAACGTGCCTACCTGTTTTTGACAACGAACAACGGCAAGATGTGGCGTCTCTGGACAGAACTCAGCAAGTTTCCCGAAGGATTCGGGCACTGCGAACTGGCACTGCAGGGAGACATTTTTGAGGCCAGTCATACGTATCGAGTGAAGGACCAGCAAAAGTATCTCACGCTCATCGAAGCCGATGGCCAGCGCTATTTCAAGGCGTTCGTCGCTGACCGTCTGGATGGAGAGTGGACCGAACTTCGGACGCCAGGCAATCTCCCGTTTGCCGGTTCGAAGAACATTCAGCCGGCCCCGGGTGTGGCTCACTGGACAGACAATATCAGTCATGGCGAGCTTGTGCGGTTTTCCAACGATCAAACGCTTTGCATCGACCCGACTCGCATGGAATTTGTCTTTCAGGGAATGCTGCAGTCTGAGAAATCCGGAAGGCCCTACGGACAGTATCCGTGGCGAATCGGGCTGCTCAAACCTGCCAACCGGTCTGCGCCTGATCGCTAAGGCAGTGAATTCTGTCGGAACGCTTGCCGCAGCCCGGCGGACTTGCCACGATGTCAGGCTCCTACCTCAATTCTCTGCGACAGGTTCGCCCCACCATGAATCTCCGTTGTTACTCAGCCGCTGTCTTGTTTGCCTTTTCCATTCCGCTGACCCTGCTTGCGGATGTTCGTGATCGAGCTGTGGTCAGCCTGAATTTTGATGGCGAAAATCCCTCCGCAGACTCCGCTAAGAGCGGAAAAGTCCCGGATGCCGTGACGCTGACAAACGGACTGGCGACGATCGCATCAGCCTTCGTCCCTGGTTCTGCCGGGCATTCCGCGATGGCAGAACCTTCGGCAAAACAACAGATCGTGATTGCCCACAGCGAAGACCTGAACCGCCCGGAAGCGGTGTCCGTTTCTGGTTTCTTCGCAAGTCTGCATCCTCTCAACGACGCGACCTACCATGGCCTGTTTGCCAAACGAAAACCGGGAAGCGGCACCAGCGGAGACATTACGAATTATGGGATCAACTATCAGCCGTCATCCGACACAATTCAGCTGTATGTGAACGACGGAACGACCGGATACAAGGTCGTCGTCTTCAGCCTTCAGTCCGCACTTGGGTATCGTCGCCGCGTTCACCTCACGGCCACCTGGATCAATGGCGATGCCCCTGGAGCAGACGCCGACGCAGATGCTGACGATGTTCGGATGCGACTGTACGTCAACGGACAGCCGCTGACCCCCAGGGCCGGAAACAGTGGCATCGTCGATGGCACGTCAGGCTGGGCTGTTGATACTGGCCTTGGCAAGTGTGTGAATGATACGCCGGTAACAATTGGTTCCAGTTTCACGGACGGAGAATTGACGCGACTGATCTGCGACGACATTCATATCTTCGCAGAAGCACTGTCCGACGAAGACGCGAAGTCTTTGTTCGCCGAAGTCGCAGGTGCAGCCGCTGCCGAGATCAGTGCGGAGAAGAGCGGGGGAACCGACGCGACTCCGGCTGGCCCAAGCATCGTTCGACTTTCACCCCATGCCGCGGAAATTGGTAAGACGACCAGGATCACTGTTACCGGCGAGCGACTGGCCGGAGCAAGACTGAAGCCTGAGATCGCAGGCGTGACAGCCGTTCCTGCAGAAGGCGGCAACGAACAGAATGCGTTGTTCGATGTTGCCGTGGATGCCACTGTTGTGCCCGGAAGATACCTGGCTCGATGTGTCACCCGAACGGGAGTCAGCAATGCGCTGATCATGACCGTGGATCGTGTTCCGGTGGCCGCAGAAGCAGCTTTTTCTGAAACCACACCAGCGGCAGCATTCCCCGTATCCATCAGCGGACTCATTTCCGGGACAGAACAAAAGCGATTGTGGTTCCAGGGCAAGGCTGGTCAGAAGATTGTGGCCGAAGTGGAAGCTCGCCGAATCGGATCGAAGCTGGATCCGGTTGTCGAAATTCGAAGTCAGGCCGGAGCGCCGCTGGCGATTCAATGGCAGCAGTCAGAACTGTCCGGTGATGCTCGGACCGCTGTCGTGCTGCCAACTGATGGAATCTACTATGCGGAAGTGCATGACCTGCAGTTTCAGGCTCCTGGCGGAAGCCCGTGGCGATTGCTGGTTGGAGACCTTCCGCCCTCGGCCATTTCGTATCCAAACAGTCTGAGCACTGGAGATTCCGGAATCCGAGTGGCCACGAAAGATGGAATCTCTGAACCTGTCACAGTCCGCAAAGTCAATGGTCGACTGACGGTTGCTGCAGGAACTCCGGTGCTTCCTTTGCCTCGACTTGAAGCAGTGGCCGGTGCCGTTGTGACGGAGCCTGTTGATGGCGCGTTTGCCGCCGATCCGCTCGACGCAACTTTCGCCTCGGCCCCTTTCCCTGCGCTGACACTGAACGGGAGAATTGTTGGTACGAAGGAAGTGGATGCGATCAACCTGAAAGTGACGGCTGGCCAGACCTTGTACTTTTCCCTCGCTGCTCGACAACTTGGTTCACCGCTGCGAGCCCATCTCTCGTTGTGGAATGGTGATGCTGCTGTGGCACAGAACGATGGTGAATCGGGTGCCAACGATCCGGCGTTTTCCTACACAGTTCCCGAAAAGGTGGCGCAGCTGCAGCTTCGCGTTCGAGATCTGAATGGAAAAGGATCGACGGATGCTGTCTATCGAGTTCAGGTTTCACGCACCGACCGTCAGGCCTTTCTTCTGACGACGAAAGATGCGGGCGTCCGACTTCCCGCGAACGGCTCAGTCCCTATTCGATTGAACGTGATTCGCCAGTCTCCATCGTTCCGCTACACCGGCCCCATTCATCTGACGGCGACGGGAGCCAGAGGCATCACGATCGTGCCGGAGGTGATTCCAGCCAGCGAACAGAACCAGCAAGTGCTCCTGATGATGACTCGCACAAGCCAGAGTGATGCCGAGACAATGGCATCCGGCCAGAGCATTGTTCTGGAGGGTCGAGCCGAAGGTGCGGAGCCGGCGTTTGCTTCAAATGTCCGCGTCGAACTCGACGGAACATCACAAAGCGGGCTTACAACTCCAGGAGAAATGATTACCGCAGGTGCGGCAGAGAGTGTTCCTGCAACGTTGGTTCTGGAATCCGCTCCACCGATTCTGTTTCGAGGACTTCCGGCGACGCTGGCGATGCGAGTCATCCCGGTGTCTCCGGTGATTCCGCCACTGGTTCGTTTTGGGATGATCACGACGGAAGCTCAACGACGAGAAGATCCGAACAAGCCCGATTCGCCACTGAAGCCAATGGTCAGCCTTGACGCCTTTCAGTTTGGGAGAGTCAGTCAGGGGCAATTTCCGCTAACTGTCCGAGTCCCGCTCGACACACCATCGAATGCTATTGATGCGGTCGTTGCCGCAGAGTTTGTGAATCAACCGCTGGCAGCGTCATCCGGTGCAAATGCATGGAGCGCGCCAATTGCATTCTTTGTGGAAAATGCGGTCAGTGTTGTGCGTCCGGCTGATCCGGTCAGCACACCAAAGAACGCAAAGGTCGCGATTTCCGGTTCGATTCAGCGACATCCGCTCTATCGAAGCGCGGTGTCCGTTTCTCTTGAAGGATTGCCCGCAGGATTTCAGGCAGCAACGGTGCAGGTGCCGGCAGACCAGACCGCATTCACGGTCGAAGTGATGGTTCCGGAAGCTGCCGCAGCCGGCGAAATCGCCAATGTAAGTTTGAAGATTGACGACGGTGCCGGCAATCGTCTCCTGCCTCCTCAGCCAGTTCGAATTGTTGTGCAGTAATCGACAGAGATTGACGCCTGCTATGTCCCATTCGAACTCGCCAGCACCTGGATCATCTTTTCCGTCGACGCCTGAACCGCCCGTGTCGCTGTCGACGTACGCATGGGTTGCCGTGGCCATGTTGTTCCCCGTGGCACTGCTGAATTATCTCGACCGTCAAATGCTGGCGACGATGAAAGCCACGATGGTCAATGATATCCCTGGCATCGCAAACAAGGCCGACTGGGGACTGGTCCTGGGTGTTTTCAAATGGGTCTATGCGATTCTGAGTCCGTTTGGGGGCTACATTGCTGATCGCTTCAGCCGCCGCCATGTGATCTGCCTGAGTCTCTTTGTATGGTCGGCTGTCACGTGGGGAACAGCGTATGTCGAAACGTATCAGCAGCTGCTGATCATGCGGGCTCTGATGGGCATCAGTGAAGCCTTCTATATCCCTGCAGCCCTGGCTCTGATCACGGACTATCATGCCGGAACAACTCGTTCCCGTGCTGTTGGAATTCACCAGGCAGGCATTTACTGCGGGCTGATCCTTGGAGGTCTGACAGGCTACGTCGCGGAATCGCCTTCCATGGGATGGCGTTTTGCCTTCAGTGCCTGTGGCCTTGTCGGCGTTGTGTATTCCATTCCGCTGATGTTGCTTCTGAAGAATCCGGTGCGAAGTGAGCAGCGTGACCAGGTCAGCCCGGGTGGAGCCGTCTCAGAGCTTTTATCGAATCGCAACTTTCTGCTGCTCGTTGCGTATTTTACATTGCCGGCCATTGCAGGCTGGGTCGTCAAAGACTGGATGCCGGACATCCTGAAAGAGAAATTTGGCCTGGGCCTTGGAAAGTCCGGACTGATTGCCACGTATGTTCATCCCGCATCGATACTCGGAGCAGCAGTCGGAGCGTGGCTGGCGGATCGTTTCATGCAGAAGACCAGTCGTGGTCGAATTATCATCAGCGCGATCGGAATGGCCATGTTTCTGCCGGCACTCTTCACTGTCGGCAACGCCGGAAGCGCGACGGTGGCGATCGTGGGGCTTGTGCTGTTCGGAATTGGCTGGGGGTTCTTTGACTGCAACAACATGCCCATTCTTTGCCAGATCGCTCGCCCGGAACTTCGAGCCACTGGCTATGGGATCATGAACCTCGTCAGCATCAGTTGCGGGGGCTTTGGAGACTGGGGTTTCGGCCGCCTGCGCGATTTGCACGTGCCCTTGAATCTGATCTTTGGTGCGTTTGCGATGGTGGCTGCTTTGTCCATCGTGATCGTGCTGCTCATTCGTCCGGATGACACTCAACAGCATTCCTGACACGAATCGCCGTAGTGGAACTCGCCGGAGTTCCGTCACTCCTTCGTCAGAGTTCCTCTGTTTCTGCCGACACCAAAAGCAAACTCGGAGGTACAAGCCTCCGAGTTAGCGGTCTGTGTTCAGACTCTGGTCACATTGCAACTGCCAGTGTCCTACGGCTTCTCTTCCGGAGGAGCTTCAGGCACTGCCGGAACTTCCGTCGTATCAGTTGCCTTTCGGACGGGAACACGACGTTCCACAGAACCGGCCGGTGCTGGCGACACAAACTCATGCGGTGCCGTTTCCAGATTTGGGTTGTCAATCGCGTGAGTACGAGCATGAGCACGGACGGTGGCATCCAGCATCGCTTCACTGTCCCATCCGCCTTCCGCAAGATGGACATTGTTGACCTGCAGAATCGTACCCGTCGCGAGGTGCAGATTGTTGATGGCCTTGTTATAGGCGATCAGCTGTTGATAGTAGGCTCGTTCCGCTTCGGCCACACTCGCTTCGGCTCGAAGAACAAGATCCAGAGTCGTTGTCCCGATCTCGAGTTTTGCCTTGAGCAGAGGCAGGCGTTCCGAGGCAGCACGGAAACGATTGTAGTTGGATTCAGCAGCCTTCCATGCAGCGGCAACATCCTGCATGGAATTTGCAATTTCCAGAGCGACGCTTTCTTCCTGAGCCACCAGTATCGCGTTGGCTCGTGCCAGCTGCAGCTCATAATTCCGAGCCTGGCTGCGTGCCTGACGCAAACCCACAGGCATACTCATTTCCAGCCCCATCGACCATGTGGCAAGGTCATCGCCACCAGTCATTGAACCGTATCCGTTGCTGCCTCCCTGAGAAATCAGCTGGTCACCAAAGCCATTGATGCCATAGGAACCTACGGCATCGAGTGACGGGCGGACGAGGCTTCGAGCGGCGTTCAGCTGCAGCTGAAGACTCTTGATCTGCCACTTCTGACGGCGCAGTTCGACTCGCTGAGTCAGTCCGTTGACAATGCTGGAATTCCAGTCCGGCTTGAACTCTGCTCGAGTCGGTTCGGTGGACGGGCGAAGTACGGTTCCGTCGTTCATCGGCAACGACACCATTCGCCGCAGAAGTGCTTCTGACTTATAGAGCTCATTCAGAGCAAGCTCCACGTCAGCGCGCGTCTGATAGAAACGATCGCGAGCCTGAAGCTCGTCAGCCAGTTCGCCGGTTCCCACTTCGACCTTTGCCTGGCTTTCCTTCCAGGACTGGAATGCGCTTTCGTGGGTTGCGGTCGCGTTGTCGTAGTTGCGATAGGCGAGGTACAAATCCCAGTAGGCGTTTTCGATGTCACGCAACCCGCTTCGCACAGCCCGTTCGAAGTCTGCCAGAGTGATGTCCTGGTTGATTCGAGCAATCACAACGCCCTGACTCACACCAGCGATGGCTCCGAAGCCTGGACGAACGGGACCAGCAACCCGAGTAAATTCCGTGCCGGCTCCCGCCAGCAGCGGCTGACGAACGGATGCGCCGATGGATCCGGAATACGTCGATGGGTACAGCGGCGTTCCGGCCCCCTGGCCGAGATAATCCCACGTATGGAACACGCCAACGCTACCGCCGCTCGCAAGAGCTTTGTCGAGGCCGGTCGAAAACGCTGCTGTCTCTGCAGTAAATCGTCCCGGCGCTGTGGCGTGCAGAGTTCGCTTGTCACGTCCCCAGTTCATCGTGGTGGTCCAGCGAGTGTCAAAGTCTGACAGAGCAGCTTCAAGACCTCGACGACCGAACAATACACCGGTCTCCTGGATCGCGGAGTCGTAGACAGTGGAAACGGCATCGGGAGTCTGAAGGACGCGTGTCGCCCCCGCCGCAGCCAGAGCACTGGTTTCAGCGACCTTGTTTCTTTGCAGAGCCGTCAGGATCGCTTCGTCCAGTGAGAACTCACGGACTTCGTCCTCGGACCGTCGCTCCAGGCTGCGAGGTTCTTCCGTGATCTGCACATTTTCTGCGGTTTCATTGTCAATTGCCGGATGTTCAATCGCGGTGTTGTGACCCTTGAAATACGAAATCGGCTTTTCGCCATCGAGGTACTGGAGGTCACTGACCGTCTTCTTGCCTGACGCAGAACATCCTGACAAAAGCAGGGAGCCGGAAACCCCTGCCACGAGCAGTCGATGGGCCAGACCTCGGTACGTCGCCCTTCGCAGACACAGCCTGTGAGTGCGCACTGCAGAGCACAGGAGCGAACGAACGTTATTGACAAATCGCGCGAGCCCAAACATGTGACGTCCCTGTCACCTTGAACGCAGACCGACTTCAAAGTGCCAACCACTCTGCAAAATCGGGATGCTGGACCTGGCTGAGCCCGGACACAACATCCATGTCGCATTCCTGGGGCAACCGGAGTTTGCAGCGCATTGACTGCATCCGGCCTCTCAACCAGATGTCCTATCGTCGCGCTGTTCCGAATCCCTTGAACATTCAGACTGAGGGCCATACTCGGTATAAGGCATTCCGAGCTTCTTCTTCAGAAAAACGATTTCTCCGGCATCATTCCCCTCAACGGCATGACCCGCAAACTGCAACCCGTATCCGCCAAGAAAACACAGAACGGGCCAATACCATTCAACTCCCTGAGCAATCGCCACCGGCGTTCCGACGAATGTCAGTGGAACTCCGATCAGGTGAAGTACCTGATTCGTCCGGTTGCGGTGTCTGGGCAGGTAGTTTTTGAGGAAACGACGAATCATCAGCCTTGAGTCCGAACAGCACTGAATGGCAGATCCTGAATTCTTCTTTGTCCCCAGGATCCGCGGAGGAATTCCCGCCGCATTGTACGAACATCACAACTGACCACCAGTAACTCTCAGGCGATCCCGGATTGAGGCACGTTCAGGCTCGGCAAAAAATGCGGATCGCCAGGCTTGAGGCTATTTGGTCGCAGGCATCAGGATTATCGGCCCGTGAATCAGTCGCACAGTTCAGGAAAGATGAAGCGGTTCTGGCAGTTGTGCCGATACGACACACAGGATGGTCGTTTTCCGTAGCGCACATCGTCCGCGCCGGCTTCACTGGAAGTCTCATGGGGCGAATGATCAAACGCCGTTCCTCCGGCTTCAGCGCATCGATTCCATTTTTTGAACCAGATCAACCATGGCTGGATATCGCGAACATGTCACCGTCAGCGGACTCCTTGGAGTCGCGTACGGCTGCGCCGCGGTATTTCTCATGGGATTCAGTCTTGTACAGGCGGCCATCGCAGCAGTATTGACCGGGATCTCAGGAATGCTGCCGGACATGGATTCCGACAGCGGCCGGCCAATCAAGGAATTGTTCGGAGTGACAGCGGCTTTTGCCCCTTTACTTTTGCTGCAGCATGTCCATGCACTGGGGGTCGAGGGTGATCGGGCCATGTTCTTTGCGATTATCTCCTATGGTGTCGTTCGATACGGCGGTGCGTTCCTGCTGGCGAAGCTGACGGTCCATCGAGGAATGTTCCACAGTATTCCAGCCCTGCTGATTGCTGCCGAACTGACATTTCTGACGTATCACAGCGATGAACTTCGAGTGCGAATTCTGATGGCAGTCGGTGTCGGAATCGGTTTCCTCTCACACCTGATCCTCGACGAGGTCTACAGTGTGCAATGGGATGGTGCACGAGTCCGTCTGGCGAAATCCGCTGGCAGTGCATTGAAGTTCTTTGGACCGGCGGCTCTACCCAACGGAGTGGCCATGGGGCTTCTGATCTTCCTGACCTATGCGACGTTCGTTTCACTTGGCCTTGTGAGAGACCCGGGAAAAATCCCGGCTCCGGAAGTCATTCGCGTCACCAGCGACCTCGACGACGCTCCTCCGTTTCGAGTCGCTCAGGAACCAACCGACACACAGCTGCAATGACTCAAACGGCGAAAGAGCGCCGACCCGCTGGTGGATGAAATGTGCGGGGCCACCGGAGCCACACCGTCTTTTCCACCAGCTGTGGATCGCCAGCTCGACTTCTTCCAGAATTCCCTTGAATCGTGCCGACTAAAAGGCACCTTTGGGGACTGCGGCATTCATGGGGCGATGGATCAAACATCGCAAGCCGCGAAACATCGAAGAATCGGGGCAAGAGATGTCGTCAACGGCCTTACCGCCACTGCGTTTTCAGCCAGTTCTGAAGAGAATTCGCTGGGGAGGACGCAAACTCGGAACCATGCTGGGCAAGGCGATCGGCCAAGAGTCTGATTATGCCGAAAGCTGGGAAATTGCCGATCATGCCGATGGAATGAGCGTCGTCGCTGACGGCCCACTGGCAGGATCAACGCTGACACAGCTGGTGGCGAAGTATCCGGAAGGTCTGCTGGGGCGTCTGGCAGGAATCAGCCAGTTTCCACTGCTGATCAAGTTCCTGGATGCTAACGACTGGCTTTCTCTCCAGGTCCATCCCAACGATGTTTTGGCCAGAAATTACAACGCCAGGGAAAACGGTAAGACCGAAGCCTGGGTGATCCTTCACGCGGAACCGGACAGCCAGATCTGCGCGGGACTCCGGGATGGTGTGACAAGCGAACAGCTGAAGTCCGCAGTCCTTGCGGGTAACCCGGAAGACCTGCTGAATATGGTCTCCGTGAAGCCGGGAGACTGTGTGTTCGTACCGGCCGGAACAGTGCACGCACTCGGTCCCGGAATTGTCCTCGCCGAAGTCCAGCAACAGAGCAATCTCACGTTTCGCCTGCATGACTGGGGACGACTTGACACCAACGGAAAACAGCGGTCTCTGCACCTTGAAGAGTCGCTCGACTGCACTGACTTTCATCGCGGCCCTGTGCAGCCTGTTCAGCCGACGGTTCAAACCAGCAGCACTGGATGCTTCGAAGAACTGGTCCGCTGCCCGTATTTCGCGATTCGCAGGCACACGGGCGAATCCCTGCTGACGCTTGAAGACCAAAACGAATTCCGGATCCTGATGACGCTGTCAGGCAAAGGAACGCTGCAGACATCCACAGGTCATCAGGTGATCGAAAAGGGCACGACCATTTTGGTTCCGGCCTGCAGTAAGTCCGTCCAGGTGATCCCTGACACGAGTGTGACTTTGCTGGAAATCTTCGGCCCCGGACACGGCGGTTGATTATGGCCGATCGCCGAGTGGCCAAAGGGGATTGCAACACAAGAAAGACAAACCAGCCTTTGGAGAGCGGGATGCGTCAGCTTCCCGGCATGTGGATTTAGAAACCGGGCTGAGCCTTTGCATTATGGCTTTTCTGAATCCGCACACGCGCAGACCATTTGACCGCAGCCGGGGCAACCGTGGCCGTATTTCATTCTGATGGCTTCCGTCAGATTGATGCCGGCGACGTTGGCGATTGTGGCGAGCCATGCAAGGACATCCGCAAACTCCTTGGCGATGTCTTCTTTTGAAGATTCCCTCAATGCTGCAGCCAGTTCCCCGACTTCCTCCATCAGCCACATGAAGGTGCCTTCGACACCGCGTGCCTGGTCTTTGCGGGCGTACATCCGGTCAATCAACTGTTGAAGTTCGTCCAGAGTCACGTGAATTCTCCTGGGCAAGTCAGGAAGCTCAATAAAAAAGGGGACTGACGCGAAGCCAGTCCCCTGATGAATCAAGCGTTACGTCCGGTCTAGTAGTTCCAGTTCACACCGATGCTGAATGTGTTCTGGCTGAAGCTTCCGCGGTCGGCCTGAATCGTTGGGAACAGGTTGGCCTGAGGATTGGACTGGTAGATGACCGACTGGACCGGATCCGCAACCTGTCCGATGAACAGCCAGGACCAGCCGAGTCGCAGTTTTGCGTCTTCCAGCATTCGAACGTTTCGAAGAACAGGAACCCGATTGAACAGAGGAATCTCTGCCGTCAGCGACTGCTCGAACAGAGGAGACAGATGAGTTGAGCTGGAAGAGTCTGAATAGGCGTTTGCGGTCGGCCCGTTCAGATTGTTCGTATCGTAGCCGTCCAGCAATGGAGCAAGTCCGGTCACCGGGTCCACGGTTGTGCTGACGTTCATGTGATTGAACAGGTTATCGCCGCGAATCTTGATTCGCTCGTTATTGAACATGGCGGCGATCTTGGTGAAACCATTGATTGTGATGCCGTCGCCTTCACCCAACTGATAGTTGAAGCCAAACTCAGGACCACTCATGTTGCTGACGACCTGAGCATCATGGTAGGCTCGTACCAGGATTGGATCGGATGGGTTGACCTGATCAAAAGTCAATGTCCCTGCTTCCCCAATATTGTCAGTCACGAAGTCGTTGTCGTTGTCGATGCCGTTGTAGACCGGGAACACTTTGGCTTCGTCCGGAGTGTCATCGTCACCGTTCGTTGAATACGACAGACCGCTGTCGATGCCTCGGAACGCAAACTGTTCGTTCAGCTTGTAGTATCGACCACCGATCACCGGATTGACTCGAATTCCATTCCGGTCATAGATCGGAGCAAACGCGAAGTCGATCGATGATCCCATCGTGGAGACACGATGCTGCATCAGGAACTGAATGTCGTAAGGGATCGTGACACCCAGAAGGGAGCCGTCGTCGATCGGCACGCCGTAGAGGTTCAGCAGTGTTCGGTCGAGAACATCAAAGGTGGAGCCGAAAACTCCGAAGTCCTGTGAGTCTGTATCGTCGAACGTCACACCTGGTCCCAGAATCTGGTCCATGGTGATCCCAAGATCCGACTGACCATTCAAATTGAACGGAGCAGCAATCGTTCGTCCACCGCTTGCCTGAAGAGCAAGTGCTGTTGCAGTATCCAGGCGGCCTGCGAGAGCATTCTTGCGGGCATCAAAGGTGCTGTCCGCTTCTGCCTGCCAGCTGAAGTCAGCCAACAACCCAGTACCATCAGGATTCCAGAAGCCGGCACTGCCTCTCATCCCGTTGTTCATCAGTTCGGGAATCATGCTTGGCGCGGCGGCGTTGAAGTAGTTGTAGAACGCACCGCCCGTCACAATTTCGTCGTTGTCCGGGTCGTTCTGCTGGCGATACGACTGAACTCCCTCATGTCCGAACACGCCACGCATCTGGCGGTTGGTCGAACGAGTATAGTCAAGATTCATGAAGAACTTGCGAGGGTTGGACCAGGCTCCAAACCCGTTGGTGGCGTTGTTGTACCAGAGCCCGTCAGACACATAGGTCTGCTCAAACAGACTCTGATACGGTGACTGCGGAGCGTAAGGCTGGTAGCCCGCCGGAACTGATCCCTGTGGCGGAACGGGCGGGCCATATTGAGCCGACGCATCGCGCCCCGCAGCAAGCATCATGATGAAGGGCACGAACGCCTTGAGTGAGTGCCGAATCCGCATTGATCCATCCTTGGAGAAGCCGCAGTCGAAACTGCCTTCACTGGTTTTCCCGTCATCCGGCAGTTTCTGCAGGGCAACGCCAACAGACTCTGCGCATCGGGACGGTCTTGTCGGAAGTATCGGTCAGGTAATTTGAGAAACTGTAACGATTGTTCCGGATGTACTTAGTTTTCGGATCATGCCGGCACCCGACTTTGGCCTGTTCGAGGCGCCTTCGAAATTCGCCAAAAACTGCTAAAAACACTGTGTTTTCAAGCCGTGTCCAACTCAAATCCCTGAAGCCCGCGAGAACCTTGCATGGCAGTTTCTGCCGGTTTCATCGGGCCGCAATGTTTCCCCATCCTATCGAATCTGTCGCCAAATGCCGCTACGTGACCCGGACGAGACAGCCTGTCTCTGCGGTACGTTTGGCAACCGCCGGTCCCAAAACCAAACTCGCTCACCCGAAAATCTTCCACAAGGTTGTGGTTTGCAGTGGTTCCATTACCCTCCCAGTTGACGCATCTTTTCGCACTTTGCCACTCAGGCAAGTCGCGTGCAGGTTTGGTCTGAGGAAAGTGATCACGGCGTATGAGAATCGGGCTGACGTACGATCTCCGGTCTGAATATCTGGCGATGGGCTACAGCGAAGAAGCAACGGCCGAGTTTGATCGGGACGACACGATTGTCTCCATCGAGCAGGCTCTTCAGTCGCTTGGTTATGAAACAGATCGCATCGGTCATGTTCGCCAGCTGGTTTCTCGCCTGGCCGCCGGAGACAGATGGGACCTGGTATTTAACATCTGCGAAGGCATGCACGGGATCGCCCGAGAAGCTCAGGTTCCGGCCCTTTTGGAAGCGTATGAGATTCCCTGCACATTTTCCGATTCCTTTATGATGGCCGTTTGTCTGCACAAGGAACTGACAAAGGCGATCATCCGCGACGCAGGTTTACCAACGCCTCGTTCGTTCGTTGTGGAATCAGAACAGGATGTTGCCCGCGTCGGTCTTCCTTATCCTCTATTCGCCAAGCCCGTCGCCGAAGGAACCGGCAAGGGAGTGTCTCCCGCATCCTGCATCAAGACGCCGGGAGAATTGAAAGACGTCTGTGCCGACCTGCTCATGCGATTCCGTCAGCCGGTTCTCGTGGAGACGTATCTCTCTGGACGAGAATTCACCGTGGCGATTCTGGGAACCGGGGATGACGCTCGAGTGCTTGGCACGATGGAGATCGTGCTGTTGTCGAATGCGGAGCCTGGAGCGTATTCGTACGTGAACAAGGAAAAGTGTGAGGAGCTGGTGAAGTACCTGCATGTTTCCGGGGCGAATGACGCAGAAGTTGCCGAAGCGGAACGAGTCGCCCTGGCGGCCTGGAAGGAACTGAAGGGACGCGATGCAGGACGCATCGATTTGCGTTCCGACGGGTTGGGACAACCTGGATTCATTGAAGCAAATCCTCTGGCCGGCCTGCATCCTCAGCATTCGGACCTGCCCATGATCGCCACCATGGCGGGGATGAGTTACTCGCAGCTGATCGGGGAAATCATTCAGTCGGCAAAGAAGCGAGTTCGATCGCGATAGACATTTCTGACTATAGAGTACGATCTGACTATTGATTGCTGTGTTGCAAGAGTTTTGTCCGCGGTGAGGCTGAGAACAGGTTCGTTATGCATGTCGCGTTACTTCTGAATCGAGTCTCCACGAGCGACAGTGCGGATGTTCTGGACGTGCTGCGTCAGTGTTCGGCGGTGGAAGATTCGCTGCGAAGCCTGGGCCACACGACGGAACGAATCACATGCTCACTCAATCTCTATGAAGCGCGCAGGCATCTTCTGAGATCCGGAGCCAATGCCGTTTTCAATCTCGTGGAGTCGCTCGGCGGCACTGATCGGCTGATGGCACTCGCTACCGTTCTGCTGGAGTCTCTGGACGTTCCCTTCACAGGAGCTTCAAGCCTGGCAATGCAGCTGACGACTCAGAAGGTGGCGGCGAAACGACGACTGTCACAGCTCCAGTTACCGACGCCGGCATGGATCAGCGCCGAGTCGCCGACATGGCAGGGACTTCGAAATTCTTCATGGCGGCCGGATCGGGCGATCATCAAGGCGGTGGCGGAACATGCATCACTGGGAATGACGGACGACAGTGTCATCTCCATGTTGGACCATCCTGAAGCGGACGTGGTGGATCTTATCTCAGCGCGAACTCAGCACTTCGGAACGCCTCACTTTGTCGAAGAGTACATTGATGGTCGCGAATTCAATCTAAGTGTTCTGGCGAGCGATGACGGGCCGGAGGTGCTGCCTCCTGCGGAGATTGAATTCGTCAATTACCCCAATTCGAAGCCAAGAATCGTTGGTGCGGCTGCGAAGTGGAACGAAAACGCGCCGGAGTACCGGAATACACCGCGACGCTTTGACTTTCCTCATGCCGACCAGCCGTTGCTGGATGAATTGAAAGCTCTCGCCCGACGCTGCTGGGAAGAGTTTGGTCTGCGAGGTTACGCTCGAGTCGACTTCCGTGTCGACTGCGACGGACAGCCGTGGATCCTGGAATTGAACGCGAACCCATGCCTGTCGCCCGACGCCGGTTTCGCTGCTGCAGTTGCCGAAGCAGGTCTCTCGTTCGATTCTGTCGTCGAGCGCATCCTCACCGACGCATTTCGCTAAACGGGTTCGGAACAACCAGGAACCAGGAACCAAGAACTGGACCTCACTTCGTGAGGCACAATTCACTCGCCAGTGCGGCCTTCATCACGTCTCGAATGGGGTAGTCTCCTCTGCGAAGACTGGAGCTCATCGCTTTCAGGCGGTAATGATCCGAATAGGACAGCGGGCGTCCGTTGACGTAAACCACGAAGTGCTTCAGGAACGAAAAAGCAACCTGGTCCAGTCGATCCTCGGAAAGATATCGTTTGAGTCCCCGAACGCCATTCACACTGGTACCGTCAGGCAGAGTTGATGCGACTGAGTCCGCGGGACGTTCCTGGAATTTGCCGGAAGCATCATACTCTTCAAACGGCAGGCCCCACGGATCGATTCCCGAATGGCACTTTGCACAGCCTTCCTGATTGCGATGCTGCTCCAGTTTCTGGCGCAGAGTCAGTGTGGAGCCATCATTCTCGGGAAGCTTCGGCACGTTAGGCGGAGGATCGTCGGGGGGTTCAGCCACAATGCGGCGAGCCAGCCAGGCGCCTCGTTTGATCGGATTTGGTTCCCGACCATTCGACAGCCCGGCCAGTACCGACGCCTGAGTCATGATGCCACCAAGATGCGAGTCCTTCACGGCAACACGCTGAAAATCCAGACCGCACTCTGAAGGAACGCCGTAGTACTGAGCCACAACATCATTCGCCACGATGAAGTCAGATGCCACAAGACTTCGAATGGGAAGGTTCTCCTGCAACATATGGCGAAGATAGGCCGCCGGCTCACGACGCAGCTGAGTCTTTGTGTCGCGAGTCAGTTTGGGAAAGCGATCACCGTCCGTCGACACCACATCGAAGCGATCCAGGGCGAACCATTCGGCGGCAAATTGCTGCACGAACCGGTCGGCTCGCTCATCGTTCAGCAGGCGATCAAATTGCTCATTCAGCTGGCTTCGCAGTTCCCCGTTTACCGCAAGCCGTTCGAGCTGCTGATCAGGTGGGGCGTTCCAGAAAATGTAGGAGAGCCGAGAAGCCAGTTCGTGATCGTTCAGTGGCTCTGCTTCCGGGCTGCCGCTTTCTTCAATCAGAAACAGAAACTGGGGAGACGTCAGGACGACCTGCAGCACATCGCGAATGCTGCTGCGAAACAGATGCGATGCATCCCACGATTCTCGCCAGACCTTCATCAGTCGTTCCTGTTCGTTCTCTTTGACAGGACGACGAAAAGCGCGCGCCGCGAAGTTCAGGATGATGTCAGATGCATACGCTTCCAGCCTTAAAGACGGAGCCTTCTGCTGTTCCAAAAGCTGAATTTCCGACAGGCCTGCCTGATGAGAAGACTCGACGAAAATCCTGCGATGGGATTCTGGAGGCCACGCATCGTAAATCGGGCCTTCAAACTCGACTGACCGAATCAGCATACGCGGAATGTCGCGGCCATCAGTGTATTCGTGACGAACTCCAATCTCTCGAATTCCAGCGAGGTAATTGACGTTGTTCTTTTCTACATCCGGACTGGGATAGTCATTGATGGCCCCTTCAAAAACGTAGTCTCGCAGAACATCATCCCGCACGGCGACTGGTTGCTGAACCTGAGTCAGAGTGCTGCCACAGTCGCGACGCAATCCCATGTGGACTCCAAGGTACGGAGTTCGCTGATCAAAGGCCCGACAGGCCGCCGCCATCGGAGAATCGTCTGGCAGCCGGGTCACTACAAGGCGCTGGAGGACTGGCTTTCCTTCGATTTTGCCGTGAAGCGGCAGGTCGCCTTCCTTGAGACTGATCAGACACAGCGGAACGACTCGGTCACTCGCAGCATCTTCAGCGTTCACACGAGCCGCGTTGGCGAGAGCGATACCCAGTCGAAACGAGCAATCACCGGCATCCAGCTGGATCGTGCCTTTTTCTTCCGATGATTTGAATACTGCATCAATCTGATAGATGCCAGGCTGCGAGACCGACATCGCACCTGTGATTGAGGAACCGGCTTCGTTCGCTGCCAGAGTGAGTG
The DNA here is from genome assembly GCA_046349695.1 of Planctomycetaceae bacterium. Lineage (GTDB taxonomy): Bacteria > Planctomycetota > Planctomycetia > Planctomycetales > Planctomycetaceae > SXXK01. The sequence goes on along the minus strand of JAXMBV010000001.1, from coordinate 88,156 downwards.
ACTCCGGCTTGACGGCAATCGCAGCTTTCGGATCCAGCAGCATCGCGTCATGCGACTTTGCTGCTCGCACCGCGACACGGAACTTGCCTCCCTCCGGGAGTTCTCGCAGGGAGATTTTGAAATTGGCTTGCGGGCCATAGGTATTCGAGACACCAAAGATCTCGGAACTTGGAATCGCCGGTCTGAGCAACATGCCAGCCGAGTTCATTTCCCAGGCATCGCCTTTCGGATAGCCAGGAGATCCACGCATGCAGGCAAAGACAGCGTGATAAATACTGTCAAACTTCTTCCACTGCCGGATGGTGTCATTGCCCACATATCCTTCGATAAACTCAAACTTTCGCTGCATGTGGAATGGCTGAAACGGGAACGTATGCGCTGCGGCCAGTTCCGTCACCACGAAGTCTTCGTTGCGAAGAAGTTCGCTGTTGGCTCCAAGAATCAGCTTGTCCGGACACGGAGTCGGGTTGATGCGTCGACCGAAGTCCATTCGAAATTTCTGAATGACAGGCGGCTTACTGACGTCGACGATCGCCAGATCCAACGCCTGGCCAGCGATTTCAAAATACGTTTCTGTCTGCTGCGGTGACAGAGTCATCGACTGTTCGTTGTTTGTGAACCCGTCCTTTGAAACAGCATCAGGGGGCAACGTGCGAGTCAGGTCGTCAGGGATCGCGAGGAGATCCTGCAGCGTCTGCCGATACTGGCCCACTGTGAGACGTCGGATCGAACCATTGCGAACCGGTGCAGACTCGCGCGCTGACTTGAGCGTTGCGCTGATCCACGTGGTCACTGACTCCCGTTCGTCGTCTGTTGGCTGTTCTTCATCCGCAGGAGGCATCTGCCTGGATTCAATCTGCTGCTGCACGTGTTCCAGCTGAAACAGTTGTCGGTCATTCGGATGTGCAGTCAGGTTGTCGAGTCGGATGCCGCCCTTTGCCGAGTCCACGTTGTGGCACGACTGACAGTACTTCTGTAGGAATGGCGAAACCTGTGTGTCAAATCCGTCCTGCGTCACCTGCGATGGTTGTGCACCGTTTCCCTGAGCGGTGCTGACTGTTGGCATCAGCGAGGCAATCAGTAACGTTGCAGCGATAACGAGAGACAGAGCGGAGCGATATGAGAGCATGCCGTAACCTCACGGTCGATGGCTGGAGTGACTGTGGAAGACAGAAACCGCGTGTGAAATTCACACGTCGTTTCAAGTGCCAACGATGAGGAACAATCGAGCAAGCTCAATCGTCGGTCCGAGTCCTCGACGTCGAAGGCGGTTGGTGACCGAAAGCGTAGCAGTCAGCGCGCGCCGGGAAAACTCAATGCGGTAAACTTGCCGGATCACGGTTCCTGATAGACGCCATGAAATCGTGGCAAGGACTTTTCGGACGTCGACAGCAGGAAATCCGATCTAAGCAAGATGGTTCGCCACAGATTCGGTTGTCGGATTTTTCACGACGCCCTTTTCCGTAATCAAAGCACCGATCAGCGAAGCAGGAGTCACGTCGAAGGCAGGATTGTACACCGCAACGCCCACGGGCACGGTTCGCTTTCCGAACGACACAGTGATCTCACTGTCGTTGCGCTGTTCAATGGGAATCTGTCGGCCATCAGCTAGTGTGAGATCGAAGGTGCTGGACGGAGCGGCCACATAGAATGGAATCCCATGATGCTTCGCGAGCACGGCAACGCCGTACGTGCCAATCTTATTGGCCGCATCTCCGTTCGCGGCAATTCGATCAGCTCCGGTCACAACGCAATGCACTCTGCCTTCTTTCATTACCTGTGCTGCCATGTTGTCGCAAATGACGGTGACGGGAATTTCCCGTTTCATCAGTTCCCAGGCAGTCAGCCGTGCCCCCTGCAACAGAGGCCGTGTTTCGTCGGCAAAGACGTGGATCTTCTTTCCCGCCCTGACCGCTGCGAAGATCACGGCCAAAGCTGTGCCATCGCCCGCCGTCGCCAGTCCTCCAGCATTGCAGTGCGTCAGTACCGTCATTCCGTCCTCCAGCAGCGAGCTGCCGTGATGACCGATAGCGAGGCACATCGCCTTGTCTTCATTGTCGATCGCCCGTGCTTCCTCCAGAAGCCGATCATGCAGTTCTGCAGGCGTCATCGAGTGGATGTGTTGTTCCGCGCAGCGTGTCATCCGGTTCAGAGCCCAGAACAGATTCACTGCCGTCGGTCGACTGGTCGCGAGATAGTCTGCCACGCTTCGGACGGTTTGAAGAAACACGGCCGGAGTTGCCGACCGAACCTGTTGAGTTCCCGTGACGACTCCATAGGCCGCCGAAACTCCAATCGCCGGCGCACCGCGAACTCGCAGCGAACGGATCGCTTCAAACAGCCGATCAACTGAGGAGCAGCAGATCTCTCCGTACTGTTCCGGCAGCAGAGTCTGGTCGATCAGCCACAGGGCACCTTCCGCTGCGTTACCTCGCCATTGAAGCGTGATATATGGTTCGGTCATCATCATTCCTGATCGAAGTGCCTGAGCCGTTGTAAACGGAGGCCTTGCTCTAAAGACGGCTCGGCAGGAGCCTCGCCCCCTTGCAGTCTGTCAGAGACGGTTATAGGGCAGACGGAACAGTTCATCGCACGCTTCAAAGTCACCTGTCGTGAAACCCTTCCGGAACCAATAGGCGCGCTGCTTTGAGGTGCCGTGTGTGTAGCGTTCCGGAACAACATATCCCTGGGCTTCCCGCTGCAGAGTATCGTCACCAATCTGGTTGGCCGCGTTGATGCCTTCTTCAATGTCGCCTTCATCGAGGAGGCTGTAGTTCTTCTGAGCATGATGAGCCCAGACGCCGGCGAGGTAGTCGGCCTGAAGTTCGAGGCGAACCGACATTTCGTTTTCCTGACGTTCATCGCCACTCTTGCGAGCCTGCTGCACGGGCTGGTTCATACCCGTCAGGTTCTGAACATGGTGAGCCACTTCGTGAGCGATCACGTAGGCCTGAGCAAAATCGCCGGGTGCCTTGTGCCGTTGTGCCAGCTCCTGAAAGAAGTCAGGGTCAATGTAAATTTGCTCATCAGCCGGGCAGTAGAACGGCCCCATCTCGGCCTGAGCAACTCCGCAGGCAGATCGATCTGTACCCGAGAAGATAATGAGTTTCGGTTCGGTGTAGCCACCGCCCTGAACGTGCTCCCGGAACTGCGTGCGCCAGACTTCTTCGGTACTGCGCAGGATCTTCGAAATGAAGTCCTTTGCATCGTCGTCAATGCCAGGACCGGGTTCAGAAGCGGCGTTCTCTCCAGCCTGATTCTGAATGGCCTGCACCAGCGGGCCGGCCATATTCTGCACCGCCGGCGGAGCATTAAAGAACTTCAGAGCCAGCACAATGATGATCACCAGAAGGCCGCCGCCACCGCCTGCCATCAATGGAGCCTTGCGCCCTCGTCGATCTTCCACGTTGTTGCTTCGGTCCATTCCATCTAAACGCATGAGTTCCGCTCCACTCGAGTCTGTGGCAAGTGATTTCCGTAAAGGCGGAAGAATAACCAGCGAATGAACGAGGATCGAGTCTCGTCTCAGGTTTTGCTCGACTCGCGAATGGTCCAACGATGAGCAGCATTCTATTTGGGTCGCTCCAGAATAGTTCCTGAGAACCAGGGTGGTTTTAATAACTACTCACTGGTAGTATTCGCGAGGGCAATGCAAGGGGGCTGAGTTACCGCCGATCTTCCGCCCAATCAACAAGATGCTCAACCAGATCATTGGAGTTTCGGCCCGGTGGCACTCGGTATCAAAGCGTACGTCGATTTTGCGTTCAAAAAGCTGTTCGGCAGCCCTGAGAATTCGGTCGCCCTGATAGGGCTGCTCAATGCGATTCTGGACTTGCAGGAGCCGATTTCCGAAGTCACGATTTTGAATCCGTTCTCATACCTCGAATTTGAGTCTGCAAAGCAGATCATGCTCGATGTGAAAGCACGTGATTCCGCTGGTCGGCTTTTCAACGTTGAAATGCAGGTTTCGCACCACCCGGGCCTACTTCAGCGATTGGTGTACTACGCCAGCGACATGTACACATCGCAACTGAAAGAAGGTGATGATTATCTGCGTCTGACCACAACGATTTCGATCTGCCTGATCACAAAGAACCTGTTTCCGGAAACGAACCAGGCTCATCATCGTTTTCAGTTGATTGACCCCCAAAGTGGTCGAAAAATCGATAGAGCGATTGAAATTCACACTATAGAATTGAAGAAGTTTGACTGTGACAGCAAAAAGATTCTGGAGGCATCCAGTCTCGCGAAGTGGGCGTGGCTAATTCTGAGAGCCCACGACTTCGGCGCAGATGAACTTCGACAGATGTTTCCGGCGACTCCTTTTCAGAGGTTGATATCGTGTCTGGAGTCGATTTCCTCGATCACTAAGGACAAAGCAATGCATGACCAGCGGGAAAAGGCTCAACGGGACTTCGACTGGATAATCGCGACTGCTCGGTCCGAAGCCCGTAAAGAAGGCTTGGAAGAGGGCAGAGAAGAGGGCAGGGAAGAGGGCAGGGAAATCGGCCGTGAAGAGGGATTGCGGATTGGGACAATCCGATCCCTGCAGCAGATTCTTGGTGAGCCAGTGAGTGAGCTCAGTGAGTTGATTGGCCTTCCGCTGGAGGTCTTACAGACGATGGTAACAGACTTGCAGGCCCAAATTCGCTCACGCAGAAGTTAGTCTCTTCCCCGGTTTTTGCCTGGCGCCATGCACAAGATTGAGACACGCAAACCCGTGCGTGAGTGAGCTCTGAAGCAGGTCCCAGGACATAAAGAAAACGCTGCATGACCACCCGATCAGAGTTAACCCGTCATCCGCAGATCCATCCGATGACTCAGCGCACTGCGAACAATTTTTTGCCCTGGGTCCTGGCGATGTTGCTCGCAGTAGTCTCGATTTTCCTCCCTGGTCGGGCTGAGGCAGTACAACAGGAACAGAAAATCGACTTCAATCGTGATGTGCGTCCAATCCTGGCGGACAAGTGTTTTTCATGCCATGGCCCCGACCAGAAGCATCGCGAGGCAGACCTGCGACTGGATGCTGATGATCCGAAACGCCCCGAAGGAGTCATCGTTGCGGGCAAAGCGAATCAGAGTCGGCTGATCGAGCGAATCCTGACTTCCGACCCCGAAACTCATATGCCGCCAGCCAAAACCGGCAAGGCTCTTTCTGACAAGGAAGTCGACGTCCTGCGGATGTGGATCAATTCCGGCGCTGCGTTCGCACCACACTGGGCCTATGTCACTCCTGAGGCTCGCCCGGCTCCCAACGTTGCCAAAGCGTCAAACTTCATTGATGCTTTTGTGATGAAGAAGCAGGCAAAACAGGGAGTCCCCATGTCTCCGCGTGCCGATCAAAGAACGCTGATGCGTCGCCTCTCATTTGATCTTGTCGGACTTCCAGTGACTCCACAGGACATGGCATCGTTTGCCCGGGCCCCGGCAGCGACAGTCGACGAGTCACTGAAAGAGTATTCGGACAAGCTGCTGAACAGTGATCACTTTGGAGAAAGGATGGCTGTCTTCTGGCTTGATCTGGTTCGTTACGCCGATACCGTCGGGTATCACGGGGATCAGGATCACCAGTCGTCTCCTTACCGGGATTACGTCATCGATGCTTTCAACCGCAACTTACCGTTCGATCAGTTTACACGCGAACAGCTGGCGGGAGATTTGCTGCAAGGAGCGGGCGACGATCAAAAGGCCGCGTCATGTTACAACCGTCTGCTGCAGACTTCGCATGAAGGTGGCGTTCAGGCGAAGGAGTATCTGGCGATCTATCAGGCAGATCGAGTGCGCAATGTCTCCGGAGTCTGGCTCGGCGCGACCATGGGATGTGCTCAGTGTCATGATCACAAGTTCGACCCCTACACGATGAGAGATTTCTATTCGCTCGCGGCGTTTTTTGCAGACGTTGATGAAGAACGACATCTCAAGGGTGAAGGTGGCGATACTCTTCCCACAAAACGACCGCCCGAAGTCCCGGTGCGCACGTGGAGAGAACGACAGAGAATCGGCCGGCTGAAAGCAGAGATTCAGCAGCTGGAAAAAGCCCCTTCGGATACTGCCCTAAACGAGAAACTGAAAGTTGCCCGCCAGCAACTGGAGTCGCTTGAAAAGAACCGTCGCCTGGTGATGGTAACGCAGTCCCTGAAGGAGCCTCGCACGATCCGCATTCTGCCGCGAGGCAACTGGCTGGATGACAGCGGCGACGTGATGTCTCCGGCCGTTCCGCAGTTCATGGGAACTGTCTCCGTGGATGGCCGCGCGAATCGTCTGGATCTTGCCAACTGGCTGACGGACCCAGAAAAAGGTGCTGGCGGTTTGACTGCCCGCGTCTTTGTGAACCGAGTCTGGGCGTTGCTCTTCGGCGCTGGCCTTTGTCGATCACTCGACGATTTTGGCGGGCAGGGACAGTCCCCAGATCATCCGGAACTTCTGGACGCGCTGGCTCTGGACTTCATCCGCAGCGGCTGGGATATCAAGCACCTGGTTCGAACCATTGTGATGAGTCGAACGTATCAGCAGTCGTCTGCGGAAACCGCTGAGCTGCTGGAACGCGACCCCGAAAATCGCATGCTGACTCGACAGTCCAGCTGGCGACTCCCTGCTGAGTTCGTTCGTGACACCGCTTTGTCAGTCTCCGGACTACTGAACGATGATGTCGGCGGGCCCAGCGTTCGTCCCTATCAGCCGGAAGGATACTATCGCCATCTGAACTTCCCAAAGCGTGATTACGCTGCCGACAGGGACACAAGACAATGGCGACGAGGCGTCTATGTTCACTGGCAGCGGCAGTTCATCCATCCCATGTTGAAAGCCTTTGATGCACCAAGCCGCGAAGAATGTACGGCACAGCGCCCCCGATCGAATACTCCCCTGGCAGCGCTGGTGCTGCTGAACGACCCCACGTTTCTCGAATGTGCTCGATGTTTGGCCGATCGTGTGCTTGCAGCGGAAAGTCAGTCAGATGAAGAACGACTCAAACTGGCCTTCCAGATGGTTTTGTGCAGGGAGCCCGATGAATACGAACAAACAACACTGCTGGAATTGCTTGAGGCTGAACGCCGGGAGTTTACTGACAGCCCTGACAATGCCAGGTCGATGCTGAGTGCAGGCATCTCCGTTCAGAAGTCAAAATCGATTGTTGACGCGGCTGCATGGACATCTGTCGCCCGCGCCCTTCTGAATCTCAGCGAAACTTTTCTGCGAGACTGAACATGACGAATACTCTGAACCGTCGGACGTTTCTGTCGTCGCAGGGACTTGGACTTGGAGCCGTTGCTCTGCAGGCGATGCTGCAAAACGAAGCGAGTGCAGGCACAGGAACGATACCGGGTGACAAGTCCGGATCCGATCGCTGGTCGGGGCTTGCCGATGTGAAGCACCATCCAGCCAAAGCGAAACGAGTCATCTACCTGTACATGTCCGGCGGCCCAAGCCATCTGGAGACCTTCGATTACAAACCGAAGCTGGATCAGCTGGACGGCCAGCCGATGCCCGAGTCATTCACAAAGGGCCAGCCGATTGCTCAGCTGCAGGGACAGCAGCTGAAAGTGCAGGGGCATATGACTCGCTTCCGTCAATATGGTCAGAGCGGTCAGTGGATCAGCGACTTCCTTCCGTGGCACGGGAAGTTCGTGGATGACATCGCTATCATTCGATCAATGGTGACCGACCAGATCAATCATGATCCGGCACACACCATGATGAACACCGGCACGGCGCTCAGCGGTCGCCCAAGTATGGGCAGCTGGATTACCTATGGACTTGGCAGTGAAGCCGAAGACCTTCCTGGCTTCGTCGTCATGACCAGTTTCGCCGGACGGAACCCTCAACCCATCTCACAGCGCATGTGGGGAAACGGTTTTCTTCCCGGTCGGTTTCAGGGCGTGGAATTCAACGCATCGGGCGATCCGGTGAATTACCTTCGCAATCCGGCCGGAGTGACGTCGCAGCAGCAGCGGCGACTGGTGGATTCTGTGGCAGGACTGGACAGACATCGAAATCTCCAGTTTCAGCGGCCTGATGTCGAGACGCGAATTAGCCAGTACGAGATGGCCTTTCGGATGCAGTCGAGCGTTCCGGAGCTGATGGACATCTCTGAAGAACCGAAGGAAGTTCTGGATCTCTACGGCGCGACGCCTGGAGACGGTTCATTTGCGTCAAACTGCCTGACCGCCAGACGACTGGCTGAACGAGGCGTTCGATTCATTCAGTTGTATCATCGCGACTGGGATCATCACGGCGATCTTGTGAAGTATATGAACATGTGCTGCGGTGCGACGGATCGAGCCACCTGGGCTCTGCTCACTGATCTGAAGAGACGAGGAATGCTTGACGAAACCCTGATCGTCTGGGGTGGTGAATTCGGACGAACTCCGATGTTTCAGGGAAAAGGCGGCCCCGGGAGAGACCATCACATGAAGGGCTTTTCCATGTGGATGGCCGGCGGTGGGATCAAAGGCGGAATCAGCCACGGTGCAACGGACGAACTGGGATACAACGCCGTTGACGACGTCGTTCACGTTCGCGACATGCACGCCACGATGCTGCATCTGCTGGGAATCGACCATGAACGATTCAGCGTACGATTCCAGGGCCTGGATGCTCGTCTGACCGGAGTCGAACCAGCCGGCCCAATCCAGTCCATCCTGCTATGAAACCCCTACTCAAAAGATAACGGAAGGGCGCAAACCCTCCGGTGTCTTCAGCACCGCACGATGCGCGCCGCAAGTGCCCGCCCACATCCCGAGAACCATCCTCACGTTGCTACTTTGGCGTCTCGGGTGTTGCGACAAACCGGACTCGATTTCCAAGGGCATCGAGTTCCATTTGCTCTGCCGTGGGGATCACCAGCCGGAGCTGCGGGAACGGGGTCTGCGAGACCACCGGATAACTAAAGACCTCTTCTCCTGTTGTCTTCAGAAGACCAACAACTCGATACGCCTGGCCCATTCTCGCGAAAAACTGAATCGGAATTCCGCCACCGTCGCCGTCGGCCTGCAACAGGAGCATCACAGGAGATTGTCCGCCATCGTCACACAGGAATGTGAGACCATTAATTGCACGGGACCACAGGAGCGTTCCCTTCCTTCGATCGATGACTCGAAGCTGTCGCGACATCGGAACCATCTCCAACCCATACATCCTTGAAGGCATTGCCATCACCTGCCTGCCGGGGATTCCGAAGACATAAGCAAAGTCCCGATCCGCCATGATTCGAATATCAGGGCCCTTCAAATCCGGAAGATCCTCATCCGTCGAAAACGGATACTCACGCGAACCGCCATGATCCAGATCAATCACGGTCAGGACCTGGTCGTCGGACACAACAGCAAGTTCATGGTATCCAAGAAACTGAGCATGGCATTCGTCCGGCAGAGCGACCGTGCGAGTCACGTCCAGAGTTCGCATGTTGACCCATTCAAGACTGGCACCGGCAACAAACATGCCACGCGCATTCCAGAGAATCACGTCCGGCCCGGATGCCCTCATGATGCGCCGTGCCATAGAAGCGCGGCGACTCATGCCCGGGATTGTCCTTTCCGGCTTCGTATTCTTCCCGTTTTTCGAGTCACTGGCTACGTCTGCCTTGCGGGCATTCTCGTCCTCGCTCACCGGCAATCCGGTTTCCGTCTGCAAAAGCAGATCATCGCGGCCGGAACGATCGGAAATCAGAACTGCTTCCGTTCCGGCAAAGACAAAACCAGGGAGCCCGATCGAGTTCATGGTCCAGAGCGAATTGCCTGTATAAACATCGAACACTTCAAGAAGCGACGGGGTCTGCAGGCACAGCCAGCGATCGCCCCGGCCACAGATTCGTCGGCCCGCATCAAACAAGTTCGACGAATGCAACTCCGGGTTAAACTGCCGGAACACAGCCTCCGAAAGCAGCACGGTACTCGTTCCATTCACAGGCCGAGTCCACAGCCAGCGATTCTCCACGACGGAGAATCCCGAGACTGAAGTCGAGCCTAAAAAGACAATCACACTTCCACATCGGATCAGGCTCTCGTGAGACTGCAACAGCGTGGATTCTGTGCTGACCATCGGAAAGACCCACGGAGCCGCAGCCGGCGACAGGCTGGAATGAGCCAGAATCGCACCTGGCTCTCTCCGGAGTGACCAGTTGAACGCGCTGAGAAACGGATCATTCCTCGGCTCATAGTCCAGAGCCTGGCGATTGTTCGGCCGGAAACTCATCTGTCCCGAAGTGCTGACGGGGATCATGCGATACGACTTGTTTTCCATGGCCCGAGCCATTTCCACGATCGAAGATCCAGGCGGTATGGGTTCTTTCGACGCATCGGGGGAAAGCTGTCGCAGAATGTCATCGCGCAGGACCTCGACAATCGCCGCGGACATTTCCTGTGCGACACTTTCGACTGCCGGCGAAGCATCGCTGCTGGCCGGTGCGGATGACGGCTGGAAGGCCGCCGACATCGCAGTTGCCAGCACATCCAGTCGTTGAGCCAGCGCATCTCGGGTCGGCTGATCGAGGGTGCCGCGTCGTTCAAATGCTGCAATCACCAGCTGAATGGTTTCTTCGGTGACCTTGTTTTCTTTTACGTCTTTCTCTGCCAGTTCAAGAAAGACATCGCTCAGCCATTTCGACCGGATCGTCAGCACAAGTGATTTGGGAAGAACCTTCACAGTCTCAATGATCCCGAGGCGCTCCGATTCCGGCGCGCTGTCGAGTATCGCGATCAACTCGGAAGCAAGCCACGCCTGGAATGGGCGCCGGATCGTTTCCCGTCCTTTCGCAAGCGCGCTGATTTCCAGCGGATTGACAACACTCACCGAACGAAGAGCTTCGATCACCCGGTCCGCATCCGGAAGCTCAACAGACTGGCATCCATCCGGCTCGACCAGCTGTTCACAAAGTGCCCTGGCATACGCTGCCTGGTTGGATTCATCCTTTGGCATGCGGGACAGACGAAGAAACGCCGCGATCGCTCGTTCGTCAGCAGAACCCGCCAGTTCCGCAACAGCCGCCATGGTGGCGTCGTCCGAATTCTCCGCAGCGGCGCGGGCGGCAGCGATACGAAACTTCAGCCTTCGAACATCATCGCGGTTGATGGAAGTGGACGTCACTTCGTTCAGCAGCTGCGATGCTTCATCGACACGTCCGGTGTCCATCAAAAACGTGGCTCTCTGCAGAGCATCCTGAGCCGGAGACTTTTCGGGCGGACTCGTCGAAATGACTGCGACATGATCCGGGCCAAAACTGACCAGATCCGAGTCGACTCGGTAGAGTCCCCCGGAACTTCTTGCAGGACGCAGGCCTGTCCGTCGTCCGAGTATCGCGCCAGTTTTCACGCTGCGAAATTCGATCGAGCCGTCCGTCATTGGGATTGCCAGCTCATCGCCGTTCCGAATGCCGCTGCCAACGTTCACGGCAGGGTCCGACGACACGGGTGTTTTCCAGATCTCACGCAGGTTACCAGGCTTCATTGCCGTCAGCGATTTGGGAGCAGCGACAATGACAACCTCGTTATCGGCATGAACAAGCAGCGTCGAATTTTCAATGTTCTTCCGCGCCTCCAGCTTGCCAGTCAGAAGGTCAAACGCACACATCGAAGGACACTCGGCCGTCAAACAATAAACCCATTTTCCGCCAAAGAACGGAGCTTCCGAATGCCACGTAGTCTCGAGCGGCTTCATCTGCATTTGATTGATCGACGAAACTCGCAGTCGGCTCACAGGTGACTGCACTGCCGATGCTGCAGGCAGGCGACTGGCCCAAAGCACACTTTGAGTCAGCTTGTCGATCGAAACGAACCAGCCAGTTGTCGTGGTCGTGAAAATGACGCCCTGATGCACCGAACTATGAGCTGACAGGAGTTGCCGTCCCAGATCCTGCGCGATTGCGGAATCCGGATACATCAGAATCATCTGCCACTGAACCTGACCGGTGGCGGCCTTCAGGCAGACAAGTTTGATCGATGAGTCTCGTTCGACCACTGAGTAAAGAAATTCGCCATCGACAACGGGAGGCCCGCAGAACCATGTCTGAGACAGTTCGTTGCCAAACCGCTTTTCGACAGGAGCCCCGCCTGCAGTCCAGATGCGTCGCCCTGTCGTTTTCTCGATGGCTACCAGTTCCCACAATCCTGCCGACCCGGCTTCTTCGCGTCCCGTCAGGATCCGATTTTGAATGGAAAGTTCACGACTGCGATTTCCGTCCGTCACCTGTGAAATCACATACAGTCGCTCAGCGTCAGACGTCATGCGCCCGATAATCTCGTTGCGATGAAGCAGAGTCACATCAGCGCTCTCTGACTGCTGATTCGTCTGCAGTCCAGGAAGCATCAGAGGAAGCATGTCATCGAACCCGCCCGGTTCACCTTGCGCCGATTTTCGCTGCCGAAGTACTCGCGTCCACAGATGGCGTCCAGTCGTTCGTTCGAAGGCCGTAACCATGTCAGGGAGTCGAACGAAGATGCTGTTCGAATCGATCGCCGGCTGCCATGCCGACCACGGAATCATCGGGGTCTGAGACGCATTCAGAACAAAGTCCTGTGACACCCGCTTCTGACGAACGCTCAGCGGGAGACTCTGCATCCAGTGAAGAAACTGATAGTCCGATGTCAGCGCCTTTGCTTCGCCACCTTCGTCGGCAGTAGCAACCTCGTTCGATGCCGCCGCTGCCGGTTGCTGATCAGAAGTACTCTTCGATTCGTCGCTGGACACCGGTGGAACGTCATTGATGTTGACAGCATCAGAGCCCGGAGGTTTGCCCGCCGGGTCAGCGGACACTGTAACGACACGTTCATTGAGTTTCTTTGCTGTTTCCTGCAGGGATGGAAGGTGCTTTGCTTCGAGCACCGGAGCCAGCCAATATCGCGCGGCCTGGCTGTTTCCGCGGTCGAGGTGGATCATCGCCAGCAACATGTGCGCTCGGAGCGACGCGTCGGTCCCGGCGTGTCGATGAAGAACCGCCAAAATTTCCGAAGGCTTGCCGTCAGCGATGACTCGATTCAGTTCACGATCTGCGCTTTCTTCATCGGCCGACAGTCCCTTTCGCAGATCCTCACTGGCCGAGAGCAGAAGCACGGACAGTCCGCGATGGAGCGGCTGGAATGCGCCGGATGACTGGGGCAGCATCAGACCAGGATCCGCGGCTCGAAGCGTATCGAGAGTCTCCCGGAAGTCTGAAGCATCACCGCTCTTCATCGCCGCCTGAAGTTGCTGAAACTGCTGTGCAGTGCGGCGATCACTGTTCAATCGCTGCAGGTCATCCTTTGGCGTCGTCTCCGCTGGTTCATCGTTCGGCAGTCCCGGAAACAACTGCGCTGACGTCTGGCTGGCCTGGATCAGCACGACTAGTGTCGCGAGCAGCATCGCCGCCGTTCGCGAGAGCCGCGAAGACATACTCTGACGCTGAGTGAACATGGTGAGTCCTTTCAGAGGATCTGTCGGGGTATCCGATGGAATTGTCCACCCCGACCGCCACCTGGAACTGTACCAGTTTTCTCAAAAAGTCTCGACGATCTTCCCCGGAAAAGTCATTCTCCGATGATTCGCCCTTCGAGGCATGACTGCAGGCGGCAGCGGAACGGGAGAAACACTCTCAAATTGTGGCGTTCATTCGCGACAGCGCGCAATTCTGTTATCTTCCCGAACGCTGTTGCCGGGCGGACTCCTCCTGGCCTCAGCCGAGCCTTGCGGCTCGTTGTTTCCACTCGGTCAACTTGTTGATTCGACGCGGTAAGAGAGCTATGGATGGGTTCTCGCGTCGGAGACACGAGCCACGTTGATTATTTCTGGCGCCAACTTTTTCCTGACGGCCTTTTAAGCATGTTAAACTGGAACAGCGACAAACTGACTCACGGATGGCAGAAGGGCATTACGGCCTTCTACTATGCCCTTGGAATGAACGCCGACGATTTCAATCGCGCGCAAATTGGAATCGGCGTCCCTCTTCTGGATGGCAACACCTGCAACGTCCATGCCTATTCACTGGCTCAGGAAATCGCAGCAGGCTGTCGTGACGCAGGACTTCTGGGATTTCCATTCGGCACGCCAGGCGTCTCAGACAATATCAGTCAGGGGCACGAAGGTGGCAATGCGAGCCTGCCGTCTCGAAACCTGATCGCCAACAGCGCAGAATGCGTGGTAACGGCGCATTGTTACGATGGCCTCATCGGGCTTCATAACTGTGACAAGAACGGCCCCGGCTTTGCCATGGCCCTGGCTCGCACGAATTACCCGGGTCTCATTGTCAGCGGCGGCAGCATTCTGCCCGGCTGTCACAACGGAAAAGACATCACCATTCTGGATGTGTATGACTCTCAGGCAAAAGCCTCTGTCGGGGCCATGACTCATGAGGAATCAGAAGAGATTATTCGGAAGGCATGCCCCGGCCCGGGCGGATGCGGTATTGCTGCGTCCTTCAACACCTGGGGACTGGCGATGGAAGCCATCGGCCTGATGCTTCCAGCCAGCAGCTCCATCCCGGCGATTGATGCGGAAAAGAAAGCGGAATGCCGGCGAGTCGGCCAGGCGATGGTAAATCTTCTTCAGCGCAACCTGCGACCTCGTGACATTCTGACAAAAGCCGCGTTCCGAAACTGCGCTGTGACGATTGCTGCAGCAGGCGGATCCACAAACGGTGTGCTCCATATTCTTGCACTGGCTCGTGAAGCTGGTGTCGACTTCACACTGAAAGACCTGCAGGAGATCTTCCGGAACACACCGGTACTGTGTAGCTTCGCCCCCCGAGGTCCTCGCACGATGGTCGACCTGCACAAGATCGGCGGGACACCAATTCTCCTGAAGCACCTGCTGGACTGTGGTCTGCTGGATGGTTCCTGCATGACGGTGACCGGAATGACAATGGCGGAGAATCTGAAGGACGTTCCAAAACCGCCTCCGGGTCAGGATCTGATCGTCTCGCAGGAAAACTGTTACAAGCCATTCGCTGACATGCAGATTTGCTTTGGCAACCTGGCCCCGGAAGGCATTGTCTTCAAGGTCTCCAGCATGAAGGATCCTGTCTTCACGGGCAGTGCCGTCTGCTTCGATGATCCTCGAGACATCGTTCGAGCGGTCGAGCAGCGACGGATTACTCCCGGCAGCGTGATCATCCTCCGCTACCTCGGCCCCGTCGCTTCAGGCATGCCGGAAGTTCTGATTGCCACGGCGGCACTGGCGGTTCCGGAACTGGACGGAAAAATCGCATTCCTTTCGGACGCACGCGTCTCCGGAGTTTCTCACGGGGCGATCGGCGTTCACTGCGCACCGGAAGCGATCGTGGGAGGACCAATCGCCTGCGTTCATGACGGGGACAAAATCTCGTTTGATCTGCTGAAGGGCACGATCCATGTGGATCTGACCGATGAGCAGATTGCAGCGCGTCGACAGGAACTGAAGCCACGTCCGCCCGCAGAGCCTCGTCGTGGTTATCTCGCCGACTGGTCAGCAACTGTCGCTCAGGCAAGTCACGGCTGCGTCAGCCTTGCACTGCATCCGGAATGCCGCAACTGATGGCGACCGCAGCTTCGTCAGTTAACTGACCAATCAGGTTCTTTCGTCATCGATTCGTTCTCCGTTCGCCTTTCCGACAGCCGGAGTGTCTGTCGTGAGCGGGCAAATCGTCTTTGAAGCAAAAAGGGATCCCATCATGAGTCAGAAGGTTTGCCGCTGGGGAATTTTGAGCACTGCCGGGATCGCCAAAAAGAACTGGCACTCGATTATTAATGCAGGTAACAGCCAGACGGTCGCTGTTGCAAGCCGTTCCGTCACGAAGGCTCAGCAGTTCATCGACGAATGCAAAGCGTCCGTTCCAGTGTCTCATTCCGTCGCCGCTCTTGGCAGTTATGAAGAGCTGCTTCAGAGCAGGGATGTGGATGCGGTTTACGTTCCGCTGCCGACCGGAATCCGAACGGACTGGGTGGTGAAGGCGGCTCAGGCTGGCAAGCACGTGATGGTCGAAAAGCCGTGCGGTGTCACGTCGGCCGATGTGACTCGCATGATCGATGCCTGCAAGGCCTCCAGTGTCCAGTTCATGGATGGCGTGATGTTCATGCACAGTGCTCGCATGAACGCCATGCGACAGGTGCTGGACGACGGTCAGTCTGTCGGCACCATTCGGCGTATCGCCAGCCAATTCAGTTTCTGTGCGGACGATTCGTGGGTGCAGAGTAACATTCGAGCCAGCAGTCAGCTGGAGCCTGCCGGCTGCCTCGGCGACCTGGGCTGGTACACCATTCGTATTATCCTGTTCGCCATGAAGTATGAAATGCCCGTGGAAGTGCGGGGCCGGATTTTGAATGGCGTGAAGCGGACTGACAGCGCGGACATTGTGCCGATGGAATTTCAGGGAGAAATGCACTTCGCGAACGGCGTCTCGGCGACGTTTTACAATTCCTTCCGAACCAATCACCAGCAGTGGGCTCATATCAGCGGGACAAAGGGCTACCTCGCGGTGAATGATTTCGTCCTGCCGTATTTCGGCAACGAAGTTTCGTTCGAAACCGGCCGCCACAACTTTGCCGCTGACGGCTGCTTCTTCAACATGGAGAAGTCGCTCCGAACTCATTCACTTCCCGAATACAGCAACAACGCGAAAAACGCGCAGGAGACAGCACTCTTCCGCAACTTTGCGGAGCTTGTCCTGTCCGGCAAAACCGATCCGTTCTGGCCGGAAGTGGCACTCAAGACGCAGCGTGTTCTGGACGCCGCTCTTAAGTCCGCCCACCAGCAATCGACGCCCGTTGCTCCGTAGTCCTTCTGCCGTTGGCTTTGTTCCAGCAATCTAAATGACACCTTGATGGCCAAACTGTCGATCGAATGGGGGGACTCAAATGGCAACCAGAATCGTGGTCGTCGTTCTGGGGATCTTCTTGTTTGTCGCTTTCTTCGTCAGCAGCCCCCAACCGACGGAGAAATTCGGGCACGGGCATTCAGGATTTGTCTGGGGCCACAATGTCGCCAACCCACGGCCTGGGGTCGACTGCGGGAGTATCGATAGTGTCTGGCTGTATAACCAAAATACAAACATTAACATTGGTGTCTGGGTCGACGACATGACCGTTCCGTATGGAAAACGATCAGGCGACTCGTTCAGCACCGAATACAGTCGAAAAATCCCGACGAAGAGTGGCAAGACGATCGAGGCGAGTGTTGTGGTCAAGGATGATCAGATCAATATCAGGATCGCAGGAGTCACGTATCGGGCGGACGATGGCCTTGTGTTCCTGATCGCCACTGATGATCGACCTTCGCCCGTCCTGCAGCTCAAGGTGGACACCGACAAGTTTTCGCACGCTGTTTATCGGAATACCCTGATTCCTGAGGCGTGGCTGAAGCAATATCCCGACGCGGCCCGCTTTTTCCGTATTGACCGGAGCAACGCTGCTGTTCAATAGGGACTGACATCCTGGTGCAATCCCGCTGGCAATGAACCAAAGTGAGCGATGTGTGTCTTGCACTGAGTTTGCGAGGTTTGTCAGGGTTGTGAGCGTGATGGATGAGATTTTGACAATTGACGGTTCCCTGGGCGAAGGTGGCGGTCAGATTCTGCGCACCGCAGTCGGCGTTGCCGGCGTGACGGGGCAGGCAGTCCGAATCGAAAAGATCCGCGCGGGACGACAAAAACCGGGGCTGATGCGTCAGCACCTCACCGCGGTGAATGCCGCAGCAGAAATCTGCAGTGCAAAGGTCTCAGGAAACTCGGCAGGTTCCACAGAACTTTCGTTTTGTCCTGGAACCGTGCGGGCAGGGGAGTATCGTTTCAGCATCGGAACTGCCGGCAGCGCGACGCTTGTACTGCAAACGGTGCTGCCAATGCTGCTGACAGCGAACGGTCCATCACGACTGATTCTTGAGGGCGGAACTCATAACCTCGCCGCTCCTCCGTTTGAATTCCTCGCCTCCGCCTTTTTGCCGCTTGTCAACAGAATGGGGCCAACCGTCGAGGCAGTGCTGGAACGCTATGGCTTCTTTCCCGCCGGAGGAGGTCGCATCGTTGTGAATATTCAGCCGGCCAGCCATCTCCAGGGCTTCGATCTTTGCGATAGAGGTCCAATGATCAACGCAAATGCTCAGGTACTGATCAGCAATCTTCCGATGAACATTGCCGAGCGGGAAGCGCGTCGATTGAAGGCTCGCCTTACTGAACTGAAAGACCGAGTTCGTATTGAACCGGTCCCGTCCGCTGGCCCGGGCAATATTGTCATCGTGCAGTATCAGTTCCAAAACGTCACCGAAATTGCAACGGCATTCGGACGCCTTGGGACTTCGGCGGAGACGGTTGCGAACGAAGCCAGTGGCAGGATCAAAAGCTATCTGAAATCAGACTGCCCGGTGGGAGAGAACCTGTCCGACCAGATTCTGCTGCCACTGGCACTGAGCGCGGCGACGGATGGAAGCCCGGCGGGGCGGCGAGGAGGCACGTTCCGTACTCGCGAAATTTCGCCACACCTCAGGACTCACATTGCCATCCTGCAGCAACTTCTGCCTATCAGGATTGTGGAAGAACAGGATGGCGAGGGGCTGAAAATCACGGTCGTCCCAGCGGATGCGACGGTTTAAGAATCCCGAGAATTCCACGGAGGACCTGAAAGTCCCGCAACAATTGTCGCGACACGGTTATTCTTTCATGACGATTGCGGAATACGATCCGACCGGAACCGGTTTGCATGACGACATTTGGGCACCCGGTTGCCGAAAAACGGTCTTCTCTGGTTGAAGTGGGATCTGAATCATGGCCTGGACCATTGTTGGCTGGTTCGTATTTGCCTGTGTGACGATCAGCACCATTCCAGCCGTATGGGCTCTGAAGCATCGTCGACTGGCAGCGCCTCCCAGCGGTTCTCAGACGGACAGTAATGCGGCCGCTCCGTTGAACACCGTGGATATCGAAGTCAGTGTGATTGTTCCGGCAAGGAATGAGGAGTCTCAGATTGCCGAAGCGCTGCGGTCACTGCTTCGGTCTGAAAACGTGAGGCTCGAAATCATCGCGATCAATGACCGATCCACCGACCGGACGGGAACGCTGATGGATGCCGCCGCTGCGAGCGACGAACGGATTCAGGTGGTTCACATTCAGGAGTTGCCGGAAGGCTGGCTGGGAAAGAACCACGCCATGCACCTGGGCTCGCAGAGGGCTCGGGGAAAGTACATTCTGTTCACCGACGGAGACATTCTGTTCGAACCGGGAGCGATTCGTGCGGCCCTCGATCATGTCGTGTCAAACAGGCTGCATCATCTGTGCCTGTTGCCGAAAATGATCCAGGGGAGTCTGCTGGAGAATGTGATGACAACATTCTTTGGACTGGCATTCGCCACCGGAATGCAGCTGCATCTCATTCGGACTCGCTGGCCATTGTCCTATGCGGGTGTCGGAGCGTTCAATCTGGTCGAAGCGGACTTCTATCGATCATTTGGAGGACACGAACCCATCCGACTGGATGTTCTCGATGACGTGAAGCTCGGCAAGCTCGTGAAACGCAACAATGGTGCGACAGATTTCTTGCTGGCAGAGAAATGGCTGTCGGTCCGATGGCAGCCTTCGCTGTGGGGCGTCATCACTGGACTGGAAAAGAATGGGTTTGCGTCTCTGAATTATTCGACCAGCCAGATCCTGATCGTAACGCTGATCTTTCTGCTCACATTTGTCGCGCCCGTGGCGACACCGCTTTGCCTGCCCTGGAATCAGGCCGCGGGATTTGCAGCGACTCTGGTGATGTGGCACCTTGTGTACGGATGGCTGGTCTGGAGTGTTCCGAAAGGGCGACGGCTGATTCCATTCTTCCTCGCTGGCCCGTTCCTTATGGCATTCGCTTACTGGAGATCCGCCGTGATCACCTGGCGGCAGGGCGGCGTTCGCTGGAGACAGTCGTTTTATCCTCTGCAACAGCTTCGAACTGGCCTGTACCGGTGAGGTTTCTGAGCAGATTCGCACGGAAACTCGCCAAAGTCGAAAATCAGCCGTTCGCCATTGATCCGGCAATTGGCAGTCCCGTTCCGTGCCGATAGAGTCCCCGGTTGATGGCTCAGGCGATTCGCGTCTGTATGGTGAGCATTGAACCTTGCGTGCCTGAAAGTACGAAAGTTCCGATGCCCACTGCCGGAGTTGCCCACCGCTGGAGTTGTTTGTGTTGGCCTTGATGCCGCATCTGTATTCCAGGAATTCCGTTGAATGTTCTCTTTGACGACGCTGGCTGCTGATATCCCGCTTGGTTTCTGGGACCAGACCTTTAACTCTGGCGACGTTGCCATCATTCTCCTTCTGGTCCTGCTGGAAGGAATGTTGTCGATCGACAACGCCCTGGTACTCGGACTGCTTGCCAAGCGAGTTCCGAAGCCGCTTCAGAAGCGAGCTTTGACCTACGGACTGGTCGGTGCGTTTGTCTTTCGAGTGATCGCCATCGCTTCGGTCAGTTATCTGTTGAAGTGGAGAATCGTCAAGCTGTTTGGTGGTGGTTACCTGGTTTACATCGCGGTCAAACATCTGTTCTTCGAATCCAAAGAAGAGACGGAACAGACCGTGTCTGTGGATGCCGACGGAGAGCCTCAGCTGCGTGACGCGGAGACCGGTGCACCGCTGACGGCCGAGCAGGAGAGCATTGAAATTCAGGAACGTATCCCTGTGCCTGCGATGGAAGAAACCGTCAGGGCAGGCAAGAGTTTCTGGATGGCTGTCGCCGTGATCGAACTGACTGACATCGCATTCGCGGTCGACTCGATTCTTGCCGCCATGGCGTTCATTCCAGCTTTGCCGAAAGATTATCCAGCAGATGCCCACAATCCCAAACTGTGGGTGGTCGTCGCGGGCGGATTCATCGGTCTGATGCTAATGCGAGTTGCCGCGGTTATGTTCATCAAACTGCTGGAGAAGTTTCCTCGGTTTGAAACATCCGCTTATCTGCTTGTGATTGTGATCGGGCTGAAGCTTCTGGTTGACTGGGGTGTCAATTCCGAAACGCATCCTCATCGCATCGACTTCCACCGCTATGATCGCCCTGAGTTCTGGATCTTCTGGGTTTCCATGGCGCTGTGTCTTGGCTTTGGCTTCCTGCCGAAGAAAACTGTCGATGGTCCGGAGACCTCCGGTTCAGGCGCATCCAAGTGAAGCTGCGTCGCATTCCGGAAGACTTTCAGGTCGATGAGGTCACACGCATTCGGCCCGATGGCGGACCGTTCGCGCTGTATCGCCTGACGAAGACGTCCATCGGTACGCCGGAAGCGATCAGTGCAATTGTCGAACGCTGGAACATTCATCGCCGTCGCATCAGTTACGGCGGACTGAAGGATCGACACGCCGTAACGACGCAGCATTTCACCATTCACAATGGGCCTCGAAAGCCGCTGCAGCTGAAGACGCTCAATGTGGAATACCTGGGGCAAACGGCTCAGGCGTTTACTCCGGCGGACATCGATGCGAATCGTTTCCAGCTGGTGCTGCGAGACATGCCTGCACCGGAAATCACGGCTGCCGTTCAGGCTTTGCAGGAAGTTCAACAGGTCGGACTGCCCAACTACTTTGACGACCAGCGTTTCGGTTCCCTGGGCGAGTCGGGAGAATGGATCGGCAAAGAATGGTGCCTCGGGCACTGGGAACGCGCGCTCTGGCTGGCTCTGGCAGATGGACATCCAAATGATCCGTCATCGGAGAAAAAGCAGAAGCAGATTCTGAGAGACCTGTGGGGCAAGTGGCCCGAATGTCAGCAGTCGCTGGATCGCTCACATCGCCGATCGATTGTGACATACCTGTCAGACAAAGTGAAAGCCGGTCACCCGGCAGACTTTCGAGGCGCGCTGGCGCGAGTCAACGTGGATCTTCGCGGGCTGTATCTTTCTGCCTACCAGTCAGCCATCTGGAATCGTTTATTGAATCGCATGCTGGAAGATGTCTGCTCCGAATCGCAGCGACGAACGTATTCACTGAAAAGCGGAGTCGCCACATTCCCGGTCAATCTGAATTCCGAACAACAACTGGCTCTGCAGGATCTTTCGATTCCGCTTCCCAGTGCGCGAATTGATCGCCCTGAAGGGCGAATCGGTGAATTGCTGGATGCGATCCTGACTGAAGAAGGTATGGAGCTGCGACTGCTGCGCGTGAAGTATCCTCGCGACAGTTTCTTTTCGAAGGGACTGCGCCGAGCCATCATCTCGACGAAAGACCTTTCGGGCAGCGTCTCGGATGATGAACTCTACGATGGCCGGCAGAAATTGACGCTGACGTTTCAGCTTCCGCGAGGCAGCTATGCCACGATTCTGGTGAAGAGAATCACAGGGCTGGCGCTGACGGCGGAAGAATGCGACGACGATTGATTGTAGGTGACAGCGTGAAAAATGAACTAGCGGAACGGCGCAAGCCGTCCGGTGAATTCATGGCGCACACTCACCGGAGGGCTCGCGCCCTGCCGCTACATAGCAACCGGCAGGCGTCACCTACACATCTTACTTCCCCGGCAGCGGCGGAGCATCTTTCAGGATCGCAATCACCTCGTCACGCAGGCCCGCGCAGACGGAAACGCCGTCGCCGCCATCGACGACTTCGCGTCCCATCCAGTCAGTACACGATGCACCGGCTTCGCGCAGGATGGGAATCAGTGCGGCAATGTCCCAGGGCGACATCTGAGGATCGATGGCGATTTCTGCTCGGCCGGTTGCGACCATTGCATGCCCGTAGCAATCGCCCCAGCCTCGGCCGATGCGGACCTTGTCCATAACCTGCATGATGGTTTCAAAGCGATGGAAGGGCTTCCAGTGAGTCGGTTCGGTGAACATCAATCGAGCCTGGCGAATGTCGGACGTCGCAGGAGCTTTGGTGCGTCGAGGCTCCTGATTGCCGATCTTCCACCAGCATCCGAAACCGTCGGCCGCATAGACGACTTCGTTCAGCGCGGGGAATCGACAGACTCCCGCGACGACTCGCCCCTGAAACTCGATTCCGATCAGACTGCCGAACAGCGGAACTCCGTGGATGAAGGCTTTCGTTCCGTCGATCGGGTCCAGAATCCATCGAAACGCGTTGCGGCCGGGGACATCAGGGAATTCCTCCCCGAGCACCCCGTCCTCCGGAAAAGCCTCAGAAATTCTCTGCCTGAGCAGCAGTTCAGCCCCGCGATCAGCGACTGTGACCGGCGATTCGTCCGATTTTGACTCCACCAGCAGCCCATCTGTCTGGTAATGCTGAAGAATGAGAACACTGGCTTCTTCCGCAGCGCGAAGCGAAAAGTGCAGTCGATCGAGGATTTCTGACATGGAAGCTGTTGGCCTGATTTGCAAAAGTCCGAAAACAAAGTTTCAACATTCGAACATCGAATTTATTCTGACCTTTCGCGTTGAAGAAGTGTCTGCTGCTTGTAAGAATACGCGATTCGCAAATTGAGCACTGAGCTTTTGTTCAGATGCTGTCTGGATAAGTTTGTTCCCTGAATCCTGAACTTTCACTGGTGCGTCATGTTGAAGGACCGATCTCGAATTGAACGTCAATTGACCCTCTCGCAGGAGAAGCTGTCTGCCTGTGAAGCAAAGCTGGCAGGCGAAGGGGTCACCGGCAAGGCTCGCGGCAAGAACGCGACCTGGCGTCACCTGAACGCTGACTACCGCCAGCTGAAGCGACGTCTCGGTGCAGTTTCCACTCTGGAAGCTCGCGAAGCCGCTGCTGCTCAGAAGAAGGCCGAAGGCGCTTCTGAAGGCGGCGAAGGCTAGTTTCGTTCGCTGCGTTGTCCGAGCGATGTTGCAGGTGAAAGACTTGCGCCGCTGGAATTGTAGCAGACGAACGCAAAACCAGATCATCATTGAAGGCGTGGCATCGTTCGCGCCTTTTTTAGACCACTCGGAGAGATGACAGAGTGGCCGATTGTGCAGCACTGGAAATGCTGTGTCCGGGAAACCGGACCGGGGGTTCGAATCCCCCTCTCTCCGCTCGTTCTAATTTCCCGCTGACGGCCAACTGAAGCACAGCGGATGCACTTGCAGAAATCGTTTGTCCAGCCGGGACGAACGTGCTCCACTTCGATACAGTGTCGAGCACTGGTCGCGATCGAAGGACTGACTCCTTCCTGGACGCCGCCAGCTCCAACCAACCTTCCGCTGTTCCTGGAGCCCACCCGATGAAGCGAGTGAAATTGTTTCTTGCCGCGCTAAGCCTGTCGTCTGTTTCTCTGCTGTCCGGTTCTTCTCTGTTCGCAGGCGACGATGACAACTGGGTTCGCATTCGACTGGACGAACGATTCCGTTCCGAAGGTGTCGCCGCGGCCGACGTCAACAATGACGGTAATCCGGATGTCATTGCAGGAGATGTCTGGTACGAAGCTCCTTCGCTCAAGTCCGACAGGCACACTGATGGTTCTCAGTGGAAGCTGCATGAAGTTCGAGTGCCGGGAGAGTTTGTCGCAGGCGTTGGCTACAGCAACAGCTTCTGCAATTTCGCCCACGACATGAACAAGGACGGAAACACCGATGTTGTCATCATCGGATTTCCAGGCGATCCGTTCCACTGGTATGAAAACCCAGGTCCTGGAAAGGAAGACCACTGGAAACAACATGTCATCTGGACCAGTGTCTGCAACGAATCACCGGAGTTTGAAGACCTGAACGGTGACGGTGTGCGTGAGCTGATTCTGGGCTCTCAGCCGGAAGCGAAGATGGGGTTCAACATGATTCCTGGTGCAGACAAGTCCGGCGAGATGTTCCCGTTCCATGCGATCAGCGAAGCGGGCGATCCGAACCAGAACGGGACGTTCAAGTACTATCATGGTCTGGGCGTCGGCGACATGAACGGCGATAAGCACCCCGATGTTCTGATTGCTCACGGCTGGTGGCAGAATCCTGGCGACATCACATCGGGAAAAGTCTGGGACTTTCATCCGGTTCGCATCAAGACGGATAATGGCGAACAGCCGCTGCCGGCGTGTGCCAATCTCTACGCAGATGACTTTGACAGCGATGGCGACATGGATCTCTTCCTGTCGTCCGCTCACAACTTTGGAGTCTGGTGGGCGGAAAATCCTGGCGAAGGTGCATGGACACTGCACGAGATCGACAAGTCGTTTTCGCAGACTCATGCTGTCGAGCGAGTCGACATCAATGGCGACGGACAACTGGACTACGTGACCGGCAAGCGATTCTTTGCCCACAACGGCGGGGACCCGGGTGCTCATGATCCTGTCGTGATGGTCTGGTTCGAAGTGCAGCGATCCAAGGGCAATCCTCCAAAGTTCACCGCTCATCACATCAACGCGGGACTTGGAACCGGCGTGGGGACTCAGTTTGAGATCTACGATATGAACAAAGACAAGAAGCCGGACATCGTGCTGTCGAACAAGAAGGGTGTGAACGTGCTGCTGCAGAAGTAGCGCGTCTGGTGATGGGAGCCATGGGAATCATGTGAAGCAGAGGAGGCATGAGCCAGCGGCAGATGCCTCAGGATTCTAATGAACACATGGCCTGGAGCAGTCCGGGCCATGTGTATTTTTTTGCTTCCGCCTGCACGCTTAGTCCCGCTGCTTTTGCGGCTTCACTGGTCACAGGGCTGATCGCTGCAATCTTCGTGAGCATCATTGACGCATCGATCCCCGCGTTCCGCAGCAACTGGCTGAACTGACGAGCGATCGAAGGGCTGCTGAGCCCGACCCAGTGCAGCGTTCCCGCCTGAATCCGCTGGATCACCTCTGTGCTGAGAGCATCGCAGTCCCGGTTCTGGTAGACGACCAGTTGTTCGAGCGTCGCGCCGGCCTGAGCCAGTCTGTCGGGCAGCACGTCACGGCCTCGGCTGGCTCTGCCCCAAAGCACTTTGCAACCTCGGACATGCTGAGCCAGTGCATCCGCAAGTGCTTCTGCTCGGAACTGTTCCGGAATCACATCCGCCCGCAGACCATGATTCTGCAGTCGTTCGGCTGTGGAACTTCCGATGACGGCCAGGCGGCAGCTTCCGAGTGCTCTGGAATCGAGTCCGGCTGCGTTCAGGTGCCGGAAGAATTCGTCCACGCCATTGACGCTGGTCCAGATGATCCAGTCATACTCTGACAGTCGCCGCAGTGTCGCCTGAATGATCTCCGCCTGAGCATCCTCAACGGGCTGAACTTCGATCATCGGCATCATCACGGGTTCGCCACCCATCCGAACGATCTGATCGGCGACGGTGTCAGCCTGATCTTCCGGCCGAGTGATCCCAATCGACTGTCCGAACAACGGCAGCTTTTCGAACCATGTCAGATGCTGTCGCTGAGTCACGCAGTCGCCGACCACGATCAGCGAAGGGGGACGCAGGCCAGAAACTTCAGCCATTGCCGGCAGTGTCTCCAGTTCGCCTTCGACGACCTTTTGCGACGGCAGTGTCGCCTGGCAAACAACGGCCGCTGGAGTTGTCGACGGCATGCCGTGGTGAATCAGTTGCGAACAAATTTCGCGCAGCCGACTGAGCCCCATGTAGAAGACAAGCGTTCCGGGGAAACGAGCCAGCGCGGCGTAGTCGAGTCGTCCGGGGGAACGTGTCGGATCTTCATGTCCGGTCACAAACGCGACGGCCGAGGAGATCTCACGATGCGTGTAGGAGAACCCGGCGTACTCACCGGCGCCTGCCGCGGCCGTGATCCCGGGAACGACTTCGAACGGGATACCTGCTGCTTCCAGTGCCGCAGCTTCTTCACTTCCTCGACCGAAGATATAGGGGTCGCCGCCTTTGAGCCGTACAACTTTCCGACCGGCGCGGGCTTCTTCGACAAGTCGGCGATTGATCTCTTCCTGCGGCACGATAGATGTTCCGTCGCGACGAGCCCTCGCGGTGCGTTCGCAGATGCCTTTCGTATGCCGAAGCAGCAACGGATTCACAAGGCCATCATAAAGCACCAGATCAGCCTGCGTCAGGACCTCGATTCCTCGCACCGTGATCAGCCCCGGATCACCAGGCCCCGCGCCAACGAGCCAGACGGATCCAACAGTCTGCTCATTGGACTTCAGCGAAGTATTGTCAGTCGGCGGTGTCACAACGTCACCAGTGTTCCATCGAAGAATGCGTCAGTGCAGCGTGATCGTGCGGCCATCATAGCGAGCCACGCAGTCGGGGTTGCCAGCGGCCTGTTGTTCCAGAATACGCTCCATGGCTTCGACAGCCGCGACGACCTGTCGATCTGCAGAAAGGTCGGCATAGTGCAGTGTTCGAACAGACTCCAGCCTCTTGCTTCGCTCTGACGCCGGTCCACCGTGTTCGACGAATGCGACTTCTCGCGCGAAGCGGTCGATCACTTCTACTCCGTATCCGCGCTGAGAACGATCGCCCCAGGGTTCAAGGAACGAACCGTTGTAATGGTTGTTGATCGTGTTCTTCATCTTGTATGGCGTCAGACCTTCGACCGTCAGCTCGACGCCACGTTTGCGAGAATGTCCGTTCCAGATGCCGTTGTCAAAACGGAACTGAACTTCCTGTTCGACGTAGCCCGGAAAATTGTCCGGCGTTACCCATGACGTGTGAATATCGAACGCGGCTTCGCGACCGGAGTCATATTCATAGATCAGCCGCAGCTGACAACTGTCCCACGTTGACCCATTGGCTGGCCCCACGAGTCCTCGCTGCCCCGTACACAAAATGGTCTTTAGTCGACCGCCAAAGGTGAAGTCGATCAGCTTGATGTAATGCACGGCGACGTAAGTGCCAGGGTTGCGGCCCGTGATCCATTCAGAAAACTGCTGGCCGGAAATCTGTCGAGGCTCCAGCAGGGAGCAGTAGCCGTTGTTCACATGCTGCAGAATTCCATCCGCCACAAGCGTTCGAAGTTTCTTGTGATCCGGGTCGAGCAGTTTGTGATACACGACTCGAGCCAGCACGTTGTTCTTCGCGGCAATCGCATTCAGTTCATCAAGTTCCTGCAGCGAAAGCACTGACGGTTTTTCGACAAGAAGATGCACGCCGGCTTCCAGAATCGCTTTGGACGCTTCGAAGTGACGATTGTCCGGCGTTGCAACGCAGGCGAACGTGAGATTCTGCTTCAGGAGTTGATCGACGGCATCGTCCCCGCTGAAGTTCTGGAACGCCGGGATCTTTCCTGCCGACTGCTGCTGATACTTCGCCGCGCGCGAACCCGTGCGGGAAGCCACGGCCACCATGTGGACGTCGACATCGCCGAATTGACGATCGTAGAGTCCTCGTGAGGCCGTGGCTTCGAAGAACGGTCGATACGTTTCATCGAAGATCATGCCCATGCCGACCATGCCGGCACGAAGAACGGGACGCTGTGAAGCTGTCATTCAAGACTCCGAATTTCTCGTTCCGTAGTGGAAGTCGCCAGACTTCCTGCTCATCCCAGCAACTAAAGGAACTCTGGCGAGTTCCACTACGATTTGAGGCAACAGGAACTCTGGCGAGTTCCACTACAGCTGGAAACGTGGGGACTGGCTGAGGAACGTTAGAGGATTGTCGAACGTGACTTTGTCGATCAGCGACATCGCATGTCCTCGACGCGCCATTTCGAGGCGTGCTTTGGGAACGGCGAGCGGATCGCTGCAGCCCCAGTCACCAGCGGAGTTCATCCAGATGCGTTCCGAACCATACATCTCGATCACATCCGTAGCTCGCTGCGGAGTCATCTTGGTGTCGGGATAGAGTGTCATGCCGGCCCAGAATCCGCGGTCCAGAACTTCCGCCACGGTGTGTTCTTCGACATGATCGATCAGGATTTTTCCCGGATCGATGTTGCTGGCACTGAGAGCATCCATGATCAGGCGTGTGCCTTTGCGTTTGTCTTCCAGATGCGGCGTATGAACGAGCACCAGCTGGTTGTAACGTTCGGCCAGAGCGATCTGTTCTTCCAGAATGATCAGCTCATTGCGAGTATTCTTGTTGAGTCCGATTTCGCCGATGCCCAACACGGTGTCGCACTTCAGAAACTCGGGAATGATCGAAACGACTTCTCGCGCGAAGGCCGGATCATCCGCTTCCTTCGGATTGATGCACAGCCAGGTAAAATGCCGAATCCCGAACAGCGCGGCGCGCCGAGGTTCGTATTCCGTCAGCTGGCGAAAATAGTCGAAGAAGCCCTGAGCCGACGAACGATCAAAGCCCGCCCAGAAGGCCGGTTCCGTGACTGCGACACAGCCGGATTGCGCCATGCGCTGATAGTCGTCGGTCGTTCGGGACACCATATGAATATGCGGATCGATGTACCTCATCGGGCACCTCCGGTTGTTCCAGCGGCTGACGGACGAACGGCCCCGGAGGCACCCTTCAATCCGTGAGCAGACTGCGGTAGAGCGGTCGTTGCATCGCTGAGCAAATCCAGAACTCGTTTTGCCCGGTGAGGCTGACCATCGATCAGGATCTGGATCGCTTCTTTCAGCGCGGACTCCCGGAAGTCGGCTGCGGTGGAACCCTGAGTTCGGTCGAGCCGGTCCAGGAACGCAGCAATATCGAGCAACTTGGCTCGATGTTCCAGAAAATACTGATTCACAACCTGTTCCCGAGTCATCGGGCAGGTGGCGGTCACCTGAGTCATTTCAAATTCCTGCAGAGCAGTTTCGAGAATGGGCAAGCCCGTAGTTTAGCGATCAAATGGAAGTGCGAAAACCGCAGCAGCCCCGTTCCGACCGGCTGCGACTCGCCAGTGTAAAGCGATTGTCCTCAATCGCTCAGACTCCAGACTCCAGACTTTCGGCTTCCGGCCCAACCATTGCCTGCGACTACACCCCACTGACGTCTTTTTGTACCATTCGTCCTGCGAACGTGAGCATGCCGGCACGATCGGGATGATTCACGCTCGCGTTCGAATCCTGTTAGGCGATCAGGTTGTCATGGCTGACTCAGCACTGCGAGTTTTGTTACTGGATGCCGAACTGACCTTTCGCGGTTCGTCACTGCTGACACTCCGTATTGCTCGCGGGCTGGAACGCCGAGAAATCGACACGGCCCTCGTGTGTACTCGATTCGATGGTCTGGATCCGTCCCTGCTGAAGGGCGTTCGCCTGCATGAGATTCCTGGGATCAATGTTCCGGTCTGGGGACAATTGGTTCTTCGGACGCTGTATCGGGACTTGAAAGACCAGAGACCGGATGTCATTCATCTGCAGGACAGTCGCTTGCTGCCTCAGGGAATCCGGCTGGCTCGCAAGCTGCGACGGCCATTGATTGTCAGCGTGGGTGACCATGCGGAGGCATCATCATTTCCGATGAAGGCGATTGCTCCGGAATTGAAGATGGTGATCTCCGTCAGCGAAAGCGTGCAGCAGCAGATTCCTGCGTTTCCCGCCGGACTCTCCATCGAACGGCGAGTCATCATGCCTGGCGTCGGCGTTCCTGACGCGACGTCGATTGATGCCCCGCTGGATGATGAACGTCCGCCGGTTGTTGGTATGGCGGGGCCTCTGGAGATCGTCAAAGGAGCGGCCTTCTTTCTGCGAGCCTGTCATCGGGTTGTCGAGGCGGGGCACAACATCCGCATTGTGATTGCTGGAAGCGGGCCGGAAGAACGCAGTCTCCGTCAGCTCGCGTCATCATTGGAACTGTCCAGCCGTCTGACATTTGTCGATGGCGGAGTTTCAATGGCTGGGTATTTGTCAGCGATTGATATCTTCTGCCTGCCGTCGTTGCAGCAGGGCATCGGAGTCATGATGCTGGAAGCGATGGCTCTGGGGCGTCCGGTGGTTGCATCCGGTGTTGGCGGAGTTCTGAGTGTTCTGGAAGACAATGTGACCGGGCTAATCGTTCCACCGTCCGACAGTCGCAGTCTGGCCGACCGCATCATTGAACTGCTCGAGAACCGAGAGCGAGCCCGTCAGCTGGCCAGCGCCGGGCAGTCTCTTGTCAGGACTCGCTTTAACGAAGAACGAATGCTGGACGAACTCATTGCCGTCTATCGCGAAGTTCAGGAAGCGGAGCCTCGAACACAGGAAGCCATTCCAATCATGTCACGAACCACCGGCACGTGGCATTAGAGGGGTGTTCAGTTTTCAGTGTTCAGTTTTCAGTGTTCAGTTTTCAGTGTTCAGTTTTCAGTGTTCAGTTTTCAGTGTTCAGTTTTCAGGCGGAGGAGTGCGGTGGCCGCTTTCAGCTGTGTTAGCAGCGACAGCAGATAGCCCCGGGTGTGAACCCGGGGTTTGCTGATTCCCGGATATCTGCCGCCTCAGCCGTGAAACGGCGACAGACCCGCGGCCGCTCCTCCAAAGGGCGATTCTCTTAATCCTAATCTTGATCTTAATCTTACTCTGGGTTTTCAGTTTTCAGTGGGGACTGTTGAACGAAGAACAAGGAACAAAGAACGGAACCGTGGCGTGCTGGGTTCCCGCCTGCGCGGGAATGACGGGCGCGCGTTCAATTTGCAATTTTCACTTGCCAATAACGATTAACCATTGAGCGCCGTCACGCGTAACCAAGAATCACGAACCAAGAACCCAAACGCGGCCCTCCCCCGAGCTTGCTGACGCTCGCTCGACCCCTCCCAGACTGCGTCCGGGCGGGGAGCAGAATTTGCAATTTTCAATTTCCAATAATCATTAACCATTGAGCGCCGTCACGCACAACCAAGAACCAGGAATCCCTCCGGAGCTGCGAATGAGCCGAATTGTTCTGCCAATGGTGCTGTTGTTTTTCATGTTGATCCCGTGTCAGGCCTGCAGTTCCGACGGGGCGGAAGGTGCGGCAGCAGAATCGTCGAATGGTCGTCGAGCGCCGAACATTGTCATGTTCATCGTCGATGACCTGGGCCAGAAAGACCTCGGCTGTTACGGAAGTACCTTCTACGAAACGCCGAACATTGATCGTCTGTCCGGCGAAGGGGTGCGATTGACGAAGGCCTATGCTACGTGTCCTGTTTGCTCGCCGACTCGAGCGAGTCTGATCACGGGGCGTTATCCTCAGCGAACACTCATCACCGACTACATCGGAGCTGCTCAGCCCGAAGCGTGGAAACGGAATACGAAACTCCTGCCCGCTCCCTATGCCCTGCAGCTGGCTCATGAAGAAATCACAATGGCGGAGTATCTGAAAGCCGCGGGCTATGCGACGTTCTTCGCAGGCAAATGGCATCTGGGAGGCGAAGGATTCCTGCCGGAGAATCAGGGATTCGATATCAACATGGGAGGACTCGCGCAGGGAGGACCTTACAGCGGAGACAAGTACTTTTCGCCGTACGGCAACGCCAAACTTCCCGATGGGCCCAAAGGAGAACATCTGCCCGATCGACTGGCGACGGAAGCGTCGAAGTTCATTGCGGCAAATCGGGACCAGCCGTTTCTTGTTTACTTCCCGTTCTACTCTGTCCATACGCCTCTGATGGCTCGCGAAGATCTGAAAGCAAAGTATCAGAAGAAGCGGTCGATACTGTCGAAGGTTGATGTGTTTGCTGATGAGCCACCAAGGAAAGTTCGGATGACTCAGGACCATGCCGTCTACGCCGGAATGGTCGAGGCGATGGATCAGGCGGTGGGCAAGGTACTGAAGACACTGGAAGATCAGGGCGTCGCCAATGAGACACTCGTGATCTTCACGAGCGACAACGGAGGTCTGTCCACGAGTGAAGGTTCGCCGACCTCGAATCAGCCGCTGCGAGCCGGCAAAGGCTGGCTGTATGAAGGCGGCATCCGCACGGCCTCCATCATGCGCTGGCCGGGACATCTTGCGCCCGGAACGACATGCGAAGTGCCTGTCGCCAGCATCGACTATCTTCCGACGATTCTCGCAGCCTGCGGGGTGAAGGCTCAAGATGACCGACCGCTGGATGGAATCAACCTGCTGACTGTCCTGAACGACACCGCCGCACCGCCGGATCGAGCCTTGTTCTGGCACTATCCTCATTACGGCAATCAGGGCGGAGCGCCCGGGGCTGCAATGCTGCAGGGTGACTGGAAGCTGATTGAATGGTTCGAAGGCGATCGCGTTGAACTCTTCCATCTGGCCAGCGACGAAGGAGAGAAATCGAATCTCGCCGATTCAGAACCAGCCCGAGTGAAATCGATGCTCGATGCACTGCATGCCTGGCAAACCGACGTCGGAGCCATACGCCCCACTGTGAACACCGCGTATGACCCATCGAAACCAGACGGCCGGAAGTAAATCACTCCACGAATTTCGAACATTCAGAGAGCGGCACAGCGCGAGCCGTCCGGTGCCGCAAGAACTTGCTCACCAACAACCGTAGTGAGTACTCGCCAGAGTTCCTTGCCGTGCTCCGTTTCAAACAGGAAGTCTTGCGCGAAGCTTCATTAGGCTGAGCAGGTCGACAAGTTCTGTCAGAGCCTGTGCTTCTTCTCGTTCTGCTTTGGTTAGCTTTCCCGTTCTGTCCTGCTCGTCCAATAACGCAGTCAGCCGAGCCTGCAGAGCAGCTGGCATTCGGAACTTTTTCCAGTCTTGAGGAAGTTCGAGTTCAACCAGAACGCTGCTCATCATCAGCCTTTCAGGCGTGCCCATTGGCTCATCGCACATTGAACCAATCATCGTTGGAAACGGGGGAACTTCACTCAGAGTCGTTTCGGAGAGATTTGTCCTGACTCAACCGGAACAGCATGACAAAACTGAAACCGTGGCGTCAAACACAAATGGCCATGCCGGAGAAACTCCCGCATGGCCATTTTTGTTTTGAAATTACCCCGTAGGGACTCGAACCCCAACTGACAGTGCCAGAAACTGTAGTGCTACCAATTACACCACGGGGTAATTTTCAAGCCGTGACGGCCTGACGGGCGGAAGTCTATCAGCGGTTCCAAACCGTGTAAAGCGCTGTTCACGGATGATAATCGCTGAGTTTTTCCGTTGGAAAACTCTGCCCTGCGAAGGTTCGGGGACAAAGTAGCCATCACTCTCTGAGTGATGAAATGCGACTCCTAACGCGCCCGACGACGTTCTGCCATGCGTTTTGAATCGCAAGGCGTCTCTCGGAGAGAGACGGCTACTCTGCGACCGACTTTGGGCCACGGTCGAATGAATGACAGGCGCGAATCGGAGAAGGTTCGGGGACAAAGTAGCCATCACTCTCTGAGTGATGAAATGCGATTCCTAACGCGCCCGACGACGTTCTGCCATACATTTTGAATCGCAAAGCGTCTCTCGGAGAGAGACGGCCACTATGCCTGCGACTTTCTCCCATGCGTTTCGAATCGCAAAGCGTCTCTTGGAGAGAGACGGCGACTAGCTCAAACGGCCGAAGGTCATGATGGTGATGTCGTCGTTTTGGGCACGGCCGTTGGCGTGGCGACGAACGTCACTCAACAGTGCTCGCCCGAGTTCTTCCGGGTCTGGTGACCCGTCGCGGACGAAATCACGAACGCGTTCTTTCGTGTAAAGACCACCGTCCGGATCCATGGCTTCGTCGACACCGTCTGTGATCAGAACGAACATCTCACCTGCAGCGATATCGCGTTCAACAACTTCGTACGGATAACCATCCATGATGCCGACCGGAATGCCGATCGTGGAATCATCAAATTCTTCGACGCTGCCATCCGGCTTTCGAATCAATGGCGACATGTGGCCGGCATTGGCCAGAGTAATCCTGTTGGTCTTCAGATCAATGACACCCAGAATGTAGGTGACGAATCGACCTTCCACCATGTTGTGACACATGTGAGAATTGATTCGCTGAATCGCCAGCGCCACGTCATCCGTGAAACTCATCGTGTTCTGAACGACGCTGGACATTCGCGACATAATCAAGGCACCGGGAACGCCTTTGCCCGCAACGTCGCCAAAGGAAATACAGACCTTGTCTTCGCCAATCATGAAGCAGTCAAAGTAGTCGCCACCGACCGCCTGCGCTGCGTCGTAGGAAGCATAGAAGCGATAACCAGTCACCGACGGCAGAGCTTCGGGCAGCAGGGCTCGCTGCACCTGGCTCGCGATCCTCATTTCCTTATCCTGCTTCTGCTTGTCGAGGTGACTCTGAAGCAGACGAACGTTCTCATACGAATGAGCCGCCTGGCTGGCAACCGCCAGGAGCAGTTCCAGATCTTCCTCCGTGAAACGCTTCATCGGGTTCTGAGTATCCAGGTTGATGATGCCGAATGGTTCCCCTTCCATGTTCAGAAGCGGAACGCACATCATCGAATGAATCGTCAGGCTGGAAATCGATTCGCTGGCACTGAAGCGTGAGTCATTCGCAGCATCCGCGGAAAGAATCCCCGTGCGGTCCGTGAGGACTCGTTCCAGAATCGTGCGACTGAGTCGAACGGTTTCGTCGTCACCTTCCTGCCGACGCTTCTGAGCACACGGGATGAACCGCTTGGCGGTTCCTTCCTTCATCAGCATCGTGCCACGGTCAGCCTGCGGGAAGATCTCAAACAGAGTATCCAGAATTCGAGGAGCGATGTTCGACAGTTCCACCAGACCCGCCAGGCTCTGGTTGATCTTCAGAATTCCCTTCAGCTTCTCTTCTGGCCGAACTTCAAAGACCCCGAAGCCTCGAGCCGAAGCAGATCCCATGATCGTGGAAGTGCTGCCATCGCTGACATCCACTCCAGGAATCGCATTCAGAGAAGATCCGTTTTCCTCGTCGTCTTCAAATCGGAACTTAATGGGCCCCAGCTTGATTCGATCGTTGTTGCGCAGAGGATAGGGCTGGTTCTTCTCGAGCTGCTTTCCATTCAGAAAGGACCCGTTCCCGCTGTTCAGGTCCTCTAACATGATGCGGTTTTCGATCTGCACAATCTGTGCATGGAATCGCGACACCATGTTGGAATCGACCTGCACGTCACAGTCCGGATGACGCCCCATGCGCGCAGGGAACTTCTTCAGTTCATACGGGAAGGACTGACCGTCTTTTAGAAGAACGATGCGTGCCATATTTCAGTCGATTCCGCGACTGCTCGCGGGTTCAATACCAGTCAACTCAAAGGGCTGATTCAAACGATACTCAGCGAAAACCAATACATCAGAGATCAACGAATCACGGGAAATGCCGAATCGGAAGACAAGTTGGGAACTCAGGCGAGCTCCACGACAGAGCTACACCACCGATTTCGCGGGAGTATCCTACCGTCCCGGCAACTGTTCAACTGCATCCTCCAAAGATTGCCTCGACATTTCCTCGCAGAATCCGTTTTCCCAGCGAAATTGCCTGTTCAACAGACCACCTGCGACCAATCACGAAGTCTTCCGCCAAAACCTTCGCCAGAATTCTGCGGTACATGGCAAATTTTGGCAAAGCGAACTCCAATTTGTACATATCGCTGTAGTACCCAATCTGTTTTGTCATTGGTACCGCCTGCAGTCGAGCCCGCGTGTCTCGCTCGATGAAGACCGGTATGTTGGAATACCACCAGTGTCCGCTGGTCACAACATTGGGGAAAATCCATGAGTAACTGACGAGCTCCTGATTGCTGGTCTCGGCCAGAACAGACACCGGAAAAATTACCGTCGGAAACGCGTTGAACAGCGTTTTGTACTGGATGAGGGACACGCGGGTGTCGAACAAATCCTGCCCCTGGAAGACTCCCGCTTCATAGACCCTGCGATTTACGCCAATCATCAGGTCAAACGGAAGCTGATGCTCCGAACATTTCTGTGCCAGAGTCCAGAACACAAACTGACTCAGCTGCGCCGCTTCGTCCCCTGTGAGTTCTCGTCCGGAAAACACTTTGCCGATGATCTCGTCTGCGACTGCTGCCGCGACTGGCAGCGGAATGAAGTCCGGTGGAAGCGAAATCGCACAGGCTCGCACGTTATTCGCTTTGAAGTGCACAAAGAGCTTCTCAATCGCACCCGTCAGACTTTTCGAACAGACAGGAGAAGTGTTCGTGGCTTTCTGCAGCCGTTCTCGCACGGCCGGCTTTGACAAGTGGAAGACCAGGTCGTCAGTTCTCAGACAGGGTACGTAGAACCGAGTATCAAAACCCTGAAGAGGATCATCGAAGTCGTTCGTCAGATAAACCTGATCCAGCCCCGATTGTTCCAGGACCTGCTTTTCCCAGCCCGGGGATGCCATCTGAGCCAGTGACGCATCGTACAACGCTTCCCAGTTGTCGACCGTGAGCCGATCGTATTGAAACCCGAAAAAGGCCTGGCACATTTCGATCAGCCAGCTGTACTGAGCCGTATTTTCGATGGTCGCAAGCCACGGAACCAGACGTCGAACCTTCTCCTTTGGCTCCAGCCCAGGCTCCTCAATCTGAGCCTTCGGCATGCCAGCGGAATGAGCCAGCTCGGTGTAATAGTGATAGCCAAGAATGTCCGCGAGCGTCTTCGATGCGGCAGCATGAGGATTGATGTGAGTATGCGGATCAATCAGCCTCTTGGACTGCAACGGCTGAAAGATCTCCTGAAACAAACTGGACGACATCGGCAGCTCTTTTCCAAACCAAAACACGGGCATCTGTATCAGAATTGTTCGCGAACCACGGATGTTACTGAGTCAACCACGAACTGCCAGCGCCACCGTCCCCGTCATCGGCCGTGTTGCAACTCGCCAAAGTTCCTTTCTTGGGTTTTCGGTTTTCGGTGTTCGGTTTTGGGACTGAAGGCGTTAGTTTTCAGTTTTCAGTGGCGAACAAGACAGGCCGTCTTCCAACTGCGATAGCAGCGTCAGCAGATAGCCCCGGGTGCCAACCCGGGGTTCATCGGTCCCCTTCATCGCCCATTCAGCCGTGAAACGGCGACAGCCCCGCTCCGCCGCCCCTCCCTGCCCCTCCCCGCCCTTCTCATAATCCTGATCTTGATCCTCATCTTAATCCTCACCGCCTTGCTGGGTTCCCGCCGTTCCCGCCTGCGCGGGAATGACGGGACGGAGGTTTTCGGTTTTCAGTGTTCGGTCTTCAGTGGGACCTTTGAACAAGGAACCAGGAACCAAGAACAGATTTTGTCATTCCCCGGGGGATTTTGTTCTCGTGCATGTTGTCAAAATGAACGTAGAATCATACGAAGCGTGATGACTGGTTGTTTTTTGGCGTGAAAGTGCAGGTGTCGGGGAGCTGGACAGGGGTTTATGAAGTCTTCAGGTGTCAGATTTCTGCGAAGCCTTGCGATGGTCGGAATGCTGACCTTCGTCGTGCTCGCATTGTCTGACGTCGCGCAGGCTTCCTGTGGCAACTACCTGCATACTCGGTATTCGTCGCCAACCCGGGGCTCGGCCTCTCGCCTTATTGAGTTCTCCCAGGGCCGGGCGTTCAATCATGGGGTCATGGCCATTGATCACTCGATGATCTGGAATGATCAGGTTCCAGCGCCGCACGGTCCGCTGCAGAATCTTCCCTGCAATGGTCCTGGATGCCGTCAGCATCCGGTTCCTCTTTCAACGCCTCCGCTGGCTGTCACTGCGGGGCCTCAACTGCGAGAAGCCGACTGCTTCACGGCCCGTGATTCCGCCAGCGAGCGATCACTGTTGTATCTGTGCTGTGATCGTTCCCCGGTTCGCGCATTGGCCGGACATCCTGAGCCCATTGAGATTCCGCCGGAAGCCTGACCGCATCGCTTTCGCAACATCCGCACGCCGGAGCAATATCGGTCGCTCTGTTTCCACAGACAATGATGCTCACAGAGGCGTGCAGGAAAGGCGATCAACCGGGAGCTTCGATGTGTCGTCTTTCCTGACGATGTCAAAAGCTCTCTGCCAGAAACTCTGAACGGGCACCAGCCGTCACATTTCTGGCATCAAATCTTCAGATGCAGGCTTCCCCTTTATCTTCTTCTCTCTCCTCTGTCGTCGACGTTCTCTTCGAACAAGACGGACTCAGGATTCGAGAGTGCTCCGGAGAATTGCTCTTATGTCCACTGCAGTCACTTCTGCGAGTGCCGATGCACCGAAAAAGCTGGTTCGAAAAGCGATCGGCCCAAAGCTCAGAATCGTCTTCAATATCGTGCTTGGCCTCCTGTCTCTGATGGCCGCAAACAGCCTGTACCTTTCGGGAGTCACGTTCCTGCAATGGTGGACGGGCCAGACGTTTGAAGACTACTTCTACGAATGCATGTTCCTGGCCCACCTGATCATGGGACTGCTGATCGTTGCGCCGTTCCTTATCTTTGGCATCCTGCATATGAGGAATACCAAGGACCGCAAGATCCGGCGAACGGTGATGATCGGCTACGCACTCTTCAGCATCTGCATCATCGTTCTTGGGACGGGATTTCTGCTTCTTCGCAGCTTCGTGGATTTGAAGAATCCCGTCGTGCGTTCGACGATCTACTGGCTGCATGTCGCCGGACCGGTCTTTGCCGGATGGCTGTATTTCATGCACCGCCTGGTGGGTCCAAAGATGCGGTGGAAGTCAGGCCTGGTCTGGGCGGCCACCGTTGCTGGTGCAGCTCTGGGAATGGTCTACTGGCAGTCGCTGGACCCTCGTGACTGGAACGTGCGAGGACCCAAAGATGGCGAACAGTACTTCTGGCCATCATTGGCGAAAACAGCAACAGGCAACTTCATCGACCATACAACACTGGACATGAACGACTACTGTCTGAAGTGTCACAAGGATGCGCATGATGACTGGTCAAAGAGTGCTCATCGTTTCAGTTCCTTCAACAATCCGGCGTATCTGGCCAGCGTGGCAGAAACCCGTGAAGTAGCTTTCAAACGCGATGGTTCGGTCCAGGGATCTCGCTTCTGCGCAGGATGTCATGACCCGGTCCCGTTCTTCAGCGGTGCGTTTGATGATCCGAAGTTCGACATGCTGAATCACCCGACGGCTCAGTCGGGAATCAGCTGCACGGTGTGTCACGCGATCACGAACGTCAACAGCAATCTTGGCAATGCGGACTACACGATCGAAGAACCCATTCACTATCCGTTCGCCAAGAGTGACAATGCCGTTCTGCAGTGGATCAACAATCAGCTGGTCAAGGCGAAACCGTCCTTCCACAAGAAGACGTTCCTGAAGCCTTTGCATAAGTCCGCGGAGTTCTGCGGTGCGTGTCACAAGGTTCATCTGCCGTTTGCTCTGAACCATTACAAGGAATGGCTGCGAGGCCAGAACCACTACGACAGCTGGCTGCTGAGCGGTGTTTCAGGGCACGGAGCACGCAGCTTCTACTATCCGGAAAAGGCGCAGCAGGACTGCAACGGATGCCATATGCCTCTGCAGGAGTCCGGCGACTTCGGAGCAAAGTTCCTGGATGATTCCGGCAAGCTGAAGACTCACGATCATCTCTTCCCGTCCGCCAACACGGGCCTTAACTGGCTGACTCATCAGGATGACGCCATCAAGGCTCACAGCGATCTGATGAAAGGGACAATGCGAGTCGACGTGTTTGGCGTTCGCGACGGTGGTACGGTGGAAGGCCAGCTGACGGCTCCATTGCGGCCCAATGTTCCGACGCTGAAGCCGGGCAACACGTACCTTCTGGAAACGGTCATTCGAACGCTAAAAGTTGGTCACCACTTTACTCAGGGAACGACAGACTCGAACGAGATCTGGCTGGAGGTGACTCTGAAGTCCGGTGACCGCACGATCGGTGCGAGTGGTCTGATGAAGGAAGACAACAGCGTTGACCCATGGTCACACTTCGTCAACAACTTCATGCTGGATCGAAACGGCAACCGAATCGATCGCCGCAATGCTCAGGACATCGTGTTCGCTCTGTACAACCATCAGATTCCTCCGGGTGCGGGACAAACGGTCCATTACAGCTTCACGCTGCCTCAGGATGTGTCTGCTCCCGTGACCGCAAAGGTTCGGCTGCTGTACCGAAAGTTTGACTCAATCTACATGGACTTCGTCGATCGAAAGAACAAAGAACTCGGCAAAGAAATTCGAGGCCATAAGGAAGGGGAAACGTACCGCAACGAACTTCCGATCATGGTGGTTGCCGAGGACGAGGTGACGTTCCCAATCGAGGGCGTGACGGCCGAAGTGACCAACAAGCCGCGAGAGATTCCGGAATGGCAGCGTTGGAATGATTACGGGATCGGAATGCTGCTGAAGGGCAAGGCGGAACTCAAGCAGACACTGGAGGCCTTCCGCAAAGTCGAAGAGCTGGGTCGTTACGATGGTCCATTGAACCTTGCACGAGCACTCGTGGAAGAAGGCGGAAATGGCATGCTGGACGAAGCGGCCGCCGCGCTTCAAAGAGCGGCAGCTCATAAGGAACCGGCGGCTCCCCCGTGGACTGTGGCCTGGCTCAGCGGTGTCATTAACCGCCAGCAGGGGAAACTGGCGGAGGCCGAGGAGAATTTCCGGTCGGTGCTGGAGTACAAGTCAGAAGATACGATCAAGCGAGGCTTCGACTTTAGTCAGGACTACATCGTGATCAATCTTCTGGGTGTGACGATCTTTGACCGAGCTCTCAAGATTCGTGGTGCGGATGAGGAATCTGTGGCGGAGCGGAAGCGGCGGCTGGAAGAAGCGATGGAGGTGTTCCAGCGAACACTGGCCATCGATGCGGAAAACGTGGATGCTCATTACAACCTTGGCCAGCTTTATGCCAATCTGGGGGACAAAGCAAAAGCAGAAGACCACCAGGCGGCTCACACAAAGTACAAGATCGACGATACGGCGCGCGGTGAAGCGGTGGCTGTCGCACGCAAGAAGTATCCGGCAGCAGACTTTGCTTCAGAGGCCCTGGTGATCTACGACCTGCAGCGAAAGGAAGATGTTGCTGCCGCGTCGAACGAAAAGACTAACGCAACAGGAGCGGACGAAGATTAGCAACAAAAATAGCGGAAGGGCGCAAGCCCTACGGTGAAACATTTCGACGAGGGCGCAAGCCCAATGGCGTGGACTTAGGGACTCGCCATTCTCGCAAGCCCTCCGGTGCCGCAAGAACCGGAAGGCTCGCGCCCTTCCGCTACTTCAGTTGGCGGACGACAAGTCACAGACCGGCCTAACGTCAGTCTGTGGCTGCGACTCAACCCTTTTGGAATTTGAAACATGGCGAGCCTGAACCAGAACAATAACGACAACGAGACAGAAGAAATTCAGAACGACGAAGTGGTGGGAGCCGCCTTAAAATGGTCTCTTGCCATCGTCGTCCTGATTGCTGCCTCCGGGTTTGCGTTCTGGATTCTGAATCGAAAGCCGCCTGAAAAGGCACCGGAGAAGGTCGAAGCCACTCCTCTTCCGGAGAAGCGTGAAAAGCCGAAGCTGGAGATTCCGAAGATCCCGTTCACGGACATTACGAAGGCGGCCGGTATTACGTTCGTTCATGAGAACGGAGCGGAGGGCGAAAAGCTTTTGCCTGAAACGATGGGCGGTGGAGGAGCGTTTCTGGACTTCGACAATGATGGTGACCAGGACCTTCTGTGCGTGAACTCCGCTGCCTGGCCCTGGGCCAAGAAACCTCCGGAGAAGCCGCCAACGTCAGCGCTGTACGCGAACGACGGCAAAGGAAATTTCACAGACGTGACACCGGGCTCCGGTCTGGATGTTGTCATGTACGGAAACGGCATCGCGTGCGGCGACTATGACAACGATGGTAACGTCGATGTTTACATCACCTGCCTTGGACGCAACTGCCTGTTCCAGAACGATGGCAAAGGAAAATTCACGGACGTGACGGCTGCCGCCGGCGTCGGTGGCGATGAAAAAGCATGGAGCACCAGTTCCGGCTTCTTCGATTATGATCTCGACGGCGACCTGGATCTGTTCGTCTGCAACTACATCGAATGGGACCGAGCCACCGACCAGGCGATGAACTTTACGCTCGACGGAAAACTGCGGGCCTATGGCCGACCAACCGACTTCAAAGGTGCATTCCCGTATCTGTTTCGCAATGAAGGAAACGGGACGTTCGTGGATGTGTCCGAGAAACAGGGTGTGCAGGTAACGGCGAATCTGGGAGCTGCCCTTTCCAAATCACTTGGCGTGACGTTTCCGGATCTGAACGGTGACAATCGCCCGGACATTGTGGTGGCCAATGACACGGTCCAAAACCTGTTGTTCCTCAGCCAGCCCGACGGAACGTTTCTCGAAAGCGCGGCAGCCTGTGGTGTCGCCTTTGACAATGCCGGGAATGCTCGAGGAGCGATGGGGATTGACTTTGGTTACTTCCGAAATACTCCGGCTGTCGGCATCGCGATTGGAAACTTCGCGACAGAAATGACGGCCCTGTATGTGTCTCAGACTCCGGATGCCGAAATGCCGGTGTTCCGTGACGAAGCCATCTCGAACGGAATCGGTCCAATCACTCGCACCGACCTGAAATTCGGCGTCCTCTTCATGGACGCAGATCTCGATGGTCGCCTGGACCTGTTCGAATGCAACGGACATCTGGAAGAAGACATCAGTGTGGTGCAGTCGAGTCAGCGATACGAACAGTCTCCTCATTTACTGTGGAACTGCGGAGCGGATCAGGAAGAAGAGTTCGTGATGCTGACGGAAGATTCGACGGGCGAAGATTTCCAGAAGCGAATGGTCGGGCGAGGTGCTTCGATAGCGGACATCGATGGCGACGGCGACCTGGACATCGCTCTGTTTTCCTCCGTCGGCCCCATGCGACTGCTTCGAAACGATCAGTCACTTGGCAACCACTGGCTTCGATTCAAGTTGCAGGGAGCAAAGTCAAATCGCGATGCGATCGGAGCCATCGTCAGCGTGACACTGCCCGATGACACGGTTCTGACCCGAGTCGTCATGCCGACACGAAGCTACCAGTCTCAAACCGAACTGCCCGTCACCTTCGGACTCGGCAAACACGACAAAGTCAAGAGCGTCGTCGTCACCTGGCCCGGAGGCAGCAAACAGCTCGTGGAAGTTGACGGCGTCGATCGCCTGATCCAGGTCGTCGATCCAGGAACGCCGTAGCAGGGACGCGTTCCTGGTTCCTGGTTCCTGGTTCCTGGCTTGAACAGTAGTGGAACTCGCCAGAGTTCCCTTTTTCAGTGCTCAGATTCCAGTTCTCCGAGGCGAACACGATCGGCTCGGTGCCTTCTTCAAGACTGCCAGGCTATCCTCGTGAAGGAATGAATGAACTCCAACGTCGAATTGTTCAAAGAGGTTGTACGCAATGTCGTCATCAGACAGCAACCGTGTGTCAGCCGAACACCACGACAACGTATCAACCAGCAGATCAAAGAGCTGTGTCGGTGTTATCGGTTTCATGAGTTCAATGGAGCGGTGTGGGCTGAGGAAGAGCACTTTGCGGGGTTCATCACGGTGAGGAATCCTCGCCAGCCAGAGTCTACTGCTGGCGACGAGAGAGAGTTGTCTTTGAATCGACATCCGATGACTGGTGAATCGGGGGCAAGGCTGATGGCCGCTGGGGTAGCGTTTCTGTTGATTTCATTTACGTGCGGGCTACCTGTCGCAGAAGCGGATGAACGGGAGGAGAGTTCGGGGCAGAGTACGTTTGAGCAGACTCAGGAGCCGACTATCGAAAGGGAACAGGCTGCAAAAGAACGTGCTGATGCGGCGCGATTTCGATTGCAGTATTTTCTGGCGATCAGTCACTGGGAAGCTGGTCGTGTGGTGGAAGCGAATCGACTTTTGCACCAGATTCCTCGCCGGCACAGAAACATCGAATGGCAGTTTGCCGCGAAAGAGTTTGAAGGAGCCCTGGTCACAATTCGTGGTCACGCCGCTGACATCAGCGATGTTGAATTCAGCGCCGACGGGCTCACGATGGTTTCATGCGGAGAAGACCAGACCGTCAGGATCTGGGACGCGGTGACCGGGCAGGAACTGCGGACGCTTCGAGGTCACGAGGGGGCAGTGTTCTGCGTCGACATAAGCCCGGATGGTTCGCGGATTCTCTCCGGGGGCGCTG
The DNA here is from genome assembly GCA_046349695.1 of Planctomycetaceae bacterium. Taxonomy (GTDB): domain Bacteria; phylum Planctomycetota; class Planctomycetia; order Planctomycetales; family Planctomycetaceae; genus SXXK01. The sequence continues at coordinate 43,602 of JAXMBV010000001.1, read as the reverse complement.
ATGGCGTGATCAGGCTTTGGGATGCCGCAACAGGTGAAGAACGGAGATCGATCCATGGCCACTCGAATTCCGTCTTCAGTGCAGCATTCAGCCCGGATGGAACGCAAATTCTCTCCGGCAGCGGAGATGGAACGCTTGTGCTCTGGGACGCAGCAACGGGCAAAATGCATAAGCAGCTCTTGGACGCAGATTCTCCCATCAGAGCTGTTGCCTTCAGTCCGGATGGCAAGTCTGCGATCTCGGCCGGCGATGGCAGGAAGATCATTGTCTGGAATGTCGTTACCGGTGAGGCAGCGAAGACGATCGACGCAGGCGCGGAAGACGTGTGGAGCGTCGCCTTCAGTGATGATGGTTTGCTGGCAGCGCTTGGGTGCCACGATGGAAGGATTGTTGTCCTCGATTCACAGACAGGTCAAATCCAATCGTATTTGTTCGGCCACAAATCTGCGGTCCTTCAGCTGGACTTCAGTCCGGACGGATCCCGCATACTCTCCGGAAGTGCGGATGCCTCCATCTGTGTCTGGGACGCTGACGTCTTCGAACTCATCTCAACCTTTCGAGGCCATGAATCCTCAGTGACCGGTGTTGCGTATAGTCCCGATGGCAGTCGGTTTGTGTCGGGAAGCCGCGATCGCACGATCAGGGTATGGACGGCGGCTCAGAGTGAGGCAATCCTGGCAATGACAGGACATGAAGACCTGGTCAACGGTGTTGCGTTCAGCCCTGATGGCAGCTGCGTTGTCACCGGAAGCAAAGATCAAATGATCCGGATCTGGGATGCGGATACGTGTCAGCTGATTATGACGCTCAGCGGGCATCGGGATTCTGTTCGCAGTGTTGCTGTCAGTCATGATGGGACAAAAGTCCTTTCAGCCAGCAGAGACGGCACTATCAAATTGTGGGATGCTGCAGGCGGGGAGGTCGTGCGAACGATCCACGGTCATGATGGCCCCGTTTTCTGCGCGGTCTTCAGTCCTGATGGCCAGCGAATCCTCTCCGGAAGTGGTGACAAATCCGTCAGGCTGTGGAATGCCGACACCGGAGAAATGCTCTGCACTCTGAACGGCCATCATGATGCCGTGACAAGCGTTGCTTTTTCACCGGACGGCAGCCGCATCGCCTCCGCAAGCACCGACGAATCGATCCGCGTGTGGAATCGTGACGGCAATGAACTTCTGTTGCTCAAGGGGCACAGTTCATCGGTCACAAGCATCGCCTTTAGTCCTGATGGCCGGCACATCGCTTCAGGCAGCTGGGACATGTCCGTCAAACTCTGGGACGCCGGGACCGGAGAAGAGCTCCTGACGCTGAAGGGGCACGAGAATGCCGTGGACGCAGTGGCGTTCACTCCTGACGGTTGCCGTATCGTTTCAGGAAGCTGGGACGGGACAATCAGGATCTGGGATGCCGCGACCGGGGAAGCTCTCTGGACTCTGCGCGGAAATGAAGGCTCAGTGCACTCTGTCGCTGTCAGCCCGGATGGTCAGCAAATCCTGTCGGGCACTGAAGAACTTACAGCACGGCTCTGGAAAGTCACAACGGGAGAACGCCGGAAGCTCAGCGACAAGAACGCAGGCCTTTGCAGCTTCGCCCTCAGTCCAGACAGTCGTACGATGGCTGTGGCGCGTGATGATCACAGCCTCAGGCTTTTTGACGTTGCGACCGGAGAGAAACGTCGAACGCTCAAAGGACATACAGGCTCGGTCACCTGCACTGCTTTCAGCAGCGATGGAACACGCATTGTGTCCGGCAGTCGTGACAGGACTCTCAGGCTCTGGGACTTAGCGACGGGCAGCGAGTTGAAAACGCTTGCCGGTCATCGCAATGTCGTTCTGAGCGTTGCGCTCAGCCCGGATGGGACAAAAGCCGTCTCAGGCAGCGAGGATGAAACCATCAGGATCTGGGATACCGGCACGGGACAGGAACTGAGAACGCTGAAGGGCCACGATGGCACGGTGACCAGCGTTGCATTTGATTTCGACGGCAGCCGAATCCTGTCGGGCAGTGAGGACGACACGGTTCGCCTCTGGGACGTCGTGACTGGCACAGAATTGAAAACACTCAATAGACATAACCGTCATGTGACCAGCGTTGCGTTTGTCGCCGGCAGCGGGTTAGTAGTCTCCGGGAGCCTTGATGAGACGATCAAGTTCTGGGATTCCGCAACCGGTGAAGCTCTGCCTTCGTTATTCTGGCACGATGCATCAGTGACCAGCGTTGCCTGCAGCTCGAATGGCAGGCGAGTCGCATCGGGCTGCAGGGACAGCTCCATCACAATATGGGATCCGATCAGTGCACAGGCCATGAGGACGCTTCGCGGTCACGAAGGCCCTGTGATCAGCGTCGCATTCAATGCCAATGGAAGTCAGCTTCTCTCAGCAGGCAGCGATCACACAGTCAGGTTGTGGGAGACTGACACCGGCAATGAACTCCGCACGTTCCATGTGACTGACAACACCATTGTTCGCACGACGTATGATCCTCAACATGAGCGGCTGGCGGTTTGTCGAAAGGACCAGGATTCGTTTTCAATCTGGGATACTCTGCATGACCAAAAACTGCATGAGTATCGCTGGCACGACGATTCTGTGACGTCAGTAGAGTTTGCGCCGAATGGCGAGAGTATTGCTTCAGGCAGCCGAGACTCGAAAGTGCGACTGTGGGATGTCGAATCCGGTCGATTGAAAGGCGTCTTTGCGGGGCATCGGGAAACGATCACTTCGCTGAAGTTTTTTCCGGATGGAGTACGGCTGGTCTCCGGAAGTCAGGACGACACAGTTCGCATCTGGAACTCACAATCAGGTGAAAGTCAGCAGGTGCTTCAAGGGCATTCCGATGATGTGCTGTGTGTGACTGTTTTGCCTGACGATCGAGTCATCTCGGCTTCAGCTGACAAGACCATTCGGATCTGGAACTCGGCCACGGGAACCGAGCTTCAGCGGCTGTCGCTTTCCATCGATCAGGTCCATGATCTTGTGGCCAGTCCTGACCAGTCTGTTCTGGCTGTTGTCGGAGGTGGTCGAGTGATTTTGCTTTACGACCTGACGAAGGGTGAAGTGACTCAAACACTTTCCGGACATTCTGCCGCGATCGTCTCCACCTGTTTCAGTGTGGACGGAAGGGCGATCCTGTCGATTGACCTTCAGGGAAATCCTCGAGCATGGAACATCAAGGACGGGCGACCATTGTCGGCCCGCGCGGTGCTGCAGATTGCATGGCCATTCGGAAACTCCGCAAGGCAGAAACTTCTGGCGGTGGTCGATGGGAACGACGTCCAGATTGAAGATCTTTCAAACCGGCTTCTGGAGGCACAGGAACTGGCGTTTCGAAAAGCCTTCGCAGCTCCGAAGCCTCACTGGCATAAAGAACAGGCGGGCATGACGGAGAGTCGATTCGCAAAGCTGGTGCACCTTGCAAATCTCATGCTCGCAGAACCAAATCTGGCCGTGAACTTCGACCAGCTTCATGCGGCTCATGAGAGATTTGTTGAATCGGCAGTGCCCGAACCGACTTTGCCTCGTCGCATCCGATCGGCGCTGGAGCTGCCTCGCGGTGCGGATTAGCCGAAGGGCGCGAGGCGTTCTTCACCTGGCACACGTTTGTCGACACCGAACAGCTTGCGCCGTTCCGCTGACTGGGAGTGGGGCACTATTTTCGGGGGCCGACGAGAAGCTCGGGCTTGGTCAGATTCAGCATATGGCCGTGATCAGCCGTCACGATCAACAGTGATTCGTTCCAGTTGCTGTTCTTCTCAACCCAGCTGGTGATGACTCGAATTGCAGCGTCACCTGAGTTTACGGCGCCGATGGAGTTGTCAACGTTGTTATCATGGTTGGCCCAGTCCACATCGCCGGATTCCACCATCAGCCAGAACGGCTGACCATCGCGTCCAAGGACCACCAGAGCCGCTTCCGTCATATCCGACAGCCCCGGGTTTTCTCTGAGATCCGCCCTGGAATACGTTTCTGCTTTGCCACTCTTTCCGAGTGCGGGATCGTACTGTCCATCCGCTGTCTGAAATGGCAAATGTCCGTTGTAAGCGCCGTTACCATAGAAGCCCAGGATCCTTTGATTGCCTTCCGCAGCAGCTTTTGCGGCCGCCAGCAGAGTGTCGCGTCCTGCCTGTCCTGATGTTCGAACAGCGGTCACGTACTTTCCGCCATTCTTAGCATCCACTTTGGCCAGGTCTTCGTCAGTCAGGTAGACATTGCCCTCAACAAAGTTCATGCCCTGAGCTTTGACGCCATCGGCCGTCTTTGCCTTGTGGCCGTAACCACCGCCGATGACCACATCCAGACCGGCCAGCGGCTGAGTCGGATGCTGGATCGATGGAAGTCCGAGCATGTCGCGAGTCAGGTCCTGATAGTCATCGCGAGAAACGTTGTGAGCATAGGAGGCGGCCGGAGTTGCATGGCTGATCGGGACAGAAGAAACCGCTCCGACTCGCCAGCCTTTCTCCTGCACCAGATGAGCAATCGTGGCCACAGGGGCGCCGGTAGCTTCCACATTCACGGCACCGTTAAAGGTCTTGATGCCCGCGGTCATGCTGGATGCCGACGATGAGGAATCGGTGTAGGCATGTTTGGGGCTGGATTCCAGACCCTTGCTGATCAGGTATCCGGGATCCGGCGCATTGGACCAGGGGAATCTGCCAGCCACATCCGGGTCATATCCGCCCCTCATTGTTCCGCCTGGGTTCTTTACCGTCTGAGCATCCACGTCGACATCGGTCCCCTCGTTGTGAGGACTGGTCACCATGTATCCGAACTGGCTCGTTCCGCCGGCATCATACGTCTGAAAGAACGTTCCGTCGCCGCGTCCTTCTGTGTAAGTCACCGCCTTACGATTCCAAACGGCTGCGGCCTGTGTCGTCTGCCAGTCCATCCCGTCGAAGATGACGAGAAAGATGTACTTCTTTCCCGCGCTCGAAGCGGCCAGCTGGAGATCAAAGATATTTGTCTGATCCATCCAGTCGGCATCGGCTCGCACCGTTTTCTCCGGGATGTATCCATAGAGTCGCTGCACAGCCTGTTCGGAGCGATACGGGCTTTTTGGGCCCATCCAGGAATTCAGGTCGACGCCATCTGCCCCTCCCAGAGTTCCAAACGAGTAGACAGGAATCAGTCGGTTCGAATGCGACGTCCAGTTCGAATACGTACTGCGATCAGTCCCCCAGAAACCAAACTCGGCAGTTCCTTCAGTGATGGCCATGTGCTGGCGGATGCCGGGCCAGTCCACTCCGCCCGCCGGAGTGACGACGGCAGTGACCTTTGCATCATCACCGGCCATCGCTGCCGGCCCTGCTGTGGCCATCAGTCCCAATGAGCATGCAGTAAGCCATCTGCTGAAGATACGAACGCTGCGCACTGTCTGTTCCTTCACGTTCATCAATGAAAATCGGCGGCAGTTGCCTGCCCCCGAAGTCTGGTTCAAAATCGGCAATGGCCGAAGTATGTCACAACGCCGAAAGCATGGCAAAACCGACCATAGACGCTTTCAAAAAATCACACATTGTTAACGGTTGAACAAAAACCCTGGACTGTTGATCAGCGCCCACATCAGATCTTCCGCAGCTTCTTTCTGTGAACCGGCAGTGGCGAAGTACGCCTTTCCGCTTTCCACTTCTGCCGCTGTCGGCTTTCTGCAAAGTGCTGACATGTAAATGGTGTCGATCAGCTGGTCGTTGTTCAGTCCCGCTGCGATTGACCGGGCCACAATTCCCTGTGGATGAGCAATCGCGTCGGCAATCGTTGATCCATTCACCATGTTCAGCGTCTGACCAAGACTGACATCGCTCGTTCGCTCACACTCACAGGGTGACTCACGAGGGGCTCGGCCAAACATATCGAGGAACGCCACTTCCACCTGTGGGTCCGGCAGCTCGGCCGCGCGAAACCCTGCGGGAACTCCTGGCAGAGCCCTCGGAGCCCCTGTGGCCTGAATGATGGAATCGTACAGCTGTTCAGCGGCGAGGCGACGAGGCATCGCGTGGGAGAAATTCATCGAGTCATCTTCATTCCACTGATTGGCATCCAGAGCGCGCTGGTACGTCTCCGAATTGCAGATCAGCCGAATCAGACGCTTCAGATCATAGCCATTGTCGATAAAGTCCTTTGTCAATGCATCCAGAAGTTCCGGATTCGACGCCGGGTTTCCAGCACGAATGTCGTCCACCGGATCGATGATGCCTTTGCCAAGGAAGTAACTCCAGTAGCGATTCACGATACTTCTGGCGAAGTAAGGATTCTGAGGAGCAGTCAGCCACTGAGCCAGCTGTTCACGCCGTGAGGAAGCGGAGTCCACCGCGCCGGCATGGTCGAATGGAAACTTCGGTGCCGCAGGCTGATTCGTATCGGGGTTCACCACAGCCGCCGGAGCGCCCATGGTAAAGATAAACTCGTCACCGTCCGGCATTGGTCTTCGGCCAACGTCAGCAAAGTACGCGGCGAGTTCATAGTACTGCCGCTGCGTCCATCGCTCAAAGGGGTGGTCATGACACTGATTGCAGTTGAACCGGGTCCCGAGAAACACCTGCGTCATGTTTTCCATGACCAGTTTTGGCTCGCGTGCGATTCGGAAGTAATTTGCCGCGGGGTTTTCGAGAGTGTTGCCGTTGGCCGTGATGAGCTCGGCGGCAAACTGATGGTACGGTCGGTTCGTTGCAATCTGCTGACGGATCCAGTTTCGAAACGCCCAGACGCCTCGTTCTGAGACGGTCTTGCGGCGGTTGAGCAGCAGGTCGCTCCATTTCAGCGTCCAGTGTTCCACGTATCCTGGTCCAGCCAGCAGCTGATCGATCTTCGCGGATCGCTTCGTGCGAGAATCCGTTGGGTCATTCAGGAAGGCGTTAATCTCGTCAATCGTCGGAGGAACTCCAGCGATGTCGAGGGACACTCGTCGCAGGAATTCCGCATCATCCGCAATTCCGGAGGGCAGGATCTTCATGCGCTGCAGTTTGGCATTCACGAGGCCGTCGATGAAATTGTATTCCGGCTGTGGAGCCCATTCGTATCCGTCGCGGTTGCCCAGAATCGAAATCGGCGCGGCCGCATAATTGCCTTCGTACCGCACCAGAGCGGCCGCTTCGCCTCGCTGCACAGCAGAGATCAGGCCCGTCTTTGAAACAGTCGCGACTTCAAAGTTACTCGTATCAAAGACTGCTTCACGGGTGACGTCTCGAGTTGAGCCATCGGAGAATTTGGCGATGACGATCAGCTGCTGCTGGTCATGTCGAAGCTGAAGCAGCGGCGTCGGAGGATAGATTTCGATCCCGGTCACCCGAGCTGCATCGTCCTTGTACTGACAGCCTTCTGCAATCCACTGTTCCAGGACCTTGTAGTAGCGTGACTCTTCGTCAAAAAGAAATCCGCCTTCGTGAGGAACACCCTGAGTCGGCTTCAGCAGCATCAGACTCTGTGACGGCTCCGACCGGTTGAAACGACGTCCCGAAATGTCATCCACAAGTGCACGATAATCGTACACCGAGTCATAGCCTCGCAGCGACAGCTTGAAACCGTTCTTCCCGTTCGCCGAACCATGGCACGTTCCCTGGTTGCAGCCAACCTTGCTCATGATCGGATTGACTTCGCGAATGAAGTCGACCGGAAGATTATCCACCGACGTCACGTGCACGGCCGCTTCGGCCTTCAGCTCACCCAGCTGCACGGACAACACACCGTCACCGACTGCGACCGGAACGACGTAGCCATCCGCTTCTACCTTGCAGTTCGGCGATGCGGAGGAAAACGTCGCTTTTGCCGTCACGTCGATTTTTTGTCCGTCGGCCGTCACACCGGTGACAAGAGCCCGACGAGTATCTCTGAGGGACGATATGGTCAGCTCTTTGGGATAAACCTCAAGGCTGACAAATGTTCGTTCGACAGACTTGGCGGAAGCTCCGCCGTCCTGGGCCGGAAGCGCGGTTCCAATAGCCATCAGGCCCAGCCATGCCAGGATCGATCGAAATCGCATGCAGAACCTCGGGAAGAGTTTCAGGATTGTGTGGTGGGATGGTGAGGAGGGAGCTTGATCCGGTGCATACAAACCCAGCGTCCGGATCGTTTCAACAGAATACGCAACAGGATTCAAACTTGCGAGGCTATTCAAGTGTGTTGCAGCGAACTTCCGCTCATCCCGGCTCATTTTGACTAAATTTTCGGCCGAAGTGTCAGTGTGGTGGCAGCAATCGTTCGGTCTGCGCGATTCGTCCAGGACACTGTCTGAGCGATCAGGCTTCCTTCGAAGCCGTGTGTCGCTGGAACAGTCGACCAAATGGTGAAAGCAGGACTGCCGGGAGCATTATCAGGTCCCCGACCAGCGCCAGCAAAAGCAGGAAAGCCATCAGGACGGCAAAGCGGCTTGTGGGAACAAAATCGCTGAACGCAAAAACCAGAAGTCCAAGTCCACAGGAAATCGACGTTTGAATCATCGCAGCGCCGCAGTGCAGATAGGTGGACAGGACAGCTGAGAACCGAGTCGCTCCGGGATGATCCAGCTGACGACGGAAGAAGGCCAGAAAATGGAGCGTGTCATCCACGGCGATCCCAAGAGCAATGCTGGCCGTCATCACCGATCCAATATCCATCGCCTGCCGAAGCCATCCCATCAGTCCAAAGGCGATGACGATTGGAAAGATGTTTGAGCACATCGCGACAAGTCCGTTCAAAAATCCTGCCTCGGCGACAGTCATGGTCACCGTAATCACAAGCAGCGCGGACATCAGACTGTTAAAAAGGTCTGAAAGCAGCTGCCCCTGAATCTGATGGACGAGCGGCATGATTCCCGATGTGCCGACCGTCACACCGGATTCTTCTGTCAGGTTCATCTCGGCGAGTCGATGGTCGATCTCGACCCGGACCTTCTGCAGTACATCTCCATAATCGAGTGGCTCGATGGAACTGCAGTGAGCGGTGATGCGCCAAACTTCTCCGTCGGCATTGTTCGCAAGGACCGCTGCCGATTCGAACGCAGGTCGGGCCGAATGGATTGCTTTGTTCATCACTGCAGAGCGCAGCGTGGCCGACACGCCGCGCATTTCCGGCATCGGGGGGAAGTACGTCAGCGCAGAAGTCGTTGAACGAATATGCTCCTGCGATTTCAGAATGCTGTCGACTTTCCACAGCAGGTCCATCCGCTGGCGATCATTCAGGCGGCATTCCGGTGCGAACGTCAAAAGCACTTCGATGGGAACCAGTGGCCCAAGCCGGTCTTCCAGCCATTCGTAGTCCGTCATGATCCGGCTGTCGGGTTCGAACAGAGTTTCGATGCGTACGGAAGTTCGAACGTCGGGAAGTCCAAGCCCCGCGCACGCCATGATTCCAAACAGCAGAACCAGCGACACCAGATTCCAGCGATTCAGCAGTCGGGCCAGCGCGCGCCATCCGCGTCCCGTCGGATGCAGAATCTCTTCTTCGGAGAGCCCCGGCGCATTCTGTCCCAAGTCATCCGCAGGATCGTGAGCCTGATCGTCCGCAGGCAACGGCGATGCCGATGCTTTCCGGCGCTTTCGTCCGAGCAGCATCATGGTACACGGAACCACGGTCAGCACGAGCGCTGCGGCCATCAGCACGCCAATCGTTCCGTAGATTCCGAACAGCCGAATCGGCTCGAGACCGCTGACCATCAGCGATGCCGTGCCCATGGAGGTGGTTCCCAGAGACAGCATGCTGGGAAGCCAGCCCTGCCGAAACGCATCGATGGCAGCTTCGCGCGGCTCCATCGTTTCCAGCGCGTTAAAGTAATAGTTCATCAGATGAATGCCACCGGAGACAGTCAGCACCTGAACCAGCGGCGGCAGAATAATCAGCAGGGCGCTCAGGCGTTCGCCGCTGTAGTAGATGATCGCCAGGATCGCTCCCTGACACAGCATCGCCGTCACAAAGACGACCCCGGCTGCCACAAACGACTTGAGTGACCACAGACAGATCAGAAAAATCACAATGGCGGACGGCGCTGCGAACTGAGTCAGTGAACGATGGCTGGCTTCGTCGACCGTCAGTCCATCGATCACCGGACCTGCCAGATGAAGGTCCTTGTCAGCAACTCCGCAAGTCTCCAGAATCACTTTGCGAATCTCTTCCACCACAGACGTGCGCGTCGCCAGACCGGCCGAGTTCAGCACACACACCACACAGGTCTGAAGCCCGTCACGGCCAATCAGCGTTCCTCGCAGTCGCTGAACGGCAACTTCCTGCGGCATGCGCGAACGGTTCGCCAGAATCGAGCCGCTTGCCATCGAGGCTGACATTTCCATGGGCCCCGCGAGTCCGGTCAGTGCTGCTGGATCCATCTCTCCGGCGTCCGGACTGAGTCCAGCCGGCGGGGCGGTCATCTGCTGAAGTGTCCGCCGGCCTGTCATCACCGAATGGAAGTACGAGTTTCCTTTGGAATCTTTGAAGACCGGGGATGTCTGCAGCTCGGTCAGGATCTGGTCCAGTCGCTCATCCGTCCAGACACAGCCGGGCCAGCTGGCGATCACCGCATCACCCGGCCCGAACATTTCCACAAACTCGTCGTAATGACGACGTTCTGTAAAGCGGTCATCAACCCAGTCAATGGGTGAATTGTTGCTGGACTCCAGTGCCTTGATGGCTCCATAGATCATCGGAGGCAAGAGCAGCAGCAGATACAGCGCGACAAGTCGAATGCGTGCGATGATCTTGCCCATGGAGGCCTCCACCTGAATCTTTCAGGCCACCTTCCGACGCTCAGAACCCGCATCCGCAGTCGGCGAATTCACCGCAATCGTCATGTCAGCCGCCACCGAGTTTACAGGAACTCTCGCGAGAGGTCCCGCAATCATCAGGGGGTAACCGGGCACTTTGGCCATGTACTTTTCGTACGCGTCGCCAAGATAAAACTTGAGCCGCTGATCTTTCAGTACGCTGCCGGCAAAAATGTAGACAGTCCAGATTCCGGTCAGCACAGCATGATCCGCAGTCATCGTCGGAGTGAACCAGATCAGTCCAAGGAAGCTGAGATAAACCGGGTGCCGAAGTACATGGTACAGCCCCCTCGCTTCAAAGTTCCGCCGCGGCATTTTCTCCTGTCGATACCAGTGAAGCCACTGAGTCAGCCCGGTCTGAAATCCAAGCCCCGTCAGACTGATGCTGTAAAGCAAAGCCGCCCAGGACGCATAGAAGCAAGCTGTCACCACGCTGGCTGACCAACCTTCAAGCTGCCAAATGGTCGTCGGGGATGACTTCCAGAAGGCAAAGATCAGGACAAGACTCACACACGTGCAGACGCAGAAGAATGCTCCATGCATCTCCATCGGAAAGCGCTCCCGAAACCAGGTGCGGAATCGAGGATGCAGGAGGATGCTGTGAGGAATGACGAACTGCAGTGAAAGGACCGTGTCCGTCAGGATCCACGCGTTGCTCGGTGCATCCACACCGTAACGCAGAAATGAAAACAGTCCGACAACCGTCACTGCAAAGAATGCCTGAGTTCCAATTCCGAACGCAAAGCCAGCCATCCGTTTCCAGTTCCATGTGGCGTCCGTCGTCCCATCGGATCGGCGCATGACGCCAGTGTCGGCGGGAACCGGTGAACTGGAGCTGAGCGGATAACTCATACCGGCTTCTCCGCAATGAAGCATCCATACTTCATGGCGCCGGTGTTGTATGCATCCAGAAGCGTCTGAAAACGATCGATGAAGATTATCTGCCCCGGGTCAATCCATGAGGCTACTCGTCGAATTCCGAGCCGGTTGACTCGATCGCGACAGATCTCCCAGGTTCGTGAAACCCGGCTGGTCCAGTCATGCACCTGCGTCATCTTCAGTCCGGCGTCCGTCATCCACTGACAGTAGTCCGCTTCTGATCCCAGCGATGGACAAAAGAAACCTTCGCAGACATCGTAAACAAGTTTCTTCTGAGGTTCTGTCAGAGGATCATCACCGGCCAGCCACGCACAAATGGCGACACGTCCACCTGGCTTCAGCCATCCGGCTACCTTACGGAAGAACGCAGGCTTGTCGAACAAATGCTCCGTACACTCAACACTCCAGACGACATCTTTTGATGCAGCCGGGAATTCGGTCTTTTCCGCATCCTCGCAAAGAAACTTCGCACGCCCTGCCACACCTGCCATGCGCGCGGCCCATGTGGCCCAGCGTTTCTGGAACGAACTGATCGTTACGCCTGTGACTTTGCACTTCAGCTGTTTGGCGAGATGAATGGATGAGCCACCCATGCCGCAGCCGATGTCAGCGATCTCGCTGCCCTCAGTGATCCGTGCTTCCCGGGCCAGTTGTTCCGTCAGCTGCTGTGCCGCGACCTTTGGAGACTCATTACCGCTCCAGAGCCCGTGATGGATGTGCTGTCCCCAGAGTATCCGGTAGAAGATCGTTGAGATGTTGTAGTGACGACGAATGACGTCTTTCTGGATATCAGGACAGGAGATCATCAGGAACCTTTTTCCGGAAGGACACGCGGTCCTTCAAAGTCGCCAAATCATCATTCACAGGATCAGCAGGAAGACTCTGCAGACGGTCGGATGTGAATCATCACTCCCTTGTTTACTGTCGATCCGCCGGTGCGGCATCCGAGTTTGCTGTGTCCTCAGTCGATTCCGCTTCAGCTGCCACCAGAATGTCTCCGTGGATCGTCAGCTTGTCCGTTACTCCGACGGCACCCAGAGCTTTGCTGAACGGTGTGATTCCGTATTGCGTCTGGAGAATGCTGAACGAGCCCCGAACTCGGTCCAGTCCTTCCTTTGTCTTCTGTACAGATACAGTGATCTTCAGCGGACGAGTGGTTCCGTGCAGAGTGAACTTTCCTTCCAGTTCATACTGAGGATGTCCGTCTCGAGACTTCGTGCTCAGTGCTTTCGCTGATGCAATGGTATAAGTCGCGGTGGGAAACCGACGCACGGCAAGGATGGTATCGCCTCGCATGTTTGCGTTGACCTGCTGACGAGTCGAAGCATCCGTTGATCCGTTCAGGCCCACATAGCGGCGAGCTGCATCCGTGTCCGCATCGAAGCTGGTCATATCGAAGACCAGTTCGCCCGCTTCTTCCATCGCTCCCAGTTTCAGATTTCCGCTCTTCAGCTTTCCTTCGACGCCATGGTCATGGCCAAACCCCGTCTTGCCGACAAACGTGTAGACACGACTTTTCGCCAAACTGACCTGAGTAGGTTCAAGTCGCTCTTCTTCCTGCTTGGGTGCTGCAGCGGCTTGCCGTTTGGCCTGCTGCGTCGCAAGTGACGAATCGGTCAGGAGCACACCAAGGGCGCTTGCCGAAATTGCCAGAACTGCCATGCCAAACAGGCGGCTTCGGATTGAACGTTTCACAGCGTGACTCCATTCCCGTTACGTTTTCATTTCTGCGATGCGTCACGTGCAGCTTGACGACAATCACGGATCCATCCAAATTCCGTGTGAAGTCTTACTTGAAGCATCGATCCACTGTCGAGCCCAGTCCTGATGTTCTGAGAAGGGCGAAAATCGCTCAGCGGGGTCCTGTTGCAGGCCGGGAATGTTCCCGTGGATCACTTGAACATCAATCCCTGAATGCGATTTTCTCTCGGTTTTTTCACCAGAATCATCCTCTGCGAACATCAGGCTCAGCACTTGATGGTCCGGAAAACCGGAAGGGGATTCGGCAACATGTGTTTTCGTTTAACTTCAGCGAGAATCGATTGATGAACAGCCCCAATCCGCTCTACTGCCAGGCCGAATGATCAGGAAGAACTTCTCTGTCCGCCAACTGCAGCCGGAACTCATGGACGATCCGACGCTGGACGACCACGCGCATCGTCAGGCGCTTGCGGGGCTGCGTCGAATTAACTGGTGGAGCCGAACGGATTCCGCAGTCTATCACGCGATCCGGGCCCTGCTCACCCGCAGCTCGAATGGGGCTCCGTCAGACGGTCAAAAGTTCGGTTCACCAGACCGCCCGTTAACGATTCTGGACATCGCTTCAGGCGGCGGGGATCTTGTCATCCGCCTCGCGAAGCGGTTTGCCGAAGAAGGAATTGCCGCCCGCATTCAGGGGTGTGATATCAGTCCGACTGCGATCGAATACGCAACTTCGCAGGCCCGGCAAGCTCAGCTGGACAACGTTCGCTTCACGGCCTGCAATGCTCTGGAAGAGCCCTTTCCCCAATCCGGCTACGATGTGGTGATGTGCAGCCTGTTTCTTCACCACCTGACTCGGGAACAGGGAGTCCTCCTGATGACTCGCATGAAGCAGGCGACCCAACAGCTTCTGCTGGTCGATGATCTCCGAAGAACAGCGCTGGGATACTGGCTCGCATGGGTTGGATGCCGGATCCTGAGTCGCAGTCGAATTGTCCACTATGACGGTCCGGTTTCAGTCGCAGGTGCCTTCAGCAGTAAAGAAGCGATGGGAATAGCCCATGATGCGGGACTGGCCGAAGCGGACATCTCACACCACTGGCCGCAGCGATTTCTTCTGTCATGGCGTCCAACGTCAGCTTCGTCCTCGAAGGGGATGGTGCGATGACCGATCGAGACCCAGCATCGGACCGCACCAACACGTCTGACCACAGTCGGTTGGCCCCGAACATTGAGGGTCCGAACATAGACGCTCCGAGAGTAGATCGCGAAGACGTGTTCGACGCGATCGTGATTGGTGCCGGTGTCGCCGGTGCGCTGTCAGCAATACTCGCAGCGCGAAATGGTCGTCGAGTTCTGCTGGTTGATCGCCAGAAGTTTCCTCGGTCCAAAGTGTGCGGCTGCTGCCTGAATGGCCGTGCTCAGGAAGTGCTGAAGGCTGCAGGGCTGGAAGACGGCCTGTCCAGATTGAACCCGATCAAAACGTCTGGCATGCGAGTTCATCAGTCACGCAAGTCGCTTAGCGTCGCAATGCCCGGCGGACTTGCCGTCTCTCGATTTGCATTCGATCAATGGCTGATGACCGAAGCGGACGCCGCCGGTGCCACTTTCTTGGAAGACACAACGGCCACTGTCGTGCCTCTTGCTGATGGCGAGTCTGCTCAGCGTGTCACTAATGTTAGATCAGTGGAACTGGAGAGCAGCGGACAACGGTGGACAGTTTTGGGAAGGATTGTTCTTGTCTGTGACGGACTTTCCCATCCCAGTCTCGTGCGACTGAAGGGCTTTGAGTCGGTGGCTCGCAAAGGCGCGAGAATCGGTCTGGGAGCCATGTTTCCTCGCGGTGCTGCTGACGCGTGGATTCCAGCCGATGAAATCCAGATGGTTGTTGGCGCGGATGGATATGCCGGAGTTGTGGAAGTCGAAGGTGGCCAGCTGAATCTTGCAGCCGCCGTTCGTCCTTCGGCATTGCAGGCACGGCGGACTCCCTTGCAGGCCCTGACTGCGCTCTTCGAATCCAACGGCTTGCCGGTTCCTTCGCAGCTGCCTCACGCAGTCATTCGCGGAACTGTGCCACTCACTCGAAAATCCCGCCGGATCAGTGAAGAACGCCTTTTCGTGCTCGGTGATGCGACAGGATATGTCGAACCGTTCACAGGGGAAGGCATGGCATGGGCGATGACCGCCGCGATGATCGCATCGCCTCTCGCGGAAGAGTGCCTCCGGAACGGATGGGCATCGACTCTGGAAGATCGTTTTCTCCAGACGTTCGAACAAGTCATCATTCGTGAACAGGGGATTTGTCGACTCATGTCGACCGTTGTTGGCAATCCGCTGCTGTTGAAAATGACCATGTCCACGTTTCGGCTGATGCCGTGGGCAGCGCGAAGGCTGGTCGCGCGAGTCAACCGGCTTCCGTCATCCTTGAAACGTCGTGAATAGTGGAGCAGGAATGTTCGAGATTCTGGGACTGGGGACAGCTCTTCCGGAGCATTCGATTTTGCAGGCTGGTGCTGCCACGTTCGCAACAACGTGTGTTGTGCCCGATGCGAAAGAGGACCGGAACACATCGGCTCTGATTCAGGCACTGTATCGGCGTGCCGGCGTTCAGAGCAGACACAGTGTGCTGCTGGAGTCTTCATCAGACGGCGAAGCGACGGCAGAGAGATTTTACCGCTTTGCGAAATCTCCCGAAGATCGTGGACCTTCCACCGCAGATCGCATGCGACGCTATGAAGCCGAAGCTCCGCGTCTGGCGACGGCCGCATGCCAGAAAGCTCTTGTCGCCGGCAATGTCGGTGCGGAAAGTGTCACGCATCTCATCACGGTCTCCTGCAGTGGATTCAGTGCACCGGGTGTGGACTTGTTTCTGATTCGCGAACTGGGACTGCAGAATTCCATTTCCAGAACGCATGTGGGATTCATGGGTTGCCACGGAGCACTCAACGGCCTTCGAGTCGCTCACGCTTTTGCTCAGGCCGATCCGAACGCAGTAATACTTCTCTGCGCGGTCGAACTTTGCACGCTGCACCACCAGTATGGCTGGGATCCACAGAAGATTGTTGCCAATTCTCTGTTTGCTGACGGAGCGGCTGCGATTGTCGGACGAGCCGGGCGAAGTGAATCTATCGGCACATCTGCGGAGACTCGCCGCACGACACTCGTCAGCAATGCGTCGCACGTCATTCCGGACACGGCTGAGATGATGACGTGGAACATTCGGGATGCGGGCTTTGAGATGACTCTGTCAGCGGAAGTGCCGAATATCATCACTCGCTTTCTGCCGGAAGTCCTCGCGCAATTCCTTGGGCGGCATGGACTGACCACGTCTGACATTCGGTCCTGGGGCATTCATCCGGGCGGGCCAAGAATTCTGTCAGCGACCGCGGAAGCTGCGGGACTCACAGACGAACAGCTGGCACCAAGTCTCGGCATCCTTCGCCGCTGCGGAAATATGTCGTCGCCCACAATTCTGTTCATCCTGAATGAGCTGCGAAAGGCGAACAACTCCGGCCCTGCCGTCCTGCTGGGGTTTGGTCCGGGCCTCAACGTCGAACTGGCTCTTCTGAATTTGTGATGTGGATGATTCGCTGGACGATTTGAACGACGCGTCTAAAACGTTCATATCGGTAAAGATCCGTGCGCGTCTGTGTCGTGAATTGGAAAGGCCTGTAATGCGTTGTCTGCGTAAAGACTCTGTGTTTTTTCTCGCTTTCGTTGTGCTCACGGCAGGTCGTTCGATCGCGGGCGACCGTACCGAATGGTTGCAGTGGCGAGGGAATGACCGAACCTGTTTTGTGACGGGCAACCCGTCCTGGCCGGCGTCCGTTCAGGCCGAATCTCTCAAGGAACGTTACAGAGTTCCGCTGGGCCCCAGCTACTCCGGCCCAATCGTGACGAAGGACCGAGTCTTCGTGACGGAGACGGTCAACAAGGAGAACGAAGTCACTCGCGCGCTGGATCGTGACACGGGCAAGGAACTTTGGAAGACCGAATGGCCAGGGGCGATGGCCGTTCCGTTCTTTGCTGCATCCAATGGAAGCTGGATCCGCGCGACGCCCGTGTATGACGGGAAGAGGCTGTTTGTTCCCGGGATGCTCGACGTGCTCATCGCGCTGGACGGTGAAACAGGTAAGGAACTCTGGCGCTGTGATTTCCGTGAAGAGTTCAAAACCGTCGGTCAGACATTCGGCTTCGTCTGCTCACCGCTGGTCGACAACGGATTCGTGTTTGTTCAGACATCCGGCGGACTGATCAAACTCAACTGCGAAACAGGAGCAATCGCCTGGCGAAGCCTGAAAGAAGAAGGCGGGATGATGGGTGGTGCCTTCTCATCACCGATGCTGGCAACCGTGGCAGGAACAAAGCAGTTGGTCGTTCAGACGCGTGCGAAACTCTGTGGTGTGGATCCTGAAAGCGGAACAGAGCTGTGGTCAGTTGCCATCCCATCATTTCGGGACATGAACATTCTGACTCCAACGATCCTGGGCGATCGCATCTTCACCAGCAGTTATGGCGGTGGAGCAATGATGTACGAAATCACGAAAGCAGGCGACAAGTTCGAGGCGAAGGAAGTCTGGAAGAACACCACAGAAGCCTACATGTCATCTCCTGTGGTCATCGACAATCGCATTTATCTGCACCTGCGAAATCGACGATTCTCCTGTATCGATCCTGCTTCCGGGGAAACACTCTGGAGAACGACTCCGTTCGGGGAATACTGGAGCATCGTCGCGAACGGAAAGTCCATCCTGGCGCTCGACGAAAAGGGTGATCTGATTCTGATTGATGCAGATCCGACGGAATTCAAAAAGAAGGACACCGTGCATCTGACCGATGCCTCTGCGTGGGCTCATCTTGCCGTCGTTGACGATCAGGTCTTCGTTCGCGCACTCGATGCACTGATTGTGTACGACTGGAAACAGAACTGACCGACGTCAGAGGTCGGCAGGGCTCAGGTGAAACTGAGCCCTGCCGGATCACGTTAGTCTTCCGCCTTGCTTCCGTCCCCGCACATTTTCACGATGCGGGGATCGAAGCGAGCAATGGCTTCGACCAGGTCGCTCTGTTCGGCCATGATCTGTTCGATGTTTTTGTAGACCATTGGCACTTCGTCAGCACCGGCGGAGAGTACTCGAATTCCGCGTGCCGCAAGGTTCTTCTGAACCGATTTGAAGTTGAACTGATCCAGTGCTTTCGTGCGCGACATCACGCGCCCGGCTCCATGTGATGCGGAGTCAAAGCTTTCCGGGTTTCCGCGGCCACGTACCACAAATGCCGGGTCGGCCATCGATCCCGGAATAACGCCCAACATACCTTTTCCGGCCGGAGTTGCGCCTTTGCGATGCACATAAACGTCTCTCCCCTGGTGGCGTTCTTTCCATGCAAAATTATGGTGGTTCTCGACTCCCGTGATGACTCTGGCACCCAGCAGATGAGTGACCAGGCGATGAATCACGGCGTGGTTTGCAGCAGCGTAGTTTCCCATCAGGTTCATCGCGGCCCAGTATTCCTGGCCTGCTGACGATTTCATGTCCAGCCATGCAAGTCGGTCGAAATGCTGATGCTGCGATGGAAGCTTTTGGCGAGCAATTGCGGAGTATGTCGAGCACACGGCTGCTCCTGCCCCGCGACTTCCGCTGTGACTGAGCAGCCCGACGTACTGACCTGGCTCGAGCCCGAGCTCCGATTTTTCCGTGATCGTGACGACGCCGAATTCCACAAAGTGGTTTCCGGAACCTGAAGTCCCCAACTGATAGCGAGCCTTGTCCTTATGCTCACGCGTGATGCGAGTCACCGTCCAGTCTTCATCCATGACTGGGTGGTCCTGGGGCTTGCGGTGAGTACAGCCGACGCCGAATCGCGTTCCGTTCTCCAGCGCCGCGCGATAGTGTTCGAAATTCCTTTCGAGCGATTCCACGGGCATGTCGATGATCGACAGCTTCATGCGACAGGCAATGTCGACTCCCACCGCATAAGGAAGAATCACATCTTCCGTCGCAAGCACACCACCAATCGGCAGTCCATATCCAATGTGGGCATCCGGCATCAGCGCGGCACCGACCGCATACGGAATATGCCTCGCATCTTCCATCTGCTTCAGAGCACCGTCATCAATGCTTGAACCCCAGATGCGACAGGGAACCGGGCCGCGCTGTTCCGGTTCAGACGCCTCTGAATCGCTCGATGCCAGTTCTTTGGCGAGCGCATCCAGAACCGTGTCACCGAAGAATAATCGAGGATTCTCGGCCACCAGTCGCAGGCGTTCTTTGATCAGACGCTTGTCCATGTCGTCCTGCTGGCTCAGCGTCTGAATCGCTGCCACAGCATGACGCACGGCGGACCGTGGAATTCCAAGTTTTTCAAGCTGACGAGCGTTCATGGGGCACGATGGGAATCAGGAAACCTGACAACGATTCTTTCCTCTTCGGACACCGGAACCCGGCGTTGGTTCGGAGACTGCCAGTGATGGCAATTTGCTAAATCCAGTTCTTGCGACGGAAGTAGATCAGGAAGCTGGTTGCAATCAGGATCATGCCGCCGATGGCGACTGGATAACCATATCTCATTTTGAGTTCCGGCATGTGCTCGAAATTCATCCCGTAGAATCCTGCGATGAAACTGAGCGGCATGAACAGCGTGGCAATCACGGTCAGAGTCTTCATGACTTCGGAACTTCGGAAACTGATGTCTGCCACGTAGAAGTCACGCAGGTCCGCACAGAGTTCACGATAGGTCTCTGTGACATCCATCAGCTGGATGGTGTGGTCATAACAGTCACGCAACCATGTCTTTGTCGAATCCTGTATGAATCGACAGTCGTCGCGAAGCAGGGCAGCGATGGCATCGCGCTGAGGCCAGATGGTCTTGCGAAGGAGCAGCAGATCGGATCGCACGTTGCGAATTTCCAGACGGTGATTCTGACAACTGCCCTGTTCCAGGTCGTCGTCAATCCGGTTGAGCCGATTGCCGATCTCTTCAATCACCGGAAAGTAGTTATCAATCACCGTGTCCAGAATGGCATAGGCCAGGTAGTCCGCTTTCTGCTCACGGATCTTGCCGCGTGCCCAGAGAATGCGTTCCCGAACAGGATCTAGCTTCGGGGCGCCTTCGTGGATGCTGAGCACAAAGCCATCGCCAAGGAAGAGGCTGACTTGTTCCGTGGACAGGCTTCCCCGATCATCCACAAGCGGGATTCGACTGACCACAAAAAGGTGGTCATCATAGTCCTCCACCTTGCAGCGCTGATGAGTGTTGACGACGTCCTCCAGAGCAAGGGGATGGAGTCCGAAGGCGTCCCCAAGCTGCTGCAGCGTTTCGGCGTCGGCCACTCCTTCAACCCGGAACCAGTAGATGCGGTCAGCCGGAACATCTTCATTCAGCTCGGCGACCGTATCAATCACTTCTTCTTCCGCGTTTTCGCGGTTGTAGGAGATTCGGGTGATTCGGCAGGCGGCGGAAATTGGCTGGAGACCGCGGTCGATCGTTCCCGGCGTCGCACCGACCCCGGTCGCACGGCGAAAAGCGCGCAGAACGGCTTTCTTGGGTTCAGGCACAGTCTTACCGATGCTCAAGGTGACGACTCCTTTTGGAAAGTTCGCAGGGACTCAGCATCGGAAGTATGCCTGGAGACACGGAAATTTGGCTATGGCAGTCGATGGACGCCAGAAAATCGGCAAAATCTGAACGTGTAACCGAATTTCGAGGCACTTCGCTAGATTGACCGGTGTTCAACTCGCCAGACTGAATACATCTGTCCACGAAATTCAAGATCGGGGCTTCGTGGCAGAGTTAGCAACTGACAAACCGGGAGAGTTCACGGTGCGTCGCGAATGAGTCTTCCCTTTCTTTTGGTGTCCTTTCTTTGATGGAGTTGGCAATGAAACTGAATCACATGCTGCGAAAGGTCGCTCTGCTCGGCCTGTGCAGTGTCACATTTTCGGCAATCGCTGATGCTCAGCCACCTCGTGGCGAAGGCGGTGGCCAGCCTCCACAAGAGGGTGGTCGAGGCGATCGACAGGGTCGTGGCGGCGGACGTGGTGGCTTCGGAGGCGGATTTGGTGGCGGCATGATGGGCGGAATGGGCAACATGATGGCCCGTACCATCGACCGCGCTACTCTGCTGGGAAGCGACAAGGTACGCCAGGAACTGAAGATCGAAGAAGCTCAGGCTGCCACAATCGACGCAGCGCTCGACGCTTATCGCGAAGAACGCAATAACGCTCCTCGCCCGGACCGCGATGCATTCCAGAACATGTCAGAAGAAGAACGAACAAAGTATTTTGCTGACATGCAGAAGCAGCGTGAAGAGCTGAGCAAGAAGACCGACACCGTCCTGAATGCTCTGCTGGAAGAAGGACAGATCAAGCGACTGGACCAGATCACGGTTCAGGCTCGTCTTCAGATGGCTGCCCTCCAGACGCTGATGGCGGACGACATGAAAGCAGCTCTGACGATCACCGAAGAGCAGGTCGGCAAGCTGAAGGAAGTCGAAACCAAGGCTGCCGAAGACATGCAGAAGGCTATGGAAGAAATGCGAGCCAACTTCCAGCCAGGTGGCGGTGCTCCAGGCGGCGGTGGCCCAGGTGCTGGCTTTGAAGGTATGCGAGAAAAGATGGAAGCAGCTCGAAAGGCTGTGACCGAAAGTGCGATGGCTGTCCTGACAGATGCTCAGAAGTCAAAGCTCGAAGAAATGAAGGGTGCTGCCTTTGAACTGGATGCCCGAAGCCTGATGGGCGGTCGAGGCGGATTCGGTGGCGGCGGTCCTGGTGGTGGCCCAGGCGGTCAGGGCGGCCCAGGCGGCGGCCAGGGTGGTCGCGGTGGACGTGGCCAAGGCGGCGGTCGAGGCGGACGTCCTGCAGAATAATGCAGGACTTGACCAGCCAGACAGATTCAAAGGGCGGTTCCCCAAAAGGAATCGCCCTTTTTGTTTTGGCATCAACGGATGATGACCCACGTTTTACACTCGGTTCGCATCAAATTCGTACACCTGCTATTCTTCGCCCCGAACGATACTGGTTTTCCGGGGCATTATGTCCTGGCCATTCCCCACACTGGCGTATTTGTTCGCAGGATCGCGCAATGCCACTGTTTGAAATTGAGACCGAAGCCCACATCATGATTGGATGGGCCAGCAGCCTGGAACAGGCGGAGCACATGGCTCAAAAGTACTATCCCGAAGAACGAGTGCTGCGGATCACCAAGCGGCCCAGAGATATCTGGGTGATCTCAAAGAGACTTCTGGGGCTCGAAGGCAAGGTTCGCCCGTGCGACGTTGCCCGAGACTGCCTGGCACGAGCATCCGGCGACAAACTTCACGCGATTCGACTGTATATGCTGGATACCGGAGCCGACCTTTCCGAAGCTCAAAAAATCATCGAAGCCAATATGTCTATTGGCTGGTGAGCCGTGTCTTCACAGACGAAATTGCGTTTCCATGCAGCCTGCGGTCGATCTGCCGCAGGCTCTTCGTTTTGACAGACTTCAATCCCGTGACACTTCGTCGCGGTGTTCTTGCTGAGTGCTTGAGAGTCACATGAACCTGCTGAATCTGATTCGGGATCGTTTCGTCGGCCCACTGAAAACCCTTGTCGAGGATCCTGCACCGTTTGTGGACATGATCCGCCCGGCTCAGGATGCGAAGTTCGGGGAGTTTCAGGCGAACTTCGCGATGCCGCTGGCCAAGCAACTCGGTAAGCCACCGCGAGAAATCGCTCAGGCGGTTGCACAGCAATTGCAGCTGGAAGATCTCTGTGAAGTCCCTGAAATCGCCGGGCCAGGGTTCATCAATCTGCGACTGAAGCCGTCGTTTCTGTCAGCCCAAATCGGACGGATCGCGGGCGATGATCGACTGGGCTATGTTCCCACGCCGACTCCTCGCAATGTGGTCGTGGACTTTTCATCGCCCAACGTTGCCAAGCCGATGCATGTGGGACATCTGCGAAGCACAGTCATTGGCGACGCGATTTGTCGAACCTTGCGATTTGCCGGACATCAGGTGGTCAGCGACAACCACATCGGTGACTGGGGAACTCAGTTCGGCATGATCATCTATGGTTACCGAAACTTCCTCGATCAGGCAGCGTACTCAGAACAGCCAGTCGCGGAACTGGCTCGCCTCTACAAACTTGTGAATCAGCTTTCTGATTACCACGCAACAAAGGCAAAGCTCTCCACACTGCAGTCCGAAGCCACCGCAGCTCAGGCTCGTCTTCAGACCGCCGAATCGCAGGCCAAAGATGACAAAGCAAAGAAGCAGCTGAATTCCCTGCGAAAAGACGCCGAGGCTGCTGAGAAGGCAGTCAAAGATGCGATCGAGTCCATCGAAAAGGTGGAATCAAGTCCCGTGCTTCTGAAGGCGGCCCAGGCCCATCCGGACATCGCTCGAAAGGCTCGCGACGAGACCGCAAAGCTGCATGCCGGCGACGCAGACAACAATCGCCTTTGGCACGAGTTCATTCCTCCGTGCCTGGAAGCCCTGAATCAGGTCTACCGACGACTTGGAATTTCTTTCGACCTTACGCTGGGTGAAAGCTACTTCAATCCCATGCTGCCCGGCGTGGTCAGCGCGCTGCAGGCAAAGAACCTGGCGACGCTGAGTGAAGGCGCGACCTGCGTCTTTCTGGAAGGCAATGCCGCTCCGTTCATCGTGCAGAAGACAGACGGAGCTTACACGTACGCGACGACCGACCTTGCCACGATTCAGTATCGAGTCGAGACGCTGAAAGCTCAGGAGATTCTGTACGTCGTGGACAAGCGGCAGTCAGAACATTTCCACCAGCTCTTTTCCACCGCAACTCTGTGGGGCATCGGAGACGTCCGCTTCCAGCATGTGTCGTTCGGCACCGTGATGGGCAAAGACGGCAAACCGTACAAAACGCGATCCGGCGATACAGTTGGTCTCGAGAGTCTGCTGGACGAAGCGGTTTCGCGTGCTCGACGAGTCGTCGACGAGAACGATGATCGTCGTGAATCACCGCTGCTGACATCCGAAGAACGGGCTCGCGTTGCGGAGATTGTCGGGCTGGGCGGGATCAAGTACGCCGACCTGCATCACAGTCGAGACAGCGACTACACGTTCGACTGGGACAAGATGCTGGCCACAACTGGCGACACGGCGACCTACATGCAGTACGCCTACGCGCGAGTCTGCGGGATCTTCCGAAAGCTTCAGTTGTCGCGCGATGCCCTTCAGACAAGCGGCGTGACAATCTCCGTGGACACACCCGAAGAGCGTCGACTCGCGGTTCAGCTTCTGATGTTCGGCTATGCGATCGACAGCGTGCTTAACGACTATCGCCCGCATTTGCTGACCACGTGGCTGTACGACACGGCCGATGCGTTCAGCCAGTTCTTTGACAAGTGCTCCGTACAGAACGCTGGCTCAGAGGAACTGCAGAAGAGCCGTCTCGTCCTGTGCGACCTGATGGCTCGCGCGATCAAGACCGGCTTGTCACTGCTCGGGATCGAAGTGGCAGACGTGCTCTAGCAATAAAGCGAAAGTGCGCAAGCTCTCCGGTGTCACTCCAAGCTCATAAAGCGAAAGTGCGCAAGCCCGCCGGTGTCACACCAATCGCATATAGCGGAAGGGCGCGAGCCCTCCGGTGTCGCATCAACTTCTTTCATCGCAACTCGGCCGCGATCGCCTCGGCGAAGCGGCCGGCCGCTGCGTCATCGAACGACACGTACAGCGAAGGCTCAATCAACTCCAGTTCCATGATGGCCGGCGTTCCAACGTCCAGTCGAACAATGTCCGCGCGACCGTAGAGCGTTTCAAAAGGCAATGCTTTCATACAGGCAGCGCCCAGGGCTCTGATATCGGCGTCAGGTTCGCATGCGACGACCTGTCCTCCGTGCTCTTCCTGGACTCGAAAGTCACCCTGCTTCGGACGTTTCAGAACCGTGTGGCTGTATTCACCGTTGAAGTAGATGAGTGAATATTCTCCGGTCTCCGTGACACTCTTCACAAAGGGCTGAGCCAGTGCCGTCTGACCGGAAAAGACTCGTTCCGCCTCCTGAAAGACGCTCATCGGCGTTGTCGATGAACAGCGAAACGCATTGTCGGCGTTGGCACCCACGACCGGTTTGACGACAAAGCCCTGGGTCGACCATCGTTGCCCGAGTGACGCCAGTTCACTGGCCGACGGACTCTGCAGCCAGGTTGTTGGGATCACCTGAACGCCGCGCGATTCAAGGTCCTTCAGATAGGACTTGCGAATGTTCCAGCGAACGGTTTCCAGAGAATTGAGCAGACGCGCGGAGGATTGCTCAATCTGCTCCAGGACCTGCAGGAACTTCTCCGCGTCCTTCTGATAGTCCCATGGAGTCCGGATTACGACCAGTTCGTACCGATCCCAGTCCGGACTTGCGGCTCTCCACGAGACCTCAACGGCCCGAATCCCCAGATCCTTCAGGCAATCGATGACAAGCTGGTCGTACGACACAAACTCATCCAGCGAATCCATCGAAAGAAACGCAATCTCGCGCATGCACGGCGACCTGCTCAGAGTTGACAAAGATCATACGCAGAATGAGCAAACTGTCACGCAGCCGAGACGTCAACGATGGCCTTGATGACTCCGGTTTCCGGGCGAGTGAACTTCTCGAACTCCGCGACCAACTCTGAGTACGGTGTTCGATGAGTAATCCAGGGTGTCGTATTGATCGTGCCCTCTTCGATCAGCCGAATGATGCGAGTAAAGTCGGCAGGCAACGCGTTGCGAGATGCCTTCAGAGTAATCTCGGGGCGATGCAGCGTCGGATGCGTGAAGGAAACTTCTTCCGTCGTGATGCCGACGTACACGAGCGTTCCTGTGTGAGCACAGTACTTGAATGCTGACGACATCGAGTGCTTATTCCCCGTCGCATCTGTCACAACCGCATACATGTCGCCGCCGGTGATTGCCTTCAGCTGGTCCATTTCCGAACCGTCGCCCTTGAACACGACCGTGTTTTGGATCCCATACTTCTCGCGAACGAAATCCAGACGCGAAGCCACCATGTCCATCACAGTCACGGTCGCTCCTGTCAGCCGAGTAAACTCCAGAGTTGCGAGGCCAATCGGGCCGGCACCGATGATCAGAACATGATCGCCGGGACCGCTCATTCCACGATTCGTCGCGTGGCATCCAATCGCCAGAGTTTCCACGAGAGCCAGCTGTTCGTAATTCAGTTTCGCCGACGGATGCAGCTTTTCCGCGCGGATCAGAAATCGTTCGCAGAGTCCGCCGTCGATCATCACACCGATGACATTCAAGGATGTGCAGCAGTTGCCATTTCCCTTGCGACAGGCATAGCACGTTCCGCAGTTCATATAAGGCTCGACACTGCAGCGATCGCCGGGGCGAACATCGGTCACACCGGAGCCAACCTCCAGAACTTCCACACCCAATTCATGTCCCGGAACACGCGGGTACTTGAAGAACGGGAACTTGCCAAGATACCCGCTGAGATCCGTGCCGCAGATTCCCATGCGGTGGGTTCGAACAAGAACCTGCCCGGGGCCTGGCTTCTGTGGTTCTTCAATATCGACGTAAGCAAAGTGCTTCGGCTGTTCGAGTCGAATGGCCTTCATAGTGCATCCTGTCAGAGCTACGTGATTTTCGGTTGGCAGCCACGAAAACCTTCCAGCTGCCTCAACGCGCCTTCCAAGTTGGGTCGGCGGCTTAAGCATGACAAGATTCGCGAGTGTGGACAACAGCGCCAACAACATTCCCGATCCGGTGATCTTCGCTGATAACTGCGGCTTACGACGAGTGACAAAAACGCTCCGTGCCGATAATGCTCTCGACCGGAACAAATGCCGCGCAACCGCCCTTGCGATCGGGCTTTGTGCGGAAGACTGTGAGTCTGGCGATGGCTCCCTCTTTCAACTCTGAGGCTGTATCCCCCACGATCCTGGCCGGTGTAGTGGAGGCGAGTGCCCAGGACTCACAGAGACTCAATCCGGAAGCGGCAGCAAATCTCAGGACACACTCTCCCGTGAGTGCTCCGGATCCTGCCAGGAACTGGGTTTGTCCGGCCACGACAATACGGCCGTCGCTGAGCACATCGACATCAACAGTTCCAGAGGAATAACGCCCCGGCGAACATCCTCCAAACCCTGAGACATCACACGTCAGGACAATCCGGTCTTGTGGCTTGCAGCGGGCAACACACTTCAGCATCGTCGCAGGAACATGCCAGCCGTCTGCAATCACACTGCAGGTCAATCGGTCGTCGGCCAGCTGTGGCCAAAATGTATTGTCGTGACGGGGAATCATTGCAGCACATCCATTGCCCAGATGTGTTCCCAATGTCGCTCCCGCATCGATCGACTGTAGAATCACTTCCGAAGTGGCGGCAGTATGCCCGATGGCAATCACAATCCCTGACCCAACCGCAGACCGAATGAAGTCCGCCGAGCCATGCCACTCAGGAGCCATGGTCATGAGCCGCACCTGTCCTCCGGAAATCTGTTGCCACTTCATAAGCTCCGAAATCGATGGTGCTCGAACATGCTGAAGCGGATGTGCTCCGCGTGGCCCATTCTCCGGTGAGATGTACGGCCCTTCAATATGGCATCCGGCAACAACATGTCGAACGATCGCCGATCGTCTGCAGGCGTTCTGAATCGTGTGCAGTCCGTGGGCAATGGCATCAAAGGAATTCGTGATCAGCGTTGGAAGACATCGAGTGATTCCGTTCTGTGCAAAGTCTACGATGACTTGTTCCACATGGTCTTCAGTGAGAGTCTCACTGCTGAACCAGATGCCACGGTAACCGTTCAGCTGAATGTCGTAGAGCCCAGGGCCGACAAAGGGCAGGTCGGCATCAGACGACTCAGAGGCAAGAATAGAGACGATTTTGCCATTGAGCATTCGGATACGTACCGCCTGTCCGTTGTCCCAGCGTCTGGCTTCGAGAGTTGTCATGCTTCATCCTGCTTTATACCAGTTTCGACAATCGGGCGGTGTTTCTTTCTGACGGGCATTGTCGCAGGATCCAGCCCGGAATGATATCAGCGAGGTTCGCCAGGGGTCGGCTACTGGTCTTTTCCAAGGTGCCTCTGCTGCCGCGCTGGGGACGATTCAGATTCTCTCACGCGAGTCACAACGTTTGGAAGGGAGAATGGTCGAAGGAAGGAAGGCCGGTCTCGTCGGCCGCCACGAGTATAGTCCGCCCACAACACTCTCGCGCATTCCTGTGCATCGCGGTGCTGGATCTCGGTCAGGAATCGAAACACGACTTCGAAAAGCGCACCAAGGGCGATTCCATGGCGGCGTCCTTCTTCCTTCATCAGCCACTCGGTGAACAAAACAAAGGTCCCGAATGGAGACTGCTGATCGTCCAGCATCAGGGGCAGCGATTCCAGAAAGTTGCCGCTGTTCCCGACCAGGTCCCAAACTCGCGCAAAGCGCCGAATGCTCTGCAGCTGTTCGAAACTCATCAGCTTCGTGCTGAGAATCTCATAGGGTGGATGCTGGCTGTAAACCATTTGCCATTCCACATCGTGCCGAATGATCGGCGTGCCTCGAAGTCGCTTCAGGATACCAACCTGAATCTCCTGCGGACGAAGTCGGAACAAGCGGTCGAAGCCCGCAGCAAAACTCTCGATGGACTCCCCCGGCAGGCCCGCAATCAGATCGGTATGCAGATGGACGCTCGTGTTGGCTCGAAGCCATCGAAGGTTTGACTCAACCTGTTCATTGTCCTGCGGACGACTGATCAGCCGACACGTCTCCGGATCAAATGTCTGAATTCCAATCTCAAACTGAAGCGCCCCCGCGGGGAATCGTGCGATCAATTCGCGAAGTGACTCCGGAAGTCTGTCCGGGATCAGTTCGAAATGAAGGAACAGCCCTGACTCAATCCTCCCCAGAAAGAACTCCAGAATCGCACGACTGACTCGCAGATTCAGGTTGAAGGTCCGATCCACAAATTTGAACTGTCGTACTCCGCGGTCCAGGAGCCGCTGCATTTCCGTCAGGAAAGAGTCGAGCGGAAACTGGCGAACGGGGATGTCGAGCGCGGACAGACAGAATTCGCAGGTGAACGGACAGCCGCGTGATGCTTCCACATAAATGACACGGTTTCGAATGTCTTCATCACTGTAGTCATGGTACGGCAACTGGATGGCTGGAAGTTCCGGGACCGCGGCATGCAGAATCTTTGCGCCCGGCTTCGTGTCACTGAGCAGCGATCGACACAAGTTGCGAAACTCATGATCCGCCTCTCCCGTGATGACGTAGTCCGCAAGCTGAACGATCGGTTGCTGGTCCGTTTCGTAGGAGACTTCAGGACCGCCGAGCACAATCAATATGTCCGGACGAACTCGCTTGAGATCAGCGACCAGCTTCGTCAGTGCTTCGACGTTCCAGATGTAGACGCCGAAGCCGACGATTCGAGGATTCATCGCCAGCAGATCGCTCAGAATGTCCGGGATCAGATCGTGAATGGTGAACTCTTTCAGCACCGTCTCCGATCGCAGATCGTCCATGTTGGCCAGCAGATAGCGCAGGCCGAAGCTGGAATGCGTGTAGCGGGCGTTCAGAGTCGAAAGAATGATGGACGCCATACCGCGATCAGTCGAATCTTGAAGAACTCATTGGTCCATCGAAGTAGTGGAACTCGCCAGAGTTCCTTCCATCACCCAACTTGTAGCGGAACTCACCAGAGTTCCCTTCATCAAGGAAAGCCGTCGGATCAATGGCGACGAAAGTGCATGGATCTTTTGCGACGCAAACCAAGGGATCTCTGGTGAGATCCACTACAGATTCTACCGTCATTCAGCGAGGCTTTCTGGCGTTTGCGACGGCCTTCATTCGAGCATCCCGCATTTCGCGACGATCCGTTTGCTCTTTCATCCTCTGCCGTTTGTCGTGGAGCTTTCGGCCTTTCACGATGGCAAGCCGCACCTTGACCAGGCCGTTTTGAAAGAAGACTGCAAGCGGAACAAGCGTCAGACCGTCGTTCTCCGCAACCTCGGCGAACTTGCGAATTTCGCGGCGATGAAGCAGAAGCTTGCGCTTTCGCTGCCGAGCATGATTGTAGATCGATGCTTCGGCATACTCGGCGATGTCGCAGTCAATCAACCAGACTTCATTGTTGTCGACGCGAGCATACGCTTCTTCGATCGAGATCTTGTTGTTGCGGATACTCTTGACTTCGCTGCCGGTCAGAACAATGCCACAGTCCAGTTCATCCAGAATGTCGTACTCATGCCGCGCGCGGCGGTTTTGACAGACGATCTGCCGCTGATCGCTGTCAGAAGAGCCTGGTTTTGAAGGTCGCGACGAAGCCATACACTCACATTCTTATGAACGGAAGCTGTTCAGGGATTCCGACGGTAGCGGAACTCGCCAGAGTTCCCTTCATCAACGCATGTCGCAGGATCTCTGGCGAGATCCACTACCAATTCTTTACTGCACGATATCAATTGCAACATCAAGCATCGACTTACCCCGTATTGTGGCACAGCGCGGAGTTTCGTCCAGACCAAGTGAAAAAGGCGAAGCCATTGCTCCGCCTTTTTCGTTTTGTTCAGCTCTGTGACGAAGGCTCTTCAGCCATCATTAGCGAGCAGCGGCGTCCCACCACCAGCGGCCACCCTGACCAACAGGGTTTGCATTCTTCGCGGCTTTGGCCACTTCAGGAGAGATTTCGAAGTTCTTTGGATTGCTGACCACGGACTTCATGTCGGCTCGGATACCTCCAGCCACCTGAATCATGATCTCGCCACCACGGTAGGTCTTGAAGTTTGCTGCAGTCATCAGCTCTTCAGGAACGTCGACCGCCTGAGTTTCAAAATCACTGCCGACCGTGAACACTTCCGGCTGCCATCCAGCCTGTCGCTGCAGACCCATCGTATTGACGATGGTGGTTGCAAGTGCCAGGTCAAAGATGTTCTGAAGGTCTGCGAACACCACATCCTGCTCAGCCAGTGCTGGCAGATTCTCAGTGAAGAGCTGCGCGAACTCTGCGTTGGCTCCGTCAGCCTTGCCAGTTGACTGTCGAGTGCCGTCGTTACCAACAATCTGATTTTCTGACAGACAGCGAATCGAACGTCCGGAGAACTCGTACGACAGGCCGTTTGGCGCCACCTGGATCGCGTCGTATCCGACTGTCATCCACCAGCGGAGAGCATCCATGGATGAACCACGACGCTCGTCACGACCAACCAGCTCAAAGTAGCTCTTCATTCCGTCAGCGCCTTTGCGCTCGCCGATACCGATCAGCTTCATCTGATAGTCAGCATCAACGATCACGCTTGCGACGCGTGAATCAGCAGGCACACCAGCGACATGCACATTCTGCAGCCCCAGTGTCTCTTCGAGCTTCTCAGCGGTTTCACGAACATTTCCGGCAGACAGTTTCAGGCTGGAAGCCAGTTCCTTTACGGCCTTGACCTGCTCTGGCTTTGGGTCAATCGTGCACATGAAGAACCCCTGGCCATTTGAGCTGAACGTTCGGCTCAGAGTCACCAGGTCATCAAGCTGCAGAGTTGGGCGATTGTTATCGATGTTCAGATAACGCTCGTCTTCGCCCTTCTTCCAGTCGCCGGCTGGACCGCCGATGACGACGTCACCAGTGTCCGGAAACACGAACAGGAATTCGACACTGGTCAGACCAGCCAGCGTCTTCATGTCTTCAGTGACTGGCTTGCCGGCGGCCTTCAGGTCCTGAATGTGCTGCTCAAGCCGTGGCAGCGAGACAAGACGCAGGCGGGAAGATTCATGGACGTTGCTGTTGCCGTTTGCTGAACGAGCAAGTTCGGCTGCGGTGATCAGACGGCTGTTGTCGGTTGTCATTGCCATAGCTTCTGCAATTGCAGGAGCACCGACGAACACACCCTGAAGAAATGGGGTCATCGAACCAATTTCGTCGCCGTTCTGAACCCACAGCGCTGGTGGCGAAGTCTGCTCCATAATCAGCTGCATCAGGGACGTGAAGTCGGCCTGCGACCCACCATTCACCTGAAGCTGTTCTTTGGAGTTCGCGGCCTTCTGTGCCGTTGTTCGGTCACCAACAGTGAGTGCCGCCTGTTCCAGCTTCTCTGCGGCCAGAATGAACTCACCGCGCTCCGCAGCCATTCGCGATTCGGCTCGCAGGCGTGATGACTGCATCAGAGGGGGCACTTCTTCCTTTGTCTGATCACCTGCCCAGACAGAGCCGCTCAGCACTGTCATGCACAAAGCGGCTCGCATGCCCTTTCGAAAGATTCGGGTCCAGCGGGAGCGATATTCGGACACGGCAATTGATGACAGTGGCATTGAGAAGACCTCACCAGGTTCCCGAAAATTCAATTTCGTCCGTCTTGAACAAACTGACGATCGCGCAGTACCGCGCACGGCGCAGAAAATACCTTTGTCTAGCATCGTCGTGCGAACACTCAGCGTCAAGAAGATTCCTCCAATTCCCCATAGCGCCGGTTTTTACGAAAAACCCCAAATGTACTAGGAAATCGGCTGTATCGAGTAAAACGATGATCCGTTCAAATCATCCGCACCTGAGCCATGTTTTTCGGGTTTTCCCTGAAGGAAGCTTTCCGTGGCACTGTGGTGGATGGAAAACACCTCCGTCACTCCTAAACTATTGGGGGAAAAGGCTTTGTGGGAAAATCGCTGAAGGCAAAAGAACAAGGGCATTAGAATGTGTGGGGTTGCCGGCATTCGCAATTTGCACTTTTCATTGTTCATTAACCATTAATCATTGCCCATCCTCGGGCATCGTTGGGCCTCGCCACCAGAACCACGCGGCCTGGCAAATGCCGCTCATTCCCTTTTCCACAGGCTCCTAAGTCGCAAAAGGTCCCCTAGATGCCGGAGTTACCTGAAGTTGAAACCATGGTGCGAGGTGTTCGACGCCATTGTGAAGGTCGACCGTTGCTGAAGGTGGAATTCCTGGAATGCTCACGACGCCCAATCCCGGTTATCCCCTCGCGTCAGCAGTTTGAAGCGCAGAGTGGGCGAGTCATTGAGCGGGTTGGACGACTTGGGAAGCGAGCATTGTTCTTCCTCGACTCCGGCTCCGTCATGATCATCGAACCTCGAATGACGGGACTGCTACTCGTTGAATCCGCACCCTCACTGGAACATCGTCGAGTGTGCTGGCATTTCCCGAAGCAGCGGGGCAAATCGGATACGGTTGAGTTCTGGGACAGGCGAGGACTCGGGACGCTTTCGCTGCTTTCCGCTTCACAGTTTGCTGAGCTTCAGCAGCGTCTTGGGCCGGATGCTCTGGAGATCACGGTCGAGGAATGGGGACAGCGTTTGAAAAAGACAGACCGCCCGATCAAAGTCGCGCTGCTGGATCAGGCACTTGTTGCGGGCATCGGCAATCTGTATGCCAGCGAAATTCTTCATCGATGCGGAATCTCACCGAAACGCAAGGCATCAAGGATCAGGAAGTCGGAGATTGAAAAGATGGCGGATGCGACCAGGGAGATTCTGTCGACGGCGATCCGCTACGAAGGCTCCACGCTCAACGACGGAACCTACCGCAATGCTCTGGCGGAAGACGGAGGATATCAGAACCATCATCAAGTCTATGATCGCGCCGGGCAGACGTGTCCCGCCTGCGGGCAATCCGAGATCCGCCGAATCGTGCAGGCTCAGCGTTCAACGTTCTACTGCCCCGGCTGCCAGAAATGACATCACCAAAATAGCCGCATGGGTCCCGTCCAAAAATAGCGGAAGGGCGCAAGCCCTCCGGTCCCTGCCGCTCCTACACTTCCTTCTGCTCAGGCTGTCCGCATTGCCCCCGATGATTCGGAGAACTGGGAAGCGACTGAGGACAGTCGCTCTACCCTGGTCACTCTGACTCAGAGGTCTGAAGCAGGATCTGAAGTACCTGTTCATTCGCGGGCGGAAAATTCAGTCCACTCAGATCACGAAATGGCACCCATCGAAACGGGGCAACAGGTTGAGCGTGATCGGGCAGTCCTGGACCTAGACCGCAGCGCCAGAAGTGCAGTTCCACGTCTCCGTGCGGATAACTCCATGGCACAGTTGCCAGATGATCACGGGGAACGACAAGCAGCCCGGTTTCCTCGCGACATTCCCGCACGGCACAGGCACGAGGCGTCTCATCGGATTCGCACTTGCCACCGGGAAATTCGTCCATTCCTGGCAGGGGCACATTTCCGGATCGTTTGCCAACAAGAATGCAGCCCGCGGACTCAACGACTGCAATACCGATGCGTTTGGGACTCAACACGATAACTCGCTATCTCTCATAGAAAATGAGCCAGAAGGAAACAACTTCCTTCTGGCTCTTTCCGGTAGCACTGATGAATTGCAATCCGATTTGTTTGCAGGGAACTCTGGCGAGTTCCACTAACAGTTCGGGCCGGAACTCTGGTCAGTTCCACTACCAGCTTGAGCCGGGAACTCTCGTGAGTTCTGTTAGCCCTTCTGCATGCTGTCGAGGAAGTCTGCCGGAGGTGCTCCCATGATGTTGAAGCCGCAGTCGACGTGAACAACTTCTCCCGTCATGCCGCTGGAAAGATCGCTGAGCATGACCATGCCCATTTTTCCGACTTCATCGCCATCAAGATTTCGACGCAGCGGAGAAATCGACGCGTTGACGATCTGCATTTTGTCGAAGTCACCAACGCCGCTGGAGCTGACCGTGCGAAGCGGACCAGCGCTGATTGCATTGACTCGAGTTCCCGCGGGGCCGAGTTCGCTGGCGAGGTATCGAACACCGCATTCCAAAGCGGCCTTGCAGATTCCCATCAGGTTGTAGCCGGGAATGACTTCTTCTCCGCCGAAATACGACAGAGTCAGAATGCTGGAATTGGCGCTCAGCAGTCCCTTCTTCTTTGCCGCACCGGCAATCGCCAGCAGGCTGTAGGCACTGATTTCCATCGCCTGCTTGTATCCGTTTCGGCTGCAGGCATACGTGGGACCAGTCAGGTCTGCCGGCGGAGCAAATGCAATACTATGGACGATGAAGTCGACCTGGCCAAAAACCTCGGCTGTCTTCGCCATCAGAGCTTCGATGTGATCGTCGTTGCAGACATCAAGCGGCAGCAGAAATTTTGAGCCGACTGGGTCAACCAGCTTGGCAACTTTGTTGTAGTTCTTTGGACGATCGCCGGAATCCGGCAGATGTGTGAAGCCCATTTCCGCACCTTCCCGGTGCAGGTTTTCCGTAATGGACCATGCAATGGATCGCTCATTCGCGACGCCCAGAACAATGCCCTTCTTACCGGCAAACAACCCCATTTCCAGTACCTTCCGATTAAGACAAACGGCCTCCGATGCGAGGTGATACATCGCCGGAGCCTGAAATTCCTGCCGCACCTGAAGTCCAGCGCGGCCATTGAACCGCACATGATAGAGTGAACAGGAAACTAATCCAACGCTGATGAATCGGCCTGCCCAATCGTGGCGAAAATTGCGGAAATTCTGTAGCAAAGCGAGTCTGTCGAGCCTTGTCGCAGATTCAAAACAGCTAACACTACCGGACATGGAAAACGCGGCAGACAGGAAGTGTGTGGAATTCGTGCTCGGCAATGAAGTGCTGCACTTGCTTCCTGAACGCGCTGTCTGGTGGGAACGTCAAGGTACGCTGCTGATCGCGGATACTCATTTCGGCAAGGAGGCAACATTCCGGTTTTCCTCCATCCCCGTGCCCGATCAGACTCATGAATCTCTAAGCCGTCTGACAAGCCTGATCGAACGACTGAATCCTCAGAAGCTGATCGTGCTCGGTGATCTGCTGCATGCTCGTCGGGGCCGATCCGAAACGGTCTTTGAGGAAATTGCTTCATGGCGGGAAAGTCATGCGGCGCTGGAAATTGTTCTCGTGCGAGGCAACCACGATGACGCTGCGGGTGATCCGCCGACTGAGTGGAAAATTCACTGCGTCGATGAACCTTCGGTGCTGGGGCCGCTGGGTTTAAGGCACATTCCGCTGCCAGAGCCGACGGATGCTGTCTGTCTCGCCGGGCACCTTCATCCGGTTGTCCGATTGTCCGGGCGAGGCAGAGATTCGCTGCGACTGCCGTGCTTTCTGCTGCGATCTCATCAGTTGATTCTGCCAGCCTTCAGCCCGTTCGTTGATGGAAAGTCACTGACTCTGCAGGACAATGATCAGGTCTTCGCGGTCGCAGAGAATCAGGTCATTCCGGTGTGCTGTCCGGTGTAAATCTTCGAGGTGAAGGACGAAGCTCATGGACGTCAATCCCTACGAACCTCCTCATCAAGCAGACCGATCAACGCTGCCTCCTGTTGAACTTCGATCCCTGGCGTTATCGCGATTCAGGATCGCCATGTTGTTCCTGCTGCTGCCGGCAATTTTGAATGTGTACTACTTTGCTGAAATGTTGTCGTTCGAATTTGTGATCCTGGGGTTCATTGAACTGGCAATGCTCAGCGTGATCGTGTGGTTCCTCGGGTTTCCGCTTGTCGAGTTCATCTCAAGATTGCTCCACCGCCTCTTCAGCAATGGACGGCCTTTTCAGGCATGGATGCTACAGCTGTATCTGCGAATCCAGAAACTACGTGGACTCGCGCTGGCAGGAAGTTTGCTGTGGATCGTTTGGGTTGTCGGCTTCTATCTGATCGGCATCCCGTTCATGATGATCTCTGTACCGGTCGGGATTTTAGCGCATGTTCTTGGGGCGTGCTTTTATGTGCCGTTGTTCCTTGCCTGGTACCGCGCTGAGAAGAGTGCTGCCACGGAGTGACGGGCTACGTTACTTCATCCATCAATCCCACCACTTCCGCCAGCGGAAGACCAATGATATTCGTCAGGCTCCCCTGGACAGACTCAACAAAGACGCTGGCCATGCCCTGGATTGCGTAACCGCCGGCCTTGCCCTGAGACTCGCCAATCGACAAATACCATTGAATCTGATTGTCTGACAACGGGCGAAAACCTACGGCCGAACGAACGATCTGCTCCCGGAAAACGTTTCCTCTCGAAACCCTGATCGCCGTCCAGACCTGATGGGTCCTGCCGGACAGATAGCGTGCCATCCACGTCGAGACATCGTCCTTCCAATTCGGTTCGCCGGGCTGGCCAAGGACCACTCGTTCTCCATCCAGTTCGCCGGCAATGACGGTTGTGTCCGCAGCAACGATGATCGGAGCAGAATCATCGGGCGAGGTGAGTTGGCGATCTTCCGCCTGTTGCCGGACCAAAGCATGCTTCATCCGCACGATCTCCAGCAGTCGTTCTGCAATCTCTGCATCAAGACGCAGGCCATCAAAGCCAGGCTCATCGGGACTTGAAGGAGGTAGAATGGTCAACAGTTCTGATGGGACGATCGAACGGATCAGTTCCTGACGTCGCGGTGAACGCGATCCAAGGATGACTCGCACTGCCTTTTGTCCTCGCCAGAATGATCCGCCCATGTCTTCTCTTCGCGCCTTATGAAATTTGTTTCATCGCAACCGTTGGCCAGCGTGGCAATGACGCTCCGGTGAACACCAGGTGACTCAGGAGGTTCGTATCGTGTCCCAGGCCACCAAAGCATCTTTGACGGCGCGAACGTCGTGGATTCGCAGGACGTCGGTTCCCTGTTCCGCCAGCGCGATGGAAACTCCTACGGTTCCGGCTTCCCGCTCTTCGACGGGGCGCCCGAGGATCTTTGCGAGGAATCGTTTGCGGGAATGTCCGATCAGCACCGGCCGCTGAAGCGAATTCTGAAGCTTCTCAATCGACTTCAGAAGACTCAGGTTGTGCTCCGCTGTTTTGCCGAATCCAATCCCCGGGTCGATGCAGATTCGCTCCGGAGCGATGCCGGCCATCAGACAACGATCGACCTGCTGCTGAAGGAACTCAGTCACTTCCGAAACCACATCGGCATACGTCGGAGACTGCTGCATGGTCTGCGGTGTTCCCTGAATATGCATCAGGCAGATTCCCGCATCGTAATCTCGACAGACACTCAGCATGTCTCGATCGAACGTCAGCCCGGAAATGTCATTCACGATCTCCGCGCCTGCTTCGAGCGCCTGTCGAGCTACCTCGGCTTTGGTCGTATCGATACTGATCGGAATCGTGATCTTGTCGGCAAGAGCTTTGATCACCGGGATCGTGCGGCTCAGTTCGTCTTCAAGCGAAACCGGTGTCGCGCCGGGGCGAGTTGATTCGCCGCCGATGTCCAGTATCTCCGCGCCGTCGGACTGCAGCTTCAAGGCCTGGGCGATCGCCTGGTCGGTGGTGTTGAACAGGCCGCCGTCGGAAAAACTGTCCGGTGTCAGGTTCAAAATTCCCATCAGCACAGGCAGTCGGCCGCCCTGCAGATGACGGGAACGAAGAGTCCACGGATGCTTCATACTGGAGAAATCAGGCTGAATAAATGGTGTTTTCTGTAAGATCGTTCACGAAGCGCTGGGTGAAACCGAGTCGGATATTCGACGAACGCAGGAATTCACCTTGATGCACTCCGATTTGAATCGTAGCATCAATTGACCGACACGCACACTCGATGAAGAGTGGTTCGGACTTCTTCAAAAGCGCTGGCAAACCCGTATGAATGCTGGACTGCACAAACTTGTATCACTCGCTGGGCGGCTCATTCTTTCGCTCGCCGTGATCTTTGTGCCAGTGTTTGTGCTTTCGCCCTGCTGCTGTGTGCGAGCAGCCATTGCGGAAAGCAAGGGAGCCGAATCAAAAGCAAGCTGCTGCAAGGCTCGCAGTGACAGAGAGCAATCCAGCGATTGCTGTCGCAAGTCTTCTAAAGCACCTAAGAAATCCTGCTGTGAACTGACGGCGTCGGCCTGTGAATGCTGTCAGCCGGAAGCTCGGGTCAGTCCGTCGTTCGTGCCGGTAACAAAGACAGGTTCGTTCCTGGCGGGAGCCATTCCGCTGGTTGCGGAATTCCATTCGCTGGTCATTTCCAGCGAATCACCCGGCGGTGATTTCAAGCCGGATGCTCTGCACCAACAGCCAAAGAACCGCACTCAGGCATTGCTGTGCGTGTGGCGGAATTAATCCTTTCGAAATGGTTTTTGAATCGTTCATTCTTTGATTCATTTCATTTCGTTCCGGAGAAATTCTCATGAAGAAGTTCGCTGTTTCTATGGCCGTCCTGTGCCTTGCTGCTCCATTCGCCTTTGGAGCATTCTCATCGTCATCCAAATCAGCATCACCATGTGCATGCTGCGATGTCTGCGTTTGCGACGCCTGTGAATGCGTCGACGCTGGATGTGCATGTGATGTCGGCGGAGACTGTGCCTGCACGGGAGCATGCTGCGAGACAGGCGCCTGCTGTCCAGCCGGCGACTGTTGCTCGAAGTAATCCGTAGTGGATCTCGCCAGAGATCCTGTGACACAAAAAGAGAACGCCACCGATTTTGTCGGTGGCGTTTTCGTTAGTGAACCCGTTGTCCCGGAACCGCTCCTGTATCAGGGGACAGCAGGAAGACTTCCGGTCCACCGCTGCCGCTGGCACAGACCATTCCGGAACTCAGCCCAAACTTCATCTGTCGAGGCTTCAGGTTGGCAACCATGACGACCAGCCGCCCGACGAGATCTTCAGGCTTGTACGCTGATTTGATTCCGGCGAACACATTGCGAGTTTCGCCGCCACCGAGAGACAGTGTCAGCTGAAGAAGCTTGTTGGCTGATTCCACATGCTTCGCTTCGATCACACGAGCGACTCGAAGGTCAACCTTCACAAAGTCGTCGATCGTGCATTCCGCTGCAAGTGGTTCATTCTTCATGGCGTCGCCGGAGTCCTTCCAGGTGTCAGCCGGATGGAAACTCGGTTCCACCGGAGCTGGTGCCGCCGGAGCTGCACCCGCTTCCGCTGCCATTGCTTCTTTGCTCTCTTCAATCATCGCTTCAACCTGCTTCGTATCGATACGTTTCATCAAATGGGTAAATGGACTCACCGGAGTTCCAGTGAGAGGTTTCTGAGCTTCCGCCCAGTTTGAAATGGGTCGGTTCAGCAGTTCTTCCGTCTGCTTTGCAAGGCTCGGCAGAATCGGTGCCAGATACGTCACGATCTGTCGGAAGAGATTGAGCGTGATCGTGCAGACATCGCGAAGTTCATCGGCCCGCGCAGGATCCTTTCGAATCACCCACGGTTGACGATCATCGACGAACTTGTTGGCCTTGTCCGCCAGAGCCATGATCTCACGAGTTGCAGCGTTGTAATTGCAGTCTTCATAGAACGCCGCAATTGCATCGCCTTTTTCCGCCCCGGCAGCAAACAAACCACCGTCGTCCGGATAAACATCGCTCAGATTCTGTCCTTCAAGGAAGCCAGCACAGCGCGAGGCGATGTTGACAACCTTGCCGACAAGATCCGTGTTGAATCGTGAAACAAACTCGTCCAGATTCAGGTCAATGTCATCCAGACCCGGTCCCAGCTTGCTGGCGTAATAATACCTTAGCCCAGCAGGCGGAAGATGTTTCAGAAACGTCGAGCCCATGACAAACGTGCCTTTGGACTTCGACATTTTTTCTCCACCCACGGTCAGGAAACCATGGATGTGGACTTTCGTGGGAAGATTGCATCCGGCTGTCTTCAGCATGCCTGGCCAGAACAACGTATGGAAGTACGTGATGTCCTTGCCGATGAAATGATGAATCTCCGCTTTTGATTCCGCACCCCACCAGTTCTGAAGATCGTCACCGTTCTTGCGGCACCATTCCAGAGTCGACGCCATGTAACCAATCGGCGCATCGAACCAGACGTACCAGTAATGTCCCTTCTTGTCGGGAATCTCAAAGCCAAAGTAGGGTGCCGGCCGTGAGACGTCCCAGTCTCGCAGCGGTTCACCCAGAAAGTGCCCTTTCAGATACTTCGCGATTTCCGGCTGCAGATGAGTTCCGTCCTGCGTCCATTCATTCAGGAAGTCGTGCAGCTGTTCCAGCTCAATAAAGAGATGCTCCGCGGCGCGGACTTCGGGAACAGCGCCCGACAGAGTACTCCTTGGGTTCTTCAGATCCGCCGGCGTATAAGTCGCGCCGCAGGCACTGCAGTTGTCGCCAGGCTGATCTTCTGCTCCACATCGAGGACACGTGCCGCGAACGAAGCGGTCGGCGAGGAACGTTCCCGCAACCGGATCGTACAGCTGCTCAACGTCCTTCTCCTTCACCAGGCCGGCTCGACGAATCGACGCCCAGATGCGATCGCAGAGTTCTCGATTTTCCGGACTGTTCGTGCTGCCGTAGTTGTCGAACTCGATCTGAAAACCGCTGAAGTCACGGACGTGAGCTTCTCGCATATCCGCGATGACCGCTTCTTCACTCCGCCCTTCTCGCCGCGCGCGAATCATGATAGCGGTACCGTGAGTATCATCCGCGCAGAAGAAACGACAGTTGTTTCCCTGCAGCTTCTGGAAACGGACCCAGATGTCCGTCTGGATGTACTCCACCAGATGCCCAATGTGAATATGGCCATTGGCATAGGGCAGAGCAGCAGTGACGAGGATTTGGCGAGTCATAAAAATCGTATCGGGAATGAACAAACAGGCACTGGAATGGCGTGGATTGGACAATCCGAATCTCATCCGGTCAACCGGGCTCTCAGAACGGTCTGAGACTGAGAAGTCAGGGCCCGCGGCCGTTGCAAAAGGCCTCGTGGAAAGACACATGCC
This sequence comes from Planctomycetaceae bacterium, assembly GCA_046349695.1. Taxonomy (GTDB): domain Bacteria; phylum Planctomycetota; class Planctomycetia; order Planctomycetales; family Planctomycetaceae; genus SXXK01. Next base: position 1,755 of record JAXMBV010000001.1, on the reverse strand, counting down.
TCAGCAGTGGGTTCGATGGAACTTCGATCGGCAGCGGATTCGTCGCATTTCACCCAAAATACGTAGTGGATCTCGCCAGAGATCCCAAACATTTCGCTGCTGGCAGGAACTCTGGCGAGTTCCACTACAACCGGTCAAGTTGGCGTCGTCAGGCAGGCTTCTTTTCTGCGGCCACGATTCCTCGAAAGACGACAGTCGCCAGCGGCGGCACGGTAATCGCAATGCTGGACGCGAACCCGTGCGATGGTTCCAGCTTCGAATACACACCACCCTGATTTCCAATCCCCGCTCCGCCGTACCACGCAGAGTCGCTGTTGAAGATCTCTTTGTAGAATCCCGGTGAAGGGACTCCGAGGCGATATTGTTCTCGTGGCGCAGGAGTCAGGTTGCTCACGACTACCACAAACTCGGTTTGATCAATGGAGCGACGGACCCAGCCCATCACGCAGTTTGTCTGGTCATCACCGACGATCCACTGGAAACCCTTCCCGTCGCAGTCGCCGTCATGCAGAGCCTTCTCGCTGCTGTAGACTCGATTGAGATCACAGACCATGCGGCGCACGCCTTCATGAGTTTCGAAGGTGCGCAGTGGCCAGTCAACTTCGGCGTCATGGTTCCATTCGGTCCATTGTCCGACTTCCGTCCCCATGAACTGGAGCTTCTTTCCCGGACCGGTGTACTGCAATGCCAGCAGCAGTCGAAGGTTGGCAAACTTCTGCCATGTGTCGCCGGACATCTGCGACAGGAGAGACTTCTTTCCGTGCACGACTTCATCGTGCGACAGAGGAAGCACGAAGTTCTCCGAAAAAGCATAGATGCTGCGGAACGTGAGATCATTCAGGTGATAGTTGCGATAGATCGGCTCACGTCGCATGAACCGAAGAGTATCGTTCATCCATCCCATGTCCCATTTCATCGTGAAGCCAAGACCGCCCGTATAGCACGGACGTGAGACGCCGGGCCATGCCGTCGATTCTTCCGCAATCGTCACAACACCAGGAAACTCCCCATGCAGCATGATGTTCATGCGACGCAGGAACTCGATCGCCTCCAGGTTTTCCCGGCCGCCATACTGGTTCGGAATCCATTGGCCGGAATCGCGTGAATAGTCCAGGTACAGCATCGAGGCAACGGCATCCACTCGAATCCCGTCGACGTGATACACATCGCACCAGAATCGAGCGCTCGAAATCAGAAACTCGCTGACCTCACGCCGGCCGTAGTTGAAGATCAAAGTGTTCCAGTCAGGATGGTATCCAAGCCGAGGATCCGCATGTTCGTACAGACAGGTTCCGTCGAAGTTCGCAAGACCATGAGCATCCGTCGGGAAATGACCTGGTACCCAGTCGACCAGCACCCCGATCCCTCGCTGATGCATGTGATCAACGAAGTATTGAAAATCATGCGGCGATCCAAAACGCGATGTTGGTGCAAAATAGCCGGTCGTCTGATAGCCCCATGAACCATCAAACGGATGCTCAGTGATTGGCAGCAGCTGAATGTGCGTGTACCCGGCCTCGGCCACATAGTCCGCCAGAGCATGAGCCAGTTCACGGTAGTTGAAGTACATCCGTCCGTCTTTGGGACGCTTCCATGACCCAAGATGAATTTCGTAGATGGAGACCGGGGCTCGCAGCCAGTCCGTCCGCGAACGCTTCTCGATCCATTCTGCGTCGTGCCACACAAAGTCCCGCAGACTCCAGACGACGGATGCCGTTTGAGGACGCTTTTCGCTGTAGAACGCAACAGGATCTG